>NZ_CP031967.1:2972412-4458618 GCF_003443615.1 Alteromonas sp. BL110 | reverse complement strand
CGTAATACCCGTTGGTCGAGTAATACGGACATGGTGGCGTACTTTCACGGTAAAGCACTGTTTCGAGATATGGATAAACGATGCGTACGTGACTACGTGAAATCTGTTACAGAGAGTAAGGGAGACGATATCTCACTTACGTTTAGGGCTGATGTGGAAGCGGCTTTATTTCGCAACGTGCCTCATAACCTCGGGAAATACAAAGGAAAGCTAAAGTGCCCTGCAGTATTGGCGACGGGTAGCAGCAGCAACGTATGTAAACCTGAAATGTACTCGCGACTAATGAAGCATAATGCGATTGAACATGCGGTATTAGATGGTGGTCATATGTTTCCGTTAGAACACCCAGAGGAAGTGGCGAGCTTTATTGAGCAAAGGCTTACACAGTGGAATAGTGCAGGGTAGCGATTTAAGAAATTGGTGTAAGGTATTGGCGTAGGGAAAGGATGTAAAAGATTCTGGGGAGCCTAGTCAGGCTTTACAGTTGTGCTACGTGAGGCATAGACAGATTGACATTGACGTTTATTGCCAATATCAATCTGACTTGCTTAGAGAGCTCGATTAATCTTGCTTTGTTGGTTTGCTAAGCCCGCCTACAGGCTGCCCTAGCATTTCACGTGTTACTAATACCACACCTTTTTCTGAGACCCGGAAGCCTCGCGCTTTATCCTGTTCGTGGTCGTACCCAATAGTCGTTCCCTCAGGTATTACACAACCACGGTCAATGATGACTTTTTTCAGTTTACAATGTCGCTTAATTTCAACGTCAGGAAGAATGACTGCATCTTCAATTAGCCCGTATGAATGTACGCGTACGTTAGAGAAACATATAGAAGAACGAAGGGTCGAGCCTGAGATGATACAGCCACCGGAGACAACAGAATTAATGGCTTCACCTCGCCTGTCATGGTCTTCCCATACGAATTTGGCAGGAGGTAGCTGCTCTTGGTAAGTCCAAATAGGCCATTTTCTATCGTATAAATTAAGCTGAGGTACAGGGGCTACCATCTCCATATTGGCTTCCCAGAATGAATCGATAGTACCTACATCACGCCAGTAAGCGTTATCTCCTCCACTTTGTTCAAATGGAAAAGCGTATACGGGATGATCGGCGATTATCGATGGAATGATATCCTTACCAAAATCCCTCTGAGAGCCCATGTTTTCAGAGTCTACACGCAGTTGCTCAAATAAAAACTCGGTATCGAATACGTAGTTACCCATAGACGCCAAACAGCGCGTTGGGTCGTTAGGAAGCGGAGTGGGGTTGGCAGGTTTTTCTTCAAAACCATTAATGCGATAGTTTTCATCTACAGACATTACACCAAAAGCACCCGCTGCTTCTTCTAAAGGCACTGACATACAAGATACAGTCATCTTGGCGCCGGACTCTTTGTGCTTAGCAAGCATGTCGCCGTAATCCATACGATAGATATGGTCACCTGATAGGATCATGACGTATTTAGGTAGCTCATCACGGATGATGTCGATATTTTGAAAAACAGCATCGGCGGTGCCTTCATACCAATTATCAGAGAAACGCTGGGACGCAGGAAGAATTTCAACCGATTCGCCGAGCTCTTTTTTGAAGTGCCCCCAACCTCTAACAAGGTGGCGAATCAATGAATGAGACTTGTATTGGGTAACAACGCCAATTCTTCGAATGCCTGAGTTAACACAATTAGAAAGGGGAAAGTCGATGATTCTGAATTTTCCGCCGAAATAAAGCGCGGGTTTGGCTCGCCAAGTAGTGAGCTCGTGCAGCCTTGAACCTTTACCCCCAGCTAGAATAAGCGCATATGTATCGCGGGTAAGGTTACTGATGTAACGAGAACTTTGATCTGCCATTTCCTAAAAACTCCTGTAAAAAAGCGACAACTGTGTATCGATAGAAATATAAAAAGAAAACGAGGTGTTGCGATTGATTGCGCTATGCATGAAAGGCCCGACTGAACAGACTTAACTGAAAACCTAAACCCATATTACACAAGATAATTTATAATAACAGCGTGATTTTCTTGCTTTGTGATGAAATGGTTAAATTTTTAAAATATTTGTTGCTTTGCGGTTTTTCTTAGCAAGACATCCAACGTAGCATCTACTTTTCATCATAAAAATAAAAAGAAGGTAAGATAGACACCCATCCATACAATGAATATCCATAAAGCATAGTCAAATCATCTACTATCACAAGGTACAACAAAGACATCCATTAGAAACTTGCACAAGGTACAACAAAGACATCCATTAGAAACTTGCAGGTACAAGAATATGTCGTTGTATCTTCATATCTATGAAGACACCCAACTCAAACGGCGAAGGCATCACTGGTGCTAGTGCACTGAAACGTTTTTAATCCCTTTGAAAATGATTGGTTGGGTGTCTATATAACAGTAACTTCGGAAAATCATTAATCTCAACATTAAGTGACAATTGTTAATTAGATGTTATATTTGTAAGACTGTTTTTCTGTGGAGTCTCAGATGGGAGCATTAAAGAAAGTTTTAGTTGTGATTGGTGTAGTAATTATATTATTTGTAATTACAAGCTTTTTTATTCCAAATGAGTACAGTGTGGAAAGAAAAGTTAGTATAGACGCCGAGCCCTCTGAGATATATCCGTATGTCGTTGATTTAAAAGAATGGCAAAAGTGGGGAGTCTGGTTTAAACGCGACCCAAACATGAAGCTTGATTATTCTGGTCCAGATAGGGCTATTGGGATGCGTTCACAGTGGCTAAGTGAAACGGAAGGGAATGGCGAGATGGAAATCACGCAATTAGAACATAACAAACGAGTTCTCTATCGTTTATATTTTCCTGATTTTGACATGGGCTCATCCGGTGTGGTCGAAATAGAATCTACAGTTGACGGCTCTATAGTAACTTGGAGGGATGAAGGTTCGGTCGACAATAATCCAGTAAACAAATATTTCGCGTTGATGATGGACAGTATGGTTGGCCCTGATTTCGAAATGGGGCTTGAAAACCTTAAGGTGCTGGTTGAAAACAACGGGTGATACGCGCAACTTTATGATCTGAAAATACTAGAGTACCGTAGACACCGAATTGGTTTACGGTACGTGCCATCGTCCATGAAAGAAAAAAATCTCCTTATTGCTGGCCTTTCGCTTAATAAGCTTGCCGACCTATTAATATCAGCTAAGACCACCGTGACGGCAGTGCTTTTAAGTGTCGGTGCCCCCCTTTGGATGGTAGGGTGGTTGGTTCCTATCAGAGAGTCGGGGGCGCTTCTCCCTCAAGTTCTTATCAGCGTCTATCTTCGAAATCACGGGCAGCGGCATATCGTTTGGCGTATTGGCATGGCAATACAAGCATTTGCAGTGGTGGGTATGCTGCTTTCGGTCATATTCTTTTCTAACTTCACAGCAGGCGCCTTGCTCCTGTTCTCTCTTATATTTCTAAGTTTAGGTCGTTCAGCGTGTTCATTAACTGTTAAAGATATGGAAGCAGATGTCGCGAAAAAAGGGAAACGTGGAAATTTGATAGGGTTGGCGTCTACTATTTCTGGGGTGGTTACACTCGTAATCTCAATACCTCTGGTTATAGTAGGTGACGACCTCTCTTCAGACATACTTTTGCTAATTTTAAGTGGAAGTTTACTTTCCTTTGTTTTGACCTTGGTATGTGTTTGGCCCATCAAGACAAGTGTGGACACCGGTAGCGCCGAAAAAAAAGCATTTAGTATTAACTTTGACTCTACTGTTTATAAATTTATTCTTGTTAGGGGGCTTTTCGTGCATTCGGCGCTCGTTGCTCCCTATTTCATGATTGAAAGAAATGGAAATGCACAAGAGTTGTTGCCGATTTATATAGGCGCTGAGGCTGCGGCTGCGCTTTTATCTTCGATTATTTGGGGTAGGCTTGCTGATAACAGTGCAAAATCAACGCTACGATTATCCGGTGTGTTAGCACTGTGCGCATGTGGAGGGCTTCTTTACTTGCAGTCAACTTCAATTGTCACATCGGCATTTTTATTCTTTTTACTTTCAATTGCTCATACAGGTGTACGGACAGGAAGAAAAACATATAGTTTAGACGTTAAAGATGGTCATGAGAGGACTGAATTAGTTGGTTTTTCCAACACTGCGATAGGAGTAATCTTGCTAGCGTTTGGAGGCCTTTACGCCGCGCTAACCCCTGTTTTACCATTTTCCGTAGTCTATATCATGGCAGGAATACTTTTGGTGGCAGTTGTTATGACTGTAATTCTACCGTCTGAGAAGTAGGTTTGCGATCGAAGCAGAGCGATGCTGCTTTCTGTTTAGCCATTCGCTTTCTATGAGTACGTTCTTTGAATTTTTGCATGGATGCTGTGTCTCCAGCAGCAAAAGAAAAAGCGTTCTCAAAATCATTGATGACTTTGATCCATTGAGCTTTGCCGATACCAATTAATTTTATGTCGCCATCACTTTGTTGCGTAGTGGTTTCTTTACTGTCATCGAGGAGTAACTTAATAGAGTTATCAAGCAACTCACGATAGTTGTTTAAGGTGAAATTTACGCAGCGGTGGTTTTTACTTATTCTCTGACTTTTAAACGGCATTAGCCCTTTAATCGGTTTGTTATTCAACGCGTTGGAGGAAAGCCTAGTATATATACTTGTGTGATACGAATTTTGAATACTTGTCGCTGCTTTTGCTCGAATTGGGTTTAAATCGACGTAAGCCATACATGAAAGTAGAGCCTTTTCATTTAATAAAGCCTGTGAACGAAAGCGACCCTCCCAAAATCTTCCAGTACAGTTATCCTCTTCGTTAGCTTTTCTTGCAATAAATTCGTTTAAGTTTCTCATAAACCAACTGATATCAAAGAGACGTTTTCTGTAAACTTCAGCTGTAGTTTTAACTGCATCAAATTCACTGTCGCTAAGTAATTCACCCTTCATATATTTCTGAGTGAGGAGGGTGCCTTTATGCATTTTATGCCACTGCCTCAAAACAGTATCTATGGGCCACGAAAGGGCTGCGCTTTTATTTACGCATAAAACAACATGAACGTGGTTACTCATGACCGCATATGCACAAATGTCTATAGAGAAAACTTTACTTAGGAATAAAAGCCTTTTTTCTACCCAAGACTTTCTATGTTCGTAACTAACGTTAGTATTTCGATCGTATCCGCAAAGGTAGCTGCGTCTTACGCAGCGAGATATGCAGTGATAGTAAGGTGTGTCGTGAAGACTGATGAGGGACTTTCTGCTCTGTGCCATTTTTTGCCATCCTGCAAGGTCATTAAATCTCATTAGACCTTACCACCTGGTGGGCAGCACTGTGACCTGAACAAAAGAGCGGTTTTTTTATCATTACACGTTGATAAAGGGGCAGCTTACAAAGACATCCATCCTAGACCTTACAAAAGCTTACAAAGACATCCATCCTAGAGCGGAGATACCCACCTTAAAAAATTTCTTAATATTTAGCGAAAGCTTACAGTGACACCCACCCCACAAGAATTGGATTTAGGCACCCGTTCCAATAATTCTCTTGATGCATAAAATGGGTGTCTTTAGAAGATATAACTGTATTTACCCGCAACCGTTTAGAAAGTTATTCAGCCAAAAGCGCATTGGCTGATTTCGATATGGGTGAGCGACCCAACACATTAGAAATATACGATGAGGCTACAAGCAACTTATTCATGTCGACTCCCGTCGAAATGTCCATGCCGTTTAACATATATAAGACATCTTCGGTCGCCACGTTACCGCTAGCTCCTTTGGCATAGGGGCAACCACCAAGGCCTGCAACAGCAGAGTCGATGGTAGAAACACCGTACCCCAACGCCGTGTATAAATTAACTAATGCTTGTCCGTAAGTGTCGTGAAAGTGAGCCGCGATTTTGCTAACACTAATCTCTTTCAGTACATCATCTAGCAATAGCATTGTAGCCTTGGGGGTACCAACACCAATGGTGTCGCCAAGTGAAACCTCGTAACACCCCATGTCTATTAGTTCTTTGCTTACCTGACTAACGGCATTAGGTGATATATCACCTTCATAAGGGCAGCCCATCACACATGAAACGTACCCTCTAACTTTTATGTTGTTTTTACTCGCTAACTCAAATATATCTTCGAAGCGCTTTAAACTTTCGCTAATTGAACAGTTGATATTCTTTTGTGAAAAAGACTCAGACGCTGCACCAAATACTGCAACCTCTTTCACTCCTGACTCTATCGCAGCTTCCATCCCCTTAACGTTGGGTGTCAACGCAGAGTAATGGATATCAGGTTCTGAATTTAGTGCTTTAATAACCTCATCTGAGTTTGCCATTTGAGGAACCCATTTGGGCGACACAAATGCACCTGCCTCGATCCGACGAAGGCCAGTTTGTGAAAGAAGCTTTATAAGCTCTAGCTTTTGAGCAGCGCTTAAGGCCTGTTTTTCATTTTGAAGACCATCTCGAGGTCCGACTTCGACAATACTTACTTGACTGGGAATCATATCTTACACCTCGGTGGTTTCTGTGGCGGAAAATGCCAAAAGCGTGGCCCCACCATCAACTAATTCACCTGGATTGAAGAAGAACTCTTCTACTGAGCCGTCGTTTGGGGCAATGATACAGTGCTCCATCTTCATCGCTTCCATGACTAAAATTGGATCCCCTTTCTTAACTAGCTGATTTTTTTCAACTAAATGCGCAACTATTGTTCCATTCATAGGAGCGCTTAAATTGGCATCATCACCATCACTATTATCATCTCCCAACGCGGGTGAAACTACACTAAACTTAGCATGGGTGTCTTTGTTAAAAAGAGTAAATACCCCATCATTGTCCGAAAACGAATACGTCAATTTGTATCCATTGATTGTCGCTTGCAGCATGTGGTCAACGATTTTACCACCCACTTCGAAGCTTTTGTCATCTACCGTTAGCTCCCAAGACAGCTGTGCCGCATGTTGTAGGTGTTTCACCTCAACACGAACCTCTTCTTGTTCACAAAGCAAGGTAAGGGTTTCTTTGTGTATTCCATTAGGGCCGCCACGCACCATTAGAGGACCATACCTCGGGGGTACGATTACTCGTTGTAACCTTTCTTCTTAAAAGCGAAAGTAACGCCATTGAAGGGAAATTGGCATGGGTGTCTTCGCTAGCTGTAGGACTAAACAACGAATCGTTGTGTTTTTCTACAAATGTAGTTGTAAGCTCAGCAGCAATGAAGGCTGGGTGCCTTGCAACACGCTTTAGAAAGTCAATATTCGTGCTTACACCGTCAATATGGTATTCACCCAACGCACTAATGAGCCGCTTAAGCGCCATCTCACGGTTATCTCCCCAAACCACCAGCTTGGCAATCATAGGGTCGTAAAAAATGCTCACCTCATCCCCTTCATCAACACCTGTATCAATGCGAACTACGTCACTTTCTATTGGTGTGCGCAACAGGCACAGCGTGCCGGTAGAGGGGAGAAACTCGTTGTTCGGATCTTCAGCATAAATACGTGCTTCGAATGCGTGTCCTGTTAACGTAAGTTCATTTTGTTGCTTAGGTAGGGGCTTGCCTTCAGCAATAGTTAATTGCCAATGAACCAAATCTTCTCGGGTAATCATTTCTGTCACAGGGTGTTCAACCTGCAAGCGTGTATTCATTTCCATAAAGTAAAATGAATCGTCTTCATCAAGTAAGAACTCTACAGTTCCTGCACCTACGTAATTAATTGCTTTCGCCGCCAGTATCGCCGCTTCGCCCATTTTTTCTCTCACTGACTGCGACATGTTAGGAGCAGGCGCTTCTTCGATAATTTTTTGGTGACGACGTTGAACCGAGCAATCACGCTCGAAAAGGTATACACCGTTACCATGGGTGTCACAGAAAACTTGTATTTCAACATGACGAGGGCGGGTTAGGTACTTTTCAACCAGCATATGGTCGTCACCAAAGCTAGCCATAGATTCACGTTTAGCTGCGTTTAGCGCTTGAGAAAATTCTTTCTCGCTCCACACTTGGCGCATGCCTTTACCGCCGCCACCAGCTGCGGCTTTCAAAAGCACCGGGTAGCCCATCTCATCGGCAGCGCCTTTCAACACCGCTTCACTTTGTTCGTCGCCATGGTAGCCCGGCACCAAGGGCACACCTGCTTTTTCCATAATGTGCTTCGCGGCAGACTTAGACCCCATCGCTTCTATTGCAGAAGCCGGTGGACCCACAAAGATAATGTTATTTTTTGTACAAAGGTTTGCAAACTCAGCATTCTCAGAGAGAAAGCCGTAACCTGGGTGGATAGCATCCACTTCAAGCTCTTTCGATTTCTCAATAATGAGTTCACCACGTAAGTAACTTTCTTTTGACGGAGATGGCCCTAAATAAACTGCTTCGTCAGCCATTTTTACATGAAGTGCATTCGCATCTGCGTCTGAATAAACAGCTACGGTTTTTATACCTTGTACGTTGGCTGTCTTTATAACACGGCAGGCTATTTCGCCACGGTTTGCGATTAGTAATTTATTTATCATTTTGTACCTCCACCCATGACGCACTGCGCTTTTCTAAAAAGGCTGACAAACCTTCTTGACCTTCATCAGAAGTCCTAACTTGTGCAATAAGTTTGCTCGTTTTTATTAGAAGGGCATCGTCAATCTCTTGCGTAGACACCCATTGCACCAAGTCTTTAGCTTTCGCTACTGCTTGGGGGCCATTTTTCAGTATGTTTGATAAAATATCGTCGATAGTGCTATCTAGCTCATCTTCGGTAACTGATTCGCTCAATAGACCTAGTCGTCGTGCTCTACGCGCAGAAAACACTTCAGCGGTTTGAAAGTAGCGTCGGCATACACGTGCCCCCATTGCTTCAACAACGTAAGGACTGATAGTCGCGGGGATAAGGCCTATTTTAACTTCGCTTAAGCAAAACTTGCTGAGCTTGCTTCCAATAGCAATATCACAACAAGCAATTAAACCGACTGCGCCGCCAAAAGCTGCACCTTGTACTCTCGCTATTGTGGGCTTTGGCATTTTATAAAGCGTCTGCAGCATGGTTGCTAATGCGAGAGCGTCACTTTCATTTTGTGCTTCAGTATAACTGGCCATTTTTTTCATCCAGTTAAGGTCGGCGCCTGCGCTAAAACTTTTACCTTCCGCTCTTAAAATAAGCGCGCGAACGTTCTCGTCTTCGCCCGCTTTTTTAAACAAACGAGTCAGCTCGATTATCATTTCGTCGTTGAAGGCATTATGTTTATCAGCCCTGTTTAAGGTGACAGTGGCAATGTTTCTATCATCTACGCTGTAAATAACTGATTGTTCCATAACCCGAACTCCTACATTCTAAATATGCCAAATTGGGTGTCTTCGATAGGCTTATTGAGGGTCGCTGACAGCGATAGCCCAAGCACTAACCGCGTATCCGCCGGGTCAATAACGCCATCATCCCAAAGCCTTGCTGATGCATAGTATGGATGTCCTTGCTTTTCGTAGGTATCAATGACGGGTTGTTTAAATGCTTTCTCCTCATCTATGCTCCAAGACTCGCCAGAACGCTCTTTTTGATCGCGCTTTACCTGTGCGAGAACGCCAGCAGCTTGTTCTCCGCCCATTACAGAGATTCGGGCATTTGGCCACATGAAAAGGAAGCGCGGGTCATAGGCTCTGCCGCACATGCCGTAATTACCTGCACCAAAACTTCCTCCGATAAGCACTGTAAGTTTTGGTACATTCGCACATGCTACGGCGGTTACCATTTTGGCTCCATGTTTCGCGATACCACCATGTTCGTATTGCTTACCGACCATAAAGCCAGTGATGTTTTGCAAAAATACGAGGGGAATTTTACGCATTGCACAAAGCTCGACAAAATGAGCGCCTTTAAGCGCACTTTCACCGAAAAGTATGCCGTTATTGGCCACGATGCCCACAGGGAAGCCGAAAATGCGTGCAAAACCGCAAACCAGAGTTGTGCCGTAAAGCGGTTTGAACTCATCAAAGTCAGAGTCATCAACAACACGCGCAATGATTTCTCTTACATCATATGTCTGACGACTATCGGCAGGCACGATGCCGTAAATCTCTTTAGTGTCGTAGCGTGGAGGTTTTACCTCAGCCATGTTAAAGCATTCTGGCTTCTTTCTGTTCAACCTAGAAATAGCATTTCGGGCTAAAGAAAGTGCATGATGGTCATTATTGGCTAAATGATCAGCGACCCCAGAAATCCGGGTGTGTACGTCGCCGCCACCAAGTTCTTCTGCGGTTACCACTTCACCTGTCGCTGCTTTAACAAGTGGTGGCCCACCTAAGAAAATAGTCGCCTGCTCTTTAACGATAATACTTTCATCAGCCATAGCAGGAACATAAGCACCGCCTGCTGTACAGGAGCCCATAACTACCGCGATTTGAGGGATATTCTTAGCAGACATATTCGCTTGGTTGAAGAATATGCGGCCGAAATGATCTCTGTCAGGAAATACTTCATCTTGACGAGGTAAATTAGCACCACCTGAATCCACTAAGTAAATACAAGGTAAGTTATTCTGCTCTGCGATGGTTTGAGCTCGAAGGTGCTTTTTAACAGTAAGAGGGTAGTACGTCCCGCCTTTGACTGTGGCATCATTAGCGACAATCATGCACTCGATGCCAGCAACAATACCGATACCGGCAACAACCCCTGCACAGGGTACATAGTCTTCATATACTTCCCAGGCAGCTAACTGGCCTATTTCCAGAAACGGGGTGTCAGGATCGATGAGGGCGTTTATTCTGTCACGAGGTAATAGTTTTCCTCTTGACACGTGGCGTTGGGCTGCTTTTTCCCCACCACCTTGACAAATCTGTTCTATTTTTTCGACTAGATCATTTACCTGAGCCTGCATATGTTCGGCGTTTGCGATAAATGTTTCGGACTTCGTATTTATACTTGAGCGAAGAACGGGCATAACCCCTCCTTGTGTTGGGTATAGGCGACGGCTGTCGCGTTACCACTAGTCAGCAAGATGACTAGCGAGACACCTATGCTAAGCACTTTCGCTGTGATGGGTGTCTTTGTAATTCATTGGCCTATTAATAAAGCTCAGCTTTCGTAAATGTACCTAATAAGTTTTAGGGTGGGTGTCTTGCTAATTTCCACACAATAAAGAGTGTTTAATCTTTCTTTGTTTAATAAAAATTGCCTTCCACCCTGAACCCCGTATTACATAGATTCGTTAAAAAGCTCGCGGCCAATTAGCATTCGGCGAATTTCCGATGTACCTGCACCAATTTCATAAAGCTTGGCGTCACGTAATAGGCGGCCAGTAGGATATTCATTGATATAGCCATTACCCCCTAGCAACTGAATGGCATCTAAAGCCATTTTTGTAGCAAGTTCTGCTGAGTAAAGAATAGCGCCAGCTGCATCTTTGCGCGTTGTCTCACCACGATCGCAAGACTGTGCAACCGTATAAACGTAAGCTCGCGCCGCATTCATTTGCGTATACATGTCAGCTACTTTGCCCTGTACCAGTTGGAATTGCCCAATTGATTGACCAAACTGCTGTCGATCGTGAATATATGGAACAACAATATCCATGCACGATTGCATAATGCCGAGTGGGCCACCTGATAAAACTAGACGCTCGTAATCTAAGCCGCTCATTAGGACACGAACGCCTTCGCCTTCTTTGCCAAGGATATTTTCGGCTGGTACTTCGCAATCTTCGAACACTAATTCACAAGTGTTAGACGAGCGCATGCCAAGTTTGTCGAGCTTTTGCGCACGGCTAAAGCCTGGGAAATCTCGTTCAACTATAAACGCTGTGATCCCTTTTGGGCCCGCGTTAGGGTCGGTCTTTGCGTAGATAACAAAGGTATGTGCATCAGGGCCATTCGTTATCCACATTTTATTACCGTTGAGAATGTACTTGTCGCCGCGCTTTTCAGCTTTTAATTTCATGCTAACAACGTCCGAGCCTGCATTTGGCTCACTCATGGCTAATGCACCAACGTGTTCACCGCTTACTAGCTTAGGAAGATACTTTGCACGCTGAGCGTCGTTACCATTTTTGAAAATTTGATTAACACAAAGGTTTGAATGTGCGCCGTAACTCAATCCTATTCCACCTGATGCACGGCTAACTTCCTCCATAGCAATAGTGTGGGCGAGATACCCCATGTCAGAGCCACCGTATTGCTCTGAAACAGTTACACCCAATAAACCCATATCACCAAGCTTAGTCCACAGTTGATTTGGAAATTGGTTATCTGCGTC
Source organism: Alteromonas sp. BL110 (assembly GCF_003443615.1). Classification (NCBI taxonomy): domain Bacteria; kingdom Pseudomonadati; phylum Pseudomonadota; class Gammaproteobacteria; order Alteromonadales; family Alteromonadaceae; genus Alteromonas; species Alteromonas sp. BL110. The sequence goes on along the minus strand of NZ_CP031967.1, from coordinate 4,446,425 downwards.
TGCTTGTTCAGCCAGAGGAGCAATCTCATTTTGTGCAAATTGGTAGACCTGGTCGCGTAGCATCTCGATGTCTTCACCAAGTCCAAAATTCAAAGTAGGGTAGGAGGTGTTCATGCGATATTTCCTCGTTTTAATTCTGCGAGTTCTTCACGGCAACGTGCTTCAACATCATCCAGTTCTGCCATTAGCATCTGAATATCTTCTAATTGTTGTTTAAGCACAGCTCTTTTTTGCTCAGTCATTTCAAGCATGGCTTCTAGCTGAATGGCCGAGTTGGGATTAGTGTCGTACATGTCGAACAGTGTTTTGACTTCAGCAAGGGAAAAACCTAAGCGTTTTCCGCGCAAGATAAGCTTTAAGCGCACTCTGTCTTTGTTTAAATAAACACGATTCTGTCCAGTTCTGGCCGGCGACATTAGCCCTTGCTCTTCATAAAAACGAATTGAACGAGGAGTAATGTCAAACTCTCGCGCGAGTTCACCTATTGCATATGTTGTTTCGTCTTCGTACTTGCTCATTACATGTACCTTGTATTTCAGCGCTGTTTAACACCTTTGTTTTAACGTGGGTGTCTTTGTAATTAATTTATCTGTAGTAGGTTGGGTGTCATCGCAACAGCACTATCGTTTAAAGCTTCTTGTTTTTATACCGCTATATTAAAACGCAGTGATTGGTTGACACATACTTAGTACAGGTTTACGTTAACGTTAATTACATTTTACGTTAAGGTAAAGTAACATTTTGCTAACGTCAATTTTTCATGGTGAAGGCAAAGCATAGTCGCTATTAGAGGTGTTTACTTTTGTATACATCTGTGCGGCCTTCTTCACTTAACTCTATAATTTAAATGAATTTTAAGGGCACGGTTATGAGTAAAGATTCAGTGGTTATTGTCGCGGCTAAGCGCACACCAATGGGTGGCTTCAACGGTAATTTGTCTTCGCTTACTGCGACTAAACTGGGGGAGGCTGCGATTAAAGCAGCCTGTGAAGAGATGGATGTCTCTGTAATTGATGAAGTTATCATGGGGTGCGTGTTACCTGCTGGCCTTGGTCAATCACCTGCACGACAAGCATCACTGGGGGCAGGGCTTCCGCTAAGCGCAGGTGTAACAACTATTAACAAAGTATGCGGCTCGGGACTAAAAGCGGTAATGATGGCGCACGACCTAATCAAAGCGGGCAGTGCAACAGCAGTTGTAGCGGGTGGAATGGAGAGCATGAGTAATGCGCCCTACATGCTGCCTAAAGCAAGAACGGGTTATCGCATGGGGCATGGCCAAGTGCTAGATCACATGATGCTTGATGGGCTAGAAAACGCCTATGATGGAAAAGCAATGGGATGTTTTGCGCAAGATACGGCCGATGGAGAAAATATTTCTCGCGGCGAAATGGATGAGTTTGCGTTGAGTTCGCTTTCGAAAGCTCATGAAGCAATAAATAGCGGTACATTTGTTGATGAAATAGTTCCAGTGACAATTTCGTCTAGAAAGGGCGACACCGTTGTCGATACCGATGAAGGCCCAGGTTCAGCACGTCCTGAAAAAATTCCAACTTTAAGACCTGCGTTCAAAAAAGACGGTACGGTCACTGCAGCTAACTCAAGCTCAATTTCCGATGGTGCTGCAGCACTGGTTGTTATGAGTGAGAGTAAAGCGAAGGAACTTGGTTTAGCGCCACTGGCACGTGTAGTTGCTCACGCTACAAATTCTATTGAACCTGAAAACTTTACTGTGGCACCTGTAGGAGCAATGGAAAAAGTGCTAGATAAAGCAGGCTGGACAAAAGAAGAAGTCGATTTGTTCGAAATTAATGAAGCTTTCGCAATGGTGACCATGCTAGCAGTCAAGAAACTCGGGCTTGATGAAAATAAAGTGAACGTGAAAGGCGGTGCATGTGCTTTGGGCCACCCAATCGGTGCATCGGGCGCACGTATTTTGGTAACTCTGCTGCATGCCCTTAAGCAGCGTGGCGAACATAAAGGTATTGCTTCCTTATGCATTGGTGGAGGAGAAGGAGTAGCACTGGCTGTTGAAATGATTTAAGCAGAGACCATTAACAATATGACAAAAAATTAATCGTAGAGTGCCACCATTTACTTGGTACTCTATGGTTTATTGAAATGAAAACGATAAATATGAAATCTTTCATCAAGCCCATCTTCCCGACAATATTAGCCGCACTAGCTACACTCTCGGCTCCAGTAAATGCTCAAGCTACCTCATTTCAAAATAAGGGAAGCGTTGCAAATTACAAAAATTACAAAGACACCCATGTAAATGAGCGTCATTTAATTCCCGATGACTCATCAAATGACACCCATGCTAACTTGGAGGCTCACGTAGCCGCGCGAGTGCCATCTTCTACGATGGGTGTCACGCAAACAACGTCGAATTACAAAGACACCCACGATAATGAATCCAAGTTGACCTCGAAAAACGCTTCGAATGACACCCATACCAATAGAGATGTAAGCGCTCATTCGAATGAAATTTCACCCACCCTGACCCAAGTTTCATATACTGCGTTGGGTGTCTTGCCAACGTCACAAGTTCCATATTCTGCGTTGGGTGTCTTGCCAACGTCAGAGCATGACACCCAATTCAACTATGGGGATGACCCGCTTCAGATTGTGTATGTATGGCATGGCCGCGGTGGGGTTGAAAATGAGTTTGCTGGGAACGCCGTTATTTTTGTACATGGTGGGTGTTGGCTTAATGCATACGGCTATGACCATGCGAAAGGGTTTTATCATGCGTTGGCAGAGCTTGGGATGGGTGTCTATGCAATGGAGTATCGGCGCGTTGGTGATAAAGGCGGAGGCTGGCCTGGTAGCCTAGAAGATGTAACAAGGGCTGTGAAAGCATCGATAGAAACAATTGAAGCGACGGGTGATAACCGCAACATATATTTAGTGGGTCACTCTGCAGGCGGGCATCTTGGCTTACTTGCCGCACAGCAACTATCGAGTAGCGAAGTAAGTAAAGGCATCAAAAAGGTGATAGGCCTTGCCGCTATAACGAATATGAAAAGCTATGCACTTGGCGAAAATAGCTGTCAGACAGCTACGCCGAAATTTATGGGTGGAATGCCCAACGAAAACGAACGTGAATACCAAATAGCTTCGCCAGATGTAGCAAAAATCAAGTCTTCGGTAATATTATTGCAAGGCAACGAAGATAGTATTGTACCCGAACACCACGCTACAATGCCCGGCGCAAAAAATAGAATAATAACAAATGGTGGTCATTTCGATTGGCTACACCCTGAATCAACATCCTTTGATGCTTTACTAGAGGTTTTAGGTCAACATGATAAATAAGGTATTTTCTGCTAAGCAACTTGATGAAAAAGATCCGCTTTTTAGCAAAGCGAGTGAATTCTCGTTGCCAAACAATACTATCTATCTTGATGGTAACTCTCTAGGACCTTTGCCCAAAAAAGCGGAAGAGCGCGCCAGTGAGGTGGTAAAAAGTCAGTGGGGCGAGGGCCTTATTACTAGCTGGAACAAGCATCAGTGGATTTCATTACCACAACAGGTGGGTGACAAAATTGGCACGATTATCGGAGCCAAGCAAGGGCAAGTAATATGCTGCGATTCGATATCAATCAATTTATTTAAAGTACTTAGCGCTGCCTTGAAAATGCACCCTGAAAGAAAAGTTATCGCTACAACAAGAGATAATTTTCCCACCGATATTTACATGGTACAAGGTTTACTCGACTTACTGGGCACTGAATACAGCATCCGGTACATAGATGAAAATAACGTCGGTGCCCAGCTTACCGACGATATTGCAGTACTCATGTTGACTCAAGTTAACTTTCGAAGTGGCTTAAAGCTCGATATGAAAGGCATTACTGAGCAGGCGCATAATAAAGGGATTCTTACGCTATGGGATTTAGCACATAGTGCGGGCGCGTTTCCTGTCGACCTAGATGAGTGCAATGTAGACTTTGCCGTTGGTTGTACTTATAAGTATTTAAATGGCGGTCCAGGCGCCCCGGCGTTTATCTATGTTGCTCGACGGCATCAGGGCTCTTACAAACAACCCTTATCAGGTTGGATGGGGCATAGCTCGCCATTTTCGTTTTCTCCCGACTACGCTCCTGATACCTCAATAAAGCAAAACTTGTGTGGTACACCAGGTATTATTGGCATGAGTATTTTAGATGCTGCCCTTGATGTGTTCGAAGGCGTTTCGATTAAAGCTATTGATGAAAAATCTAAAAAGCTTCAAGCTTATTTTATCGCTGAAGCTAAAAGGGCGGATTTGTTAGATGAACTTAAGGTGGTAAGCCCTTCGCTAGACAATCGAGGTAGCCAAATTGCGTTTGCCCACGATGATGCTTATGCCATTTGCCAAGCGTGGATTGCAGAAGGGGTTATTGCCGATTTTCGTGCCCCAAACATACTTCGTATTGGCTTTGCGCCACTGTATCTGAGTTTTTCTGATATTGAAAAAGCGGTAACGTCATTGGCTAGTATCATGAGGGAAAAGCGTTATGATAACGATGTATTTAAGCAACTACAGAGTGTCACATAGCTAAACAGTCACTAAATAATCGAATTTATTGCATTTTGTGCATTTAACCCTAATACTTCGCGGTTGACTTGTTATTGATGTAATTATTCTTTTTTGGGTGTGCAGTTGAGAAAAATAAGAAAAAAACTGGTTTGCACAGTGTTGTTAGTAGGAGCCGCTTTTAGTGCACTCTTGCAAGCCGCACCAGAGCAACCATTAGCATCTCAAAATTCAATCGAAGTAACCTATTGTATTGACCCCAATTGGGCGCCTTATGAAGCGATAAGAAATGGCATCCACGTGGGTATTTCAGCTCAGTATATGCAGCTAATTGCTGAACTCAGCGAGCTTAAGTTCAAGCTAGTTCCTACACAGAGTTGGCAGGAAAGCCTAGAATTCGTTCAACAAGGTAAATGCCAAGTCATTCCGATGATGAACACGTCTAATTATCGCAAGCAGTTTTTAGACTTTAGTGTGCCGTATTTTGAGGCGCCAAATGTATTGGTTGCCCGAGCGGGCATGCCTATGCTGCAGGGGTATTCAGGTATCGGTAATCGTACAGTAGGTATTGTGCAGGGGTATCGCCAAGTAGAGTATATTTCTCGTTATTATCCCGGTTTGCGGCTAAAACTCATCCCATCTGAGGAAGAGGGCCTTAAGCAACTCGCCAACGGTGAATTTGACGTAATGGTAGGCTCATTGATGAGTGTGAATATGCACATTAATAACCTTGAGCTTGAAGATTTACACATTGTTGGTTACGCCGAACCCTTTGACTCTCTCGCATTCGGCGTTAATAAGTCGTTCGGGCATTTAGTCGATAAACTTAATATGGCAATTGAACGGGTTCCAGAGACGAAGAAAGTAGAAATCTACAAACAGTGGAACAACGTGCAAATTCGTTACAGCCGCAACTATGCCGTGATGATATTGAGTTCAGCAATCGTATTATTGGGCTTGTTGTGGCTAATTTCGAGAAACCGCCACGTGGGCGGCTACAAGCGTATAATTCAACAAAAAAATGAAGAGATAAGTGCGCTTCAAGCCACTTTGTTAGAGAGAAACAAAACGTTAGGTTTTCTTTCTGCCCACGATACAATTACAGGTCTGTATAACCGTAATCATATGATACAAAGAGCCGAAGAAGAGATATCGCGCTTCCATAGGTTTCATACTACCGCTACATTAATCGCGATTGATTTAACGCCTGTTGATGAAAATCAATTTTCTCACGACCCTTCTATTCGAGACGAAGTGTTGAAGACGGCCGCCCAAAACTGCCTTAATACAGTAAGAGAGGTCGATGTTGTTTCAAGGTTCACTGGGGAGCAGTTCGTTGTGCTTTGTCCACAGACCCAATTAGACTCAGCAAAGATTCTTGCAGACAGGCTGTTAGAGTGTATGGATACTCATTATCTTCTAAGCAATAAATACAAAACTGCCATCGGCATGGCTGAATTGCGAGATTCAGAAGAGTTTCCTGACTGGCTTGAGCGCACCATAAAAGCGCTTTATCAGTCTAAGCGGCAAGGCTACGGCAATGTGACCATTGCCCAGTAAAAACGGATTATCCTACAGCTAAATAGAAAAGTAGATGTGCGAAGCCTGAAAAACCGGACTTCGCATGCCTAAACATCCCTTAAATTATTGGCTCATAATGCCATTGATGCGAATCGTAGTGAATTTGAGCGCGATCGTACTCTCGCTCAGAACGCCAATTTCTATTATTTAGCTTAGCGGAAACACCAGGGTAGAGCCTCTTGTTTGCAATAAGCTTAATATCCGTCTGATAGTTTTCTTTCGCGGCTTTAACGTCGTTAGCTTTATTCTCTAGCCACTCAAGAAGCGCGCTTTCATTGTTAAAAAGCTCCAGGGCCTCTGCCGCCTTGCGCTGTAGTTCTTTAGGGATCTTCTTACCCTGAATAAGGGCAATTTTTTCTTTGTGTTTTAAGTTATTCTCTCGAATCTGCCTTAATAACTCATCAAGTGAATCTTTGCGCTCGAGTAGTTGGTTAAAGCCTGGACTGAAATCGACTTTCAACGTGCTTCCTGAAACCGCACCCAGCGTACCTGCTTCAACACGGTCTTGACTAATAATGTCACAGGCAAATAAATTACCCATGGGTTTATCAATTTGCCCCACGATTACCGCACCACCGCAGCGCAGTCGGCTGTACGCAAGTTGCCTGCCGACCGTAATATTTCCAACGCACTGAATATCAATGCCTTGACCATGCTGAACGTGAATGCTTCCCGCGGCTACGAGTTTGCACTGGAAGTCACCTTGCTTATCGTTCACCTTACCCATGGCACCTTCGGTAATAATAATGTCACCGCCAGACTCAATATAAGCCGACTCTACGAAACCGTTAATAGTAACGTCACCTGCTGCTTTAATTTGCATTTTCTCGGTGACATCGCCATTGACTAATACAGCACCTTCATAATTTACATGCCCTGACCCGACGTTAACGCCATTACAAATAAAGGTGTCATCAATATTCATAACTTGGTCACGGTATTTAGGCATCCCTGAAATCGCCGACATTAATAGATTTGCGTCGCTATCAGACAACACCGTTCCTGTACCCATTTTAAAATCCACCCATTCGCCTTGAGCGGCAGAGATTGTGTTTCCTTTCACATCAAAGCCTGAACGCCCTTTAGTAGGTGGAGTACGGCGCAGAACAGGCGTGTTTATTTTCACGCATATCACTTCGCCTAAGTTGCGCATGTCAACGCGTTCGCCTTCGTTTGTTTGCGGTTTAAGTATTCGTTCGAGCGCGTTTGGAACAAGGGGAATAAACTTTGAATTTTTTCCATTTCGGGCAGGAAGCCCTTTGGCGATGGTTTCCTCTAAAACGGTGCCGGGTGCAGCATTCCTAGCTGCTTTTAGCATCGCGTCTATTTTCTTAGTGCTCACACCTCGAATCACTCTATTTTTAACCGCTAACGATTTAACTGTCGCGAGAGATGGGAGTTTGCCGCCATAGGGGGTAGTAAGAACTAAGTTTGCGATCATGCCATCTTCAGGCACCCTAAATTCAACTTCTGCGTTTTTGCGTTCGCCAATACGTTCTTGAACCACGGTCCCATCACCCGTCTTAAAGTAATGGTTTGCCGTCTCACAGGCAGATTTCAACGCTTTTTCTGACACATAAAGGCGCTTGGTTTCGCCGCTTTCCAATTGCTGCCTAACTTCACGAATATCCACTTCTGATGTAAATTCAGAAGGGGTGAGCATAATGTTTATATAGGTTCTTGATTTGTCGAAGCTTATTGTAACGCCATTCATGACTTCTTATTCCCTTACGCGCGTGTATTGTTATTATCGGCGGATGTCATCAATTCCTTGACTACGTTTTATCCTTTACCGCCTCAGTTCAACTATCATTAATTTATGATGTTATAAAACCTCCGTCAAAGGTTTTTAGCATACTGATACAGGGCACGCAGTATGGCCTGCTTGTCAGGGTTGTCACTGTGTTCGTGAGCTAACGCCTCAAGCCTCATCAAATAGTTTTCTAAGGTAATTGAGCCGCCAAACGCGGGGTCTGTTAGTCTAGCTTGACGGTGATACTGCCACTTTGTCATCTCATCAGCGGTGAGCGTATTAGGGTAGTTGCGCGCACGATAACGAAAAAGCTGTTTTCGCAAACCTTCATGCTGGGTTTCACCGCTGAGCGTAGCGAGGTCGTCAGGCTTAGCATTAATAACACGCTCGCACCAACGTCTATCTTCGTCATTTAAAAAACCACCGCTATACAAGGCGTGATCTATGTCATGCTCTGTACTGTTGAGTTCTTCGTCGTACACATTTACAAGCTTAGCAGCAAGATCAGTAGAGCCTGCGAGTGTTTTGTAATTGTCTAGGCAGCGTTCTCGATCAAGACCTAACCTAGCGGCGTTTTCTTCAGTCATCGCTTTGGCTGTGGTAATAAAAGGGGAGCGATTAATGTGAATGAGTTTAAGGCCCGGGCGATCTTTAACATCTGAATACGTATCCGCTGGTGCGTAAAGCGCCTGTCTTATCTCTTCGGCCGAGTCGTTTAGCAAGCTGTCTATATCATGGGACAAATCTATTGCTATAAACGCATTAGAATTGGTTGGGTGCTTAGCGATTGGCATTACCCAAGTGCAACACCCCTGAGAGGCCGGTAATTTAGAGGATATGTGCAAAAGTACTGAAGGTTTGCTTAAGTCAATTTGCTGCATAACCGTATGTTTATTGCGTAGCGAGAGTGCATACTCAAATAAACGAGGCTGCTTTTCTTTGATAAGCTTTGCCAAGGCGATGGTTGCATAGACATCACTCAACGCATCGTGTGCATTTTCGTGACCAATGTTATTTGCAGCAGTGAGCGATTCTAATTTGAAGCTAGGTGTACCATCTTCTCGTTCTGGCCAATTAATTCCTTCAGGTCTAAGCGCATAACACGCTCTTGCCACATCAATAATATCCCATCGGCTATTTCCGTTTCGCCATTCCCGTGAATAGGGATCGTAGAAGTTACGGTAAAATAGATAGCGCGAGACTTCATCGTCAAAGCGAATGCTGTTAAATCCTACACTACAGGTGTTTGGTGTAGACATCTCTTGGTAAATTCGCGCTGCAAAATCCGACTCGTTCGAACCATCTCTTATTGTTTGCTGCGGCGTAATGCCGGTAACCAAACATGCTTCTGGGTGAGGTAGATAATCATTAGCAATGGCGCTCATAACGTTGATGGGCTTTCCAACAACATTTAAATCCATATCTGTTCTTACCGCGGCAAATTGGCAGGGGAGATCTTTTTGTGGGCTAGTGCCAAATGTTTCAAAATCGTGCCACAAAAATGTAGGTGCGTGCATAACCACCATTGCTTATTAGTAAAACCTTGCACGCAGTGTACACCGCGACAATTTTAATACCAAATGCTGTTGGTTTTATGCCCAACATTACAGAGGCTTAAAACGCTAAAGTGTCGCTGTAACTCACGGTTTTGTCTTTCGATTTTATATAAGGTTTTTCATTATAAACTTGCGCAACAAAACATCTCTGACTAGCTTTAAGTTATTACAAGTGATACGGAAATTATTGGCTTGTCGGTCCTACCATCTAAACCTGCGTTTAACGAAGCTAAAAGCACTTTTATATTGGCAGTTGTTCTTGCTACCTTGCTGATTGTGTTAGTTGTTAGTTTGTTTGAAAGCAATATAAAAGCGACGGCGGAAAGCCAGGCTTTTGAGGCTTTAGAGAAAAGCGCCTTAAGCGTGGAAAACGTCGCCGAAATGCAGGTGGTGAAATATCTTAATGCGCTTAATTTTTTGCATCAGACACCGCCAATAAGCGGCATAGTTCGAGCAACCCAGAATGATAAATTAGACCCTAAAGATGGCACAACGCTCGACCAGTGGAAGCATCGCTTAGAAACCATATTCGTTGCCTTTATTGAAAACAATAGAGAGATTGATCAGTTAAGGGTCATTAAGGCAGATGTAGAGGGAAACGAATTTTTAAGGGTGGAGCGCGAAGGCGGGAGTGTTCTAATCGCCAATAGTAGTGATTTACAGGCGAAAGCATCACGAAATTACTTCATTGAAAGTGTAAAAAGTAATCAAGGCCAGTTTTACATTTCGGGTATTAACTTAAATCGCGAATATGGAAAATTGGAGTACCCTTACAAAAGCGTAATTCGGCTTTCCTTACCCATCTTTAGTGAAAGTGGTGAGCGTTACGGTTTATTAATTATGAACGTCAATGCGCAGTACCTGCTTTCTCAAATGACCCAAACGTTGACTACCAACCAGACGCTTTACGTCACTGACCGTGAAGGGTATTTTGTATTACATCCTGACGGTCAAAAATCTTTTTCTAAAGACTTAAACCCTTCTGTAACATGGCAAAGCGAATTCTCTGTACCCCAATTCAAGGGGCGAACCAAAATTACGCCTGAAGATGAAACTCAGGGCGTACACTATGCTGTCTCTCGGGCGTTCACAATTGGTGCAAAAGATCAGAGCGCTACCTTTTATCTTCACATACTTCTACCGCAATCCGAAGTTAGTGCGCTGATAAACGAAAAGCGACTGAGCGTTTATAGCGTGATTGGCATCGTCTCGATTATCTTTGTCAGTATTTTGCTTTTTGTATATCGCAGCAATACAAAGAATATTGAATTAGCTAAAGTGCGCGGTGAATCTGCTGCTATTGTCGATATTTCAAAAGATGCCATCTTTAGTGTGGACTCCACCGGCATTGTCAAAAGCTGGAATAAAGCTGCGGAGTCACTTTTTGGGATCCCTCCTCAAATAATCATCAATCATCACTATTCATCTTTTGCTCCATTATCCTTGTTAGGACTAGAAGATGTGCTTGTTAAAGGTGGTAAGCAAGTCACCTTTAACAAGCCTTATGTCGATGACGATAACGATGAGCATTCGCTATTGATCACCGCGTCGACGATATGGGGAGAGCATTTACAGTTTTCAGGTGTTGCCGTAGTAATAAGAGATGTTACAGATGAGCAGAAAGCGAAAGACGCTATTGAACGAGTCAACTTAAGGCTTGAAGAAAAAGTGGTTAGTAGGACAAAAGAGCTAGTTGAGGCCACGCAAGAAGCGCGTAAAGCAAGTAAGGTAAAGAGTTCGTTTATTTCTAATATTAGTCATGAAATGCGCACACCCCTTAACGGGGTAGTCGGCTCATTAGCTCTATTAAAACGCCAACCACTTAACGAAAAGGCAGAGCAGTTGGTTTCTATGATGGAAATCAGCTGTAACAACTTAAACGTGCTTATAAACGATGTACTGGATCTTTCAAAAATAGAGGCGGGAAAACTGGATATTAACCAGCAAAGTTTCGAATTACTCTCACTTATCGAGTCTATTGCTAAAGTGTTCGCTATCAAAGCGGCAGGTAGAGGACTAGAGTTACTGGTGGATACATCAGAAGTACCGAAAATAGAAATTAACTCAGATCCCCACAGAATTAACCAGGTATTGAGCAACCTGCTAAACAATGCGATTAAGTTTACCGAAACGGGGCACGTTAAGCTCACACTGTTTTTGAGCGAACCGGTATCTGGTGTGCAGCGGTTACATTTTAGTGTTGAGGATACGGGGGTTGGTATAGCAAAGGACAACCAGCCCAAGCTTTTTTCTGCCTTTACCCAGGCTGATGCCTCAGTGGCGACACAATACGGCGGTACAGGGCTAGGATTATCTATTTGCAAGCAGTTATGCCAATTATTAGGTGGGGATATTACCTTTGAATCGGAGTTAGGAATGGGAAGTAAGTTTTCGTTCTATATTTCGGTTCCCGATACTGCATCAGGTAAGTCAGCAAACTCCGACCAAATTGAACGAGAAGAAAAGTCACTACTTAGTCATATTAAAGTGGGTGTCTCTTCTGCTTATTTACCGCTACAAGCGCATATAGGTAAACTTGCTGAATACGTAGGTGCTACTCCACACGTATTAGATACACCCGCTAGCGCGATTCCTTGGGAAGATTACAACATTCTTTTACTAGATGAATCGAGCGCTTTAATTGGTGAACTCGATAAAGAATGGGAACGCTGCGAAAAGGACGGAAAAGCTAGCAAAATGCCCGTTGTCTATATTCTTCAAAAGTTAGAAGGCGCTCCGTATGAGTTTACGCATTTAACGCCTTTGTATTTACCCAAGCCCCTGTTCCGCTCTACGTTTGTTACGGTTAAGCAAGGTTTAGATGCTGTTAAATATAGTGGTCTAATTAATAAAGCTACTTATGAAGACAGCCATAGCAGTACATTAGAAGACGAAGCTAGGGCCGAAGAGCAAGTCAAACCACACTTTTCCATAGAGAACTCACGATTACTTATCGTTGACGATAATATGATAAACAGAGAGGTGGCTAAGGGCGTATTAGAGTGCTTACCTTGTAAATTATATACCTGTGCTGACGGGGAAGAAGTGATTGCTTTTCTGCGCAAATGCGATGACAAAGGCCGTCGCATTCACAGTATTTTGATGGATTGCCAAATGCCTAAAATGAATGGCTACGAGGCAACTCGTGCTATTCGAGAGGGAAAGGCAGGCGCCATGCATGTTGATGTACCCATCATAGCGATGACGGCAAATGCTATGCTAGGCGAGAAGGAAAAGTGCTTAGCAGCAGGGATGAACGACTTTGCAACCAAACCGGTTATTGCAGATGTACTCATACCGAAAGTAAGGCAGTGGCTAGTTAATCAAGTGACCAAGCTAGCTGGCATCGAGCTTAAAAATTCAGAAATTGATACCCAAATTGGCGAGCGCACAAAAACTCCTCTTTCAAAACCCCTAGAGCAAACAAGTAATAGTGCGTCGGTGCCGCCCTTGGTAGACAGCCTGCTTGGCGCTATCGATAGAGACTTGGAGCAAAGCGCTGATGAGTCTATGAACGTAATAAACCATTCACCGGAAAATAATGCTAGCGATGATGTTTTTGTTCAATCTGAACTTGGCGACGCGTTAGGTAAGCCTGAAAGTATTTCTAACGAGAGGGCGAATGCAATAGATAATGACTGTTGGGAAAAAGAGGATGCGATAGCTCGCATTATGGGAGATAAGGCGTTGTTCTCGCGGGTTTGCGAGCTTTATTCTCAAAGCGCGCCTGAAAAATTTAAGCTTTTAGATAGGGCCGTAGAGGAACAGGATTTTGCACAAGTACAAGTCCTCTCTCTTAAACTTAAAGGAATGTCTGCAGATATTGGTGCAGTGCAGTTACAAAAAGATTTTGAAGCACTGTGGGAGTTATCAAAAGTAGCAGATTGGGTAAAAGTAAAGGCGTTAATCCCATCTATCGGCGACGATCTCAATACCTTTTTAGAACTTCTTGAAGTAGCCTAGATTATCATCTTTCAGTGTGTCATCTTAATTCGCTATAAATACGATAATAACGTCGCTTAATTGTGTTGGTTTATATGCCTCGAAAATAAGCGGTGTTTTTTCACTTTTAAAGGAGTTAACCGTTTGAACCTTTCTCGCATTTTCCATCAGTCCAATAAAGTTCGACATACGCTGTGTGCAATCAGTGCTTTAGCAGCTTCGCTAGCAATTGTTAGTACTAACGCATCAGCGGCTAATACTCACCAACAAAGCCCAAAGGTTGCCATCGCCATTCATGGCGGAGCGGGTACCATTTTAAAGTCGTCGATGACACCTGAAAAAGAGGCGAATTATATAAGAGTATTAACTCACGCGGTAAGACATGGTTATACCTTACTTAAAGAAGGTGAAAAAGGGGAAGTCGCGGTGGTAGAAACCATCAAAATCCTGGAAAGCTCACCATTGTTTAACGCCGGTATCGGGGCTGTGTACACGTTTGACGGTGAACATGAACTCGACGCGTCGATAATGCATGGTGGCAGCAAAAATGCTGGAGCGGTGGCGGGCGTGAAAACAATTCGAAGCCCAATCGAAGCGGCACTTCTTGTAATGAACGCATCTCCTCATGTCATGCTATCAGGAGCAGGTGCTGAAGAATACGCGAAACAAAACGGTCTTGAGCAAGTGGATAATTCGGTTTTTGATACTGAGTTTCGCAAGCAGGCTTTAGATAAAGCGAAAGCTCGTATGGAGCAAGCCTCTATTGGTTACGGTTTACAACAGGGTAATGAGCGCTTTGGAACCGTAGGGGCGGTGGTATTGGATAGTGAAGGCAACATCGTTGCAGGAACGTCAACAGGTGGGATGACGGCGAAGCGATATGGACGCATTGGCGATTCCCCGGTTATTGGTGCAGGCACCTATGCTGACAATGAAAGTTGCGCCGTATCGGCTACCGGGCATGGCGAATATTTTATTCGGTACAACGTGGCCGCAGATATTTGTGCGCGAATGAAGTATCTGGGGGTAACGTTAAATGACGCTGCGAATTCAGTGGTCAATGACGTTCTGATGAAAGCCGGTGGTGATGGTGGAGTAATTGCTATTGATGCAAAAGGAAACATCGCGATGCCGTTTAATTCAGCGGGTATGTATCGCGCGAGTATTGACATAAATGGCGAAGTTACCGTGGCGATTTATAAAGACTAAACATTTAAAAGCGGTTGTTACTTTAATGTTAAATTTACTGGCTTGTATTCAACGAAACGTCTAATCTTAAAGTGATAGCGAAAATTGCTTTCACGTGTGGTTAATAATAATTGAAGTGCCGTAACGCCCAATAGTCGCAGTATCGGTCACATTAGGCGCCACGGCTGGAGAATCGAAAATGGAATCGTTGCAAGTCAGTGATTATATGAATACTCACCCTGTCAAGCTTCATGTCGATATGCCGGTAGCGCAGGCTGTTGAAGTGCTATTAGCTAATGGGCAAAGTGGTGGGCCTGTACTTGATGTAAAGGGAAAAGTCGTGGGCTTTTTATCCGAACAAGACTGTATCGCTCAAATGATTGCCTCTAGCTACTATCGCGAACAAATTTGTAGGGTAGGGGAAATCATGAAAACGCCGGTGGTTTCGGTTAAGCCTTACATGTCAGTAATAGAACTAGCGCAATTGTTGCTTAAGGAAAAGCCACGGGTTTACCCGGTTGTAGATGATGATGGCGTGCTTTTAGGCTCAATTAACCGAACGGCCGTGCTTCGCGCTATTGACGTTCAATTAAATGACGGGTACCAGCGAGCGGGTTAGCTAATTTGGCAACGCAGTATCCGATTGTTAGTGCGGCCTTAGTGCTGCCGGCTCTAAGCCATTTCTGATTAAGAGACCTTGTATTGTTAAAAGAGGCGATAACATGTTTAACGCCTCTTTTTAATTTCTCTTTTTACTAACGTTATCTGTTACAAAACTACATAAATCTATCGGTATCTTCAGCAAGTTTTCTTATTGAATTTTTTAGCGACGTACCACTTACTAACTTGAAGTTCTGTGTTTGGCTGGGCATTACGTTTCGGCCATCTTGAACCACCCAAAGGCCCTCGGTAAATCTTTCCCCAAGGTTCGCATTGGTTACATCAAGCCCATCTGTTTCTGATGCGCCGTCTATTTGCCGGGCCTTGTCGGCAGTGATTTGAATGAGTCCAATAAACTTAAGTGCATCAGGTTTTTCGCGGTGAATTTTATAGATAGCGTAACTATCATTGCCCTGGCTAGAGGCAATAAGGTAGGGTTGGGCGTCTACATCGAAAAGGCCCAGCCCTTCTACATCTGATTCTACAGGCGCCACTATTTTCGCAATGAAGCGAGGCTCTTCGTTACTTGAGCTCACGTTCAAAGCCCATATACCAGCGCCTTCTTCACCGAGGTAGGCAGTATTTGTTTTAGTATTTACCACGCATCCTTCAGGTTGTGAAGGTAGCGAAAATGACTGTGTTAAGCGCCCATTGAGGGTTTTGGCTGTATTAATAGATAGATGATATCGTTCAAAGCGTCCGCTGGTATCGTTTGCAAACACTTGGGCTACGCCGTTTGATACAAACATACACAAGCCATAGATATCACTAAGCGTAGTGCTAATATCACCAAGGTGAACCATGTCCCCGCGTTTATCTATTTCAAATACTGACAGACTGTTATTTGAACGGTTTGATGCTACTGCAATATCAAATGTCGAAGTATCACTTTTTTGAACGTCTTTTGTTTCAACAGATACACGGTATCCCACGTCAACGTTATTTACTCTGCCTACAGGCAGGCTTTGGATTAGCTTACCGGATAAGTCGTAGCTATTGAGGGCTCCTTTTTTGTCTGTGCCGAAAACGCGACTTTGCTCTGGGATGAGTGAGTTAACCCAAATGGCTGGGTCGTCAGCAGCATCACCATAATTTTCTACCGGTTCGGTTTCGATTTCAGGTGTAACACTGATAATTCCATACTCACTTTCGTTTGTATTGGTGGCTTTTGTATGGGTGTCTCTGCTAGTGACGTTTGCAAGACCGGTGTCGCACTGACTATTGAGTAGTGCGTTGCTTAATTCTGATGAAAGCTGTGTGTAAAAAAAGTTACCTGATTGGTCATCATCAACAATAAGAGAAATGGTTTGTTCTTCGCTATTTAGCGATAAATGGACGAATTCAGGCTGAACAAAGGTAGTTTTACCATCTGCATTGTTTACCTTAAATGCCGAGTTGCCATCTCCTACATCATAAACAAGCGAGACAAACTGCGTCAGACATGGGGCTTGAAACCACACTCCGCTGACAGCGGGGCTAACCCAAGCGGAGACTCCCACGCTATCTTGCTTCGATATTGAGGGTAGAAACAAAGCAGAGACACCCATGTTTCCTTGCGTTGGTGTAACCCAAGCAGAGACACCCATGTTATCTTGCGTTGGGGTGGAATGCATTGGGGTGACACCCATGCCGTCTTGCATTCGAATGGATGGCAGGGTTGCCACACCTTCAATAGCAACATCTTGATTATAAAAAATGAGGTTTTTCGCTAGCTCACTTTCAATATTGGTATCTAGCTGCCAAACGCCGGCATATTCGTCGGCTAGATATAAGGTTTCAGTATCGGTATTTAGGGCGCAGCTTTTAATACCCGGTCCTATCGCAAAGTCGCGAAGCGACAAAAAGCTTCCGTTGTGAACTTCATACTGATGTAGTGTGCCAGTAGCATCAATGTTGATGATTTCTAATTCACCATCACCCAATGTTGCAGCGCAAATAGCTTCAGACCCTTTAGTTAGTTGCTTTGATTGTTGGTTAACGTCAAGGGTCTCTGGGGTAATGCGGTAAGCTTCTATGTATTGAGTATCGTTGTTAAACATTACCAAAGACACCCATTGCTTCGTTTGATGTAATACAACTTCAGCATTTACTACGTTGTAATTCCCCGCAATGAATTTTTCCTTTCCCAACGAATTACTTAATGAGACACCCTCGAGTTCTTTCACGATAATATTGATAACATGGGTGTCTATGTAAGTGTTTTTCTCAGTTTTTACGTGGGTGTCTATGTTGTTTGTTATGCTTGTATGGATGTCTTCGTAAGCACCTTTAGCCCGTGTTCCTTTCTGAATTTTAGGGCGGGGGTTCTTGCCGCTATTGTTGACATGGGAGTCATCATAAGTAAGTTGCTGGGTACTAGCATGGGTGTCTTCGTTATTTTTGGCTTTGTAGTGCAGGGTTAGGGTAAAACCGCTTTCAAGCTTTGTTAGCGGTAGTACTAATTCGTGGTCGTCGTTTTTTGTTAGCCAGTTGTTGCTGTCTGCGGCAATATTCGCTGTATTGGCGGCTGCGCAACTAAATAAAGCTAAACATGCGCTTAAAATCGTTGCTATTTTACTTTTAACTCTATAAGAGTATTGAATGTGACGCTGTTTGGTCATTGTTATTATTGTCCTGAAACTTTCTAAGTATAAGCACATGCTCTACCGTACAAGTAAAGCATGGTCTTAAGAGAACTAATTGAAATGGGGAGGCCAAACAACATATGACCTCATCCTTGCTAATTAACTATTGATAAACGTACTTAATTAAGCTGCCAGGTAAAGCCAAGCTCAAAGGTGCGCCCGTACTCTTCATACTGTGCATTTTGGCTGCGCGTATCAAAATAGTTGTAGAAGGGTTCGTCACCCAAGTTAATGCCGTTGAAATAGACCTGTAAGCTATTGTTAATGTAGTAGCGTGCCATGAAATCAACCTGAATGTGGTCGTCTTCGAATCTCAGCATGTCGCCATCAATTTCTTCGAAATTGTCACTCTTATAGGTGGTAGCTAAACGCACGCTGAAGTCATTGGCTTCGTATCCAATGGTTAAGTTGCCAATGCGGTCTGACTGGTTCGGTAAATGAGTTTCGAATTTTTCGCCGTCTAAGAAAGTTGTCGCTTCTGAGTCGGTAAAGGTGGCGTTAGCAGAAACAATAAAGCCGTTATTGAAAGCTTTTACCCAAGAAAGTTCTAAGCCCGTTAAATTGGCAGAGTCACCATTTATTGGCTGTACAACTTCTTCAAAACCCTCCCAGCCTGTGGTGCCAGCAACATCAGCATATACAACAAAGTTGTCAATATTCTTGTAGAACAACCCTGCTGACATAACGCCAATATCGCCTGGATAGTATTCAATCGATAAATCGAGGTTTTGTGCTTCATAAGGCTGAAGCTCCGGGTTGCCAACTTCGGCTGCGCGCTCAGTGACAAATGCGCCATCGTCTTCTTCTGTTTTGCTCTCAATGATTTGGAATGCCGCTACGTCTTCAAATTTAGGTCTTGAGATAGTCTGCGTATAAGCGGCGCGAAGCTGAAGTTTATCTGAAAAAGTATACCTAGCGTTCAAGCTGGGTAACCAGTGGCTATAGTCACGCTCCGCTTCCCATGGTGTGTTAACGACTTCTTCAACGTCGGTTTCTTCGTTTTCTACTAGCTCTACTCGCATACCAGATGTAGAAAAGTCGGTGCGCTCATAGCGAACACCCGCAACAAGATGAAGCTTATCAATGTCTACGCTACCCATGATGTAAGCAGCAAAAATATCTTCTTCATTTACATAGGTAGCACCGCGAGACTCTACTTCAGAATTTAGGCTGTCTAATTCTAGACTACCGCGGTTGTCGTTGAAGTAACTGCGCATTTCACCTCGATCGAGCCCTGGTCCGAAGTCATCGAGTGAATAGCCTGGACTTGCAGCGCCAAACTGAGAAGCATCTACCTCGTCAAAGTCACCGTCGAAAATTGCAATGCTGCTGTCTCGGTCTTTTTCTCGGCTGCGGTATTTAGACCCCATTTTTAATTCGCCAATGTAACCACCAAGATTAAGAGGGCGTGCTACATCGAATTTAATGCTGGTTTCGGTGTCTTTAGTATAGTTATCTTCAAAGCTAATCTCATCGACCTCGTAGGTTGATAAGTCCATGGCATCCGCGTTTTGTGAGACAGTAGGGCGAATTGTGTTTAGGTCTGCGTCAATACTGTCATTTTCAGTTTTAAAGACGTAGTACAGGGCGTCGGGTTCGTCTTCATCAGACTTCGCATATCCAAGTTGCCAGTTGGCTGCCCAAGTTTTTAATTGATGTTCACCACCTAACGCCACGGTAAATATACTTTGGCTTTCGAAACGGTCTTTACTTTCTCTTTCTATTTCCGAGTCTTCGCTATCGAACGTAAATATGTTGCCCTGGCGAAATTCATCGTCAGAAAACTCGCTATAGAGTGTGCGAAGAAAATACTGGTTGTTGAAATCGGGGCGAAAATCAATATTTAATGCACTACCTAAACGCTCGCGGGTGATGGTGTAATGACGCTGTTCAAGTTCATCATCACCATTACTTTCTACATTGTCTGAACCAAAGTCTCTGTCAAAATAAGAGACAGCGCCAGCCACCCCCCATTTTGATGAAAGTTTTTTGGTAAAAGTCCCGGACAACTTTGGACTGATTTGATCACGCAAGTCGTTTTGACTTGCCTGTACCGTCACGCTAGCGGTATCGCGCGCTTTGTCAAAGGCGCTTACGCTCTTAACGGCTACCGAGCCACCAATTGCATCGCCGTCCATATCTGGGGTCACAGATTTAGATACTTCCAAGGTTTGAATAAGCTCAGACGGAATTACGTCGAGTGCCACTGAACGTACCCCTGACTCCGGTGAAGGAATATTTAACCCGTTGATGGTTACGTTATTCAGGTTAGGGTCGATTCCACGGATCCCAACGAAACGACCTTCACCTTGATCTCGCTCGATAGATAAGCCAGGTAAGCGTTGCAGCGACTCTGCAGCATTTTGGTCTGGAAATTGTCCAATAGCATCAGCTGATATAATGGAAGAAATGCGGTCTGATGCTCTTTGCTGATTGATTGCGCTTGCTTGTCCGCTTCGTTGTCCGCGTACCAATATTTCATCAATAGTGTCTCCGTTGCCAAGCTCTACAGCTGCGCGGGCGATGCCGTTATCTGTCACCTTAATATCTTGAGTGATGGTTTGTTCACCAAGGTAAGAAACTTCTAATGTGTAAGTACCCTCGGGAATAGATGGAAAGCGAAACGTACCATCTCTGCCTGCTTCGGTGCTAAGTCCTAATTCGATAATTTTTATTTGTGCTCCGGCATAGCTGCGTGCCTTCGCAGCATCTTTAACGGAGCCGATAATTATGCCATCAGAAGCTGAAACAGGTGAAGCCACGGTGAGACCCAATGCCGTTATGCAAGCAAGTGTAAGAGATGAATAGGCGGTTTTAATTTTCATTTATTTTCCAGTCAATTAAACAGTCAAAAGGCGTGTTAAGTACGTGCTAAGTTAATGACTAAGTACCCTAAGAATGCTGCATGACAGTTATATGACGATTTGATGGAATAAGTAGGGCGCTTTAGATAATTGTCACTTATTCGCAATTGATTGAGCTAAATTGACCCTTAATCAAGTTGCTGATTTTGTGTGATTTACGCTTTTATCTAGGCGTTTCTTGAATAGGTTGCCATCAAGATGTCACATTGATGAGCCAAACTGACCCTCGACAGTTTCAGCAGAATTGGGCAAGACTCTCGTTCTATTTTGAGCGCTTTCGCACGTAAATTTGATATGTGAGGTCGTTCACCACGAGGTAACCCCAAAGAGAGCAATATGTTTACCTTTTCAAACGCAACACAATTTCGCCATCACAAGCTTTGGCTACTATTTACGGCAAGCGTAGTAACGCTTGCCGTTTGCTTAGCGTGTATAATCGGAGACGTGAAAGAAAGCGCTGTGATATCAAACCTAGATATTTTAGGGGAGGGAAGTATCGCTTTTTTAACCTTAGCATGGACCCTTGCTGCCCTTGCTAGCCGTCCTCCTGGAAAAGTAACTAGCCTTTTAACAATAGGGCTAGGCTTGTTTTTGTTTTCCGCCAGCCTGGACTTTTTAGATGAGTTTTTTCATTACCCAGAAGACGCTTACTGGATAAGTATGATTGAGTCTTATCCAGCAGTCGTAGGAATGGTGGTGATGACAGCGGCGCTTTACCAATGGCACCTAGAGCAGCGCGCATTGAACTTGCAATTGCGGCGCAGGGAATGGGATTTTCGCGATCACGACGCCATAGACCCTATTACGCAACTTTACCGCGCAGAGTATTGGAGAGCACAAATTAATAAGCAACAGCACTCCGGTAAGTCAGCCGTTCTAGCCATCATTGATATTAATAATTTCTCTCTGTTTAATCAGAAGCATGGGTACTCGGAAGGCGACAGATACCTGCACGACATTGCGCAATTAGTAATTTTGAATTTACGGCAGCAAGATTTAGCTTGTCGCTATGCAGGTGATCGCTTTGCGATTTTAATGCCGGATATTTCGCCTATGCAGGCTGACCTAATTCTCACTGATATTAAAGCGAGTATCCAACACCTTGCTTTTAGGCACAGTCAAAATGCAAATGCAATTTACACCACCGCACGTAGCACTCAAGTAACTCTGTTGCCTAACCAGCGCATAGCAACCGTGCTCAACAGTATGCTATTGGATCTTGAGCGAACTCATGATAGTGCAGCTTAGTCAAAGGGGTGTGAAGGGTAAATGAAGATACCTTCAGTAAGTTATTTATGGATTTAACACTACCATTAGAAGCACTGCGTGCACCTAAGTGCAGAGATGCTCACACTGCAGAGGCTGAGCATAATTGCCCTAAAAACTATTCTGCTATGGGTGCCTCTGTAAAAAGATATGCTGATGAGCTTGGCATGGGTGTCTCTGTAAAAGGACATGCTGATGAACTTGGCATGGGTGTCTCTGTAAAAGGAGATGCTGATGAACTTGGCATGGGTGTCTCTGTAAAAGGGGATGCTGATGAGCTTGGCATGGGTGTCTCTGTAAAAGGGGATGCTGATGAGCTTGGCATGGGTGTCTCTGTAAAAGGAGATGCTGATGAACTTGGCATGGGTGTCTCTGTAAAAGGAGATGCTGATGAACTTGGCATGGGTGTCTCTGTAAAAGGAGAGGTTGACGAGCTTAGCATGGGTGTCTCTGTAAAAAGAGATGCTGATGAGCTTGGCATGGGTGTCTCTGTAAAAGGGGATGTTGATGAGCTTGGCATGGGTGTCTCTGTAAAAGGGGATGCTGACGAGCTTGGCATGGGTGTCTTTGGTAGTGCAAGCGTAGTGATGTCTGTTCAAGATAAGGCGATTCTTGGGTGCTGGCTGGTGCGGGCTGCTATGGATGTAGCACTTTCGCGAGGTGCTAATAAAAATAAATTGCTGCGTGGTACTGGTATCTTTGAGGATGCGTTACAAAGTAATTTGCGACTAAGCATAAAACAATATGTATCGCTGTTAAATAATGTGCAGGCCCAGACAAAAGGTAGCGACGTTAGCTTTTTGCTCGGTGGCGCATTAGCGTCGCAGTGGCAGTGCAGTCCTTTACACGTATTAGCGGCATGTGAAAACATAGAAGCGCTACTTTTTCATCTCACTCAACGCCAAACATTTAGATGGTGTAACCTTCCGCTGTGTCAATTCCAGCGCTTCGAAAGCACAAACACGATAGTGTTGGTGCCCCGGTTTACTGGGGTTAGCAGCAAGCTATCTTTATTCGCTATGGAAATGGCATTTGCAAGTATCGTTTCGCTGATGAAAAGCATTTCGAATAAGCGGATAAGTTTGTCTTTTACGTTTACGGGTAGTCGACCAAAGAACATCGCGGATTATGAAACACACCTAGGGATTAAATTAACGTTCAATAGTCCTTTCAACAGTATTTGTATTGAAAAAAATGTATTGCTACAGCCCTTAGAGCCAGTAAGTAACGCAGCAAACGAATCTGAACCACAGTACTTCTCAAAAATTCCATCAAACAGTAGCGCAAAGCTATTCAGAGAAAGGCCGCTAACCGAACTGCAACAACGTCTTTCTTTGCCTGATTATGTCAGACATTACATCTTTGCATCTTGCACAGAAACCGCAAACATCGGTTTACCTGAATTAGCAGAAAAGTTGGGTATCAGCGTAGCGACCTTGAAGCGAAAATTAAAAGAATTTGGTGTTAGCTTTCGCTCGTTAGCTGAAGAAGTGCAATGTAATTATGCAGTGATGCTTTTGTCCGTAAATAAAGTTAGCAACGAGGTTGCTGCAGGTGCAATGGGCATAAACGACTTAACTAATTTTCGCCGTACCGTAAAGAGACTTACCGGAAAAAACCCCAGCGAACTGCGCGGTGAACCAAGACCTTAAAATCTAAAAATAGTAGAAATAACCATCAGATGAGTTAGTCGTTGGAAAGTAAACTGCTTTTCAACGCCCTTAAAACCTTTTATCCTTTGCTGCCTTAGCTTTTCACCGTCAAAGACCGTTGGAAGATAGTCTCGTTGAAGCTTTTTTACGCACTCGCAACCGGCAGATGGCTTTCAGCGTAGCCTTGAATCTGTTGCTAACACGCAATCAAACCCAAAAAGAGAGTTTTCTGTGCACGAAAATAACGACATTGCACCAAATTCTATTATCCCAAACCCGTTAGGTTTAACGCCTATTTTGCTTTTTGTGATCCTTGTTGTTGTAACAGGTATCACCACAAACGATATTACCGCAATGCCTATTTTGGTAGCGTTTTTCATTAGTGCCGGGTATGGCTTATGTTTGAACCCCAAAGGCAGGAAAGTTAGCTTTTCTGAAAAAGTACAAACCTTTTGTAAAGGCGGTGGCGACAAGAACATTATTCTCTTAGTGCTGATATTTTTGCTGGCAGGTGCATTTTACGCAGTAACCATTGATATTGGTGCACGAGATGCCACGGTGAACATGGCGCTGCAATTTGTGCCTTCCGCACTGATATTGCCAGGCCTATTTCTAATTTGCTGCTTTATATCATTTTCTATGGGCACGTCTATGGGCACTATTACCGCGCTCTCGCCAATTGGGGCTGGCCTTGCCACAAGCCTAGGGCTGCCGGTGGAAATGGCGCTGGGTATTGTAGTGGGAGGCGCTATGTTTGGTGATAACCTTTCATTTGTTTCAGACACCACCATTGCAGCAACACGCACGCAAGGCGTACAGCTAAAGGATAAATTCAAAGCAAACTTAATGGTTGCCGTGCCGGCCTGCATAGTCACTATGGCGTTACTGCTTATAGTCGATGTTGATACTTCTGGCATTGTTGAAGGCGGCAGTTATGATTTTTGGCGTATAGTGCCGTACTTATGCATTATCGCGTTTGCGCTAACCGGGTTTAACGTTATAAGCGTACTTGCAGTGGGTATTGCCAGTGCGTGTGTAGTAGGCTTGGTTCAAGGTAGCTTTACGCCACTTTCGATGATGCAAAGCATTCAAAAAGGAATGGGCTGGATGCAAGATTTAGCCATGATTGCCATAACCATAGGTGGCATTGTGGCACTTATGCATGCAAATGGCGGTATCACTTGGTTAATTGAGCGTTTAACTCGCAAAGTTACGTCTAAGAAAGGCGCGGAATTTAGTATTGCTGGTTTAGTCAGCTTTTTAGATATTACTACGGCCAACAATACCATTGCCATTGTTACCGCAGGCCCTATTGCAAAAGATTTGAACGAAAAATACGGCGTAGACCCGCGCCGTACCGCCTCATTACTGGATATCTTTTCGTGTAGCTTTCAAGGCTTGGTCCCTTACGGAGCACAGCTCTTAAGCGCAGCAGCCGTAGTGGGTATTTCACCTTTGGCAATTACGCCGTATTGCTGGTACCCCATGCTTATTTTTGTGTTTGGTGTGGCGGCCATTTGGTTTGGCTTTCCTCGTTTTACAACAACTCAAGACGATGAATTAACCCAAAGCGCTTAAATTCTCGTAACGCTTAACGCACTGGCTTTTTAGGGCGGTATCTTCTAGGATCACCGCCCGAATTTTATTGATGATTAGAAACACGCTTTAGGATGTCACTTTGTCTTCACCACTTGCAATAAAACCTCTTTACAACAAACTTGATGATTGTTTAAGCGCAGATAAATTTCGTTTAAAGCGCAGGATCACGCAGCTTGCGCAGAAAGTTAATGATGCATCTGGCGGTAAAGGAAATGGAAGGAAAGAGGCGACAAATAGTTCAAGCTCTGAAGTGCAAGGCAATGCACAACAAACGTCTAAAGTAGTCAGTAATGCAAACAAACACGCAAACAAGCAGAGCGACGCACAAAAGAACTCAGTTAGCGAACAAAGCCTAAAAAAACAGTTCGAGAAACTAGAAAACGACATCAATACATCAATAGAAAAGCGTAATTGGCGTCAAAATAACCTTCCTAAGGTTGAGTACCCGCCGCTGCCGGTTAGCGATAAAAGAGAAGATATCAAAGCCGCGATTGCCAATAACCAAGTGGTTATTGTGGCCGGTGAAACCGGGTCAGGTAAAACCACACAGCTACCTAAAATATGTTTAGAACTAGGTCGCGGTGTGAATGGCATGATTGCTCATACTCAACCAAGGCGTTTAGCAGCAAGAAGTGTGGCTACACGTATCGCCGAAGAGCTAAACACGCCACTTGGCGAAAAGGTAGGTTTTAAGATTCGCTTTAGCGATCAGGTAAGCGAGCGAAGCTACGTTAAACTTATGACCGACGGTATGCTGCTTGCTGAAATGCAGCAAGACCGTTTCTTAAATCAGTACGATACTATCATCATTGATGAGGCTCACGAGCGAAGCCTTAATATCGACTTCTTGTTAGGTTATCTGCGCCAATTGTTGGACAAGCGCCCTGATTTAAAACTTATCATTACGTCAGCGACCATCGACCCAGAACGCTTTTCTAAACACTTTAATAATGCGCCCATTATTGAAGTGAGCGGTCGTACTTATCCGGTAGAGATTCGTTACCACGCGCCTGAAGACAATGATGATGATATTGATCAAAGTGATGCCATCGTCAATGCTGTCGACGAGCTAATGCGTGAAGCGCCGGGTGACATTCTGGTGTTTCTAAGCGGTGAGCGGGAGATACGCGACACTCAAGATGCCTTGAGCAAACAGCATTATCGCAATACCGAAATTGTACCGCTTTACGCCAGGTTATCGGCTGCGGAGCAAAACCGCATATTTCAATCTCACAGCGGCAGGCGCATTGTACTCGCTACCAATGTCGCTGAGACCTCATTAACCGTGCCCGGTATAAAATACGTAATAGACCCCGGGTTTGCCCGTATTTCACGCTATAGCGCCAGAAGTAAAGTGCAGCGACTGCCTATTGAGCCAATCTCTCAAGCCTCAGCGAATCAGCGGGCAGGGCGATGCGGTCGTGTGTCTGATGGTATTTGTATTCGCCTTTACAGCGAAGACGACTATTTAGGGCGTCCAGAGTTTACTGATCCTGAGATCCTCCGCACCAACTTAGCGTCGGTTATCTTGCAAATGCTTGCAGTGGGGTTAGGTGATATCGCCGCTTTTCCGTTTGTTCAGCCGCCGGACAACCGTAATATTAATGATGGTTTTCGCTTACTTGAAGAAATCCAAGCGATTGCGAAAGGCAAAGCTAATAGAAAAACGAAGCAAAGCGGTAAGATGCAGCTTACCCCGCTTGGTCGTCAGATAGCTCGTTTACCCATCGACCCTCGCTATGCACGCATGGTAATCGAAGCCGAGCGCACGAATGCACTTAGTGAGGTGATGGTGATTGCGGCGGGTCTTTCTATACAGGACCCGCGGGAGCGCCCACAAGAAAAACGACAGCAAGCAGATGAGAAGCACAGCGAATACCATGACAAAGATTCAGATTTTATTAGCCTTTACAACTTGTGGGTGGCGTTTAGAGAACAGCAAAACGCATTAAGCCAAAACCAGCTACGCAAATGGTGTAAGCAGAATTTTATCAACTATTTGCGTATGCGCGAGTGGCAAGACATCGTAAGCCAGCTTAAAAAATCAATTGCTGAGCTGGGATTCGGTATTTCTAAACAAGAAGCCGACTACCAGGCAATCCACCAAGCCATCGCCAGCGGTTTGTTGTCGCACATGGGCTTTAAAGATAAAGACCGTGAGTATATGGGGTCACGCAATTCTCGCTTTCTAATTTTCCCTGGTTCAGGATTGTCAAAGTCTCAGCCAAAATGGGTGATGGCAGCCGAGCTAGTAGAAACATCTAAGCTATTTGCCCGTATGGTGGCAAAAATAGACCCAGCGTGGGTAGAGCCTTTGGCCGAGCACGTTGTGCAAAGAAGCTATTCAGAGCCACATTGGTCTAAAAAGCGCGGTGCGGTTATTGCGTTTGAAAAAGTTACCTTGTTCGGACTGCCAATTGTCATGAAGCGCGCGAAGGTTTATAGCCTTATTGACCCACCGATTTGCCATGAATTGTTTATTCGCGAAGCGTTGGTAGAAGGTAACACCAAGCTAAACTACGGCTTTTTACAAGAAAATCAGGCATTACTGGAACAGGCTGACGAATTCGAGCAAAAGACTCGCCGTCGCGATTTGATTGTCGATGATGAAGAGCTTGTAAGCTTTTACGCTCAACGTATCCCAGTTGAAGCCAATAATGATGCAGCGTTTAAGAAATGGTTTAGACAGCATGGCAGCAACGACAGTTTAACCTTTAAAGAAGAAGACGTGTATCGTCAGCAGCCAGGACAGTCGGTGGCGAACGCGTTCCCTGATGTATGGCGCCAGGGCAATATTACGCTGCCGCTACGCTATAACTTCGAACCTAACGCTGAAGATGATGGTGTAACCGTGGTGATCCCGCTCCCAGTACTTAACCAAGTTGATAATATCGGTTTTGATTGGCTAGTACCGGGGCTAAGACACGACCTTATCGTGGGCTTAATTAAAACCTTACCTAAACGCTTGCGACGCAATTTTGTGCCTGCGCCTAACTTTGCCGAGGCCTGCCTTGCTGATATTAGTGAAACTGACAAAAATAATCGCCCCGTGCCTTTGTTAGAAGCAGTTACTGATAAACTTCGCAAAATGACTGGCGTTGTTATTGAAAGCGAAGAATGGAATCTAGCTCAGCTCGATAAGCATTTAAAAATGCACTTTGCGGTAGTGAACGACAACGGTGATGATATTGCCAAAGGTGATGATCTGCATGCGCTTAAGCAACAGTGCGCAGGACAGGTTAAGCAAACCTTTGAGAAGGCCGCAACACCCGAATTAGAGCGCAATAACATCGAACAGTGGGATTTTGAAAGCTTACCGGAAACCTTTGTGCAAAAGGTAGGCGGGTTTGAAGTACAGGCATTCCCAGCACTAGTGCAAAAAGGCGATAAGGTCGATATTGCGTTAATTGAAGAAGCCGATAAAGCGCAGGTGCTACATAAGCAGGGTGTTAATGTATTGATTAAAAATGCCATGCCGTCGCCGCTTAACTATTTGCAAAGCAAATTACCCAATAAAGCCAAACTAGGTCTTTATTTTAACCCTTTCGGACAAGTTAAAGCGCTGATAGATGATTGCATCTTTGCGGGTATCGACTCCATTGTCAGCGATTATTGCAAAACCAATAACACCGACATCCGCAGCAAATCGGACTTTGATGCCTGTTTAGAGATTGCTCGTGCCAATATCAATGACAGAGTGTTAGAAATTGCCAAGCAGGTGGAGCAGGGATTAACCCTTGCCCATCAGTGCCAAAAGCAAATGAAAGGTAACGTGCCGCTGACCATGATCAACGCTTTAGGAGACTGTAAAGCGCACCTAGCGTCATTGGTGTTCCCTGGCTTTGTTTCTCAAATCGGTGAAGGTAGGCTGGACGACTGGAACCGGTATATCAAAGGTTTATCCCGTCGTCTGGAAAAGCTGCCTATCGATCCTAACAAAGACAGAATGCATCAAGTAACGGTAGAAAAGTCGATTAAAGAATGGGAAAAGACGTGCAGTAAATATCCCAAAGGTAAAGTGCCGCAGGCCCTTAACGACGTTCGCTGGATGATAGAGGAATTGCGTGTTTCTTTGTTTGCGCAACAACTTGGTACGGCGTATCCCATATCAGCGAAGCGCATCACCCTTCACCTAGCGGACTTTTAATGGCGGTTTCGGTATACAGTATGTCCAACGCATAGACTCCCAAAAGCGGTGTGTTTTCTATTAGTTGGTTTATTTAAGTTTACCCCCCCAAAAAAGCGTATTACGGGGCTTAATAAATTGTATCTAATAAGCATATGCCGGGCTGTTTTATCGATAGTAAAAGATCATCGTTGACTCATTGAGGTAGGACCAATACTACTTTTGCAATATTGTTGAATGAAATTTAGACAGTTCGATTGACAAGTTATCGCCATCAACCTATAACAACAATTGTAGTCGTCAGCGTAATGCTAAAAATCAGGAGAAGTAGACATGTTGGGATACGACGATAAGCGAAATTTTTTCAGGATGATGGTAAATTCGCCGTGTCAGTTGCAAATTACTGATGATGAGTCGAGCCGCACCATGCAGGCGATGTGCAAAGACATAAGCGCCACAGGTATGTCTTTAGAGGTTGACGAACCTTCAATTGAGGTAGGGACGCAAGTGAGTGTTGCTATAGAGTCGTCTAGCTCACAAATCCCCTCTTTAGCGGCATTAGCGACGGTTGTGCGCTGTGAACCTGAATCTGATTCGAGCTGTATCATAGGCGTCGAAATTTCTCAGATGAAATAGACTTATCACAGGTGAAAGGGCGACATTAATCTTCGCCTTTTCATTATTATTACAAGCGTCACACAAGGGCGCTTCAAATATTGTATTGCCTAAAATACAATTTTCCCCTCACATTTTAATAGCAGTCCGTCTGTTTTGCTCACCTTCAACCTGTTTCTTCAGTGTCAGCTCTATCACCCATCATTCAATAAATCGAATAAGCCGTTCAGTTTTTTCTATTTTAATTCTCGCCCTTAATTGATAATAATTCTCATTACTGCGGAAGCAAACAGATTTAAACTTTTGAGAGAGCGATTATTATGAAAAAGACAATTACCTTTGCCGTTATGCACTTTTCAGTAGCCTTTACTGTAGCCTACCTATTGACAGGTAGCTTGGTAGTAGGCGGTGCGGTAGCATTAGTTGAGCCAGCAATTAATACTGTGGCGTTTTACTTCCATGAAATGGTATGGAAGAAGTTAGAGGACAAAGAGGAGGTTGCTGGAGGGCAAACTAGTCAGTCTTCTGAGCAGCTATCTAATGGCTTTTCAAATAATGATGTGACTTTTGCTTCTTAAAATACAGGTTTTATTGCTCGCTTTCTAAGCTATTTGCATAACCTATCGTTAATTCAATAAGTGAAATCAGCGCCCCGGTTTTTTTTACAGCAAGGGCGCTTTTTCATTTTTAGTCGTCGGTGACTTCGCAGACTAAACCTTTCAAATAATAGCCTTCAGGGTAGCTACCAATGATAGGGTGGTCAGACGCTTGATTCAGCCTTGCTATGATTTTTATAGTACGTCCAGCATCAAGGGCAGCGTCGGCAACAACCTTCTGGAATAAATCAGCGGGCATGAGGCCAGAGCAACTAAACGTAAGCAGCAGCCCGCCAGTTTTAACCGCGTGGATGCCATACATATTAATGTCTTTATAGCCACGAGCCGCGCGGTTTAGCGTAGCTTTGCTGTCAACAAATTTTGGTGGGTCGAGTATGACCATATCGAACTGTTTGCCTTGGTCGTGATACTCTCTAAGCGCTTTAAATACGTCTTTGTTGACGAAATGCGCTTTGTCTTCACTCAAATTATTGATTGCTACATGATGTTTAGCCAAATCTAAAGCTGGCTGTGATACATCAACGTTAGTAACAGACTTAGCACCGCCTGAGAGGGCATAGCAAGAAAACGTACCTGTGTAGCTGAAACAGTTGAGTACGTCGGCATCTTTCGCATAGTGTGCGGCCGCTGCGCGGCTATCACGCTGATCGAGATAAAAACCGGTTTTATGACCATGTTCTATATCAACAACGATATTGATGCCGTTTTCTTTTACCGTAACCTGCATGGGGGGCTCGCCGTGAAGCACACCTGTTACCGGCTCTAACCCTTCTTTTTTGCGTACATCAACGTCGCTGCGCTCATAGATGTGAACTTCAGGCATTAGCTTTGTGATTGCCCACACTATCTTATCTCTGTGCTTTTCACCGCCAGCGCTTAGAAGCTGCACCACAGCAACGTTGTCGTAGAGATCAATCGTAATACCGGGAAGACCGTCACTTTCAGACGCTATCCAACGAAACGCATTCGTTTTGGTTGGGTCAAACAAGCGCTTACGCAGCGTAAGCGCAGTCTCTAAACGGCGCAGGAAAAAGCCGTTATCAATGCTTTCGTCTTTTCTGAACGTCCACATTCGAACGCGAATTTTAGAGTTTGGAGAGTAGGCGCCTCGCCCTAACCAATCGCCTTCAGAGTCGAACACATCTACTGTATCGCCAACCCGCGCACGGCCTTTTAGCTCAGCAACGGCGCTCTCGAAAATCCAAGGGTGTTTACGGCGAAGTGATTTATCTCTGGATGGTTGTAATATGACCTGTGCTGACATGTAGGCTCTCGTGCTAATTTAAACAATGTATATCTGTTGTAAGCAATATTAGGCGCTTACGGCAACAGTCGCGATTATACGCATTTTAATAGGTTCTGTGTTGAATATTATCTATGCCCACTTGTATAAACTTAAAAGACCCCCAAACTGATTAACATAAAAGTACGTAGTCAAATTACGATTAAAAGTTTAAGACTAGGATTGGATACAAAGTATGCGCTATGTGGATTTTGAAAAAGGATGCAGCCCCAGCGAACTGGTAATTAAGGAATGCAATGGGTTGTTGCTGACATCAGGAAAAGTAAAAGTAGAGGTAAAAGCCTTCGGTGTAAATCGAGCAGATACGTTGCAGCGTCAAGGTAATTATCCACCTCCGCCAGGGGAAAGTGAGATCCTCGGGTTAGAGATTGCAGGCGTTGTAACAGAAGTCGCCAGTGATGTTAGTACCTTTAAAGAAGGTGATGAAGTATTTGGTTTGGTCGCAGGTGGTGGCTATGCTACTGAAGTCATTGTTAATCCTGCCCACCTAATGGTTATCCCTAAGGGCATGCCATTTTTTGAAGCAGCAGGTCTTGCCGAAGTTTTCCTTACCGCATTTCAATGTTTACGCACTATTGCTCATATTAAACCAGCTGAACGCGCCTTGATACACGGGGGCGCAAGTGGTGTGGGGTTGGCCGCCACTCAGCTATGTCGATATTGGGGCGTACACAGTGCCGTAACAGCGTCAAGCCAAGATAAACTTACCCTTTGTGAAAATAATGGCGCAGAGCATCTCATTAACTACAAACAGCAGCAGTTTGATGACGTTCTAAAAAAAGTATGGCCTGAAGGCGTTGATATGGTACTTGATATGGTCGGTGGCGATTACCTTAACCGAAATCTTAAAGTGCTGAAGCAAGATGGCAAAGTGGTTTATCTGGCCATGCTGGCAGGACGGTATGCTGATAACCTTGATATGGCCCTGCTTTTAGGAAAAAGAGCGTCGATTATTGGCACAACACTGAGAAATAGAAGCGACGAGTATAAAGCGGACTTGATACGTGACTTTTCCAACGTATGTTTGCCCGCTTTTGAAAATAAAGAGCTAAATGTCAACATCGATACCCATTACAATATTGATGATATCGATAAGCCTCATGCGCGATTGGAAAACAACGACACGCAGGGCAAGTTGGTCATTTCTTGGTAATAGTTCGTGGTAAAAAGCTCTTGGTAAAAGCTCGTGTCAAAAGCTAGTGGTAGACGTCCTTAGTAAAAGCTATGGGTGAGAGCTTTTACTAAAGGCTCTCACTAAAGACGCTTTGCTAAGGTATTCTATTTTCCAACAAAACCTTCATCTGGCTTTGTTGGCTTCGCTTCTGCAGCACCGCGGGCAAGGTCATCGCAACACTCATTTTCTGGGTGTCCTGAATGACCTTTTACCCAATGCCAGTTTATCTTGTGCTTTTTTACCGCATCGTCTAAACGCTGCCACAAATCTGCGTTTTTAACCGGCTTTTTATCAGCAGTGCGCCAGCCGTTTTTACGCCAGTTATGAATCCACTGGTTAATACCGTTTTTTACATACTGACTGTCGGTAGTTAATTCAACATTGCAAGGCTCGCTTAAGCTATTGAGGGCTTCAATAGGCGCTAACAGCTCCATACGATTATTCGTGGTGTGGGCAAAGCCGTCGCTCAACTCTTTTCTGTGTTGTTTGTAAATGAGTACAGCACCGTACCCGCCCGGGCCAGGGTTACCTAGACACGAGCCGTCGGTATAAATGTGAATGGTCTTTTGAGCCACAACGTTTCCTTTAGTTTAACTCGCTAAATTTATCTTGTGTTTTCCCTTAGCGGATTGCAAAGGGGTTGATATACTATCAAAAAATGAAAGTGTAATTATAGTAGAGGTTCCATGCGCCAAATTGTTCTCGATACTGAAACCACAGGTATTGACCCCAAAGAAGGCCACCGCATTATCGAAATAGGGTGTGTTGAAGTCGTTAACCGCCGTTTGACGGGGAATCATTTTCACGTTTACATCAACCCGGGCCGGCATATTGAACAAGAAGCAATTGAAGTTCACGGCATAACCAATGAATTTCTTGCCGACAAGCCTACGTTTTCTCAAGTTGCCCAGGAATTTGTCAGCTTTATCAAAGGGGCGCAACTTGTTATTCACAACGCACCATTTGACGTGGGCTTCATGGATCACGAGTTTTCAATGGAAGCCTCTACAAAAGGCGTCATCACCAGCCAAATATGTGATGTACTCGATACGCTGACCCTTGCTCGCCAAATGCACCCCGGACAGAAAAACAACCTCGATGCATTGTGTAAACGCTACGGTATAGACAACAGCCACCGTACGCTTCACGGGGCTTTGCTGGATGCCGAAATTCTCGCCGATGTCTATTTATTAATGACCGGTGGGCAGACCAAGCTTAAATTGGCGTCGAGTTCAGGTAATGATGCTGACTCAACCGCGATTCGCAGAGTTAAGCGAAGTGCAAATAAATTAAAGGTTATTAAAGCTACCGCCGATGAATTAAAACAGCATGAGGCTCGTTTGGACATTGTAGAAAAAGCGGGTGGCAAATGTTTATGGCGTCCTCAGCCTGAAGAGGCCCTAGCTAAACACGTTTAAATAGAAATAAAATAGCCAAACAGTGCAGGAGCAGCGTAGCGTGAGAGTGTGGTTTTATTGGGGAATTATTTTATCGCTTTTTATACACTTAAGCACTGGCGCTCAGTCGCAAGAAGACGAACGCGATGCCGCTCGGCAGCTCGCCGATAGCGCAATTCAGAGCCCTCAGTCAAAGAATCAAGATATTGATACCTCGCCGCTTACTGACTTAGGCGACAGCTATACAAACTCAATAAAGCTTTTACAAAACCGATTTCGAGTAGATTACAACGTCGAAGAAATCACTATGGTCTTTTTCAGAGAATATGGCTCTGCCCCGGTTGTACTTGTGAGACCTGATGGCTCCAAGCTGTTTCAGGGGCGAGTTGATGAAGAGAAAGTGGAGTGGTTCGATGCCGATACCTTCGACATGATAACCATTAAAAACCCAGTTCCAGGCCCTTGGCAAGCGGTGGGGCAGGTGTTGCCAGAAAGCCGCGTGATGGTCATATCGAATATAGAGTTACATGCCGACCCTTTACCTGACGTCTTATTTGCCGGTGAAATTCTAAAATCTACGGCCTACCTCACTAACAACGGCAAGCCAATTGACAACAAGCAGTTTAGAGATGTCGTTGAGCTTGATATTGAATTTAAAAGCACGAACAATCCTAATTTCGGGAACTTTGGCACCGGCGATCAGAATATTGCGACATTCCAAGACGACGGCCGCGGAATGGATGAACGCCCAGGAGATGGTATTTTTACCGGGCAGTTTAATTTGAAAATAGCGGCGGGAGAGTGGAAGCCGGTTTTTCGTGTTAGTACCCCCATGTATACCCGTGAGCAAGAAAGCCAACCTATTGTCTTACATAACAACCCCGTTTCTATTGACGTAGAAATGAATGGCGGTGGTGACGGCTATCACAAAATCATCATTGATGTTGATCGGGAGCTCGTGGATATCGAATCCTTGCTTGTGGATGGAAAAATAAAGTTCCCTAATGCGGACATGCAGAACTTTTCTTTGACTGAAGGAGGCAGTGAGCCTCGCGAGCATTTAATTGTTGCCTATGAAGAAGGCATTTTTAGAGTAAAGATTACGGCATACGGAACAACAATGAATGGCCGGGACTTTATTTTAGATGTGCCTGAATTTAGTTTTGTTGCTGAGGGGCCGCCCGAGCCTGAGGTTGAAGACCCATTAATAGATGGAAAAGACCCAATTGTTGATGGAAGTGCACCATTAGTTGCGACACCTGAGTTAAACCCTGCCGCTATGACGCAAGATGAAGAATCTTCGCTAAATGGGCAAGAGGAAATGGATAATGGAACCTTGACCCTTATTTTGATAGCGGTTAATGGGTCAATTGTACTTATCGGTGTTATTGCTGCCGCGGTTATCATTTTCATGCGTAAGAAGCGCACGTCTCCTAAATCGTCGCCTTCACCAACAAAGCAACCTTCTGCTACGACTGATGCTGATCTTTCTATGGAGGAAAAGCCGAAAGGTTTGAAAAAGTTATTCGGGATGTTTAAAAAGGGCAGCAAACCGGAAAAATCTTAATGTGTGTTTTATCCCAGTTGTGATTATGCGATGTTAAATTGTTCACTTTGAATTTTATTTCGACATAATGTCTATTTAACAGGCAAACAAACCGCAGATGACAATTTTATTAATAAAAAGCGTTGACTCCACATGGGGGAATACGTATTATCTGCGCCGCAGTCAGGGGACAGGGCAACAACAGCCAAGTCAACTCACTGATAACATTGAAAATGTGGAGCGGTAGTTCAGTTGGTTAGAATACCGGCCTGTCACGCCGGGGGTCGCGGGTTCGAGTCCCGTCCGCTCCGCCACTCTTTCAATGGTATAACTAAAAAGTCTTCGGAGCGGTAGTTCAGTTGGTTAGAATACCGGCCTGTCACGCCGGGGGTCGCGGGTTCGAGTCCCGTCCGCTCCGCCATTTAGTTATACAGCGCAATCTCGATTATGTGGAGCGGTAGTTCAGTTGGTTAGAATACCGGCCTGTCACGCCGGGGGTCGCGGGTTCGAGTCCCGTCCGCTCCGCCATTAATCGAACCATGCGCGCTTTTCATTATTGCGGAGCGGTAGTTCAGTTGGTTAGAATACCGGCCTGTCACGCCGGGGGTCGCGGGTTCGAGTCCCGTCCGCTCCGCCATTAATGAACAAGATCCACAATAAGCTTTTAAAGTAAGATAATCTCTCCCCTCAAAAAAAGACTACGCTTTTCAGTAACCTCTTTAGTTATTTCTCTCACAAAAGTACTTTTGTATTTTGCGTAGTTGCTTTTAGCAAGGCGCTCCAAACAGTTTTCATTTCTATATTTCCTTGGTTTTTGAACCTTTCATTTTTATTCTTAAAAACCACTCATTAACCATTAAAACTATCTAACAAACAGTAACATGTGCCCTAAAGTCGTAGTGTGTTTTTTTAAAACTGTACTACAGTTAAGTCGTTAGAGTTTTACAACAACGGAAATTATGAATAAAAGCGATCAAAAACGGTATTTTCTGGCAGATAACTTAAAGGCGATTGGTGTTTCTCTGTTAAGCGTAGCCGTCGTTACACTACTTCTTGCGATAGTTATGTTTGTGTTTATCAAAGAGCAAGAGGAGAGCCGAGCTAAAGAGATCCTTGATAATGTTCGCATTGTCTTTAGAGATGCCGAGATTACCCTTGATTATCTCAATGCACTGCCTTATCAGTCTTGTGAAATCGAGAACTTGACCGAAATGCGCAAAACTCTCTTTCGCTCCCGTTTTGTAAAAGAAATTGGCTTCTATGAGAATGGCGGATTGTTGTGCAGCACCTATCTGGGTATTCTTGAAGAGCCTATAAAAGAGGCAACCCCCGATTTTTATACCCAACTTGGTGATGCATTCTGGATTAACACGCCGCTACAGCTTTTTGATAAGCAGGCGACAGGCACCATTGTTCAACGTGGACGCTATAATGCAGTTTTAGATATGGATAGTGTCATTGGCTACAGTTTCACCCAAGATTGGCAGCTTTTTTATAATGGCGATCATTTTTATCATATGGCGGGTAATCCAGGGCTGGTAGATACTACGCTTAGTCAAGATGATATGGATGCGCGCACTGGCTATTTTTCATTACAGTTCATAATGTGTGACGAACGTTACAATAATACCTGTTTAAAAGTTAAGTCTGATCACGGAAGGGTATTAGATTTACACACGGGTAAGCTTGTTTTGTTTGTTTTCGCTATGCTGATGACGGCCGCACTGACCCACATGCTTGTGTTTAATTATTTACGTCGTCGTCGTTCTCTAGAGTCCAGAGTAAGCAAAGGTTTAAAAGAGCATAAGTTTTATAGTCTTTATCAGCCATTTGTCGATTTAGAAACGGGCAAAGTCATCGGCTGTGAAGTGCTAAGTCGCTTTGAAGACGAGTTTGGGCCAATTTATCCCGATGAGTTCATTCCACAAGTCAAAGAGCAAAATATGACGTGGGAATTTACTGTCGATATGATTACGACCGCGATGAAGGAGCTTAACGAAAATCCTGATATCCCAAATGGGTTTAAAGTGTCCTTTAACTTGTTTCCTTTCGACTTTACAAGGGAAGACTGTTTAGATTTAGATTTTGCAATGGAAATGAATGTTAAAAACTTTAAGTTAGTGCTGGAAATTACCGAAGATGAACAGATAGCAACTCATAGTGCGGTTAAGCATATTAAATCGTTAAAAAGTAAAGGGTTCTTATTTGCTATTGATGATTTCGGCGTGGGGTACTCTAACCTAAGCCAGCTAAAAACCTTGAACTGTGACTATCTCAAAATTGACCGAAGCTTTGTTATGGATATGGAAGACAACAGTATTCGTTCGTCGCTTATTCCGCATATTGTTAGTATTGCCGAGGGGCTTAATGTCGACTTGATCGCGGAGGGCGTTGAGAATATTGACCAATCAAATGAATTAAAAGGTTTAACTATAGGCTTCGGCCAAGGGTGGTTGTTTGGCAAGCCACAGTCTGCCGATGCACTTGCTAAAAGCGTCCAAGACACACAATAACACGTTTTAGCGCTGTTATTTTTCAGTTGGTGTTGGTAGTGTTTAGCGCTACCATTCACCGTCTGGAAACCATAGAAGAACAGTCGCATGCGAGACGTGCTAATTTGCAGCAATATTAATAAAACCTATCAAGATGGCAGTAACGCCACCCCCGTATTACACGATGTTTCTCTTTCGATAAAAGCTGGTGAACACGTTGCCATTTTAGGCAGTTCTGGTTCAGGGAAAAGTACGCTATTACATATACTTGGAGGGTTAGATAAACCATCCAGCGGAGACGTTGAATTTAATGGTAAATCTCTTGGAAAACTTTCTGGTAACGCGTTAGCTAAACTTCGCAATGATGAAATGGGGTTTATTTACCAATTTCATCACCTGTTGGGTGAGTTCACGGCCTTAGAGAACGTAGCGATGCCGCTTAGAATAAGAGGACTGTCGACCAAAGACGCCCATACTAAAGCCCGAACCATGATGGAAGAGGTTGGGCTTTCCCATCGGATAGAGCACTTACCCTCAACCATGTCGGGAGGCGAGCGACAGCGTGTGGCGATTGCCCGAGCGTTAGTTACTGAACCTTCAGTCGTACTCGCTGACGAACCTACAGGGAACCTGGATGATTCTACGGGTGAACAAATTTATAAGCTTTTGACAAGTTTAAGTGAGAAAAAGGGTACAGCTTTTGTCGTCGTTACTCACGACATTGCACTTGCTGCAAAAATGGATAGGGTACTAAAGATTAAAGACGGCCGGTTGGCTAGCGAAGCTTTGCCTGTGGAGAGTCAAGATGCTCGCCCTTGAATTGGCTAAGCGATTTAGAAAAACGCGTTCCGAACAGCGCTTTATTTCGTTTATTTCGATGTCTTCGACTATCGGTATTGGGCTTGGGTGTTTTGTTCTTATCGTGCTGCTAAGCGTTATGAACGGTTTCGAAAAAGAGCTAACGAGTCGTATTTTAAGCGTTGTGCCACATGGCGAACTATATAGTAAAAGCGAAAGTGGAATAGAGAATTTAGATGCTCAGCTTTACCGCTTTTCACAAGATAGCCGTATTGCCTCGGTTATCCCTTACACAGGGCTAACGGGCATGCTGCAGTCAAAGGGCGAATTGAAGGCCATTAGCGTTACCGGTATCCCTGTTAATCAAGTCGGCGATAAATATGCCGAAAGAGTGGCGAATAAGGATTGGGAACGGTTTTCATCACAGGAAAATGGCCTCATTGTAGGGAAGGGCATTATGTCGTCAATGGGTCTTGCCATTGGCGACACAGTTCAACTATTAATACCGCAAACTACGCAAGATTTAACCTTTAAAGCGCCTCGCTCTATTACGCTAACTATCTCGGGCGTGTTGTCTGTTGGTGGCGAACTCGATAACCAGCTCGGGCTGATGCATTTAGCGACCGCATCGGAAGCTATTGGTATTGCATCTAAGGCTCAGGGGATTCAGTTTACCCTTAACGATCCTTTTTTAGCATACGATACCATGCGAGATATTGGTTATAGCTACCCCCAAGCCGTTTATATGTCTGATTGGACACGTACTCAAGGACATTTATACAGCGACATTCAGCTTGTAAGGGCAGTGGTTTATATTGCGCTTACACTAGTGATTGCCGTTGCTTGCTTTAATATAGTGTCATCATTGGTTATGGCGGTAAGAGACAAACAAGCTGCTATTGCGATATTGAAAACAATGGGAGCCACAGACCGTCTAGTTCGCAATACGTTTGTGCTTCAAGGGGTTATAAACGGGATTGTTGGCATTACCGTTGGCGTCATGCTTGCCTTGTTGGTTGCACCAAATTTGTCAGATATTGTTCGCTTTATCGAAACGTCATTGCATGTAGAGATCTTGTCTGGCGATATCTATTTTATTGATTTTCTACCTTCAAGCTTGCACTGGCAGGATGTTGTCGTAACGGTTGTTGTAGCCATGTTTTTAAGTGTAGGTGCAACTCTGTATCCAGCGCAAAAAGCTGCGAAAGTGTCGCCATCTTCGGCACTTCACTAGCTAGTTACAAAATGAACTATTACGGGGCGATTATAGTTAGCTTACGCATCACCGACCAGTAACGCTCGGCAACCTTGTTGTTTAAGCAACATAGGCAAGGCGTAAGAAGGATACAAATGTTGGCCTGATACATCCGGGGCTAATGTCCAAAGGGCTAACAACACGACTTTAACCAATAAAAAGGCCAGCAAATTATGCTGGCCTTATTTGTTTTTAACTGCTGTGCTTGTGCTGCACTTACAGGTGCACTGCACGCTCAGCGGGCTTTAAACCTTTGCTATTTGTTCTTTTCGAAATGTTCGAAATTAACATCTTCTTGTTTCAAACCTGCTTTTGGATTGTTATAAACACTTTCATCTAACGCGCCTTCGCTTTTGGCGACAACGCACGACACCATACAATCTCCGGTAATATTTACCGCGGTACGTGTCATATCAAGCAGCCTGTCGACGCCGATAATAAGTGCAATACCTTCAACGGGTAAGTTTACCTGCTGCAAAACCATCGCCAACATTATAAGGCCAACGCCAGGTACACCAGCAGTTCCGATAGAAGCAAGTGTGGCGGTTAATACAACCATCATATAGTCGCCTAAGCTTAAATCGACGGCGTAAACTTGGGCAATGAATACTGTTGCCACACCTTGCATGATGGCCGTACCGTCCATGTTAATTGTTGCGCCCAAAGGCAGAGTGAATGAAGAAACTGAATTACCCACACCCAATTTGTTTTTAGCGGTTTCCATGGTGACAGGCAGGGTAGCGCTACTGCTTGATGTACTAAAAGCAAAGAGGGCTGCGTCACGCATTTTTTTCAACAGTATGACAGGGTTCAAGCCTGCCAAAACTTTGAGTAAAACAGAATAGGTAACGAGGCCGTGAAGGATCAGAACGCCAAATACTAAGAAGAAGTACTTCGCCAAGCTCAATATGGTTTCGCCGCCAATGGTTGAAAAGAGCTTTGCCATCAGTACGTAAACACCATACGGCGCTAGGTTCATGATGATTGTAACCAAGCGCATGATTACCGTATTGATATCTTCAAAAATAGCGGTAAGGCGTTTGCCCGCATCACCCGTCATCGCCATTGCTATACCAAAGAGTACCGCGAAAACAATGATTTGAAGCATGTTTCCCTGAGCCATAGAGTTTATGGGGTTGCTAGGGAACATATTAACAATAACGTCTGAAAGACTAGGGGCTTCTTTCGCTTGGAACGAGGTTTCCGTGGTTAGATTCAGTCCATCGCCAGGAGAGACCACTAAAGCTATACTCATGGCTAGTGTTATGGCGATGGCGGTTGTGACAACATATAACCCAACCGATTTTGCACCCAGTCTTCCCAACTTACTTGGGTCTGATAAGGTACTAGTTCCACAAATAAGAGAAACAAAAACGAGGGGAACCACCAGCATTTTTAAGCTAGCGATAAATATTTGGCCGAGAGTTGAAAATATACCTTCAACAAGAATGTTATACGTTGAGAGCTCAAAACCGAATACCGAAAAAGTAAAATCTCCGCTATCATCAAACAATAATTGGAGAAATACACCAGTCAAGATACCGGCAGCCATGCCGATAAATATGCGGGCGGTTAAACTATACTTGTGTGCAGATGAAGACATTAATGTTTCCTGTACATTTTTATATTTTTAATCTTTCGTAGTGTGCCAGATTCAGTTGATTTTTAAACATAAAAAACGACGCAATTGTCAATAAAAGAGGTTCAGGAACGAATTATGTCGACATTAGCGAGAGCGCTAAGCCTAATTAGCGCAATATTTATGCTAACAGCATGTGGTGGAGGCGGTTCTGCAGTCTCTCGGGATAACACGGATAATGGAAGCGGAGACGACGGTACTACCACATCTACTTATTCGATAGCTTTAACATTAGAAAATGAAAGTGGCGCAAGCGACAACAACTTATCAGAAAACAACAGCTTGTATGCAGTAGCAACGGTAACGGATGACGAAGGAAACCCGTACTCTGATGCATTGCTAACTTTTACGTTGAGCAACGAGGAACTTGCCGAGTTTGGCAACGACACGGGTACTGCGCGCACCAACTCAAGTGGTGTCGCCAGAATTCGTTTAAACGCCAGTACGGCTTCGGGCGATGGTGAAATTACCGCAGCGCTAGGCAGTGGCGAAACAGGAAGTACGACGTTTTCTGCTACAGCGGTAAGCGCGACAGAACCTACTACTATTAGTGTTGCTCTATCGTTGCAAAATGGAAGTGGAGAGGCCGATAATAACCTTTCATCTAGCAATGCTTTAACGGCAGTGGCAACAGTAACTAATTCATTGGGTGAGCCTCAGGCCGACCTTCTGCTTACCTTTTCGTTAAGTAATGATGAGCTTGCCACCTTCTCAAACGATACGGCGACGGCGTTAACAAATGCCGAAGGTATTGCGACAATAGACATGTCGGTTGGAAGTGCCTCTGGCGACGGCGAAGTAACGGCTACTCTACCTACTGGCGAGACAGACTCTACGACCTTTAGTTCTGAAGGTAGTACCACAGTAAGTGAAGAGCCTGCGTCTCTTGAGCTTTTCGCTGACAGTATTCAGCTGGCATCTAGCGGTAGTGATGAAGTCGAACTTATAGCGTTAGTTAAAAATGAGCAAAGCGTGTTGATGGAAGGGGTCGAAGTGAGCTTTTCTGCAGCAACAGGTGATGGCGTTGAACTTCAATTAACACAGCCTGAAACCCTTGCCGATGGAACAGCTCGTGCAGTACTGACATCGCAAAACGACAAATCAAACCGTACTATTACTATCACTGCTGGGGCAGGTAGCCTCACTGAATCTGTTGATATCACTATTACTGGGACAGAAGTGACTATCAACGGATCATCGTCGGTCATTTTAAACGATACCGTTGAATACACAATTCGTCTTCAAGATTCCGATGGCGAGACTATCAAAAACGAAGACGTTGTCTTAAGTGCAACAAACGGTACCCTTGGCAGTACCACGGTAAATACCGGGGCTAATGGTCAAGCAACGGTATCCTATACAGCCTCCGCTTCTGGAGAAAATACCATCACGGCATCAGCGCTTAATGCTGAAACAAGTTTTACGGTACAGGTTCAGCAAGACGAATTTAACTTCGTTAACTTGCCCACTGAAGAAGTGCCGTTGGGCCAAGT
Organism: Alteromonas sp. BL110; assembly: GCF_003443615.1. Lineage (NCBI taxonomy): Bacteria > Pseudomonadati > Pseudomonadota > Gammaproteobacteria > Alteromonadales > Alteromonadaceae > Alteromonas > Alteromonas sp. BL110. The sequence continues at coordinate 4,402,760 of NZ_CP031967.1, read as the reverse complement.
ACAGACAATCACTGTGCAGTGGCGTCAAAACAATACGCCAGTAGTGGGTGAAGAAGTTACTTTTAGCGCCTCTCGTGGCGTAATTGACGGCAACTCAACAGTACAAACTGATGCAGAAGGACAGGCAAGTATCGATATCAGCGCCAACAATGCTGGTATTTCTTCAATCACGGCAACGGCAAGCGACGGAAGCGGCAATGTGTTGGTTTCAGCACTTACTCAAATTGAGTTTATCGCTACTACACCGCATACACTTATTGCTGATGCATCGCCTGACATTTTAGGTCCTGATGGACAAACCAGCACTATTAGCGCGGTGGTTCGCGATGTAGATGGTAATTTGGTAAAAAACAGCGTGGTCAATTTTACTGTCTCTGACGTGTCTACCGGATTTGTATCACCGTCTCAAGCAACCACTGATAGCAAGGGAATAGCGACAACAGTCTTTACGTCTGGCTCAGTTTCGACCTTAGAGTCCGTAGTGATTACTGCGTTTGTTGCTGATGATTCAGCGATTGATGATCAAGTCACCTTGACTGTGGGCGCTCGTGCATTCGATATTTCTTTGGGCACGGGTAATGAGCTAGAAGAACCTACTTCTACATCTTACTTGAAGCGTTTCAGTGTATTTGTCTCTGACTCTGCTGGCCAACCCGTTAGCGGCGTGAGTCTAACTGCATCAGTGGCGCCGGCAAAATATGTGGATAATGGCGAATATCGCACAGGGTTCTGGGTCTATGATGACGATGAATCACAATGGATAGCAATAATTAATCAAAACTGCCTCACTGAAGATGTTAACGATAACGGCATCTTGGATACAACACCAACTAATGAAGATACCAATGGCGACGAGATGCTTACCCCTGGATTGGTGGGAACCATAACCTTTGCTAACGGCAACGCCGAAACAGACGAAAATGGTTATGCAGAACTGGAGTATCGTTACCCAAGCAGCTATGCGATTTGGTACGATGCAGTTATTTCTGTTTTTGGCCAGTCCACAGGGAGCGAGGCGCAGGCATCAATGAACTACACGTTAAGTATTTCGGCAGACGATGTGACCGATGAAGGAGCGTCACCGCCAGCCAATCCATTTGGTGTGACTGATCAGTGTACGCTTGTTACCCCTTAAGGGTATGCGCTAATACAAAGCATAAAAAAGCCGGCTGATAGCCGGCTTTCTTTTTAGTTTTCTAAACGTTAAATCGCCTACCCCTGCTGGAACGGATAAACCGAACCAATCTTCAGTATTTGCGTAAGCTCGTCAAGGGCAGTGCGAGACTCAATGAGTAGCTGAGGGTCGCGCAAGTCGTCTTCGCTCAATTCATCGCGATAATGTTTATCGACCCACTCGTTTAAGCGCGTAAACTGTGTATCGTTGATTAGCGTGTTCTGATTTACTGCTTCAAGCTCTTGGTCGTTCATAGCAACACGCAGACGCAGGCAAGCAGGTCCGCCGCCGTTGCGCATACTCTGTTTAACATCGAAATAGTTAACCGACTTAATGGGAGTACCCATTGTTACTAGCTTGTCTAAATAACGTTTGACCGCTTCATTTTCCCGACATTCCGTAGGCGCGATTATAGTCATGTCGCCGCTTGGAAGCGTTATAATTTGCGTGTTAAACAAGTAGGTTTTAACAGCATCTAGAACAGACACCTCCGCGGTCGGGACTTCAATAAAGTGAAGTGGCTCGCTGCCAAATTTGGCTTGAAGCTCTTTAAAGCCCTCTTCTTTTTGATAAAACGCTTGTTCGTGGAAAAACAACACGTTTTGGTTACCTACGGCAATTACATCATTGTGAAATACACCTTGGTCGATAACATCAGGGTTTTGCTGCATGTAAACCACGCCCTCGTCATCTAGGCCATGCAAACGCGCTACGGCTTGGCATGCTTCTAGTGTTTGGCGAGCCGGGTATTTGGTTGGTGCAGGTTTGCTGGTATCAAAGGCATGGCGACCATACACAAACAGCTCTACGCCAGCCTGCCCGTAATTGCTGCAAAGCCGCGTATGGTTGGCCGCCCCTTCGTCACCAAAATGCTCGTTGTCTGGCAGGTGCTGGTGATGGGCGAAGTGTTTTTCATTGGCGAATGTGCCGCGCAAAATATTGCCTGTCACCTGAGGCTCTAACGAGCGGTGAAACTTGTTCGTTAAGTTTGCAGGGGTAAAGTGAACGCGACCATCGGCAGTATCGGCGCTAGGAGACACAGTGGCGGCATTTGCAGTCCACATGCTACTAGCAGAGCAACAAGCTAGGAAAATCTCGCGAGACTGCTTTGCAGCGCTTTCTAGCACGCGAGCATCAGAACCAGTAAAGCCTAAGCGACGCAGTGCAGCAATATCAGGACGTTCTTGCGGCGCTAACACACCTTGAACCATTCCCATATCGGCCAACGCTTTTGCTTTTGCTAGACCCTGTTTTGCCGCCTGTTTAGGACTGCTCTTTGCATTCGCATTGTTCAGGGAAGCAACATTGCCAAAGGATAATCCGGCATAGTTATGGGTAGGTCCAACAAGACCATCAAAGTTAACTTCAAACTGCTTCATACTTTCCCTCATTCTTGTAGTTTTTGCTGTTGACCCCATATGCTACATTCTTACAGACACTGCGATTAATTTGATAGCAGTGGTAGCGCTTTCGCTTTCGTACAGGGGGCAAACGCAGCACTTCTTTAAACCTGAGCGCGTTGTTAGGTCAGGTTGGAATGGCTGGCATTATACGGCTTTTAAGACCGATGCCAATCGCGGTGGTCATTATATGTACAGTTTTTGTGCGTGTTTAGAGCGGTGGGAAGAATAAGTATGAAGAAGATCTTGTTTTCCATTCACTTTGTAGATATATGTTAAAAAAGAGCGAGTACCCTATATATAGTGTCGGGCTGCTCCAATTTTCAGAATTTGACGTAAATAGTCATTAAAAATCAATAGGTTTAGTTCAATTATATGGCAAAATCACTGGTCATAGTCGAGTCACCAGCCAAAGCAAAAACGATAAATAAATATCTTGGCAAAGATTTTATCGTAAAAAGTTCGGTTGGCCATGTGCGAGATCTTCCGACAAAGGCATTAGGCAAAGTAGAGCCTAAAAAACCGGCTAAAGAACTCAAAACTCTAAGCGATGAAGAGCGTCAAGAATATCTTCGTCGCCACGAATATTTGAAGCTTGTAGACAGAATGGGTGTGGATCCAGAGAAAGACTGGAAAGCTCACTACCAAGTGCTACAGGGCAAAGAAAAGGTCGTCAACGAACTCAAAAAGCTTGCAAAAGATGCTGACACTATCTATCTCGCAACGGATTTGGACCGCGAGGGAGAGGCGATTGCTTGGCACTTGCAAGAACTGTTAGGCAAGAAAGATAAGACTTATCAGCGAGTGGTATTCAACGAAATTACGAAGAATGCCATTCAAGACGCGTTTTCAGATCCCGGTGAGCTAAATATATCTCGCGTTAATGCGCAGCAAGCACGCCGTTTCCTAGACCGAGTTGTGGGCTTTATGGTGTCTCCACTGCTATGGAAAAAGATTGCGCGCGGTCTTTCAGCGGGGCGTGTTCAATCGGTAGCGGTTAGGCTTGTTGTCGAGCGAGAGCGCGAAATTAAAGCCTTCGTACCAGAAGAGTTCTGGGACGTACACGCTGATTTGACCAGCCAGCAAAAAGCAGCACTTCGCATGTTGGTTGCCAAACATCAGGGCAGTGCGTTTAAGCCAAAAAACAAAGCTGAAACAGACAAGGCGCTCGCTGACCTTGAGGGTGCGAACTATACGGTGGAAAGCCGTGAGTCGAAGCCAACGCAGAGTCGACCTTCAGCGCCATTTATTACCTCTACGCTGCAGCAAGCTGCGAGCACGCGTCTGGGCTTCGGTGTTAAGAAAACCATGATGATGGCACAGCGTCTTTATGAGGCGGGTTACATCACTTACATGCGTACTGACTCGACCAATTTGAGCCAAGAGGCAGTAGACAGCGCGCGTGCGTACATTTCAGACAATTTTGGTGGAAAATACTTACCTGATTCGCCAATTCGTTACGGTAGTAAAGAGGGCGCGCAAGAAGCGCACGAAGCAATTCGTCCTTCAAATGTGAGCATTAGTGCGGCGAGCCTAGGTGATATGGAGCGCGATGCACAGCGTCTTTATGAGCTTATCTGGCGCCAGTTCTTGGCTTGTCAGATGACGCCTGCGAAGTACGATGCAACCACCATTAAAGTGGCGGCAGGAGACTATGAGCTCACAGCAAAAGGTCGCGTACTTAAGTTTGACGGTTGGACGCGTGTACAGCCTCAGCTTCGCAAAAAAGGCGATGAAGAGCTTATGTTGCCTGATGTGCAAAAAGGCGATGTTCTGGACTTAAAAGCGCTCGACCCTAAGCAACACTTCACTAAGCCAGTAGCGCGATTTAATGAAGCGTCTTTGGTAAAAGAGCTTGAAAAACGGGGCATTGGCCGCCCTTCAACCTATGCTAGCATCATTTCAACGATACAAGATCGTGGCTATGTGCGATTAGAAAATAAGCGTTTCTATGCCGAGAAAATGGGCGAAATCGTAAATGATCGCCTGATGGAAAACTTCGACGATCTGATGAGCTATGACTTCACGGCCAACATGGAGCAGCATCTAGATGATATCGCTGAAGGCAACAAAGATTGGAAAGATGTTCTTAATGAGTTCTACAGCGGATTCTATGGAAAACTGCTAAACGCGGAAAAAGATCCTGAAGAGGGCGGTATGCGCCTAAATCAGGCCATACCTGCGGGTATTGAATGCGATAAATGCGGCCGCGAAATGAATGTGAGAACGGCTTCAACCGGCGTATTTTTAGGCTGTTCAGGTTATAACTTACCGCCTAAAGAGCGCTGCACCAATACCATGAACCTAACGCCTGGCGATGAAGTGGTGAAGGTGGATGATGAAGAAGAGCTTGAAACGGAAGCGCTTCGCTCTAAAAAGCGTTGTCCTAAGTGCGGAACTGCTATGGACAGTTACTTGGTAGACGAAACCCGTAAGCTTCACGTTTGTGGTAATACACCTACCTGTGATGGAACCTTAGTCGAGGCAGGCACATTTAAAATTAAAGGCTACGACGGCCCAATTATCGAATGCGATAAGTGCGGCAGTGACATGGAGCTTAAGAACGGTCGTTTCGGTAAATACTTCGGCTGTACTAATGAAGAGTGTAAGAATACCCGTAAGCTGCTCAGAAACGGGGAAGCAGCGCCACCGAAAGAAGATCCGGTCGATTTGCCTGAACTTCCTTGTGAAAAGTCAGATGCCCACTTCATGCTACGCGATGGGGCCTCGGGAATTTTCTTGGCAGCGCATAACTTCCCTAAATCTCGCGAAACTCGTGCGCCGAAAGTGGAAGAACTTGCACGCTTTAGAGATAGAATTTCGCCGAAATTCTATTATCTTGCTGATGCGCCAAAAACAGACCCTGACGGTAACCCTGCGATAGTTCGCTACAGCAGAAAGACCAAACAACAGTATGTTATGTCTGAAAATGACAGCGGAAAAGCAACGGGTTGGTCAGCATGGTATGACAATGGTAAATGGCAGGAGCAAGCAGCGAAAAAGCCTGCGGCTAAGTCAAAAGCCAAGAAAAAGTAATTCAAAGCAAATATAATACTTTGAAGCCTAAGCAGTAAGCCCGAATTTATTCGGGCTTACTACGTTTTGAGAAATTTTTAGAGACTTGCAATACGCTTCATGCAAGGTTTACTACTACATTAATAGAGAGTGAGTTATGGCCTCTTTACAAGATCAACTTCTTAAAGCCGGATTGGCTGATAAAGCGTCTGCAAAGCAAGCACGCGCTGACAAACGTAAAAAGCAAAAACAGAAAAATAAGCAAAAGCAGCCGGTGGTAGATGAGGCAACTTTGGCGGCTCAGAAAGCGGCGGAAGAGAAAAAAGCTCGCTCTCGTGAGTTAAACCAATTGCAGCAGGAAGAACGTGAAAAACGTTCTATCGCGGCTCAAGTAAGACAGCTTATCAACGTTAATAAGCAGCCTCGAAAAGGTGAAACTGTACTTAATTTTACTCACGATAACGTGGTAAAACGCATGTACGTGAGTGAAGAAATGCACAAGCAAGTGACAAAAGGTCGTTTGACTGTGGTATTACTCGATGATGCTTACGAACTGGTTCCAACGCCAGTGGCTGACAAGATTGCTCAGCGTGATGAATCTTCAATTATATATCGCGCCGATTTAGATAAAAGTGGTAGCGACGGAAAAGACGAAGATGAAGACGACTGGTATGCCGACTACGAAATCCCAGACGATTTAACCTGGTAGTTTTTCTAAACTCACCACCTTTTGTCTTTTAGCAAAGCTAGGTGGTGAGTAAATGCTTAGAACCATTATTTCACTCACTAACGTTTTAACAACCTTTCCTAATACCCGTTCTCTATTTTCATGTTTTTAGCGCAATTGAACTTCAAAGGTACTTCATTGTTATCGATGTTTTTTTTCTAACATTTTGTAATTATGAAAGAAAATATATAAATAGTTCTCTTCAGAAAATCTTATTTCGGCCGTAAGATTTAAATATCAAGGAAAGATGTTACTTCTACTTTCTAGGCTATAGTTATTAATGCGCATAAGTATCGCTGTCCAACATTATTTTCGTTAGGTGTTGTTTCTTAATTCAGGAGGGAAGCCATGAAGGGTTTACCGAAGCTGGTCCTAGGTGTCGTAATATCACTTTGCATGTCACTACCTGTAAATGCTGGGCTATTCAACATCTCTATTAATAATCTTGGAGGGCTAACGCCTTCACAATCAAGTGCGTTTGATGATGCAATTATGTATTGGGAGTCTTACTTAATAGGCGTTCAAAGCTCGTTTGATCATAGTATTGTTATCGATGCCAGCGGTGCGCCAATTGATGGAGCGGGCGGAATATTAGGTAGTGCTGGTCCGTCGAGTGTTACTCAGCTTTCCGACAGCACTTACGTTTATGCAAATAAAGGTCGCATGCGCTTCGATACAGCAGATTTAAATAACATGGAAAATAACGGCACACTTTTCGATGTTATCGTGCACGAAATGGCTCATGTTATCGGGTTTGGCACTTTGTGGACGACTGATTTTTTTATCGCAGGGAGCCAATCTAATTACGTCAATGGCACAGGGCGCTACACTGGAGAATACGCTTTGGAAATCTACCGCCGTGAGTTTGTCGAAGACGCCACCTTTATTCCTGTTGAACTCGGCGGTGGAGACGGTACTGCCAATAGTCATTGGGACGAGCCTTGGCCTGGTGGCGCATCAGACTTAATGACCGGCTATTTGGGGCCCTATCCAATTACCCTAAGTGATACTACTGTCGCTTCGTTTGCTGACATTGGTTATTTAACTACCGTCACGCACCCTGTCAGCGAAGCCACAACGATATGGCTGTTTCTACTTTCTTTAGGGTTTATAATAAGAAAAAAGCCCATACGGTCTAGTGCGCGCTTTCTGCAAATTGTATAACCTAATATCTTCACTTAGTGCTATGGTGCGTTTATGAAGTTGCGTGTCATCGTTATTCTTGATTATAGAGAAAAATCACCTCTTGGGCTTGCAATAAACAATAGAAAAACAGGCGCTCCTATTGCTAAGCAGTGCTTTACATTTTTAAGCGGAAATAATGAGGGAAAGCTTGATAAGAGAGAAACGAGAAGTAGATAAAGTGAATAAAGCTCTTATCGGACTAGTGTTAGCGGGTGGCCAATCGCGCAGAATGGGACAAGATAAAGCCCTTATGCGTTATCAGGGAGCCACGCTTATTGAGCATGCTTCATCGCTGTTAAAGGCTGCAGGGTGTGATGAGGTGTTAATCAGCCGCAATGCGCCAAATTTTTTAAATGATAAAATTGACGATGCAGGTCCACTAGGTGGTGTGCATGCAGCACTGGAAGTTTTATGTAATTCAAATGCGGGCAAGGGTAGCGCTATTGAATTGCTTGTCCTTCCTGTGGATATGCCCCAGATGACGCCTCAGCTTTTGAAGGCGCTAGTGTCAGCAGGGCGGGAAGCCCAGCGTTCGGTTTATGTGGAAAACCGCTTTTTGCCTTTTTACTTGTCTGTTATGCACAATACTAACGCCATGTTAACTCATTACTTGGTTGACCAAAACAAGCGGCGTGTGGTGGGTTTCTTAGAAACCCTAGATGCCGTTGCTCTTGAAGAAGCTAATTTTACGCGCACAAAAAGAGTAAATGGCGATCAAGAAAAACAGAGCGATGAGATAACCCGAGTGAATGAAGCGCAATGGCTGAATGTTAATACGCCAGATGATTGGCCTGATGACAAATAACACCGAATACCAAGCATTAGTTTTAGATGGCGTATCTAAAACTCAGCGCTTTACTCTTGCTGAAGAGGTCGCATTGAGCATCAGTTACAACGGTATTAACTATGCAGTAATGCTTGTTACGCCCAAAGATATTGAAGACTTTATTGTTGGCTTCAGTTTAAGTAACGACATTATTGAACACCCCCGCCAGCTTTATGGTATTGAATTGACATACCACGAAGAACACATCAATGCTGAAGTGGATATTGCTAACCAAGCTTTTTGGAAGTTAAAAGAAAATAAACGGCAATTGGCAGGGGCATCGGGCTGTGGGCTTTGTGGTGTCGAAGCGTTGGATAACGCTTTGCCTCAACTCCAACCTTTAGATCCATTGCCTCTACCAGAAGCAAGCTGGTTTGAAGGGTTGCGAGACCTAATTTCGCAAGCGCAAGCCCTAGCGCAGCAAAGCGGAGCAGTGCACGGCGCGCTCTATATTGATGCCAAGCACAATGTACTGGCGTGTCGTGAAGATATAGGAAGGCATAACGCTTTTGATAAGTTAATTGGGGCAATTGCGGCTAATAAACTTTATCAAAAGGATTGCCTTGTAGTGCTAACCAGTCGCTGCAGTTTAGAATTAGTGCAGAAGGCGATAAGAGCAAAATTACCTTTGCTTGTAACCCTTTCAGCACCTACTGCATTATCCGTCAAGTGGGCTAACCGCTATGGTGTCACCCTTATTCACGTGCCTAAGTATGACCCTCCGAGGGCCTATGCGCCGCAAGCTAATTAAGTTGCCGCAAGCTAATTAAGTCGCCGCAAGCCAAATAGATTACCTCAAGCTAACTGACCCCTAAAACGAAAAAAGACCCCGATAGGGCTCAAGACAGTTAATTATCATAGACGTTTTATCGGGGTCTTTAGGCATAAATCTATACTGCAGATACTGCTATTCGTCCATCCGACTCGGACTTTGAAAGCTTGATAGCAATAAACTTTGAAGTTGGCGTGAAGGTGCCGTCACCATAGCTTTCCAGTGGCACTAACGGGTTTGTTTCTGGGTAGTACGCGGCGGCTTGGCCGGGCGGTATGTCATAAGCCACTAACATAAATTGTTTAATCTGGCGTATTTTGCCGTCGTTCCACATAGAGGTAATGTCGACTTTATCGCCGTCTTTAAATCCCAGTTTTTCGATATCACTTTCGTTAACAAAAAGGACATCACGGGCGCCAAACACGTTTCTGTAACGGTCGTCCATACCATAGATAGTGGTGTTGTATTGATCGTGAGAGCGCAGCGTTTGCAAAATAAGGTCAGGCTTTTCCCCTTGAGTAACTAGGTCTGCATTTAACAGTGAATTTGGCAGCGAGTTAACGGCAAATTCAGCCTTGCCTGAAGGTGTTAACCAGTGCCGTTCGCTAGCTGCGTTACCTAGGTGAAAGCCGCCGGGTTGCGCAAGTTTGTTATTAAAGTCTTTAAAGCCGTCTATCGTATCGGCAATAAGTTCGCGAATGTTATCGTAGTCGCTAATTAAGACATCCCAGTCTACCGGCGTGTTACCCAGCGTCGCTTTCGCGATACCCGCGATTATGGCTGGTTCCGAGCGAAGTTCAGGCGAGCTCGGCGGTAGCTGACCGTAGGATATATGAACCATAGAAAACGTATCTTCAACGGTTACGCCCTGTTGTCCATTGGCCTGCATGTCCACTTCAGTTCTACCTAAGCAAGGCAAAATAAGTGCATCTTTGCCGGTGGTAAGGTGAGAGCGGTTTAGTTTGGTGGCGATATGTACCGTTAAGTCGCATTTTGATAAGGCAGCATGTGTACGAGGCGTATCTGGTGTTGCTTGGGCAAAATTACCTCCTAATCCGATAAATACCTTGGCTTCGCCTTTCTCCATTGCCTGAATGGCCTGTACGGTGTTATGGCCATTTTCTCGCGGTACCGCAAAATCAAACTTATCTTCTAACGCGTCGAGTAACGCCTTAGGCGGCGCTTCGTTAATACCTACTGTTCTATCACCTTGCACATTGCTATGACCCCGCACCGGCGATAGTCCTGCGCCAGGTTTGCCAACGTTTCCTCGTAATAACTGAACATTCACAATTTCTTGAACCGTAGCAACGGAATGTTTGTGCTGTGTAATTCCCATTGCCCAGCACATGATCACCCGCTCTCCACGCTTGTACATAGTAGCCGCGTGGCGGATGTCGTCTTTAGATAAACCGCTTTGTGCTTCAATATGTTCCCAACTTGTATTGTCGACTACAGCTAAATAGTCGTCCATGCCGTTGGTATGCGTATTGATAAAATCGTGGTCAAACACAGGAGAAGCGTTTTCCGCTTTTGCTTCCTGCTCCCAGGTTAGCAACCATTTCGCAATGCCCCGCATGACTGCCATATCGCCGCCAAGGGCAGGCCTGAAGTAAGCGGTATTAGTTGGCGTTGAGCCATTGGTTAGCATTTCTATGGGGTGTTGAGGATGCTGGAACTTTTCTAGCCCGCGCTCTTTTAATGGGTTTAAGCAAATTACCTGGGCGCCTCTTCGCACAGCGTCGCGCAGAGGCTCTAACATGCGTGGGTGGTTAGTGCCCGGATTTTGCCCGATAACAAATATCGTATCCGCCTTTTCAAAATCGTTGAAAGTGACTGTGCCTTTACCTACGCCTATGGTGGGTTTCATACCTTGCCCCGAGGCTTCATGACACATATTCGAGCAATCGGGAAAGTTATTGGTGCCAAATGCACGTACAAAAAGTTGATATAGGTAAGCGGCTTCGTTACTTGCTCGACCCGACGTATAAAATTCGGCTTGATGTGGTGAGCTTAGATTATTTAAATGTTTGGCGATGAGTGCAAACGCATTATCCCAGGAAACGGGTTCGTAATGATCAGTCTCAGCGTTATAGCGCATAGGGTGGGTAAGCCTTCCCTGTGACTCCAGCCAGTAGTCGGTATGTTTTTTTAGTGAACTTACAGAATGGTTTGAGAAAAATGCAGGATCAGCATGACGACCAGTAGATTCCCAATTCACTGCTTTAGCGCCATTCTCGCAGAATTTGACTAATCCACTTTCTGGTGACTCTCCCCACGCGCAGCCCGGGCAGTCAAAACCTTTATCTTGATTAGTTTTAAGCATTGCCCGTAAATTTTTTAGCGGCTTCTCACTTTGGATCCAGCTTTGAGTTACGCTTTTTAAAGCGCCCCATCCACCAGCGGGTTTGTCGTAAGTTTTGATGTTGCGCTTATCACTCATATTCTGCCCCTGTGCCCGCGCGGGTGTTTGCTCATGTATACAAGACCTAGTAGCAAAGTACCTTAACTATTTTTAAATGGTGTTCCAATTAATTACGCCGACTAAATTATAGGGTTCATCAATTAAACGCTTATTTCCAGTCGCCAGTCTGAAGTGCATAGGGAGACCTTTCCGTTATCTCATGGGAGTAGGGGTATATTCCCGCAATATGTGTAACCGATACTACCGATAAGGACACAAAACGCTCCGCTCCTTTAAACGCAGTTCCTTTGAACTCAGTCTCTTTAAACACAGAAGCTTTAGATTCAATCGGTTCGACCTTAGCTTTAGCTTTTACGAAAAAAAGGTCACCTGTCTTATTGTCCCAAAAACACAAACCTACGCGCGGGTCCAGTAGGATGTTGCCCAAAGTATTAAAGAACTTATTTCCGCTAAAATCTGGGAAGGTTATTGTATTTCCTTTCACGTTAACAAAGCCTGCTTTGCCCCCTCTGTGAGAAACGTCCAATCCTTCGTTTGCTTCTTGTCCCAGAGAACTATGCCTTGAAGCAATAAAAAATGTCTCAGCGCTTTCTATTATTGTGCGAGCTCTGGTGTCTATTACATTTGTTGTGGTAGTGGTCATATTGACGTTGTAAAACACGTTACTCTCTGGCTGTCCACCTATGACAAGACGTCGCTTTTTTGTCGTGTTTCGTTTATGAATATACTGAGGGCAGTTACCAAAACTTTGATCCACCAGTACCGTAAGATTGCCTTTTTTCGCGTGGCTTATCGTACCGTTTAGGCGATTTCTCCGCCTCGTGGCATATTCAATCCCGACTATGCCGATTTTGCTTCCTGCCATCACATCTAAGTTCAGTGAGTTTTGTATCATGTTTAAGACTTCATCTGGCAGGTGAAATCTTAATTGTGTGGGAGAAGGGCTTTCTATTAAGTCATCCTCTCCCCAAATTGGCATGGCTACAGGGTAGCCTTCGTCATCTACCAAAGCGAAAACGGTGAACGGACTTGATGTGAAGAACAGCCTGTGTTGCTCTGGCATGTAGCTACGGATAAAGCCATTGGTTCGCTCGCCGATTTCCTTATCAATACCCAGCTTCTTTTGCAGGGCGATTTCACCATAGTGAAACGCAGGGTTTATTGACGATAGCTTAGGTAGTGACATAACGACCTCCTAATTGCGTGCTGGCGCAATGTCGGATGATGGCATTGGAACAAAACCGTTTAAGCTTTCGATAGCGTTTAGCCATTCAGTTATGTAAGGATACTTTTCCAGCGATATGCCACCTTCAGGGGCGTGAGCCATGTACGAATACATAGCGATGTCTGCGGCGGTGACGTGATTTCCTACTAGAAAAATACTTGTTGAGTTTGATAGATATACTTCCATGTTTTCAAGCAATGTAGCGCTTGTAGCAAGTACAGTGGGAACATGAACTGTTGCGCCAAACACGTATTCCAAGCGAGCGGCGGCGGGCCCCTTGGCAAGTTCACCTGCCGAGACGGACAGCCAGCGTTGGATACGCGCTTTTTCTTCGGCATCCTTTCCCAGCCAATAATCGCTGTCTGCGTATGCGTGGATTAAATAAACCAGAATGGCATTTGAGTCAGCTAGAGTAATATCGCCGTCTGTTATCACGGGGACTTGTTTGAAAACATTAAGTACACTAAAGCGCTCACTTTTGTGCTCGCCACTAGCCATATCAGGTTCAACGGTTATAAAGGGAATGGCGTTGAGCGCCATAAATAGCGAAACTTTATGACAGTGGCCAGACTTAGGGTTTTGAATCAAAGTAATAGGACGTTGGGGTTTAACTTTATTTATTTGGTGCGTCATGGGTTTACTTCTCACAATAGACATAGTTAGATTAATGCCGTCACTGAACTTGTTTATAGTTCAAGCTCCGACAGTGAAGGAAAGTCGTCGGGGCGTCGGTTACCATCCCAGGTAAATTTTCTATCACCCTCAGCAATAGGAAGTTCGTTAATACTGGCTATACGCTTTTCCATTAGGCCTTCTAAGTTGAACTGCCAATTTTCGTTGCCGTAAGCTCTGAACCACTGTCCAGAATCGTTTTTGTACTCATAGGCAAAGCGGACCGCAATACGGTTTGCGTTGAACGTCCATAGCTCTTTTACCAGTTTATAATTAAGCTCTTTGTTCCACTTTCTCGTTAAAAAACTTACTATTTGAGCTCGCCCTTCAATGAACTCTGCGCGGTTGCGCCAGCTACAGTCAAAGGTATAAGCACCCGCAACTTTTACCGGATCTTTACTGTTCCAAGCGTCTTCAGCAAGGCGCACTTTTTGCGCAGCGGTTTTAAGTGAAAATGGTGGTGTTGGCGCTCTCATAAATGTCTCCCCTTGTTATCGGTCTGTGGTTTATCAATATTGTTTTAATTGAAAGTGCGAATAAGGTTATGGGAATACTAATGCTTTCCTTTTATTTAATAATTGGCTATTTTTAAAATTCATAATTTCAAAAAGTGAAATAATATGGATAAGCTTTTGTGTATGAAAGTGTTTGTCGAGGCGGCTAAATCGGGTAGCTTTGTAGGGGCTGCAGACACTTTGTCGATGTCAGCGCCTGCCATTACTCGCTGTATTGCACAGTTGGAATCTCAGTTAAATACAAGGCTTTTTCATCGCACAACACGGCAAATAAAGCTGAGCGAAGTGGGAGAGCATTACTTAAGTCATGCCTCACGTATATTGAACGACATTGAACAAAGTGAAGCTGCCGTATCTGGCTTAGATCTCGCGCCACGAGGTGAACTCAATATAACTGCGCCTATATTATTCGGAGAGCGTTACATAACGCCGATTATTTCTCAGTTCCTAAAGGATTATCCTAATATTTCAATTAACGGTCATTTTCACGATGACGTCGTGAATCTGATTGATAATAATATTGATGTAGCAATACGAATTGGTAAGCCGAAAGATTCATCGCTTTATGGTGTTACTGTTGGGTATGTAAGGCGCGTAACCTGCGCAGCACCTGCTTACCTAGAAAGCAGCGGGCCCATCAAGAAACCGGAAGATTTAAAACAGCATAGCATTTTGTTTCCTACACGATTCAACGAACCTGCCATATGGACCTACCACAAAGGTGGCAAAGCTATACCTGTTAAGCTTACGCCTCGCTTTCAGTCTAACCAAAATAGAGCGGCAATTAATGCTGCAAAAGATGGTGTAGGTGTTGTACGGCTTATGTCTTACCAGGTTGCTGATGCGCTTAAAAGTGGTGAATTGGTTAGCTTGTTAGAAGATGTGGAAGATAACAAGTTGCCTATCCAAGTGGTGAGTGTTGAAGGACGAAAAAAACTCACCAAAATTAAAACCTTCATCGACTATGTAAAGGCCGGATTAGCAAATAACGAATATCTTAACCCTTAGTGAGCATCCAAAAGGTTAGGGGAATTGCGATGGGGAAAGCTGCTTACCATCACAAAATAAAACCGTTGTGCTAAGCGAAAGCGATTCTGTTTAAAGTGAGCTTGATACGCTTTGTGGGTAAATACCAATGGGGTACACTACTACGACAGGTCATGAGCTTTAGTCTTTTACTATCGCGCTTTTAACAACAAACGTTACCGTGCAATATAAGAACGTTAATAATAGAAATTCATCGGGGTAATATGGTTTCTTGGCAATCACTCACTTTTAATGAACTTACGAATCACCAACTCTTCGACCTGCTTAAGCTGCGAGTCGATGTTTTTGTTGTTGAGCAAAACTGCCCCTATCCAGAACTAGATGAAAAAGACCGTCATTCGCAAACCCATCACTTAATGGGCTTTGAAAATAATAAACTTGTGGCGTGTGCACGATTACTTGGTGAAGGTGTCAGTTATCCATCTGTCAGTATCGGCCGTGTTGCGACGAGTAAAGCCTTTCGGGGGAAAGGAGCGGGTAAAGCCCTTATGCGTGAAGCCATTGATCACTGTGAAGCATTGTGGCCAGGCTGCGATATTGAAATTGGCGCCCAAGAGTATTTAAAACGCTTTTATGAGAGTTTTGGTTTTGAAGCCACATCAACCATGTATTTGGAAGATGACATCCCTCATATAGATATGAAAAGAGCAGGTACGGCAAAAGCGTAATTCGGTGTCTAGCTCGAAAAATCGGTTGGCATGACCTGTAGCTTTGGCTCAGGCGTATAGCCAGAGTATTAAGCGGCCTTGGTTACTCATGCCCACCGATAAGTGGTGCTTTTATATGCACCTATATACTATCAATTAAAAACCGAATGCTTATTTCGCTTTTGGTAGTTGAGATACCAACTCATTCAACCCGCTCACTACAGTGTCAGGTGATAGCGCTAAAGGATAGAGCACTTTGCCGGGGCGAGCGATAAATGCAGCTTGCCAGCCCGCTTGTTTAGCCCCAGCAATATCCCACCCGTGAGCCGCGACCAACATAGCGTCTTCTGCTGCTATGCCCATTTTTTCAATAGCCCACTCATAAGTGCGTGTATCGGGCTTGTACAAGTTAATATCTTCAACGCTAAGTCGCTCGTCGAAGTAAGACAGTAGGTCTGCATTTTTAAACTGAGTATACACGCCTTTATTAGACGAATTGGTAAGGCTGACCAGTTTATAGCCCTTGTCTTTTAGCGCCTGCAAGCCATCGCGTACGTCTGGGTGAGGGGGAAGGCTACGCAAAGGCGTGACAATCGCCGTTTTAGCCTGCTCTTTAGTTAATTCAATACCTTCAATTTCAGCGACCATCAATAGTGAGGCAACGCCAATCTCTCCAAAGGTGTGAAAGCGACCAGTGGTTGAGTCGACCAGCGAGTGATGCAGCATGGTAGAGAACCAAAGCGGTAACAAATCATCTCGCCCTCCTAATGCTTCACCCACCGAACTGCGCATAGCGGTAAGGTCAAGAAGGGTCTCGTTTACATCAAAAAAGATAACTTTGGGCGCGCGCAATTCTTTCTTATCTACCTGAATTGCATCGGTATTTCCTGTTTGCGCAAAAACAGGTGATGACAGCAGACCTAGGCCTAAAGCGGTTGCACAACATATCCGTGATAGTAATGATGAAGGTGAACGAGCCATGATTATCCTTAATTAATATTTGAACGAGTGTTCAAAATAAGATGGATAAGGCTTTAATGCAATAGCTAATGAGACGAAATGACGGTTTTCTGATGGTTAACCGATCCCCATTACCCTTAATGTTTTGATAAATTTGGCGTCCTTGCTTTGAAGTTTTTATCCATCCTGCTGAGTAAAAGCGACTATAAGGCGCCGATGAAGGCTTTTTGCGAGCTTTTACCGTTTTTGCGGGTTAAGGGCTTACCTCACTATGTATTAAGGGCTTTGGTTTACACTTTCTGCTTTAAGGCGGCTAAGGCGATATTAGTTTGGTACTGAAGCTCTGCATCTATTTTCCAGTGTTTTGGGCTCCAGCCAGATAAGAAACGATAAAAGTCAGCGCAGGCAAAGGGATACAGCATTTTCCATTCAGCAATAACGTACTGAATGTCAATGCTTGTAAAATAAGAAGGAGCATCATGGTGTGACAGGCGAGCTTGTAGTGCGCCTTCTAGTGCAACGAAATACGTATTGAGTAAAGCGTCCCTATGGGCTATATGGGTCTCAGTGGGTAATGCGCTACCCAAAAAGTAAGCCACATCTTTTATTCCAACACCATAACCAACATACTGAAAGTCGACGGCGGCACAGTCAGAAAAATCTTCGGTAAAACAGAAGTTAGCCACTTTAGCATCGCCATGCACTAGTGTTTGATAGTGAGCACTGGCTAAAGTTTTAGCTATAGTAACGGCGTTTTGTTTTAACAGACCCTCTGGCATGGCTTGGAACTCATCTTCACGTGTAGCTAAGTGCCAATAAGTACCTTCAGGCCACAATTGTAAATTTCGGCTATCAAATTCACTTCTTACATTAAGAAAACATGCGTGAAAGTGAGCTAGCCATTTTAAAACGGTTTTGCATTGCGCTGCGGTAAGTGAAGTCGCGGTGCGAGAATAACCAATGCTTGCTAAGTCCTCCATAACAAGAAGGGAGGATTCGCCGTGTAGGTCGTGTCTTATATATTTGGCAGTGGGGCAGCCACTAATAATTTGCGTTTGTACTTGGCTATAAAAACAGTTTTCTACCTTAAAAGATTGGCACTTGCGGTCGTGGCTCGCGTCGCCGTTCCAGCCTTTGGGGTGTGATAGCGTGTTTGGCGGTGTGGCGCATTTTACCACAACCTGGGTAACCCGTTTGTGGTGGTTGACTTTGTGTAAGGCTCTTGAGCTTTCTTGCGATTGCTGACTTGGTTCTGCACGAACAGAGCCATTATTTTTACTGTCATTTACGGTGCCGTCACTGGAATAGTCTAGCGTGGCACGAAAGCACGCACCGTAACCACTCCAAAGGGGCTGAATTAGTTGTGTGTTTAATATTCGTGCGTTACACACTTGGCTTAACCAATCGATATATTGCTGGTTTACCGTGCCTGACATTTTATTCTCAATTCCGACTCTATTTTAAAAGTACACTAACAAACAAAAAAGCCGCTCGAAAGCGGCTTTTACATGCATTAGCTAGTAAAACACTAGCGGCTGAGATTTATTCAACCACTGTTGCGTCTTTAACAACGTCACTTACTGATTGAGGAAGTGTTGTAGTCGCTGATGCGTGCGAGTTTACGTGCGACATGGCCGCAGTCTTACCCGATACTGCCAGTGCAGGTCGTGTGTCGTCAGCCTTTGCTGTAAGTGCAACATCAACAAATGTGTCGTCTACTACCGCAGGCAATGCCATAGGGTGAGATGCACCACGCTTGCCTTTTCCGCTAGCGGCCAGGCTAGTCGAAACAGGTGCTGCCTTCACAGTGCGCTTTTCTTTAGCAGCAGGCTTAGCGGCTTTTACATCTTGCGCTGGAGCTTCAGATCCTGCTTTTGCAGGTGCATCTGCCAAGTTAATTTCAACTTGTTCTGGCGATGTTGTTTCATCTTTTGCTTCTGACGCTGGGCTTGCACTCTCGGTATCGATAGCTTCACCTGTCGATTCAGTGTCTACTGCAGACGAGGTTTCTTCAGGTGCACTTGCTCGCTCAGCACTTTGTGCTTCTTTAGCCTGTTCGGTTTTAGCGGTAGCGTTATCTTCTGCTGAAGTTGCTTCAGTCGTAGAAGAATTATCTTCCGCTGAAGGCTTATCTTCCGCTGAAGGCTTATCTTCCGCTGAAGGCTCTGCATCAAACTGAAGTTCGTCCTGAACGGCTTCAACATCAAGCTTGGCTTTTTCTTGCTTGCCTTGGTTAGATGCTGGCTGCTCGTCGGCTGGCGCTAGTTGACCAGGCTCCTGTGCTTGCGTTTCTTCAACAACAGGCGCTTCAGCTTTAGCTGTCGCAGCAACTTCAACCTCAGGTGCTTGCGGTGAAAGCTCGCCAGGTTGCTTAGCTTGAGTATCTGCATCGTCAACTTGCTGCGCTTCTTTCTTGCGACGTTGACCAGCTGCACGAACATGGCGAGGTGAACGGCGCGAACGGCCACGACCTTCACGTTTTTGACCTTGTTCTTCGTTGTGAGCTTCAGTGTTGTTATCAGCAGTCGCTTCAACGCCTTCAACCGATTCGTTAGCTACTGGAGCTTGACTATCACCCTTAGTCACATCCGATTCAGCACTAACTGGCTTAGCGTCAACAGGTTTGTCAGCTACTTGTTGTTCCGCTTGCGGCACTGGCTTCTTAGCGTCTTGCTTAGACTCGCTTTTATTTTCAGCTGGCGCTTTTGTTTTCTCTACTTTCGGTGCTTTAGGCTTTTGCTGCACCGGTGTCTCTTTTGGTGCAGGGGCCGACTGGGTTTCGTTTTGTTCTGCAGTATTTACGACAGTGTCGTCTTTCTTCACACGAACGCTACGGCGCTTGTCACGGCGTTTTCTGCGTTCAGCCACTTCACGCTTCTTCTGCGCTTGGTTTTCTTGCTGCTCGCCTTCGTGTTGATCTTGCTTAGGCTTTTGTTGCTCATCGCGAGGTTGTTGGGCTTTACGCGGCTTACGGCCTTTGCTATTGCGCTTGTCGTCTTGGTCCTGGCGCTGGTCTCTTCGCTGTTCTTGATTCTGATCTCTTCGTTGATCGCCGCGAGCTTTGCGATTGTCTTTCTGTTCGCCATCACGATTTTGATCTTTATCTTGGTCTCGGCCTTTAGACTGGCTGCCACGGCGATTGTTTTTATTGCGCGGCTTACGACGACGGTCGTCGTTATTGCGACTGCGGTTATTTCTATTTTGGTTACCAGACTGTGCTTTCTTGTCTTTATTGGTTTCTTCTTCGCTTTCGCTACCAAACAAATCACTGATCCATTTGCCAAAGCGAGCAAATAGCGAAGGCACGTCGTCAGCTTGCTTTGCTGGCTCTTCTTTAGGCGGTACAACAGGTGCAGCCGTTGGCGCAACTAGCCCTTTAAGCGCAGGCTCTTCGCGCTTAACTGGCGCCGTGGTTGTCGTTTCTGTTTCAGCTTCTACCGCAGGCATTAGCTCTACGTCGTAGCTTGATTCAGACACAACGTCGTCCGGACGTCGGCGCAACACCTGGTAATGAGGTGTATCTAAGTTTGCATTAGGAATAAGCAGTAAATCTACGCCATGACGCTTTTCAAGAAGCTGAATTGATTTACGTTTTTCGTTAAGTAAATAAGTTGCAACTGGAACAGGTAGCTGTGCTTCAATCTGCCCTGTATTTTCTTTTATGCTTTCTTCTTCCAAAATACGAAGAATAGACAGTGCTAAAGATTCAGTACCGCGAATGGTGCCGTGACCAGAGCATCGCGGGCACACGTGGTGCGCTGATTCACCTAGAGAAGGGCGCAAACGCTGGCGAGACATCTCCAATAGACCAAAGCGAGAAATACGACCAAGCTGTACACGGGCTCTGTCACTTCTTACCGCGTCTTTCATGCGGTTTTCGACTTCACGTTGGTGACGTACTGGCGTCATGTCGATGAAGTCAATAACAACCAAGCCGCCCAAGTCGCGAAGACGCAATTGGCGAGCAATCTCGTCTGCCGCTTCTAAGTTAGTATTAAGAGCAGTCTCTTCAATATCACCACCCTTAGTTGCGCGGGCAGAGTTGATATCAATTGATGTTAGTGCTTCGGTTGGGTCGATAACAATTGAGCCGCCGGACGGTAAGCGTACTTCACGCTGGAACGCAGACTCAATTTGGCTTTCTATTTGATAGTGGCTAAATAACGGAACTTCACCGCGATAAAGCTTTACGCGGTTTGCAAAGTCAGGGCGAACCAACTGAATGTGCTGTAAGGCTTGCTCGTAAATGCTGGTTTTATCGATAAGGATCTCGCCGATATCGCGACGCAGGTAGTCACGAATAGCGCGTACAATAACGTTACTTTCCTGGTGAATTAGGAAAGGCGCTTCGCGCTCTTCAGCTACCTCTGAAATAGCTTCCCAATGCTTAAGTAAGACTTTTAAATCCCACTCTAACTCTTCGTACGACTTGCCTACGCCGGCAGTACGAACAATTAGGCCCATACCTTCAGGAAGGTCTAACTTGCTTAGTGATTCCTTAAGCTCAGTACGCTCGTCGCCTTCAATGCGGCGTGAAATACCGCCAGCGCGTGGGTTGTTTGGCATAAGCACCAAATAGCTACCCGCAAGCGATAGGAATGTAGTTAAGGCTGCGCCTTTCTGACCGCGTTCTTCTTTATCAATTTGAACAATAACTTCTTGGCCTTCTTTGATCACATCTTTGATGTTAGGGCGGCCTTCGAATTTGTAACCTTTAGGAAAGTAAGTGCGGGCAATTTCTTTGAGTGGAAGGAAACCGTGGCGCTCTGCGCCGTAGTCGACAAAAGCAGCTTCTAAGCTTGGTTCAACGCGAGTAATTTTACCCTTGTAGATGTTCGCTTTTTTCTGCTCGTGCCCTGGGCTTTCAATATCTAAATCGTACAACCGTTGCCCATCAACAAGGGCAACGCGCAACTCTTCTTGCTGAGTTGCATTAATTAACATTCTTTTCATTGTATCTAACTCTGTTTTAGTACAGCCGTTAAGACACAAAATTAAAGTGACATGTGCAAACCCTCACCGCGCAACCTCACGGCTGGACGGGGACTTTGTTGTTTCGTCGCATTATCCTTGGTGGTTGGCCATGTCAGCACCGTTTTTAGTGCTCAATTTCAACTGTTTCCGCTTGTGTCTTATTTTCAGACAAATTCGCAAGCGAATGGTAATGGCCACACTGCTTTAAGGATGTCGGGAGCGACTAGCCCTTATTACTGTATTCTTTTTTACGAGCAATTTTATATGCTCGCTAGTCATTTAATTCTGTTAGTTAACGGCAAACTTATTTTATGTTCGCAAGCAATGGCGGTTGCTTTATTACGGCAGTGTAGTCGTTGCCTCTCTAGCTTGGTTGGTCTGAAAAATATTTTTTCATTGCGGATGCTACCAACGCGAACGCCATACTTTTTCGTTTTACAAGTGTGAGTAGCATCGTCGTTCTTTATAGATTGCTATCTCGTTCTCGATTGTTGTTTTTATAACGCTGAGTTTCACGTTTCTGGAAGGGCGTTTGTTTACCACTTACTATCAAAAACTAAAATGTGAATATTACCGTTCAAAAAACGACGTTAATTATCGCACCAAAACTGCAAATTTAGCAAGGAAAGCAAGTGAATAAATTGTGTATATCTCAATAAGTAGGCTGTTCACTGAGCGCAGATGAATGGCGAAAAACCGCCTTTGGTTAAAATTGCGGCGATAAATGCTTTTTTAAATTATTTCTCACTTTCAATTAGCCCAGAGAAATAGCAATGAGGTATACTCTGGGCATGAAAGAAGAAGCTCCCAAAAAAGTACGTTTTGTAACGGTTGAAGCCGACTTGGCTGGTCAACGTATCGATAACTTTTTGCGTACGCAGTTAAAAGGCGTGCCTAAAAGTATGATCTATCGCATTTTACGCAAAGGTGAAGTGCGAGTGAACAAAGGTCGTGTAAAGCCTGAATACAAGCTACAAGCCGACGATTTAGTCAGAATTCCACCTGTTCGTGTGTCGGAAGGCGCACCTGCGCCTTCGCCTAAACTAGATAAAATTGCAGCGCTTGAGTCTCATATTCTTTTTGAAGACGACCGAATACTTGTTATAAACAAGCCGTCTGGAATGGCGGTGCACGGCGGCAGTGGTTTAAGCTTTGGTTTAATTGAGGGCTTAAGAGCCTTGCGCCCCGAAGCTAAGTTTATGGAATTGGTACATAGACTTGACCGCGATACCTCTGGCTGTATTTTAATTGCTAAGAAGCGTTCTGCCCTTCGTCATATGCACGAGCAACTTCGCACGGGCAAAATGGACAAGCGCTATAATGCACTGGTTGCAGGTGAATGGCCTAAAACTCGATTTAAAGTTAAGGCGCCGCTTCGCAAGAACGTACTTCAATCGGGCGAGCGCATGGTAAGTGTAAGTGACGATGGTAAACCGTCTGAAACGCGCTACCGCATATTAGAAGAATACGCAGGGGCTACCTTAGTTGAGGCGTCGCCGATTACGGGTAGAACGCACCAAATTCGCGTTCATTGCCTACACGCAGGTCATCCTATTGCTTGCGACTCAAAATATGGAGATGCGAATTTCGATGCGTCAATGCGCCAAAGAGGGCTAAACAGACTGTTCCTTCACGCTCGCAGTATTTCGCTGGTACATCCAGCAACTGAAGAGCGGGTTACGTTCACGGCACCACTAGACAACACACTCTCAAATACACTCAAAGCGCTGTAATTTATGTATTCAAAGAATCAGGCTGTGGCAGCACAGTCTATTGACTCGTTAAACGAAAATAACCCCAAATATAAATTAGTCATCTTTGATTGGGATGGCACCTTAATGGACTCGGCGGCGAAAATCGTCAGCTGCATGCAGCTAGCAGCAGAGCAGTGTGGTATGCCAATTCCTACCTATGATGAGGTAGGGCATATTATCGGCATAAGTTTAAGGCCGGCCATAAAGCAGCTTTTTAAAATTGAAGATGATGAATTAGCTGAGCGTTTAGTTGCAGCTTATAAAGAAGCGTTTGTTACCCGTGATACTACACCGTGCCCACTGTTTAATGACGTTGAGCAGCTTCTCGGTAATTTAAAAGAAGCGGGGTGCACGTTAGCCGTTGCTACGGGGAAAGCGCGCCGTGGCCTTGATAGAGCATGGGCACAAACAGGAACCGGTCTTTTTTTCAGTGCGTCGCGCACAGCTGACGACGCAGAATCAAAACCCTCGCCAGATATGTTGTTGCAGCTTCTTGATGAGCTTGGGTTTGAAGTAGAAGATGCTGTGATGATAGGTGATACAACCTATGACATGCAGATGGCCAAAACCATTGGAATGGACAGAATAGGGGTGTCATACGGCGTACATGCGCAGGTATATTTAGAAGCACTGTCACCAGTGGCGCTTGTTCATTCCATTAAGGAGCTAGAAGCAGCGCTATTTTAATAGCCCTGCTTCTTGTCGGCGTATTCCTTCATTTGTATTAACTACTACTGAGTTGCCATAGCTAATAAATTGATATTGAAGTGCGCGTCCAATAGCTCGTTTAATAGCATAATAGGAAGGCCGATTAAGCTATTCGGGTCTCGGCTTTCTATTTTATCAAACAGTAATACACCTAATCCTTCGCTTTTAAAACTACCGGCGCAATCTAGCGGCTGCTCTTTTTCTACATAGGCGCGAATGACAGCTTCGCTGTTATGACGAAAGAGAACTCGGGTTTCATCTACCTGCGTTATTGTCTTATTGGTACTAGGCTGATAAAGACTAAGTGCAGTATAAAATGACACTTGCTTACCTTGGCACGCCATAAGTTGATTAACTGCATTTTTAGATGTCCCTGGTTTGCCGAGTAACTGAGGCCCTGTGTCGGTTTGTACCAAAGCCACTTGGTCGCTACCAATAATAATGGTGTCGCTTTCTACATTATCTAGTCTACCTATATCTGCGGCTACTTTATGCGCTTTCTGCTGCGCAAGACGAAAGCTTAACGCAGTAGGACTCTCATTAGCGAAGGGAGTTTCGTCTATATCAGGTGTGTGGGTGTCTACATAAATACCAATGTTGGCAAGCAGCATTTTGCGGTATTGCGATGACGAAGCGAGGATAAGAGAGGCCACAAATACTCCTTTTATAAAATCATTATGTTGCATAACATTAAGGCTTATTAAACTTTGATGTACATTTTTTGCAGCGGTCCGTGTGCCATTTAGACCCAAATACGTATTTCAAAGGTTAACCGACCCTCATGCACAATGTTACATTATCACTGCGGACGACATACAGCCTTTTATTGTAGGTTAAAACGCAATTTTGCTTTGACAGGAAGGGGTTGACCCTATATCATGCGCGCCCTATGCAGAAAGTGAAACTCCCTCATTCGGTTGAACCGACTAAAAGTGCCATGAAACGTTCCGATTATCGGGGCGTGATTGCGTCTAAAGATATGGAACGATTGAGTGAAGCAGTTGTCCGATGCAGTGACTATGTGGACGCAGAAGTACAGTTCGAAAAAGACGCGCAGGGTCTTACTGTCTTTCACGGTCATTTAGCCACGCAGGTAACACTTATCTGTCAAAGGTGTAATGGTGAACTCGATTATCCCGTGGAAGCGGAATTCTGTTTTACTCCAGTGCAGGGAGAAGAACAAGAAAGCGACGACATCATTCCCGAGGCTTACGAACCGGTAGAGGTCAACGACCACGGAGAAGTTAATCTGCTTCGAATTTTTGAAGACGAGCTACTGTTATCTTTGCCAATTGTACCCCTTCATGCAGAGTCGGAGTGTACGGTGAAGCAAGACGATATGTCGTTTGGAAAGATTGAACCGGAACAAGAGCGACAAAACCCTTTCGCGGTTTTGAAAGAACTTAAGCGAGACCAGGAGTAAGTTATGGCAGTACAACAAAATCGTAAAACGCGTTCTAAGCGCGGTATGCGTCGCTCACACGATGCATTGACAGGCGCGACTTTGTCTGTCGATTCAACGTCAGGCGAAACTCACCGTCGTCACCACGTGACTGCTGACGGTTATTATAAAGGCAAGAAAGTAATCGGCGCGTAATACGGCGACTACATTTTGTCTACACTAACCATAGCGTTAGATATCATGGGGGGCGATCATGGTCCCCCTGTTATCCTTTCTGCGGCCGTAAAGGCTATCCAACTCCATCCCGATGTGCATTTCACATTGTGCGGTGACGAAGAAATTATCAATTCTAGCCTACAGTCGCTTACCGATGCTGAACGCAACCGCGTTACGATAAAGCATTGCTCGCAAGTGGTTGAAATGGGCGAAGCACCTACATCAGCATTACGTTACAAGAAAGATTCTTCTATGCGTCGTGTTATCGAACTTGTCGAAAACGGCGAAGCTGATGCGTGCGTAAGCGCAGGTAATACTGGTGCATTACTCACCTTGTCCTTCTACCTACTCAAAACCTTATCAGGCATTGATAGGCCCGCGCTTATTAACATGATGCCCACAACAGGGAACCATAACGTTTTTCTTCTAGATTTAGGCGCTAACGTAAACTGTACGCCTGAAATACTTTTCCAATATGGTGTGATGGGTTCAGTGCTTGCCCAAGAGGTGGCCGGCATAGCATCGCCACGGGTTGCCCTATTGAACGTAGGTGAAGAAGACATAAAAGGTAACGCGCAGGTAAAATCTGCCGACCAGCTTTTTAAAGATGCACCAGGTATTAATTACATTGGTTATGTAGAAGGCGACGACATTTTCACCGATCATGCTGATGTAGTGGTTACAGACGGCTTTACCGGAAATGTAGCACTTAAATCGAGCGAAGGACTGGCTAAGCTGGTAATAAATGAAGTAAAACGCCAGTCACAGAAGAACTTTTATACCCGTTTATTGGCAAAAATTGCCTTCCCATTACTGAAATCTATCTATAACAGCGTGAACCCCGACCAGTATAACGGTGCGAGTCTGATAGGATTGCGCGGCATTGTTATCAAGAGTCACGGAAATGCACAAAAAGACGCCTTTTATTACGCCATCGTGCAAGCAATGAAAGAAGCAAAAATGCATTTACCTGAAAAGATAAAGACTAAGATAGAAACGGTATTGTTGGAGCAGCTTTGAGCAAATATTCACGCTTTATAGGAACAGGTAGCTATTATCCCAGCGACGTGCGTACAAACGCAGATTTAGAGCAAATGGTGGACACCAGTGACGAATGGATCACTGACCGTACCGGGATAAAAGAGCGACGTATTATTGGAGCAGATGAAACCGCTGCTACCATGGGGGCAGAAGCCAGTAAAAAAGCCATCGAAATGGCGGGCATCGACCCAAAATCTATTGACATGATTGTGTGCGCTACCACAAGTGGTCGCTATGCGCTTCCAAGCACAGCATGTGAAATTCAGCGCATCCTTGATTTAGACGGCATCCCTGCATTTGATGTAGCAGCTGCGTGTGCAGGTTATTGCTACGCGTTGAGTGTTGCTGACCAATACATTAAATCAGGAATGGCTAAACGCATTCTTGTAATCGGAACCGACTGCTTAAGCCGTCTAATAGACCCAGAAGACAGAACTATGGTAATTCTGTTTGGTGACGCAGCAGGCGCGACCATTATAGAAGCCAGTGATGAGCCAGGCATCTTGTCTACACATATTCATGCCGCCGGTTCATATGGAGACCTATTGTACGTGGGCAATCCAACACGAGGTGATGAACAATCCGTTCATGAGAACTGGGGTGTGATGCGCGGCAATGAAGTTTTTAAAGTTGCGGTAACAAAGCTTTCAGAAGTGGTTGAACAAACCCTTGCCGCTAATGGTATGCAAAAATCAGATCTTGACTGGTTAGTACCTCACCAAGCAAACTTTAGAATTATTAAAGCAACAGCTAAAAAGCTGAATATGTCTCTTGATCAAGTAGTGCTTACGTTAGAGCAGTATGGTAATACCTCTGCTGCTACCGTACCTACAGCACTTGATACAGCTATCAGAGACGGCCGCATTCAACGCGGACAGCATTTATTACTAGAAGCATTCGGAGGCGGATTTGCTTGGGCATCAGCGCTTGTTCGCTATTAGCCTTGCTGCTGTTTGCCTTGTTAAAGGGCATTCCAACTTCGACGTTTTCTCGTTTCTAGTAAATTAAAAATAATAAGGAATCGACATGACAAAGACAGCCTGTGTATTTCCAGGACAAGGTTCGCAAAGCGTAGGTATGCTTAAGGAGCTCGCCGAGACCTCTCCTATTATCGAAGCGACGTTTAAAGAAGCGTCTGACGCACTTGGGTATGATCTGTGGGATTTAGTGCAAAACGATGCAGACGGTAAACTCAATGAAACGCATATCACGCAGCCAGCGTTACTTGCCGCGAGTGTTGCAATATGGCGTGTTATACGCGAGCAGGGTATAGACGTAGATTACTTAGCGGGTCACAGCCTTGGTGAGTATTCAGCGCTAGTGTGCGGCGGCGCCATGGATTTTGCTGATGCTATAAAGCTTGTAGAAGCCCGCGGTAAATATATGCAAGAAGCTGTACCGGCCGGTGCGGGTGCCATGTACGCCATTATCGGATTAGATGATGCTGCCATTGCTGATATTTGCCAGCAAACCGCCATTGCTACAGGTGATGTGGTTGCGCCAGTTAACTTTAACTCTCCGGGCCAAGTAGTTATTGCTGGCGAAAAGAACGCCGCCGAGCAGGCCGCGAATGCGTGTAAAGAGGCGGGTGCTAAGCGCGCACTTCCTCTTGCGGTAAGTGTGCCTTCACACTGTGAGCTAATGCGCCCAGCGGCAGACAAGTTAGAAGACGCGTTATCGTCATTGAACGTTAATGAGCCTGCAATCAATATTGTCAACAATGTAGATGTGACTATTGAAACTCAAGGCGATGCAATCAAAAACGCATTAGTGAGACAACTTTATTGCCCTGTTCAGTGGACTCGTACTGTTGAATATTTAGCGGCAGCGGGCGTTGAGCGCGTTATTGAAGTAGGTCCTGGTAAAGTACTTACCGGATTGAACAAACGTATCGATAAGAGCCTCACGTCTCTAGCAGTTAATACACCTGACGGTGTTGAAGCATTAAAACTATAAGGAAACGCAATGAGTCAATTAGACGGTAAAATTGCGCTTGTTACCGGCGCAAGCCGAGGTATAGGCAAAGCGATTGCCACGCAGCTTGCCCAGCAAGGTGCTACGGTTATTGGAACTGCAACCAGTGAAAACGGTGCACAAACAATCAGCGACTATCTTTCTGAGTTTGGCGGCAAAGGCTTTGCGCTAAATGTCACCAACAAAGAAAGCGTTGATGCAACATTAAAAGCAATTAACGAAGCGTTTGGTAGCATCGATATTTTGGTCAATAATGCAGGTATCACCCGTGATAATCTGCTAATGCGCATGAAAGATGACGAGTGGCAAGATATTATTGACACTAACTTAACCTCTATTTTTACAATGTCAAAAGCGGTACTTCGCGGTATGATGAAGAAGCGCTGTGGTCGCATTGTAAATATCGGTTCAGTGGTGGGCAGTGCGGGGAACGCTGGTCAGGCAAACTATGCCGCGGCCAAAGCAGGGGTTATTGGTTTCTCCAAATCGATGGCTCGTGAAGTAGCTTCTCGTGGAATTACCATCAACGTTGTGGCGCCTGGTTTTATCGATACCGATATGACAAAAGCGCTGACCGATGACCAAAAAGAAGCCATTTTCAAAGATATTCCGGCGAACCGCTTAGGTGCGCCTGATGAAATTGCAGCCACTGTTGCCTTTTTAGTGAGCGATGGTGCAGCCTATATTACAGGCGAAACCATCCATGTAAATGGTGGTATGTATATGGGGTAAATTCGCAAAAATTGCGAATTTTCCTTAGTTTGGGGTGGTATTTACCCGAACTTGGATGTAAAAATAGTATTTTACGAATTTCGAATGTCGCTGGTTTGACCAGAAAATTTGTTTAAACTGGTGCTTGCAAGGATGTACCTTGCAAAATAAACTAGCGGCACTTTTATTATCTAGTGACGTTTAAGGGAAACCTAGAATTATGAGTAACATTGAAGAACGCGTTAAGAAAATCATTGTTGAACAACTTGGCGTGAAAGAAGAAGAAGTAAAAGCAGAAGCTTCATTCGTTGACGATTTAGGCGCTGATTCACTTGACACTGTTGAGCTAGTGATGGCTTTGGAAGAAGAATTCGACACTGAAATTCCTGACGAAGAAGCAGAAAAAATTACTACTGTTCAGTCTGCAATTGACTACATCAACGCTAATAAAGACGCTTAAGTCTTAAGTAGCGACAAAGCGGCTCTTCTTACAGAGCCGTTTTTGTATCTCCTACCTTAGTTCCAAAGCGAGGGCTTTTTGTGACAAAACGTCGCGTAGTGGTTACTGGTCTTGGAATGCTTTCACCATTAGGTCTTAATAGCGAAGACACATGGCGCAAACTGCTCGCAGGCGAGAGCGGCATTGGTGAAATCACCCATTTCGATTGTAGTAACTATTCAACCCGTTTCGCAGGTCAAATTAACGATTTTGATCCGCAGGAATACATTGAAAAGAAAGAAACCAAGAAGATGGACCGCTTTATCCAGCTGGGTATAGCAGCAGGCAAGCAAGCCTTGGTCGATTCTGGTTTAACTGTTTCACAGGATAATGCGCATCGCATAGGTGTAGCTATTGGTTCAGGTATCGGTGGTTTAGAGCAAATCGAACAAAACCATTTGAAACTGACGAATAGTGGCCCTAAACGCGTATCGCCATTTTTTGTACCTTCAACCATTACCAACATGATCTCTGGCTTTTTGTCTATCATGGAAGGGTTGAAAGGACCGAATTTAAACGTTGTGACTGCGTGTACAACAGGCGTTCATAACATAGGTATTGCCGCAAGAACGATTGCTTATGGCGATGCTGACGCCATGCTGGCCGGTGGCGCAGAAGCGTCGATTACGCCGTTAGGTATGGCGGGCTTTGCCGCAGCACGTGCGTTGTCATCTCGTAATGACGATCCACAGGCAGCAAGCCGCCCATGGGATAAAGACCGCGATGGTTTTGTCATGGGTGAGGGCGCTGGCGTGGTAATGCTAGAAGAATACGAAGCAGCTAAGGCACGTGGTGCTACCATCTATGCTGAGCTGGTTGGATTCGGCATGAGCGGTGACGCATACCACATGACCTCTCCACCTGAAGATGGTGAAGGTGCGGCTGCGTCTATGCAAAATGCAATAAATGATGCAAAGATGGACGCAAGCGATATTGGCTACGTTAATGCACATGGTACGTCTACGCCTGCTGGCGACATTGCTGAGGTGGCTGCGGTAAAACGCGTGTTCAATGATCATGCTTATAAGCTACTTGTTAGCTCTACTAAATCAATGACAGGTCATTTACTAGGTGCCGCGGGTTCGGTTGAGGCAATTTTCACTATTTTGGCACTGCGTGACAAAATGGCGCCGCCAACCATTAACTTAGATGAGCCAGGTGAAGGTTGCGACTTAGATTTTGTTGCACACAAAGCGAAAGCATTCAATGAAGACTATGCACTATGTAATTCATTCGGATTTGGTGGTACAAACGGTTCATTGATTTTCAAGCGTATCTAACGCACCGTATCTAATACAATATGAGTGTTTTTCACTTATATGTAAAAGGCAGCTTCGGCTGCCTTTTGTTGTTTTTATAAAGAAATATAACGTCGAAAATTGTACGTTTCAGGCTTTCTTTATTGGCGAGTCAAACAATTGGTCACAGCTATAAGTTGTTTGACCAATGCAAGTTGGTATACTTCCCTCAAAGATAATAACGGCGAACAAGAGTAGGCAGTGATAATTATTCCCAGCGCTACGCCTATTTCACCAAGTGATAGGGCGTTTAATTACGGAGACGGTGTGTTTACCACATTGATGGTGAACGAACACAAAGTAGAATTATTACCTTATCATCTTTCCCGTTTAGAGCACGATACTGCTGCCATCAAACTCGATATCGATATCCATACCCTAGAAACAGCTATCGCTGAACAAGTTAGTGCGATAAAAAATGCCTCAGATGAGAACGCGTCTAAGTATGTGCTAAAAGTCCACATTTCTGGTGGTCAGGCGGGTAGAGGTTACGCGCGAAGTAAAGACAGCGAAACACGAGTAAGATTTAGTCAGCACCCACACCCAAGTCATTACGATAGTCTTGCTGATGAGGGGGTGACGGTTATTTGTGCGCAAACCAGGCTAGCCATTCAGCCACTGCTTGCTGGCGTGAAGCATATGAATAGGCTAGAGCAAGTACTTGTAAAACATGAAGTAGAAGAAGCTGGAGCCCATGACGCTATCGTTTGCGATACCCAAGATAGTATTATTGAAGCTAGTGCGGGTAATCTTTTCTTTTATCTTAATGACGAATGGTATACCCCCTCGTTAAAGGGAAGCGGGGTAAATGGTGTTGTAAGGCAGTGTCTCGTTGATTCGCTGTTAAACGATAACTGTGCACTCCACGTTGGGAGTTACGATCTTTCTTTTTTACGAAAAGCCAGCGCGGTGGTAATTACTAACGCGTTGATGGGTGTTATGCCGGTGAAACAGGTACGATTGACTGATTTTTCTGTGGTTGATTTTGATGTTAAAAGCGATGCAGTTGCTGCCCTGAAGGCACGTTTTAATATTGCAGTGGGAAGTGGGCAGTAAAAAGTAGGCAGTGAAAAGCGAACAGTAAAAAGAGAGTGAAGGCAGCTTACAAAAAAGCTAGTACAAAAATTGATATCATAAACGCAAACAAAAAAGCCCATGCACTCTTGTATGAATTGAAGAATTAGGCGTAGAACGAAGCAGAATGGAATATAAAACAATATACAAAAGGGAAGCCCAAGTATGAAGCGGGCTGTTATTATTTTGCTGTCCCTTGTTATGGTTGCAGTAATTGGTGTTGCATCTGGCATAATGTACGTGTCTGGAAAAGTCACTGCAGACTTAACACTGGAAAGTGAAACCTTATTTACGATAGAAAGCGGAAGTAATGCTTATCGCACGGTAAAGCATTTGCGAGAAGCAGAAATAACTGATGTGCCGCCGTTTGTGGCCAAAGTGTGGCTCAAATTTTTTGCAGGCAGCACATCGGTTAAATCAGGAACATACATGTTACGCCCTGACCAATCGTTAGTGGATGTATTCACGCTATTTACTCAAGGTGACGAGCATTTCTTTACGGTAAGCTTGGTCGAAGGGCTAACCCTCTCTCAATGGATTGAAACGCTTAAGCAAAATACCCATCTTGTTTTCGATTTAAACGACGATAAATTAGGTGAGCTAACGCAAGGTAACGGTGTTGACTGGTGCTGCGAAGACGTGTCTCAGACTGAAGGGGTGTATTTGGCGGACACTTACTTTTTTACTAAAGGTACTACAGCCAGTGAAGTTTTGAAAAGGGCACACCGTGCGCTCATCGCGTTTGTTTCTCATGAGTGGGAACAACGGGACATGGACCTTCCGTTAGCGACACCCTATGAAGCACTTATCTTGGCGAGTATTATCGAAAAAGAAACGGCAGTACCTGAAGAGCGTGACATGATATCCGGGGTATTTGTTAATAGACTCAACAAAAACATGCGTCTTCAAACCGACCCGACGGTGATTTACGGTATTGGGCCAACATTCGATGGAAATATTACGCGTAAACACCTTCGCACAGCAACGCCTTACAATACGTATGTTATTAAGGGTTTACCGCCAACGCCAATAGCCATGGCTGGCAAGGCGGCAATTCATGCAGCACTGCACCCGCTATCCACTGATGCTTTATATTTTGTAGCGAAAGGTGACGGAAGCCATCAATTCTCTACCACGCTAGCTGAACACAATGCAGCTGTGCGAAAATACCAGTTAAAACGATAATCGTACTGATGCAGCTACATTGAAAACAGCAGTTATCGGGCCAGTACGTTATAGCTAAATAAAAACAGAGTTTAAAAAGTAATGCGCGGAAAGTTTATTGTAGTTGAGGGCCTTGAAGGGGCAGGAAAAAGCTCTGTAATAGGGCTAATTGTTCAAGCATTAAAAGATGCTGGAAAGCGCGTTGAGCAGACTCGTGAACCAGGTGGTACACCTATGGCGGAAGCCATACGAGAATGTGTAAAGCACGACTGGGATGAAGCCGTTAGTGAAGAAACTGAGCTGCTTCTTATGTACGCCGCTCGCGTTCAACTGCTTACTAATAAAATATTTCCTTCACTCGACGCAGGTGTGTGGGTAGTAGGAGATAGACACGATTTATCCTCACAAGCCTATCAAGGGGGCGGTCGGGGCGTCAGTGAAAAAACCATGTCTGCCATCAGCGATATCGCCCTTAAAGGGTTTAAGCCAGATTTAACCCTATATTTGGATGTTGAGCCTGCGATTGGGCTAGAGCGCGCTCGAGGCCGCGGCGAGCTTGATCGCATTGAGCAAGCTGGGCTCGCCTTTTTCGAGCGTACCCGCGCTAAATACTTGTCGTTAGCTGAACAAGATGAATCTATTGTAGTAATTAGCGCCATGCAGCCTATGGACAAGGTTCATCAAGACGTGATTGCTATCATCAATGACTATGTTACGACCTCAAGCAGCGAAAGCGCTAACATAGCGAGAAATGAAAGCCAGCAGGGGAAAGGCTAATGCAAGTTATGCCTTGGTTTGCTGCAACGTTCTCAACGTTACTATCGCGATATATAGCAAAGAAACTGCACCATGGCTTGCTGCTGACAGGTCCAAAAGGTATTGGGAAATACCAACTCGCGTTAGGATTAAGCAGTGCGTTATTGTGTAAGCAACCTAGTACTGATGGACCATGCGAGCAGTGTCAAAGTTGCCACCTGAGGCAAGCGGGGAATCACCCAGACTTTCATGTTTTAGAAAGTGAAAAGCAGCTTGGCGTGGACAAAATTCGCGAAGGTATTGCTAAGCTTTCAGGTACTGCGCAAATGGGTGGCAACAAAGTCTTGCTGATCCCCCGAGCCGATACCATGACAGAAGCGGCGGCTAATGCACTATTGAAAACCTTAGAAGAGCCCACAAATAATACTTTCCTACTACTGATAACAGACAGTATTAACAAGATCATGCCAACTATACTGAGCCGGTGTGAACGGCAGATACTTGCGCTTCCGTCTGTATCAGACGGTTTGAACTACCTAAAGGCTAAAGGCGTAGAAGATGCAAGCGAGGCATTGTTAGCTGCCTATGGCTATGCCCCTCTTCGTGTAGAAGAGGCGCTCTCTGGTGACGAAGATATTAGCTATCGAAATTTTAGCGATGGTATGCAGGCGCTTTTAGCAGGTGATGCCAACACGCAGGTGCAAGCACTTGCAAATAAGTGGCAGAGCAATGCGCAACAAATCGCATTGTGGTGCCAACAAATGGCCCATGACGAATACATAAAACGTCAACAGGCCGTCGACTTTGAACGCTATATAGCGTGTGTAGAGGCAGTAAAAACCCTCGAACACGCTGGGGTGAATAAATCGATGGTACTTTTTGGGCTGTTAAAACAGTTTCAACGTTAGCAGACAAATATAGGTTTTTAATTCCTTTTTTTGAAAGCAATATTATTAATACAGGTGTAGTTTGTTCGTAGATTCTCATTGTCACTTAGACCGACTGAAGCAAGGGCCAGAAGAGCTGGCTGAAACGTTAAATTTTGCTAGAACACGAGGTGTAGAGCACTTTCTTTGCGTGTGCGTATCGGTTAGCGATTACGACAGCATGTTAGATGCTGTAAGCCAGTTTGATGACGTGTCAGTATCTTGTGGTGTGCACCCGCTGCATCAAGATGAAGCATGCAGTTATGAAGAACTGCTAGAGAAGGCGCAGCGTGAAGAAGTTGTCGCGATAGGGGAGACAGGGCTAGACTATTTTTACAGTCCAGAAAGCAAAGATATTCAGCTTACTTCTTTTGTAGACCACATAAAGGTCGCTAATGAAACCAGAAAGCCGCTTATTATTCACACGCGAGACGCTAGAGAAGACACTATCAATCTACTCCGTGAACATAAAGCTGCGCACACCAAAGGCGTTTTACATTGTTTTACTGAATCGTTAGAGATGGCACAAGCGGCTATAGAGATGGACTTTTACATCTCCATTTCCGGGATTGTGACCTTTAATTCTGCAGATGAACTACGTGAAGTGGTGAAAGCTATACCTTTAGAACGGTTATTAATTGAGACTGATTCTCCTTGGCTTGCACCTGTGCCTCATCGCGGTAAACAAAACCAACCCGGTTATGTAGTGGAAGTGGCTGAATTTATTGCAGAGCTTAAAGGTGTATCGGTAAAAGAGCTTGCCGACATCACTACGCGCAACTTTTATACATTGTTTTCTTTAGCTGATAAGAAAAAAGCAGCGTAACGAAGATAGCAGTTGGTTTACATCAGGAGGTGGGTATGCCCCAATGGCGACAGGGCCTGACGAAAAGTCTTCACCAAACCCGCAGTATGCCAGAAAGTCGATACTTTCAGTTAGCCACGGTCGATGGCAGCGGCACACCGTTTTGCCGCACCGTGGTATTTAGAGGGTTAACGGAGGAAAATCAGCTAGTTGTAATCTCTGATACCCGCACAGAAAAGTTCAGTCAACTTGAGCAAAACGCACATGCACAAGTCTGTTGGTATTTTTCCAAAAGCAGAGAGCAATACCGTTTCTCTTGCCTTGCTACACTAATAACGGCAAACCAAGATATTAACTTAGTTAAACAGCACTGGAATAAATTGTCGGACGCTGGGAAAAAGCAGTTTCTATGGGGCGAGCCGGGTACGCCGCGAAATGACGGCACGGCGCTACAGATAGAAGGCGATTTTGATAAAGTGCCGCCTCATTTTTGTGTGATATTACTGGCTATTGAAACCGTAGATTACCTAAATTTGAGAGGCAACCCGCAAAGCCGAGAATGGCATCAAAAAGACGCTAACGGTAACTGGGTGAGTCAATCTCTAATTCCCTAAGATACCTTTTGCATAATAGTATCCCTCCCGCTGTAGTAGCGTTAGTAAACAGGGGAGGGAGCTTTAGGCTCTATAAAACTTGCGAGATTGGCGTGTCGCCTTTGAACAGGTAAGTAATAGTGTTTTCACTACTCTCTTTTGAAACACTCTCAACAATAGCTGTAGCCACATCTTCCCTAGGAATTACAGTATCATCTTTATTGCTTGGCATATCGGTGCGAACTAAATGGGTGCCTGGTTCATTTTGTAGCGTACCTGGGCGTAAAATAATATGATGCAAACCACTGTTAATTAGGTGCTCATCTGCCATGTGCTTAGCAACTAAGTAGGGCTTAATTGCTGAATCTACGCTATCAGGGTCGCCTGCACCAATAGAGCTCACCATGATGAATTTGGATGTACCTGCCGCTTTGGCGTAATTTACCGCGTTGCGTGCAGCCCATAGGTCAATCAAAAGCGTCTTGTCAGCGCCTGTATTGCCACCTGAGCCCGCAGTGAATACTGCCACATCAATTCCTTCAAAATGCGAAGAAAAGTCTTTTTCGAGGTCTTGCTCAACAACACTAAGATTATCATTTTGTATGTCAGATAGTTTGTCAGGACTTCTCACTGGTGCTAAAACCTTGTGTCCCGCATCTAAAAGTTTGACGGTAGCTTGTTTGCCAATCTGTCCTGAAGCGCCAATTACCAATACATTAGCCATAATGCTATCCTCCTTGCAATTGAAAAATGTCTATCGTTTATCGATACATGGTTGCATAGGAAGCTAGTGCTATTAGCGATCACAAACTGCGATGGAATGCCATGCTCAAGAGATTGACTGCATAAATCGATAAGTGGCAAGTGATTAGCGTTGCCAGCCAGATGTTTAGCGCTGAAAAGAGATAAAGGGACAGTTATTTTACAACGGCGTTTCGACCAGACTCTTTACCTGCATAGAGCTTTTTATCTACTGCATGAATACAGGCATCTACACTGTCATAGTCTTTTATATCTGCGACGCCACACGTGATGGTTACGTTGACTAAATGAGGCGGTGCCTCAACAACTTGTTCCGCTACACTTTTACGTAACTTTTCAGCGACCCAATACGCCTCTCGTACATTTAGTGAAGGCAACAATATCAAAAATTCCTCTCCACCCCAGCGTGCAATAACATCACTTTCCCGTAGGTTATTTTCCAAGGTGTTAGCTATTTTAACCAAAACGGCATCGCCTACGTGATGGCCATACTCGTCGTTAATTTTCTTAAAAAAGTCGATATCTACAATGAGTAAAGAAAATGCTCGGTTGTGTCGTTTAAATTCGTGCCATTGTGCTTTGGCACGTTGGGTGAAATAACGTCTGTTTTTAAGCCCCGTTAATGAGTCTTGAGAAGATAAAAGCGTCAATTTCTCAACCATGGCTTCAAGGTCTCGCGTTTTTTCTTCTACCTTTAGTGAGAGCTCTGCTGAACGCGCTTTTAGTGCCGAAATTCTCAGCCAAACTACCGAAGTAATGAATAATAAAATAGAGAGTAACAGTACACCACGCCAAACTGGCTTATCCCACCATGGCGGTATGACAATAATTTCGAGTTGGGCCTCATCGCTGCTCCAGACGTTTTCTTGGTTTATCGCTTTTACTGTAAAACGGTAGTGTCCGGGCTCTAAATTCGTATAGGTCGCCACACGCGCTTTGTAATCGGTAAATCGCCAACTATTTTCGAAATCTACCAACTTGTAAGCGTAGCGCAGTTCATTGGCATTCATGTAATCAGTTGCTGCAAACTTAATGGAAAGCGCAATATTATTATGGGTAAGTTCTATCTTTTCACCTAAGTTGAGACGCTGTTGAACGCTAGTGCCATTGTTCTGATCTCGATTTACTGTTTCTACTTTAGTGAGGTGAACGTCAGGAGACCATTTTACGTTGGTAACGTCAGAGGGATTAAACTGAGTGAGCCCTTCAGCTCCGCCAAAAAGAATAGTGTTATTTTCCGTAGTGGCTACAGAGCCAATGTAGTAACCAGTAGAAAGGGCACCATTCTCTGCGCCATAGTAATAAATTGTATCGAGATCAGGCGCTAAATAAGAAATGCCTACTATAGTTGAAATCCACAAGCCATATTCATCATCTTCGACAATGGCACCAATTGAAATCTTACTCAGTCTACTCTCTGGCTTTATTTGGGTAACGTTGATAGAAGATAG
Organism: Alteromonas sp. BL110; assembly: GCF_003443615.1. NCBI lineage: Bacteria > Pseudomonadati > Pseudomonadota > Gammaproteobacteria > Alteromonadales > Alteromonadaceae > Alteromonas > Alteromonas sp. BL110. The sequence goes on along the minus strand of NZ_CP031967.1, from coordinate 4,364,062 downwards.
ATCATCGTTATTTTTGGTGACAAAAAATAAGCCATCTGCTTGAGTTCCTACCCAGTAGCCACCGCGTTTTGAGCGCGAAATCCACGTCACCACTGTACTGTCTGTTATTTTGTCCGTGTAGTCACTAATGCTCGTTAACTCACCAGTAAGTTTATTAGCAAAGTGTAAGCCTGTTACCGTGCTTAGCCATGCACTTTCGTTATTTTCAAAAAGAATGCGAGTAGTGAGGGAAAGGGGCCACTGCTTGATAACACGCCCCTCGGACGGGCGATAAACGAATACACCATCGCTATAGCCACCGAACCAGATATCACCCTGAGCATCCATGTTTACGCTGTAGCCAGATTTACCCTGTAATGCGACAATATCAAGCTGTTTTGTTTCATTATTTAATTTTGCCAGCCCACTGCGTGTCGAAACCCAGAGCGTGTCGCTATGTTTATCATAATAAACACTGGTTAGCTTATCGCTTGCACTACCGTCGGTTGTTCGAGCGCTATCTGACGTAAATGGCCCTTGGTAAGCTTTATTGACGGCATCGTAAATCCATAGCCCTTTTTCGTTGGTTAGCCATACTTTATTTCCCTTGTATTCGGTCATCGAGCCTACAATACGGCCATTTCCCACTTCGGTAGTATAAAAGTTGCTTAGCTCAGGGTTGCTTATTGCAAAACCATCATCTTTGGTTCCGACGACCACAAGACCTGACTTTGTTTGGTATAGACTTGAAACGCGCTCGTCTCCTGAATCTTTGTCACTGATAGGAAAGCGCAACACCGTGAACGGGCTATGGGCTGTTAAAAGATTTAAACCTCTTTCGGTTGCTACCCAAACGTTACCATTGCGCTGAAGTAAAATATCCGTAACCGAGTTATCCGATAGCCCCTGTACTTCACTGGTACACTGTTTGGTAATGTCCTCAGGTTCTGAATTGGGGTTGAACAAGCAAATACCATAAGTAGAAGTCCCTAACCAAAACCTGGAACGCTCGGCAGCGACGAGACGGGTGAAGTTCACGCCCTTATAAGCAATCAACTCTAGTGAACTTTTAAAAGGATCAAGCTTGTAAAGACCTGAAGTGGAGGTTACATAAATTGTATTGCCAATGAGTTCTACATCGGTAAGTGTGCTCGTAGTGTCAGGAAGATAGCTAACTAACTCTATACTGTCCGTTTTATCGTGGTACCGATACAAATTTCGTTCAGATATTATCCACAGCATGCCGTCATGCGTGGTTTTCAGCCTATTGATAATCTGTTTGTCGAATGACGATGAAACGGGAAGGGCGTAATGTATAAACATTTCAGTGTCGACATTTAAACGACTCAGACCACTAAACGTACCCACCCAAATAAACTGGCCATCTAAGCTTGCTTCCAATTGAAGAACACTAAGTGTTTGAAGGCCTGTAGACTTATCCTTGCCCCACATTCCAAAATTTCTAAAGGTATAACCATCGAATTTATCAATTCCTGACTGTGACGCTAACCATAGAAAGCCGTATTTATCTTCTGCGACGTCAGAAACAGTAACGTGGGTGATGCCGCTTTCCATATCGAATGTATTAAAAGCGGGAGCACCAATTTGAGCGTGTGCGCAAAGGTTCCAGCTAACCAATAAAGCAAGGATAAAAAAGAGGTAAGCTGAAGGGCGGCGCATAACGTTGCAACATTAAGGTTTATTCTTAGGTGTAACTTACGCTATTGCTGAAGACTTTCAATAGAACAAAAGTTTAAATCGTACAAAAAAGCCCCGTTTTAGCGGGGCTTAATTATTTAGAAATGTTAGCAATAATGCTGCGATTTAGTCTTACAACACGAATTACCAACCGCACTGGCGCGTTGCGTTTTGCTCATCCAGCCAAGTTTTAAGAGGGGCAAAGTAGTCAGTAATGGTGCTGGCATCCATTTGGGGCGAGCCTGTTAGTGTCTTAAGGGCATTTTGCCAAGGCTGACTCATTCCCATTTCCAACATTTCGTTGAGTGCTTTACCTGCCTCTTCACTGCCGTAAATAGAACAGCGGTTCAACGGGCCTTCATCACCTGCGATATCACACAGCGCCTTATGGAACTGGAACTGAAGAATATGAGCAAGGAAGTAGCGCGTATAAGGTACGTTAGCTGGGACGTGATATTTAGCACCAGGGTCAAAGGCACCAGCACTACGCTCAACTGGCGCCATTACGCCCTGATACTTTTCTCTTAATTCCCACCAAAGCTGGTTATATTGTTCAGGCGTAACCTCTCCAGACATGACCTTCCAACGCCATTGATCAACCATCAAACCAAAAGGTATAAAGGCAATTTTATCAAGCGCTACTTGCATCAGCATACCGATATCGTTTGATGCGTCAGGGATCTCATCTATTAAATCAATTTGCTTAAGGTACTTAGGCGTAATTGATAGAGCTATTGTGTCGCCAATGGCTTCGTGGAAGCCATCGTTTGCTGAGCCACGATAAAGTAGAGGCTGGTCTTTATAGGCGCGTTGATAATAGTTATGGCCTAATTCATGATGAATGACGTTAAACTCTTCGCCTGTCTTTTGAATGCACATTTTTATGCGAAGATCGTCTTTATCATCCAAATCCCATGCGGAAGCGTGACACTGCACGTCCCGGCCTTCAGGCTTTTGAAACATTGAACGTTCCCAAAAAGTCTCCGGCAGTTCTTCAAAGCCAAGGGATGAGAAAAATGACTCAGCCTGCTTAACCATGGCTATTTCGTCATACCCTTGTGCGGCAAGTGCACTCGTTACGTCAGGAACCTTCATTTCTTGTTGAGGCTTGACGATGTCGTAGATGTTTCCCCATGACTGTGCCCACATGTTGCCCAATAGATGGGCCGGAATTGGCTTGTCTTGCGGTACTATATCTTCACCATAATGCTCACCAAGTTTAGCTCGAACATGACAGTGAAGAGACTCGTAGAAAGGCTCAACCTGCGCCCACAGACGATCCAATTCTTTTGGGAAGTCGTCTGCAGGCATGTCATATTTACCACGCCATAGCGCACTTACGTTTTCAAACCCAAGTTCTGCTGCACCTTCGTTGGCAAGGGAAACTTGTTCAGCATAAAGTGGTGCCATGGGTTTAGAGACTTCGCGCCAGCCTGTCCAGTATTCTAATAGTTTGTCGGCGTCGCGTAGTGTGGCCATTTCTGCACTCATTTCAACTAAGCTTTTACAGTTACCTTCATCGCTGCAGTATTCACCCGACCCATACATGGCGCTAAGTTCTGACCCTATTTTAGCCAAGCGCTCTGCCTTTTGGGCATCTGCCGGAGGAGGCATGGTTAAGCTGTTTTTGAGCAAATCAAGCTGCCTGCGAGTATCTGTATCAACCTCTACATCATTAAATTTAGCCGCTTCTTTTGCTAACTTAGCCACTTTTGTTGATAGCACTTCACTGAAGTAGGCGCTGACCGCAGCAGTATCAAAATTGATATTGGTCGCATAGCTCCACTGTGCGTGGGCAGCCGGCACTTGCATTTTCGCGATATCATCTTGCGCTTGCTGTAAGAATTGTTTTGCGTCTTGCGCGGTAAGTTCAGGTTTGTGTTCTGTCTGTGCTGTGCTCTCACCACACCCCATAAGCGATACGCTTACTAATGCCGCTATCAGAGTACGTTTATGATTTAGCATACTTTGTCCTTTAATTATTTTGATTTTAAAGTGAATCGACGTTCACATAGACATGCGGTAGCATTGTGTAACGCAGCGTAGGTTTTGTAAAATAAAATTGATATTGCCCGTGTTAAGTTATATGTCGGTTACATTGAAAGCGCCTATATTTATCAAATAATACCAACTAAACAGTAAGGAAAATTATGTCAACGGAAGAACCGCTCTACTGGGGTTTAAATGCCCGCAGCTATTGCACACTTATACATGTTTCTCAATTATCCAGCTTTGTTATTCCTGGCTTAGGCATTGTTCTGCCTATTGTGCTTTGGATAGCGCATAAAGATCAGAATGAAGATATCAACCAGCACGGTAGAGTAACGGCAAATTGGCTGCTGAGCTTGCTCGTTTATTCGGTGATTTGTTTTATTCTAACTTTTATCATTATTGGCGCATTAGGGTTTATCGTACTTGGTTTGATGAACATTATCTTTGCGATAGTGGCCGCGGTAAAAGCTAATAAAGGCGAGCTGTGGGTATACCCGCTAAGCTTTCAGTTTATTAAACGCTAGTAATAACGGTAAGGTGCCTGCATTTTAAACACTTAACCGGCTAAAGATGTAACTGTCAATCAAGGAAGAGAAGCACAATGCAAAATCAAACAGATAATAACATTCCTGGCGCTAGTGCTGTTTATTGGTCTGCGGTACTGAGCTGTACCTTATTTATCTTTGGTGGATTTGCTATTGTGTTCTCTTTGCTGTCACTGTTTATGGCTCGCAACGCTAAGAAAAGCCTACTCCTTCCTTACGAGCAATATACAAACTCATCGACGCTTACCAAAGGAAAAATTATTGCTTACATAGGTTTAGTATTAAACGTTGCTATTTTAGGTGTCACAATTTGGACACTGACTACCATTGGCTGGGATGCATGGTCTGACGAATTCGTTCGCAGGTGGAATGAAGGGCTTGAAAATAATAGACGTTAACGGCTATTTATCGAAGCTGATTATTTGCTGGTGAAGCTATCGCTAGGTAAAGCGTCGTGGACTAAATATTGACCTTTCATTTTAGTGGGGCTTTGAGACGGCAGAAGATCACCACGTTTCAGCTTGCTTAGCGCTAGTGATTTGTTTTGACGGATTTTCTTAAAACTCTGAGAAGCGGTAGTTACCTTAAGGCCTGATATTGAAGGCGTCGTTTCTTGTGCGATGCTGAAAGTAGAGGTTCCTATTACGGCGAGAAGCCCCGCAGTGGAAAAAATGTTTTTACTCAGGTTTTTCATCACATTTTTCTCTTTCACACTAAGAAAAGATCGCGGAGGCGGTTGCACTCGCCTCCTTAATCGACGTTGTTTGTTCTTGTTCATTACACCTAAAGTAGAGAAAAACCTAAAGACACTGTGTTATACAAAGGTATAGCTTCTTATACTTACGTTTAAGGTGTTACTTGGCTTTTTTACGCATCACCATGCAGTTACACCGCCGTCTACGGCTATTGTTTGCCCATTCATATAGCTATTGCCTGGCGACAACATTAGCATCATGGTATTTACGATTTCTTGGGGCTCGCCCAAACGTTTCATTGGGCTGCCCATGCCGAGCTGTTCCCGCGCTTCAGGGGTGTTGTAACCATCCACGTTTAAAATATTAGTGGGTGAATAAAAGGGGCATATAGCATTAACGCGAACATTTTTACGGCCGTATTCTACAGCTGCAGTGCGGGTTATGCCCGACACTGCGTGTTTTGCTGCGGCGTAGGCTCCGCCTTTAGGTGCACCGCCTAACCCTGCTAGCGAGCTTACATTAAGTACGTGGCCCTGCTTTTGTGCGAGCATTACCGGAATTTGATATTTCATTCCAAACATTACCCCTTTAACGTTTACCGCAAACTGTGAATCAATAATCTCCTCTGTCATCTGATGCACAGGCGCGGGATTATGGGCAATGCCAGCATTATTTACGGCTATATCTAGTCTACCGAAGGTTTCCATAGCTTTATCAACTAATGCTTTATTGAGTGATTCGCTTGCTATATTGCCTGCTAGCACCACCACATCTGTTACCGCATTTATTTCGTTCTGCGTTTCTTCAAGGGCGGTTTGATTTATATCAGAAAGCACTAGTTTTGCGCCTCTGTTAGCGAGGCCTAACGACAATAAGCGGCCAAAACCGCTGCCTGCACCTGTAATCAATACAACTTGTCCGGTAAAGTCGAGTAGCGCGTCCATGGTAAACTCCTAGTGTTTAATATTTGTTAATGTTATGACTATCGATGGTTTGTTATTAAGCTATTTACGCTGTGTTTGTTTAATAAACTGAATGAGTAGATTAGCTAGCTCTTCGCCTTTATCTTCCTGAATAAAGTGCCCGCCGTTTTTCACTACGGTGTGAGGCATACCTTTGCAGCCCGGTACCAGCTTTTGAAATATCTTATCGCCGCCTTTAGTGATGGGGTCACTATCACCGAAAGCCGTTACAAATGGTTTTTTGTAGTGCTTGAGTTTTTCCCAAGCATCTCTGTTCGCTTGCGCCTCTGCATTGTCTGAGATTGTAGGAACAAGTAGGGGGAACATACGCGCACCAGCCTTGTAACTCTCGTCAGGGAAGGGGGCATCGTAGGCAGCAAGTGTTGCTTGATTTAACTCGGTTGTCGCTGCATTTTGGATAATACTTGACGTTGGAAAAACCGGTACGTCTTGCGAGAACCGGCGCCATTTAATAAAAGTATCACTTGGCGTGTGATCTCCTGTCGGTAATCCAGTATTAGACACCATTACGCCGGAAAAGCGTTCGGGCATATCTGCAACGAGTCGCAGACCTATCAGCCCTCCCCAATCTTGGCAAAACAAGGTCACAGGGCCTTTAACGACCTGCGTAAACCAGTCTTTTGTCCATATCACGTGACGCGCGTAGGTATAGTCTTCCTTTCTTACAGGCTTGTCAGAACGGCCGAATCCAATTAGATCTGGTGCTATGACATTAAACCCTGCGTCAGCTAGCAGCGGCATCATTTTTCGATAAAGGTAGGCCCATGTGGGTTCGCCATGCATTAACAAAATGGTATGTCCATCTTGAGGGCCGCACTGATAGTACGCCATCGCAATCTCACTACTGATAGTATCAGTGACTTCTGCAAACTTAGGGGGGTAAGGAAAATCATTAATATTGTCAAAAGCACTCTCTGGCGTTTTACGGACCTGCATAATTAAACACCCCTTGTAAATCAAATGTAATATTCTCACTATTGCTGTTAACAAAAACATTGGTAAGCGAAACTGTCAATTAAAGCTTAAGCAAGCTATGTCAGGGGCTACACGGGAAGATGAGCTTATAAAAGGGGTAGCGGTCATTATTAAAAATTATGATAAATGTCTATAACACCAATAAACTTGGATGATTAACAACACTGCAATAACATCCAGTTAACGTGATAAACAGGACATGGTTATGACCGAGATGGAAAATAAAGCCGTAGAATATGCAGTACAAGAAGGCGTTGCCACACTGACAATGCAAAGTGCGCCCGTGAATGCGCTATCCCGCGCTATTAGAGTAGGGCTAATAGAAGGTATAGATAGCGCACTTAACGACGAAAGTGTCAGTGCAATTGTTATTACTTCTTCACTCCCTATTTTTTCGGGTGGCGCTGACATTAGTGAATTCTCTGGCGGCGACCTATCTCCCATGCTGCCTGAAGTGTTAGACAAGATAGAGAATGCGTCGAAACCCGTAATCGCTGTGCTTCCAGGGCCTGCGTTCGGTGGTGGTTTGGAAGTGGCGCTAGCGTGTCATCATCGCATTACTTTTGCCGACAATAAAGTCGGTTTGCCGGAAGTTAACCTTGGTATTCTCCCTGGCGCCGGCGGCACCCAGCGACTCCCACGCCTAGCAGACGCGCAAACCTCACTGCAAATGATTGTCACGGGTAAACCAACTTCTGTTGTTAAATTACCAGGTGTGTTCGACAAAATTTCCGATAAGCCTGAACATTTGCTTGAAGATACAAAAGCGTATTTACAATCATTAACGCCAGATAAAGCGGTTAAGCGAACGAGTGATATAACGCTAACCATGTCAGATGAAACGCAGGCGGTATTTGATGCAGTAACTGCACAAACGAAAAAAGCGACTCGTGGTTTCTTTGCGCCATTAAAATGTATTGAAGCTGTGCGCGGTGCGTACACACTAGCATTTGAGGGCGGCCTTAAAAATGAAGGCAAACTCTTCATGGAATGTATGAACACGCCACAGGCGCGTGCCCAGCAGCATTTCTTTTTTGCCGAGCGTGCTGCGGGTCACGTAAGTGATTTCGATAAAAATACGCCCGAGCGCAGTATAGAAAAAGTCGCGATTATCGGTGCAGGCACTATGGGTGGCGGCATCGCTATGAACTTTGCGAACGCGGGTATTCCAGTCACCATGCTAGAGCTCAAAGAAGAAGCGTTAGAAAAAGGGCTCGCTCTAATTCGTAAGAATTACGAAAATTCGGCGAAGAAAGGTAAGTTGACCCAAGAGCAGGTAGAGAGTCGAATGGCGCTTCTTTCTGGCACTACCTCTTATGACGACCTGGCCGATGTCGACCTGGTAATTGAAGCTGTTTTTGAAAAGATGGAAGTAAAGAAAACAGTATTCTCGACCCTTGATAGAGTGTGCAAGCCAGGCGCTATACTCGCCTCTAACACATCTACCCTAGATATTGACGAAATCGCGACAGCCACATCGCGCCCTGAAGATGTCATTGGGCTTCACTTCTTCTCGCCAGCCAATGTAATGAAGCTACTTGAAGTCGTTAAGGCTGAAAAGACGTCTGCTGAAGTTATTAAAACTTGTATGAAGATGGCTAAGAAAATCAGGAAGGTCGCTGTTTTAGTAGGCGTATGCTTCGGGTTTGTGGGCAACCGTATGATCGAGCCTTACGGCCGCGAAGCCAACCGGTTATTGCTAGAAGGAGCAACGCCTGAACAGGTCGACCGCGTGCTTACCGAATTTGGCATGCCAATGGGACCTTTCACCATGGGAGATATGGCAGGGTTAGATATCGGCTATTACGTTCGCCAGTCTCGACAAGAGCACATTTCTCACGACCCGGCGTATGGCGCAGTAGCAGATCGCCTTGTTGAAATGGGCCGCAACGGTCTAAAAACCGGTCGTGGTGCCTATAACTATGAGCCGGGCAGTCGAGTCCCTATTCCAGACCCTGATGTATTAGAAATTGCTAAGCAAGAAGCAGAGCGCTTAGGTGTTGTTCAGCGCTCAGACATTAGCGATGAAGAAATTCTTGTCCGCGTTATGTACTCATTGATTAACGAAGGTGCTGCCATATTAGAAGAGGGCATTGCAGCTAAATCTAGCGATATTGACGTGATCTATGTTTACGGCTACGGCTTCCCTGTGTATCGCGGCGGCCCGATGCAATACGCCGATGAAGTAGGGCTTGGCACTATTTTAGATAAGCTAACGACCTATCGCGATCAGCTAGGTGAGTACGGAAAAATGTGGCTCGAGCCGAGTGACTTACTTGTGAAGTTAGCGCAGGAAGGCGGCACATTTAAAAGTTACCAACCTAAGTAGGCATAAGTGAAACGTTGACGGCGTAAGCATCGAATGCTTTACGCCGTTTTAAAAAATTTTAAATAACGCTATGCGCCCGATGTAAGAAACTGGTCAGGAAGCTGATTCTAAAAAAAGAGCGCTAGCAAAATTTAGGCTGAACGTTCAGCCCAACTGAAAGGAACATTACAATGCGCGATGCAGTTATTGTAAGTACAGCACGTACGCCAATTGGCCGCGCCTATAAAGGTGCGCTAAACAACTTGCCGGCCCCTTCTTTAGGTGGTCATGCCATTCAAAATGCTGTTGCTCGTGCGGGTATCGACCCTGCCAGCGTAGACGATGTAGTCATGGGCGCGGCACTTACTCAAGGTAGCGGCGGCATGAATATAGGTCGCTTAGCTGGTCTTGCTGGTGGATTACCTGTGACTGTAGCTGGCATGACGCTAGACCGTCAATGTAGCTCTGGTATGTACGCAATTGCTACAGCTGCAAACTCAATTCGCACTGGCGACACCAATGTTATGGTTGCAGGTGGCTTAGATTCAATTTCATTAGTACAGAACAAGAACATGAATATGTTCCGCGCCGTTGACCCTGCACTCGTTGCTAAGCACAAAGACATTTACATGCCTATGCTTCAAACCGCAGAAGTGGTGGGTAAGCGCTATAACATTAGCCGCGATGTACAAGATGAGTACGGTTATCAAAGCCAAATGCGCACGGCAGCGGCCCAAGAAGCGGGTAAATTTGACGATGAAATTGTTCCTATTACCGCAGTTCAAACGGTATTTAACAAAGAAACTGGTGAAACCTCTGAGCGAGAAGTGACTTTGTCAAAAGACGAAGGCAATCGCCCAGAAACAACATTGGAAGGGCTTAAGTCACTTAATCCAGTTATCGAAGGTGGTTGTATTACCGCAGGTAACGCAAGCCAGCTTTCTGATGGCGCGAGTGCAACAGTAATTATGGATGAACAGTCGGCGGCAATAGGTAGTGCCCAGCCCCTTGGTATTTATCGCGGTATTGCAGTGGCAGGCTGTGAGCCAGATGAAATGGGAATTGGCCCAGTGTTCGCCATTCCTAAGCTATTAAAGCAGCATGGATTAACCATGGACGATATCGGTCTATGGGAGCTTAATGAAGCGTTTGCAGTACAGGTCCTGTATTGTCGCGATAAGTTAGGCATTCCAGACGAATTATTAAACGTTAACGGTGGTGCCATTTCTATCGGTCACCCTTACGGCATGAGCGGTGCTCGCATGGTGGGTCACGCACTCATCGAAGGTAAACGACGCGGTGCAAAATATGTAGTTTGCACCATGTGTATCGGTGGCGGCATGGGCGCCGCTGGTCTATTTGAAGTTATATAGGTATTGGGTATGGAAGGTTATAAAGCTCCACAACGTGACGCCATGTTTGTAACACATGAGCTATTAGATTATCAAAGTCACTATCAAAAACTGGGTTTCGATGAAGCGTCTGAAGACTTAGTGTCTGCTATTTTTGCTGAAGCGGCTAAATTTTCGGAAAACACGCTTGCACCAATTAATGCATCAGGCGATGAAGAAGGGTGTCAGTGGGTTGACGGTGAAGTAACAACGCCAAAAGGTTTTAAAGAAGCTTACCAGACCTACGTTGAAGGTGGTTGGCCAAGTATGTCTCATCCAGAAGAGTTCGGTGGCCAGGCGCTACCTTACTCTTTATCTTCTATTATCGCGGAATGGTTTTCTGGCGCTAACCATTCTTGGGCTATGTACCCAGGCCTAAGTCAGGGCTGTATGGAAACGCTAAAAGCGCACGGTACTGAGCTGCAGCAAAAAATGTTTCTTGAAAAACTGGTTAGCGGTGAGTGGACAGGCACAATGTGCCTAACTGAAGCACACTGTGGCTCAGATTTAGGTATGCTTAAATGCCGTGCCGAACCTCAAGAAGATGGCAGCTACAGCTTAACAGGCACAAAAATCTTTATCTCTGCCGGTGAGCACGATATGTCTGAGAATATCGTACACATTGTGTTGGCGCGCTTACCTGATGCGCCAGAGGGTACAAAAGGTATTTCGCTGTTTGTTGTACCAAAGTTCAACGTATCTGAAGATGGTGAAAAACAAGATCGAAACGCAGTGGCCTGTGGCAGTATTGAACATAAGATGGGTATTAAAGCCAGTGCTACCTGTGTCATCAACTTTGATGGTGCTAAAGGCTTCTTAATTGGTCCACCTAACCGTGGCTTAAACTGCATGTTCACTTTTATGAATACCGCGCGTATTGGTACTGGACTAGAAGGTCTTGCTGCATCTGAAGCATCTTTCCAGGGCGCATTGCGCTACGCAAAAGACCGCATCCAGTTTCGCTCACTAACTGGACGTAAAAACCCTGATGGCCCTGCCGATCCAATTATTGTGCACCCTGATGTGCGCCGTATGCTACTAACACAAAAAGCGTTTGCTGAAGGCAACCGAGCGTTAGCGGCGTACTGCATGCAAATGGTTGATGTCACGCTCTACGGCGATGATGCAGCAGCAAAGCAGGTCGCAGAAGCTAAACTTGCTTTCTTAACGCCTATTGTTAAAGCGTTTTTGACCGAAACGGCTCAAGAAGCAACTAGCTATGGCATGCAGGTTTACGGCGGTCATGGCTTTATTAAAGAATGGGGCATGGAGCAGCTGGCGCGGGATACACGCATTTGTACCATGTACGAAGGGACCACTGGTATTCAAGCAGTAGACCTGCTGGGACGTAAAGTGATGGGGTCTAACGGTGAGCTGCTTAATGTATTTGTACAAGAAGTACGCGACTACTGTAACTCACTTCGCGATAACGCGCAGTTTAGCGCTTGGACGAATGCCCTGAACTCTCATCTTGATGAGTGGCAACAAATTACCATGGATATTGGTAAAGCTGCGGCGTCAAACCCTGATGAGATTGGTGCAGCATCTGTTGACTACCTAATGTACTCGGGCTACGTAACCGTGGCTTACTTCTGGCTTAAAATGGCGGTGAAAGCGCAAGAGCAACTTGATGCGGGTAGTACAGAAACTGAGTTCTACAAAAGCAAGATCCTAACAACAGGGTTCTATTTTGACCGCTTGTTGACACGCACTCGCTCACTGGTTTCTGCAATGCAGTCAGGCGCTGACAACCTAATGTCTATGCCAGAGAGTATGTTTGCCATAGAGTAACCACATAAAGTTGAAAAAAGTGCGCTAATATAAAACGTACTAAAGGCCGAGAAAATAACGTAGCCGAGAAAATGATTGAACCATTAATCATTGGCTATGTTCTTTCACTCGGCCTTTTTTGTTTTTTAAAGTAACTTAGAGAAAGAGAGTACATTGGTTTTCTCTCAATACTCAAAGGTTGATCATTGCCCAACGCTATTATTATGGGGAGAGCAGGATGATGCGTTTGATATAAGTGTGTGAGATAGAATTGAACACCATGTACCGCTCATTACAACGTGGTTTAGTTCCAGCGCGTCGCATTGGTTACACGGGGAAAAGCCTGAATGGTTATAAAAAGAAGTGATAGATTTTATAGAGGCTTAGAAAGGGGTGAGGCCCCTAAAAGGGGCCTCCAGTGCGGCGTCCTGCCGCTACCATGTTGAACTGCTGTATCACATGGTGTGATTAATTTGTTGTATTAAATTCTGCCGTCAAGTTCAGCTGAAATAGGTGAGCTTTGTAGACCTTGCTCTGCAATCCAAGCTTGTAGCGTTTTGCCGTCTGACTCTGGCTGAGCTAAGTCTTTACTCGGCATTTTCTTTACAAGCAGAGTACCTACTTCAACTGCATTGTTTGTGATCGCTGTGCGAATAAGGCTTTGACCATTGCATGAAATACCCGAGTAGTAGTCGCGAAGTTTAAGTTTGTAGTCTGACTGAACGCTACGCATTTTCTTACGAAGTTCACCCTTGTCATCTGCCTGAACAATAGTACAGATGTTCGCAAGTGCTTCGTTGATGTCATTAGCCTGAGCTGCGTTAGAAAAAGCTAAAGTAGATGCCGCAATTACTAGAGAAGTTTTAACGATTTTCAACATGGTTAAATTCCTTCGTTTGTTGTTATTAAGATTATGTTTGTTCGTTGAGATGTATTAAACCTGAATCTAAGTTACTGAAAAACATGTTGTAAAATAACAGGGTATACCAAAGTATACCTTTCAAATATACGTTTGCTCCTTCGCTAATTATCTCAGTCGACGTTTTTGCTACCAAAGCATTCGTATTAAACTACAAAGGGTAAGCTGTAGAGAAAAGGCAATAAAAAAGGCCCCGTAGCAGAGGGGCCTTGAGCGCAGCGTGTACTGCTACCATGTTGAATTGGTTCACATGGCGTTGTGAAAACGGTATCTAAATCCTGTCGTTAAGCTCCGCTGAGATTGGCGAGCTTTGTAAGCCTTGTTCTGCAATCCATGCTTGCAAGGTTTTACCGTCCGACTCTGGTTGCGTTAGGTCTTTACTAGGCATTTTTTTCACAAGCAATGTGCCTACTTCCACAGCGTTACTAGTAAGTGCTGTTCGAATAAGACTTTGTCCACCGCAAGAAACACCTGCGTAATAATCGCGTAGTTTCAATTTGAAGTCAGACTGAACGCGACGCATTTTTTTTCGCAGTTCGCTCTTATCGTCAGCTTGTACAATAGTACAGATATTTGCCAAAGCCTCGTTTACGTCGTCAGCATGAACTGTGTTAGAAAAAGCTAGAGTAGAGGCTGCAATTACTAGAGAGGTTTTAACGATTTTCAACATGGTTAAATTCCTTCGTTTGTTTTATTAATCGGTTTGTTTGTTCGGGATTAATTAAAAAACAACCAAAGCGCTTAAAAAATACTCACTGAAATAACTAAGTATATCGGCTAATACCTTATACTAAAGGTGTAAGTGGGTAGGGGAGCGCTATAGCCTTTAGTATTAAAGGCGTTGGCGAGATAGAGGGCTTTTGAGTATCAATTGTTAAAGCATCAAATAAAGTGCAAAAAAACAGCGTTTGATGCCGTTTTTTTGCATTTTAACTATGTCGAAAAGCGAATTAGCGCCCAGTTAGTCTTAGTAGGTTGGCACTAATAGTTCATCAAATTTGTTTGTTTACTCGGTGAGAGATAGTGTTAAATTTCGAGTAATGCTGATGCTGTACGTTCTGTTGTGATAAGGCCATTCAAAAACTTAGAGCGAAGTGCGCCCCTTATTGCTTTAAATTTACTATCGCCCGCTGCCACGCCAATAACAGGCTTTTCTGGCGTAGCTTTCAATTTAAAGCTTGTCACTCTTTCATTAATATCGCATTTTATGAGTGCGCCTTCTTCATTAAAGATCCAACTTATTATTTCGCCACACGCGCCAGAGTCAGACAATACGCCTAATTCGTCATCACCGATAAAGCCGTCTTTGTAAAGCGGCGATACGCTCCCTAAATTGCCGATACCAACAAAACTAATATCTGCCTGCTCGGCAAGCGAGTGAATGCGTGATATATGCTGTTGTTGCTGCCACACTTCGCGTTCTGATTTACTTGAGGCTATAACCGGTGTCGGCATGGGGTAATGCTGCGCTTTTACTCTATCAGCAACGTGAACGGCAACATCATATCGTGTTGCTTCGCCGTTATCTGCAATATTGCCTACAAGCGACACTATTTTATGCTGGGGACAATGAAGAATAGATAGTTCATCTGCACACGCTCGAAGAACGCGCCCTGTGCCAAAAGCAATAGTTTGTGGCGTATCAAATTTAAGGGCACGCTCTATGGCCGCAGCTCCTGCTTGGCCGAGACCCTGAGTAGAGTTTGGGTCTTCATCGACGTTGGGTACCACTTCGCAAAACGTGAGCCCAAACTTTTCTTTAATGCCTTGCGCCAGCTCCATGCATCTGGCTATGGGATGCTCTAAACGCACCTTAACCAAGCCTTCTGACATAGATAATGCCACAAGACGCTGAGCGCTCTGGCGTGATGTGTTGAGTGTCTTCGCAATTTCGTCTTGTGTTTTGCCCCCAACGTAATACATCCATCCTGCTCTTGCGGCTTCGTCTAGTTTGTTGAGTTCGTTTTGTGCTTTCTTACTCATTTATTTTTCTCGCGTCGAAAATGTCAGGGAGAAGAGAATAAAATTCGTCCCATGAATTGAGAGATTTGCTGTCATTTGTAGTACCAGCTTTTATATCGCTATGTAAATGTGCACCACCGGTAAAATGAAAGGAGTTCATCTTGGCGGCTACTGCTGCGGCTAAACCGGGCTGAGAGTCTTCAATAACTAAGCAGTTTTCAGGTTTTATCCCCATTGTTGCCGCAGCATGTAAAAACAGGTCTGGTGCTGGTTTACCGTTCTTTACCATAGAGCGCGTGAAAATACGTCCCTCAAAATAAGAGAAAAGGCCGGTGCTTTTTAACGCTTTAGTCGTCCTTTCGGGAGAGCTGCTCGTGGCGACACAATAGGGAATGTTATGGGCATCAAGATTTGACAGTACGTTAATGACGCCTGGCGTCCTTCGCAATGAGTGCTCAAACTTTTCATAGAGCAGAGCATGAAAGCCCTCTATAACTGCGTCAGTCAACTCAAAGCAAAAGTGGGTTGTTAGTATCTTCTCTACGTGTTCTACGCTTTTACCAAGAAAGTGATCGATAAAGTACTGCTTCGATAAAGAAATGTTATAGTCCGTTAGAACTTCCTGCCAAGCTTCCATAGACAACACTTCGCTATCAATGAGTACACCGTCACAATCAAAGATCACTAACTTTACGGTAGTTGTTTGCAAAGGTTACTTTTCCTCATATCAAAAACACCAGTTATACGAAGACTTCACTACCAAAAGGAAAAGAACATACCATCAGGTTGGTAATGACATAATAAAACAGCGTGTACATTTGCCTAAGTGTAAAGGAATTGGTGCTTTGCTTTCTACCTTTTAAAACACTTTGGTAAAGAGCATAGTGAAAGCGTATCTTTATTATTCAACTTTTTAACAATTACTGTCTCGCCATTTTCTCGTAAGTTCAAAGGATTAGCTTCGTATAAGCGCTATTTTGGCGAAAAAATAGCAAATAATACTGTGTTAAAAATGTACTAACATCGCACTTTGTTTTGTTAATAGGTATTTACAATTGTACTTCCATGTGCAAATATCTACCGAAATGAGATATGTCCCATATAGTGAGCGAATGCTCAAAAGTGATTTTTAAATAAGGGACGGCCACCTACAACAAGAGATTTGAAGATGAAGTCAACGTCGAGCGATATTGATATTTCACAAGTAAGCGATGAGCAACTCCCTGTCGCTAAACATAAATTAAAGGGATGGAAGCATTTCATGGGCTTGTATGCCGGTGAACATGTTGCTGCAACAGAATTTGTTTTTGGTGCAACGTTTGTCGCCTTAGGCGCCACCATGACCGATATCTTGTTAGGCTTACTTATTGGTAACCTACTGGCTGTTTTAAGCTGGACACTTATCACAACACCTATAGCTGTTGAAACCCGTTTGAGCCTGTACTCTTATCTTCAGAAGATAGCAGGTGACTCAATGACCAAGCTCTATAATTGGGCGAATGTGGTCATATTTACCGTGATATCCGCTGCGATGATTACCGTGTCGGCAACGGCGGTGCGCTTTGCCTTAAATATCCCTGCGCAGTTGAACTGGTACCCGACTAATTTAGCCTTTGTTGCTGTAGTGTTAGCAGTAGGCGTTATCGTTGTGTTTGTTGCCATGTACGGATTTAACGCCGTATCGGACTTCTCTCGCATTTGTGCACCTTGGTTATTCACAATGTTTATCTGTGGACCACTTATCCTTATGCCTGCTTTGGCCGAATCAGTAATAGGGCAAACCTTTTTAACATCATGGGATGACTTTATGCATATCGGAAGTACGTCGGTATGGACGGGATTAACGCAAAGTGGTGAACCAGGTATCGGCTTATTAGAAGTTATTGGCTTCTCGTGGGCAGCAAATACCATCACCCATTTCGGTCTTATCGACATGGCGCTACTTCGATTTGCAAAGCGCAAACGCTACGGCCTTTGCACATCAGCTGGTATGTTATTTGGCCACTATGTTGCATGGATTTCAGCAGGAATTATGGGGGCTGGAACTGCGGTTATCGTTCAAAAATCTATTGTTGAACTCGACCCAGGCGATGTTGCTTTCCACGCGCTAGGTTTATCAGGTCTTGTTATCGTTATCGTTGCAGGTTGGACAACCGCAAACGCTAACCTTTATCGTGCTGGACTTGCTGCACAAGCTATTTTTAAAGATAAATCACGCACCAAAACCACGGCGATTGTAGGTATGGTCACGGTAGCTATTGCTTGTTTCCCATTCGTATTTACCAAGTTGTTACCACTATTAACTTATGCTGGGCTACTGGTTGTTCCAGTGGGTGCAATAGTATTTGCAGAGCATATGATTTTCCCACGCATTGGATATACACGCTACTGGGCTCACTATCAAAGTCTTACCCATAGTACGCCAGCTGTTGCTAGTTGGGGCTTGGGACTTGTGTTCGGCTTTGGTTTAAATGCGCTAGATGTTATTTCATTCTACTACCTGTTTATACCAACCTGGTTCTTTACTATTGCGGTATATACGGTGCTTGCAGCCAAGTATGGTGCAAAACAGTCTTACCCAGAACAAGAAGCGCAGGTAGAGGCTTTCGATGCGCGCGTTGAAGCACACCAACAGCAAGAAGCGGCGTTAGAAAACGATCACGTTGAAGATATCAGCGCGGTAACTAAATTATTGCGCCTTACATCTGTGGCTAGCTTGCTTGTGTCCATTGCGCTTGCAATTAAAACTTTTTCTCTTAGTGACACGCTTGCCGTGTACGAGTCGAACCGAGATCTATTTTTCAATATAGGGTTCGCGTGCACCGTTATCTATTTCGTTACAGCGTATTGGGCGATGCGTCGTCAGAAAGCGCTTCAAAGCTAATAAGGTTTTTATGCAATCTCAAACGTCTATTTTATTAAATAAAGCTAATTTACCGTCGTTACCGGCTGGTATTCAGGGCCCAGCCTATGATGTGGAGAATGTTCAAACAGGTATCATTCACATTGGGGTAGGCGGATTTCATCGTGCACATGAAGCCATGTACGTAGACAGGCTGATGGCAAAAACCGGCGATTTGTCTTGGGGCATTTGCGGCGTCGGTCTTCGTGAAAACGACCGAGCAATGAAAAAAGTGTTCGATGAGCAGGATAACCTTTATACCCTAGTTGAAAAACACAATGACGGCTCACGCGTTGCATCAGTTATAGGTGCAATGACTGGATTTATGATGGCGCCAGACGACCCTCAAGCAGTTATAGATAAAATGTCTGAGGCTGAGGTACGTATTGTTTCTTTGACTATTACGGAAGGTGGTTATAACTTTGATGCGTCTACGGGGGAGTTTATTACCACTAACCCAGACGTTATTCATGACATTGAAAACCCCAAAAATCCAAGACTAGTGTTTGGTTATTTAGTTGCTGCTATTAAAAAGCGTAAGGAAAATAACGTTAAGCCTTTTACCGTTATGTCTTGTGACAACATCCAGCACAATGGCCATGTATTGAAGAAGATGCTGCTAGCCTACATTGAGCTATTTGATCAAGCATTAGCGCAATGGGTTAACGAAAATGTCAGTTTTCCTAACTCTATGGTAGACAGAATTACACCTGCTACCACAAGCGAAGATATTGTTACATTAAAAGCGCAGGGTATTGAAGATAGCTGGCCTGTAGTGTGTGAGCCTTTCGATCAGTGGGTTATTGAAAATGACTTTTGTAACACTAAGCCACAATTCGACGAAGTGGGTGCACAGTTTGTTAGCGACGTAGCGCCTTATGAAAAGTTAAAGCTACGCATGCTCAATGCCGGGCATTCAGTTCTAGGGTTAGTTGGTTCAGTTGCCGGCCTAGATACTATCCACGAGAGTGTAGAAGCAGCGCAGTTAAAGCAACTATTGTCTATTTTTATGGAAAAAGAGGTAATGCCTACGCTTGATCAAGTTGAAGGCATTGATGTATTTGATTATCGCGATACGTTAATTTCTCGTTTTTCAAACCCTTTCATCAAAGATACATTGGCGCGTATTTGTTTAGAAAGTTCAGCCAAACTACCGGTATTTTTGCTGCCTACGGTGCGAGATAACTTAGCAGCAGGGCGCGATGTAAGTATTAGTGCCTTAGTCGTCGCGTGTTGGTCGTATTATTCAGATAAACACGCGTCTCAAGATGGAAAGCCGCTAGAAATTAACGACGTATTGTCTGATATGCTTCATCGCGCTGCTCAGAAAAATGAGACAGACAGCTTAAGCTTCTTGAAGATAGAGGAAGTGTTTGGCGAGCTTGCTCAAAACGAAGAATTTGCAAAAGGGTATAAAGCTTTCTTAGCGCGTATTTACCAAAATGAGCCAGTGCTTTCAATAAGTGAAACGGTTTCTGAAGATAAGCTAGCGGTGGCTAAAGCTAGTTAGGTATTAGTTACTCATAGATAAACAAAAGGAGAGTTAATATTAACTCTCCTTTTTTATTTCCTTTCTGCAAAGAAAAAGCGACCCGAAGGTCGCTTCTTAAAGTGCAGATTTCTCTGCAACCATGTTGAACTGGTTCACATGGTGTGAAATTGTCTTACAGCCGCTCGTTGAGTACTGCTGCAATAGGACTGTCTTGCAAGCCGTTTTCGGCCACCCATGCTTGCAAGGTTTTACCGTCAGCTTCAGGGGCTTGCAGGTCGCTTTTTGGCATCTTTTTAACCAGCAATTCTCCGGCCTCTACTGCATTATTTAACATCGCTGTACGGATAAGGCTATTACCGCTGCAGCTTACGCCCGAATAGTAGTCTTTTAGTTTCATTCGATAATCAGACTGAACTGCACGCATCTTCTTTCTAAGCTCGCCTTTATCGTCGGCCTGCACAATGGTACATATATTTGCCAATGCCTCGCCAACATCAGCGTGTGCTACTGATGACACACCGAAAGTCCCAGCAATAACAAGAGAAGCTTTAACTATTTTCAACATGGCTAATTCCTCAAGTAAATTTAATAGTTGTTTTTGTTGGGATAATTAAACGATAAAGCTGAATTAAGAAAAATACGTTAGCTAATACTTTGGTATGTATCTTTATATCAAAAGTGGGTAAAAGCGTTATTAGTTAACCCTAGGCGAGCCCGAACTGCCACGACAAAAGCGCTTAGGTAGTAGTTAATCAAAATGCGGACATGTTTCATACAACTCATTTTATAATGCTGTTGTTATGTTATACTGTAACAGTAGATGTTTGGTTGTTTGCCTTCAACCGAGGGGCCTTAGGTCATTACGTTCGCCGCTTTCAGATTGAGGATAGAATGGATCAACGATTTCAAAACTTACTTGCTATAGCTCAGGATAAATGTGAGGAAGACGGATTGCGTTTAACTCAGAAGCGCAAGCAGGTACTCAATATATTAATTGAAGCGTCTTCTCCACTTTCGGCCTATGAAATAAAAGATTTGTGCGCAAAGCAGCATAACGAAAATATCAAACCAATGACTATTTATCGAGCACTTGAATTCCTGTCAGAGGCAAATTTAGTTCACAAACTTAACCTCAATAATAAGTATATTGGATGTGCTCGTGCTAAATGCTGTGAACACCATGGGTATTCTCAGTTTCTAATTTGTGTTCGCTGTGGCGCAGTAGAAGAGTCTATTGTAGAGCCTGTTGTTTATGAACATCTTGTCCAACAAGCGCAAGCGTTTAAATGCGAGATTATAACGCCTCACCTAGAAGTCGCATGTATTTGCGCGCGCTGCCAATAATCCCAAATTTTAATTGCTTTATACGAAGGGACCTATGAAGATCATAATTAATAACGCTTTAACTACATCTCATTTGTTGGGAGGAAATGGCCACGACCTTGTCAGCATTTCACTTGCTATTGAAAAGGGCAAAATTGTCCAGATTTCAGAATGTCCATTACCCGCGCCACAAGGAACTTCTACCGAAAAACCTTCTGAAAAAGTAATTGATGCGACGGGTTTATTCCTCTCTCCCGGTTTGCTTGACCCCCAAGTACACTTTAGAGAGCCAGGCATGGAGTACAAAGAAGATATTGCCTCCGGTAGCCGCGCAGCAGTAAAAGGCGGATTTACTTCGGTAGTATCAATGCCAAATACAACGCCCACAGCTGATAATGAAGATACAATTGCCTTTATGGTAGAAAAAGCCAGCACGACGGGGCTGTGTAAAGTTTATCCGACAGGGGCGCTCTCAAAGGGGTTAGAAGGGAAAGAGATAACAGATTTTGAAACTCTCCAAGCAGCAGGCGCCGTTGCCATTACTGACGATGGTAAAGGCGTTCAAAATAACAGCTTGTTTAAGCAGGCACTTATCAACGCCAAAGCGCTTGGGATACCAGTGCTCGATCATAGCGAAGATGAAAGGTTATCAAACGGCGGCGCTATCCACGAAGGAGATGTATCTAGAAAACATAATGTTAAGGGGATTAAGGCATCCTCAGAGTCGGTACATGTAAAGCGGGGGTGTGATTACAGTGCAGAAACAGGTGGGCATTATCACGTTTTACACGTTTCTACCGCTGACTCGATAGAGGCTATTAGACAGGCAAAAGCAAAAGGGGCTAATGTAACTGTAGAGGTTTCACCTCATCATTTATTGCTTTGCGATGAAGATATACTCGTTAAGGCTGATGGTACGCTTGACGCAAATTGGAAAATGAACCCGCCCCTTCGTTCTAAACACGATATGCTTGCGTGTCGAGAGGCGTTAACAGAAGGGATAATTGATGCTATTGCAACTGACCACGCTCCTCATGAAAAAGCCTTGCCTATTGAGAAAGCGCCCTTTGGTATTATAGGGTTAGAGACCGCATTTGCGCTTATCTACACGCATTTTGTTAAAACAGGAAAGCTTAATTTAAATACTGCTATTGATCTTATGAGTAAGCAAGCTGGTGCGATATTTAATATTAAATGCGGACGAATTAAAGAAGGCGCAAACGCAGACTTGGCGCTATTTGATTTAAATACGCCGTTTACAGTAACGCCTTCATTTTTTGCTTCCAAGTCACAAAACTCGCCCTTTATCAACAAAACCCTGTATGGCGAAACATACTATACATTGGTGAACGGAGAGATAAAATATGCAAGGCCTTAAGTCACGTCTGTGGAGTGCGTGATTATCCGATATGAACACAGGCGGCTAATTCATCATCCCAATCGGTATTAACGTTAGCAGCAATAATTTCAATTTTACTTTCAGCACATTCACTTAGCTCACTTTCAACTAAGTCGCCGTCTGCAAGGTTGTAGCTAAATATGCCTGTGCTTGTGATCATTACCGCTTTTAAGCGTTCTACTTCTAGCTTATTTATCCAGGTTAATAGCGCATTTCTATCGAATTCTATGGAGGGGGAGTAGCGCCATCCCACAGTTTTAAAACCTTCCCCTTCATTTTCGATTTTTAAAAAGCCTGAATCGGGAAAAGGTCGTTCGTTAATTGAAAGTGTAGGCTCGCTATTGTGGTGATGGTGGGCATGTGCATTCATCTCTAAAAGCGCATCCGATTTTCCCTGTAATACAGCAAACGGTATTTCACCATGTTCGCAAAGTACTATAGGTGTGTTCTGCTTGCCTCTATTTACGGCATAGTGCGTTAAGTTTTCTTCTTCATTTTGCCCGTAAAGATCGCATTTATTTCCTACAATTACATCGGCAATATCAATTTGCTGATTAAACGTAGCATGCCTGGTATAGCGAGGGTCGGTTAGCTTTCTTGCATCAACTAACGTGATAGTACGCTGAATATCCAGCACGTCTTGATAGTGTTCAGCGCTTAAGGTTTGCATAACTTCTACAGGGTGTCCTAACCCAGTGGGTTCAATCAGTAAACGGTCGGGTTTAGACTGGGCGAGCAATTGATTTAATGCTATTTGCATAGGTAAGCCTGCGGCGCAGCACATACAGCCGCCTGGCACCTCTTTTATAAATACTTTCTGCGCATTTTCAAAAGCGGAAGTAGACTTTCCAGTTTGCATACCTTGTACAAGCGCACCATCAATACCTATCTCGCCGAACTCGTTTATTAGAATGGCCCAACGCTCGTTTGAAGGTTTTTGCTTTAAAAAGTGTAGTAGAGCGGATGTTTTTCCCACACCTAGAAAGCCCGTAATGATGTTAGTAGGTACTGCTTTAATCATATTTATAGTTGCTCTCACTATGCGACGAGTTGTTGATATGTAGAACTATAGGCTATCACACCAATAGGCTTAGCCCCATAATACAAACCAGATATGTTATAATATAACATTTGAGGGCCAAGCATGCCCAGTTTTACTAGTTATCTCAACATTTATTCATCCGTCTTAACAAGGAAATTAAGGTAGTGACTCTCCCCGCCATAAAATCTGATTCAAATTTAGCCATTCAGTACCGCGCATTCATTGAAAAACTGCGGGCGAGCGAGTTTACCGGTGATATTGAAACTAGCTACGGTGCCCGCGTAGCGCAAGCTACTGACAATTCCGTTTATTATAAGCTCCCTCAAGCCGTAATTTACCCTAGAAGTAACCAAGACTGTCAGCTTATTGGACGACTAGGGGCTAAGTACCCTGACGTGTCGTTTGCTCCTCGGGGTGGAGGTACAGGTACCAACGGACAAAGCCTCACCGATGGTATCGTGGTAGATATTCGTCGTTATCTCAATAAAGTGATTGAGCTAAATGTGGAAGAAGGTTGGGTGAGAGTACAAACAGGGATTATTAAGGATTCCCTTAACGATGTTTTACGTCCCCATGGCTTGTTTTTTTCACCAGACCTGTCTACTAGCAACCGAGCTACATTAGGCGGAATGATAAGTACTGATGCATCGGGGCAGGGGTCGCTTGTTTATGGTAAGACAAGCGATCACGTTATTGCACTTAAGGCAGTGTTAGTTAACGGTGATGTCATTAAAACCGCAAAAATACCCACGGAAATGGCAAAGCGTAAAGCCAATGAAAATACTGCTGAAGGTGCTATCTACAAACAAGCTATAGATACCTGCGTAAATTATAAGGACGAGGTGGATAGTACTTTTCCAAAGCTAAATCGGTTTTTAACAGGGTATGACTTAGCGCACGTATACGATAGTCACCACATCGATATTGGGAGGTTGATTACAGGCGCTGAAGGGTCTTTGGCGTTTGTCACTGAAGCCGTATTAACACTAGATAAAATATTGCCGGTTAAGGCACTGATAAATATTTCCTATCGTTCATTCGATGCCGCCCTAAGGCATGCTCCGCAATTGGTTGAGGCCAACGCGACGAGTGTGGAAACGATTGATAGTACAGTACTTAACTTTGCCAAAACGGACATAGTTTGGCACGACATACAACACTTAATCACCGACGTTCCCGACGAAGCGCTACAAGGTCTAAATCTAGTTGAATATAACGCCAGTTCGATAGAGGAAATGAAAGGCCACATTGCCTGCCTTGAAGCCGCTATTGAAGATGCGATAAAACATGGTGAAGGGAATATTTCAGGCTACAGAATTACTTATGACAAAGCTGATATTCAACGTATTTACGCTATGCGAAAAAAGGCAGTGGGTTTATTAGGTAAGGTAATGGGGGATAAAAAACCTATCGCTTTTGCTGAAGATACCGCTGTTCCCCCCGAGCGTTTAGCTGATTTTATTACTGAGTTTCGCGAATTGCTCGACAGTCACAATCTTAACTATGGCATGTTTGGACACGTAGATGCTGGGGTTCTGCATGTTAGACCTGCCCTTGATTTAGCCGACCCCGAGCAAGAGCGGCTTATGCATAATCTTTCGGATAAGGTGGTAAAGCTTGTAGCTAAATATGGCGGTTTAATGTGGGGGGAGCACGGCAAAGGCTTTCGTAGCGAGTATGGTCCCGAATTTTTCGGTGAAACTCTGTTTACCGAAATGCGCAAAATAAAAGCGGCGTTCGATCCTTATAACCAAATGAACCCTGGGAAAATTTGTACGCCGTTGGGCAGTAACGATAAGTTAGTCTCAGTTAAAGCGCTCAAAAGGGCGAGTGTCGAGAGGATTATTCCTGTAGCTGTTAAACGCGACCTTGCGCCAGCTTTCGAGTGCAACGGAAATGGTCTTTGCTTTAATTACGAACCGGCGTCCCCCATGTGTCCTTCGAGCAAAGTAACGTCAGACCGCCGTCATACGCCAAAGGGCAGGGCGAGTATGTTAAGGGAATGGGTTCGACTGCTATCGTTAAGCAGGCTAATAGACGAAAAGGATGGTGATGGATTATCCTACAAGCAGTTTAAAACTAACTTTTTCTTTCGTTTTAAAAATACGGTATTGAATAGAGAAGCTGATTTTTCTCATGAAGTAAAAGCCGTGATGGACGGTTGTTTATCGTGTAAGTCTTGCACTCATCAGTGCCCTGTAAACATTGATGTTCCTCACTTCAAATCCATCTTTTTATCTATTTACTACCAGCGTTATTTGCGGCCGCTAAAAGATTTGCTGGTGGCAAATGTAGAAACGCTAGCGCCTTTGAGTGCTAAAGTGCCTAGACTCCATAACAGGCTACTTCAACAAAAGTGGGTGACTTGGTTTTTAAAGAAGAAAGTGGGGTATGTAGATACACCGCTGTTGTCCTTCCCCACGCTCGTTGACAGAGTAAAGTCGATTGTAGATACAGGAGATATCGAACAACTAGAACGCCTAGATAAAAGTGAGCGGAAAAAATACGTTGCTGTAGTACAAGATCCTTTTACCAGTTTTTATGACGCAAAAAGTGTAGAGAGCCTAATAAAGGTCGTTCGTAAAATGGGCCTTAAGCCATTACTTGTGCCCTTTACCCCAAACGGTAAGCCCGCCCACGTGAAGGGCTTTCTAGGCAAGTTTGAAAAACAAGCATTAGGTACGGCGAAACGGCTAAATAAAATACATGAGCTAGGTATTACTATGATTGGAGCCGACGCATCATTAGTGTTGTGCTATCGCGACGAATACCAAAAATTTTTAAAAGATAAGCGCGGAAATTTTTTCGTTCATACCATTGATGAATGGTTAGATGAAGCGTTGCCAAAAAGTTTAAACGCAGATAATACTGGTAGTCAGAATTGTGATAAGAATTTCTCTTTGCTTGCGCACTGTAGCGAAAAGACCGCCATGCCGGATACGACAGCGCGTTGGCAACGCATATTTAAGCATCTAAGTGTGAACCTTATTCACAAGCCTGTTGGCTGCTGTGGTATGGCAGGAACTTATGGTCATGAAGTATCACATTTAGAAAGCTCTAAAGCACTTTATACGCTAAGTTGGGCTCCTGTTTTCGCTCGCGCGCAAAATGAAACACATAATGAAGTGCTTGTGACTGGATTTTCCTGCCGCAGCCAAGTAGCGCGTTTTGAAGGAAGAAAGCCACGACATCCTATAGAAGTGGTAAACGAATTAATCTAACAACAAAACGCCTCGCGGACACCTCAGTCAGCAGGGCGTTTTTTGCATGTCACAAATGTTTACATTTATTGAGGCTTAAAGTTGCTTGCGACTTCCATAATTTGTTCGCGCATCCACATGTGTGCATAGTCGTGATCTGCACTGACATGCCAATACAAGTAGTATTCTACCGGTGGCAGGTCAAAAGGAAGTTCGTAAATAGCTAAATCATAGTGCTTCGCCAAATGAAACGGTAAGCAGGCGATTAAATCAGTTTTTACTATGGTACTAGGCACGGTTAAAAAGTGTTGACCTCGCATGACTTCTTTTCTTCTTTTCCCCATTTTGTCTAGCGCCACATCAATTGGACCAGCTCCTGATTTACGCTGGGATACGTTGATATGTCCTAATCGCAAAAAAGTGTCTAAATCTAAGCCGTTTTTAAGAGCTGGATGGTTTTTGCGAGCGAGTACCACAAATCGGTCTTGCGCTATTTTCTCTTTACAAAGATGTGGGTCAGTAAACGTAGATGCATCGGCGAAGAAATCTAGCGTGCCTGCCGCCATTGCTGATACTACTTGGCTGCGAGGGATCTCATAATTCGTTAAGGCAATATTAGGCGCTAAATTCTGTAAACGAGACACTAGGCGAGGCATGATACTAGCTTCTAATAAATCTCGGCTGGCAAAGTTAAAAGACTTCTCGGCAGTGAGTGGGTCAAACGTGTGACTTTCTTGGACGCTTTTACGCAACAAAGCGAGCGCCTGTCGAGCTGGCACGATAATGTTTTGTGCAACGGGCGTCGGCGTCATACTGTGGCCTGTCCGCACAAAGAGTGGGTCGTTTAACATTTCTCTTAATCTTGCTAGTGAATTACTAACCGCTGGTTGAGTGATACACAAGACGTCAGCAGCCTTGGTTAAACTACCTGCCGTATAAATAGCGTCGAATACGGCAAACAGGTTCAAATCAATTCTATTGAGATTCATAACTAGTCCTTTGAGGGCGAGTGCCCTAAAACAGCCAAAAGATGAAGAGCCGCTGTTGTCTTTACAGCGAAAATAAAGCAACTATAGAGACTGTTGCTACATAGCATCTACGAATAATTTACGTTAGTGTAACAAGAATATTTATAAATACCTATTATTAAAAGTTAATTGAAACATTCAACTGAATAATAGTAGTTTCGTCGTAAATTAATGAAGATTGGACTTAGATATGAAGACGCTTTTAGATTTATCGCTTGGAGAAGTACTTGAACAAGCAGATTTTTTAACTGTAACTCAAGATATGATTAATCAATTCGCCGATGCCACAGGGGATCACCAGTGGATTCATCTAGACACGGCCCGCTGTGAAAAAGAGAGTCCGTTTAAAACAACAATTGCGCACGGTTTCTTAAGCGCTAGCCTTATGCCCAAAGCCTTTGGCGAGGTACTTGCTTCCAGTGAAAAAATAGCCTCCATGATAAACTATGGCATCGATAAACTTCGATTCCTTGAACCCGTCAAATGCAATGACGCGCTAAAATATCAATTTAAACTTGTCGATGTAACCGACAAGCCCCAAGGTAAGCTCTATAAAGTAGAAGCTAGCTGTATTTTGAAGTCGAGCGGGAACCCAGCGCTCATTGGCAGTTTTTTGATGTTAGCCGTTATGAAGCCGCAGAAGTAACTAAGCTATGGCGTTTAATTTGTCGAAACCTGATGCCCTGAAGCGTTAGTTTAAAGAAGTTGGCTTTTAATTAGGGGACGTTCAGTTAGATAACCGTAGTTAATCACGAAAAAGGTCAGATAAGGAATGCCCCATCTGACCTAGTTAAATTGCGTGAAAGTCGTTTAATTAGACGCTTCTTGTGCACCTTCTTCGACAGCTTCGCCCGCGCTTTGAATATCTTCACCTGCGCCTTCGATAGTAGCGCAACCGCCTAAGCTTCCGATACTCGCTGCAAAAATCAGTGCTAAAAACGTATGTTTACGTGTAGTTGAATTTAACATTTCCATTTGTTTCTCCTTTGGGTTTACTCATCGTCGGCATGACCTGAATTATCAGCCGCTTTTTCGTCACCTTTAGTTTGTGACGAAGAATCATTGCTAGACGAACCTCGCTCATCGCGCTGCTTCAGCATGGCGTTGAGCTTGTCACCACCTTTCGCATTAAAATCTAATGTTCTGATAGGGAATGGGATCAGAATGTCGTTATCTTCAAGCACGGTTTTTACTGTATTGATAGCGTCATGTCGCACTACCATGAATCCTGGGTCACCGGGGTAGCGGATCCAAAACCACAGCAATAAATTAATACTTGAATCACCGAAAGACTCTGCATAAACAGCGGTCTCGTCTTTTTTAATAACGTAGTCTTTATCATTCATCGCTTCGGTAATAACCTGAGCAGCTTTTTCTATATCGTCAGCGTAAGAAATGCCAACCGGAACCTCTATTCTTCGGTAGCCTAGATAAGAGTAGTTGGTCAAAATATTGCGAAAAAGGATCTTGTTTGGAATAACTTCAAGTTGGCCATAGAAAGTTTCCACGAGGGTATTGCGTAGGTTTATTTCTTTAACGTTACCAAAAACGCCCTCAGCTTCAATCACATCGCCAATATCGAAAGGTTTTCTGATCCCCATTGCAACACCGGCAATAAAATTTTCGGTCATGTCTTGGAATGCAAAACCAATGGCTAGACCAACGATACCCGCACCAGCAAGAAGCGATGTAACCGTGCCTTTAAGACCGACAAAATCAAGGGCAATAAATATACCAGCGACGAGAACTAGGGCTTTGATAATAGAAGTAAGGAGGCCGGCTATTTGACGCGACTCGAAGGTTCGTCGCATTAGTTTGCCTGCGACGTTTCCAATCATTTTGGCGATAAGACCAAAAACAATTGCGATGACAAACGCCACGACGATGTTAGGTAATAAGGTGATTGCACCTTCCACCCAGCTTTCAAGTTTTTCACTTAGAAGCTTATATACTTCATCTATTTCAGGAAACTCCATAGACTCCATTACCGTATTAGAATGATTCCACACTGGGTTTCAAGAACTGTTCCGATTGTTTTACTTCAGTAACATACTGATTAATAGAAATTAAATGGGGCTGTGTTGTTATCTTTCAAAATTCGTCAGTGAATAAATTACGCACTTAGAGCAACTTCTTCTCATTGTATTTAGCGTTAGCTATCACATGATTTCTCCTCATTAGCCTTAAGTATACCTGGTCTGACCATGTGTAAAATTAATGTAAACATATTATTCACAATAAATTTACAAAAATAAAATTCGGGCATAGTATCAGTGATGTAGGTCAATATTCTGTTGATCTCTAACAATAACAAACACAAAATCGAACAGCCTGTTGCTAGCGGAGAGTGTGGGTAGTAGTGCCGGTAGTGATAAGCCCAGATTTGGAATCACACTATGAAATTTAAAACGCGTAAGACTGCAGTAGCTGCAATAGTTGGTACTGCTTTATTTTGCTCACCCTATATTGCATCAGCCCAAGAATCTGACGTTGAATCCGAGCAAGAAGCTAAGAAAGACGTAGAGCTAATCCTTGTTACCGGAAGTTTTGTTCGCAGAAGCGAAAACTTCGAATCTCCATCACCGCTGGCTGTTGTCGACAGTGTTGCAATAGATGCGATTGGTGCCAAAAACATCGCCGATATTACTCAGACATTGACTATTAATACTGGTGCCGAAAATAACCCTGACGCCTTCACTCAGAATGCTACCGCGGGTACCTCT
The DNA here is from genome assembly GCF_003443615.1 of Alteromonas sp. BL110. Classification (NCBI taxonomy): domain Bacteria; kingdom Pseudomonadati; phylum Pseudomonadota; class Gammaproteobacteria; order Alteromonadales; family Alteromonadaceae; genus Alteromonas; species Alteromonas sp. BL110. The sequence goes on along the minus strand of NZ_CP031967.1, from coordinate 4,333,736 downwards.
AACATCAATCTTCGCGGTTTAGGTGTAGCATCAACTCTTGTGCTCCTTAACAATAAACGTCAAGTTGTTACTGCTCAGCCTACTAATGAGGGGTTAAACTTTGTAGACACAAGCTCTCTTGTACCTATGATTGCTATTGACAGAATGGAAGTAGTTAAAGATGGTGCATCTGCTTTGTATGGTTCAGATGCCGTTGCAGGTGTGGTTAACTTTATTACTAAGCGTAACTATGACGGCGCTATGGTTACTGTTGACTATCAGGACGGTGCACACGGCGACAACAAAGAATACATTTTGCAAGGTTTGTGGGGCGCGACAGGGGATAATGGTAGCGTGTTAGCGGCTATTAGTTACACAAATCGTTCACCACTATTTTTAAGCGATCGACGCTTGAGCCGCCCACAAGATGACACGAGTGCATTAGGTAATCCTGGCTCTTTCTTTTTAAATATTCCCGGAGCAGGGCCTCTACCAATTATCGATCCTTACGGGTGTGAAGAATTTGGCGGCGCGCCAAACCTGCTTGCCCCTAGCGGCACCATCCCCGGCTTAGAGGTGGGTTTTTGTGGCTTTGATTTCGGTAAGTTTTATTCTTACGTAGCCGATGAAAGCAGAACCAATGCCTACGTACGCGCTGATTATGAATTTGATAATGACATTACGTGGTCGGCTGAATTTAGTACCGCCAGAAATCGTGCTGAGCGCGGTGGTGCGCCAAGCTTCCCTATACTTACTTCGCCTATCGTTCCAGATTATCACCCGCAAAACCCGTTTGGTCAGCCGGTGGCGTTTTTCGGACGCGCTGAAGGTAATGGATTCCCCGGTGATTCAGCTAATACTGAATCAGATACTTTGCGCTTCAGCACTAGCTTGCAGGGCGTGACGGATACTGGTTTCTGGGAGGTTAGTTACACCCGTGCAGTGAACGATTTTGTATTTAGAGTACCCGATGTGCTTAATACTGAGTTTCAGCTAGCGCTATATGGGCTTGGCGGTTCGAATTGTGACCCAATTGCTGGTTCGCCGGGAGTGGGCGACTGCGAATTCTTTAATCCGTTTGCGAGTTCATATACAACCGCACCGAATTCTGATTATGTAGTAAGTTCGTTTACCGGCACAGAGGTCATAGACTCAAAGGCAGACCTTGAAGTTTTCGAAGCGTTTACCTCATTTGATGTCTTTGAAATGGGAGGTGGCTTTGCTGCGTTAGCCTTAGGCGTACAATATCGTGAAAATCAGCTTAGCCAAGATTACGATGACCTAGCTAACCAAGACAGTTTTACTTTTGTAATTGGTAACCCCGATATAGACGGTAGTCAAGATGTATGGGCAGCCTTCGGTGAGCTTGCATTGCCAATTAATGATGAATTAGACGTTCAATTAGCAGTGCGTTATGAAGATTACGGCGGCTCTATTGGCAGTACGGTTGACCCTAAGCTGGCGATATCATGGCGCGCCACTGATGAGTTTTCATTACGCGGTTCAATTTCAACGTCGTTTAGAGCACCAACAGTATTCCTAGCGCAAGGTGGCGCTACATCTTTACAGCAGCTCATCGACCCTGTTCAAGGCGCAACTGCATTCGTTGCTGTTAGGACGTCAGGTAATGAAGATTTAAAACCAGAAGAGTCGACAGCATACAATATCGGTTTCTCGTATGAACCGTTCAGAGACTTCTCTGTAGAAGTAGATTATTGGAATTTCGAATTTGAAGATTTGATTATTCAAGAAAATGCGCAAGCTGTGCTAAATGAAGACCCGACAAATACTGAACGAGTAATTCGCGCGGGCGACCCACTCACAGGGCCAGTCCTTCAAGTAAATAATACTTATGTTAATGCGAGTTCACTAGAAACGTCAGGTCTCGATTTTGTTACCAGTTACAAAATAGAAACGGATTTTGGTAACTTTACGCCAACATTAAATGCGACTTATATTACTAAATATGATTTGATGGATCCTCAGGCCGGTAACGTCGATGGCGCTGGTCGTCGCAATTTCAATAACATTGGCGTGTCTTCGCCTGAGCTGCGTGCTAATTTAGGTTTAGCATGGCAGAGCGATATTCATGCCGCCAATATCTTTCTACGTTATATTTCGTCTTATGACGATGATCAAAACTGTGCAGACGGTACAGCAAACGTAGGTGGTTGCTCAAATGGCTTTTATGAAATTGATAGCCACCTAACCGTTGATGCCCAATACAATATTGATTTGGGCGGTCTGTATGATACCGAGCAAAGCTATGTATTAACTTTAGGTGCCATTAACTTATTCGATGAAGAGCCGCCTCAATTATTTACCAACAGCGGTTTTGACTCAAAAGTTCATGACCCAAGAGGGCGTCAAATTTATGCTCGCTTAGCGGTTGAGTTTTAATAAGTCATTTAACTAAGCGAAAACCTGCCTTTATTGTTAATAGCTAAAGGCAGGTTTTTTTGTAAACCAAAGTCTCCACTACGCCCTTCCTTTTTCGTCTACGATATTTTCCATTTATAAATCGATTGATTACATTATGACGTATCTACGTCATGTGGGTACCTATGAACTACGTGAAGCGAAGGAGAGAAGAATGGCGACTAAGCTGTCGGAGAAAGAAATCACTGAAAAGTTGGACGCGTTGAACGAGCTCGTATCGGATGACACGCGTTGGGAACGAAGTGGAGATACTATTAAAAAGACGTTTACGTTTAAAAGTTTTATCCGTGCATTTGGGTGGATGTCGCAAATCGCAATTTGGGCGGAAAAACTGAAACATCACCCTGAATGGTTTAACGTGTATAACAAGGTAGAGGTGTCATTGACTACGCATGATGCTGATGGACTTACGGAACTCGATTTTACACTCGCTGAAAAAATGGAAAAATTTAGATAGTTTGGGTAGTTAGCTTTTTAAATAAGCTCGTATCAGTGATAATTTGTATTAACTTTGCGCATGTTGGTCAATTAAACCGCTAACAGTCAGAAAAATGAAATATTTCTCGACTTGGCACTTGTGTTGAATAAGTCTCTATGTATAATACGCCCCACGTTGAAGCGAGGCACAAAGCGCAGTCGCTACAACGTTAATTTTCTGGCGCGGGATGGAGCAGTCTGGTAGCTCGTCGGGCTCATAACCCGAAGGTCGTAGGTTCAAATCCTGCTCCCGCAACCAAAGAAAATGAACAAGATTTCAAAGCACTGCAAATGCAGTCTTTACCGTACAGTCGCGGGATGGAGCAGTCTGGTAGCTCGTCGGGCTCATAACCCGAAGGTCGTAGGTTCAAATCCTGCTCCCGCAACCAATTTGTAAAACCAGAACTAAATAATATTGCGAAAGCAATATGTAACGTACAGTCGCGGGATGGAGCAGTCTGGTAGCTCGTCGGGCTCATAACCCGAAGGTCGTAGGTTCAAATCCTGCTCCCGCAACCACTTTAAGAACCCAGCTTTTGCTGGGTTTTTTCTTTTCTGATGGTGCAGTCTGCAAACATTCTCTCGATTCAACTGATGATTAGTACAGTAATTTCTAAGAAATAATTGCCCCACTGTATAAACTAGTGTGCTAAGTTTAAGTCACGCCACCATGGAAAAATTAAATTAACAGGTAGTTTGGCCGCGTCATGATTTCTCGCTTTTTTACGTTCGAAGAACACGCCACATTAATTGAAGGCGCTTATCATTTTCCCCTTGTTATTTTGTCTCTATTAGTTGCTGTCTTTGCTTCATTTATGGCGTTTAACGTTGCAGGGCAAGCAGCTGTCACTCTAGATAAATTAAGAAGAAATACTTTATTAATTACAGGTAGCATAGCGCTAGGGGGCGGTATTTGGTCAATGCATTTTCTAGGCATGACCGCCTTTGATTTGTGTTTACCTGTCAATTACGACCCTTTTATTACTGGCCTTTCTGCAATTCCAGGCGTGGCCGCTGCTTGGGTAGCTCTGAATCTTTTGATCAAAAACCGTATAAGCGTTACCGAAGTAGTCTTAGGTGGCGTGTTGATGGGAGCTGGGATAGGCACCATGCACTACAGTGGTATGGCCGCAATGGAGATGGCGCCGCTTCTTCGCTATGACCTTAGTGTATTCGCTCTCTCTATCGTAGTTGCTGTTTGTCTGGCAATGCTATCGCTATGGATAAAGTTTGGTATTACTGCCGCGACTAAAAGCAGAAAAATGCTAGGCAAGCATGCATTACTTGCGAGTATTGTTATGGGGCTGGCCATTGCGGGTATGCACTATATTGGCATGGCTGCGGCAAGATTTGTTTTACCTCCGGGAATAGAGACGTCCGGCCAGTCGTCAAATATCGCCGTCTATCTAGCTATTTCTATTGCTATCGTGACACTGGTGCTTATTACCATGGTGTTGGGGATTAGCCTTTTATTTAAATATCGCGATGTCATGTTACGAGCAATAGAGAGTGAACGAATTCAAAGTGCGATTACAGACACTGCTGTCGATGCGATTCTCACTGTGGATGATAAGGGTATCATCAAAACCGCTAACCCAGCTGTAGAGCAAATCTACGGCTACACGCAACAAGAAATTATTGGCATGAAGGCGGTCGAAATGATCCCTCATGACAGGCGATATTTGTATGGCGACGACTTTTTTAGCCAGCGCGTAGTGCCTACAGAACAAATAATTGGTACCGGGAGAGAAGTAGAAGTTCTTAGAAAAGGTGGTGAGCGGATACCAGTGCGCCTAGGCGTAGGCTATACCAAAATAGACGGTAAGCCAGTATTTGTTTCCTTTGCTTCGGACCTTAGAAAACGCAAAGAAATCGAAGATGCGTTGCGTGAGAGTGAGGCTAAATTTAGAAGTTTAATTTCAAATATCCCGGGTATGGCCTATCGATGTTTAAATATGCCGGGCTGGCCTATGGTTTTCGTAAGTGACGCTGTGTTTGACATTACTGGTTATTCACCCAGCGACTTCGTATTACCAAACCCAACACGTTCGTTTACCGACCTCTATCATCCCGATGACATTGAGCGAATCTCTAATGCTAATTCTGAACAAGATGCCTTTTCTTATGAATATCGCATTATAGCTAAATCAGGTGAAGTGAAGTGGGTAACAGAGCATGGCACTCATGTGAAAGATAGTGATGGCAGTACCCTTTATGTCGATGGTTTTATATCAGACATAACCCAAAGGCGGGTAATGGAGGATGAGTTAAAATCTGCGAAAGACAAAGCTGAACAAGCCGCTGCAGCGCGCACAGCGTTTCTCGCCAATATGAGTCACGAAATTCGTACTCCTATGAACGCGATTATTGGGTTTAGCGACTTGATGCTAGGGGAGTCTTTACGTGAAGAGCAGAAATCTCATTTAACAACGATAAATCGTTCTGCTCGTTCATTGCTACATCTTCTTAACGACATACTCGATAGCGCAAAGCTGGATAAAGGTAAGCTTGACTTAGATTATCGCGACTTTCTTATTAGAGAAGAGTTAGATTTGGTTGTTTCCACTTTTTGGCTAGAAGCTAAGCGTAAGAAGGTTGGATTAATCCTAAATGTCGATTCTTCAGTGGCTAATGGTTACAGAGGCGTGCCAGAACGAATGCGGCAAGTCCTCAATAACCTAATCGGTAACGCTGTTAAATTTACTCATGAAGGTGAGGTGTCGATTAACGTAAGAGGTGACGATAAGTTTGTCTATTTTAGTGTGTCAGATACCGGCATTGGTATGACGCAAGAGCAAGTAGAACGTGTTTTCGACCCGTTTTCACAAGCGGACGCATCGATGAGTAGGAAATATGGAGGCACTGGCCTTGGTACCACCATTTCTAAACAGCTTGTCGAGTTGATGGGCGGAAATATCTGCGTCACCAGTGAACAAAGCAAAGGCACCACCTTCACCTTTAGGTTGCCATTAGAAGCGGTTGAAGTCAGCGAATATACGCCTGACACTGTAGAGTCGACTACATCCCAAATTCAATCAACATTAAACGTATTAGTGGTCGATGATGTACAACAAAATGTTGAACTCTTGTCATTGCTCCTCACTCGAGCAGGACACCAGGTTGATACTGCTACCGATGGTTTTCAGGCGTTAGAAAAAATGGAGTCAGCTTCGTTTGACGTCGTTTTAATGGATTTGCAAATGCCTAAGTTAGACGGTTTAGAGGCAGCAAAACAACGACGTAAGTTCGAGAGAGAACACCAGTTGCCCCCGACGCCTATCATTGCGCTTACCGCGAGTGTTTTAGTACAGGATAAGCACGCTGCGCAACAAGCTGGTATGGAAGGGTTTGCCAACAAACCAGTAGAATTTAGCTTACTTATGGAAGAAGTCGCGCGGGTGCTTAAACTCGATACTTTTATTGACACTGATACGGGAAAAGAAAAAGAGCTAGATTCAGCCTTTAAAGCCGATAAGTCTGTTTTAGATATAAAAAAAGCAATTGACTTGTGGGGCAGCGAAGAGGTCGTGTTACAGGAAGTGGATAAATTCTCTACAACAAGTCGACACAAGATAAATGAATTGATGAGCGCGGCTATTAGAGAAGACTATAAAGCGGTGGCATCGTTTTCTCATGGCTTAAAAGGTACCTCGGGTAACCTTTGCTTAACCACCTTTTTCCATATCACCAAAGAGATAGAAGCGAGTGCGCTGAAATCAATCATTGATATTGAACAAATCAATCAACTGCGCCACGCGCTAGATAAGATCGAAACGATGTTGAGTGAATCGCCGTTATACGCGGAAAACGCAATAAATGAAAGTATAGACAATGCTTTGCTCCTCAGTCATCTAGAAGCTATGCTCAGTAGTGTCGAGCAAAATATGGTGGATGAAGCGGAGCTGTCTTTTTTAAAAGAAATAGGGTGTTCAAATCACAGTGAGCAAATTGGTCAAATTCTCTTAGATATAGATGACTTTGAGTTTGAATTGGCGCACGAACACATTTCTTCATTAATACAAGAACTAAAGTAGCCCAGAGATACGGCATGTTAGAGATTGAAGTTAAAAAACCTACTTTACTAGTTGTTGATGATGAGCCTGTAAATTTAAGGGTTTTAAAGCAACTTTTAGCATCAGAGTACCAGCTTGTATTTGCTAGAAACGGTGAAGAAGCGTTAAAGCTTACTGAGGCTAGACAGCCAAATTTAATATTACTTGATGTAATGATGCCGGGACTGACTGGGTTTGAGGTATGTCGTCAACTTAAAAAGCAGTCGAGTACCAAGCATATTCCTGTTATTTTTGTCACGGCTTTGAACGATGAGCATGAAGAAACGGAAGGGTTCGATGCTGGTGCTGTGGATTACATTACTAAGCCCATTTCACCAGCAATTGTGAAAGCGCGGGTCAAAACTCACCTAAGTTTAGTACAAGCTGATGAGCTTCTAGATAGCCGATTACAGGTTGTTCAGCGTTTAGGTAAGGCTGCAGAATATAAGGATAATGAAACGGGCATGCACGTCATGCGGATGAGTCATTATGCTAAAGAGTTGGCGTTAGCTTATGGGTTAACAGAAAAGCAGGCTGAAACATTGCTTCATGCTGCACCTATGCACGATATTGGCAAAATCGGTATTGCTGATAGCATTATGCTTAAACCCGGTAAGCTCACCGATGAAGAGTTTGCTACTATGAAGCACCACCCAGAAATTGGCGCAGAGATTATCGGTGATTGCGGCAATTCTTTACTACTAAAAGTGGCAAAGTCAGTGTCACTCACTCACCATGAAAAATGGGATGGGACAGGGTACCCCAACGGACTTGCCGGAGAGAATATTCCCATTGAGGGACGCATTTGTGCCATTGCCGATGTGTTCGATGCGCTTACCAGTAAACGGCCTTACAAAGACGCGTGGAGTATAGAAAAAACCGTCGAATTTATGGAGAGCCAGAAGGGTAAGCATTTCGAACCAAGACTGGTCGAACTAATGATAGAGATTATGCCTAAAATTCTCGACATAAAAGCCAAGTTTAAAGATGAGAACTAACCGCTAAGTCTTTTCGCTGTTGCTTAATGTGCCGCCTATACGTATAATGTGCGCATTAAGTGATGAGAGCGGGCTCCCTCATTAAAGGAAAGTAACGCACTTATTATTAGCAAGCTATCACCTATCGGTGGTCTTACCCATAAGTTTGCAACTGCCTATGTTGGCAGGTATGGGTTCAGAATTTTAATAAAAGCCCCGCTAGTCCGGGGCTTTTTGTTGTATTAAAACCTGGAGTCAGCCTCGCTGAGCCGGGTGATGACAGGTGGGCTTTAGGCCCTTTTTTCGTTTTTGGAGGTTTGCATTGGCAAAACTTGAAGAGAAACTAACCGAAATGCTAGAGCCAGGTGTAGAAGCACTGGGCTTTGAACTGGTTGGTATCGAGTTTGTACGAGCGGGGAAGCATTCAATTCTTCGCGTTTTTATTGATCATGAGAACGGTATTACCGTAGATGATTGTGCAGATGTAAGTCATCAGGTTAGCGCAATATTGGACGTTGAAGATCCAATTAGCACTGAATATAACCTTGAAGTGTCATCACCAGGTATGGACAGACCGCTTTTTAAAGAAAAGCATTACATTGAGGCTGTGGGTGAAGTGGTTCAAGTTCGATTGTCTATGCCAATGGATGACCGACGTAATTTTAAAGGCAAAGTACTTGCGTGTGAAAACGGCATTGTAAGTATTGAAGTGGATGGCCAGCAGTTCCAGTTAGCTGTGGCGAATATCGAAAAAGGTAACGTTGTTCCCACGTTCGATTAACGGAACAGCTCTGCTTTCATCGACGAAAGCATAAGAGAGGCGAAAATGAATAAAGAAATTTTGTTAGTGGCGGAAGCCGTTTCAAATGAAAAACAAGTGCCTAGAGAGAAGATTTTTGAAGCGCTAGAATATGCAATTGCTAGTGCGACCAAAAAGAAAAACGAAGGCGAAATCGAAGTTCGTGTTAGCATCGACAGAACTTCTGGTGACTTTGATACATTCCGTCGCTGGATGGTTATTCCAGATGATCAAGAGCAAGAAAATCCATTTGCTGAAATTACGCTATCTGCGGCGCAAATCGACGAGCCAGAGATACAACTTGGCGATTATGTGGAAGAACAGATTGAATCTATCAAATTCGACCGCATAACTACGCAGACCGCTAAGCAGGTTATCGTACAAAAAGTGCGCGAAGCTGAGCGTCAGCAAATGATTGCTGAATACGAAGACAAAGTGGGTGAGCTGGTTACAGGTACAGTTAAGAAAGTAAACCGCGATAATATCATTATCGATTTGGGTAATAACGCAGAAGGCGTTATCTACCGCGATGATATGCTTCCTCGTGAAACTTTCCGTCCGGGTGACCGAGTACGTGGTCTTCTTTACGTTATCCGTCCAGAGGCACGTGGTGCACAGCTATTTATTAGCCGTACTCACCCAGACATGCTAGTTGAACTATTCCGATTGGAAGTACCTGAAATTGCAGAAGAGACGCTTGAAATTAAATCAGCAGCTCGCGATCCAGGTTCACGTGCAAAGATTGCCGTTAAAACTAACGACAAGCGTTTAGACCCAGTAGGTGCTTGTGTGGGTATGCGTGGTTCACGCGTACAAGCGGTATCGGGCGAACTTGGCGGAGAGCGTGTTGATATCGTGCTATGGGACGAGAACCCAGCGCAATTCGTTATCAATGCAATGGCACCCGCTGAAGTTGCTTCTATCGTTGTTGATGAAGACAGCAACAGCATGGACGTAGCGGTTGAAGCGGACAACCTAGCGCAAGCAATTGGCCGTAGTGGTCAAAACGTTCGCCTAGCTAGCCAGCTGACAGGCTGGGAACTTAACGTGATGACGGTTGACGACCTCAACAAGAAGCACGAAGAAGAAAACGCGAAGGTACTTGATCTATTTACTGCTGGTTTGGACATTGACGAAGAGTTTGCGTCTGTCTTGGTAGATGAAGGCTTTACAACACTAGAAGAAGTGGCATACGTGCCAGCAAGTGAACTTCTAGCGGTTGAAGGGTTAGATGAAGAAATGGTTGAAGAGCTGCGCAATAGAGCGCGTGCTTTCTTAACTACGCGTGCACTTGCGAACGAAGAATCGCTTGAAGGTGCAGAACCTACAGAAGCCTTATTAAATCTTGAAGGTATGAGTAAACACGTGGCTTATGTGTTGGCCAGCCGCGGTGTTACTGACCTGGAAGAATTAGCAGAACAAGGTACCGATGATATCAGTGATATCGATGAACTAGACGAAGAGAAAGCCGGGGCGTTAATCATGGCGGCTCGTAATATCGTATGGTTCAGTGAAGAAGAGTAAGGTCAACAGGGGGAAAATTACGTAATGGCAGATGTATCTATTGAAAAGCTCGCCAGCGACATTGGTACGACCGTTGACCGATTGGTTGGCCAGTTTAAAGACGCGGGTATCTCTAAGAGTGCCGGCGATCAGGTAAACGAAGACGAGAAACAGAAACTATTGGATCATTTAAGTAAGCAACACGGCAGCGCAGCTGAACCAACGCGTATGACACTTAAGCGTAAGACTACAAGCACGTTGAGTGTTGGTAAGTCTAAAGAAGTGAAAGTTGAAGTACGCAAGAAGCGCACATACGTTAAACGCAGCGACGTTGAAGAACAGCAGCGTCAAGCGGAAGAAGAAGCGAAGCGTCTTGAAGAAGAGGCTCGTTTGAAGCGCGAAGCAGAAGAGAAAGCAGCCGCTGAAGCGAAGAAAGCCGCTGAAGAAAAAGCACGTAAAGCAGAAGAAGCGAAGAAAGCCGCTGACGAAGAGCGTGCACGTCGTGCGGAACAAGCTAAGAAAGAAGCTGAAGCGCGTAAAGCAGACGAGCCAGAGCTAACTGAAGCTGAAAAAGCGGAAGCAGAAGCAGCGCGTCAGGAAGAAGAGCGTCTGCGTAAAGCGCAGGAAGAAGAAGCGCAGAAGAAACTTGAAGAAGACGCGAAAAAGGCGGCTGACGAAGCGCGTAAGCTTGCTGAAGAAAATGAGCGTCGCTGGAAAGAAGAAGAAGAGCGTCGTAAGAAAGCAGAAGCAGAAGAAGTTCACTTGCACTCTAACCGCTATGCTCAAGAAGCAGAAGACGAAGAAGACATGCAGGTTGAGCGCTCTTCACGCCGTCGTCGCAAATCTAAGAAAAACGCTGGTGAGCATCTTAAGCAAGGCTTTAACAAGCCTGCAGCTCCAGTTGAGCGCGTTGTTAAGCTTGGCGCAACCATCACGGTAGGTGAACTGGCAAGTAAACTTGCTATTAAGTCTAACGAAGTTATCAAAACGATGATGAAGATGGGCGAGATGGCTACTATCAACCAAGTACTAGACCAAGATACTGCGGTACTTGTTATCGAAGAGATGGGTCACAAGTACGAGCTTGTTAACGACAATGCCCTTGAAGACGAATTGCTAGCAGACGGCACAGACGGCGAGAAATCGACACGTGCACCTGTTGTAACCATTATGGGTCACGTTGACCACGGTAAAACATCACTACTTGACTACATTCGCCGTGCGAAAGTAGCAGATGGTGAAGCCGGTGGTATTACCCAGCATATCGGTGCTTACAAAGTACAAACAGATAACGGTGAAATCACTTTCCTAGATACACCTGGACACGCTGCGTTTACTGCAATGCGTGCTCGTGGTGCTACCGCTACGGACATCGTTATTCTTGTTGTTGCTGCAGATGACGGCGTAATGCCGCAAACGAAAGAAGCGGTACAGCACGCCCGTGCTGCTGGTGTACCTCTTATCGTTGCAGTGAACAAAATGGATAAAGAAACAGCGGATCCAGACCGCGTTAAAACTGAGTTATCTCAACTAGAAGTTATCTCAGAAGAGTGGGGCGGAGAACACCAGTTCTGTAACGTTTCTGCGAAAACGGGTATGGGCGTCGACGAGCTTCTTGATGCTATCGTTCTTCAGGCAGAATTACTTGACCTTAAAGCGGTAGCTGAAGGCTCTGGTCGTGGTATTGTTATCGAATCTCGTCTTGATAAAGGTCGTGGTCCGGTAGCGTCAGTACTTGTACAGGAAGGTCAACTACTGGCTGGTGACATTCTACTATGTGGTGAAGAGTACGGTCGTGTTCGTGCAATGCGCGACGAAAACGGCAAAGAGATTAAGGTTGCAGGACCTTCAACGCCGGTAGAAGTACTTGGTCTTTCAGGTGTTCCAGTAGCGGGTGAAGATGCTGCAGTTGTTAAAGACGAGCGTAAAGCTCGTGAAGTAGCAGCGAAGCGCCATCAGAAGAAACGCGAACTTAAACTTGCTCGTCAGCAAAAAGCGAAACTTGAAAACATGTTTGCGAACATGGAATCAGGTGATGTAAGCGAACTTAACATCGTACTTAAGGCTGACGTACAGGGCTCTGTAGAAGCGATTTCTGAGTCACTGGTTAAGCTTTCTACTTCTGAAGTAAAAGTGAACATTGTAGGTAGTGGTGTAGGTGGAATCACCGAAACTGACGCAACCCTTGCGGCTGCATCAGGCGCTATCGTATTAGGCTTTAACGTTCGTGCCGATGCAACAGCACGTCGCGTATTGGAAGCTGAAGAAATTGACTTACGTTACTACAGCGTTATCTACCACCTAATTGACGAAGTGAAAGCGGCCATGAGTGGTATGCTTGCGCCAGAGTTCAAGCAGGAAATCATTGGTCTTGCCGAGGTACGTGATGTATTCAAATCACCAAAACTAGGTGCAATCGCGGGCTGTATGGTTACTGAAGGTAACGTTAAGCGTAGCAATCCAATCCGTGTACTTCGTGAAAACGTAGTAATTTACGAAGGTGAGCTAGAATCACTGCGTCGCTTTAAAGACGACGTACAAGAAGTACGTAACGGTATGGAATGTGGTATCGGCGTTAAGAACTACAACGATGTAAAAGTAGGCGACCAAATTGAGGTCTTCGAAATCGTTGAGGTTAAACGCGAAATTTAATTGCCTTAGTTAATTCGGCATGTGAAAAACGGGGGCCGAGTGCTCCCGTTTTTGTCTGTATAATGTATACAGTCTCAAGCATGTCCTACGTTGAATAAGGAAAGGAGAGTACAATGGCTCGTGAATTTTCACGTACCGACAGAGTGGCTCAGCAAGTTCATAAAGAAGTAGCGAGCATTCTGCAAAACGAATATAAACACCGTGTCGGCGATATGCCTTTAATCACGGTTTCTGATGTAGATGTATCGCGCGACCTCGCCCACGCGAAAATCTTTGTAACTATCTACAACAGCACTGAAGAAGAGGGCAAAGCGCAAATCAAGCAGCTAGCTGAATACAAAAAGTTTATTCGCAGTATCCTTGCCAAGCGCATTCGCATGCGTTCAGTGCCAGACCTTCATTTTTTTGAAGATAAATCGATTGTTGAAGGTATGCGCATTTCTAATCTTGTGTCACAGACCATCGCTAAAGATGAGTCGAAGCGCGATGAAGACGATTCACAAGAGCAGGAGTAGATGGCAAGACGTCGTAAGGGCCGTGATATTAACGGCATAGTATTGCTTGATAAACCGCTTGGTGGATCATCTAACCAACTATTACAGAAAGTACGTTGGCTGTATAAGGCGACCAAAGCTGGGCACACTGGCGCGCTTGACCCGTTAGCTAGCGGTATGCTGCCGCTGTGTTTGGGTGAAGCTACCAAGTTCTCACAGTTTCTTTTGGATGCGGAAAAGACCTACGAGGTTACGGCGCAACTTGGCGTGCGCACAACCACGTCTGACGCTGACGGTGAAGTGGTAGAAGAGAAGCCCGTTGAAGTCACTGAAGAGCGAGTACGTAAGGCATGTTTAGCGTTTTTAGGTAAGAGTAAACAAATTCCTTCTATGTTTTCTGCGCTTAAACATCAAGGTAAGCCACTTTATCACTATGCGCGTCAAGGCATAGAGATTGAGCGTGAACCCCGTGATATTGAAGTGTATGAACTTGACGTACTGCGAATCGAACTACCTTTTGTGGATATGCGCATTAAGTGCAGCAAAGGTACCTATATTCGCTCTATCGTGGATGATTTAGGTCAGAACCTTGGCTGTGGTGCTTATGTAACCCGTTTACATCGTACAGAAGTCGCTGACTATCCTACGGATAAAATGGTTTCGCTAGATACATTGATTGAAATTCAGGAGTCGCTCGAAGATGGTGACTTTAAAGCACTCGATGACTTGCTCATTCCTATGGATACGGCTGTCAGTCGTCTGCCTTTTGTAACTATTAACGATGCGGAAAGAAACCGCTTTGATAATGGTCAATCGGTTAAAGGCAAGTGCTGCGAGGCGCTTAGTGAAGGCACGTCTTACCGCGTTTATCACGGCGTTGATACCAGTGGTATTTTTCTCGGCGTAGGGGAAGGGGTGCTTGACCCGAAAGATCAAGGTACACCCAAACAAGAAGTGTTTGTTAACCCTAAGCGACGGGTTGTTTATTCATAGACGTTGCGCCTGTAAATAAAGACGGTTTATGGCTTGCTAAGTCTGTAAACGTCATTATAATACGGCGCTCATTCCGCTTTGCTGAATTAGTGATCGGCGAAGCATAAATTTTAGGAGAATGATATGTCACTAACTAAAGCAGAAACCGCGAAAATCATTGCTGAGTACGGCGTAAAAGAAGGCGACACTGGTTCACCAGAAGTTCAAGTTGCTTTGCTTACTCATAACATCAACAAGCTTCAAGGTCACTTTGCTGATCATAAGAAAGATCACCACTCTCGTCGTGGTCTTCTACGTATGGTTAGCCAACGTCGTAAGCTTCTAGACTACCTTAAAGGCAAGAACGCTGAGCGTTACCTTGACCTAATCAAGCGTCTAGGTCTACGTCGATAAGACTAGGTTTCAAGAAAAGCGCCCAATGGGCGCTTTTTTTTCATCCAGTGATCACTGATAAAGACTTTCCTTCGAAATACTCCAATGCTGCATCACTTTGATTTTTCAATTTTCCTTAAATGTTGCTTCTTATCTTCATACATCCTTTCATCAGCTATATGAATAAGTTCTTCTAACGTCTTTCCCTCTGAAGGATAGCTTGCATGCCCGATACTGACCCCTACGCTAAATTCCCCTTGTGCGGTAGTGATAGGCTGAGTCAGTGTCTTAAATAGCCGCATCGCTATCCGCTCAGTGTCGTATTCTTTACTAAGTTCAGTGACCACAACAATAAATTCATCACCACCCACACGCGCGGCAATGTCGTATGAACGGCACAAAGCTTTTAGCCTTTGTGCGAGCTCTACAAGTACCTCATCGCCAAGGGCATGACCATATTCATCATTGAGAGGTTTGAAGCGGTTAAGGTCGAGATAGAATAAGGTACAAATCTTTGTGTTTCTTTCTAGCCGGGGAAGTTCATTGCGCATATAAGTAGATAACGCCAATCTATTGGCAAGCCCCGTTAAGGTGTCGCTATTAGCATGCTTTTTAATTTTTTTCTCGGCTTCTATTTGCTCAGTAATGTCAACGTTAATACCGAACATCTTACTACCTTCAACGCGGCCGTATGCTTTAACGTGACGATATTGCTCTTTTAAGGCTTTAATTCTATACGTTGCTTCAAAAGAAGATTTTTCCAATACTGCTTTCTCAATTTTTTTCTTTACGCTATCGACATCATTAGGATGGACTGAGTCCTCCCAATCACTAAACAGCCCATTAAATTGGTTTTGGGTAATATTGTAAATGTTGTGCATCCACTCATTCCAAATAAGAACGTTAGCGCGGATGTCCCACTCCCAAACACCGATGCGTGCGGCATCCGCAGCCATAGACATTCTGCGATTAAGCGTCTTGAGTTCGTATTGAGCTTCACGCCATTTTGTGACATCTTCAGAGAGGGATAAAATAAATTGTGCGTCACCGTAACTATCATCTATAACAATTTTTTTGGTGTGCAAATAGCGCATTCTACCGCCGATATAAAGTCGATAATCATGTGCGTTTTGCTTCTTAGCACTTAATAGTAATTGCTTATCATCAGTAACAAACGCCTTCGCTTCTTTTTCTTCAAAGATATCAAAGTCAGTTAGCCCTATTAATGATGCTTTATCAATTCCCAATAGCTCACTTCCTGCATCGTTAACATGCGTGATAGAAAGCGTCTGAGCGTTTTTTACTAGCAGCATATTGGGTAGGGCGTCAAACACGGTTTGTGCAAAAACTTCTTGGTTTTTTACATCCGATAGGTCTTTAATCGTACACATATAAGCGATATGGTTGCCTGGTAATTGATTAACTTTCAGAGAAAGAGGGAATACTTTTCCATTTTTTCTCATGCCATCAAACGTGAAGGGGGCGCTATGCGCTACGCTGTTATTTGCCCCTTTCTTTAAACGAACAATTAGCGATTCAGTCGTGTGTTCACAAGGACTAATAAGTTCTCTTATATGCACCGACTGTGTAGTAAGGTCACCCAAGCCGAACATGTTTGATGCGACCGGGTTTGCAAACTCAAGTAAGCCCGAATTATCGAAAGTAATAACGCCATCTTGTACGGTGTTTAGTACGGCGTTGTAGCGCTCAAGTAATAAGGTGCGGGTACGAAGTTCAATAAACACTAAGATAGCAAATGCAAATAGCGTGACCATTAGCATAACTAAATAAACTAGATTTTTGGTTTCAGGTTCTTGCAGTAACCTTGTCTCGGGAAGGGCGTAGACGTGCATAGACAGCATACCAGTATAGTGCATGCCGGAGATTGCGCTTCCCATAATGATTGCCGGTACGATTTGTTTAGTGATTCGAAGCTGCGCTGTCGTCACATATTCATGGGTTTTTAATGCAATGCCGGCTAACCCAATGGCGACCACAATCGACAAAGAGAAATACCAACCGTTGTAAACCATAGCGGCGTCCATTTGCATCGCCATCATGCCAATGTAGTGCATGCTGCCTATGCCTAACCCCATATAGATGCTGCGAAGCCAAAGCGTATTTTTTTTATAAGGTAACTTACCCATAACAACAACGCTTGCGAGGATTGCAGGAAAAACGGATAGCAGAGTAATAAAGGGGTCGTAAGAGACCACTAGCGGAAGTTGATAGGCAAGCATGCCAACAAAGTGCATGGACCAAATACCAAAGCCCAAAAAGCATGCGGATGCTAGCGACCAATAAGCCCGCTCATTTTGCAGTTCTGTCTGCGCCATCTTAGCGGCAAGCACGAAGGAAATAAGCGATGCTGATATGGCTATAAAAACAGAGACCAGTAAGAAAAATACATCGTAGGTAGCTAGAATTTCAGTACTAGGGGGAAAGTCTGCTACTGAGAAAAAATGATAATGTCCGTGTTTCAAGGCGTAATAAGGCTAAATTAGAGACTACTACTAAATGTAGTAGTTTCACTTATTTACGCAACTCTTCTTTCTCTGCGGTCTTAGTTGATGAGCGAACGGCATTTTGCATAGTCTTTAATTCGCGCTCCGTTAAGTTACGCCATTGTCCTGGCTTTAACGACCCGAGTTCTAAATGCATAATGCGTGTTCGTTTTAGTTTGGTGACCTCGTAGCCCAAAAACTCACACATCCTGCGTATCTGACGATTAAGCCCTTGGGTAAGAATAATAGTGAATGTGTTTTTGCCAGTCGGTTTAACCACACAAGGTTTTGTCACCGTGCCCAAAATTGGGACGCCACGGGCCATACGCTTTACAAACCGCTCACTAATTGGTTGGTTAACCGTTACTTCGTATTCTTTGTCGTGCGCATTTTCAGCGCGTAATATTTTATTAACGATATCGCCATCGCTAGTGAGTATGATGAGTCCTTCGGAAGGCTTATCCAACCTACCTACGGGAAATATACGTGCTTTGTGGCCAATCGCGTCTATGATGTTTCCTTTAACATGCCGCTCTGTAGTACAGGTTATCCCTATAGGCTTGTTATAAACAATATAGACCCTGTCTGATTTATCCTTAGCTACCGCACCCACTACTTTTCCATCTACTTTGACAATATCGCCGACGCCAATTTTGGTGCCAAGCTCAGGGGGCTTGTTATTCACCGTAACGCGCTTTTGCTCAATGAGTTTATCCGCTTCTCGGCGTGAACATAGGCCTGTGTCGCTAATATATTTATTCAATCGTTTAGGCGCTTGGTCACTCATTGCGCAGTATGTCCTGTCTTATTCTGGGGAAAGCGGTAATGGTATCACGACAAAAAGAAAGGGGCGATTCACCCCTTTCTTTTTCCTGGATTTATCTGGCGTAGCTATACATCGCCGTTCGTTTTGAAAACAAAAAGCCATTAGGTTGTAGGTAGTTTAACTGCCAGCAGGAGAAGGAGGGGAGCCCGCGCCGCCACTGGCACTGCCGCTTGATACTATTTTGGTGGCGATGTCGCGGATCTCGTTTTCTAAACTGGTAATGCGACCAGATAAGGTTGTGTTGCGCTGCTCCAATACTGATAATTTATCGGTAAGATTACGCACACGCTGCTGAGCACTTTGTTTATCGCTAGTTGCTTGTTCTAGTTGAACATTAACGGCTAGTAGCTCATCAGCTAGTGATGCTAGCTGATTTTTAACAGAGCCAATTGCTGCAGCCTGAGTTTTGACATCATCAGAAACGGCACTGACATTTTTATTCATTGCAGTCTGAACATTGCCAACACGGTCACCAAGGTCAGCAATTTCTTTTTGATTGCGACGCCATGCGGAAGCCCAAAGCTTATCCATTTGCTCCCAAAGCTCATTGGTCTTGTTCGACAATTCAGTAACTTTGACTTGTAAAGCAACGGTAGATTCACCGATCTCTTCGCCCGTTGCAGAAAGCTTGTTCTCTAGCTGCACAATGCGCTTTTCGGCTTGCTCAGCCACAGCTTTTTGCTGTTCAAGCATAGTGTATAAGTAGTAACAACCGCCACATGCGGCTAAAGCAATAAAGGCAACTAATACAACCCAGATTCCATTGCCGCCCCCACTATTTGAAGGCTGGCGATTGGTTGAAGGGGAAGATGATGGTGTTGCCGCCTTTGCTGGGGCCGCTTGTCTTTTAGTCTGATAGTCTCGACGGTCTTCTTCATCCAATCTGATAGTTGGAAATTCATCGTTTTTCGAATTATTTGCCATAATAAATTAATAATCTCTTTATGTTGCGCCCTCTTTACAAAACCCATATGTCTTGTTTTAAAGAGAAGAGAGCCCATTATTTTTTGCGCGCAGTTTCATGTTATCGCTAAATCGAAGGAAATTCTATGGCTTATGTAGAATGCTAACTTTCCATAAGCTAAAGAAGCTGGAGTTTGTTTAAAACCAGCATTTTTCATTGATAGAAACCTTATCAGTTTTTATCGCCAATCCATTCAACCCGATAAAGATCACGACGGCGGTCGAGATAGTTTCGTACCGAGCCCTCATTTTGAAGCTTAGTGAGTTTATCTAGGTCTAAATCAACGATTAGCGTCATCTCTGTATTTGGTGTCGTCTCTGATACAATTGCATCGTGGGGAAACGCGAAATCACTAGGTGAAAACACGGCGGTCTGCCCATACTGAATATCCACATTATCTACTTTAGGCAAGTTACCAACGCTACCAGCAATAGCTACATAGCATTCATTTTCAATAGCTCTTGCCTGTGCACAGCGGCGAACCCGTAAATAACCATTCTTTGTGTCTGTCCAAAACGGCACAAATAAAATCTGCATCTCTTGGTCGGAAAGAATGCGCGCCAGTTCGGGAAATTCCACGTCGTAACAAATTAGAACGCCGATTTTCCCAAAATCGGTATCAAAAGTCTTCAGACTATTACCACCCTTCATTATCCAGTCCTCTTTTTCATGAGGAGTTGGGTGAAGTTTGTATTGGCTCTCAATTGTTCCGTCACGCTTGCATATGTAGCTAACGTTATAGAGTTGTTCTTCTTCCACCACAGGCATAGAGCCAGCGATAATCGTAATATTGTACGACACCGCTAAATGAGATACAGCAGTTAAAATTTCATCGGTATAAGTGGCTAAATGCCAAATAGCGTCAATCGATGAATCCGATGGACTAAGACCCATAAGTGGCGCATTGAAAAATTCAGGGAATAAGGCCACGTCGCATGAATAGTCAGATAGTGCGTCAACGAAGTATTCGACCTGTTGTAGTAGTTCTTCTACATTATTGAAATAGCGCATTTGCCACTGAATACAACCTATGCGCGCACTCGATTTTCTGCTGGCGATTAATGAAGGCGTGCCCGGCTCGTAGTAAATGTTATGCCATTGAAGTAGTGTAGCGTAACCTTTTGATGCTTCATCTTCAGGAAGGTACGCGGTCATTACTTGCTTTACTTCAAAGCCGTTTGACAGTTGAAACGTTAAAATAGGGTCGTAAATATCCTTAAGCTTTACTTGTTCGATGTACTCATAAGGCGACAATTCATTCGCATAGTTTCTATAGTTGGGTATGCGACCCCCAGCCATAATTGATTTTAAATTTAAGTTTCTACACAGCTCTTTTCGCGCTTCGTATAACCGTCTACCTAAACGAAGACCTCGGTATTCTGGGCAAACAATAACTTCTACGCCGTAAAGCACATCACCATTTGGATCGTGAGTCGTAAGGTAGGCATCGCCGGTTATCTCATCGTAACTATGCTTATCACCAAACTGGTCGTAATCCACGATAACTGAAATGGCGAAGGCAACCACTTTGCCTTTATCTTCTATACATATTTGGCCTTCTGGAAACGTGGTGACTTGTGCTTTGTAATTAGAGTAAGGCCAGGCGCCGCCAACGTTTGCGTATACCTTGTCCATCAACCCTTTTACATCGTTATAGTCGTCCAGTCTTAAGTTTCTTAAGTCCAGATGGTGTTCCGTTTCTTCTATTTGTGTTTGGTCTTGACTCATGGGGTACTCTTTTTCCTAAAAACTATGATAAATACTTCTGATACGTGCATCGTGTATGTTTCTACTTAACCGCCTTGTCATGGTTTTTTCAACTGTTAAATGTAGTCCTCGTGCTCTTACCGCAAAGGCGAAGGTAACAAGTAAAAGGCGGCTCGCTGTGAAGCAAAAGTCATTAAAATACATACCTTGGCTTACTCATTGATCTTATTTTTTTAAATTTCTCTTTAGTTATTGATTTAGCCTCTCTTTAGCGGAGTTTACTCACGAACTGATTAAATAAGGTTAGCAAGAAACGTGCGAATTCTTTAACCGTCAAAACGATAAATAATTTTTCTGTTATCGATAAAAAAATAGCGCGAAAAATGTGTGGTCATGGAATTGCCACAAGGCTCAACGCCGCGTATAAGTTCGCTACTTTTTTACGTTCAAAAATTTCCTAATAACCACACGATTAGTTAACTACCTATAGGTAAAAATAGATTGATAAATAGAGAACAACTTGCGTCGTATCAGCCTCTACATGTTTTCGATGAAGCCATATTTGAAAACATCGTTGACGACCTAGTCTCAAAAGGCTTTTCTATTCAAGAGAAGGGGTTACCTGATTTTATTACACAAGCACTGTTAACTTGCCAGCGTTCAATCTCCGAAGCTGAATATAGAAAAGCGGGTATTGGTCGGGCAGAGAATTATCAGAAAGCTGAAACAGTGAGAGGGGACGAGATTTGCTGGATTACCGGTTCCTCTGAGGAAGGCGCTCTGTGGCTGTCGTGGTGTGAAGCCATGCAGCAATATATAAACCGTTCGCTTTTTATGGGGATCTTTTCTTTTGAAAGTCATTTTGCTTGCTATGAAGCAGGTAAATTTTACAAGCGCCATGTAGATGCGTTTAAAGGTCAAGACAATAGGGTGCTATCACTTGTTGCCTATCTCAACGATAGCTGGGAAGAGGCAGACGGCGGAGAATTAGTGCTGTATTTTGATGATAATGATCAAATAGGGACAAAAGTCTTACCGACAAAGGGAACATTCGTCGTATTTCTTAGCGAAGCTTTCCCTCATGAAGTCTTGCCTGCAGCAAGAACGCGCCATTCTGTGGCAGGATGGTTTAGGGTAAATGGTAGTGTTAATGACAGTATCGACCCTCCGCGCTAGTACCCAAAAACTCATACTTATGTATAATATGAATTTGCTATATATCTGTTGTGATAAAACCGTACTTTAAATTCGAGTAAGTCGTGAAGCTTAGTGATACATGCACAGACTTTGTATTTGAAGGTAGCGTCGCGCAGATAGCATAGTGTTGTCCACAATAGGTTGTCCTAACGCTATTGTGCCGCTTAGGGAAAAGATGTAGAAGTGATTGGCTAATGCTGGAAAAAATACCTGCCCCCACCCCAAGAGAAGAGCTGCATGTGCTGGTTATCGATAACCAGGGGCTAGTTCACGATGTTGTTGCATCAGCATTACACGAAATAGGAATCAAAAACGTTAGTAGCGCATTTAATGCGTTCCATGCCAAGAGATTATGTGCGGCAAGACAATACGACTTTGTATTACTAGCGTTTAATGTAAGTCACGATAAAGATGGCTTTCATCTTTTTGAAGAACTTAAGCACCTCAACCACATTAACGATACCACAACGGTCATTTTTCTCAGTGCCGAGACATCGCCTGAACTTGTTAACTGTATTGTGGAACTGCAGCCGGATGATTTCTGGGTTAAACCATTACAGCGCAATAAGATAGAGGCACGTTTAGAGTACCTAATACAAGTTCGCTTGAAACTGCACAAAATGCTGCATTGCATGCATGCTGGCGACTATTCGACGGCGATGTATTATGCAGAGCGACAGTTAAAAGACCCCTCGCTTTCAGAGTATCACACCCGTATAAAGCGCCTTATTGGTGATTGTTTACTGCAGCTTCGCGACTATGAAACGGCAGAGGATTACTTTAGAACGCTTTTGCAGAGTATGGACCACGCGTGGGTTCACATTGGTCTTACTCGTTCATTGTTGCGCCAAGATGAACTAGAAGAAGCACAGTTGTTGGTTGATGATTTACTCCAGCGTCCCGATACACGTTTCTTAACCTTTGATTTGCTCGCACAATACTTTATTGAGAAAGAGCAGTTTGATATTGCTTACGAGCAAATGAAAGAGGCAAGTCGGCTTGCGCCCCGCAATATTGAACGAAACAAGCGCTTATGGGACCTAGCCAGGCTGAATCACGATAAAGCTGGCCAGCTCTCTGCCGTGCAAAATATGGCAAAGTTTGCTAAAAACTCCATTCATGACTCACCGCAACTGACACTCAATGTTATTCGCTCCACTATCGATTTGGCTACGAGTTTAGGAAATGTGGAAGGGGAGAAATACCTCAAGCGCGCAGAAAATGAGCTTGAAGACTTAAAGCAGCAAAAAGGTATGCAGAGTCAGCTTGCTGAGCAAATAGACGTGGTGAGATCACGAGTACTATGTCTTAGAGACGAGAAGCGCGAAGCTGAAAAGTTAATGAAGGACCGTTCCGCGTCTACAGAAGGACTGTCCATGGAAGATAGTTTGGATAAGATGAAAGCCTTCCATGAGCTGGGCATGCGTGAACACTGTGTCAGCATTTTAGATAAACTGAGAAAGCAGATAGAAGGGGATACTTTCACCTCCCAGGTGGTTAATGAGTATCTTAATCAAGAGTCTATTGAGCGTACCGAGATTCAGTTTACTACTAAAGAGCTTAAGCAGATGGCGGCCATTAATTACAAAGAAAATCGCCTTATCCCGGCTTATAACAATTTAAGGCAGGCGTTGACCTTGTCACCAAAAGACAAGCAAATCGCGTTAAGTCTGCTCAAAGTCATTACTCAAATGCATCTAGACAATGGACTAAGTGAAGAACAAATGAATTCGGCGCAGCGTGCTGCCAAATTGCTATGCGCTGAAGAGTTATCGGCGACCCAAGCGGAAAAGCGGGACCAGTATATCGCTAGAATTGGCATTGAAGTGGATGATACTAATGCTGCTGACTTAGTCGGTGTCGTCGTCGCTAAAGTGTGATTTGTGACTTGGACTATTTGGTGCGCTGAAAAAGCGGGCTAAAAAGGGGCTAAGGGTAGTGCGGATACTGCTGCTCGTGTATACACAACGTCAAAATGGAAACCGAAAAAAGCTGCCTTGAATTCAAGGCAGCTTTTTTATTTTAAGAAGGGTTTAATCCTTTCTTCTGTTATTTTTTAACAGCAGTAGCACGACGGCGAAAGCCAATCGCTGCGGCTAACAGAGCAAGAATTCCTCCCATTGAGCCGCCTGAGCTGTCGTTATCGTCTTCTTCATCGTCAACAACATCTGCTTGAAGATCAAAAGTTGCGATAAACGGGTCATGATCTGAACTTCTGAACGGGCCAACGTCGGTGAACGCGTAACCATCTTCATCAGCATAATAACGAAGCGCTTGGTCGTACTGCAGCTGGTAAGCTTCAACTGAATTGATATTCCAGTGTGCACCATCGATGGCGTCTTCAAGCATGGCGTCACTTGCTAGTACGTGGTCTAAACTACCTACTTGCTCGGTACCGTAGAACCAATATGAAAAACCTTCGGCATCAAATTCTTCAGCTAAATTGTGATAGCCGAAGCTAGATTCAACGTCAACAGAGGCGCCATCGTCCATACCTGTATTTACCGCAGTAGTTATAGTGTAACCACGAGATTCAGGCGTATAGTTGGTAAGTACTGCTACAGGATCTTCGGCACTATAAGCGTTCAAGTCGCCTAAGATTATCTTACGCTCCGGCAGATTTTCATCGCTCAACGCATTGCCTAAAGTAACGGCTGCCGATACGCGAAACGCGTTACAGCTGCCCTGAATTGTTGTAACTTCAGACGGCGCTTCGGCGATGTCTTCAGCGCACTGCGAACCCTTAGACTTAAAGTGATTCACTGAAACTAGGAATGCCTTACCACTCTCGGTGTGTACAAAAGACTGAAGAAGGCTAGGGCGCATTTGTGCAAGGCTATCTTCGTCAATTTGTTGCACTGGCATATCAACAATAATAGCGTCACTTTCTGGCGTTACTACTGACGCTTTGTAAAGTAGACCTACAGTAATAGCATCAGTGCCAATTTCGCTACCATCGCTGGTGGCAACAAATGAGTATTGCTCAGTTTCACCTAGCTCAGCATTGATGGCACTAACGAGCGACTGAATAGCGCTATCATCACCGAAACCATCATTTTCAATTTCCATCAAACCAACAACATCGGCGTTAAGGTTAACAATAGCATCAACGATACGCCCTTGTTGCAATTCAAACGCCACAGCATCGTCTGCACCACGATTTTCATCATAATCGAAGGTTACATCGCCGTTTGCATCTACTTCTCCGTTGAAGTAGTTAAGCACGTTGAAAGTAGCAATCGATAGGTTGCCTTCTGTAACAGCAGGGGTCGCTTCACGACTTGATGTGACGTCAATAACCTCGCTTGGATTAATTCTATATGTGCCAAAGCTATAATTTAAAGGGCCTGACGCAGAAACCGCATCACCAACACGTATGGCGTTTGCGTAGCTGAAAGTAGGGAAATAGTTTAGCGCATCAGGGTACTGTGAGCTGCTGTTATCTTCGATAGTTAGAAGACTTGTCTCGCTCGCTTCTACCGCTGCTGTATAATCATCTGACAAAGGCGCTGCCACATCACTTGGCTGGCGTTTAATCGCGTCGCTAACTACGATTTCACCGAAGCGCCAAAGGTTGTTCGTGCTTGTTACTGTCGCATCAGTTACGCTTACTATCATGCCTTCAACTGTTTCTAGGTCAAGTTCGTAAGGCATAGATAGCTCGACTGCAGCCACAGCTTCAGCTGCACCACAATCAAGTGCAGCAACATCGCTATCCATGGCAAGGGTCGTCATGCCGTAGTTTTCTTCTACTTCACCATAAAGACGAACGATGTTACCGGTGGCAACATCGACATTGCCGTCTACGAACAAACCTTCAGAGGTTGCATCGTCAGCGTCGTAATCAGACGCTTCTTCCTGTACAAAGAAGCCGTCAGCGCGTGTGCCAGTAACTATAGCTTCGATAATAACGCTATTTCCTACTTCGGCAGAACTGCTTTCACTACCTTGAATAGCACTGATAAGTGTTGCGTCTGCGCCACAAATACCAAGCTCTACAGCAGGCTCTTCTGGTACGTCAACCACGTCGTCACCGCCACCTTCGGTGGTAAATGTACCGGCTGGGAAGGGAGTCGCCGCATCGGTATTTGTTGTAGAACCGTCAAGGGCGTCAACACCACTGTACGTCCAGTTAGATGCTTCAAAACTGCCGCCATTAGCCGATTGCCCAGATGTACGGTATGCCCACCCATCTAGGTATTCCCATGCGGTACCGCTGCCGTCTGTGTTGATATCACCAAACGTATCGATAACGCTGCCATCTTTGAAAAGCTCAATAGCGTCGTCACCATTAATCCCTAACTCTGATGTATCGTAGTCTGGTGCAGAACCAAAAAACGCGGTAAACCCGTCAATTTCTGATGCTACGTAGATATAAGAACCAGCGCTTGCAGAGGTGCCAGCTGGGAAGGTGAACTCCTCTCCATCTGTACCACCACCGTTGTTCGCTGCACCAATACCATAGGTAGATAAGTCTGCAATATCGTTAACAACGAAAAGTTCTACAGCTTTTGGAACACCGCCACTTAATGGACCGTCAATAACACCACTAATAACTAAATCGTTGGCTTGGATAGCGGTAGAAGAAAGTGCAGAGATGATTCCTGCAGATAGTAAAGTTAATGATGTTTTCACGTCATTTTCCCTTTGTAGTTTCATTATTTTTGTAAATCACAGGTACTAGTATTCTTGTTGTAAAATTCTGCAAGAGCAGAGCACTCTGTGAGGCGCAATTTTTGTATTGCTTGTTCTACCGTAGGGAAGTTTATGATTAATAGAAATAACTTAATATTATTCAAGCTGTTTCTAAAATAGCTTAAACAAAACAATAATATAAGGATTATAAGTAAACTTACTTATACTGTTAAATCACTTTTGTAGGCTTACCTAACTATTAAATAACGCTATAGCCGTTTTATAAGCGCGTATTACTTTTTTATTACATGAAGCTTTGTTTTAGTTTGATTCAAGATGGCGGGAAAATAAAGCGTGATCATCAACGACTTGATCTGCATAAAGATTTGCTATTTTTACAAGCAAGTCTTTTGATTGAGAAAAGGCATTTGAGGCTGATTGGGCAAACCGCGTGCTCCTTCTATCTCCGCGACAATGAGCTAGTGCCAAGCTATAGCCGCACAATTGTGCAAAATATTCAAAGCCCCCGTTAAGGGCCTTACTGCCCATTGCGATATCTTGGGGGTCCACACCCACTTTAGCGTGATGTCTTGAGCGAATTAGATAATGAGCGTCTTTAAATTTCACCTCATCAAGAACAAGGTCCGGATTTCTCTGCATTCGTCGCTGGCAACGTGCGGTGAGGTGGGCAGCGTTGAGACGATTGACTGGGTTAACAGTAGGGAAGTAATGAATAGGTGCAGCAACACGCTGTTGTTTAACTTCTACGATATGGCAATGTGCAAAACTCTTTTCATTATGCGGTTTAGACGGCCCGACTAAAAAATAATAGCGCGCCATATTCACGGAGCCGGTTCCTGCGTTCAGGCGTTTAACAATATCAACGATAGATTCGTCCATGTAAGGAGCAAACGCTTCGTGTAATGTTTTATATTCACCTTCGCTCAGGGCTTCGAATTTTTCACCGTTGGATTTAAAGCCCAGCGTCGCGCCATCAAAACTCACCGCTTTAGCAAGCGCACTTTTAATTGTAAAGTCCTCGCCGCCCGCACTACGGGCTTTTGCTTTTTTATAAAGTTTTGTTAGCTTACTAGGAACAGCATTAGGGCAATAATCTATAGCCTCGTTAAGCACCTTGGCATTGTTTACTACACGGTCGCAGGTTTCCACATAGTGCTTAATAAAAGCGTGTTGAGCGCTAATAACTTGCTGATGAGTAACTACGGGCTTAGTAATATCAATATCTTCCCCAGAATACCTACCTTCCACTATACCGCTACAGTGAAGTTGAGCGAGGTGCAACGAGGTGAGGTAGCGCAATATGTCCCATTGTGCTTTGCCAACGCAGGCATCGTCAAAGTCGTTGGGAGAAAAAATAACCGTATCGCCGTGGGATCCTTCCTCTGTAAGAAAACCAAAATTGGAAGTATGACAGTCGCCCATTACACTAGTAAGCGGTATAGAGTCGCATTCTTTGGGAAAGTTGATCATGCCAGCTTTGATGTCTGCATAGAACAACTGTGCGCTGCCCCGATAAAATACAAAGGGGCTCGTTGCCATTTTCATGTGCTTTGCCAAGCTTCGCGAAGGTTCGTGATTATCAACACGCTTAATTTCCTCGAGAATAAGGTGAATTCGGGTATTATTCATAGATTCCTCACGCTGTACATATTAAGGCGGAAAACAGGATTGTATCGCGTACTGAATAGCTAATTGATTCTATTTTCATCGTTCAATTCAATAACCTGATTAAGCGATTCATTTTTATGAATTAGTTTTTTTAAGTGATGCGCGCTATTCTTATCACCAGTTTCGAGAGACATGGGTTTAGCGATAAGTGATTATCTTCACAAAAGTGTGAAACCATGTCGACACAATAAACGTAAAGTTTGTATCCGTATGCATTTAGCGTTCGGAAAATTTAAACCAAATGGAGAATTAAACATGGCATTGATCAATACTGCTATCAAACCTTTCAAAGCGACTGCATTTAAAGACGGCGAGTTCGTAGACGTAAGCAGCGAAGACATCAAAGGTAAATGGGCAGTTTTCGTATTTTACCCAGCTGACTTCACATTTGTTTGCCCAACTGAGCTTGGCGACATCGCTGATAAGTACGAAGAACTTCAGTCTCGTGGCGTAGAAGTATTCTCAGTATCTACTGACACGCACTTCACTCACAAAGCATGGCACGATTCTTCAGACACGATCAACAAAATCAAGTTTGCAATGATTGGCGACCCTACTGGTGAAATCACGCGCAACTTCGACTGTATGCGTGAATCTATGGGCCTTGCTGACCGTGCAACATTCGTTGTTGATCCAGAAGGTATCGTACAAGCGATGGAAATCACTTCTGAAGGTATCGGCCGTGACGCAGACGACCTAGTACGCAAAGTGAAAGCTGCTCAATACGTAGCGAACAACCCAGGTGAAGTTTGCCCAGCGAAATGGAAAGAAGGTGAAGAAACACTTGCTCCTTCTCTAGACCTAGTTGGTAAAATCTAAGCAGCACCGCTTAGTGCCTAACACAGCAGGATAATCTGTAAGTAAAAGTGTTAAGGCAGATAGTTTGTAGGGAGTGGGTCTCCACTCCCTGATGTTAATTTCCTATTTCCGCTTATGTTGTTAGCCTTTCAAAAAAGGTTGGCGGGGATCGGCGTGTCGAAAATAAGGCAGAATAACCGTGTTAACTAAAGAAATTTTACAAGCATTGAAATCATATGCTGAGTCAATGCAAAAAAACGTAACCTTTGTCGTACAGACCGGTGAACATAGCAAGCGCGACGAGCTTGTGAAGTTTCTGTCCGACATAGCTTCAGTAAGCGAAAAACTAAACGTAGAAGAGCGTGAAACTAATGGTGAACTACGCAGCGCTATTAGCTTTTTATTAGAAGCTGATGGTGAAGATACTGGAATTCGTTTTTCAGGTATTCCTGGTGGCCATGAGTTTAACTCGCTTGTACTTGCCATGCTGCACGCGGCAGGTACTGAGCTTAAGCTAGATGATAGTGTTCAAACCTTGGTTAAAGCCGTTAAAGAGCCGCTTAACTTTGAAGTATTTATCAGCCTAAGCTGTCACAACTGCCCCGAAGTCGTACAGGCACTTAATCAATTCGCGTTGATTAATCCTAACATCAAGACTGAAATGATAGACGGTGGGTTGTATCAAAACCTAATTCAAGAGCGCGACATTCAAGGTGTACCAAGTGTTTACCTTAATGGCGAGCTATTCGCAAACGGTAAAGTTGATGGTTCAGTACTTATCAACAAACTTATCGAGCGCGACCCTAGCCTTAAAGAAGCGAATAAAGGCGACGCATTACCGCTTCAAGACGTTACTGTTATTGGTGGCGGCCCTGCAGGTGTAGCGTCTGCGATTTACAGTGCTCGTAAAGGTCTTAAAGTAGCTATAGTTGCTGAAACTTTTGGTGGTCAGGTTAAAGACACCATGGGTATTGAGAACCTAATTTCTGTGCCAAAAACTACAGGGCCTGAGCTTGTCGGTAACCTAATGGAACACGTTCGTGATTACGACATCACGCTTAAAGAGCACGTGCGTGTTGATAGCATTGAGAAAGGTAATATCAAAACGATTACGCTTTCTTCTGGTGAGCAAATCCGCACTCGCACGGTTATCGTTGCTACCGGTGCACGCTGGAGAGAGCTTGGCGTTCCAGGTGAAAGAGAGAACGTAGGTAATGGCGTAGCGTACTGCCCGCACTGTGATGGCCCGTTCTTTAAAGGAAAAGATGTTGCAGTTATCGGTGGTGGTAACTCTGGTATTGAAGCGGCGCTAGATTTAGCTGGTATCGTGAAGTCAGTAACAGTGTTTGAATTTATGCCAGAGCTTAAAGCGGACCAGGTACTTATCAACCAAGCTGAAAAGCGCGAAAACATAACCATTATTAAAAATGCGGCAACACGCCAAATTACGGCGGAAAATGGCAAGGTGAACGCGATTGAATATCAAGATCGTTCAACCAATGAAGTACACACTCGCGAACTTTCTGGTGTATTCGTTCAAATTGGCCTTGTACCTAACAGCCAATTCATGAAAGATATGGTAGAGATGACGCAGTATGGCGAAATCATTGTTGATACTAAGTGCCATACTTCTGAGCCAGGTATCTTCGCCGCCGGTGATGTGACGACTGTGCCGTATAAACAAATCGTTATTTCAATGGGCGAGGGCGCTAAAGCATCATTAGCAGCTTTTGAATACCTGCTTAGCCATGAAGTGGTTGAGACTGAAGATGAAAGCGAAGCTGCATAGTATCTAGTCTTCAAATTAAAAATGGAATAAAGCCGAACTAACTTAGTTAGTTCGGCTTTTTTTTGCACACCATTTTTACAACGTATCGGCGTGCTTTTCCTCGAACGTTTTGCAGTTATAGCGCTAGTTAATCGCAACCACAGTCATTTACACCCAAATGCATCTAAATTGTCAGTAATAGAAATGATACTAGTTATCATTAGTGTAATTTTTTGTTAAATTAGACAGAAATAGCGACTATTCCTGTTCTATTGCCACAAGTAGTGCAGGAAGCCCTTCGCTTGTTTATTCGTTTTAAGGAATCATCATGCTTTCAGTTGCAGCAGGTGGGGTAACATTTGTAGCCTTAGGGGCTATCTATAAAAGTTGGCGCGATCAAGCGTCAACCTACCTTTATTTAGGCTTAATCATATGGCTAGTATCAGCAGTGTGCTGGTCTATAGCACAGGGTTGGGAGTTTGGCGTGTTATATACCTTGTGTATGCCCGCGATTCTAGTCTGGCCATTCATTGCGTTAAACCAAGCATTTTTGCCAAAGCCCAAAAACGTACCCGAGCCTAGGGGGTTTGACTTCGCACGACATACTGTTTTTGTAAATGCAGCAAACTATTTCGTAGTGCTGGTGGTGCTATTGGTCGTTAGCGTCCTGATAACGCTGGGTATGTGTGCGCTACTTCCGTTCTCAATTGCAGGCCAGTTGGCGACTGGAACCGTTCTGCTGCCAATCCTGTGGGGGCTTATTGTTTATCACTACCTTGCCACCGCTCATAAATTTAAAGTTATCGGTGCCTACGCAGCCTTGTCTGTGACTTGTGTGCCGTTACTTGTTTTCTTACCCATGTAGGTGAATATCGATGGATAAAGTTACAAAACAAAATGCATTAAATGCACATACTTGGGTTGGCGTCTTCTTAAGTGTACTGCTTTTCCTTGTATGTCTTTCAGGGACCATCGCTGTATTTCACTTAGAATTCGAAAGATGGGAACAACCTCATATTGAAGAGATGGAGAATGTATCTCCACAGGCCATTGAAAAAGCTATGGATAGTTTTCTAGCTAAGCACACGGAAGAGTCTCACCACCTTTTTGTTGTATTTCCCACATCCGATATTCCCAGGCTAGTAGTTGAAAACGATCATGTAGCGTATTTTGCTGATAGCGAAGGAAATTTAATAGAAGAAGAAAGCGTATCGTTCACCCAGATGTTGGTGGATCTGCATTTATATTTAAACCTGCCGCATAGTTGGGGAATGATTTTAGTCAGTGCTTTAGGTGCGATTATTTGCACCTTGGTTATTACGGGGATTATTGCTCATAAACGAATCTCGAGGGACGCCTTTAAACTTCGACGGGGCGGCAATGGCCAGCAAGCGCAAATTGATTTGCACAACCGCTTTGGTCTTTGGGCTGCGCCATTTCATTTAGTAATTGGCATAACGGGGACTTACTTTGGTTTAGCCGG
The DNA here is from genome assembly GCF_003443615.1 of Alteromonas sp. BL110. Lineage (NCBI taxonomy): Bacteria > Pseudomonadati > Pseudomonadota > Gammaproteobacteria > Alteromonadales > Alteromonadaceae > Alteromonas > Alteromonas sp. BL110. The sequence continues at coordinate 4,301,428 of NZ_CP031967.1, read as the reverse complement.
TATTATTTTAGTATTGGTTGCAACAGTAAATTACGGCGGCGACAGGGATGCTGTAATAAACCAAATCTTTACCCCGGATCCGGTCATCGCTCCCCAAGAAGGTAAGCCAGCTATAGGTAAGGCGTTTGCTCAGATGAAGACCCTTGCGCCTGAAAAGTCACCAATATTTTTAACGGTGCACGAAGTCGGTGAGCCTGAGCAGTTTATTGAGATTTATGCGAAAGCCCCGAATAGAATGATATACGCTGAAGGCTATCGTTTTGATACGGCGGGAAATTATATCGGCGATGCTGGATACGAAGATGGAGAGTGGGGTAAGCAGCTATTCTGGTCTATGTATCGACTGCATTTTGGTGACTTTGCTGGCTTAACCAGCAAGTGGTTTTTTTTCGTGCTGGGTGTGATGCTAACCATGCTGTGTGTTTCTGGTATGGAAATTTGGCTGTCTAAAAAAGCTCACCCACCTTTAGCAAGTAGACTTTGGTACGCCGTAGTTTGGGGCAGTGTTAGCGCATTGGCGTTAACCGCTGCAGTTGATATGTTTTTCGCAGGTTCCCTTATCGCTGTGTTCTGGTGCTTAATGCTGGTCAATACGGCTGTGACCGTGGCGGTTAAGTCTCTGACAAAGCCATTATGGCTGATGATATCTGGGTTGAGTGTATTGGTACTATTAATCACTTATGTCGCTGTACACCAAGGTGCTGCATTTTCTGTTGCATCACTTCAACTAAATATCCCGATGGGGGTGTATGTGGCATGGAGTTTATATCGTGCGAATGTGTTAATAAAACGAGCTAAGAGGGCCTGCGTTCATAATAATGACCTTAGCCCTAGCGCGATAAGTAGAGACACTCAAAGCAGCAGTGTTAACGCATAATCCTTTAAATCACGATTCAGGGGCGGTAAATCGCCCCTCGATGTATTCATCTTAATTACGTTTTTCTCTTTTCCACGTCCCACCATACATGTAGCCATTACTATTTTTCGCAAGCGTTTGGCACGCTTTACACACTATACGCCAGTCGTCTCCCTCACTTTGCCGAACACGAAATTGCGTGTCAGCTTCTACACCGCAATTGTCACATGGCTTTGGTGGTTTTAGCCTGTTTTTCTTTCCCATGCTGCCAACGTTTTGTCCTAATTTTACCCGTGGGGGTATTCTTCTTATTGCCTCAGGTCATTCCCAGAGCATCTAGTATTAACCTAAATCAATTTGGCGATAGCAACGGCAAACGAAGAACCTTTTTCCAATGCTCGCCCCCATAACCTCATTGATAAAGATGGTGGTTGTGTCATCAATGCTAACGCTTCGTCTCTATGATGCTGCTCGTCTTCCTGACAGTGCTTAAATCGCTCTATCACGTTCGATGGTGGAATAGACAATGCTGTCATGTTTTTACACTGCTCGTCATAATGCAAATCAACAAATTCTTCTACACAATAAATGGTATAGAAAAACCAGTTCTGACCAAAAAGGCGCGGTACAAAGCCAGTTATAAAGCCTGCGGCTATCCATAGTGGTAATATAAAACTGCCTCTAAACAGCGGCATTTCACACTCAAAAATAGCAAGGTGTTCCCGCTCTGTTTTAAGGTGTTCTCTTATAAAGCGTGTTGTGTCGTTTCTGCTTTTGTTAATGCGAAACAGGCTAAAAATAAATTCAGCAGCTAATGCTCCTCGGTATATCCAAACGGCACCTGATTCGCCAGCATGACTTGCGCGTAGCTCTCTATCTACTTGCTTAATATACCTAACCCCAAGTGACCTTGCATAAAACGGCATAACGTACTCCAACAGCGTTTTACTAGATAACGCCCGAAATGCGTATATGGATGCCATCTTACGTATTTGTAATACGCTAAGTTTTAAGGGCATCAAGCCTGCCTGTGTAAAAGGCTAAAAGCTGTGATGAATAGTGTTCTATTTAAAAATGAAAGCAGAGTAAGTCGACTTCGCTTGCTATGTTAAATAAGAGCATAAGCTCGTTGCCAAAAGGAGTGCGAGAATGAAAATGCTTTGGGGTTCACTTATTTTAGCTTTTGCCTATTTATTATTATGGCCGGTACCTATCGACCCAGTTAGTTGGCAAGCACCCGACAATAAAGGGTTTACAAAAGCGTTTACAGAAAATCAGCTGTTGTCAAAGCTTTCGCATATCGATTTAGAAGGGGATGAAGGGCCAGAAGATTTTGCGGTAAATAAAGACGGAACCATCGCCACAGCAACCCATTCTGGCGCAGTGTTGTTGATGAAAAAGGGGCAAACGTCATTTACGCCATGGATTAATACCAACGGACGCCCCCTTGGTCTTGAATATGATAACGAAGGAAATTTACTTATTGCCGATGCGCATTTAGGGTTGTTAATTGCAAATGCGAAAGGCGAATTGAAAACGTTGGTCGATCAAGTAGCGAATACGGCCGTGGTATACGCCGATGATGTTGATATTGCCAAAAATGGAAAGGTTTATTTTTCCGATGCGACAACTAAGTTTGCGGCAAAAGATCACGGTGGAACGCTTTCGGCAAGCATGCTAGAAATTTTAGAGCACAAAGGAAATGGCAGGCTAATTGAGTACGACCCATCAACGGCTTCGAGCAAGGTATTGATGGACGGTTTAGTTTTTGCCAATGGCGTTGCAATAAGCCATGATCAGAATTCAGTATTGGTAAACGAAACCGGTAAATATCGTGTATTGCGCTATTGGCTAATTGGGCCAAAGCAAGGCCAAGTAGACGTGGTGATAGATAACTTACCCGGTTTTCCTGACAATATCAGTCGGGCTGTCAGTGGCGGGTATTATCTAGGTCTTGCTTCACCCCGTTCAGCCCCAGTTGATGAGCTATCAGACAAACCTTTTGTTCGCAAAATGATTCAACGTTTACCACAGTTCCTGCGACCACAAGGTCAAGCGTACGGGCATCTTTTAAGGATAAGTGAAAGTGGAGAAGTGCAACAATCTTTTCAAGACCCAAGCGGTGCTTATCCTTTTGTAACGGGCGCCATAGAGACCGAGCATGGTTTGTTTATTAGTAGTTTAATTGCTCCTGCCGTGGGTGTTGTTCCTCTTAGTAAAAAACACTCAACAACTGACGTGACTGATATGGATGTTGATGCTAACAGTGGCAATAACTAGTGACGAAAGATAGTGGTGGTAATACGACTGGAACGTAGAAATAGATAAAATTTAGTTACATTTAATCAATGTTTAAACTTTTGTTACCTAGTTATTCTTACAAAGCTATACCGCTATAAACTATGCTAACGTAGAACATAGTATTGTTATTGAGAGCATAAACGCTGACGAATTATCAATTTCGGCGGCCGTTAATAAAGGGTCTGTAATTAATCATGAAAGCGTATACGTATACTTCAGTTGCATTTGCAGTGGCAATTTCACTTCTCACAGGATGTGGGGGAGGTGGCGGTTCATCCAGTAACACGCCGGTAGCAACGACGCCTACTACACCAACAACGCCTGTTACGTCAGAACCCGAGTGGGAAGCCGGTGTCTATGAGCCACAATCTGAATTCATCGCCAAGTGTGAAACGCCAAGAAGTGGTATCGACCCTTTTACAGGAAGTGCTTATCCAGATACCCAAGGGACCGCAATGGATGAAAAGCTCTGGCTGCGCTCTTGGACTAACGATACTTACTTGTGGTACGACGAAGTGGACGACAACGACCCGGAAAACTTTTCAGTATTGGCGTACTTTGACCAACTAAAAACCAATGAATTAACACCAAGTGGCACGCCAAAAGACAATTTTCATTTTTCACAAGACACGGCAGAATACAATGAGCTATCTCAATCTGGCATATCGTCGGGATTTGGTTTTAGCTGGGAATTTGGTTCAAACACGGTACCAAGAGAGCTAATGGTACGGTACACAGAGCCTGGTTCACCTGCTGCGTTAGCGGACGTGCCGCGAGGTGCTAAGGTAGTGAGTATTAACGGCGTTGATTTTGTTAACGATAATACCCAACAAGGCGTTAACGCGTTAAACGGTGGCTTGTTTCCTGATAACGCAGGAATTACTACGAGCTTTGAGTTTGAACTGATTGACGGCACGACTATGTCTGTAGACATAACTTCTGCTGATGTTAGCGTGACGCCAGTACAAAACGTTAAGGTACTAGATACTGAAAACGGTAAAACAGGCTATTTCCAGTTCAATACCTTTATTGTTACTGCGCAGGAAGGACTAATCGAAGCGTTTGATACCTTTGTCGAACAGAATGTAACTGAGTTAGTTATGGACCTACGTTATAACGGTGGGGGACGTTTAGCGTTAGCTTCACAGCTTTCTTATATGGTAGCGGGCCCAAATCAAACGAATAACGCCACGTTTGAAACGTTGCAGTTTAACGATAAAAACCCGACGACGAACCCTATCACGGGCCAAACTATCAGCCCAACACCGTTTTATAGGAACGTTATTGATTATAACGCTGGCTTACTTACCGACACCTTACTGCCGAGCCTTTCGCTGAATCGTGTTTACGTAATTTCAACTGATGCAACCTGTTCAGCAAGCGAAGCGGTAATGAACGCCCTTCGCGGCATAGATGTAGAGGTGGTACAAATTGGCTCTACAACGTGCGGTAAGCCTTATGGTTTCTATCCAACAGACAACTGTGGTGAAACTTACTTCACTATTCAGTTCCAAGGGGTGAACAATAAAGGCTTTGGTGATTATGCCGATGGCTTTATGCCAACCAGTACGCCGAACTTTGATTTTGAACTGCCTGGATGTGAAGTCGAAGATGACTTTACCGCAAGTTTAGGTGACCCGAATGAAGGTATGTTGTCTGCAGCACTAGAATTTGCAGCTACCGGCGCATGCCCTGAAGTGGTGTCGGGTACTGGCACGGCTGATGTAAATGCACTGCGCAGTAATCAAAGCGCGCTAGTGGGTGAAAAGCTTATTCCTATCGACACACCCGAAACGCGCAGAGAGAACTTTGTTTTACATAACAAGATTAATCAGCCTGTTATCAAGGAGCAGTAATGATGGCTCTGTTCGTTACAAATAAAGGTAAAGGCAAAGGGCTGCCAGCTGCAGCCCTCGCTATAGCGCTTTCATCGGCAATTGGTTGTGCTGCAACCAAGGAGGTTGCGTTGCATAAAGCAATTACTAACGGCACTAGTGCAAGCCAAAAGCAAACTATTGAAAATACCATCAGTAACTGGTTTGGCGGTGTACCCATTAGTGTCGCTGATAATGTGTTTAGCAAAGCCTCAAGCATCACTATTGAACGGAAAGCGAAGGTAGATAGCAGAGGTTTACCCGTTCAGGGGAGGCATGATAACCCTGTGTACAGCTTTACGCTATTAAGTGATGGCGAGCAGTGTCTGCTACGAAATGATCAAACAGGTGAGCTTGCTAAACTTGAAAATGTGAAGTGCTATACAAATCACGTCTGAAAATAAGCGTATAGATTGGGTACATAGTTATTTTTAGCAGTAGCGCAGTGCTATTGCTAAAAATCTGCAAAAAATGCCCGATGTTTAAAAGCATCGGGCATTTTTATTTTTAGCGTTCTCTTTCTTAACGTTTGTGCATGCTTGGCTGTTTTTGGGAGCGGCTACGTTTGTTGCTGCTGCCATTATTCGCCTTAGAAGCCTTGCCAGAATTTCGATTGTCGGTGTTACCGTTGGCTTGCTCTTGCCTGTTAGGGTTACCTTGTTTATTACCGTTTGTATTACGACGGTTTTTATTTACCGTGCTACCGTCACGGCTTTTGCCTTTACCGTTTTTACCCTGAAATGTAGGCGGAAGCCCAGTATGCTTAGTAAGTGCACGTTCACCACGACGTCCTTTTTGTGCTTTCTGGCGTTTTTCGTCAGCCGTCTCTGGTGGAACAAGGTGCTGAGGACCGCGGCCAATTAAATCTTCGCGCCCCATACGCTTAAGCGCTTCACGAATTTGCGCAAAGTTCTTCGGGTCGTGATAACGCAGCATCGCCTTATGCAGCCTGCGGTGAATCTCGCCTTTAGCAGAAGGGACGTCTTCACTGTCTTTGGTTACTTTACGAAGGGAATTCACTTCGGTGTGGTACATGGTGGTGGCCGTTGCCATTGGCGACGGATAGAAGTTTTGTACCTGATCGAGTTTAAATTTGTTTTCTTTAAGCCATATCGCAAGGCTTAACATGTCTTCGTCTGTAGTACCCGGGTGCGATGCAATAAAGTAAGGAATAAGGTACTGCTTTTTACCCGCTTCCTGTGAGTATTTATCAAATAGCTCTTTAAAACGGTAGTAGCTGCCCATACCTGGCTTCATCATTTTTGAAAGCGGGCCGTCTTCCGTGTGTTCTGGTGCTATCTTCAAATAGCCGCCTACGTGGTGAAGCGCTAGTTCTTTCACGTATTCTGGGTCTTCTACCGCTAAGTCATAACGCACGCCAGAAGCGATCAAAATCTTTTTAATTCCAGGCAATTCGCGAGCACGGCGGTATAAGTCGATTGTTGGCTTATGGTCGGTATCCATATGTGCACATATGCTTGGGTACACACAAGAAGGGCGACGACAAGTAGCTTCTGCCTTCGGGCTCTTGCATCGCAGGCGATACATGTTTGCTGTCGGACCGCCTAAGTCTGAAATTACGCCAGTAAAGCCAGGAACGGTGTCGCGTATTTGTTCAATTTCACGAATAATCGAATCTTCAGATCGACTTTGAATGATACGGCCTTCGTGTTCAGTAATAGAGCAGAATGTGCATCCGCCATAGCAACCGCGCATAATATTGATACTGAAGCGGATCATGTCGTATGCAGGGATTTTTGCATCGCCATAGACAGGGTGAGGGACACGCTGATATGGAAGATCAAACACCGCATCCATCTCTTCAGTTTCAAGAGGCATAGCGGGTGGGTTAATCCAGATGTGTCTGTCGCCGTGACGCTGCATAAGTGCACGTGCGCAACCTGGATTGGTCTCTTGGTGTAAAATACGCGATGTATGGGCGTATAACACCTTGTTGTCTTTTACCGTTTCGTACGCAGGTAGCTTAACGTACACGTTCTCCCAAGGCTTACGCTTTTCTTTTTCTTTCTGCGCAGGCTGAATAACAATAGGCGCGGCTTCGGGCGCTTCACTGCTTTTAGCGTCTTTATCCTGCGAGTCGCACTCGGGCTCCATTTGATAGGGGCTTGAAATGGGGTCTATCTTGCCGGGTCTGTCTAGGGAGGTAGAGTCAACGCCTTGCCATTCGGGCAAGGCTTCTTTGACGATTATCGCGGTACCGCGAATGTCGCGCAAATCGGCAATGTCTTCACCTGCCGCTAAGCGGTGGGTTACTTCAACAAGGGGGCGCTCGGCGTTACCGAAAAATAGCATGTCTGCTTTAGAGTCGAACAGTACTGAGCGGCGTACTTTCTCGCTCCAGTAATCGTAGTGCGCAATACGACGCAAGCTGGCTTCAATACCCCCCGCAATCACAGGTACACCTTTAAAGGCTTCGCGACAGCGCTGTGCATATACTGTTACGGCCCGGTCAGGACGCTTACCGCCTACATTGCCTGGCGTATAGGCGTCATCGTGACGAAGCTTTTTGTCAGACGTATAGCGGTTGATCATAGAGTCCATGTTTCCGGCTGTTACGCCAAAATACAGGTTGGGCTTACCCAACTTCATAAAGTCGTCTTTACTCTTCCAGTCTGGCTGAGAAATAATGCCAACCCGAAAACCATGGGCTTCAAGTACGCGACCAATCACAGCCATGCCGAAACTAGGGTGATCGACATACGCATCGCCGGTTACCAAAATAACGTCACAACTGTCCCAGCCTAGGGCATCCATTTCCTCTTTTGACATAGGAAGAAAAGGCGCAGTACCCAAGCAGTGTGGCCAATATTTAGGGTAGGAAAACAGACCGCGGTCGGCCTTAATGGTGGCTTGCATAGTAATCACATCTAGATAAATCAGGGAATTGCTGAACTCATAATAGGAGTAAGCTCAGATTAAGTGCGTAATTATAGCAGTCTTAGCCAAGCTAAGGTATAGCACTGTCATTAAATAAAAGTGCTTTGTATACTGGTGTTTGTTAAAAAGCTGAATTATCTATGCGGATTGGTATTAAAAGAGCACGTACAGCGTATGTTTATTTACATACGCTTCAGTAAGTGTTCAAAGATTAAGAGAATGAATAAAAACATGGCGTATTGGCTATTTAAAACAGAACCTGATGCATTTTCAATAGACGACTTAGCGAGTAGACCTGACCAAACTGAGCCATGGGATGGCGTAAGAAACTACCAAGCCCGTAACTTTTTACGTGATGGCGTAAAGCTGGGCGATAAGGTGTTTATTTATCACTCCAGCTGCAAACTGGTCGGTATTGCAGGCGTTGCAGAAGTGGTGAAAGACGGGTACCCAGACACCACACAGTTTAACCCTGAGTCAAAATACTATGATCCTAAATCTAGCGAAGAAAACCCTCGTTGGTATCGTGTCGATGTGAAGTTTGTAGAAAAGTTTCCCAGCGTCCTTCCACTTTCTGTAATTAAAAGTATGGAAGGTATTACTGAACTACCTTTAGTCAAGAAAGGCGGAAGGTTATCAATAATGCCGGTACAAGAGGGCGAATGGCAGCAACTGTATGATGCTGCCAAAGGCTGAGAACCCCTGTTTCAACGCTTTGAAGTAAATCAAGGTAACGGCAACTGGCTAAGAGGGTAAAGTGCAGTTGCCCTAAAAATGTTTACTACTTACCAAATGCAAATTTGGTGTCGGCGTCGCGCAATAGGAAAAGTGCGAAACACGCGCCCCACATAGGCCATGCGGCAAAAAACAGTAGGTGATTAAAGGCGTCTAGATATTGCGGGAAAGATGAAAGAGTAGACCCGCCGTGAAGAATAAAGATAAGGCCATAGGTGTATTTTTTCGCAAGCCCCGCTAAAAACGCTAAAACCAACGCTAGCTGTAACGCGCCCATGATATAGACGGCCATTTCAGGTACGCCGCCTATGCCGTAGAATTTTTCGAAAATTGCCATGCCGTGAGCTGGATTGACAAACTTATCTAAGGTCCAAACAAACATAACGATAAAAATAGTTACGCGAAGAGAAAGTAACGACCACTCAAGTCGCTTTTGAATATCTGTTTTGTTTTGCATACATGCTCCAAAAGTATAATAGTGCAAGCATACTAGAACGACCGTTCAAAATAAAAATTTCATTTAATTTTGTGTTTTTTAATATTTCTTCGAAAATTAAATGTACTGAAATTTTTTGTGACACGTATCGGTCTAGTCGAATAATAAATAAAAATACGGAATCTTTAATGAAAAGAATAATCGGCCTAGCCGTTAGCACACTAGCGCTCGCCATCAGTCAGTCGTTAGCTGCCCAGCAAGTATCAGATATTGAAGTAGTAGAAGTAACAGGCAATCAACAGAATTTAGACACGCTAAACCCTGGCGATAATACGCTAAAAGGTATATTTGGTAGCGGTTTAAGCGCAGCAGAAACCCCTCGTGCGGTAACGTCACTGTCGGCAGAAGCGATAGAAGCGCTTAACATTAATGATTTGCACGATATCGTAAAGGCAGCACCTAATGCCTACGCTTCAAGTGGCTTCGGTACACCCAGCTTGCCAAGTATTCGCGGTCAGTTAGGTGAACTTTTTCAAGACGGCGTGCGTCGTCAGGCCGGTAACAACGGTTTTGGATTGCCGCTATCATTTAACAGCGTTGAGCAAATCGACGTGGTAAAAGGGCCATCACCTGTACTGTTTGGTAGCACGCAGCGTAATGGTGGCTTTGTTAACCTTCAAACCAAGGTCGCGCCTACTAGTCAAAGTAGCGGTAAAGTTACCCTTCGCGCAGGGCGCTGGGATCAGTATTCAGCCCAAGTAGACTACGGCACAGCGATAGAAGAAGGGAAAAGCGGTATTCGCTTCAGTGCTGAATACCTAGACCATGGCAGCTTCTATGACTTTGCCGAACGAGAGAGTACAAACTTATTTGTTGCCTATCGCTATGCGCCTAGCGAAGAGCTGACTTGGGATATTAGCGCTGAATATTACGATACCGATTATCCAGATAACGCGGGGATAAACCGGCCAACTCAAAACCTTATCGACAACGGTATTTATATTACTGGGCAAGGCACTCAGCCAAATGGCAGCACAGTTCCGGGGGCTGGAGCCATTATTTCACCTACCGGTGAAGTTGTTATTCCTCGCAATCGCGTATTTACTAACCCTGATGACATCAATGGTGCCGAAACCACAGTTATTCGAAGCAATGTAGAATACAAAGTGGCTGATAACGTGGCGCTTCGCAACATTACGTACTACCAATATCTTGAACGTGAGGAAATTGCGCAAAACAGCTTTGTAGAGATAATTGACGGCGCTGACACGTTTGAAAACCGCACCGAGCTAGATTATCAATGGAGCAATAGCCAAACTACAACGGTAGGGCTCGCACTTCGTTACAACGACGTGCTTGGTTATAGCCAATTTACCACTGAGGCCGATAATCCGATTGATTTAACCGGGCCAATTTCGAACCGCGTTATCCCGCTTACCGACGCGCAAAAAGCGCGTTTAGTCGAACTGCGTCCGGGGGTATTCGTATCACCAGGTGCTCAGTATGATTTGGACGGCGATGGAAGCGGCGATTTTAATCTGTCAGACACCACTGATTCCACATCGTGGCAAACTGGGTTGGCACTACAGCAGCGCTCTACATGGACAGACAAGTTCTCAACCATTGCTGGCGTTAGAGTAGATTATTACGATGTTGAAGCCCGCGACCCTTTATCGCCGGTCGGCGTTGAAGCAGCTTCAGATTCGTATAGCGATACGTTAAGCAGCTATCAGTTAAGCGCGGTATACAAACTCACCGGCGACATCAACTTATATGCTGCGTTTTCCGAAAACGATGCCACGTCAAACAGCATGGCGGGGGGCACAGTATTGGGCGGTAATAATGAAATTAACCCGCTTAATTTTGCTACCGAAAATACCCTATATGAAGCAGGGGTAAAATACGCGCCAAGCAGTAAATGGTATGCTGAAGCAGCAGTGTTTGAGCAAACCCGTAGCTTACGTAATCGCGATGGCAGCAACAGCGGCGTTAAAACTAAAGGTTTTGAGTTGCAAATGTTTTATCAAGGCGACGACGTATGGGTCAATGCTGCCTATAGTTATTTAGACGCTCGCTTCGATGACTCTGCAGCGTTTCAAGAAACCGCTCAGGTCATAGACGCGTTTGATAACAGTCGTCCAGATATTATTGAGGGCACGGGTGTGGGTTCGCCGTCGTTTGCCGCGTTCCCTGCATCAAACAGCCGAGTGCAGGGTATTCCGCCGCAAATAGCTTCAATTAATGCTGGGTGGCAGGTTACTGATGATGTTCAGCTTGGTGCGAGTGCGCTGTACACTAAGTCATTCCCGTTAGACTTTTTACAAACCGTGCATATTCGCGATCAGTACAGTATCGACTTAAATGCCGATTACCAAGTTAGCGATGATTTGCGCGTACGCCTAGATGTTATCAACGTTACTGATGAAGAAAATTGGCAGCCGCTTTTTGAAGGGGGCTTTTTTGGCGCTACACTGGCAATGCCTAACGTACCACGTCACGCTCAAGTTACACTACAATACGCGTTTTAAGCGCTAAGGATTTTTATGTTTAAAAAAATAGCGCTTTTAGGGGTTATCGCCGCCGCTATATTTAGTTTTTTCTACTTTGATTTGAACAGCTATTTAACGCTAGAAGGGATGAAAGGGTCACTGGACACTTTTCAAAGCCAAATAGCTGATAATCCGGTACTGAGTATCGGTGTGTTTTTCGCTATCTATGTGGCGGTTACTGCATTGTCGCTACCCGGTGCAGCAATTTTAACCTTAGCCGCAGGAGCCTTGTTTGGCCTAGTGCAGGGTTTAATTATTGTGTCTTTCGCGTCAAGCGTAGGCGCGACATTAGCGTTTTTAGTATCTCGCTTTATATTGCGTGATACCGTCCGTAACAAGTTTAAAGAAAAGCTTAAGAAAATTGACGAAGGTGTGGAAAAGCAAGGTGCGTTCTACTTGTTTACGCTGCGTTTAGTGCCAGTGTTTCCCTTCTTTTTAATCAACCTATTAATGGGGCTTACTTCACTTAAAACCTGGACGTTTTACTGGGTAAGCCAAGTAGGCATGCTTGCCGGTACTGCAGTGTATGTAAACGCAGGTACGCAGCTGGCGCAAATTGACAGCTTGTCTGGCATTGTATCGCCTGGGCTTATCTTTTCATTTGTTCTACTAGGTATATTCCCATGGATAGCCAAAGGCATTGTGGCAATAGTAAATCGCCGTCGCGTCTACAAAGGCTACAATAAGCCGAAGAAATTTGACCGTAACTTAGTGGTGATCGGTGCTGGTGCAGGTGGGTTAGTTACCAGCTATATCGCTGCCGCAGTAAAAGCAAAGGTAACGCTGGTAGAAGCTGGTGAAATGGGGGGCGACTGTCTTAACTATGGCTGCGTACCCAGTAAAGCCATAATAAAAACGGCTAAAGTGGCCAATCAAATGCGCCATGCCGATAACTATGGTTTAGAGCCAATAACACCTGCCATGTCGTTTAAAAAAGTGATGGCCCGTGTTCACGAAGTAATTGCGGCCATAGCGCCTAACGATAGTGTAGAGCGTTACACCAGTTTAGGTGTGGATGTAGTGAAAGGCTACGCAAAGATCATCGACCCTTGGACAGTAGAGATTAAAAAGAAGGATGGCGGCACGCAAACGCTAACCACTAAGAACATTGTTGTTGCCACAGGTGCCGCGCCCTTTGTCCCGGAGCTACCTGGTATCGAACAGAGCGGTTATGTCACCTCTGACACCTTATGGTCTAAATTTGCTGACCTTGAAGAAGCGCCAAAGCGTTTAATCGTGTTGGGTGGTGGGCCTATTGGCTGTGAATTGGCGCAGGCGTTTTCTCGCCTTGGCACCGATGTCACCCAAGTAGAGCGCGCACCGCGGCTTATGGGTCGTGAAGACGCTGATGTAGCTGAATTTTCTGAATCTGTACTTCGTGAAAGCGGCGTGAATGTTCTGACATCTCACGATGCACTGCGCTTTGAAATAAAAGACGGTGAGAAAGTACTGGTTGTCGCTAAAGAAGGTGTTGAATCAACTATCGCCTATGACGAAGTGATTGTGGCTGTTGGTCGAAAGGCTCGTTTACATGGTTTTGGTCTGGAAGATTTGGGTATTCAGTTCGATAGAACCATAGAAACCGATGAATACTTGCAAACCCTGATGCCAAACATTTTTGCTGCAGGTGATGTGGTAGGCCCTTATCAGTTTACACACGTAGCCGCTCACCAAGCGTGGTATGCGGCGGTAAATGCACTTTTCGGTACGTTTAAGAAATTCAAAGTAGACTATCGCGTTATTCCATGGACAACATTTATTGACCCAGAAGTTGCTAGGGTTGGTTTAAATGAGCGGGATGCCGCAGAACAAGAAATTGCTGTAGAAGTAACGCGCTACGAATTTGCCGAACTCGATCGTGCCGTGGCCGAGAGTGCGCGTAAGGGTTTCATAAAGGTGCTCACGCCGCCGGGGAAAGATAAAATATTGGGTGTAACCATTGTCTCTGAACATGCTGGTGATTTGCTGGCTGAGTTTGTTATTGCCATGAAACACGATTTAGGTCTTAACAAAATTCTTGGCACTATTCACGCTTATCCTACGTGGGCTGAAAGTGCGAAATACGCAGCGGGTAACTGGAAGCGCGCTAATGCTCCGGAAAAACTTTTAAGCTTTGTCGAGAAATTCCACACGTGGCGAAGAGGGTAATAGAGGTGAAAACTACTCAAACGACTTTCATGCGTACAATCGCCCTGTTTTCACGTGGTATTGCAGCAGGCAGCATAGCGCTGTTTGCTGCAAGCGTAAGTTTCTATGCAAGCGCTGAAGAAGGCCTGCATAGCACGCTCGATAATTTATTAAGTAAGTATGTGACGCCAATTTCCAACGGCGCAAGTACACAGGTTAATTACGATGGCTTTAAAAAAGAACAGACTACGCTTAACGAATATCTCGCGCGCATATCTAAGGTTGAGCAAAGTACATTCAATTCATGGAATAAGGATAAACAACTCGCTTTTCTTATTAATGCTTACAACGCCTATACCATCGAGCTTATTTTAACTGAGTACCCAGATATTGACTCCATTCGAGATTTAGGCAGTTTCTTTTCCTCGCCTTGGAAAAAAGAGATAGCCCCGTTACTTGGTGAAACTCGCACGTTAGATGAAATTGAACACGAACTTATTCGCGGTACAAACCAAACCACAAAAACCTATAATGAGCCTCGCATTCATTTCGCAGTAAATTGCGCCAGCGTGGGCTGCCCGGCGCTTCGTGAAGAAGCATACACGGGAGACAAACTAGATTCTCAATTAGAGGCACAAACTAAACGATTTTTGGCTGACGCCTCTCGCAACAAAATGAGCGATGACACACTATACTTATCAAAAATATTTGATTGGTATAGTGAAGATTTTGAACGTAAAGATGGCGAATGGCGCGGCACATCAACGCTCACCGAGTTTATCTTGCTGTATAAAGACGCAATGCAATTAACTGATGCACAAGTTTCTGCGTTAAAAAATAATACCGCTGATATTGAATTTCTAAATTATGACTGGGCGCTTAATGCTGCGCGGTAACATTAACAGGCGCACTAAGGGGGCCACCCAAATGAATTCAGGGTGGCAAGCTAAGGGACAGTTAAGTACAAATAGACCCTTGCGTACCTCCATGCAGGTATTCTTTATCACCTGCATAGTCATTTTGTCGGTATTTATTGTAACCCGACCTGCGTTGGGCAAAACTAACGATGAAGCTGCTACCGAAACCCCGCCTATTGTTCGATTTCATGCCTGGGGTGGTAGCGCCCAGGTAAATGGCTACCTTCAGTGGGTAGCCTCGCAAGTTAAGGCCCGTTTTAACATAGAACTTCAACATGTAAAGCTGGCCGACACCAGTGATGCGGTATCTCGTGTCCTTGCTGAAAAGGCGGCAGGAAACAACAAGAACGGGAGTGTTGACCTTATCTGGATAAATGGCGAGAACTTCGCTGCGATGAAAAAGCACGACCTGCTTAGTACTTTGTGGGTAGGTGAACTTGACAACTTTAGCCTAACTAATCCTGATGAAAACCCCGCTGTAACTACAGACTTTGGCGAGCCTACGCTAGGCATGGAAGCCCCGTGGGGGAAAGCGTCTATGGTTTTTTACTATCGCAGCGCACACTTAAATACGCTGGGGCTTATGGCCCCGAAAACCATTGACGAACTTCTACGATTTAGCCAAAAGTCACCGGGTAGATTTACCTACCCAGTACCGAGCGATTATTTAGGTATTAGTTTTATCAAGTATGCAGCGCTTGCACTCAATAAAGACAAACGAGGCCTGTTCTATCAACCAGCAAACGATAAAGCGTTAAACGCGGTTTTACCGAGTTTGTGGGCGTATCTTGATGCGCTGCATCCTACTATGTGGCAGCAGGGTAAGCACATGTTACGGCAAGCCTCCCAACTGCAGCGTTTAGTGGGAACAGGTGAGCTTTCAATGGCCTTCTCTTTTACCGCTGCAGAAATTCCTTCGGCGGTAACTCGTTTTGATTTACCTGACGATGTTCGTACTTATGTTATGCAAGACGGCAGCTTGGCAAACGTCCATTTTGTAGGGCTTACATATAATTCAAGGAACAAAGCGGCGGCCAAAACGGTGGTTAACTTTTTGCTTTCACCACAGGCGCAAGCTAAAAAGCAGGCGGTGAAAGTGTGGGGAGACGACACAGTGCTCGATATTAAAAGCCTTTCAGCGTCAGACCAAGAACTTTTCGTTGAAGACAATATTCACCCGGCAGCACTAGATAAATCGCAAGCCACTGTATTGTTGGCCGAGCCTCATTCAAGCTGGACCGATGCGCTTCGAGAGGCATGGTATGAACGCTACGGAGCGCGCTATTGATGTTCGCTCAATTTACCCGGGTTGCACGCTGGTGCTTATTACTTTTACTGTGCATTCCTGTCTTGGCTGGTTTGGTTGGCGTAGCGTTTCCAGCGTTAGGCTATTTTCCCGCCATAGGTGCAAACACCTTCTCATTAGATATCTTTAAAACTTTATTTGCACTTGATGATATTTGGCAGATGGTGTGGCTTTCACTTTTCACAGGAGTGGGGTCAACATTGCTGGCACTGGCAGGTGCGTTCTTATTGCTAGCTTCATTTTATCAATCGAATTGGCTCAACAAAATTCAAGGCTTATTGAGCCCCTTTCTTGTTTTTCCACACGCTGCCGCAGCCATTGCCTTACTATTTGCCTTCAGCCCGTCAGGCATGTTTGCTCGAATAACAACTGTAGGAGCAAATACGGTTATTCCTGGTACTGGCGAGGCTTTCTCTCCCTACAATACTTTTTTTCCATACGACGCCTGGGGCCTAAGTGTATTGTTAGCATTAAGCTTAAAGGAACTGCCGTTTATTATGTTAATGGCGTTAAGCGTAATGTCGCAGCCATTAGTGAAAAGTAAGCTTTCTGGCTATATCAAAGTGGGCACGGCGCTTGGCTATTCGCCCGTGGCAACCTTTTTTAAGCTTGTGATGCCCACTGTCTTCACACAAATCAGATTACCTGTATTAGCAGTGTTGGTCTTCGCCACCTCTAATGTGGAAATTCCGCTTATATTAGGGGGAAATAACCCCAGCACCTTGGCCGTTGCGATTATGCATTGGTTCAATCATATCGATTTATCTATGCGTCTGTTGGCAAGCAGTGCCGCCGTGCTCCAGGTCGCAGTCAGTGGGTTGGCTTTGCTTCTGTTGTTAGGCGTTGAGCGTATAGTTATATTCGTGGGAAGAAAAAGGCTAGCGAGAGGAAACCGGCGCTTTTTTGATAGCCTTATACATAGCGCTGCGTATAGCACTGTAGCGATATATATTGCTTTGATTGGTGCGGTAGGTTATTCGGTGCTTATGTACTCAATTGCTAAGCAATGGTTGTATCCTGATTTTTTACCAGAAGGCACGACGCTATTGCACTGGCGAACTGCATTTGAAACCCTCGCGACCCCGTTTTCCAATAGCTTATTACTGGGCGTATTGGTAAGTACTTCTGCATTGGGGCTAGTGCTATTTACGCTTGAAAGTGAACAGCTTAAACCCGCAGGTGTAAATGCAGACAGGGCTTTTTCCGTCTCACTGTTTTTGCCGCTATTAGTACCGGGCGTGGCTTTTTTATATGGCTTGGTTTGGTTCCAGCAGCTCGTGCTGCAAGACGCAGTTTGGTTTCACACCTACATCGCCCATATGGTTTATGTCGTGCCATACGTTTTTTTGTCTATGGCGGTGGCCTATCGAAAATTCGACATACGATACGCAATGGTTGCACAAAGTCTGGGGAAAACGCCCTGGCAAGTGTTCTACCATATTAAATTACCATCCCTGTTTTCCGCCATTATGGTGGCCTGGGCGCTAGGGCTCGCTATTAGTTTCAGCCAA
The DNA here is from genome assembly GCF_003443615.1 of Alteromonas sp. BL110. Taxonomy (NCBI): domain Bacteria; kingdom Pseudomonadati; phylum Pseudomonadota; class Gammaproteobacteria; order Alteromonadales; family Alteromonadaceae; genus Alteromonas; species Alteromonas sp. BL110. The sequence continues at coordinate 4,283,918 of NZ_CP031967.1, read as the reverse complement.
TATTTACCTACGTTATTGGCCTCGGGGGGCACTATTGCCACTATCACTACAGAAGCCGTAGCGTCAGTGTCGGGAAGCAGTACGCGTTTAACTGCGGTATTCGTTATTATCCAAGCAGTTATGCCCTTAGTTGGCTTTATAATAGCGTGGTATTTACCCGCCGCTTTAGTGAAAACGGGTAGCAAAGTGCGTACTTCAGAGAAAAAGAATAGAGCAGTATTACATGGCGCTTAGTTTAGAACATTTGGTGATTTCTCATGCACAAAACACACTGTTAAAAGTGGATGTATGTGTAAAAGACGGTGAAATTTTAACAGTAATGGGGCCAAGTGGTGCCGGCAAATCTACTTTGCTGAAGGCCATTACCGGCCAACTTCATATGCCGTTTAATTTTAGCGGTATCATTAAAATCAACGGGGTTATAGTAAACGATAAAGCGGCTCATTTACGTAAAGTCGGTATTATGTTTCAAGACGCCTTGTTGTTTGAGCATATGACAGTGGCAGAAAATATTGCCTTTGCCATGCCTAAAGACAGCCACCCAAATCGAAAGGCTAAACTGGAGGCTATCGAAGAAATGCTTAGCGCTGTCGACTTAGCAGGCATAGGGGAACGCGCAGTCACTTCATTATCTGGCGGGCAACAATCCCGTGTTTCTCTACTAAGAACGCTCGCTTCTGAGCCTGACGTCGTATTGTTAGACGAGCCATTTAGTAAGCTAGACTTTGCCCTTCGTGAGCAAATTCGAAGCTGGACATTTAAGCAGCTTAAAGCGCGAAATATTCCCGCAGTACTTGTAACACACGACAAAGAGGACGCCCTTGCTGCCGGCGGCCAAATAATAGAGTTATCATCATGCTAGACGCGAAAATCACTCCCTTTATTAAACCGCTATTAAAGCCTTTGATCACAACACTTGATGCAAAAGGCATCAGTCCGAATCAAGTTACCGTGGCAGGCTTTGTTTTAGGTATTCTCGCCGTCCCCTTTATTATTCTTAACTGGTGGGGAATGGCACTTAGCTGCATTATACTTAATAGGGTTTTCGACGGTATTGACGGCGAGTTAGCGCGATATCAGCAAAGTAGCAGCAGCGCGGGTGGGTTTCTTGATATTTGTTTAGACTTTTTGTTTTATGGGTCTATACCCTTGGCATTTGGTATTGCAGACCCTATCAACTGGGGTATTCCGGCAATGGTGCTACTAGCCACATTTATTGGTACGGGCAGTAGCTTTTTGGCTTTTGCCATTGCAGCCGAAAAATTTCATATCGATAGACCACAGTTCGCTAACAAGAGCTTTTACTATATGCAGGGGTTAACTGAGGGCACAGAAACAATCGCTGTGTTTCTCGCTTTTTGCATCTGGCCTGAGCATTTTGCTGCGCTAGCTTATATTTTTGCCGCTGCGTGCGCGGTAACGGTTGTCACTCGAATTGCGGGTGGGTTTAGCACTCTGAACAAAGTAGAAGTAACACAAAATCAGTGTTCGACAATTGATAAGGGGTAGGGCATCGGTGTTGTGCCTCTTATGTGCATAGAGCGTAATCGGTAGTTGAGAAGTAAAAATGAAACTGAATCGAAAAGAGAGCTACAGTGGATAATGCGTCTGTTATTCGCCTAAGTGTATTTCTTGGTATCTTTGCCTTTATGGCTGTACTGGAAGCCTTGTTCCCAGCGCGCAAAGCTGTTCTGGATAGGAAAGCACGCTGGATAGGTAACCTCTCAATGGTGGTGATGGGCGCACTGGTATCTAGAGTTTTACTTCCTGCCACACTAGTTGGTGTATCGATATGGGCTAAGCAAGAGGGCGTTGGGCTGTTTAACCTTATATCAGATCAAGCCGACAGCACTTCGTCTTCCACTGACCAAATGAATAATACCCTATACGGCAGCGCGCTATTTATTGGTATAGTGGCAGCGAGCGTACTGCTGCTGGATATGCTCATATACTGGCAGCACCGATTATTTCACACTGTGCCTTTTTTATGGCGCTTTCACAAAATGCATCACGCCGACAGCCATGTAGATACTACTACTGGCCTTAGGTTTCATCCCGTTGAAATAGCGATTAGCCTTGGGGTTAAGGCGCTGGCTGCAGCGGCGCTGGGGATACCAGCAATTGCTATTGTTATTTTTGAAGTGGCACTTAACGGGTTTGCGCTATTTAATCACGCAAATATTCGAATACCGCAAAAGTGGGACGACAGAGTAGGATGGGTGCTTATTACTCAACGCTTGCATCGTATACATCACAGCCAAGTGAAAGCAGAATCAAATTCTAACTATGGCTTCAGTGTATCTTGGTGGGACAGACTTTTTAAGAGCTTTACCCCAAGAGCAAAGCAAAGCGACGAAACACTGTCCATAGGCCAACATGATGTGCCAGCGGTAAAAGAGAATGCTTCAATCAGTGCCTTGCTATTGCAACCTTTTAAAAGCAACTAGTTCGTCGTCTTATAAAAACGAAGTAGTACGTGGCTTTAACTAAATAACGGCAAATGGGTAACCGTTTACCGGTAAATAGATACTTGAGTATTTTAGCGAGGCTTAGCTACAGCCAAGTCGCATAGCTAGCGTGCCTAATCTGCCTTCAATCGTTTTCTCACTTTCATCGGGTAATACAGGCATAATATCTAACCCGGTTCTTGCCTCTACTTCATTGATAGTGACTTGTGTAGCGCAGTAATCATCACGACGAGACGCGTTTTGCTGCATGATAAACGCAGATGCTTCTACCAAACCGTCGACTTCACTAACTACAACTTTGAAGTAACCGCTGGGAATATTGTGCAACTCGTCGGCATCAGGTAACGCTGCAAAAAACCATTCGTAAAGAGGGCCCGAAACCACATACACATCTTGCCCTGTTCTCACTAGGCTACGTACAGCATTTTCTAACTTCACCCATGGACCTTGGTTTAAATCAGAGTCTTGGGGGGTAATGTTTGAAAGATAGTTGAGTTCTCGCCAGTCTGGAGAGTTACTAAAAGAGGCAAGAGGAACCTGATGCCCTCTATCTGTGCCTATCCCTCGCCATGCGCCTTTGTAATCGTTAGGCTCAAGCGTACTTTCGTCTTCAAGAGCAGGATCTGCTTTCCAATTTCTGCTTCGCGAAGGGCCGTCGATGGTGTCGGGGGTAACATGATACGCCACCCAGTTGGCAAACTTGGTTTGCGGATTATTGTTCAATGTATAAATAGAACGAGTGATAGTTTGCCCACCTAAGCCAATAGGGCAGCTAAATACACAGTTTTCAGCAAAAGTAGCAAACGAAAATAACGCAAGAGATACCGCTAACATTCTCTTCATATAGTTTTACAGCCTATTCTTTTCTATATCATTACCAGTCATTAGATATCTGTACCAAAGTACAGTTTATAAATGCAAAGAATAGTACGTAAATCTCCAATTAAAGAAAAGAATATTGGTAATGAAAATGTTTAAAAAAGAGCACTGCCTCTAATCAGCATAGCTTTTGAGACTGTAATCTTTGATGGAGTCAGAAGGAGAGAGCGAATGAAAAAAGTTTGTCTGAGCTATACAGCACCTAGCGCTTTTAAGACCAAATAGGCGGTTCCTAGCTGTAATAAACTACCAATAATAAGAAATACGCCATCACGATTAGTCATGCCAAGCGCCGTGATACAAAGCGCTAAAGCAGGAAGGGCGACGGCAAAAGGAAGTGCCTCTAAAGGGATCATGCAAAGTGCCGCAAGCGCACAATATCCAGCGATAATATTTTTTACTGGCGTGTCTGACAAAAATGTGAGGCGGGGTTTAAGTAGCTTTTCAAATTTCTTGGCATAAGGTTTAGCTGTGTCTATGGCGCTTTCCAGTTTATTAGAACTTACTTCTTTTTGTTCAAGCGCCTTTGGCAACCATGGGCTTTTCTTACCGCAAGCCGCCTGAATACAAATAAAAAACAGTGTTAAGCCACATAAGGTAGGTACGCCTGGTATCGCTCCGGTAGGAAGTAGAGCAATGAGAGCGGGTACTAAGAGAAGCGGACCAAAACCTCGGTCTTCAAAGCGATCGACAATTTCACCTAGTGACGTCTTTTCGCTTTCTTCATCATACATTTCATCTAACAGCTCTACGATTGAGTTGCTCATAATTAATGTTTAGTCCCTGTTGCAAAAGCTCTCTATGTAAGTCAGTACGCCTTTACCTTAAATAAGTTTAATAATTTGTTTAGAGAAACTGTTACTGAATACAGGCGATTTGATTTTACTGTTATGAAAGTACTGCTACCTTTAAATAGAGTTTCTTTGTGAGATAGACTTTGAAAAAACACGAAGCCCTTTCTATTTTTCGCCAAATACCTTCAAGTATATTATTCAAATGTACTGATAGTTCTGAGGTTTATGCGAGTCAATATTTCGAGAAATCTTTTGGAATAATTGACGCAAAGGCGTTTGAAAGTCGAGCAATTACGTTTTTTGACCAGAAGTCAAAACGAGAGGTGGCAGTAGGCGAAAATCCATTTTTTCTTGTAGAAACAGGTTTGCAGGTCGCTGACTATTTTCGACTTCAGACAAGCTCTAGAACCATGAATTGCTTTGTTGAAGGCGAGTTTGTATACACGCCAACGTGCGATTGGGTTGTTCTTCATATCAAAACCGATATCACAGGGCTGTTAGATCTTAGTAAGAAAGATTCTCAGGTCAACAAGCATATTACCTTTAACCAACTCCTCACCAACTTTTCTTCAAAGCTAATCAATGCCGACGTTAATGATTTAGATAGTATTATTGACCAAGCATTGGCGGCGTTTGGCACTTTTTGTGACGTAGACCGCTGCTACTTATTTGAGTTTCTCGAAGGAGGGGAGCTAATGTCAAATACCCACGAGTGGGTGGCAGCAGGCGTTACCCCTTACATTGACGAATTACAAAATATGCCTGCTAATTCCTTGCCTTTTTTTATGAGCCATATCACCAACGGGTTGTTTAAGGTCGATGACGTTTCAACGCTTCCAGAGTCCGCTTCATTGGAAAAGGCTGTTTTTGAAGAGCAGCGCATTTACTCTATTCTTTGCTCACGTATTATGGTTGAGGGAACAATTTATGGTTTTATCGGGTGCGATATTATCGGCGCTCCTTACTCATGGAAAGCGTTCGATATCGAATATCTGCGTCGTATAGGAGAAATGCTTGGCAATACGCTTCAAAACTTGCACAACCGAAAAGCGTTACAAAAAATGCAAATAGAGCTGCTCGAAGCGAATAAGCAGTTAGAGCGCTTAGCGAATATGGACGGACTAACGGGGCTTGCCAATAGGCGCTTATTTGATGCAACAATAAAAGACGATATCGTGCGCTGTAAAGAAGCTGACCTACCTATTAGTTTATTATTGATTGATGTGGATTATTTTAAACAATATAACGATTATTACGGACATGTTGCTGGCGACAACGTGCTTAAGAGGGTAGCTGAAACGCTTTCTAATAGTTGTTTGGGTAACGACGACTTAGTAGCGAGGTACGGTGGGGAAGAGTTCATTATTATCTTGCCAGGCACAGATAGTGACGCATTAGAGTGTATTGCCGCTAGAGTTCTTCGCAATGTATCACAGCTTTCGATAGCCCATCAAAAATCAAAAATCAAAGACATCCTTACGGTCAGTATCGGTATGGCGTGTTTTAATAGCGGTAAATCTACAAAACAAAATAGTGTAGAAAATGAATGCTATAATGCTACCTCATTCATTGAGGACGTCGATTCTGCGCTTTATCGCGCTAAAAATTCAGGTAGAAACCGCACATCTTTTTAATTGCGCTCTTGCCCACTAATGCAGTTGTGAACCACTTGCACCGTTAGATGAACTAACCACCGAACTTATCCTCTTCTTACATAAAGGCTGCATAGATTAGTCACATTTTGTTTTGTGATTATTATTAGTCACATTTTGCGGTGTGATTGTTTTTGAATTTAGTGGTTAGGCGTGTCATAGTGATAACAAGTTGAAGCGTTTCTTGCAAAGAAATAGATCACGGCGGCGAATAGTGCACACGAATAAAAACACCGCGATAAATAGCAAATCGAAGATTTATGCTGGCGTCCTGACTGGCGATATAACAGACTCTCAGTCATATAACGACGAAGATTTTAGGAATATCCTCGCTGCGCTAAAGCAGCATTTGTCGAATTACGCCAAGCAGTATGACGGCCATTTTGATATTTATCGCGGCGACGCATTTCAACTGGCGGTGAGCCAACCCCAATACAGTATGCATATTGCATTAGGTTTGCGTTTAGCGCTAAAAGCTCATACTCCGAGCGTTGATGTAAGAATAAGCGTAGCAGTGGGTGAAGCACATTATCGCCCTAACGAAGTAAAAACCGGTACCGGAGACGCCTTTGTTTTATCGGGGCGAGGGCTTGATTCGATTAAACCCAATTACCTTGCTTTTTCCAGTAGCAATACCGAGTTAGAAAGCAAAACTCAGTTACTTACACGCTTTGCGGATACTCATGTAAGCGGCTTAACACAAACCCAATCAGAAACCTTACTGGCCTACCTTGAAGCCTCGGATAAGAGTCATGAGAATATAGCGGCATTACTTGATAAAAATAGAAGTAATGTAAGTCGAATTCTCAACGCGAGTAATTACAAGCTTGTGGCTGAATACCTTGAATATATGAAGCACGCCATCACCGCCGAGTAACAAAGAGCCCAGTAACAAAGAATCGAGTAATAAAAAACGAACAGTAAAAAATCAAAGAGCAATTGCAAGTAAAATAAAACAACAAGGAAGCATAACGTGCAGTGGAAAACCTTAAATGATTACCGCCATAACTGGAGCGTTATATGATAGCTGAAACATCAAAAGGCGCTATCGTTAACGCCGCCTCTGATTTTGCGCAGCCTCAGCTATTGGTGGGCTTACTACTTGCACACTTGCTTGCTGACTTTTATTTTCAGCCCCATTCATGGGTAAAAGAAAGAAACGAGCGACACGCGCTGGCGTTACCCTTGTATTTACATGCACTATTACACGGGGCACTCGCCTTTGTTGCATTTGTACTTTTATCCGGCGTCGACAGCATGGCTACCATAAGCATTAGTGTGCTTATAATAGCGGTTTCACATTTTAAAATTGACGTGATTAAGTCTTATTGCTCCCAAAGTATTACCGCGTTTGTCGCCGATCAAATTTCACATGTGCTTGTGATCTTAGGCGTGTTTTTATATGCCACAGACCAATGGCACAGTGCACTAGCATTACTGAAGTCGCTAGGTGCAGAACATTTGGTGGTGCTTCTTGCCTATTTGGCAGTACTCAAGCCCAGCTCAATTATTATAAAACAGCTGCTGTCTCCTTGGAGCAGTGAGGTTTTAACTAACAAGCCCTCGTCAGCCCACCCAAATGACCCACCAACGATAACTACAGAAGCACAACAAACTTTGTCGATGGCAGGGCAGCGTATCGGCTACTTAGAGCGTGTACTCATGTTAACCTTTGTATTGTTAAATCAGTTTTCCGCTATAGGGTTTCTTATTGCAGCTAAATCTATTTTCCGCTTCGGTGATTTAACTAAGCACCAAGATAGAAAGCTCACCGAGTATGTTCTGCTCGGCACCTTTACCAGCGTGGCGATGACTTTAGCTATTGGTTTAGCATGCGCGGCGGTATTGGGGGTATTACCAGTAAAAGCAGCATAAATTCAATATAACGGTTGTTTGGCTTTTGCAAGCTAGGTGTTTCATAAATGTAAAAATGTGCAATTTTCCAGTATTTTTTTGAAAAAGATGAACTAAAGCCTATTTTTATATTGATTTAACAATCTTCCCCCCTTAACATTCGCGCCCTCATTAAAAGCGATAACTATTATCATTTAGATTTGGGCGGAAAATGAACCACACTTCATACAAAAAAAGTAAAGTTGCAAACGCAATACTTCTTTCTCTTTTATCAGCGACATCGACCGTCACTGCCACGTCGGCACTGGCGCAAGATAAAGATGTTGAAACACCTGTAGATCAGCAAGCAGAAAGTGCAGAAGAGAATTTAGACGTCATTACCGTTTACGGTCGTCACAATCGGCTCATTCTAGAGTCGGGTACGGCCACTAAATCAAATATGAGCTTAATGGAGACGCCAGCAGCTATCGTCGTAGTTGACGGCACTTTATTAAGAGAGCAGGGTGTTGATACGCTGCAAGAAAGTATTCGCAACATCAGTGGCTTAAGCCAGGATGGTAACAACTATGGCGTGGGCGATAACTTAGCTATTCGGGGCCTTGGTGTTAACTACACCTTCGACGGTATTTACGCTGGTGCCGATTTAGGCAATAGCTATAACCCAACGCGCTCAATGACTAATATTGAAAGTATTGAAGTGCTCAAAGGCCCCGCAACTGGCCTATACGGCATGGGCGAAGCGGGCGGTATTATCAACCTTATTGAGAAGAAACCTCAGTTCCAAGAGGCCTATGAGATTAAAGCGTCTGTTGGCAGTTGGGATAGCTATTCAATAATGGCTGACGCAACAGGTGCAATTAACAAAGACCTTGCCTATCGTGTTGTAGCTAACCGTGAACAGTCTGACGGTTATCGAGGGCTTAGCGATGAGCGAAGCGAGCTTTACACTTCACTTAAATACGTTGCATCAAGCGATAACCAATTTCTTTTGTCAGCCGCGTATATTGACGATGCAGTACAAATCGATTCAGTAGGGCATCCTGTACGTCTTATCGATCTAACCATGTTTGATACTGATGCAGGTAGCTTAACAGGTGCTGACTTAGTTAACGATACTGCAGAATCAGGTGGTCTACAGCTAACTGATGCACAGCGCGACGAATTGGCTGCATCGCTGGTATCTACCGATGGGGTACAGCCTTTTGACTTGGGTGATACTAGCCTTATCTCACCTATTTCGCGCCCTAATGAAGGTGAAGAGTTCCGAGTGAAGCTTCGTCAAGACTTGGCAATTAACGACGATTGGTCTTTAACCCAGCAATTGCAATATCGAACCTACGAAACGTCGTACATTCGCCAAACCAGTGCTTACAACTATGTATATGTGGACCGTAATGGCACCACTAACTTAGAGCCTCGAGCGCCTCTAGTAATTGACGACGTACTCTATCCGTACGCAGCGCGTCGACAGGAATACCGCAAAGTTGAAGCACAAGAAAGTGTGTGGCAATACTTCATTGACCTTACCAATACATGGTCGCTAGGCGACATTCGTGGTGAGCATTTATTTAGTGCTAACTACGAAAATATGGACGTAGAATACGCGCAGTGGTCTATTTGGGATGCAGACGACACACGAAGCGATGCTGTACCTTACATTTTAGATATTCGTAAACCGAATTGGCCAACAGGCACATTTGAAGACTATAACCCAGCGCTTCGTAGCAAGTACGATAAAGAAGTATCTAGCTGGGGCGTGAGCTTCCAAGAAGTATTGTATTTAAATGATAACTTTACTGCACGTATTGGCGGTGCATACGGCGGCGTAAAGCAAACCTATCAGAACCAATTTAGCGATGGTAACCCAGAGTACGATGCAAACGATGATGGTTTCACCTACAACCTAGGCTTAACCTACATGTATAGCGACAGCCTAAGTACTTTCATTAATCACTCAAAAGGTCGCACAGCTTACAGTGTGTTAGGTTCCTTATCAGAAGAAGATAACCGCCCCGATTCTGAATCTGAATCTTGGGATTTAGGTGTACGTTTCACTGCCTTAAACGAACAGGTCATTGGCTCGGTGGTTGTGTTTGATACGGCACGTACTAACCTTCAGTACACTAACCCATTGTACGAAGATAATATTGAAGATCCATCTTACAACGTTGATGTACCTGAGTTTTATTACGACGAACAAGACCGCACTACCGGTGTTGAAGTAGATATTAACTTTGATATTAATGAGCAGTGGTCGCTTAATGCAAATGGTACTTATCAAGAGCCACGCACCGAGCCCGGCGCATTTGCATCAAGCACTGATGAAGAACAGACGAAGGGAATTGCTGAAAAGTTCGCAAGTACTTGGCTAACCTATAGCCATAGCTTTGAAGCGCTACCTGCGCCGGTTAAGTTCAGCGTCGGTGTGACTTACGAAGACGAGCGTACCATTTCAGCTTCTGCATTTGGCGTAGACTATGCTTTCGTAGATTCATACACAGTATGGGATGCGGCAGTTAGCTATGTATCTGATGATTGGGATGTTCAGCTAAACATTCGTAACCTGGACAACACAGATTACTACAGCAGTGCTATGTATTTAGGTGGTCTGCCTGGTGAAGAGCGTAATGCGAAACTTTCAGTTGCCTATCGCTTCTAAAAAAGAGTGAGCACATTGAACAAGAACGTAGACGTTGCGCTGCGTAGCATAGCCGCCATTTTGGGCGGCTATGCCGTTTCTGCGCTAATAAGCTTTTACTTCGCTTTTATATTTTTCCACACGTTAAACCAGCAAGAGGGAGTAGCAATACTAAGTGGCAGTATGGCAAGCTACTTTGTATTTTTTGCTGTATTTATCGCAAGCTTTGCAATTAAGCATACGGTGAAGTGGTGCGCGTTTTTAATTGCTTTTAGTGCCACTCTCGTTTTGGCGCTTCCCTTAGTTTCACCTTTAAGCAACCCATTATGAAAGCTACATTCAGAAAGAGTATGATTTGGTTACACACTTATTTAGGTGTGATACTCGGGTGGTTGCTTTTCGCCATATTTTTTACTGGCACGTTAAGTTACTTCACACCGGAAATTACTCGCTATCTGATGCCTGAAAGAGCAAGCATTTCTAAAAGTCAGCAAACGATGATCGCCCACTCTTTTGCGTATTTAGGTGAGCATGCTAGTGAAGCTGAACAGTGGCGAATAGCTTTGCCGTCAGAGCGTTCTGCACTTTGGAGTGTACAATGGCGTGAGGGTAAGCAAAGGCAAACCGTTGTATTTAATAATCAGCTAGCATCAGTTGAAAACGAAACAGACACTAAAGGTGGCCTGTTTTTTAGGAATTTCCACTACACATTGCAACTTCGAGGCTATGGCGGGCGATACATTGCGGGCGTTGCTGCAATGGCAATGCTGCTTGCTATTTTTACCGGAATTTATACACACCGCAGGTTTTTTAAAGACTTTTTTACGCTACGCCCACAAAAGCTAAAAAAGTGGACCACCGACTTTCATGCTTTAGCCGGTATTCTCACTATTCCATTTTGTATAATGATCTGCCTTAGCGGCATTTTCATCTACGCGATTATGTATTTGCCCTATACCGCTAACGCTAACTTCGAGCGGGGAGAACGAGGTGTAAACAGCCAGATTATTCCTTCACTGCCGAGCCTGCATTTAAATGAAAAAATTATTGGTAACGATCACTTGTTAAAAGCGTCGACGCTGCCTCCCAAGCACAACTATGCGCATATACTAGAACAAATTGCTAACCAATGGCGCGAGCCCAATCCAATAGCAAGAATTACCGTTGAAGGCGTAGGGTATAAAAATAGCCGTATGATTGTAGAACGCAGCAAGGCCACAACAGTATCCAACCGCGCAGAACGTTTAGTTTTTGAAACCTATACTGGTAAACCACTCAAAGGTTACGATGACGAAACGGTTCCAGCTCAAATACGACGCATTCTATACGGACTTCATCAGGCAAATTTTGCCCCTATTGGCATGCGATGGTTACTATTTGGTTTAGGCATTTTAGGCTGCGCGCTTATTGCTACAGGCAATATCATTTGGGTAACTCAGCGGAAAAAAAGCGCTAAGCAAAACCCGTTCACGTTGGCACTTGTGGAAAAAGGCAACGTAGCAGCTGTTGCTGGCTTAATATTGGCTAGCGTATCGTTTTTCATTGCTAACAAATTGATAGGACACGATGTTGAAGGCCGTGCCCAATTGGAAGTAAACACATTTTTTACTGTGTGGGCATTAAGTGCGGTTCACGCATTCTGGCGCACTAAAGCTGCTGTTGCTTGGAAAGAGCAGTTCGCACTAGCAAGTGGGCTTTGTTTTGTCACCGTCGCTATAGAACTCGTGTCATTTAGAGACCGAATAGCAAACAGTATCGAATATTTAGATAGCGTTTATTTAAGCTTTATTCCTGCTTTTTTCGTTTCAGGTATCATCTTGCATTGGGCAGCGAAAAAGATAGGTTTACGTATTACCAATGCGGATATTGCCAAAATAAGTACTAAATCTGGTACTCGTGTGAAAAAGGAGCAGGAATGATAACACTGGTTTTTATACTACAGCTGTTAGGCTTCTTATGTTTAATGTTAGTAATGAACAAACACGCTAAGCAGGCAGGTAATAGTAGGGTATTAACGCAGGTGTTACGGGTATTACCCTCGCCACCCATTACCAAGTTAATAGGCTGGATGCTACTCACTGCATCTTTGTGTTTAGCGCTCACGCGTATTGAAATCACCAGTATCGCAATGGTTTGGTGGTGCTGCACATTAAGTGCAGCCCTCCTAATTATTACCGTGTACTTCAGCTATTTACTTGATACTTAGATGAGCTTCTAACATAAACGATAGCGTCAGCATCACTTACGTTGCGGACTTCGTGAGTTACTGGCGTGGATGATTCGATATAGCTTCCCGCATCAAGGGCAAGTGCTTTAGCGTTGCTATCTTGCTTATAGTTTAAGCTGCCCTTTATCACTACGGCCTTAAATTCATCACCGCTAGATGTTATTGAACCTTCAAAGCCACTTGACAGTTTAACTAAAGTACCGTAAACACTATTGGTATCGCCCCATAGATAGGTGGCGGACACGCCTTCAGCCGCAATGTTGACCAGGTCACTCTTTTGCAGCCATACCATATTATTGATGTGCAAATTAACGGGTCGTTCTCCATTGTCGAAATGTTCTTTTGACGGTTTAACTAAATACGGACCTTCGTCAATTTCCAGATAAATCAGGTTGGTTTTGTCCTTTGCTGCTGTAGTGTGATCTTCGCCCGCAGGTTGAGTCCAAAACGAACCTGTTGGCATCCACATTTTAGCGGCACTGGGGTCGGCGTTGTGCATTTCACCTTCAATAACAATACCCCGATAGGTAATGTTGTGAATGTGTGGTGGCGATTCAAAACCCTTATTAAAACGAACTAGCATACCGGCGGCTGTGTTTTTTGTTCTATCACCCCAGAGGTCAGCCGCGCCTGGACTTTTGTCACCGCGTGCAGGGTTCAAGTAACCCCATTCAACATTTTCTGCACTTACTACCTTTGTATCAGCATAGGCACTGGGCAATAAAGCAGCACAAGTGCCTACAACTAGTGATGCTATGGTTAGTTTGCGCCACGTGAGGTATTTCATATAAAGCTCCTGTTTATCCTTGCTACTAACGTCATTAACGAATGAATAACAGTTTATTCGTTGGTTAACGGATAATAAACGACCAAAATCGATAAGGACTTTCCCGAAAACGTGGATAATAAAAGTGATCCATTTGCTTTTTGTTTTTTGTTTATAAGGGCGTATGTGGACTAAACCTGCGAGGAAAAAATGAAAACCGAAGACCTTTCTGTGTTTGTAAAAGTCGCTGAAGTCAATTCGATAACGGCAGCGGCTAAGAAACTTGATATCAGTTCATCTGCTGCAAGTATGGCCATTAAGCGTTTAGAAGAGCAGCTTGGCGTAGCGCTATTTGTGAGGAGTACACGCAGAATTAGGCTGTCCCATGAAGGGGAACAATACTTACCGATGGCTCAACAGGCGCTAAATACACTCCAGCAAGGTTTATCACTCATTACTGAGGAAAAGCAAAGTGTTAATGGTGAGCTTCGCATGGCGATGTCTTCGGAAATGGGACGTAATTTAATGCGCGAACTGCTGAATAAAGTGCAGAGTGAAAACCCCGAACTTTCGTTACGACTACATGTAAGCGATAGCCGAGTAGATTTTTATCGGGACGGTGTTGATGTAGCGCTTCGTGCAATGACCAAAGAAGCAGTAAAAGAATCACAAATGTATGGCTTTAAATTGTGCAACATTCCACACGTTATTTGCGCATCGCCCGAATACCTTGAAAAGTACGGTGAACCGCTAACAGCAGATGAACTTAACCAGCATAATGCCTTACTCTATAAACTTTACGATCAAACCCATAACACATGGGAATTGGTGAAAGAGAACGAAAAAATTAAGGTGAAAGTGCGCAGCAACCGCGCGGTGAACGATGGAGACATTGTTAGGCGATGGTGCGTCGACGGTATGGGCGTTGCCAAAAAATCAGTCATCGATGTGGCCGAAGATTTATTAAGCGGTAAATTAAAGCGGGTGTTGCATCAGTATCAGGTTCCATTAACTGAAATGTGGATAATGTTACCCAGCCGACATTTGATCACCCCCGCAGTAAGATTAGTTAGAGATGAATTGAAATTGGTTATCGAAGACCGTCGACAAAAGCTTATAGAAAAAGGCTTGCTTAATGAAAGGGAATGGCCGTGCTCTTAACAGTTTGATAGCGGCTCGGTCTTTATTCACTATCTCAATGTCGAGACATCAAAGGCGCTATCTCACTGCTTTTAAGCGGTTTATGGTGCAGGTAGCCTTGGACAGAGTCACAGCCCATTTCAGCAAGGGCCTGCTGCTGCTCTTTAGTTTCTACGCACTCGCCCAAAGTGGTCAACTCTAAGCTTTTCGCAAGCATTATGATGGTGTTAACAATACCGTCATTAGAGCTTGATTGCCCTAATTGAGAAACGAAGCTACCGTCAATTTTAAGCTTGTTGATAGGAAGTGTGCCTATGTAGCTAAGGCAAGAATAGCCAGTGCCAAAATCATCGATGGAAATGTTGAGGCCAATTTTTTTCAGCTTTTTAAGAGAAGTTAATGCAAAGTCCGTAGAGCTAATAAATGTATTTTCAGTTAGCTCAACTTCCAATAAATGTGGTGGGACATGATACTTACTCAATACCTCTTCGATTTGCTCTGCACAGTCTAGCTGGATCAAAAAGCTTGCAGGTAAATTGACCGCCACCGGTACTAAACTTAGCCCTTCATCTAGCCACTTACGAATTTGTTGGCATACATTTGAAAGTACCCAAGTAGTAAGAGGGTTTATTAATCCCGCCTCTTCAGCAACGGGGATAAACTGAGATGGCGCGATATCAGTGCCTTCGTCGTTCCAGCGTATCAACGATTCTAGGCCGATAATTCTACCACTACGTATGCAGACCTGAGGTTGATACACTAGCGAGAATGCGCCCTCTAGTTTAATCGCTTGTCGAATTCTACTTTCTAAAGATAGACGAACCAAAGACTCTTCAAGCATTTCAATATTAAAAAAGCTATAGCCCCCAGGGCCTTTTTCTTTAGCATGATACATGCTCGTATCAGCGTGCTTTAATATTTCTATTCCCGTTTCTAAGTTCTTTTGATGTAGTGCAATGCCAATACTGGTTGAAATGTGAAGCTGGTTGCTACCTATTGCCATTGGCTGGCTAAGGCTCTCGATAATTTCAGAAGATAAAGCAACAAGCTCATCATGTTCGGCAACATCCTCTAGCATTATTACAAACTCATCACCACCCCAGCGGCAAACGCAATCTTTTTTGGTAACTATTGCCGTTAGCTTTTTGGCCACGATAATTAAGACTTCATCGCCTACATCATGACCTAGCGTGTCGTTAATAAGTTTGAACCTATCAAGATCGAGAAACAAAATAGAAAGGGCAGTGTTTTGGGCATTAGCTTTGTTTACGGCTTCATCTAACTTTTCTACAAACAAATGTCTGTTTGGAAGTTGGGTTAGAGCATCGTAGTTCGCTTTTTGATATAGCTGCCTAGTGCGCAGTTCTACTACTCGCTCTAATTCTGTGTTCTGGGCTTGAAGCTGAGCTTGATGATCTTCTACAGTGGCCAGAATGTGATTAACACCTTTAAACAGTTCACCGAGCTCATCATCTCTTCTATCAGGCAGGCGTTTAGCGTACTCACGTTTACTTCCTACAAACTTAACAAGAGAAATAAGTTGTTGAATCGGTTTTGACAGAAAACTCTGAAGTCGCCAGTGAAAGAGGTAAGTAAATAGCATACTGATTATGATCACGCCTAATACGACATACATAGCATGTTGCTGCTGTTGCTCTAACGAAGTTGTGCTTGCGGTAAGTATGAGGTAACCAATTACTTCATTGTTAAATTCTATGGGCTTGAGGTAATAAATCAGGTGTTTACCGAAAGTTGCGCCTTCTTTCACAGTCGAAGGCGATATATCTCCTTGAAAGTCATCCATGGTATAGCTTGCAATGACCGTGAATGCGTCGTCATAAACTTTTGCACTTTTTATCGCGGGTAGTTTAGATGCGGCATCAAGTAATTCTTGAGTGGTTTCAACATCGCTAAATAAAACGGATGTACTTGTTGCGGACGCAAGAAGGGTAGACTGGTTGTCTAATACATCTACCAAATTACTTTTGTAATCGTCGACGAAGTTGTTGTAAAGCAGCCCTGCTACTAGGCACAAAGAGAAAAAATTAACAACGAGAACAGCGAGAAGTTGTTTGGTGAAAAACGAGGAGCGTCGAAACATTACTTGATCCTCGCGACTTGTAACAGCTTAGCGCTAATCTTAATGTCTAATTCGTCTGCTCTTGCTATATCGATTTCAAACCTGAGTTTTTGGTTTTCAGTGTAAAAGCGGAAAACAGGGGCTGCACCAGTTAAAGTATCGCTTTCTGTAATCAATACGCTGTTACGCAAATGGGCGACCGTTAAATCATCACTTGTAGATAAATAAGTCATATGACAGGCGCTGGCGTCTTTACTATCAGATACTACAACGCTTGCTTTTTCCTTTTCTCGGGTTTTTACTAATGCATCGAAAAACGACAAAAGCTCATCGTTCTTGTGAATACAAAAAACGGTAGGAACAGACTCATTGCGCTCCCATGTAATAAACTTGGTAAAGTTGTACATGTAAGCGGCTTTAAGCTTATCAATTTTAGGGAGTTGGGCAATAGCGTTGGAACAGAGTAAGCAATACACGACTGTTACCCATGTTGTTTTGACGACAAAAGCGGTTATAAGTTTAATCACACAGTTTACTTAAAAAAGGGTCGACAATTGAAAGCCAAATCGCCACAACTCTTTGGGTTGAGGGCCATTTAGATTTTGATATACCGGTCTACTACCACTTAGTTGCAGTTGCAGCCAATCAGTAGCAAGGTAGTTTACGCCCCCGAACAATCTTACTTTACTCCCACCATATAATTCTGGATTAGTTATACCTGCAGGGTAGGGAAAATCACCATCAACAGTTATTTCATCGTCTCGTCCGTGAATTGAATCTGCATAGCTCAGTTCTGCGCCGGCAAATAGGCTGGTTTCTTGCGAAATAACAAAATTGTATTTGCCGTTAAGTTCGTAGTTGTTGCCTAAACGATAGTTTCTATCGTTGTCACCGGTACGAACTCTGGCCGAAAACATAATAGAAAACGGGTAACGTCCTTTATTTTGATAGCCTATTTCGAAAGGGAAATCATATGTGCCAGAACCAAGTTGCATAGTGTAGGGAAGTTGCTGGTCACCGGCAGCGCGCGGCGTATCTCCCTCTTCATCAATTGAACCTGAAGGAAGACTAATGCCGCCACTTAACCAAATACTGTAGTTTTCGTTCGACGCGAACTCATAGTGCCCAGTAACGACGACATCGCCTAATCCTTCAGATGAAATTAAAAACTCATCATATCCGGGCACCACGCTAACATGATCGGTTTCTTGCCTAATTAACGGTATCTGAATGCCTAACTTGATGTTGCTTCTTACTTGATAACCTATTTGTACAATTTTCGCATATTGATTAATGACGGTAGGCACAACCGGGAAGTTCTCTTCAGTTCGGGGTTCTTCACCAGGGCTAAATAGTACTTCATCCAGTGATACATCGCTGTCGTCAATCATATAACCGTCAAACTCAGCAGCTTTAAACTGTAAGGATAGTGTCCACTTTCGTTTTTCTAAACTGTCAGCATTGTCACTAACATTCACGTTGAGTAAATCTTGGAAGCTCATTTCAGCAAATTCTGATGGCGTGCTTTGTGAGTAAGCGAACCCGCTGGTAAAGATAAGAGAGCATGGAAATATATAGCGTAGCAACATATTAGAACCGCTGAAAAAGAGATGTCTGCATAAGTATAGGGTAGTATACGGGAGTTAAGAAACCTTGCTTATTAGTCTTTAGTATTGTTTTTGTTTTTAGTGTTTTGATTAATAAGGAAAAAATTTATTTAGCACTGAAATAAAAAAGAGGCCAATTCGATATCGGCCTCTTTTTAATTCATCTAATAAATTCTATGTTTTTAACAATTAAAAACGATAGGCCGCTGTTAGCCTAAAGCGCTGCGGCGCACCTGGTTCAACCCACACATCAGCAAACGAGTTAGTGTAAAACTCTTCGTCAAATAGGTTGTCTACCGCTACTTTAACCGATAGGTTCTCAATAGGCTCTATCTCAGCAAACGCACGCACTGTAGTGTAGCTTGGTAAGTAGAAGTCAGTGGCAGTTTGACCTAAGCGTTCGTCTACATACAATAGTCCAGAACCAATACGCACTGGCATATCTGCTAAAGTAAGACCCTTACTTAGCTGGATACTTAATTGGTTTTCTGGAACGTTTATTAACGGGTCTCCAGACTCAATTGCCGAAACAAAATTAGCATCCGCCGCATCGTTTGTGCTTTCTGCATCAACGAAGGTGTAGGACACCCAAAGCGAAACGTTGTTTTCAAACTCTGCGTTAATATCTAGCTCGATACCGCGGCTTCGCGCTTCGCCTGCTGGTGTTAAGAAAAAGCCATCTGATGCTTCTTCACTGTCATCAAACACCAGGATGTTGCTTTGCTCAATATTAAATAGTGATAGCGTGATATCGCCTCGCACGTTGTCAAACATTGACGTTAAATCGGTTTTAAGGCCAATTTCAGCAGATTCTGATTCGTTCGGCTCGAAAGGGTTACCTGCAAAATCAGAACCTGTTAACTGACGGAAGCCTTCGCCGTAGGTGGCATAAACGCTGGTGCTGTCGTTAAACACATAAACGGCGCCCACTTGCGGCGAGAAACGGGTATCATCTTGCGACGTAGTGCTTACCGGGCTTGCTAAGCGATTATCTATTTCTTGTTCAAACTTATCAAAACGACCGCCTAAACGAATTTGAAGGTTGTCGGTAAGGTTAATTTGGTCCTGAAAGTAAACGCCCCAAGCTTCTTGTACTTCTAGGCGGTCTAGATTGTCAGAAAGCTCAACATCGGGAAGCGGTGAGTAATCAGGGTTGAATATATCGACCACAAGGTACTGATCTAAGTCTAAATCGTTAATGTCGGTATCGCCTGAGAAAAAGGGTGGGCGATAGCGCAGAATCACCTGGTCGTTTTCAAATTTATCGTAGTCAGCACCAATAATAACGCGATGGGTTAGTGAGCCTGTTTCAAATTCACCCGCAATTTCGCCTCGTAATACAAGGTAATCAGTTTCAAAGTTACGATAACGCTTAAAGCGTGATAACAATACTTGATTAGGGTCGATAAATAGCGTTTGACGGCCACCAAAATTATTCTCTAATGCATTACCTTCAAACGTGGTATCACGCAACCCTGCACCTAACAATAAGTTCCAGTCATCAGCTAGCTTGTGAGAAACTTCAATTTGATGACCAACAACTTGGGTATCGATAGTGTCGCCATTCGGATCGCCAGTAAAGGTTTCAATGGGTTGATGGCCTAATTCGCCGTCAATAGCCACTACACCGCGATCAAAAGGAATCTTTTGTTCTGTGTACTCTAGCTCGTAAGTCATGGTAGTATCTGCCGACGCTTCCCAGGTTACCGATGGATAAAACCCAAAGCGCTCGGTTTCTACTGTATCGCGGAAACTTTCTGCGTCTTCATAAAAACCAACTAAGCGTACGCCAACATTCTCAGATGCGCCCGCAACAGTTTGTACGTCAGCTTCAACACGCATTTGCTCCCAGCTTCCGTAAGTGGCTTTAACTTCACCTCCTTCACGAAACTGAGGACGTTTAGTTACTAGATTAATTGCGCCACCTGGCTCACCACGTCCGAAAAGCGCTGCTTTCGGGCCTTTCAATACTTCTACGTGATCAATGCCAGATAAGTCACGAGGACCGCCGAAGCCACGACCTGCGTTAAAGCCGTTTACCAGAAAGCCGCTTGGTAAGTTTTCGTCCCCTGAAAAGCCACGAATTGCAAAGCTATTCCAAAGGCCGCCAAAATTATTTTGTCGTGCTACAGATGCCGATAGATCTAGTGCGTCATTCAAATTAATAGCACCAGCATCGCTAAGTAAGCCTAAGTCTATATCTTGGGCAGCTGCAGGTACCTCTTTGTATTCAAAAGCCCCTTGATACGCGCGGTGCATACCGTGCACGGTTATTTTTTCAACATCAGCTTCATTTTGGTTGTTATCGCTTTGCGCTAAAGCCGACGTGCTTAATAAAGCTGATATAGAGGCTGCAAGTGATGTTTTCACCCAACTAGTTTTCATTCTTCTTTTCCTGTGCGGTTCTCGTGTGAGCTTTTAGTGTTTGGTGTAAATTGTGGTAGTGCCTCAAAGCTTTCCTGAGAAAATTCAGGCTCTTTGAAAAGGTGATAGTAATAAAATTTTCGTAGCGCCTTATGAAAAGCGCGTACATCATTTTCATAGCCCACCATGGCGCTTACATTAGTATCAGCAGCGCTTGATAATAAACGTTGCGTAAGCAAGGAAGGAGAAAGTAAGGCTACGTAGCTTGCAATGGTGTCTCTTTGAAGCGTGGCGGCCCTGATAAGCTTTCGACAAGTCACTAGCCGTTTGGTCGCCCACTTGTTGAAATGCGTAGTACCATTTCCAATTAAATGAGCTGTCTCGTTCAGGGTCAAATTCTGTGTAGTCGGCCCACTGTGGATGCGTGGCTATGAATGCACGCCACGTGTCTTCAACGGGCTTATCCCACGCGCTATTTACTGCTTCGCGTTGGGTAAGCACAATGTCGCCGCCTTCAGGTGTTTCAACCACCGCATTAATTACCGTGTGTGCGGTCACAGGAACAACAACAGTGGTAACAAGCCAAACGCCCAGCATTATAGAGGCAAGGTGCGTTGCACTGAAATTTGCAAAACGTTTTGCTGCGCCAATCACAAGAACAATGACACTCCACAACGCAATGTTACCTATTACTATTGCGCAAACGGTTAATAGAGAGGGTAAAGATGCACCGTTAATTAATCCGAACACCACAAATGGAGCGAGCGTAACAAGCGCTAAAGGAACTAAGGTAACTAATACTCGTGATGTCCATATCGCATGGGCATTGCGTGCAGTTACATTGAGCAAATCGAAGCGTCGGGCTTCCCGTTCCTTTGCTTTTAAATCGTAAAGTAGCAATATGATAAATAATGGCAGCAATACGCTGGTCACAAAGGCAAAATCGAAACGCCCTAAAAACGCAAGCTCGGGGTTGTCGGTATCGCTTTCGTAAATTTGCCCTTCTAACGCAAGCATGCGTATACGGTGCTTCCAAGGAAATACATCTCTTTCACCTACGGCAGCAAAAGCCAGCGGGGAAGGGGGGGCATAAGTCAGATGAAAGGCGTAATAAGCAACCATGCCGAAGTTCGACTGGTGAGTGATAACGGCTTCACGCTCTATTTGGTCTTTTTCTAGTAAGCGTTCAATAGTGGCTTGTTGTTCGTGCATTTCTGCATAACCAGACCACAACGACACCGCGCTTAAAAGAAATACGACTAATAACGTAAGTTTTATTTGACGGTGACCAAAAACAAAATTAGCTTCACGTTTAAGATCGGTAAAACGCATCATGGGTTTAACCTCCTAACAGCCGCTTTTAAAAGCAGGGCGGTAATGCATACCCAAACAAACAGTTGTAGAAAATAGATAAGCGCGTTTGAAATGCGTGTGTTTGCTGCTTCAGGTTTGAAATTAAACTCGGCTAGCAATGCCCAATTATCTGCATCCACAACAGCTTTATCAGCCGCTTCTTCGCTTGCGTTGCGGTTCATGTCGAGTTTGTAGTCCAGCTTTTCAACATGCACTTTATTTAGCCCTTGCACGAATTCAAGGCGCAGAGCTTCTGCTTCTCGTAAAAAACGATGATGGGTTTCAAGGCTGGTACCCGCTAATATTGTAGAGATTGCGCGAACGGCAACGGTAGGCGATAGCCAACCAAACTGACGTGCAATATGTGCTTGTTCTAACTCTTCACCCATTCTGTTTTCGGCAAATTCATTAAGCACTTTTGCCTGTCTGCCTTCTGAATACTGAGCAACAACACCGCGGAAATTAACAGGCAGGTCGTCTACGGAATCCACATTGTATTTTGCTAATAAATCTTCTTTTAGCTTTTTAAATGCAGGGTCGTCTACGTCGTGACCGTCGCCCAAACTTCTAAGCTTTTCTTCTACTTTGAAGTCCGCTTCAAGCTTGCCAGTAGAAGGGGCGGCATTCGTTGCTACGCTGCTTCCCAAGCGAGGAAGTAACACACACGCGGCCATCCAAATAACAATAAGCATGGTGAAGCTAACACTGCTTTTTTCAAATAACGCTGAGCACGCGGTTACAACAGTAGCCCATAGCAAGAAGTAAACGGCGTAACTTAAGCAAAATAGCATCACCACGAGCGGGCTTTCGCTTGAAAAAGCTACATACAAGCAGGCCAGCAGCAAAGGGAGTAAGAACAAACCGCTAGCTGTAATTAACGCTAAAAGTTTTCCTAACATTAGCTGCCAGCGCGTAGTGCCTTGTGACAACAACAAAGTAAGTGTGCCGGCCTCGCGCTCTCGAGATACGCTGCCGTAACCAATGAGAATAATAAACAGCGGCGCAAGTACTAACGCAAGGAAGCTAGGGGTTAAGCTACTAAAACGCGTAAGCCCAACCGATTGCCTCTGCTCGGCAAACATGGCGCTATTTTGTCGATGCCCTTCTAAGAAAATAGCGTTACCCGTGTAGGTGTCTACACCAGGTTCAATTACGCTTAATGGAGTAGGGGCACGAAAAACATAATGACCGTAATGCACCATTCGGTGAGGGTGCTTGTCAGGCTGCGCTTTAAAGCGTTCTTCTGCTTCAGTTTGAAGGTGCTCTCTAGCGTGCGCGGCTTCCTCAATGTGAAATGCATTCACAACCAATGCCGCAAGGGTCAGTATCGCCCCTAGCAACAGCACCGTAGCGGCGACTTTCGTGCGCAGCCAATAGCGCCACTGATCTGCACAAATGGTTTTAACTACACTAAATATCATGCTTTGCGCCCTGCAAATGCTGCGTGTACCGCTTCAGTATCAATAGGCGTATCGCCAACACGCTCGAAGGAGCCGGTTAGCTTACCGTTACTTAAAAGCACAATACGGTGAGCGACTTGACAAGCGCCATACACGTCGTGGGTTACCATAAAAATGGTAGCGCCGTTGGCCGCTAGTTCAGAAACCAACGCATTAAACTCGTCAATGGCGGCAGGGTCTAGGCCTGATGTGGGCTCATCTAAAAACAGCACAGGGGCATTACGCAACAAAGCAAGGGCAATTGCGGTCTTCTGGCGCATACCTTTCGAGTAGTTTGATAACGCCTTATTCCATGAATCTTCTTGAAGCGCCACTTTGCGAAGTGCTGCAAAAATGTCTTCGTCTGATTTTTCTACACCAGCTACCGAAAGAAAGTAACGGATATTTTCCCAGCCAGAAAGGTGACCATAAAGCGTTACAGATTCAGGTAAATAAGCGACAGACTTTTGAACATCGTTAGGGTGAGTAGTGGCGTTGTGGCCCAAAACAGTAGCGCTACCACTGCTTGCCTTCATCAAACCTAAAAAGGTTTTAAGGGTAGTAGATTTACCAGCACCGTTTCCGCCTAAAAGTGCAAAAACTTCGCCCTTGCCAACATTGAAGTTTAGATTGTCTAAAAGCGTGCGGTTTTCAACGCGCACGGTCAGCGCATCTGCGCATATTACTGAATTTGTTTGCATTGTATAACGTGCTGTAACTGAAATTAGATAGCAATGTTATAATATAACGAAATGAATGGGAATACGTTTTACTATCAAGTGAGAGTGGAATGACCAATCAAACAGAGAAAGTAGAGCTTGAATAGAAAAAGTGTTGATTATGTGAATGAAAATAACTGGTTGATTGGTTGTTGGTCACCTCAATAGATTAATATTTCCTCTCTATATAGATGATTTCCAATTTTTACCAAATTTAGTGAAATAAATAATTAGCTTTACCTGTCTTATACCAACATCAATAAATGCTACTTACATATCTAAAAATAGAGAGCCATAATGGAATTTACACATAAGCGCACCATTCAAATTACAGCGTCGTTATTATTACTACTAGCAGTAACACAGGCTGTCTTTACAGCGCTTTACAGCAGCGGAATTAGCTTTTCAAGGCAGTATGCCTGGGGATCTGAAGCCGTAATTTTTACTGTGCTAGCTGCTTTTGCTAGTACCGCTATGGTGCAGGCAAAAAACGCCCAGCTAGGCTGGTCGGCTATTACTTTTAGCGCCGTTCTAAATATTGTGCAGGTAAGTATTGGCCTAACGTTATTTTCAACCTTCGGTCAAGTTGCTGGTGCAGTAGAAGGCGCTAAACCTTTAATTGGCGGCGTAGTATCTTTGTCTTTCATGATTTACTACGCGGCTAAATTACTATTAGGATTAGCAGCCGTCGTTTTCGGCCTATCTTTTGTGGCAAAAGGTGGTAAAGCAATTGGAGGTTTAACAGCTGTAGCCGGTTCAGTAGCTATGCTTTCTAATGCCATATTAATTATATTTGGTCGTGATGGATTTCTACCATCGGGTGTAGCTGGCGCTTCAGGTATGATTGCAACGTTACTATTGGCTATCTGTTTAATCAGCCTAAACCGCAAAGCAGACTAGCACTTAGTATCTTTCACATAAGGTACTTTACTAAGTAAAACATCGGCGTGTGTTAGTGGTCGGTGGGGGCGTGAGCAGTGGCGTACTGTTTAGTGTATCTAACCTGCCGCTAACGACTTTTTTAAATTATTAATGTTGCGTCGATAGTAGGGTGACAGAGGGCGTGTTAATTTCAGAGTATGCTTTCACATTATGGCTCTGGTTGAGAGGAAGTTACTGAGTTTGAGACATAAAAAAAGACGTCATAGGACGTCTTAATTTATTGAATTGGTGGAGCTGGCGGGATTTGAACCCGCGTCCAGAAAATGTCTACCTTTGGTACTACATGCTTAGTTTGTCATTTATTTAACTGCTTGGAACTCCGACAAACAGGATTTCCTTGCAGCTGGCCTAATACTGTTTCGCGGTTCACCCTTAGACAAGGTTCCCTCGCTATCCTACTTGGATGACCTTCCGAATCCCCGCTAGCAGGAAAAGACTAGGGTGGAAGGGCCTATACCGGTTATTAAGCGGCTAGTGCGTAAGTTTCGTCGTTTGCGACTATTTAAATGCGGCTTTTTTAAGAGGCCAACCGCTCCTCTGCATGCACCTCCGGCTTCCTAGATCCTGTCGAATCCTAATCAGCCCCGAGTGTGATTTTCAATAATAACACAAATGTTACGTCATTAAATGCTTTCTTTTAGAAAACGCTTTAAATTTTAAGGGTTTGGCTATAAAACAACCAAAAATAACACTTATGTTTTCAAAAGCTTACTATGCGAGCTAAGAAAACAAAGCTAAGAAAACAAAGATACCTTCATAACAGCAAGCCTATTATCGACTTGACATTGATATGTGGCTAGCAACATTATTTTTCAAGGGCCTGTACTAATATAGGGATAAGAAAGCTTAATGATAGCTTTCTGTTTTAATTAAGCGAGCCATCTGATTAATAATTTTTTAGCGAATTTTTAGGGAATAAGTACCTATGTAAGGATGCATTTAGCGGCAAGAACCATTAAAGTACGTCAGCATAATTAAAAGGCTTGTAGTGTAAATGTCTTCAGATTCCATATTGTATTCTCCTTATACCCTGCCTTGTGGCGTAACGGCGCGAAACCGCCTTGTTAAAGCTGCAATGGAAGAAAATATGTCGAGCATGGGAAACATTCCCGGTGAGTCTTTATATTCACTTTATCGATATTGGGCCCATGGTAATTTAGGCATGGTAATTACGGGTAACGTTATGGTTGATAAAGCAGCTATGACGGGGCCAGGTGGTGTTGCACTAGAAAAAAATACCGATATTACGTCGTTTCAAAAATGGGCGAAGATTATTAAGTCGAATGGCGCATTAGCCATTATGCAAATTAATCATCCTGGTCGACAGGTATTTAAAGCCATGAAAGGCAAAGCTATTGCGCCTTCTGCTGTACCCTTGGATATGGGCAAACATTCTAAGCTATTTGCTCAGCCACGAGAAATGACCTGTCAAGACATCCATGATGTATGCAAGCGCTTTGTCGAAACGGCGAAGCAAGCTGAAAATGCTGGATTTGATGGCGTAGAGATACACGCTGCTCACGGTTATCTGCTTACACAGTTTTTATCTCCATTAACTAATCAGCGTCAAGACGAGTGGGGCGGTTCTATTATTAACCGCGCACGTTTGTTGATAAATATAGTTAGCCAGGTTAGAGCAGTTTGCGCTAAAAACTTCATTGTTATGGTTAAGCTTAACTCTGCGGATTTTCAAAAGAACGGGTTTTCTTTTGACGATGCTTGTGAAGTGGTAAACCGCTTAGAAGCCTTGGGTGTAGATGTGGTCGAACTATCTGGCGGTAGTTATGAAGCGCCAGCCATGCAGGGCCAAACACGAGACGATACCACCCTTGCCAGAGAGGCATACTTTCTAGAATTCGCACAGGCTTTAGTGAGTAAAACCCATATCCCACTTATGACCACAGGCGGTATTAAAAGGGCCGAAGTGGCAGAAGAAGTGATAGAGCAGGGGTGCGCTATGGTAGGCTTAGCCAGTGCTTTAGCTATTACGCCCGACCTTGCTAAAAAGTGGCAGCAAGAATGGTCTTACTCAGGCATTATTCCACACTGTGCTTGGAAAGATAAATCGTTGGCAAGTCTTGCGAATATGGCGATGGTGCGACGCCAGCTCAGACGGTTGGGAAATAACCTAACCACGTTAAGAAATCCGTCTCCACTGTGGAGCCTTATTCTTGACATGCTGCATCGCAAGAAGATGACAAAACGAGATGTTAACTAACGCCGACAAGGTTAAGATGAGGCCATTAAAGCAAGGCTGCTTTACCTACAGGTAGCCTGCTACGTTATGTTTCTTCAACAAAAGCACAAATAAAAACACAGCGTTAAACGCTGTGTTTCATCATTCTTTCTTTTTGGCGTTGCCAGTCTTTATCTTTCAAAGTGTCGCGCTTGTCGTGAGCGTGCTTACCTTTAGCTAGGTGAATTTCTAGTTTCACCCAACACTTTTTCCAATACATAGATGTTGCAACAATCGAGTAGCCTTGGCGGTCACGTGCGCCCATTAAGCGATCTATCTCACGCTTTTTCAGCAACAGTTTGCGTGCGCGCTCAGGTGCAGCGACCACGTGGGTAGATGCTTGATTTAGCGGGCTAATTCTACAGCCTACCAGATACGCTTCGGCATTTTGGATGATGATGTACGCGTCGGTAATGTTTACTTTACCGGCACGAATACTTTTGATTTCCCACCCTTGAAGCTCAAGTCCGGCTTCGAACTTGTCTTCTAGGAAATAGTCATGACGCGCCTTTTTGTTCTGCGCGATATTTCCCGAGGTGTTTTTGTTGGCTTTATTCTTTTTCATGCTGGCTATTATACTGATTGTTCAAAGGAATGTCTTTAGTTGTCATTGTTATCTTATATTGGGGCATTTGGTTCAAAACCGAATACAAGAGATACAAATTTTCTGTGATACAATGCTGCCAAGAGTTTTAATTGTAGTGGGATCAATGCCAAGTATTCATAGAAGCGCGCTTGTAGCTCATAGCGCAGAAGCCATGTTTAACTTAGTCAACGATGTAGCTTCCTACCCTGAGTTTTTACCAGGTTGTACAGATAGTAAAATCCTCGATACCTCAGCGCAAAGCATGAAAGCGTCTTTGCTAGTGGCAAAAGCAGGTATCAAACAGTGGTTTACAACGCACAACGTACTAGAACCAGGTAAAAGTATTCAAATGCAGCTAGTAGATGGCCCGTTTCGTTCGTTAACCGGCGGCTGGACATTTTCAGCGCTCTCTGAAGAAGCGTGCAAAATAGAGCTTAACCTTGAATTTGAATTCAGTAATAAGCTGGCAGAGATGGCATTCGGAAAGGTGTTTAACAGTTTAGCTACTAGTATGGTTACAGCTTTCACTGACAGAGCGCGGAGTGTGTACGCATGAGTAATAAGCTCATCAATATTGAGGTTGCCTACGCGTTGCCCACCAAGCAAACCATCATTGATGTTGCTATTCGTGAAAATGCGACGGTAGAAGAGGCGATTAATGCATCTAATGTGCTGGAGCAGTTTCCGGAAATCGACTTAAAAGCCACAAAAGTAGGTATTTGGAGTCGCGTTGTTAAATTGCGAGATACGCTTCAAGATGGTGACCGAATCGAAATTTATCGCCCGCTGATTGCTGACCCTAAAGAGATTCGAAAACGTCGCGCTGAAAAGGCCAAAGAGGAAGGTAGGGCAGATAAAATTACCGGTGGAAAAGTAAACCCGCTGAAAGCGAAGTCCTAGTTTCGTATCGTGAACTATACGTCTATTACAGATACAAAAATGGCCTTCATATTGAAGGCCATTTTTTTAGAAAAGATAGAAGCTATTAGCTTTTTTCTGAAATGCTGCCTAGCTCCAAGAAAGGTGAGGCATCAATATCTTCAGCATCCATCATGCTAGCAATACGCTGAACGGTAGCTACCATTTGGCTTTGCTCCCATTCTTTTAGCTGAGAAAAACGCTCAACAAAGTGTTCCTGAAGCGGGCGCGGGGCGTCTACCACTGCTTCTTTTCCGCGCTCGGTTAAGAATACGCCCACTTTTCGCTTGTCTTGCGTACTTCTAATGCGCGTAGCTAAGTCTCTAGACTCTAGTCTGTCTAAAATATTAGTGATGGTTGCAGGGCTTAAGTTAATATTCTCTGCAATTTCGCGCACCATAATACCGGGGCGCTCTTCAATATTTTGCATTACTAACAGTTGTGGGCCCGTCAAACCCACGTGTTTACTTAGCTGCTTGCTGCGTAGGTCTACAGCGCGAATAACGCGCCGTAGTGCCACTAATAGTTCTTCTTCTTTTCGCATATTACTTCCAACAAATGCGTAACCGTGTGGTTACTTAAGCAAATGAATAAAATGTTGGTGTTTATGATAATGGTCGATTACGTCATTAATAACGGAAATTTTCGACCAACCCATAATGTCATAGTTCTGACCACCTTCACTCAGGTGAACCTCGGCGCGATAGTACGTTGCCTTTTTGTTTTCGTCCAGTATTGAAGTGTCACTAGGTCCAAATTCCGGCTGTTCTGTCGGCACTAGGTATACCGCGTAGATAAATTCGGGGTCATTACCCATATCAACAGTCAAAATAAGCGCTTCGTCCGTATCTTCAATATTTATATCGAATTGCTGAGACTTAAATTCTTCACCAACTTCTGTTAGTGCAGGCATAACCACCTTATTTACATATCGGCGAACAGCGTTTTCATCAGGGAAGGTAACGATGTTTTCCAATCGGTCTTTCCAGTTTTTATCTGAATCGTTATGCAAAGGCGTACCTGCCATTACCTGCAGACTCTCACGTTTGTAAGATTCTATCCTGAGCGCTTTTAGCAAACCGGAAATAGCAATAAGCAGCACAATAGCAAAAGGCAGAGCCGCTGCAATGGTCATTGTTTGAAGTGCACCAAGTCCGCCAGCATAGAGAAGTATTGAACTGACAATACCTACACCAACAGCCCAGTATACTCGTTGCCACAACGGTGTATCGTTTTCACCATGGGAACAAAGCATGTCGACTACCATTGCGCCTGAATCACACGAGGTTACAAAGAATATGATTACCATAAGTACGGCAATAAAACTAAGAACTGAAGCAAATGGAAACTGCTCCAAGAACACAAACAAAGCAACGGAAGTGTCGTCGTTCACCATCTGTGCCAGTACGTCTTTTCCTTGCACCAAGACTTGATCAATGGCGCCGTTACCAAATACCGTCATCCAAAATAGGGTGAAAGCAGATGGTATAAGTAGAACACCCATAACGAATTCGCGAATAGTTCTGCCGAACGAAATACGCGCTATAAACAAGCCAACGAACGGTGCCCACGCTAACCACCAACCCCAATAAAAGATAGTCCAGCCGCCAATCCAATCGGTTTTTTCATAGGTGTACAAATTAAAGGTGTTTCGTACTATGTCAGACAGGTATGCGCCAGTGTTTTGCATGAAGGCCTGTAGCAAAAATACCGTTGGACCTAACGACAATACAATTAGCAGCAAGATAATAGCCAGAACCATGTTAGTTTCTGAAAGGCGGCGAATACCCTTGTCCAAACCAGTGGTTACCGAAATAACTGCTAGGCCAACTACGCCTGCCATAATAGCAATTTGAACACCTGTGTTTGAGGGCAAACCGAACAGGTAGTTAAAGCCCGCATTAACTTGCGATGCGCCAAACCCTAGCGAGGTTGAAATACCAAATACCGTTGAGGTAACTGCAAATATATCGACCACGTGACCAGGCCAGCCGTAAATCCGGTCCCCGATAAGTGGGTAAAGTGCAGAGCGAAGGGTTAGTGGTAAGTTTTGACGGTAGGCAAAATAACCGAGTATGAGTGCTACCACCGCGTAAATAGCCCACGCGTGGATCCCCCAGTGGAAGAAGGTCGTTTTCATCGCTTCGCGCACGGCGTCTATGCTTTCTGCCTGAGCCGTGGGTGGAGACATAAAGTGCATTAATGGTTCAGCTACACCGAAAAACATTAACCCAATGCCCATACCTGCAGCAAACAGCATACTAAGCCATGTACCGAAACTAAACTCTGGTGTGGCGTGGTCAGGGCCTAGCTTAATTTCGCCATAGCGAGACATGCCCAAATACACCACTGCTAGAACAATGATAGTAACGGTTAGAACGTAAAACCAACTTCCGTTAGAAACAATGACACTTTGCAATTTTTGGAAGACAGAGTCTGCGAGTTCGGGCGTGCCCGCAGCGAAGATTAGTAAGCAGATGATTAACGCAGAAGACGTTATAAACACCGGCTTATTGAGTGGAGATTTCTTTTCGTTCTCAATCACGCAGTAATTTCCTTTCACCTTTTATTTCAACTTAGGTTATTACGGCGAAATATACAGCATGGAGCACTTTTAATAAATATCAGATGAAATAATTCGATTTATATGTATTTTAAAATTTCACTCTGTGCTTCGCGCTCGGGGGCTTCTAAATAACCTTCCAATATTAGACTTTCTGCTATTATTTACTACGTTTTGATTAAATATCAATCGTTAGTGTAGTAATTAATTATAGTTGTTGTATTGTAATATATGATCTTTTTGATATGTGTAGAAAGTAAACACAGTCCGAAGAATAAAAACCAATTGAAGGAAACACACACAAATGCGAAAAACTCAGCTTAGCTGTGCCATCATCGCTGCATTGGCATCTACCTCTTTGGCTGCGCAAGAATCAGACGCGCCTGCTAAACTCGAAACCATTGAAGTTACCGCCACCAAAAGAAGTGAATCAATACAAGATGTACCTGTCGCCGTCTCTGCTTTAGATGGCAAAGCGTTAGAAAACCTTGGTATTGATAACTTTCAAGACTACGTAGAATTCTTACCTAACGTAGTTTTCCAGGGCACGGGTCCTGGACAAAATGAAATTTATATTCGCGGTGCTGCTACCACGCAATCAAGCATCACTCTTTCTTCGGTTCAGGCACTTCAGCCTTCTGTTGCCTTCTATCTAGATGAAATGCCAGTTTCAATGGCTGGAAGAAACTTGGATATTTTCGCTACCGATGTTGAGCGTGTAGAAGTACTTCCTGGGCCACAAGGTACGCTATTCGGTGCAAGTTCCCAGGCAGGTACCGTTCGACTAATTACAAACAAGCCTGATCACTCGGGTTTTGCTGCAGGCTTTGATACCAGTATCTCTACCACCAAAGGCGGTGATATGAGTAACACGGTAGAAGCCTACTTTAACGTTACGCCAACCGACAATTTAGCCTTACGCGTAGCGGCGTACAACGATAGCCAAGGCGGTTGGATAGACAATATTGAAAACGACCCGAATAACGGCGGTTATATTGGCAGTGCAGTGGTTATCGACCGTATATCCGGCGGTGCACTTCAAGCCAAAGGCATTAACCCCGCTGATATGGATGCACGCCGTGGCATTAACGGCTTTGATCGCAGTGAAGCGGCGGTAGTATCGCCAAGAAACAGCGAACACGTTGAAGATAACTTCAACGATGCGGTTTACTCTGGTGCCCGTTTTGGCTTGTCATACATTATTAATGACAATTGGGATGTAGTGGTACAGCATACAGAGCAAACCCTAGACACCGAAGGTGTATTTGCTTACGACCCAACGGTTGAGGGAGAGAGCTCGGCGATTCGCTTCCAAAGCGATGAAAACTCTGATGAGTTTGGCTTAACTACATGGACCTTAAATGGCCGTCTTGAAAAGCTTGATGTGGTATATACCGGTGGTTACTTAGATCGTGAGATAGATACGCTAACCGACTACACAGGCTATACAAACGGTGGTTTGTTCTCGGCATATTACGTGTGTACACACTATGAAACGCCGGATAACCCTGACGATGCCCGTTGTCTTGACCCAACTAAGTATTACAAAGAAGACACTACAAGCACGCGTTTAACGCACGAACTACGCTTTAGCACAACGATGGACACACCATGGCAGCTAACTGCTGGTGTGTTTTATGACGAGCAAGAAGTGGCTTCGGTAGGGCAGTTTAAAATTGCAAGTACTGAGATATTCACTGACCTTGCAAAAACGCTTCAAGGTGATAAAGGTATTAACAGTGATGGTGGCCCTTTCTCACCTGAAATTAGCTTTGTTAACGATGTAACGCATACTATCGAGCAAATTGCAGTATTTGGGCAGCTAGGTTATGAAATTACTGACTCGGTAACCGCTACCTTTGGCGCCCGCTGGTATCAAATTGATGACATATACCGGGGCGCTACTTCAACCCGCGACGTAACAAGTCGTTTAGAGGCCTATGGTCAGGGTGTATTAGACCCAGCAGTTTACGATGGATTAGGTCTTGACGGCCAGGGCGTAGTAGATGCTATCCAAGACGGTTCACTTGATATTAGTCTATTGGGTGATGACGGCGTACTAACGGTAGATGACACTATCTTCAAATTCGGCCTAGACTGGAAAGTAAACGAAAACGTATTGTTATTCGCGAACTATTCAGAAGGTTTCCGCCCACCGGTAACTAACCGTTTAGGCGGTGATGCTGCGGCAAATAGCACGGGAGCGTTTGCTGACTTCCGTGTACCGGTTTATTCAACAACAGATACCTTAGACAACTACGAGATTGGTCTTAAAGGTGACTTCTTAGATGGTATACTTCGCGTTAATGCAACCGGTTATTACTCAGAAATCACTGACTTGCAAACTTCTCGTTTTGATCCGGCTAACATTAGTTTCTTAGTATTTACCGACAACGTAGGTGATGCAGAAGTTAAAGGTATTGATGCTGATATTTCATGGCTTGCTACCGATAACCTAATAATTAATGCGGCGTTTAGCGTGCTTGATACTGAGCTTGTACGCATCAACCCTGAACTTGAAGGTATTGCCGCAGGTGTAGGTAGTGAATTGCCATATTCAGCTGACTTCTCGGGTAACATTAGCGCGCGCTATTTCTTCGAGCTTGAAGGTGGTAAAGAAGGTTTTGTTAACGCATCACTTACCTATACCGGCGATCGCCTTGCAGGCATGGTTATGAATGCCTATGCCATGGAAGACGCCACACGCCTAATTTACGGCACGGGCTCTGGTCTAAAAATTAAGGACGAGGGTGAGGTATTTAATGGTGCAACATATCCAGGCGCTGACGGCGAAGTCATTCGTGGCGGACGCTACATTCAGGAAAGCTACGTCATCGGTAATGTGTCTGTAGGCATGTCATACGAGAGCTGGAAAGTTGAAGCATTCATCGATAATGTTTTCGATAAGTCGGCGATTTTAAACATCGACACGCAACAGTACACGCCTAAAGTTGTGACAAACCGTCCACGTACTATCGGACTACGCTTCTCTTACGACTATTATTAATAGTTGTCGCTGGTTAATTTAACGTTAACCACGCAATAGCATTATTAAACGGCAGACATTAGTCTGCCGTTTTCATTACTAAAGCTAAAAATTTCGGTAGTATCTGTATTTAGTATCTGTATTTAGTATCTGTATTTAGTAACTGACGCGTAAACTAAAAGAGAAGCTGTGCTGAAACGCTCGTATTTATGTATTTAATTAGGCTCATAAAAGCGCGCTATATTTCGAAAATAGAATAATAAAGTAGGCTATGACATCAGAAGAATTTCAACAACAAGTTCGCACTATAAAGCAAGCGCTGCAGCGTGGGCAGTTTTCAATTGCAATGGAAAGCATTCAAACGCTTTTTTCTGCATCGTTGAGCGAGCAGCAAAAAGCGGAAACTCACTATTTAGCAGCGGTTATTCAAAGGCTTTCTAAGCAATATAACGAAGCATTTAAACATATTGATGCGCTACTAGGCCTTAAGCCGGATTATGGAAGAGGTTACCAAGAGTTAGCGTATTGCCAGGAAGCAGTAGGTAATCATCAAGCAGCGGCTAGCGCATTTTTTAAAGCTACGCATTTTAACCCGGCGCTAATTAGCAGCTGGAAAAAGCTCCTAACCATTTATAAAAGCCATGCTGATGTACCCGCAGTAACGATGGCAAACCAGCAAATCGAATATTTGCAGTCACTTCCTGCACCCGTACTCGGTGCTTACGATTTAATGTATGAAAAGCAGTTTTCTGCGGCCGAGCAAGTATGCCGCCAGTTTTTAACTAAGCAAAAACATCACCCTGAGGCAATGATGTTACTTGCTGAAATAGGCATGCAGCTTAAGGTATATAGCGATGCAGAATTTCTCTTAGAAAGCTGCGTTGAGCTTTATCCAGAAAATGAACGTGCCGCTTTAGCTTATCAAAACGTTTTGTCTAAATTAGGTAAGTTTCCTGAAGCGGTGAAGGTAGCGAGGGCGCGTTTAGCGCTTAATCCAGAAAGCTTTGCCATTAAAACAAGCTTGGCCCATGCTCTTGTCGGCGTTGGGCAATTAGATGAAGCAATAAAGTTATACCAAGGTGTACTGTCACAAAATGCTGATAGACCTAAAGTGTGGGTTTCATTAGGCCATGCATTAAAAGCAAAAGGCGATACTACGGATGCCGTTAATGCTTACGAGAAAGCAGTGAAATACGCTAATGATTACGGTGACGCTTACTGGAGCTTAGCTAATACAAAAACCTACAAATTTAGCGACAACATGCTATCGCAGATGTGCAAGCAAGTGGAAGCTAGCTCGATAAAGCTAGACGATAAAATTCACATCTGTTTTGCGTTAGGTAAAGGGTTTGAAGACAAAGGCCAGGCAGATAAAGCTTTCGCCTACTATGCGCAAGGTAATAAGCTTAAACACAGTACGCTACAATTTGATATTGGAAGGACAGAAAAGGCCTTAGAAGCTCAGCAGCAGGCTTTTACAATAGATTCTTTCAATACAAAACAGGGCTGCCAAGCTCCCGATCCTATTTTTATCGTAGGCCTGCCTCGCGCTGGCTCGACATTATTAGAGCAAATCCTCGCGTCACATTCGCAGGTAGACGGCACCATGGAGCTACACGATATACTAGGCATTGCTTCATCATTAAGTCATCAAAAAACACCTTATCCGCTTAACGTTAGCGGACTGGATAGCGCAACGTTAGAAAAGCTCGGTGCCCGTTATATCGAGCAGACTAAAGCCTACAGACAGGGCGCGGCTTTCTTTATTGATAAAATGCCCAATAACTTCATTCACATAGGCTTAATTAAAAAGATACTGCCTAACGCCAAGATTATTGATGCACGCAGAAACTCAATGGACTGCTGTTTTAGTGGCTTTAAACAGTTATTCGGTGAGGGGCAAGAGTTTAGCTATTTACTTAATGATATTGGCCGTTACTATAACGCCTATGAACAGCTTATGGACCATTGGCATCGTGTATTGCCTGGTGAAATTCTTACTGTACAGCACGAAGATGTTCTTGATGATTTGAAAGGGCAGGTTAACCGCATTCTAGATTTTTGTGGGTTAGACTTTGAAGAAGCGTGCTTGGCGTTTCACCAAACCAAACGGGTGATAAAGACCCCAAGCTCTGAACAGGTTCGCCAACCTATCTACAAAACAGGAATGGGCCAGTGGAAGCCTTTCGAAAACTATCTAGCTGAGCTTAAACAAGCGCTAGGTAGAGACATGTAGGTGACAAATAATTAAGTGATAAACAAAAATAATAAAGTCATGGCTGTCTATAAGTCATGACTTTTTTATTTATCGGTCAAAGCGTATCAACAACCTTTTAAGGCTGATACGGTAGCGAAGATTGATGAAGGATAATGCGAATTTTTCCGTCTTCACATTGTTTGAAAACAAAGCTCTTATTTACAAAAATATGGCTGTCGTCTTCGCCGATAAAGTGTACGTTACACTGAACAATGGCAAGCTCACCGTTCAAGATAAAGTCTTCTTTGCTATACCAAACTTTCACCCATGGCTTTAATTTAAAACCATTGTCGTTTGGATATTCGCTGTTACCGCCTACGAAATAAGATAAAGCGCCTTCTTTAGTTGGGCGAAAGGTTTGAGAGCCGAAAGTAAGCGTAGGTTTAAATAGTACTTTTCCATTATCGTAGTCGTAGTTGTCTGACAGTACTTGTGAAGCAAATGCTTTCACGTCGCCACCCTCAGTGTGCACTTTACCTACCGCTACCACATTGTCGCACCAAGTTTGTAGCGCGGTATGAACCATTTCTTCTGTGAACATGTTATTTCTCCTAAGAATGCATGTAATGTTATATTGTATCATTAATGTTGTTCACAATAACTGCAAATTAATGAAATGTAACGGTTTATCCGTGATAGTTATTTGCTATCAGTAAACGCTAAGACCTGCCGACTGCATAACTCCAACTTTTCCAATAAGAAAACCTCTTACCAATTAGACATTAAAAAATGTTAATCATTCTTAATCTAATCTTCTGTTTTCAACGTTACAACGTTATCTGGTATCGAGTATTAAACTTCGTATACATGAATCGCGGCGACTTATTTTTGAAGGTTTAGTCATGAATGACGTTACACAGCTCATATTGATGTATTTCATTATACCGCTGTGGTTCACAGCGGGAATAGTAGACTGGTTTTGCCATCGCAGCAGTAATATTGCTGCTACCGCAGGTCCAAAAGAGTCCTTAATTCATCTATTGATGTTTTTAGAGGTGGGAATACCGCTTTTCTTGGTTCTTCTTTTTGAAGTGAATAGCTTAATTATAGCTGTAGGTATAGTGTTTTTCTTCTTACATGAGTTAACAGCACTGTGGGACGTTAGTTACGCGGTAACGAAAAGAAGAGTAGGGCCTATTGAGCAGCATGTGCACAGTTTTCTAGAGATGATACCGCTGCTTGCACTGATATTGGTGATCGCCAGACATTGGTCACACTTTATTGCGTTATTGGGATTGGGCGAAAATCCTGCTGATTTTGGCCTGCGGTTCAAGCAAGAACCCCTACCAACGTGGTACTTACTGTCAGTTATAGCCGTCGCTACTATTTTAGAGTTTTTACCTTATATAGAGGAGTTGATAAGAGGTATGAAAGCAAAAGAAAAAAGTTCACGAGATAAAGCTGCTTTTTCGCCAGAAAACGAAAACCAGCCAAATAATAAGGCGGACGTGTCACATCAGGATGCAGAAGCTGCGAGCCCTTATGCTTCATCTGTCGCAGGTGAAGAAGACCCAGGTGTAGCTCTAGAAGAATGGGTAGAAAGCAACAAAAAGTGACGCTTTAACAGCAAGTGTTAAAAGGGAAGCTAAATCGCAATAAAAATAGCGTCGCTTTTGTCTAATCAGTTATGAACAAAACCCGAATCTTGTCTATAAGGTGCCTTGTGAGGTTAATAAGATTTCAACAAGGCACCGCAATATAAAAAGCGCTGTATAAAACGCAGTAGGTAAACATCGTTGCTACAAAGGTTGTTACTGATAACTTAAAAGCCCGCCTAGTACTTACGACGTTTTAGCCCTGTTTCTGCCAAAATCTTTGCCGAAATCTCTTCTATTGAATATTTAGTACTATTTAAAAACGGGATCTTTTCCTTTCTATACAAGTTTTCTACTTCACGAAGTTCCATTCGACATTGTGGCAGCGATGCATATTTGCTGTTTGCACGGCGCTCTGAACGTATTTGATGGAGTCTATCCGCTGCAATCGTTAGCCCAAATAGCTTATGCTTAAACCTACGCAGGGCGGGGGGAGCTTTAGCATGTCGCCCATGTCCTCTTCTGTAAAAGGGTAGTTAGCGGCTTTTATTCCGTATTGAAGGGCTAGATAGAGGCTTGTAGGAGTTTTACCCGAGCGCGACACGCCGGTAAGGATAATATCGGCCTCATCGTAGTCTTTTAAGTTTGAACCATCATCATTGGCCAACGCATAGTTTACGGCTTCAATTCTAATGTCGTAAGTGGTTTCATGGATACTATGTGTACGATGTTTTTCTGGTTTTGAAGGAACACCCAATACTTTTTCTAACGGCGCGACAAACTGGTCGAGAAAATTATAGTTAATGCCTACGGATTTAGAGATTATCTTGCGAATATCTACATTCACAATTGTATAAAAAACGAGCGGCCTTTCTCCGGTGTCTTGAAAACTTTCAGAAATTTGCTGCAAAACTTTGTGGGCTTGTTCCTCAGTTTCAACGAAAGGAATGGTGTTGTGATTGAAAGAAACGGGAAACAGAGAAAGCAGGGCGTGGCCAAAGACCTCTGCAGTGATGGCTGTACCATCTGAAATATAAAAAGCTGTGCGCACAACATATCCTTAACATTGGTGTAATTTTATTACAAAAGTAATAAAGGGTTTACTTTCTGAATTTCCCCATTCTAAGATGATTTCGTCGAAAAGCTACACGGTTCTTGTGAATGACAGCAAATATCAAAGGTTCGCTGTCAAACGTAATGGACAGCGTTAACGGTGGTATCCACCATATTTCGACGACAATTTAATGAGTTTCAGGTGATAAAAAGCACAAACCTGAAATAAACCTCATACCCTACACATAAAAAAGCTGGAGGCTTGGGCTGTGCAAGAATACGTACTTTGGTATCAAGAACTGGGCATGCATGATGTTGGTCGCGTAGGCGGCAAAAATGCATCATTGGGCGAGATGATTTCAAACCTGGCGAACGCCGGTGTGCAGGTGCCGGGTGGTTTTGCTACCACCGCCGAAGCATTTAATGAGTTTTTAGAGCAAAGCGGCCTAGAAGCGCGCATCCACGAAGTCTTAGACTCGTTAGACGTAGACGATGTAAATGCACTGACTGAAGCAGGTAAAAACATTCGTCAGTGGATCATCGACACGCCGTTCCAAGGCAAATTAGAAGAAGAAATTAAAACGGCGTTTGTTACGCTACAGGGCGATGCAGGTGAAGAAGCTTCATTTGCAGTGCGTTCTTCCGCTACCGCAGAAGATATGCCTGATGCATCTTTCGCAGGGCAACAAGAAACTTTCCTAAACGTTAAAGGTTATGAAGCCGTGCTGGTGGCAATTAAGCACGTATTTGCATCACTGTTTAACGACCGCGCTATTTCTTATCGCGTTCACCAAGGCTACGACCATAAAGGTGTGGCACTATCTGCTGGTATTCAGCGCATGGTGCGCAGTGATATCGCTTCATCGGGCGTTATGTTTACTATAGATACCGAGTCTGGTTTTGAAGACGTGGTATTTATTACCAGTTCATTTGGTTTAGGCGAAATGGTGGTACAGGGTGCCGTTAACCCTGATGAATTCTATGTGCACAAGCCAACGCTAGACAAAGGCTTACCTGCTATCGTTCGTCGTAACCTAGGCAGCAAGCTTACTAAGATGGTGTATTCAGACGATGAAGCTCATGGTAAGCAAGTATCTATTGTTGATATTGATGCTGCCGACAGCAAAACCTTCTCGTTGACTGACGACGAAGTAATGGAACTTGCTAAACAAGCACAAATCATTGAAAAGCACTACAAACGCCCAATGGACATCGAATGGGCCAAAGATGGCGCAGACGGCAAACTTTATATTGTTCAGGCTCGCCCAGAAACAGTGCGCAGTCGTGAAGACTCACAAAGTATTGAGCGTTTCCAATTAAAAGGTCAGAGCAATATTGTTGTTGAAGGCCGTGCAATTGGTCACAAAATAGGTGCTGGTGTAGCGAAGGTACTTGATTCAATTGAAGAGATGGACAAAATCCAAGCGGGTGATGTGCTGGTAACTGACATGACAGACCCAGACTGGGAGCCTATCATGAAGAAGGCGTCTGCGATTGTTACTAATCGTGGTGGCCGTACCTGTCACGCGGCAATCATTGCTCGTGAGTTAGGTATTCCAGCGGTAGTAGGTTGTGGTAACGCAACTGACAGCATTAAAAATGGCGACAAGATTACTGTGTCTTGCGCTGAAGGTGACACCGGCTTCATTTATGGCGACGAACTAGAGTTCGACGTTGTGACCTCACGCATTGACGCTATGCCAGAGCTACCGCTTAAAGTGATGATGAACGTGGGTAACCCAGACCGTGCATTCGACTTTGCGCGCTTGCCAAACGCAGGTGTTGGTCTTGCTCGCCTTGAGTTCATTATTAACCGTATGATTGGTGTACACCCTAAAGCGCTACTTAATTTCGACAGCCAACCAGAAGAGTTGAAAGAAGAAATAAGCGATATGATTGCAGGCTACGAATCGCCTACGGAATACTACATTGAAAAATTGGTGGAAGGTATTTCAACTATCGGTGCAGCCTTCTCGCCAGAGAAAGTTATCGTTCGTATGTCAGATTTTAAATCGAACGAATACTTCAACCTAGTGGGTGGTTATCAATACGAGCCAGATGAAGAAAACCCAATGTTAGGTTTCCGCGGTGCGAGCCGCTATATTTCTGAAGACTTCCGCGATTGTTTTGCCCTTGAATGTGAAGCGATTAAACGGGTTCGAAACAAAATGGGATTGACCAACGTTGAGATCATGATCCCGTTTGTTCGCACGCTAGAAGAAGGTCGTCAGGTTATTGAACTTCTTGAAGAGCAGGGCCTTAAGAAAGGCGAAAATGGCCTTCGCGTTATCATGATGTGTGAACTGCCATCGAACGCTTTGCTTGCCGATAAGTTCTTGGATATCTTCGATGGTTTCTCAATCGGCTCTAATGACTTAACGCAGCTAACGCTGGGGCTAGATCGAGACAGTGGCCTTATTGCAAACTTATTTGACGAGCGTGACGAAGCAGTGAAAGCCCTACTTTCAATGGCGATCCGAGCTGCGAAGAAACGCGGCAAATACGTGGGCATTTGTGGTCAAGGCCCATCAGACCACGAAGATTTCGCAGCCTGGTTAGTAGATGAGGGGATCGATTCGGTATCACTTAACCCTGATACTGTCGTGGAGACATGGCTATATCTTGCTGAAAAGCACGGCTAAAGCCCATTCGAAGAGTTCTATATCTGCAAGGTGACTTGTCAATGTGGCGCTCAGTCGATACGAGTAGAAAAGAGACCTTTTGGTCTCTTTTTTTGTTAAAGGAATACTCAAAGCGTGGTACCGATTTAACTAAGTTTTATGCCAGCGTTACATTCCTCAAATAAACTATGGTTATTTCGTAAAAGTATGCGCTTTTGGTCATTGTTCACATGACTTTATGTAATTAAAAATGTAATATTACAATGTGACTTACAAATTGTGATTTAGATTAATAATTAACTTGGTTGAATTCTTATGGCACATAATGATAGCGCGGTTTCAGTAAATAATTCCGAAGAAAATGTAATGCAATCAGGCTCTGTGGCCGAGCAGCTGGCGCAAGCGCAAAAAGAAATTAACGAACTTAAAATGAAGCTTATGTGGATGGAACGCAATTACGAGTAAGTATTGCGTATCAAATTAAGGGTGGAACTAGCGCCAATTGACCACTTGAACAGTTTTAGTTTCGTAAGCTTTCAAATAGACATTCAGTTTTGCTTTTAAAAAAAGGGTAATCACACCATTTTGTGATTACCCTTTTTTCTTTTAAAATTCACTAATACCGCGATGGTTTTTATTCGCGGTAATGGTGAGTTTCTAAGCTTTTAGCTGGTCACCTATAGGTAACTGTCGAATACGTTTACCGCACGCAGCAAATATCGCGTTACAAAGTGCTGGTGCAAATACCGGCGTAGCTGGCTCTCCTACACCTGCTGGAGGCGCATCGCTTTCAATCACTTCAACGTCTACCTCTAACGGTGAATC
The DNA here is from genome assembly GCF_003443615.1 of Alteromonas sp. BL110. Taxonomy (NCBI): domain Bacteria; kingdom Pseudomonadati; phylum Pseudomonadota; class Gammaproteobacteria; order Alteromonadales; family Alteromonadaceae; genus Alteromonas; species Alteromonas sp. BL110. The sequence continues at coordinate 4,241,416 of NZ_CP031967.1, read as the reverse complement.
GCTCATGCGCGGAACGCGATAATCGTGGAAGTTACTTTGCTGCACACGGCCTTCATTAAAGGTAATACCATCGCTTATCGCGGTGGTTAGTCCGAAAACTAGCCCGCCTTGTACTTGGTTTTTAACGGTATCAGTGTTAACTACTGTACCTGCGTCAATCGCAGCCCAAGACTTAATGATACGAAGCTCTCCCTTTTCAGTAACTTCAACTTCGACTACAGCGGCAACGTAGGTTAGGAAGCTACGGTGAGCAGCAATGCCCAAGCCTCGGTCTTTAGGCATTTTCCGTCCCCAATCAGCCATAGACGCCGCTTTTTCGATAACATGCCTGAGGCGCCCTATGTCTAAAGGGTATTCTTCTTTGTCTGCGCCATAGTTATCGTAGTCAGCGCCTTGTTCTGTAACATCTACTATGCGTGAAGGCCCTATGGTTTCCAGTAAATAGTCTTTAGGGTCGCGTCCAGCTTTATGCGCAGCCTCAGCTATGAAAGATTGTATGGCAAAAGCATGGAAGATATTAGAGACTGATCGCATCCAGCCAACGCGTGCCATAGCTTTTGCGTTTCCTACCTCTAGTTTTAAATTAGGCGTGTTAATAGGGTTATCTGTAAACCCTAAGCGTAATTCAAAGCCCATCGGCGTTGTTGCGCCTTTTTGGAAAAGCGCCGCTATTGGGGAAAAGGCAGTTCTATGTAGGTAAGCGTCTATTGCCCCGTTATCATCCAAACTTGCTTCAACGTGTTGAGCAGATACCGCGTGATAGAAACCGTGTTGAATATCATCTTCGCGGGTCCACTGTACGCGTATTGGCAGCCCAGTCTTCATTGAAAGATAAGCCGCTTCGGCAGAGAAATCTGGTTTCGATTTTCGGCCAAAACCACCACCTAACATAGTGACATTGACTTCCACCTTTTCCTTAGGTATCCCTAATAACGCTGAAATAGTCGCCATATCTGCTTGCGGGTTTTGCGTAGCAGCCCATACTTTTACTGCGCCGTCTTTAAAGAATGCTGTGGCGCACGGAGGCTCCATAGGTGCTTGCGCGAGGTGAGGAATATAATAATCTGCAATGAGTTTATTAGACGACTTCGATAATACCGCGGCAGCATTACCTTTTTCTCGAACATGCGCTTGAGATGAGTTAACTGTAGAAAGTAGCTCGGTCTTAAAAGCTTCAGAATTGTACGCGCTATTTTCGCCGTCATCCCACTCTACCTTTAATGCTTTGCGGGCTTGCCACGCTGCCCAAGTATTTTTTGCAATTATGGCAATGCCGCCTTTCGGCTGAAACTGCAGTGCGCCACTAGGCGCCGGTATCTCTACTATATCTACTACGCCCGACATCGCCTTAGCAGCTTTACTGTCAACGCGCTTTACTCTGCCTCCGACAACAGGTGGGCGCATCACAACGGCAACCATAGTATTAGGAATTCTTACATCCGCAGCGAAAGTCGCTGAACCAGTCACAAGATCGTGTAAATCGATATGCGCCATTCCAGTATTAATGTAGCGCCACTCGTCTCTACTTTTTAGCGTAATCTCTTCTGAAGCGGGTGGAATGAAATGAATAGCGTCGTTAACTAGCTCTTTATACGATAATGTTTTGCCGGAGGTGTGACTCACTACATGTTGGTTCGCCGTGCAGGTATCGGCAGGCACGCCCCAACGCTTGGCAGCAGCATGTTGCATCATGTAGCGTACGCTGGCGCCCATTTCACGAAGTCGTTGCATATTGTAGCGTATGCTTCTTGAACCGTCTGTGTTTTGGTCGCCGTATTTAGGGTCGCCTTTACCTTGTATAACGATAACCTTATCCCAAGCCGCTTCCATTTCGTCTGCCACAATTTGAGCAATTGCGGTACGGATCTGCTGTCCCATTTCACTACGGTGGCAGGTAACTTCAACCATTCCGTCTGGACGAAGTGCAATAAACAAGTTTGCTCGCTTTGCATTATCGGCGGGTTTAGCCAGAACGCCAGCCATAGCGCGAGGAGCGCTGCCCATAAAATAGGTACCTAGTACCAATGCACCTGCTGCAGCGGTCGACTTTAAAAAGCTGCGACGATTCATATCAAAATAGGTATTCTGACTCATGCTTCTTCTCCCGTTTTGCTTGGGTCAAAGTAGCTAACACCCGCATTGCCGCTCATTGATTTCGATGCGGACTTTATAGCCTTGTGAATGCGAGGGTATGTGCCGCATCGACAGATGTTGCCCGACATATTCTGAACAATCTCTTCGTCGTTCGGTGTTGGGTTGGTTGATAACAGGCTGGCAGCTTGCATAATTTGACCGCACTGGCAGAAACCACATTGTGGTACTTTGTGTTCTACCCACGCTTTTTGGACTGGGTGATCGCCATTTTCGCTTAGCCCTTCAATGGTGGTAATTTTTTTGCCTTGAACGGCTGAAACAGGTAATACGCAAGAGCGTTGTGCCATACCGTCAATGTGAACAGTACACGCGCCACATTGCGCCATACCACAGCCAAACTTAGGTCCTGTAAGGTTTAATTCGTCACGAAGGTACCACAACACTGGTGTTGAAGGGTCACCAGAGAATTCGTGTTTGTTACCATTAACGGTAAACGTGATCATGGTCTTGTCTCCATAGGTAAGCTATAAATATGAACTACCCAAGCAGTACTGCGTTATTTGAACACACTACAGAATTCATACTTATACGGTTACATTGCCTGATGATACGAACTATCTAAGATGCTGAGCATGCAAAGATAAATGCCACTACTTTTATTATTTAAGGCTTCGCAATTGTTTATTTAAATTACGTTAACACGCATTGCATCGTTACGCATTTACATAAGATTAAATGTTAGGTGTCTGCGATAAAATAACGTAAGAACCGCGAAAGAAATTCTTATGCAGTAAAAGGAGTATAGTGTTGTGTGGGCGAGGCGTGTATATGAAGAGGGGAAAAGCTCCGGTAAGCGCTATCGAAGCTTTCGCAAAAGAAGAAAACGGTCTATTTTGCGTGCGCTCATTGTCATTGTTCGCTGGCTATACTTAAGCCAGCTACGTGCTCTAGGCCAGTCGTAACTTAGCAGTACTAACCCTGCTATAACAAAAAGGATAGAGCCAGGAAGTAGTGTCAAAACAATTCCGCCAACAAATAAAATTGCTCCCAGAGTAAGTCTTAGTATACGCATTTGCCTGAACTCGTCTTATAACGCTAGATGTCTTTATAGTGTCGCCCAACCGCATCGGTTTGCCAATAATAAAAATGTAAATGTTTGTGCCTGTCTAATATAAAAAGGCAGGTTGTTTAAATATCAAAAAAATAATATTAGAGGGCAGGCACAAAGTTAACATCGCACTATTGTCGATTAATTAATCGTTTAAAAGCTCAACGCTTATGATCTGTCTGATTGCGCTAGAAAGCGTGCTAGAAATGCAGTACAAAGGGGCACACACAAAGTGATAATTAGCGCTCTTTGAAAAAAGAACGGTGTAAAGCCGTAATCTATAACGCGCGTATTGCTTGGGAATTCACGCAACGAGAATTTTGCGCGATAACAAAAAATATAAGAAAGAGATTAATCATGGCTGAACAACAAGAAAGACAACCTATCAGTGAAGAAGAACACGCGAATTGGGTAAGAGAGCAGTTTCAGAAAGCAAATAAGTTTCTAGCAGAAAATGGTGTGTTGTTTGACACTGTTATTACTGAAGATAGCCGTTACTTAATGCCATATTTAGCAGTGTGGAAGATTAAAGCAATGGACGGTAAGCTTTACTGGGTAATTAGTGGAGACTTACCATCTGATTACACCTCAATAGATAACGCGAAAAATGCTAAAGAAGTATTGCGTCATTTTTCTATGCATTGGCAACTTAAAGCAGAAAACTTGATTAACGCAAAAGGTGCTGACGAAAGCCAAAAGGCGTTTGGAGAGCTTCTAGTGAATCGTGCTGAAAGCTTATTCGCGATGCAAAATACGCCAGAACTTTGGGTGTAACAAGCAAGGCTTTCAATTAGTTTACTTTGCGCTAGGTTACAAGTGACTTAGTGAAGCTGGGTGACGTCTGGCAGAGGGAATCGCTCTGCCGGACATTGAAGCCTTTGTCTGGGAACGCCCGCGTCCATAAACACGTTGCCATCTGGTTTAAACCCGATAGATTGGTGATATGACACGCTTTCCAAATTACAGATAACTTTAATAATCGGAAGGTTATTTTGTTTAGCCGCTGCAATTAAAGCGCCAAACAAAGCGCGGTATACCGGAAGTGTTCTGTGACAGCGCTTAACGGCAATTCGGCCTAGTTCACCTTTTTTCGTTAAGCGCCCTGTAGCAATGGGTTCGTTTTGATCATTGACTATAAGCACATGGCACGCAGAGCTATCGTGTTCGTCGAACTCGCTAGCTTCTGGTACTTGCCACTCTAAAACAAATACATGTTCCCTAAGTGCTTTAAGTCGATGTTTATCCTTTTCCCAATCGACGTTTTGTATAGTAAACGCCATATTTTCCTGTTAATCCTCGGCCCATTCCCAATAACCATTATTAACAAGTGTAGTTAAGGTTTCTAAAAATGTAAAAGAGGGCGCATCTTGGCAGCATGTTGCGTTCAAAACGGCACCCGATGCTAGCACTTCAAACCATTCTTGGTCACTTTTCGCAAACGCAAATTGACTTCCGTTTACATAAAGAGCACGGGGTAAGCCTCGTTTGCCATCGCAAATTAACGCGCGAATGCCGGGCGCAGGAGCAAAGCTAATGCCCGCCGCAAATTCATTTGAAATCTGCTCTAAGGTGACTTCATCTTCGAGAGGGAATTCCGGAACCCCTTGCTCGCTCATGGCTTCTAGAAGGGAAAGAGTGAAATCTTCGCTATTGATCGCGTCTATTAGTTGCTGTTTTAGTGCCGCAATATCGCTAGCATTAACCAATGCGCTGCTTGATTGTATTGCTCGGCCTGCATCGGTAAAACGGTAATTTCTAGCACCTTTATCCAGCATCATTGCCAAGCTTTCCGCTAATTGGAGATTGTCTGGTGCGCGATAGCCCACAGAATAGGTCAAGCTGTCTTCAATAGTTGCGCCATCATGAGGCCACCCCGGCGGCACGTATACCACATCACCAGGCTCACAAGTAACGTCTATAACAGGTTCAAAACCTTCAATTTGTCTCAGTTTTGGGTGTGGGCACACTTCTTTGTAGTCTGCAGGCTTACCTACACGCCAGCGTCTTTTTCCTTTGCCTTGTACAAGAAATACATCGTATTGGTCGATGTGAGCCCCTACGCCTGCTCCGGTAGTTGAGAAGCTTACCATCAGGTCGTCTAGTCGCCAGTCTGGAACAAAAGAGAAAGGCGCAAGGATTGGCGCAACGTCCGGTACATATTTATCTACGCCCTGCACAAGTAGTGTCCATTTGCCCCTGCACGCTTCTTCGAAGTCGCTAATTGGCCCTTGTTCAACGTGCCAGTTTCCCTGACGATTACTGATGATCCGAGCGTCGACATCAGACTCTTGTGCGAGTCCTGCTAAATCGTTTTCATCAATAGGATCTGCAAAGTTTGGAAAGAAATTCTTTATTATCACCGGCTTTTGCTGCCAGTAATGCTTCAAGAAAATTTCGGTATTAAAGCTTGTACCTGTTTGTGCATCAATAAAGTACGTCTTGTCGTTGGTGCTCATAGCATCTCTTTTTTGTAAGCCATGTTTATGGGGTTCCCTCGCAGAGCTTAGTGAAAGTAATTACACAAAGCGCGGTTTATATGTTGCATAAAGCATAAGTGAGCGCATTACATAGACGAAAGCGTAAACTTAGAACTAAGGCGAGGTGATAGTGTAAAAACGGCATTATCAATTATTGAAAAGGGGATTGCCACCTTAGTGTCTAAAAAGCTTAGCGGGTAGAGTTGATGATAAGCATAGGCTATTCATGGAAAGTATTAGAAGCATAGAAAATAAAGATAAGGCTTGTTACTCAAATGGTGTTTTTGCTCTTGTGGCTACCTAGCAAATGTATGCATTCAATGATGCTGTTTTGACTTTAATCTGCGTGTTGTAAAGCGCTAGCGGGCCCACTTGATTAGTTAAAAGCCAAAATTCACTTGGTTTTTTGTTACCGATATTAGACGTAGAGTTATTAGATTCAGATAGTTTAGCTGAACCTTCGGTTACTGGAGAGCCAGCTTTTACACTACTTGGGTTTAGCACGTGATAGGTTTTTTCACATATGGCAATAGTGTTAGGTGCAGTAAATTGCTCTAGCATTGCTGCTTTGTTTACAGTTGAGCCCCAAACATCAAAGCCTGACGATACGCGAGAAGAGTAACCCGCCAGTAACGCGCCGGCAGCAATACCTGAGCGAAGCTGACAGGATGATGACTTCAGTAAGGTGTTGCTGCTAACAAGGTTACGAGCCTTGATGGCAAACTCTATCGCGCAGTGTGCTACGTCTTGAAATACCGGAAAAAGTTCATATTGATGTGCGTGCTGTAGTGAAGTTCTAGCAAGACTAAATTCACTGCAAAACCCCACGGCAATATACTGGTCGCCGTTGGTTTTTAAGGGCTGGAGCGATAAGTCGTTTGCTATATCATCGAACTGGCTAAATAGTGTTTCCACAATACCAGTACACATTGTGTCACCGTATTGCTTTGCTATAAGTTGATAATTCGACAGGTCACAAAAGATTACAACGGCGCTTTGCACCTCATATTTTACGCTTACACCCTTAATGGCATCGTCTTGTACTTGCTTAGCGTTATGCAAGGTATACGGGTAAGAGGTCTTCAAAGTCGGCCCGCCTTGCTCACTAGGCATGACATGTCCTTTATCAACATTATTGCGTAAGTCCATCTACATGCTCCCAATTAATATCCGTTTAACGAATGAACAAAAAGTAGGTATAAAAAAACGCGGTGCTTATGACCGCGTTTTTAGTGTAGTGGAAAGGTCAGGCCTTTATAACTGATCTACAAGCCTGATTGCGTCACCAATGTAAGTTGCCGGAGATAAGGCTTTCAGCTCTGCTTTAGCAGCATCGGGCATGTCTAAATTATCGATAAACTCGGCAATAACCTCGGCATTTACTTTCTTACCACGAGTTAACTCTTTGAGTTTCTCATAAGGTTTTTCAATACCGTAACGACGCATTACTGTTTGGATAGGCTCTGCTAACAGTTCCCAGTTGTTGTCTAGTTCGTTAAGCAAACTTCGCTCGTTAACTTCTAGCTTACTAATACCTTTTAGCGTGGCTTGATAAGCAATAACTGCATAACCTACACCTACGCCAAGGTTACGTAGTACGGTTGAGTCGGTAAGGTCACGTTGCCAGCGAGAGATAGGAAGCTTAGCTGCTAAATGATCAAAAATAGCGTTCGCCAGACCTAAGTTACCTTCTGAATTTTCGAAATCGATAGGGTTAACTTTGTGTGGCATTGTAGAAGAGCCGATTTCGCCAGCAACAGTCTTCTGCTTAAAGTGACCCAGTGCAATGTAACCCCAAACGTCACGATCGAAATCGATAAGAATGGTGTTAAAGCGGGCAATAGCATCGAACATTTCAGCTATATAATCGTGAGGCTCGATTTGCGTAGTGAACGGGTTCCAGGTAAGGCCAAGTGAGGTAACAAACTTCTCTGAAACGCCGTGCCAGTCTACATCTTTATAGGCCGACAAATGCGCATTGTAGTTGCCCACTGCACCGTTAATTTTGCCAAGCAGTTCAACACCCGCAATCTGACTGCGCTGACGCTTCAAGCGAATAGCCACGTTTGCCATCTCTTTACCCATAGTAGTCGGGGAGGCTGGCTGACCGTGGGTACGGGCCATCATAGGTACATTCTGATAGCGCTTAGCAAGTTCTACTAGCGCTTCGATTAATTTATCGCAGTAAGGAAGAATAACGGTCTCGCGAGCTTCACGGAGCATTAAGCCATGTGAAAGGTTGTTGATGTCTTCAGACGTACATGCAAAGTGAATAAACTCGTTAACCGAAGAAAGCTCACTGTTGTCTGCTACTTGCTCTTTAAGGAAGTATTCAACGGCTTTTACATCGTGGTTTGTAGTGCGCTCAATTTCTTTGATGCGCATGGCATCTTCAACGCTAAATTCAGCTACTATTTTGTCTAGTAGTGCATTTGACGTGTCTGAAAAGGCAGGAACTTCTTCAATTTGTGGGTTAGTAGACAGCATTTGCAACCAACGTACTTCTACTTCTACACGGTATTTTAACAAGCCGTATTCACTGAAAATACTGCGTAATTCTACGCTTTTGCCAGCATATCGACCATCGACAGGGGAAATTGCAGTTAACTGACTCAGTTCCACCTTAAGCTCCTCACTAGTTTATTAATCGTAGTGCTTTAACAGCACTGTTAAGAATGTGTTTGCGTTTAAATAATATGTTTCTTCGCTTACCGCCCATCTGACGCCACATTACCGCTGCCCTTACGCCTGCAAGTAAAAGGGCACGCACTTTGTGCTGATTAGCAGGTTGGCTCAAATAATCTGGGTTCCCCGCCACCTGAATACGTGGTGCAAGGGGGCTGATGATGTCGCTGTAAATACTTGCTAATGAGGAAACAATTTGCGGATTTTGGAAGTCTACGTGGGCAAGCTGGCGCTGAACGTGTGAAATGCGTTCGCCCAGTTCCTGCATTGCTTTAGGTTTTCTCGCTAGCTTTCTTTCAAGACCTAGGATACTCGCAATATAGCGGGTTAGCTCTGTATCTTTTGTTGCTTGTTTGTCTGACAACTGTGCAGCGAGTGTGGTGTAACCGGTTTTTAAGTTGGCCAGTTGGCCGAAAACCTGTTGAGGCGTTTCTGGGTCAGTAACCAGTATGCTCGATAAGCTGGCTTCAATTGCTTCATTTTCAGCAGAGCCTCGTCTGGCCAGCTGCTGCACTAGCGCAGCAGCCTGACATACCCCAGCGAGGGCCAAATTATTTTCTATATCGGTATCTAGCATCAGCGAATGTAACTCTCAATAATACCGCCACCAAGGCAAACTTCTTCACTGTAAAATACCGCCGACTGCCCCGGTGTTACTGCTTTTTGTGGCTCATCAAACACAACTTCGATGGTGTCGTTTTCAATTGGCGTAATAGTACAAGGAATATCCGCCTGACGATAACGCGTCTTCACTACTGCGCGCATGGGCTCAGTTAGTGTTTTTCTGTCTACCCAGTGTAGCTGCTTGGCAACCAAACCTTTTGAATAAAGGCGTGGGTGATCGGCACCTTGACCTACAATAAGTACATTGCGGGCTACGTCTTTATCTACTACATACCAAGGGTCATCACCGTATTTAGCTAAACCGCCAATGTGAAGACCTTTACGCTGACCTAAAGTGTGATACATCAAGCCTTCGTGTTGCCCGATTTCCTCGCCTTCTGCGGTTTCGATAACGCCAGGCTGCGCGGGAAGGTAACGGGCTAGGAAGTCTTTAAACTTGCGTTCGCCGATAAAGCAGATCCCAGTTGAATCTTTTTTATCGTGCGTAATGAGCCCTTGTTCTTCAGCGATTTTGCGCACCAGTGGTTTTTCAATATCCCCCACAGGGAAAAGGGTTTTAGCAACGTGTTCTTCACCCAGTGTATATAAGAAGTAACTTTGGTCTTTGTTGTTATCAAGACCACGCAACATCTGCCATTTGCCGTCTACTTCACGGCGACGGACGTAATGACCAGTAGCAATGTAGTCTGCGCCAAGGTCTTCTGCTGCGAACTCAAGAAACGCTTTAAATTTAATTTCTTTGTTACACATAATATCTGGGTTAGGCGTACGGCCGGCTTTGTATTCCTCTAAGAAATACTCAAATACGTTATCCCAGTATTCAGCAGCAAAGTTGATGGTGTGCAGCTCAATGCCAAGCTTGTCAGCAACCGCCTGTGCATCTTTTAAATCTTCCGCTGCAGCACAATATTCATCGTTATCATCTTCTTCCCAGTTTTTCATGAAAAGGCCTTCAACCTGATAGCCCTGCTGTTGAAGCAGGTAGGCTGAAACAGACGAATCGACACCGCCGGACATACCGACGATCACTTTTTTGCTGGCGTTAGATTCAATATCACTCACTATGGATTGCACACTCATTTGATTAATAAAAAAGAAACCTTATTTGCTAATGGGGTTATGCATTAACATACTCATTAATTTGCCAATACAGTTACTCATTTGGTGGGCTACTCCACCAAGCTACTATTCACTAAGCTACTATGTAAGCTGCAACATGAGCTTCACCGTAAGCTTTACAGTAAGAAAGCACGAACAAACAGGCCCGTTTTCGAGGTCGCGGATTTTATCAGATTCCGATCGGTAATTCACATTTAATCCTTATCTGATTAAGTAATTAAATATGTACGTTGCAATGCTTGGTTCTAATGCACAAATAAGTCTGTACACCAACGAACACCAAAAGCTACAGCTAGCCCTATCGGTTACAATAATTTCCAGATTCTCGGTGCCACATTAGTGTGGTCGACAAAGGTGAATTCAAGTATGAGGTTTGCCTTTAACATTAAAAGCTCACGTATTTACCATTTTCAATTCCATCTATGGTCCAGTTGCCTACTCGATACCTGATAAGGCGAAGGGTAGGGAAACCTACGTGTGCGGTCATACGCCTTACTTGCCGGTTTCTGCCCTCTGTGATGGTAATCGCCACCCAGCTAGTTGGGATAGATTGCCTGAAACGCACCGGTGGATTCCTTGGCCATACATCAGGCTCCTGCATTGCTTTTACTTTGGCAGGGCGGGTCATGCCGTCTTTTAATTCAACGCCGTCGCGCAACGCCTGCATAGCTTTTTCGTCCATTACTCCTTCTACCTGCACCCAATAGGTTTTGCTGGTCTTGGCTTTGGGATTAGCAAGTTTGTGTTGAAGCTTACCATCATTGGTCAGTACTAAAAGGCCTTCAGAATCTCGGTCTAAACGCCCAGCAGCGTAGACATCGGGAATGTCGATATAATCTTTGAGCGTCTCTCTGCCGTCCGCGTCGGTGAATTGAGAAAGAACTTGAAAAGGCTTATTAAACAGCACCACTTTGGCGTTTGAAGACATGTTATTTCCGCTTATTGATTGTCGAGATTTCGAGGGGATTTTACTTCAAATCGAATTAACGCGCTTGATAAAATTCAGCATAAATAGCGGTTTGTGTACGGTAGTTTGTCGATAAATTCGGTGATCTTATGTGCTAAGACAATGGTATGACTTGTAACTCAAACTTTCGACCCTATACTAATGGTCGCTCCCATTTTTATAAGAGAGCGCATCTGCATAATTATTAGACAGTTTTAGCAGTGACAAGCGGGCTTGCTTGTACATCAGACCTCGCCGCTTTGCGTGACTATTTAGTTAAGCGCATGGCTACGAGGGGCTTATTGCTAACATAGGGAATTGAATAATATGCAGGGAAGAAAACAGCAAGTGACCTAGTGCTTAATAAAAAGCAAAAGGTGGAAAACATCAAATACGTTTCGCAATGACTGTGGGCGTAACAGAAACATGTTACGGGTTGTTGCGACCTAATGGACTAAAGACGACAGTACCCTGTCGAAAAAATTGAGGTATATAATGACCAAGTCTAAGATCATCTACACGAAGACTGATGAAGCGCCAATGCTGGCGACTTATTCACTTCTTCCTATCATCCAGAAGTTTGCCGCAGCTGCAGATATCGACGTTGAGCTAAGCGATATTTCATTAGCTGCGCGTGTATTGGCAAATTTCCCTGAGTATCTTTCTGAAGAACAAAAAGTGCCAGACGCGTTAGCTGAACTGGGTGAGATGACCCAAGACCCGAACGTTAACATCATCAAGCTTCCAAACATCAGTGCCTCAATTCCTCAGCTTCGTGCAACGATCAAAGAATTAAACGACAAAGGCTTCAACGTACCAGCGTTCCCTGATGCACCAAAAAATGCTGAAGAAGAAGAAATTCGTGAGCGCTACGGTAAAGTACTAGGCAGTGCGGTAAACCCCGTATTGCGTGAAGGTAACTCTGACCGTCGTGCACCTACTGCTGTTAAAAACTATGCGCGTAAACACCCGCATTCAATGGGTGAGTGGTCTCAAGCATCTCGTTCACACGTAGCGCACATGCGCGGCGGCGACTTTTACTCTGGCGAGAAGTCAGTGACAGTTGAAAAAGACGGTCACGTTAGCATTGAGTTTACTGGCAAAGATGGTAGCAAGAAAACCCTTAAGCCTCGCGTAGATTTGCTTGCTGGCGAAGTGATCGACGGCATGTTCATGAGCAAAAAGGCGCTTTGCGAGTTCTTCGAAGAGCAAATTGAAGATGCGAAGAACACTGGCGTTCTATTCTCGTTGCACGTGAAAGCGACCATGATGAAGGTGTCTCACCCAATCGTGTTCGGTCACTGTGTAAAAGTATTCTACAAAGATCTATTCGACAAATGGGGCGACCTGTTTGAAGAGCTAGGTGTTAATCCAAACAATGGCCTTGGTAGCGTTTACGACAAAATTGCCAGCCTACCTGAAAGCCAGCGCTCTGAAATTCAAAAAGATATTAACGCATGTTATGCCGACCGTCCGCCAATTGCGATGGTTAACTCTGATAAAGGTATCTCGAACCTACACGTACCAAGTGACGTAATTGTAGATGCGTCTATGCCTGCGATGATCCGTAACTCTGGTCAAATGTGGGGACCAGATGGAAAGGCGCACGACACTAAAGCGGTTATCCCTGAAAGTACTTACGCCACCATTTACCAAGAAGTTATTAACTTCTGTAAGACACATGGTGCATTCGATCCAACAACAATGGGCACGGTGCCTAACGTTGGTCTAATGGCGCAGAAAGCAGAAGAGTACGGTTCGCACGATAAAACGTTTGAGCTAGAAGCTGATGGCACGGTATCAATTGTTGACCAAGACGGTAACGTACTTATTTCTCACGATGTTGAAGAAGGCGATATCTGGCGTATGTGTCAGGTGAAAGATGCACCTATTCAAGATTGGGTTAAGCTAGCGGTGACCCGTGCACGTCAATCGGGTATGCCAGCGGTATTTTGGCTAGATGATGAGCGTGCTCACGATGCGCAACTTATCAAGAAAGTTGAAAAGTACCTTCAAGACCACGATACAAACGGTCTAGACATTCAAATTATGTCTCCTGTACGCGCTATTCGCTATAGCATGGAACGTGCACTTCGCGGCTTAGATACTATTTCAGTAACAGGTAACGTACTTCGTGACTACCTAACTGACTTATTCCCAATTCTTGAGCTTGGTACAAGTGCTAAGATGCTATCAATAGTTCCATTAATGGCTGGTGGCGGTCTTTATGAAACAGGCGCAGGTGGTAGTGCACCTAAGCACGTGCAACAGTTTGTTGAAGAAGGTCATTTGCGTTGGGACTCACTAGGTGAATTCCTTGCTCTAGCGGTTTCGCTAGAAGATGTTGCTATTAAGCACAGCAATACCAAAGCGAAAATAATTGCTTCTGCGCTTGATAAAGCCACTGAGAAGTTACTTAACAATGGTAAGTCTCCGCTTCGTAAAGCAGGCCAGTTGGACAACCGTGGTAGCCATGTCTACCTAGGCTTATACTGGGCTGAAGAAGTAGCGAACCAAACGGAAGACGCAGATCTAGCAGCGCAGTTCAAGCCAGTGTATGAAGAGTTGTCTGCGAAAATTGACGACATCATGGCTGAAATTGATGCGACGCAAGGTAGCGCTCAAAATATTGGCGGTTACTACTACCCAGACGAAGATAAGCTTTTCGCAACAATGTCTCCTAGCAAGACGTTAAAAGCGATTCTAGACGCATAATAATATTGTCTAGACGTGGTTGTATTATTGCAGTTGCGTAAGCTTGCTAGATAACAGTTATTGTTTTCTAAATACACTATCGGAAAGCCCGCTTGTATAACAAGCGGGCTTTTTTTATGCCGTTTCTAGGTAAAAGGGCGGAATAAAAAGGGCAGAGTGAAAATAGTAAATTGCACAATAACAACGTATCTATACAGCAGAGTTAGAACACGGCGCAACCGCATTGTGAGCAAAGCATGCTGACTAAAAGGTATGAGAGTACTTATTTCAAAGAAATGTCAGCGTTAGCTATCTGTAGGTATTAGTTAGCGTAAACTTATTCTATGAATATCGGTAAGCTTAAAAATTTATAATAAAGCGAAAAGGGGAAAACAAAAGGCTTACATAAAAGAAGTGTTTGTAATTGTTTTTGTATAACAAAATTTAAAGACAGCGAAGTACATGACGCAAGATTGCACCCATTGCACTTGTTTGTGGCAAAAAACTTACGCCAAAAAATCAAAAGCCCGACGCTAGGGTCAGGCTTTTTAAATTCTTTTTTTAACGCTCTGGTTCTTCTTTGAAGCCAATGTTCTCAGCGTGTAAGCCTTTAGGGCCTTGCTGAACTTCGAACGTTACTTCCTGACCTGCTTTTAGCGAACGATAGCCTTCCATTTGAATCGTAGAGTAATGCGCGAAAATATCTTCACCACCATCCTCAGGCACGATAAATCCAAAACCCTTTGCGTTGTTAAACCATTTAACTTTGCCAACCGCCATACTTCGACTTCCTCTTAATCCTTGAACTCACGAGTATCTGCCCCCATTATAGATCCGGAGACATTGTGGAAAGAGTATTGACTATAGAAACTTTAAAGTGACTGCTTTAAAGTGACAAACGTGCAATACTCAAAACCACTATACAAAATGTAGATTTTTTAACCATATTATGTCAAGGGCAAATGTGAATAAATTTATACAAAAGTTTGTACACATATATGCCGGTATACCACTATTATTAAGTTATGAGTAAAGACAACGCTATTAGTATCGAAAAGGAAAAACAAAAAGACGCGCAGCGACAAAAGCCGCAGCCGCCTCCCATGTATAAAGTGTTGTTGAACAATGACGACTATACACCGATGGATTTTGTCATTGAGGTACTCAAAAAATTTTTCAATATGGACGATGAGAAAGCCAACCAACTTATGCTGACCGTTCATTATCAAGGAAAAGCCGTGTGTGGCATTTTTACTGCTGAGATAGCAGAGACAAAAGTGATGCAGGTTAATCAGTACGCACGCAAGCATCAGCATCCGCTGATGTGCACGATGGAGCAAGCATAAGGTTTTTTGTAGAGGGCGAGCAATATGTTAAATAAAGAATTAGAACAAACGTTAAACGATGCGTTTGTATTTGCCAGAGAGCACCGTCACGAGTTTATGACGGTTGAGCACTTGTTGTTGGCATTGCTTGATAACTCAGCTGCTCGCGATGCGCTTAAGGCTTGTGGTGCCGATATTGAGGCAATCAAAAGCGAACTTCTATCGTTTGTTAAGGATACCACGCCACTTATCTTAGATGACCAATTAAACGAGCGGGAAACACAGCCGACGCTGGGCTTCCAGCGTGTGCTTCAGCGTGCGGTATTTCACGTGCAGTCGTCAGGTAAAGATGAAGTAACCGGCGCCAACGTGCTAGTTGCTATTTTTAGCGAACAAGAATCGCAAGCCGTTTATATCCTCAAAAAATCTGACGTTACCCGATTAGATGTTGTGAATTTTATCAGTCATGGCGTTAGTAAAGCGGACGACGATGAGCCCGTTAACCCTGAAGCGGCTGAAGACGGTGAATCGGGTGAAGAGGGCGGTTCTGCATTAAGCAAATATGCCACTGACCTAAATCGTCATGCTAAGGACGGCAAAATTGACCCGCTTATAGGTCGCGATTCAGAAGTAGAACGCACAATTCAAATTCTGTGTCGTCGCCGTAAAAACAATCCACTACTTGTGGGGGAAGCGGGTGTAGGTAAAACTGCCATCGCGGAAGGTCTGGCGTACAGGATTGTAAACGATGACGTGCCTGACGTTATTGCAGAGAGCACCGTGTATTCACTTGATTTAGGCGGCCTATTAGCTGGCACCAAATACCGAGGCGACTTCGAAAAACGCTTAAAGGCAATATTGAAAGAGCTTGGTAAAGACAAACACGCCATTCTGTTCATCGATGAAATACATACGATCATTGGTGCCGGAGCGGCCTCAGGCGGCGTAATGGATGCGTCCAACTTGCTAAAGCCTAAACTATCTAGTGGTGAACTCCGCTGTATTGGCTCGACCACTTATCAAGAGTACCAAGGTATTTTTGAAAAAGACCGCGCCCTTGCTCGTCGCTTCCAAAAAGTAGATGTGACTGAACCAAGCGTGAGCGACACTACCAAAATACTACTTGGGCTTAAGAGCCGTTATGAAGAGCACCACAATGTGCGCTTTACACAAAAGGCGATTCAAGCGGCAGCTGAACTGTCAGCTAAATACATTAATGAGCGTCACCTTCCAGACAAAGCTATTGATGTTATGGACGAAGCCGGCGCTAGCCAGCGTCTGCTGCCACCGTCAAAACGCAAGAAGACAATCAATGTGGGCGACATTGAACAAATAATTGCAAAAATGGCGCGTATCCCTGAGAAGTCTGTATCGGCTTCTGACAAGGAGGTTCTTAAGAACCTAGGTCGTAACCTTAAGATGGTTGTCTTCGGCCAGGATAAAGCCATAGAGACGCTAAATGACGCTATTTTGTTATCGCGCTCAGGTTTGGGTAATGAAGCAAAGCCTATTGGTAGTTTCTTATTTGCGGGCCCTACCGGGGTGGGTAAAACAGAGGTAACACAACAGCTGGCGAAAACTATGGGCGTTGAGCTAGTGCGTTTTGATATGTCAGAGTACATGGAACGCCACGCAGTGAGCCGTCTTATTGGTGCTCCTCCAGGCTATGTAGGTTTTGACCAAGGTGGTTTACTAACAGACGCGGTAATCAAAAACCCGTATTCTGTAGTGCTTCTTGATGAGATTGAGAAAGCCCATAGCGATATATATAACATCCTCCTTCAAGTTATGGATCACGGAACGCTGACCGATAATAACGGCCGCAAAGTCGACTTCAGAAACGTCGTGTTGGTAATGACTACCAACGCAGGTGTGCAGGAAACGGTGCGTAAGTCTATTGGCTTTAAACAGCAAGACCACAGCCACGATGCAATGTCTGAAATAAACAAGGTGTTTACCCCTGAGTTTAGAAACCGTCTCGATGGTATTATTTGGTTTAACCACCTTGAGCCAGAGATTATTCTTCAAGTGGTTGATAAGTTCATTATCGAGCTTCAGGCGCAGCTTGACGTTAAAGGTGTGTCGCTAGAGGTAACCAGTGCTGCACGTGCTTACATGGCCGAGAAGGGCTATGACAAAGCGATGGGCGCACGTCCTATGGCTCGGGTTATTAAAGACGACCTTAAGAAGGAGTTGGCGAATGAGTTATTATTCGGCGAGCTATCTAAAGGCGGAAACGTGAAAGTAGATTGTGTTGACGACAAGCTAACCTTCGAATACTCAGGCGTTGATGCTAAGTCTGAAGAAGTAGAACCAAGCTAGAACAGTATATTAATACTGAGCAGTGACCAAGCGTAGCGTTAGGCAGTACAACTGTCGTTGTGTATCTTAACGCTATAGTTTCTTTTAGACGCTGTAACAATCAGATACGAAAAAGCCCGATAATGCTCGGGCTTTTTTTATGCGTTACCGCTTAAATGGCTCATTATCTTGCGCGATAAATGATACGACCTTTAGTCAAATCATAAGGAGTCATCTCGACGGTGACCTTATCGCCAGTAAGAATACGGATATAGTTCTTGCGCATTTTACCAGAGATGTGTGCAGTCACTACGTGACCGTTTTCTAGTTCAACGCGGAACATAGTGTTAGGTAGTGTGTCCAACACAGTACCTTCCATTTCAATACAATCTTCTTTTGCCATGTAAAGCAGTTACCTCAGTAATTCAAAATTTTTGCCGCGCAGACCTTACCCAATCTTGGGTGCGGTGTAAAGCAATTAAGTGTCTATTTTACTATTTTTGCTAAATAGATGCCATTCATTGTCACTAAACTGCTCAAATGGCGAAAATTTGTGTTTATAAGACATTTTTTTACAGCCATCTACGTAGTACCCCAGATAAACGTATCGATGGCCTAAACTCTTTGCTTGCTCAATTTGCATCAATATCATCCAAGTACCCAAAGAGGCTGAACTATAGTCGGGGTCAAAAAACGTGTAAAGCGCAGAAAGCGCTCCCATGTGCTCGTTGGCATCAACGATATCGGTTACAGCGACTGCAATAAGCTTGTCGCCATCATAGGCCTCTAAATAATGGGTTGTCATCCACTCACACAATACGAAATTATCAAACTGTGTTTTAGATGGCGGGTACATACTGCCGTCTGCATGACGCTCTGTAATATAGCGCTCATACAGTGGATAGTACGTTGATTTGGTTTTCTCAACGAGCTGAACGCTAAAACCCTTGTTGCTTTTGAGTAGCCGTTTCTGACTGCGAGAAGGCGTGAAATCGTGGACCGGTATTCGCACTGATTTACACGCTTGGCAGGCAGGGCAGTGGGGCCGGTAAATTTGCTCGCCGCTTCGACGGAAGCCCGCTTGTATCAGTTGTGAATATCGCCACGCCTGAAAATCATTATTTTCGGCGTACACTAACAACTGCTCTTGCTCATCAGGCAAATAGCTACATGAAAATGATTGCGTTATACCAAACTTCACGGAGTAATCACTCTTGGCTTCCAACGATTAAGGTAGTCTTCAGACAGCCTACCGTCTTCAGTTAAAGTGTGGTTGTTATTTTCGAGTTTTTCAATAAAGATTTCACGCGGTAACACGTTAGCACCTAACGACGACAAGTGTTCAGTAGGAAGCTGGCAATCGATAAACGCCATATCTTGAGATTTCATATGTTCGACCAAAGCCAACATAGCAAGCTTAGATGTGTTGCTTTCTGTATGGAACATAGACTCACCGCAATAAACTTTTCCTATTCCCACGCCATACAGACCGCCAACTAGCGTATCTCCGTTCCATACTTCTACCGAGTGCGCTAAACCCAAACCATTAAGCTGTCGATAGGCGCCAATCATGTCATCGGTTATCCAAGTTTCGCTGTTCAACTCTCCCGTATTGGGGTTCTTACGGGGTGTCGATGAACAGGCCTCTATCACCCGGTCGAACGCATGATTTAAGGTTACCCTATACTTTTTCTTACGAGCGAGTTTCTTAAGGCTTTTCGATGCAACAAAATTGTCGAGTTCGATAATGGCTCTTGGGTCAGGTGACCACCACAACAAAGGTTCGTCGTCGCTAAACCAAGGGAATATTCCTTGCGAATAAGCTGAAAATAAACGGGCTGGGCTGAGGTCGCCACCAAACGCTAACA
Organism: Alteromonas sp. BL110; assembly: GCF_003443615.1. Taxonomy (NCBI): domain Bacteria; kingdom Pseudomonadati; phylum Pseudomonadota; class Gammaproteobacteria; order Alteromonadales; family Alteromonadaceae; genus Alteromonas; species Alteromonas sp. BL110. The sequence goes on along the minus strand of NZ_CP031967.1, from coordinate 4,222,175 downwards.
GGCCGTTGGGGTCTTCCAATGCGGTATCGACAGAAGGGAAGGGAGCGCCTTCTTCTATGTAGTGTAACGCTATCATAATTCAGCCAGAAAAAAGCCCCACAGAATTGTAGGGCTTAGGTGTAGAGTATTAACCTTGCTCAGGCATGGTACCGTCTAGGTACTTTTCGGCGTCTAACGCAGCCATACAGCCAGTTCCGGCTGATGTAATAGCTTGACGATAAATGTGGTCGCTCACGTCACCCGCGGCAAATACACCTTCAACGCTAGTTTGAGTTGCGTTTCCGTTAGTTCCACTATTCACTACGATATAGCCATCTTTCATTTCTAGTTGGCCATCGAAGATATCAGTGTTTGGCTTGTGGCCGATAGCCACGAAAAGACCCATAACATCAATCTCTTCTGTCGCCTCACTGTTGGTATCTTTGATACGAACTTTGGTTACGCCCATCTCATCACCAAGCACTTCATCAAGGGTACGATTTAGGTGAAGGACCACGTTGCCATTCTCAGCTTTTTCGCGAAGACGCTTCTCTAGAATTTTTTCGCTTCTAAAGCTGTCTCTTCTATGGATAACGTGTACTTCTGAAGCAATGTTCGAAAGGTAAAGTGCTTCTTCAACAGCCGTGTTACCACCACCGATAACCGCTACTTTTTGATTGCGGTAGAAGAAACCGTCACAGGTTGCACAGGCAGATACACCTTTACCCATAAAGGCTTGTTCTGACTCTAGGCCTAGATATTTAGCAGAGGCACCTGTTGCAATAATTAATGCGTCACAGGTATAGGTACCACTGTCACCGTAAAGGGTGAACGGGCGCTTAGAAAAGTCAGTTTTGTTGATATGATCGAAAATAATTTCGGTATCAAACTTTTCTGCATGCTTTTGCATACGAACCATTAGATCAGGACCCGTAAGTCCTTCTGGATCGCCCGGCCAGTTTTCTACTTCAGTGGTGGTAGTAAGCTGTCCGCCTTGTTGAATACCAGTTAACAATACAGGTTCAAGGTTTGCACGTGCAGCATAAACCGCCGCTGAATAACCCGCAGGGCCTGAACCTAAGATAAGTAGACGGACGTGTCTGCTTTCTGCCATTTTCCTCTCCAAATAATTCACCCGTTATGGGTTACTTATAAAATTCTCTTAGAAAGCTAGGTAGGGGCGAAAATTCGTAAATCAAGCTCAATACCCAGTTACTTTTATTATAGTAATCTGCCAGCGCATTATCTGCAGGTCGTTAGATAGTTGTGTTAACAAAAGTAACAACTAAGCCATACAAGACTATGTTCAGGCTAAAGCGCTATATGATGCCTTCAAGTGCTAAAAATGTCACTTAAAGATAGGCTCAATTTATACCTTTTAATTATTACGATGCTTTTAACTTTGTAGTACCTTTTAAGCATAACCACTGAATCGATGTGCCGAAGGCATCTAAAAAGTAAGCCAGAACGTAACTAAACTACAGTGGGTTCGCAGAAGCGCTTTACCGCGTCTTAGACAAAACTTAATTACCCAAAGCGTTATCTTATTTGATAAAATGTTCTATATCGCGGGTTCTTCATAAGAGGCGCTGCATTGAACGTAAAAAAGAAAACGGGTGAAAATCACGCAACTAAATTGTAATAGATAAAAAGCAGTTTACAATTTAACTATACCCATCTGAGAACGAAGAGGTGAACCATGTCTCAATCAGTAATGACAATGTTGAAAAACGGTCAGCAGTACATGAAGACATGGCCTGTGAGAAAAGAACTTTATGCCTTCTTCCCAGAATGCCGGGTTGTTGCAGCCACTAAGTTTGCTATCAAAACTATGCCACCGGTTGCTATGTTGTCGTGTGCCCTTTTGTACCAAAACTTAGGCTCCGATTACCTTCCTCAAACTATTACAATAGGTGCTTTCTTTCTAAGCTTACCTATGCAGGGCTTGCTCTGGTTAGGGCATCGTTCGGATCAGTATCTTCCACCTCAGCTAAAAAGCTGGTACCAGGAAATTCACTCTAAAATGCGCACCCAGGGAGTGAATATCAGTAATGCTAAGTCTAAGCCTAAATACAGGGAACTAGCTCAGCTTCTTAAAACGGCCTTCAACGACTTAGATAACGCGTTTACCAAGCACTGGTTTAATTAAAACTACCAGTTGTTTCAAAGCTCTCGTAGCCTGTTAATAGTAGTTTAGCTATTAGGCAAACTTTTGTCCGATAAATGAAAATTTTTAGGTGGCTCGCAGCTGTTTATGCGGCTCGTAGCGGGGCCTGACATTTCCGACATTTGTACAGTGTGCCTTTTAAAATATTATTGTGTCTGCGCGTAGATAACGCATAGGTGTCGCAGTCGCAAACATATTGGTAGGTTTTTGTTACGCGTTTCACATCGAACTGATGTGTGGCTGCAGGCGCACGGTTAAAAACACCACGCATAACCGATTGCCATTCTCTGCCGTGGGGTTGAACCCTTCCAAACAACGTCCATACCAGTAAATGACTCACTTCGTGCGGAATCACGTCGTTTATAAAGGCGTCGACGTTTTCTTTGAAAAGTATTGGGTGAAAGTTAAGGCGGTTTTGCTGTAGAAACGCCGTTCCTGCATTTCTACCAGAACGTCTAAACGTAATAGCAGGGCGTTCAAACTTCCGGTTGAAGTAACGTTCTGCTTGCTCAAAACAATAAAAAACAGCGCCGGTAATAACGCGACGCTGTTCGTCATTTAGATCATTTGAAGCGATGTGTCTGTCTCACTCTATGTCTTTAAGTAGTTAACTGTACTTAATGTTAACTACTCGACATCACAAGGTAAACACAGCACATAAGTTCCTTTAGGATCGTTAAGCTTATTAACTAAACTAAACTCTTTAAGTACGCGTTTAAACTCGTTAACTAGCGATGAGTCGGCGTGAGCAAACTGCCACTTTCCTACGAACATCATGGCTTGACCGAAAAACTCTTTCCAGAAAATTTCCTGTGCGGTTAACGTGCGTTGTACATAGAAGGTGTCATAGTTCTCAAGTTCTGCAATCTCTGCGGCGGCAGCCACAGCGTCATCAAGTGTTCCTAACTGGTCAACTAAGCCTAGCTCGATTGCATCTTCACCAATCCATACGCGACCTTGTGCAACGCTATCCACTTCTTCAACCGACATACCACGAGCGTTAGAAACTAGCGATAAGAAGTTACCGTAGGTATTTTCAACGTTGCGCTGAAGAATTTGACCAAACTCTGGTGCAAGAGGGCGCACAGTAGAAAAGCCAGCAAGTTCTGTTGAGCCTACACCATCACTGTGAATGCCTAAATAATCGAGTGAGTTTTCGTAGGTCATAAACATACCAAACACGCCGATAGAGCCTGTAATAGTGCTTGGGCTTGCAATAATCCTGTCGGTACTTGCTGCTATCCAATAGCCACCCGATGCCGCGTAGGTGCTCATAGACGCGATAACGGGCTTACCCGCTTGTTGAAGCTGTAATACTTCCTGGCGAATAATTTCAGAGGCAAACGCACTGCCTCCGGGAGAATCTATTTGAAGTACAACGGCTTTAACGTTGTCATCTAAGCGCGCTTTTCTCAATAGGCGAGCGGTACTGTCGCCGCCAATTGTGCCCGCTTTTTGGTTGCCGTCTAAAATAGTGCCTTTAGCAACAACGATGGCCACTTTATCCATGTCTGATTCTATAACAGGCATAGGTGGGTTAACGACTTTAAGGTAGGATTTAAACGTAGTGAGATTTACACCCTGCTCGTTATCACCTTCGCCCACTAGTTCGGTTAATTCTAGTCTTACTTCTTCGCGAGTTTTCAAGGCATCAACCCAATTGTTTTCAAGCGCATACTGGGCGAAGTCACCACCTGCCGCTTTAAATTTTGCTAATAAGCCCTGAAGTGTTTCATCAAAATTTGCTTCATCAATACCGCGAGCGGTGGCAACGTCAGCTTTATATTGTGCCCAATAGCCGTCTAACCATTGCTTTTCAGCTTCTTTCGCTTCCTCAGACATATCGTTTCGCATGATAGGCTCAACAGCAGATTTATACGTACCTACACGGAAGATATGGGTGGTTACTTTTAGCTTCTCAAGCATGTCTTTGAAGTACATGCCGTAGCGCCCGTAACCTTCAAACATTAAACCGCCCATTGGGTTTAGGTAGATGTTGTCTGCGTGTGCCGCTAAATAATATTGGTCTTGAGAGAAGTAATCGCCAATGGCGTAAACCGGCTTTTCTGATTCTTTAAACGCATCGATAGCGTTCGCGACAGTGCGCAGTTTATCTAAACCGCCTCCTGTTAACCCATGGAGGTCAAGCACAAGGGCTTTTATGCGACGGTCTTTCTTGGCATTTTCCAAAACCTTTATGACATCGCGAACGAGCACTTCAGGATTTTCTGGCTCGCTACCAAGCGACTCCTGCAAAAACTGCTCAAATGGGTCAATACTTTCCTTTTCGATAACTAGCTTACCGTTCAAAGTAAGAAACAGCGCGCTATCTTTATTCACTGATAAGGGCTCATCGTCCTGACCGGCAATGGCGATAATCAATCCAACAAAAATAACAATGAATATCACATTAAAGAAAAGTTTGCGGGTGAAGTTAAGCACCGTCCACAAGCCAATAAACAAGGATTTAGTCCAATTTCCTTTGGCTGCCATTTTTATCACTACCTTTTTTGAATTAACTAATCAGAGCAAGATGTAACAGGTGTATCAAGCCCAGTGTACTGCATCCTATTATGTTACCTAAATCGAGTAAGATCGCGAACTTAATTGTAATTTTTTGTAAGCACTTTTGGATTGAGTATTGCCAGTGTAGAAATTCACATTAAAAACATCACTGGTTAGTGTAGGTCATTGGTTTGTTTCATCCTGCGCTAGCCACTTACTAATTAACTTAGCTATGCGAGTATGATCTTCTTCGCTCATCACCATGAGAAGCTTGCCGTTACGCGCTTTGTAGTTTGTTTTTCCTTGGCCTTTTCGCATTATTCGAGAGAAGGGAGAGGGCCTATTTTTGTGAGGTGAAATTTTTTTCATAAAGCGCCGTTCTTATTTTCTAAGCACACCGAATAGGCAAAACGATGACACACCTCTATCAACAATTTGTTACACGGCTACAAGTAGCCGAGGGCATCCCATTACTTTTAATACGCCTATATCTAGCACCTGTGATGATACAGGCTGGATGGAATAAAGCATCTAGTTTCGACAGTATAGTCGACTGGTTCGGGAACGACGATTACGGCCTTGGATTACCCATGCCGCTGGTCATGGCATTTCTGGCTACAGCCGCTGAGCTAGTAGGTGGTATTTTGTTGTTGTTTGGCGCTTTAACGCGATTGGTCAGTATACCTCTTATGATAACTATGGTCGTGGCCATGGTAAGCGTACATGCTGACAATGGATGGTTAGCCATAGCGGACGCGTCGTCATGGTTAGCAGACGGTACTATCTTATTAAATGAGAGCATTATGGCTGCGCCAGAAAAGTTGTCGGCCGCTAAGTCGTTGTTACAAGAGCATGGTCACTATGATTGGCTAACCTCAAGCGGTAATTTTGTTGTACTTAATAACGGTATCGAGTTCGCGGCCACCTATTTCGTCATGTTGTTAGTTTTGTTTATTTATGGCGGTGGGCGTTTTGTCAGCATAGACTACTATTTGAGTAAATTGTTTAGTCGCAAAATGGATTAATTTAGCGATTATTCACCATCACGATATTCATGTTGATAGGCCGGAATTTTCTGGTCTTTTTTGTTTTTCAGCCGTAGGATCTACCACATAGTACCGGTATGCTTTCAACTCTGTTATACCATTTTAATTACGCGCTAGCATATGGACCAATAACCATATGAGTGAAAAAAGTAGGGACGTAAATGGACGCATTAACATTATTACTTAATAGAAGTTCTCAGCCGCGATTGGAAGCACCTGCTCCAAGTGGTGATGCCCTAGAAAATATCATGCAGGCAGCGCTTCGAGCGCCAGATCACGCGTGCTTGACGCCGTGGCGATTCATTGTATGTACAGGTAAGGGCCTAGATAAACTAGGCGCTCTTTATGAACAATCAGCGATAAAAAATGGGAAGTCACAGAAGGAAATTGAGCGAGCAGTTCAACTCCCTAAACGCGCTCCTATGATAATCGTTGCTATTGCAAAATATATTGAGCACGAAAAAGTACCGCGTGTGGAACAAATTGCCTCTGCAAGCTGCGGTGTGATGGCCATGCAAATGGCAGCCGTCGCACAGGGGTTTAACGGGATGTGGCGCTCCGGGGGCTATGCGCACTGTGAGACGGTAAGGAACGGATTAGGTTTAAGCGAAGAGGATGAACTAGTCGGTTTCCTATATTTGGGAACGCCAGCGTTTGAACCCGCACCTAAGCCGCAGAGAAATAGTGATGACTACTTTGAATATTGGCAGTAAGCGATAGTTTTCTAACTAAGTCACTACAATATTCAACATACATAGCGAGCTGTTTATAATAAAGGTCTGTTGTTGCTAATACTTAACAACAGACCTGACATAATCTCTAGAACGATAGATTCACATTGTAACCCGCGAACTTTCTAATGTTGATAACGCGATCGCCATCTAGCATCCAATACTGACCCTTAACGCCCTGCAATACACCGCTAAATGACGGGTCCTTATCAAGATTCAAAGACTTTATCTTTACCGGGTATTCTTCGACAGGGTAGTGAATGTCGTGTATTGGTGTAGACACTTCTGAGACAGACTGAAGCCCTTTTTCTTGTTTTAGCGTCTCTAAATCATTTTCAATTTTGCTCATTAGCTCTGTTTTCACTTGCTCTAAATCGACCTCGTCGGGCTTTCCTTTAAGCATGGTTCGCCAATTGGTTTTATCTGCAATATGGTCTTTACATAACGTTTCAACTAACCCACTTGTCAGTCTGTCGGGCACGCGCAACATAACGGTTGCTTGGGTTGCGCCTTGGTCCATCCAGCGTGTAGATACACCATCAGTGACTTGGCGGGTAATGCCTACTTTGACGGTTCCGGTATTTGCTAAGTAAACAAAGTGTTCGCTGAAGCAATGTTCTTCACCCCATTGAGGCTCTCTGCACGTACCTTCGTGATAGTGGCACTTTTCTGGTTTGATAATACAGCTGTCGCATTGAGCTAGTGAAATTAAGCAGGGGTAGCAATACCCTTGGTTAAAACTCTTTTTAGTTTTACGGTTGCAGTGAACACAGTTAATTTCACCGGTAAAAGTAACGGACACCTCTTTACCGATAAGCTCGTTAATATCTAACAATGCATCGCCAATAGGCAGTGTATAGTTAACCTTGTTATTTTCGTCTGCAGAGGTACGCATCTTTTTCAGCATACCTGAATAGTTTGTTGTCACTTTTTAAACCTTTACTCTTTGAAATCTTTTTTACTTGGCACTATTGCTACGTTTTAAATAAAGCTACATTTTAAATAAAGCCTTTAGCATTAACCCCTTATAGAAGCTTAGTCGCTTAATTCGCCACGCAGATTTTGCGTTAGCAACTTACAGACATCTTCAAAAGGAAGCCCTTTACTTAATAAATAGTGCAGTTTGGCAAGAGCAGCTTCAGGCGTCATATCACTACCCGACAATACGCCAACTTCCTGCAAACCGTGACCTGTAGCATAACCACCCATATTCACGCGACCGCGCATACATTGGGTGCAATTTAAAACAGGTATTTCACGGGATTTAGCGTATTTAAGCTGCGCAATAAGCTCAGGGTTCTGGGGGGCATTCCCCACGCCGTAGCTAAGTAAGATTAGCGCGTTTACAGGTTGCTGCAGGGTGTTTTTAATCACCTCTGGTGCAATGCCTGGATATAAACTTACCATGCCGATAGGCTGCGCCGTTACACTAGAAACTTTTAAGCTGTTGGTAGGGGCTTTCGCTAGTTCCCCTGCTTTAAGACGGATATTAATGCCAGCCTCTAATAAAGGAGGGAAGTTAGGCGAGTCAAATGCGCTAAATCCGTCTGCATCCACTTTGCGGCTGCGGTTACCCCGTAATAGCCGGTTATTAAAGAAAAGTCCGACCTCAGCGATAGGGAAGTTCGCAGCTACAAATAATGCATTAAGTAGGTTAACTTGGCCGTCTGAACGAAGCTCAGCTAAAGGAATTTGTGACCCCGTTACTATCACTGGCTTACACAAGTCTTCTAGCATAAAGCTTAGCGCTGAGGCAGTGTAAGCCATGGTGTCGGTGCCATGCAAAATAATGAAGCCGTCATACTTGTCGTAGTTATCAGCGATATCATCGGCAATACGCTGCCAATCCGTAGGATCCATATCTGAAGAATCGATGAGATTGTCGTATTCATGTAGCGTAAAAAGGGGCATCTCAGAACGATGAAACTCTGGCATATTTTTAAGCGTTTCTGATAAGAAGCCTGCGGCTGGAACATAGCCCTGTTTAGATGGCTTCATACCAATTGTTCCGCCTGTATAGGCGATATAAATATGTTTGCGCATGAGAATGCTCTTACCCTTAAAGGCCCTAAAAAAAGGGGATGCGTAGTTTGTGGGCATTCTAACAATACCTACGGGTTTGTCACCCAGAAATAGAGGCATAAAAAAAGCGGTGAGGATCACCGCTTTTTGTCACTATTACCAGTTTACGTCTTTTCTTCGAAACGCAAACTAAATGGGCGACTTATAAATTAACTACAACTCATTTACTTCGTCTTATTTAACTTCCTTGCCCGCTGCCTGTTGGTCGGCGTGGTAGCTAGAGCGAACCATAGGGCCGCATGCCGCATGGGTGAAGCCAATTTCTTTAGCATAGTCACCTAAAGCATCGAATTCTTTCGGGTGAACATAACGTTTAACCGGGTAGTGATGACGGCTTGGCTGGAGGTATTGACCTAAAGTAAGCATATCCACATTGTGAGCACGTAAATCATCAAGTACACCTTGAATCTCTTCGTTCTCTTCACCCATTCCCATCATGAGGCCTGACTTAGTCATAACATCTGGGTGCTGTGCTTTGAACTTTTTAAGTAAATCTAGTGACCATTGGTAGTTTGCACCTGGACGACACTCGCGGTATAAGCGTGGAATGGTTTCAAGGTTGTGGTTGAATACATCGGGTACGCCGTTCTTAAAAATCTCTAGCGCACGGTCCATACGTCCACGAAAATCAGGAACTAACACTTCAATAGTTGTCGAAGGGCTGTGCTCGCGAATTGCGTTAATGCAGTCTACGAAATGTTGAGCTCCGCCGTCGCGAAGATCATCGCGGTCAACCGAAGTAATAACCACATAACGCAGGTTCATTTCAGCGATGGTTTTGGCGAGCTTTTCAGGTTCTTCGGCGCTAGGCGGAAGCGGCTTACCATGGGCTACGTCACAGAAAGGGCATCGGCGGGTACAAATGTCGCCCAAAATCATGAAGGTGGCGGTACCGTGATTAAAACACTCTGCTAGGTTAGGGCAGCTTGCTTCTTCACACACCGAGTGAAGATTATTTTTGCGCAGGGTCTTCTTAATGTGGTCAATCTTCTCGGTAGTACGAGGAAGCTTGATTTTGATCCACTCAGGCTTGCGCAGCATTTCTTCCTTTTCTGTAGGAATAATGGTGACGGGTATGTGTTTTACTTTTTCATCATCGCGAAGTTTTACCCCCGCTTGAGGTCGTGCGTTACTCATCAAAACCTTCTTTATATGTTGGCTGTGCAAGGGAAAGCGCTTCTAGCAACAAGTGCGTTAATTCCTTACCAGCGGTTTCAAGTGTCGTTGGACCATTAAGGCGCGCGGTATCGATCATTTCCATACCGGCGTAACCACATGGGTTGATACGCTGAAACGGTGATAGATCCATATTAACATTTAAAGCCAAGCCGTGAAACGAGCAGCCATTACGTATTCTTAAACCTAGCGAACAGACTTTCTTCTCGTCGACGTATACCCCAGGCGCGTCGGGCTTTGGATAGGCCTTAACATTATACTTGGCAAGTAGTCCGACCACTGCTTCTTCCATCGCAGTGACTAAATGACGTACGCCTAGCTTACGGCGCTTTATGTTGAGCATCAGATAAATGACCTGCTGACCCGGGCCGTGGTAAGTAACTTGACCACCACGGTCTACCTGAACAACGGGAATATCACCAGGCATCAAAATATGCTCAGCTTTACCTGCTTGCCCTTGAGTAAATACCGCATCGTGTTCTACAAGCCATATTTCATCTAGCGTGTTCTGGTCGCGCTCATCAGTAAAGCGCTTCATCGCCTCAAAGATTGGCGCATAAGGCTGACGGCCTAGTTGACGTACAATGACGCCCTCTACGGTAGCCGGTGTCGACTGCTCATTCACTTAAAGTACAACCCTTACAAGCTCTAATTTAGCTAATTCAGTGTAAATGGTTTCCATGTGTTCTTTACTGGTAACACGCACACTGACAGAGACCGAGTGGTAAGTACCTTTACTGCTTGGTTTCACTGTAGGTGAATAGTCGCCAGGAGCATGCTGTTGAAGACAGCCAACTACCTGTTGTGGTAGGTCTTCGTGGGCAACGCCCATTACTTTGAAGGTTTGGTTTGTTGGAAAATCTAGTAATTCGTCGAAACGGGTATCCATGCGATATCCTTGGTACTTTAAATATCATATAAAAAAACGGCCAGATTGTAACAAATCTGGCCGCTTCACAACTACCTTTTTAACGTTTTCTGTATGGTAACTTACTCGTCGTCAAAACCTAGTTGAAGCATAATGTAGTCTTTAGCGCGGTTGAAGAAACTGCCTTCTTTCACTTCCTGAAGTGTAACTAGCGGGTAGCTAGCCACATCTTTACCGTCTAGCTGAAGGTAAAGCTTTCCAACTACCTGGCCTTTTGCAAGTGGCGCTTCTAGCTTGTCATCAAGTTCAAAGTTAGCTTCCAAGTTTGCCGCCTGACCGCGCGGAATAGTAATGGGGGTAGATTGGTTAATTCCAAGGTCTACAGTTTCTCTATCACCCATGTAGATGCGGTGTGCTACGAAACTATGGCCAGCTTCATAAGGAGTTAGTGTTTCGTAGAAACGGAAGCCGTATTTCAGTAGCTTTTTGTTTTCAACTTTACGCGCACGTTCGCTGTCGGTACCCATAACCACAGAGATTAGACGCATTCCGCCTTGCTCAGCTGATGTGATAAGGCTGTAACCTGCGTCTGACGTGTGACCAGTTTTGATACCGTCTACGTTCAAGCTCTTATCCCACAATAGGCTATTGCGGTTGTATTGCTTAATACCGTTATAAGTGAATTCTTTTTCGCTATAAATTTTGTACATTTCTGGCGTCTCAGCAATAAGCGCGCGAGACAAAATAGCCATGTCACGTGGTGTAGTGTAGTGATCTGGATCGTGCAATCCGTGAGCGTTTACCCAGTGAGAACTAGTCATACCAAGTGATGCTGAGTGAGCATTCATCATGCTAGCAAATGCAGATTCAGAGCCTGCTACGTGTTCGGCCATTGCAACGCAAGCATCGTTACCTGATTGTACGACGATGCCGCGAAGCAAATCACGTACAGAAACCTGCGTACCTACTTCGATGAACATTTTTGATGAATCGGGGAATTTCTTCGCCCATGCATTCTCAGAAATAGTAACTTCATCGTCAAGACTAATATTGCCGGCTTGAAGCTCTTTACCAATGACATAAATTGTCATGATTTTGGTTAAGCTTGCTGGCGCAAGCTGCATATCTGCGTTTTTTGACGCAATAACGTTACCGGTTTCATAGTCGGTAAGTAAAAAACCTTCTGCAGCTACAGTGGGGGCTGGCGGTGTCACTACTGCAGCGTTAGCTGTGTGTAGTAATGTCCCCATCACCAAAAAGGCAAATGAAAGTAATGACGGTTTAGCGCGTTGAATTATTCTGAGCATGGTTCTAATTTCTTTGACCGTTTATCCGTGTGAGTTAAAGCTTACCCTGTTATTGCGATGACCGCGAAGCGAATACCTCAAAACATGGCTACCCAATTTTAGCTTTTATCCAGTTCGTAACCGAACTCTGATAATTTACCCACGTTATGGTGGGGCAATACGAGATCTTAACGAAAGGCTGCTTATAAGACTAGGTTTTATCAAAAAAGTTTAAGGGATAGTAGGGATAAGACGAAGAAACCGTGATATTGCCTGCTGAATGACACAAAGCTGCCATAATGTCGTTGATTTTATGAGCGGGAATAAGCTGGCAAGACAGTAAGCTCATATTTTTTTATGAGGGGGGCAACCTTCAACGGGCATGAACAACACTGAACAAATAAGCTGGGCTATTTATCGCTCAGTAACAATTTATAGCGTTTGTGTAATCGCGTAAGCGTTAGGGTAACCGTTTTGCTTTAATTGCTCGAGTACCTCTGCCACGACAGCTTCGTCGTGAATAGGCCCAAGCTGGAGCTTGTAGATGTTATCAGCAACCGGCAAGTGAGCGGGGATTTGATACAAGGCCGACAGTACGTTGGAAATAGATTTTGCCTTTTCAGCGTTTGAGAGCGCGGCAACTTGTATGTAAACGGCGTCGGCAACAGTATTGCTGCTTGGTATACTTGCCGTTTTATCAGCTGCGGCGGGGTCAAGAGGGGGCTTAGGCGAGGTACTGGCTATCTCAGGAGAAGGGGTTACCGCTATGCCTAAATACTCGTCGTAGGTCACTGTTGGGTTATTGCCTACCGTGACATTGTTCTGTTCGTCAAAATGGATAACTTCCAGTTTAACTTTTGCCGTGCCTTTACTGTGATAGCCAAGTTTCACTGCAGCGGCATAAGATAAATCTATGATCCTGTTATCATGAAACGGGCCCCGGTCGTTAACGCGAACTATGGCTTGCTTGTTGTTTTCCAAATTGGTAACGCGTACGTAAGAGGGAAGCGGCAATGTTTTATGAGCTGCGCTCATAGCAAACATGTTATAGGTTTCGCCGTTTGAGGTTAAATGACCATGAAACTTCTGACCGTACCAACTGGCATAGCCTACCTCTTCATAGCCTTTACCGCTATTCATCGGCGTATAGTGTTTTCCAAGTACCTTGTAGGGCCTGCTGTTGAACATGCGGTAGGCTTCGTATTTTGGTACCGCGTCTAATGTCTCAGGTTTTTTTGCAACGTGTTTTGGTGCAGAGTCTTGCTGCTGAGTGTATCGGCTAGACTGTGAAGGCGCGCTTTGACACCCAACTAATACAACTGCGGTAAAAACAGCCGCGCCGCAACGCAGAAAGTGTTGGCTGGCGAAACCTGCGTTTACCAAGTTTGCTCGCAGTGAGCTCCCGTTAACTAAATCAAGTACCGAAAAAAGGCGCTGTAACATACAAGTTATCTAGACATTAAACGTTTTTGAGTGGCAATGGCCATAAGAATGCCAAAACCTGCCATCAAAGTCACCATAGATGTTCCACCAAAACTTACTAAGGGTAAGGGGACGCCTACCACAGGGAGTAATCCGGAAACCATACCCATATTAACAAAGACATAAACAAAAAAGGTAAGCGTGATACTACCGCCGAGTAGTTTCGCATAAGCGTCCTGTGCGCGACTAGAAATGATCAGTCCGCGCATAATGATAAAAATGTAAATTGCCATTAAGCACATGACACCGGTAAGACCAAATTCTTCGCTAAATACAGAAAAGATAAAGTCAGTATGGCGCTCGGGTAAAAACTCTAGCTGTGATTGGGTACCCTGTAGCCAGCCTTTACCGTCAACCCCGCCTGAGCCAATGGCAATTTTAGATTGGATAATATGATAGCCTGAGCCGAGCGGGTCGCTTTCTGGGTTCAAAAAGGTAAGAACCCGTTGCTTCTGGTAGTCTTTCATTAAGAAAAACCACATCACAGGCGCAAATGCACCGATTAGCCCGCCAACTATTGAAATAAGACGCCAGCTCATACCGGCTAAAAATATGGCAAAGATACCTGAACTGGCAATTAATAATGATGTACCTAAATCTGGTTGCTTAGCTATAAGGATAGTGGGCACAACGACTAGGCCAAAACCAACAATGATATGTGTTGTTCGCGGTGGCATGGTGAATTTACTAATGTACCACGCTACCATCATAGGTACGGCAAGTTTCATAAGTTCAGATGGCTGAAATCGAATAAAGCCTAAATCGAGCCAGCGCTGTGCGCCCTTACCCATGTCGCCAAACAGCAATACGGCTATAAGCATCAATAGGCCGGCAGCATAGGCATAGGTTGAGAAAAACCTAAACACGCCCAAAGGGGCTTGAGCTAAGCCGAACATAACGATAAAGCTGAACCCCAGTCGAATAAACTGGCGTTCCATTTGTTCCATGTCTTGGCCGGACGCAGAGTAGAGCGTAAATAGTCCAACGCAACTTAACACAAGCAGACCAATGAGTAGCCAGCCATCGATATGAATGCGCTGAAGAAAACTTATTTTATTAGGGTTTATGGTGGTTCGTTTCACTAGTTTGTCCCTAATTTATTGTCACTGTTTGCTGGGTCAGCTTTTACAGTTTCAAAGACACGATCTTTGAAATAGAAATCCATAATTTGACGTGCAACTGGGGCAGCGTTCTTACTACCACCGCCTACGTTTTCAAGTACCACGGTTACCGATATTTCTGGGTCATCAAAAGGTGCAAACCCTACGTACATGGCGTTGTCGCGAAGGCGCTCGTCTATTTTACTGGCATCGTATTCTTCATTTTGCCCAACGGTAAAAAGCTGCGCTGTGCCTGTTTTACCCGCCGAATCATAGGGCGTGTCTGCGAACGCATGGCGTGCTCCGCCTTCATCGCCACTTACCACATCGCGCATGGCGTTTAATACCACATCTAAATTTTCACGGTTTTTAATCTCTATAGGTCGTAGCGACTTAAGCGGAATAAGGTCGACAGACCTATCTGAGTTCATATAACCGCGAATAATTTGAGGGATATAGCGTTCGCCTGCGTTAATCAGTGTGTTGACTGATGTATTTAATTGCACAGGAGTAGTGGTCCAGTAACTTTGGCCTATACCAACAGGGATGGTGTCGCCAATGTACCATGGCTGATTAAAACGAGCGCGCTTCCACCCGCGACTTGGCATGTTTGCATCAGACTCTTCATATAAGTCAATGCCGGTAAAATCTCCGAAGCCGAATTCATACATAGACTCACTAATTTTATCGATACCTAATTTATAGGCCAGTTCGTAATAGTAAGTATCGCAAGACACTTCAATGGCTTTCGATACATCTACTTTTCCGTGGCCCCAACGGCGCCAGTCACGCCACACATGAGACACATTTGGTAATTTATAGCGACCTGTATCGTTAACCGTATAGTCTTTTGTAATAACGCCTTCCTCAAGACCAACAAAACCTAAATGAGGCTTGATGGTAGAAGCAGGCGGGTATTGACCTTGCGTAGCACGATTAATAAGTGGCCGGTCTGGTGAATTCAACAGCGCAGAATAATTTTTACTGCTAATACCGTGCACGAATAAATTCGGGTCATAGCTAGGGTTAGAATATAGGGCAAGTACGCCACCGGTTTTAACATCGGTTACGACTACTGCGCCGCGCATGCCTTCTATTATTCGCTGAGCCTCTAATTGGAGCTCTAGGTCTAAGTTAAGCACTATATCTTTGCCTGGCGTTGGCGGTTCAACGCTCAGCACACGAATGATACGGCCCTGATTGTTTACTTCAACCTGCTGATAACCAACTTTACCGTGCAGTAATTCTTCGTGGTACTTCTCAATACCTAACTTGCCAATATCATGAGTAGCTGCGTAGTTATCTTCTTGACCTGCTTCAACAAGTTTTTGTAAGTCGCGTTTATTAATTCGTGCCACATAACCAAGCGCGTGAGTAAGGGTTTCTTTGTACGGATAATGCCTGGCTAGACGGGCTTCAATTTGCACGCCTGGAAATTTGTGTTTACTGGCAGAAAAAAGCGCGACTTCCTCTTCACTTAACTGTGTGCGAAGCGCTACGGGTTTAAATCGACGGGTTCCCTTAAGCGTTGATTGAAAGCGTTCTAATTCATCGCTAGTAATATCCATTAATTCGGTTAGTTCAGCAAGGGTCTGGTCAATATCGTCGACTTGTTCGGGAATGACTTCTAGGCTAAAAACCGGACGGTTTTCCGCTAAAAGTACGCCATTTCGGTCGTAAATAAGGCCACGGTTGGGCGCGATGGGTAAAACTTTTATTCGATTACCATTAGAGCGGGTTTGGTAATCTTCGAATTGGGTGACCTGTAAAGAGTAAAGATTGTTTAGCACAATGCCCAACATGGCTACAACGATAATAAAAGCGATGGTCGCGCGGCGAGCGAATAAGTTCGCCTCAGCTGAATGGTCGCGAATTGCTTGTCGTTTTCGTGGCATTGACTTCCTTTGCATTAGCGTAGCGATATCTTATTCACGGTGGTACGGGTGATTTTGCGTGACCGACCAAGCGCGGTATAGGCTTTCGGTAAGAATAATTCGAACTAGAGGATGGGGAAGCGTGAGGGCCGATAAAGACCATTTTTGTTCTGACGCAGCAATACACTCAGGCGCCAACCCTTCAGGCCCGCCAATGAGAAGGCTTACATCGCGCCCGTCCATTTTCCAATTGTCGAGTTGTTTAGCAAGCGTAGGAGTGTCCCAAGGCTTTCCGGTTACCTCTAATGTAACAATACGGTTTCCTTTAGGAATAGCGGCCAGCATTTGCTCGCCTTCTTTCTCTAAAATGCGCTTTATATCGGCATTCTTACCTCGTTTACCGGCGGGTACTTCGGTGAATGACACCGGCATATCGCTGGGGAATCGACGAATAAATTCTTCTACGCCAGTGTTTACCCAGCCTGGCATCTTTGTTCCGACCGCGACAATTTGTATACGCACTTAACTTACCCTTACCGCAGGAATTAATTTTTCTTTTATACAATAAAGGCCATACGCTAGTGAGGTATGGCCTTTATCGACCGTGTTGCTATGTAGTACTAGCTGGCGCTTAAATTATTGCGCCCACAGTTTTTCTAACTGATAGAAGTCACGGGTTTCATCCTGCATTACGTGCAAGATAACATCACCAAAATCCACAAGGACCCATTCACCTGTTTCCTTACCTTCCACACTGCCAGGCGCATGGCCGGCATTTTTTGCCTCAACCATTACGTTTTCAGCAATAGAAGATACGTGGCGTTTAGAGTTACCCGAACAAATAATCATGGTATCTGTAATCGTTGATTTGCCGCGAACGTCTAGTTCGATAACATCACGGCCTTTCATATCGTCAATTTTGTCTTTAACAAACTGTTTGAGCTGTTGACTCTCCAAGAGCTTTCCTCACTTACTTAACTTTTATATAACTGATGTTCGTTTATGTAGGCTAATACGCTTTCTTCTAACCAATATTCGGCAGAAATAGCCCTTGAAGCGCTTGGCGCATTCGCTTTGTCAGACGTAGCGGCACCCGCTAATACGTCACGAATTTCAGTAGATGAAACACTATACAGTGGCGTGTTGGTTAACACTACATGGCCTGTAGGCTTTGTGTGAATAACATTTTTGTCGTTAGTCACATGACAATCTAACCAGGCTTGTATTGCGGGGGGAGGCGAAAACTCTTCGCCGTCTCTGCGCATAACCACTAAGTGACAGTAATCGAGCAGGTCTTCCCACTCGTACCATTTATCCAGATTATACAGTGAATCTGCGCCAATGAAAAAACAGATTGTATCATCGCTTTTTTCTTTAAGCGCCCGCAGTGTTTTTAACGTATAAGAGGGCGATGGAAGCGTCAGTTCAATTAACTCTGGAATCAGTCTGTCACTGCTTCGGGCACAAAGTTCAATCATTCTTACCCGGTGGGTTTCTGAAACGCCTACCGACTTATGGGGTGCTAATTTACACGGCATTAAATAAACGTGGTCAATACCCACTTCATCAGCGGCCTTCAGTGCAGCACCAATATGCCCCTTATGTGGCGGATTAAAAGTACCGCCAAGGATAGCTTTTACACGAGGGCTTAGTTGGAAAGAACGTGATTGACTCACTTTTATATATACCTTGTCTGTGCCTTATCCGTACTTTATTTGTAATTTTACGCTTGCAACATTGGGATTTCGCGAAGATCTATCCCCATGAACATCATGCAAAGGTGACACATTTCAACATAGGGACGGGCGATTACATTTTGTTTAAATGCATGGTCAGCTCTCGTCAGTGCATTTTGTATGTCTTCGAGCTGCGCAAGGCTCAAACGATTCAATGCACTTTGATAAAAGCCTTGCCTATTACGCCATATACCAAACTTTTGCCACTGTATAGGCGTGCCGCTTTGCTGAGCCAGTTTTAGCTTCCATAACTGCTCCCATTCACGTACAAGCGCCCAGATAATAATGTTTGGCTCTAGACCTTCGCTTTCTAATCGATAAAGCATTTTGATACAGCGAGTGCTGTCACCGCTAAGCATCACGTCAACCAGTTGGAACACGTTAAAACGCGATTGGTCCACCATAGCCTGCTCAATTTGCTCATCTGATATAGACTGTTGCGGATAGAGCAGAGCGAGTTTGTCAATTTCTTGCTTGGCGGCTAGCATGTTGCCTTCACAAAAATCGGCAATCATTTTGGCACCTGACGCGGTCACGGAAAGCTGATGGGCACTGAGCTGTTTGTTCAACCATGCGTTTAGCTGCTTACCTTCCAATGGATAGCAAAGTACCGACACGCCCAGTTCATCAAGAACTTTAAACCACTTGCCGCGTTGTACGTCTTTACCTATTTTGGGGCCGTGTACTAGCAACAGAATATCGGGGTTTAAAGACGCTGCGACTTCCTGCAGCATTTTGCTGCCTTCCGTGCCAGGCTTTCCGGTTGGTAACTCTAATTCAATAAACTGCTGATTTGAAAAAAGCGACATGCTTTGCGTAGCTTCAATCAACTGATTCCAGTTAAAACCTGTTTCAGCAACAAGCACAGTGCGTTCTTCAAAACCATTAGCCTTCGCTTTAGCGCGAATTTGCTCAATAACATCAAATTTTTGCTGAGGCTCGTCTCCAAACACCAAATAGCATGGACGTAATGCCTTTGAAATATCTTGGCTAAATTGGTTTGGGTAAATTTGCATGAAAAGTTCTGATGTCTATTTGATTTATAATGACGATACGTTAGGCGCAGCAACTGCCTGACTAGAAAGGCGTCTAATCATAATATCTGCTGCTTCGTTGCGCATTTCGCTTAACATTAGTTCAAGTTCACGAGACTTTGCTAACACTTGGTCCGGATCGTCTTGATAGTCACGTACCACTTCAAATTGGGCCATTACCGCTTCTTTACCGGGAAATTGAACACGATAACGAACTACGTAAATAAGCTCGTACTCAGCAACTTGTCCAGACGGGTAAACAGACAGCAGCTGGCGCTCTAATTTCTCTGGTAGCAAGTATATGTTTACGTGTTGATTGGAGCGGGTTGCTTTATCCACGTTAACACTGGATAAACCATAAACGTTAAGGCGTTTATCGAGCGCACGCGCGAGGGGCGCGTGTGCTCGAGCACTTTCAATGGCAACCGTGTTAATGTCGTCAGGTAGGCTAGGGCTGCTTCGCAAATGAAAACCACAGCCTGTAACCCAAACGGTAGCCAACACAGCGACTACAAATTGTAAGTGCTTTTTCATCACCATCTGACCTAGTTAGCTACAATGTTGACAAGCTTGCCAGGAACAACAATCACTTTGCGAATGGTTTTACCTTCGATAAATTGCTGAACGTTAGGCTGCTCTTTTGCAGACGCTTCAATTGTCTCTTTACTTGCATCAGCAGCAATGGTCATTTTCGCGCGAACCTTACCGTTAACCTGAACAATAATAAGCTTTTCGTCTTCAACCAAAGCTGCTTTATCTGCCTGTGGCCATGGCGCTGAATCGATATCTTCACTGTGACCTAGTACTTTCCAAAGCTCATGAGCAATATGCGGGGTAATAGGGTTAAGTAGCAACAAGATTGATTCACAGGCTTCGCGCATAATAGCGATGTCCTGGGCGTTTTCTTGTGGCGCTTTTTGAAGGTGATTCAGTAGCTCCATTACTGCAGCAACCGCAGTATTGAAGGTTTGGCGACGACCTAAGTCATCAGACACTTTCTCAATCGTTTTGTGTACTTCACGGCGAAGTGCCTGCTGGTCTTTCGACAGTGACTTAACGTCAATAGCTTCTGGCGCGCCTTTTTCCACATGCTCGGTAACAAGCTTCCAGATACGACGTAGGAAACGGTTGGCACCTTCAACGCCAGAATCAACCCATTCTAGGGTTTGCTCTGGAGGCGCTGCAAACATAGTAAATAGACGCACTGTATCGGCACCGTACAGGTCGATAACTTCTTGCGGGTCGATACCGTTATTCTTCGACTTAGACATTTTCGTCATACCGCCATGAATAACTTCTTCGCCATCTGCTGTCAGCCACGCTTTAACAATACGGCCTTTGTCGTCTTTCTCTGTGCTTACTTCTGTAGGTGAGAACCAGGTTTTCTTACCAGACGCGTCTTCACGGTAGTAAGAGTCGGCTAATACCATGCCTTGACACAATAAGCGCTTAAATGGCTCGTCAGAGTTCACCAAGCCTTCGTCGCGTAGCAACTTGTGGAAGAAACGCGAGTAAAGCAAGTGCAAGATGGCGTGCTCGATACCACCGATATATTGATCTACCGGTAGCCAGTAGTTGGCTGAAGTCGGGTCAAGCATGGCATCATTATTAGTAGCACTCGCATAGCGCGCGTAATACCAAGACGATTCCATGAAGGTATCGAAAGTATCAGTTTCACGTAAAGCCGCTTCGCCGTTATATGTGGTCTTAGCCCACTCAGGGTCTGCTTTGATTGGCGAGGTTACGCCATTCATTTCTACGTCTTCCGGTAGCACAACCGGTAGTTGGTCAGCAGGAACTGGAACCGATTCACCGTTTTCCAAATTTAGCATTGGAATAGGCGCGCCCCAGTAGCGCTGTCGGCTTACGCCCCAATCACGTAAACGGTAGTTTACTTTGCGCTTGCCACAGCCTTTGTTTTCAAGCTCATCGGCGATACCGTTAAATGCCGCATCGAACTCTAACCCGTCAAATTTTTCCGAGTTAATTAAGCTACCTTTTTCTGTAAACGCAGAAGCAGAAAGGTCGCATTTATCTTCATCACCGGCATTTGGCGCAATAACTTGCTTAATAGGCAAATCGTACTTTGTGGCAAACTCCCAGTCGCGTTGGTCGTGACCCGGTACGGCCATTACTGCGCCAGAGCCGTAGTCCATCAATACAAAGTTAGCGACCCAAATTGGCAGCTTTTCACCGGTTAGTGGGTGGATAACTTCAAAGCCAGTGGCAAAGCCTTTTTTCTCCATCGTCGCTAATTCAGCTTCAGCAACTTTGGTGTTTTTGCATTCTTCAATAAAGGCTGCTAAATCTGGATTAGTCTGCGCTGCAAACTCCGCTAATGGGTGCTGTGCCGCTACTGCTACATAAGTTACGCCGTAAAATGTATCCGGACGGGTGGTATATACCGTTAAATCGGCAATATCATTAACCGATGACGCTAGGTCAAACGTAATTTCCACGCCTTCAGAGCGGCCAATCCAGTTTGCTTGCATGGCGCGTACTTGGTCCGGCCATTCTTCAAGCTGCTCTAAATCTTGTAAAAGCTCTTCAGCGTAGTCAGTAATTTTAATAAACCACTGTGGAATTTCTTTTTGTTCAACTAGGGCCCCTGAACGCCATCCGCGACCGTCAATTACCTGCTCGTTAGCCAGAACAGTTTGATCTACAGGGTCCCAGTTCACGGTGGAGTTTTTCTTGTACACAAGGCCTTTTTCGTAAAGGCGTGTGAAGAACCACTGCTCCCAGCGATAGTAGTCAGACTTACACGTTGTTACTTCGCGATCCCAGTCGTAACCAAACCCCAACGAGCGAAGCTGGTTTTTCATGTAATCAATGTTGGAATATGTCCATTTCGCTGGTGCAGTATTGTTGTTAATCGCTGCATTTTCCGCCGGTAGACCGAAAGCATCCCAACCCATAGGCTGCAATACATTTTTACCCTGCATGCGCTGGAAACGGCTTATTACGTCACCAATGGTGTAGTTGCGCACGTGACCCATGTGAAGTCGGCCACTAGGATATGGAAACATCGACAGGCAGTAGAATTTTTCTTTGTCTACATCGTCGTTTGCTTTAAAAGATTGATTATCTTCCCAGTATTGCTGAACGCGTTGTTCAATGTCTTTCGGATTGTACTGATTATCGGCCATGAAACTTAGGCTTCCGCATTAAAAGTTAAAACGTTTATAGGGCGGCATAAGGCGAATGAGTTGAAAGAGCATCTATAACTGCTTTTTACATTATTGCCATATAACCGCACGTGGGATTTTCCCACTTTACATACATATAGCCCAATAGAATAACCCAGCGCTAAGCCATGCCTCAATAGCTTAACACTGAACTAGGCAATATTTATTTCTGCTTGCATGAAAAGTGAGCATTAATGCTGTAGTTTAGGCTCGTTAATGAAAATGATTTGCTTAAACTCTCGCGTAAAATTCACATAGCGACCTATTTCTGGTCGATTTCTATTATCGTTTAGCATTGTCTTTTTCCACTTCGTTAAATTGTTTATTGCTAAAGGCAGTTAATGCATTTAACTGCTGCGCCTGCACTTTATCGACAACTTTAACCAAATTGGCAGCGTCCTCGTTAGATGCTCTTTGTCCGTTGAAGTGAATGTTGCCAGAGGCGTGGTAGTTAAGGGTAACTTTTGTTTTTGTTGAATGTTCGCGCTTTGTATCGTCATTCGATGAGGTGTTTTCTTCTAAGGTACTGAATTCCCATGTAAGCGCACCTGATACGCCCATTTCTTGAAGGGGGCCTAAACCGCCGGTCATTACCACTTTTTTGTTAGGCTCAACATAGCTTATTTGCATGTGTGCCGCGCTCGCTGTTTGTGTAATTTCGCAAAAACAACCACCGGCTTGTTCATCAATGCTAAGCGTGCCCTTCCACCAAGTGTGATCTTTCGGCCACCACTTATCCACGTGTTGAATAAAGTGAGAATACACTGCTTCGATAGGGGCCGCACTTTCACTTTCGTTAGTAATGGAAAAGCCCGAGTTATCCGCATAGTTTACCTTAGCGAGGCAAAATGGAGAAAATATAACTCCCAGTAGACTCGAAAAGAGCACGGCTTTGCCAGCTTTCGTTGTTGTCGTCATTGTTCTAACCTTTGGTTTTTATTATTCGTGTTGGCTGCTTGCTAATCTAAATTTCACTATGTATCGCACGTACTGCCATTAAAAAGCTACACCTTGTTTCTTTATGTATCAATATGAACAGAAGCCTTAGTGTCTGCTCGTTATGTGTTAATCAATACATTGAGGCGCCAAGCTGGTTGTTTGTTGCGCAATTAACAACGTAAAGCTGCCTTATTAGAGTTAACCGTTTGACAGTGCTGTTAATTAGGGTTTCACTTAAGTAAAGAAACGAAAATAGAACAGGCATGTCTGTAGACACTAATATATATGCGTTAAATGTAGACGCGCTATCACCTACCATAAATCGCCGAGCGGTAAACAGTGCCTTAAAAGACGATGAAGCGCTAAACGCGACTTTTATTGGGCAAGAGCGTGCACGGGAAGCGCTCACATTTGGTTTAGGTATTAACACCAAAGGTTACAACCTTTACGTAATGGGTGAGCCCGCCACAGGGCGTTTCACTTTAGTAAAAGACTACATTGAACGCCAGGTCGCACAGCTTTGTGCACCCGATGATTGGTGTTATATCAACAACTTCGACGATGAACGCCAACCCGTTGCGCTAAAATTCCCGCCAGGTGGTGGTAAGGCATTTCAAAAAGATATGGCTGCGCTTATCGATGATGTTTTGGATTCACTGCCTATTGCATTTGATAACCCTGGTTATCAGCGCCGTCGTGCATCTATTTCCAGAGAATTTGAACAAAAGTACGATGCAGCTATCGATGCTGTAGAGCGTTACGCACAAGCTAATGACGTTGCGCTTTATGAAGAGGGTGGCTCAATTACGTTTTCACCTATCGTTAACGGCAAGCCAATAAGGGATACCGATTTTGCATCGCTCACAGACGAGCAGCGAGAAGGCTTTTATACGCTCATTGATGATTTAGAAAACAGACTGAGTGAAAGTCTGTTGAGTTTACCTACGTGGAAACGCGAAAACTCAGAGCGGCTGCGCGAGCTTGATAAAAAGACAGCAGAGCATGTGATTAAGCCACTTATCAAAGTGTTTGAGCACAAATACGCCTCTGAGCTTGGTGTTATGAAGTATCTAAAACAGCTTAAAACCGCTTTGGTTAACGCTATCTTAGTTATTCATAATGAAGAGCAAAAAGAGGAAAAGAGTGACGATTTCGATAAGAAGATATTTTTAGAAGAGCAGTTTCTTCCTAATGTATTGGTATCAAATAAATTAGACGATGCGGCACCTGTTATTTACGAGCCGAACCCTACCTACCAAAACCTATTCGGTAAAATTGAATACACCAACATTCATGGTAGCGTATTTACTAATTACAGAATGATACAGTCAGGTGCGCTGCACAGGGCAAATGGCGGTTACCTTTTATTGGATGTTGACCAGTTAATAGAGCAGCCTTTTGTGTGGGATACCCTGAAGCTTGCCATTAAGTCCCAGCGCTTGCGCATGGACTTACCTCAGCAAGACGTGGGTATGGTGAATAACATCACGCTAAACCCTCAGCCTATCGACTTAAATGTAAAAATCGTTTTGCTAGGCTCCCGCGACCTGTATTACACCCTGCAAGATTATGATGATGAGTTTGACGAACTTTTCAGAGTATTAGTTGACTTTGACTTAGAAATCCCCGTCACCAGACAGGCGCTTTTCGACTTTGTAGGCAAGGTGCGCGCGCATCTAAATACACTAGGGCTTGAAGGTATAACGGCTAATGCCATGTGCAGACTAGTAGAATATTCGCTTAGAATGGCCGAACACAAAGAAAAGCTCTCCGCGCATTTTGCTGAAGTTATCGAGCTAGTTAATGAAGCCTACTATTTCTGCAAGAAGTCGAATGCCGACACGCTAGAACTTGATCATTTAAAGACAGCATTAAGTGCCAAAAAACGCCGCACAGGCCGCGTTAGTCAAACGCTTTTAAACGATATTAAAGAAGGGCACGTGCTTATTGCCACTGAAGGCAAAGCGGTCGGAAAAGTCAACGGATTAACCGTATTGGATATTGGTGACACCGCATTTGGTACACCTGCACGCATTACATCTACTGTGTTTGCTGGGGCAAGTGGCGTAGTTGATATTGAGCGTGAAGTAGAGCTTGGACAGCCCATACACTCTAAAGGGGTTATGCTACTTAATGGCTATTTAGGTAATAAATACGCTCAGCATTTCCCGTTAACACTATCTGCAAACATCGCATTAGAACAGTCGTACGGTCATATAGACGGCGACAGCGCATCCCTTGGAGAGCTCGTTGCGCTTATATCAGCGCTTACTGAAATCCCGTGCCTACAAACCTTGGCTATTACAGGTTCTATAAACCAATATGGTGAGGTGCAAGCGGTGGGCGGTGTGAACGAAAAGATAGAAGGCTTTTTCGACTTATGTCAGCACCGCGGCCTAACCGGTACGCAGGGCGTGATTATCCCTAAATCTAATGCAATAAATTTGGTATTAGACGCCACCGTTATCGATGCCGTGAAAAAAGGGCTGTTTCATATTTACACGGTTGAGACGGTAGACGATGCGCTTACTATTTTGATGGAACAAGAAGCAGGTAAAATTAGCAGTAAAGGGCGTTACCCTAAAAACTCTATCAACTACCATGCGGTAAACCGTTTATACAATATCGCCCTTATTGTGAACGGTGGAGATGGAGAGTAACTGTAAGCGATAGTAGCAAGCACCAATATCGACTCCAAGAAAAAAACGCCCCGAATGAAGTGACCCCTATCAGTTGGACATTCCAATTATAGGGAGTCGCTTCACGAAGGCGGTTTTTTTGATTAATACGTTAATGTACTTCTCTACTACTTCGGTGGCATGCGAAGGCCGCCGTCTAAGCGGATTGTTTCACCATTTAAATAGCTGTTGTTTACCATGTGAATAACCAGTTTTGCAAATTCTTCAGGCAGCCCAAGTCGTTTAGGAAACTGAACGTTGGCAGAAAGGGCGTCTTGTACTTTTTCAGGCATAGCAAGCAGCATTGGCGTACCCATTACACCCGGCGCGATGGTGTTAACGCGAATGCCTAATGGTGCTAAATCTCGCGCCATTGGTAGAGTTAGACCAATAATGCCGCCTTTACTTGCGGCATAGGCAGTTTGGCCTATTTGACCTTCATAGCCTGCAACTGAAGCAGTATTAACAATAAGACCGCGTTCACCTTCTTCATTAATAGGCGCCTGTTTTGCCATAGTTGCAGCCACCAAACGAGATACGTTAAAACTGCCGACCAAGTTAATATCGATAGTTTTCTGAAAATCGCCGAGTGGAGCAGGGTTGCCTTCTTTATCTAGTAAACGTTTTGCGGGCGCGATACCAGCGCAGTTGACTACCAGTGAAATAGCACCAAACCTGTTAGTGGTTGCGTCGATAGCCGCTTGAACAGAAGCCTCATCACGAACATCGGTTTTGGCGAAAAGCGTGTTGACCTTACCTAATTCTTCAACGCGTTGCGCGCCAAGTTCATCATTTAGGTCGAAAAGGCTGACGTTGGCACCCGCATCGCGAAGCGCAATAGCAGTGGCGTGACCAAGTCCTGAACAACCGCCAGTGACAACGGCGGTAAGATTATTTAGCGTCATAGTTTTCCCTTAAACCCTAATTGTTCACTATTATTAACGTGATGTTAACGGGAAGTAAGAAGAAAAACTATGGTGCCGAAAGGGAACGGCACCTTTTATTCAGTTATTTTGCAGCTATTTTGGCAACTGAATTTTACAGTCTTCGCTTTGACGGTAGATAATTAGCGTGTGACCAATTACCTGAAGCTTAACTGAGTTGGTTTCACGTACAATGGCATCCATGATAAGCGCCTTTTCTTCGCGATCATCGGTTGGTACCTTAACTTTAATTAATTCATGGTGGCTTAGTGCGTTGTCGATCTCAGCAACCACACCTTCCGTAAGGCCGTTTCCACCTAGCTGCACAACAGGTTTTAACGGGTGTGCAAGACCTTTAAGGAATTGTTTCTGTTTATTTGAAAGTTTCATCTAGTAATATTTCTTACAATTAATCTGTTAGTTTATGCTTGAAATAACGTATTCTAACGCCATCTTCTCTACAATCCTAATGACATTGTACTGGAATGACAAAAAAGAAACACTCCGCCAGCAGTAAACGCTGGTTACAAGAACACGTCAACGACCATTATGTGCAAAAAGCAAATAAGGAAGGTTGGCGCTCGCGAGCTATTTATAAACTGGAAGAAATCCAGAAAAAAGATAAGCTTATAAAACCAGGAATGACACTTGTAGACCTTGGTGCCGCACCAGGGGGCTGGTCTCAGCTAGCTGCACAGCTTGTTGGCGACAATGGTCAAGTTATCGCGTGCGATATTTTGCCAATGGACCCGATAGTGGGCGTAGATTTTTTACAAGGTGATTTCAGAGAGGACGCTGTTCTCGACGCACTATTGAACAGAATCGGTGGGAACACCGTAGATATTGTGTTGTCTGATATGGCACCGAACCTTGCGGGTAACGCTTCGGTTGACCAATCTCGCTCTATGTACCTTTGCGAACTAGCGCTAGATATGTGTCACCAAGTTTTAAAACCTGGTGGTTCTTTTGTCATTAAGGTGTTCCAAGGTGAGGGGTTTGTTGAGTTCATGAACGCACTTAAACAATCTTTCACAACCATAAAGACGCGCAAGCCTGACTCGTCCAGATCACGTTCTCGTGAGGTGTATTTGGTGGCTTGTGGGTATAAAGTGTAGTACGCTTTGGGTTAAGCGGTTTTCGTTGCGAGTTGTGCCGTTTATTCAATAAACAACTTGTTGGATATACAAGCAATTCGGGTTTATAGAGGTTAGTAGCATTGAGCGATATGGCAAAAAATTTAATCTTATGGTTAGTCATCGCCGTTGTTTTAATGTCGGTTTTTCAGAGCTTTTCACCGAGTGAATCGTCTCGTTCGCAAACTGACTACACAACGTTTTTGAGAGAAGCAGAACAGGGAAATATTCGTGAAGTTCGCATCAACAATAGTGGCGAAATTCGCGGTACAAAGCGTTCAGGCGAAACTTTCCAAACATTCGTACCTTACTTCGATGACAAGTTGGTATCTGACTTAGTTAAAAACGACGTAAGAGTTTACGGTGAACCACCGGAAGAACAGTCTCTTCTAACGTCAATTTTCATTTCATGGTTCCCCATGTTATTGCTTATCGGTGTATGGATATTCTTCATGCGTCAAATGCAAGGTGGCGGCGGCCGTGGCGCTATGTCTTTTGGAAAAAGCAAAGCTCGCCTACTTGGTGAAGACCAAATAAAGACGACGTTTGCTGACGTAGCCGGCTGTGATGAAGCTAAAGAAGACGTATCTGAATTAGTTGACTTCCTTCGTGACCCGTCTAAGTTCCAGAAGCTAGGCGGTAAAATTCCGAAGGGCGTACTTATGGTAGGTCCTCCTGGTACAGGTAAAACATTGCTTGCGAAAGCTATAGCGGGTGAAGCAAAAGTACCTTTCTTTACTATCTCTGGTTCTGATTTCGTAGAGATGTTCGTGGGTGTTGGTGCATCGCGTGTTCGTGATATGTTCGAACAAGCTAAGAAAGCAGCGCCTTGCATTATCTTCATTGATGAAATTGATGCGGTAGGTCGTCAACGTGGTGCAGGTTTAGGTGGTGGTCACGACGAGCGTGAACAAACACTTAACCAAATGCTTGTTGAAATGGATGGCTTTGAAGGCCACGAAGGTATCATCGTTATTGCGGCAACTAACCGCCCAGACGTTCTTGACCCTGCGCTACTTCGCCCTGGTCGCTTCGACCGTCAGGTTGTAGTAGGTCTGCCAGATATTCGCGGTCGTGAACAAATTCTTAAGGTTCATATTCGCAAAGTACCAGTGGCTGACAACGTAGAACCTTCTGTTATTGCTCGCGGTACACCAGGTTTCTCAGGTGCTGACCTTGCTAACCTTGTAAACGAAGCTGCATTGTTTGCTGCCCGTGGTAACAAACGTTTGGTTTCAATGGAAGAGTTTGAGAAAGCGAAAGACAAAATCATGATGGGCTCTGAGCGTAAGTCTATGGTGATGTCTGAGCCTGAAAAAGAAATGACAGCGTATCACGAAGCAGGTCACGCCATTGTTGGTCGCTTAGTGCCAGAGCACGATCCGGTTTACAAAGTATCGATCATTCCACGCGGTCGCGCGTTGGGTGTGACCATGTACTTGCCTGAGCAAGACCGTGTTAGTCATTCAAAACAACACTTAGAAAGCATGATTTCTAGCTTGTTTGGTGGGCGTATTGCTGAAGCCATCATTTACGGCGACGACAAAGTAACCACAGGTGCCTCTAATGACATCGAGCGCGCTACTGAAATTGCACGTAAGATGGTGACTCAGTGGGGCTTGTCGAGCAAAATGGGCCCAATGCTTTATGCTGAAGACGAAGGTGAAGTGTTCCTAGGGAAGTCTATGTCTAAGGCAACGAATATGTCTGACGACACAGCGCGTGCCATTGATGCCGAAATCAAATCTTTGATTGACCGCAACTATGAACGCGCTCAGAAAATCCTTGAAGACCACATCGATATCTTACATTCAATGAAAGACGCACTAATGAAGTACGAGACCATTGATGCTAAGCAAATTGATGACCTAATGAATCGTACTGACGTTCGTCCTCCTGCAGACTGGGACGACAGCAAGCCGTCTGGTGGCGATAAGCCAAGCGGTGGTGCGCCGGTTCGTGAAGGTGAAATTAAAAATGACGGTGTTGATAAACCGTCTGTAGGCAAGCCGGGTGACATACCAAGCTAAGCCTCTACACTAATTAAAAAACGCCAGTTCAGCTGGCGTTTTTTGTTAGAGCAGGTTGATTTTAATCTAACGCTTATTGCTATTTCCGTGGGTTAAAATCAGTTTGTTTTATAGCTTCATTTTTAAAGAATAATAACGCGAGTAGTTCATGCAGTTTGGAAAGCACTTCATCGATTTATCACAGTCACACGTGATGGGCATATTAAATGTAACCCCTGACTCTTTCTCTGACGGTGGCAAGCACGCCAATGTGACGCGAGCGGTTGAACATGCGCATCGCATGCTTGATGATGGCGCAACCTTCATTGACATTGGCGGTGAATCTACACGACCTGGCGCCCCTGATGTATCTCTGCAAGAAGAGCTAGACCGCACGATACCTGTTATTGAAGCAGTCGCAAAAAATAGTGATGCTGTGATATCTATTGATACCAGTAAAGCAGAAGTAATGCGTGAAGCAGTCAACGCGGGTGCAGGGTTAATTAATGATGTACGTGCTTTACAAGAATCCGGCGCACTAGAAGCCGCCGCGACAGCTGAAGTGCCCGTTTGCTTAATGCATATGAAGGGGCAACCGCGAACTATGCAAAATAACCCCGAATATAGTGATTTAATTGAGGAAGTAAGTCAGTTTCTATTAGCTCGCGCAAAGGTGTGTGAGCAAGCTGGCATTGCGAAAGAGTCGATATTGTTCGACCCAGGCTACGGATTTGGTAAAACGCTAGAGCATAACTATGCCCTAGTTAAACATCTGCCTGATATTATGTCGTTGGGCTTTCCCGTCTTGGTTGGAATGTCACGTAAATCAATGATAGGCAATTTGCTTAACAGAAAAGTAGATGAGCGCTTGGCTGGAAGCGTAAGCCTCGCTACAATTGTCGCCCAAATGGGCGCACAGATTATTCGCGTTCACGACGTTAAAGAAACAGCGGACGCTGTCAATATCGTGAAAATGCTGAATACGATTAAATAAGGAAGAATAATGACTCAGCGCAAATATTTCGGTACCGATGGTATACGTGGAAAAGTGGGTGAGAGCAATATCAACCCAGAGTTTGTGACCAAATTAGGATGGGCTGCGGGAAAAGTTTTAGCTGGCCGCGGCACAAATAAAGTACTTATCGGTAAAGACACTCGTATATCTGGCTACATGCTAGAGTCCTCTCTAGAGGCTGGCCTATCGGCTGCAGGCATTAATATAGGCTTGCTAGGGCCTATGCCTACGCCCGCTATTGCGTATCTAACGAAAACATTCCGCTCTGAAGCGGGTATCGTAATCAGTGCCTCCCATAACCCTTTTTACGATAACGGCATCAAATTCTTCTCTGCTCAAGGCTTTAAGCTAGATGACGACATAGAGTTAGCTATTGAAGACATGTTAGAGCGTCCAATGACATGCGTAGCGTCTGACAAGTTAGGTAAGGCTACACGAATTAATGACGCTGCAGGCCGTTACATCGAATTTTGTAAGGGCACATTTCCTTCTGAGCTATCGTTAACGGGTCTAAAAATAGTGGTAGATTGCGCGCACGGCGCAACGTATCACATAGCACCAAACGTTCTTCGCGAGCTAGGCGCAACAGTAATTGAACTGGGAACAGCGCCTGACGGCCTAAACATCAACGACGGTGTTGGCGCAACTTCAATGAATGCGATTGTAGAAAAGGTTAAAGAGACCGGCGCTGACCTTGGCTTTGCGCTAGATGGCGATGGCGATCGCATTATGATGGTAGACCATCTTGGCAACGTTTTAGACGGAGACCAAATTGTTTACATTATTGCCCGAGATGCGCTTAAAAATGGCAAGATGCAGGGTGGTGTAGTGGGCACATTGATGAGTAACCTTGGACTTGAAAACGCACTTTCAAAGTTGGGCGTTCCATTTGTACGAAGTAACGTAGGTGATAGATACGTAATGGAACTGCTGCAGCAGAAAGGCTGGTCTATTGGCGGTGAAAATTCAGGTCATGTTCTTAACCTTAATATGAGTTCGACTGGTGATGGTATTGTCGCTGGGCTTCAAGTACTTGCCGCTATGTTGCGCTCTCATATGGATCTACACGACTTAGCCAGTGGTTTTGACATGTACCCGCAAACATTGGTCAACGTGCGTTACGCCAACCAAGAAGTGGATTATCTTTCACACCAAGACGTACAAAACGCTAAGAAAGAAGCAGAGTCAGCATTGGGTAAAACGGGTAGGGTTTTACTGCGTAAAAGTGGTACTGAACCACTAATTCGTGTGATGGTAGAGTCGAACGACGATGCACAATCTCATAAATGGGCTGAGCATATTGCAGAAACTGTTCGTAATCTCGCCAATTAGTTGGCGTAGCAGGAAATTTTGCTTTTTGTGCTTGTATCTTTTCAATTAAATAGTTAATATCACGCCCGCTTTAAAGACAGGGCTAAGGTCTGCGTTGTGAGTGAAAATGTAAGAAAGCCATTCGTGGCTGGCAATTGGAAAATGAATGGGAATTTAGCACTAGTTGCTGAATTTAATCAGAAACTTGCTGATGTAAAAGCTGAATCGGAAATCGTGATTTGTGCTCCTTCACTACTTTTACACGCATTTGAAACACGTTCATTTGCTATCGGTACTCAAAACGTAAGTCATTTAGAAAATGGCGCACATACTGGTGAGTTATCAGTCCAAATGCTTAAAGAAGCGGGTTGCGAATATGCAATCGTTGGGCACTCTGAAAGACGCGAAGACCAGGGTGAGTCAAGCGAACTTGTAGCGCTAAAAGCTAAACAGTGTGTCGCATCTGGCATAGTTCCTATCATTTGTGTGGGTGAACCCCTTGAAGTGAGAGAAGCTGACAACGTAGAGTCATTTGTCGGTGAACAGCTAGACGCCCTTGTTAATGCAATGTCTGTTGATGAACTACGCAAAACAGTTATAGCTTACGAGCCAATTTGGGCAATAGGTACAGGTAAAACGGCCAGCCCAGAACAAGCACAAGACGTTCACGAATTTATTCGTGGCTACTTTAATAAAGTAGACACAGAGCTGGCACAAGGCCTTCGTATTTTATACGGCGGAAGTGTTAAGCCAGATAATGCCAGCACCTTATTTGCGCAAAAAGACGTAGATGGCGGTTTGATTGGCGGGGCCAGTTTAAAGGCTGAAGATTTTATTTCAATTTGCCAAGCGGCAAACTGACGAGGTATTTATGATTTACGAAGTGCTATTAGTAGCATACCTAATTGTTGCACTTTTGCTTATTGGATTTGTTTTAATTCAACAGGGTAAAGGTGCAGATATGGGCGCTTCATTTGGCTCAGGTGGTTCAAACACAGTTTTTGGCTCGTCTGGCTCTGGTAACTTTATGACGCGTACCACCGGCATTTTGGCAGGTTTGTTCTTCTTCATTAGCCTTACTTTAGGTGCATTGACCGCCAACCGCGAAAGTGCTGAAGATGAATGGAATAACTTAGAAGTTCCAGCAGCTGTTGAAGAGCCGGTACAGCTTCCGGCTGACCAGGATGTACCAGTAATTGAAGATGCAGCGCAAAGCGACGTGCCAGCTAGTGATGTTAAGGCATCTGATGTGCCTGTAGCTGATGGCTCTGAAGGTTCAAACTAAAC
Organism: Alteromonas sp. BL110; assembly: GCF_003443615.1. Lineage (NCBI taxonomy): Bacteria > Pseudomonadati > Pseudomonadota > Gammaproteobacteria > Alteromonadales > Alteromonadaceae > Alteromonas > Alteromonas sp. BL110. The sequence goes on along the minus strand of NZ_CP031967.1, from coordinate 4,188,626 downwards.
ATATAAAAATTTCGCGGAAGTGGTGGAATTGGTAGACACGCCATCTTGAGGGGGTGGTGAGCATAGCTCGTGCGGGTTCAAGTCCCGCTTTCCGCACCAAATAGTAATAAAAGCCAGCGTTATGCTGGCTTTTTGCTTTTTCTCGATTTTTTACTGTAGTAGCGTAGCTTTAGCAAATACATTTCGAGAGCAAGGCATTTGTAACAAAGCGTTAAAATCTAAAATTTACAGGGTGTTATACCTGTCCCTATTATTGTTAATCAGCTATTCTTAACTTCGATACCTATTTCGACTGCTTTAAAATTACAACAATCTTCACGGGGCACTATAGTGCAAAAGACACTAAGCCAGACTTTATTTCAAACCTTATTAATAGGGATTGTAATAGCATCACTTCTGATTATTGGCGCTGTTTGGCGCTCCGCAAACACTCTCGTTGTTCAGAATATTGATCACGATATTCTATTGGCTGAAAAAGTTTTCGATAAAGTTGTTGCCGACAGGCAAGCCGTTATCAAAAGTGTATCTAAAGTCCTGGCGCGTTCCTTTGATTTCAGGCGCGCTGTTGGAACCGAGAATATCCCCTCTATTGAAGCTGCATTTACGAGTTATGCAGATCGCCTTAATACTCAAATTATCGCGTTAGTGAGCTTAGACCATAAGGTTGTTGCAACCCACACTGACTTATTCAATGTTGGTCAGGATATAGAGAGCAGTTTATCGCTTGTTGCAAAAGGCCGAGACAGCGGCTTTTTTGTTGTAAATAACAACTTAATCCAGTTGAACCTTATCAAGGTAGAAATCCCTACACTCAGATATTACATGCTAATAGGCGTCGAATTCGACGATGAGTTACTTGAACAGCTGAAGCAACTTGTTGATGCAGAGATAATTATCTCTGACGTAGATTCAAATGAGGTTATAAAAGCAACACTAGCCAAAGGTGAAGCGCTACAAATAATTGCATCAGAACAAGACCCGTCTTGGGTGGATGTAACCTTTAAAAACGAATTAACTTACTTGGCGCGTCAGGTAAGCATAGGCGTAGAACAAAATTTACCGGTTGCTATCACATTAGCTGTCGATACAACGTCTTATTTCAACGCCTTTACGCGTATTCAATTAACCATATTGGCATTCTGTCTACTGGCAATTCTAGTAGCGCTGGGGCTTTCCCTTTTTCTAGCAAGGAATGTGAGCGACTCTGTCTCTAAGCTAGTAAAAGCCGTAAATAAAGTAGCATCGGGTAAGTATGGTTCAACCCTTGAAGCACCATCTAAACTAAAAGAAATTACAGAGCTTGCAGTTGCCGTAGACAGCATGCAAGCAAGTATTAAAAGTCGTGAAAAGCACATTCGCTACCAGGCTGAACACGATGTATTAACCGGTCTTTTTAATCGTAATTATGTTGAAGGCTATTTTCAGTCTGAACTTGACTATGGAAGAGCCGTTCAGGTTGTGGCTATAACAGTTATCGGGTTTAGAACCATAAATGACTTATACGGTTACTCAAATGGTGATAACACGTTAAAGGCTCTCGCTGAACGTTTGCAGCGCTGGCCGGGCACGTCTGCACGCCTTGCCGGCGGCGAGATACTGTATATTTCACACGAATCGTTAAACGACGATCAGCTAGAAACGCTTAAACACATTCTGGAACAGCCTGTCGAGAGTAACTTGATTGCCATTCCCGTAAAAGTCGCTATGGCAATAATCGAGTGCCCTCAAGATGCCTCATCTTCTGAAGAACTATTTAGAAAGATGAACATAGTGACCGATGAGGCTATTCATAGTGATAGCTGGTGTGTGCGGTATCGCACAGATTTAGAAGATAGATATAATCGCAGACTCGCCATCACAACGGAATTGAAGAGGGCGCTTGTGAGCCAGCAAGACGAATTGTCTATGGTTTACCAGCCCAAGGTTGACTTGCAAACGATGAAAGTTTGCAGCATGGAGGCGTTGATCCGCTGGAACAATAGCGCGCTTGGTTTTGTGCCGCCAGATGAATTCATTACCATTGCCGAGCAAGCAGGGTTGATAGAGCAAGTAACAACCTGGGTGATGCAGCAAACCATTACTGACTTATCTTACTTTAGGTCGAAGGGTTATCGGTTTACCGTTGCCATGAACCTGTCGACCCAAGACATTCAAAATAAAGTGTTACTAAGCAAGCTAGTGGCTCTGCTTACGAAAGAAGGGTTATCACCAGAATCTTTAGAGCTTGAAATAACCGAAAGCGATTTAGTTGCTGATGCATCACTTGCGATTGAAAACCTTAACGAATTAACTGCGAGAGGTTTTCACTTCGCTATCGATGATTTTGGTACTGGTTATTCGTCACTGGCCTACCTAAAGAACCTACCCGTTAAAACGATTAAAATAGATAAAAGCTTTATTCTTTCTTTGGCTAGCGACGAGAATGATCAACAAATTGTTCATACTGTGCTTAGTTTGGCCAATGTCTTTAATTTGAAAGTGGTTGCCGAGGGTGTAGAAGACTTAGCTTCCCTTGATATTTTGAAAGAGTGGGGGTGCGATATCGTCCAAGGTTATTACATTAGCCGCCCGCTCAATCGTTCAGACCTTGAAGATTGGCTTCAAAATACGCCTTTCGGTGAATAGCCTTTTTATAAGGAAAAGTTTATTTTCTAAGTATACACAATGCTTTGTTGTTGGGCAGGTAAATATGGCAAGGTAGTTTGTCGTTGCTTTTGCCACTTGGCATCGTTCATGTGACTTGGCGTTATTAATGCGACTTGGCATTGTTAATGCAAAAAATAACAACGAGACGTGTAAAAACGCTCTACAGGCCTAAATTTTTCACCATGTGTGAGTATTTTGCCTACTGAGTTGTGAAATTACTTCAAAAACAAGGAATTTATTATGGACATCATTCGTATACTTTTATCAATTCTACTTCCACCACTAGGCGTATTTTTACAAGTTGGTCTAGGTGCTCACTTTTGGATTAATATTCTGCTAACTATTCTTGGTTATTTTCCAGGTGTTATCCACGCAATTTATATTATTGCCAAAAAGTAGTTGATGTCACTTGCTATACTGCGCGAGTTACTTTGTAATACGAGTAACGTTGTATTGCGAGTAGCGTGATATTTAGTGTTGTAAAGCAGTAATGAAAACAAACAAAAGCCAGCTTTTTAAGCTGGCTTTTTAATGTAACGCTAACAAGAAGTGAAGCGAGAAAATGCGCTAAATTTCTTCCTAACTAAGCCGTAATTTTTTCCTCGTCTAGTTCTTGTTTCATTTCTTTTTTATATTCATCGGCAAGTTTAGTTTTCTGATGTTCATTTAAAACATTGCCTGCAACCTGGAAAAACTCTTGTTCTTCATCGGCGAGGTGGTGTTCTACTTTTTCTTGTAGGTTCTTTAAGTGACGTAACCAAGCAGGGGAACTCATGTCGGTCTCATCTAGTTTTCGTAGTAGCTCGTCAATTTCATGATGCTCTGCGATACCGTGGCGCGTTAAATCTACTGTCGAATCTTTTTGTAATAAGTGAGTATAAAAATGGCGCTCTTCTGCTATAGCATGACTTTCAAGCTGTGTTTTTAACTCTTCAAAGTATTCACGACGTGCCGCAGTATTACCGCTGGTTTCAGCTAAGATCTTCAATAGTAAACGTTGTTTTTCATGGTCTTGACGTAGTGCTTCAAAAATTTTCATGGGAAGTTCCTTTTGCATATTTAAAAGTGAATGACACTTTTAAATATGCGATTTCTATTCCATAAAACTTATGTAAGTAACTTTATGAATTTATTGTTTTTTATTAGTCTTATCGATACAAAAGAGAATAATTTTGTCAGAGTTGGAGAGCAAAATTTACACTGAGGTTGCCGATAAATTCACGGCGCTTTACCGTGAAATTATCGTCATATTGGATAAGTGGCGGCGGTTATACGCCTTGAGCAACCATAGCATCAGCAAGTCGCCTGAACGCTGCAATGTTGGCGCCCTTCAAATAATTAACGTACTTGGTATCACCGTCGTTAGCCTTTCCTTCATCTAAACAGCGTTGATGAATACTCTCCATAATAGAATATAATTGTTCATCTAGCGTACTCGCGTCCCGTTGATTGAACATCGCATTTTGGCTCATCTCTAAGCCCGATAAAGCCACACCGCCAGCGTTAGATGCTTTACCTGGCACATAAACAATTTTAACGTCTAAGAAGCGAGCCTGAGCCTCGTTTGTACATGGCATGTTCGCGCCCTCTAATACCATTTGGCAACCACTATCTAGTAATGTATTCGCATCTTCCTCAAGCAGTTCGTTCTGAGTTGCGCAGGGCAGGGCGATATCACATTTCAAGTGCCATGGTTTTTTATCAGGTAACCACTTACCCATGTCTTCGTCAGCCATGTCTGCAAGAATATTGTTGCGGTTTGCGTGGTTATCTATTGCCCATTTCAGCGCAGTATCAGTTAATCCATCTTCATTAAGTAAAAGCCCTCGGCTATTAGAAAGGGAAATGACCTTTCCACCTTTCTCTACCGCCTTTAGTGCAGCGTGGAGTGCTACATTACCCGCGCCAGATACTACAATGGTTTGGCCTTCTATTTTTGAACCTCGGTGCTTACATACCGCTTCCAAAAAGTAGATTAAACCAAAACCTGTAGCTTCCGTGCGTACATAACTGCCGCCAAATTCTAAGCCTTTACCTGTTAATACACCTTCAAATTTATTATTTAACCGGCGGTACTCACCATAGAGGTAGCCTATTTCGCGGGCACCTACGTTAATATCACCAGCCGGTACGTCAGTATTGGCACCTATGTGTCGCTGGAGTTCGCGCATGAAAGCTTGGCAAAATAGCATAATGTCTCGGTCTGTTCGGCCTTTAGGATTAAAGTCTGAACCGCCTTTACCTCCACCCATGGGAAGGCCCGTAAGTGCATTTTTGAAGCATTGCTCGAAGGCTAAAAACTTCAGCACCGATAAATTAACGGTAGGGTGAAAACGCAGTCCGCCTTTATAAGGGCCCATTGCTGAATTATGCTGTACACGCCAGCCTTGGTTAATTTCAATTCTTCCCTCGCTATTCATCCAAGAAACTGTGAAATAAATAACCCGCTCAGGCATACTGATACGCCTGACTATATCAAGTGCTTTGTATTGTTCATTTGCATTGTAAACAGGAACAATGTCTTCAAGTACTTCATGTACCGCTTGAAGGTACTCTGTTTCGTTAGAAAACTTACCGTGAAGGAAACTAAAAATTTCTTCAAAATTACTTTTTTGAGCCATCTACCAATTAATCCTTATCTTCAAAGTTGGCGAGTACGGTGAGGCTTCTAGGGACGGTTTTTAAAACAATTTTTTCGCCCTCATAGATTTCACCATCTACTGCATAGGCAGTAGGCTTATCGAAAGACAATGTTATTTGTGATGCGCGTTCATGGCGTATGGAGTCTGATTGTTTTTTTGATTCGGCTGGGCTTAAAACGAGTTCCGCTAATGATGCAAATTGTCTGTCAGAGCTTGGCTGCGGCAATAACCAAGTAAGGTCTAGCTTTCCGTCGGTAATATCCGGCTGCTCTGCGCCTTGTGCCAAAGCCGTTGTCATAGGTGCTGCGTTGGCAATTACAAAGCTAGGTGTATCTAACGTCTCTGCGGGTTTGCCATCTTTTGCTACTTCAAATGACATATTTTCATTATTGGAAATAGCATTCCACAGTCCTTTTAAATAGGCGAACTGCCCGCCTATGTTCTTTTCTTCTCTGTCAGCGGAAGAAATCATTTGTTCTTCAAACCCGACGGCTGCTACCAACAACATGACTTTATCGTTACACGTTGCGGTATCAATCTTTAAAGTGTCGCCTTTAATAATAATGTCGCACGCAGTGCTTATAGGCATAACTTTACTTATATATCCGTGCAGTACTTGACTGAGCGCATTTGCAGTTCCAAAAGGGATAATTCCCATTGTGATGTCGGTATTAATTAACGCTGACGCTACTTCGGTCAACGTGCCATCACCGCCACAGGCAATAACAATATCCGCCTTTTCATCCTTGGCCTGTTGCGCTAATGCTCTGCCGTCTATTTCCGGTGTGGTTTCTTTTACCGTCACTTTAAACTTTTCATTTAGCCTGGAAAGCACTTCGTCGCGATACTGCTTCCATTTACCGCCGCCCGCTACTGGGTTAACGATTAACGTAAGGTTTTTTCGTAAAGACAATAGTCCGCCATTTCTCACTTTTTGTAACGACGCTAACTGACGCTTATTGAGCCTTGCGGTTTGGCGTATTTGATTAATCTGACGTAAGGCATCATCAACACTTAAGTTTGGATTCTTTGCCAAAAGATAAGCTGCCACCACTAGCACCGAACGGCCTCGGCCAAGTGCACAATGCACAACGACATTTTTGTTATCGGATATTTGCTGATTAAGCCAGTTAATCGCAAGAACAAGTTGCTCTGAGGTGGGGCTGGTATGGTCAAGGACGGGCACGTTTAAGTATCTGTAATCTTCCTGATAAGCCGTCCAATCCAGACCGTCAAACTCTGCAGTTACATCAAGGATGGCATCGATATTGTTTTCGTTTAGTAGGTCAACGTGCTGACCAGACATACGACAAGCAAGAAAAAGGTGGGGCTCAATTTTTTGAAGTGGAGGAACTTTGTCTGTTCTGCGAGCATATTCGTTGTAAAGCCCTGTGCCCAGAAGAAATGGAACAAAGATCCAACGAACATAGAAGGGAATTGAGCCATCTTCGCGTTTACGAAATAAGCTTGGATAATTAAGCAAATAGGCACTGCTTACCGCAATTAGCGAAAAGGCTATCCATCCGAATGCAATTTTTAGCAATAGCACAGGTACAGTTACCGTTAGCACTAATGCCAACAATGCTCCAAGTATGTAGTACTTCACCATTTTCACGACTAACACATCCTTTGTAATTAGAAAAAGCAAATAGCATATGCGTTTATACTTACACCCGTTTGATTTCGTTTACTTTTGAGATTTTTGATTTGAACTATCATTACGCAGTAAGCGTATATTTTTGTATAGAAAATATGAGCGTTTGTAATGAATAAAACTGTCGTACTCAAAGTGGCCAATTTCGCGTGGTTTCAAGCTATATGGTGGCTAGTCATACTGTTTCAAAATAGCGCCGTGCTTCCAGTTTTGGGGTTACTTTTGATTTGGATTGTATTTTCCCCCAAACGAGTCGAAGACATTAAACTTATGAGTGCAGTTTTTCTGCTCGGCACTGTGGTCGATGCTTTACTCACGTTAAGTGGTCTATTCATTTTTAACCAAACAGAAGTGTTGGTGAGCTTTTGGCCAATTCCCATATGGCTTAGCCTTCTCTGGGCCGCATTTGCAGGTACTGTTTATCACAGTTTAACTGCTTTTAATGGCCGAATGATGATTGCAGCGGTTGTAGGGGCTGTTTTTGCGCCCCTCAGCTATATTGCTGGCGCTGAGTTTGGTGCGGTTGAATTAGGGGCCAGCGTGATGCTTTCTTATATTTTCATCGCTTTAGTGTGGAGCGTAATTTTCCCGCTGTGTTTTTATTTATCCAATCGTTTTGAGGCAAAACAAGCCCAAGCGTAAATGCAAGGAGTGTATTGGCATGACAAAAAACGTATTAGTAACTGGTGGCAATAGAGGTATCGGCCTGGAAATAGTGAAAGGAATGGTGTCTAAAGGCTACAAAGTATTGATGGGATGTCGAGATGAAGCGTCAGGTCTTGAAGCGAAAGAAGAGATAGTGGGCGGGGATATACATGTTATTGAATTGCCTCTTGATAATGAAACAGCCATTGTAGACGCGTTTGTGCGTGCAGAAGCCGTTTATGGCCCTATCGACATCCTGATAAATAACGCGGGCATACTGGATGATACCGATTGGAAAGAGGCGAACTCTGAAAGTTTGGCGAAATCTATGCAAGTTAACCTGAGCGCACCCCTCACGCTTATTCAACAAACCTTGCCGCAAATGATTGAACGAGGCTTTGGACGCATTATTAACGTAAGTTCTAGTTACGGTAGCTTTGCCGAAGGTCTAAAAGGGCCCTTATGTTAGGCTTTATCGAAAGCCGCCGTTAACGCGCTGACCGTTAAAATGGCAACTGAAGTAGATAAAGCTTCTGACGGCAAAAAGATTGATGTTACTGTTAACAGTATGACCCCAGGTTGGGTACATACCCGAATGGGAGGCAGCGATGCGTCCAAAACACCTGAAGAAGGTGCAGATACCGCAATTTGGCTTGCTACTCACGAAGAGGGTGGCCCTCACGGTCAATTCCTAAAAGACAGAAAACCTATTGAATGGTAGCCCTTGAATAAGTGAACATATTTTAGGCCACCATCAATTTTAGTAACCTAAGCTCTCCTACCGGTTAAAGTGAGAATCGCTCTCTTAAAAAGCGAGCGATTCCATCTTCATCGTGATGCCCTATCACAGAAGTGGCGGCGTCTTTGATATAAGGTTTGGCGTTTGAAGGCGCATAAGCTTCGTCAGCAAGTTTAAACATGCTTAAGTCGTTATCACTATCTCCAAAAACAATAACATTGCTCGCATCCAATTGACTGCGTAATAACTCCACTGCGCTGCCTTTGTTGGCAAGGTTATGGTGAACGTCCATCCAACGGTATTCATCGCCTTCAATGGCGGGGCCAGAATATGCAATTAATTCTTCATGCAGGTTTAGTTGCTTGTACATATCGTAAACCAGCGCAGCGTCACCAATCATACTGATATTCGTAATGTGAGCATCAGCTGGTAAGGTCTCGATGGAGGCAAGCCGGGCTTTCGTTCGCGAAAAGTATTTTTCGATTAAATCGAATTCCACTTGGTGCTTCGGCGCTGAATGATAAATCACGTGTTCGTGGTTAGGGCTATCCATATTAACCGTGTTAATGAAAGGCGTAATATTGTTCTTAACGGCATGCTCAATAATAAGGTTGACTTCACTAGGGGCGAGTAGGTTTTCCAGCGTTAGCGCATTTCCAGTTGGGTCCCATATAGCTACGCCATTATTATAGATGTGAGGTAGAACAAACGATTGACCCTGCAGTACGAACTGCGCTGAATGCATGGTGCGCCCTGTGGCTACCGTAAAGGCAATATCCTTTTCACTCAGTAAGCCGAGGGTCTCCCTTGTGAAAGAAGAAATCTCCGAAGACTTATTTAATAAGGTCCCATCTAAATCAAAAAATATCAAATCCATACAGTAGGTGCCCAGTCTTTCTTTAATATCGCCACTTTACAAATGACACAGGCCCGATGAAAAAGGGCCCAATGTAAAAGGACAACATACGCGACATTCGGTACATTGCCCTTAGATAGTTTTGAAGCGGCGTGTTCTATCGATAGTTTTTATCTTAACACATCCTGTCGGTAACCATGGTTGCATAACATGTAATTAATTTCTCTATCGGATTGATTCTACCACGCTATCGGAATGCTGTTTCAGCACTTGCGATACCGTAGAGGATGATTGCGACTTCTTAAGATTTATCACTAATGCCACTTTACCGTAGCGAACCGCGTGCCGTACTGTTTGTATCACTTCATTTCTATCTGGGCGCAATCCTATCAGCCCAGCTATGAACAACCCAATGAAAAGTCCAGGACTGATTAATGCGATGTAAGTAAATAATGGGTTTTGCTGCGTAAGCGCGGGGCCAAATTGTGTTAGCAGAAAAGCGGCAATCAAGCCTGCTACAAGACCAAGAGACCCAAGAAGAAGATGTGAAGACCACATGCTCTTACCTATTGATTCGCTGTTTCGCTCTAGCTTTTCACTCAACTTAGGGTCACCCGCTTCAATGATCTCTATTTGAGACGTTTCAACCGATGTTTTGTCTTGCACAATTTCTAGTACTTCACGCACCTTTTGCTTTGAACTAAATACGGCAGCAACTTGTAGCTCATCGTTAGATACGACATTAGCCCTTAAGTTCTCATGCTTGCTACTTTTAGCGCTTTCTGAATCAACCTTGTTCGAATTTTGAATACTCATATTTAAATCCTCGACTTCTTTCTTGGACTTGCTAATTAAATCCACTTAATTAGTTCAAGAGTTACTTGCCGGTAGTAGGTTTTACGGAAACCTCGCAAGCAACTTTTTGCAGATGTCTCTTCCAAATGTCTGCAGCTAATTACTATTTATAACTAACTATTCAATTTGTATTCCGCTGGAGTATGAGTGGTGCTAATACTTTAGTTTAATTTGCAAGGTGAGATTTCCTAACTAACTGTAAAATAGCGGTATTTCACGTTCATTACATATGATTTAGTTAATAAAAGGGCAGGCTATCGATGACAAATACTGGTAACGACGGTGCCTCTTCCTGTTTTAAGGGGGAAGATGAGAGTTGATACTGCGATTTTTTTACACGGGTTGTGAAAAATTGTTACAGCGTAGATTAAAAGCCGCTGTAGGTAGATAAATAAACTCGGCAAAAGGTTCAAAGGCAAGTGATCAATTACCTTATTTCAGCTGTAAATTCTACTTATAGATAAGCGCTGTAGTTCGAGGGAAACTGACCTTTCCCCCAAAAATAACACAACGGTATGTCAGTATTGAAGCAAAGCCGCCCTTAACACGTGCTCTTACAGCTATTCAGTTGTTATTGTTTGGGGCAAGTAGGGGAAAGGAGTAAGTAAAAATGAAAAGGACTAAAGGCTATTGTAATGTGTATTCAGACGATAGCCACCTCACAATTAGACGCATCCCTTGCGGGCAAAAACGGTTTTACTATCGTTATGGTAGCGGCAAGAAGGTAACGGGAGAACGAGTGATCAAACGCATTAAGAAGCTTGTTATTCCTCCAAATTGGAAAAATACTTTTATAAGCCGTGATAGTAAAGCAAGTATACAGGCTGTTGGCTTCGATGATAAAGGGCGCAAACAATACATTTACCATGACAAATGGCACGAACAGCAGCAAGTTGAGAAATTTGAGCGACTGCTTGCATTCGGCAACGCCCTTTCTGAATTTCGTGAACACTGCCTATCTCTAATTTCGCAGCCAACGTGGACGCAAGAACGAGCATGTGCTCTCGTATGTCTTCTTCTAGATTACACAGGTGCGAGGGTAGGTAACGCCCAATATAGCAAAGAAAATGAAACGTACGGGTTAACGACCCTGCGGCGTAAACACGTGCAATTACAGTGTGAGGATAGTGTTGAACTTGCGTACATAGGAAAGCATGGTAAGCCAAGAACCTTAAAGGTTAATGATCCTGAACTTGCCTCACTGATTTGCGATTGCGCTCAGCAGCAAGGTTATTGCCTTTTCCGCTATCAGGATAACAATAAGCATTGGCACGACGTAACCAGTGAAGACGTGAATGCGTTTATTCAAGAAGAGTTAAGCGAGCAGTTCAGTTGCAAAGATTTTAGAACTTGGGCTTCTAGCCGTTTCGCGTTATCCAACCTTCCTTGCGTGTACGACCAAGTTAATAATTCCAGAACCAAAAAATGGGAAAGTACCTTAAGCAAGGTTGTCGCCGCAGAACTTGGAAATACTCCCACAGTATGCCGAAAATATTATATTCATCCAAAACTATTTACCGTTCAAAACAATAAGAAAGCATGCGAAGCGCTTGTAGAAAAAGTGCGTTCACTAAACCACGAAGATTGCACGCAGTTGACCCAATTATTGCCTGTAGAAAAGCTTCTTTTGGATGTTATTTCGGCTGAGTGCGCGTAACAAAGCATTTTTAATGAAAATGTTTTAGCTGATAGTAAAGTTGTGTGTTTTATGTGCTTTAGACACCAAGTTAAATTGTTTCATGGTTGAATAGTTTTTTATAACATTATGAATAATAGAGATATTATAGAATGATTTTTAACTAAAGTGTCGTGAAACATGGTTGGTGTTAATTTGAGCATCAATGCTGCTTAAATAAAGTTGATTAAAATTTAAACTTGAAAATTTCTACCAAATCCTTATATTGTTAGAACTCTAATGATTATTGTTCGATTTAATTATTTGCATTTGAAGTTGAATTAGCAAAGGTTAAACGACGTTATCATGTACGAGTTTTCGAAGAGCAATAGAGGAAATAACTAACGTTATGCCAATGGAAAGTTACCTATCACTAGCCGTTTACTTTATAGCGATGTTGGGGATAGGATTGTTTGCTTACCGACAATCTACCAGTGATATTTCTGGTTACATATTGGGGGGACGACAAGTAAGCCCTCAAGTTACTGCACTATCCGCAGGCGCATCCGACATGTCAGGCTGGATGTTAATGGGTCTTCCCGGCGCTATGTATTTAACCGGTTTTGACGCGGTGTACATTGCGATTGGTTTAGTTGCTGGTGCGTTAGCTAACTATTTACTAGTAGCACCTAAACTTCGTGTATACACCGAAGTAGCTAACGATTCACTTACTGTGCCTGAATTCTTTGCCAAGCGATTCAATAAGCCGAATTCAAGCTTACGAATCGTTTCGGCGGTAATCATCGTGCTGTTCTTTACGCTTTATACATCTGCAGGGTTAGTGGCAGGCGGTAAGCTGTTTGAAAGCGCATTTTCAGTAGATTACCAATTGGGCTTGTTCATCACACTAGGCGTGGTGGTGTCCTATACACTACTAGGTGGCTTTTTAGCAGTGAGTCTCACAGACTTTGTGCAAGGTTGTATCATGTTCGTGGCGTTGGTTTTAGTGCCAATTGTTGCTTTTACCGAGTTTGATAGCGTATCGCAAATGACAAGCGCCGCTTATCAATCTGTACCGAATTTCTCAGAATCGCTAGAGACGCTAACGATAGTGGGTTTGCTGTCAAGTTTAGGTTGGGGCTTAGGTTATTTCGGACAGCCTCACATTATCGTACGATTTATGGCAATTCGTTCTGTTAAGTCAATCAGTACCGCGCGGAACATTGGTATGTCATGGATGATAGTGACAATTATTGGTGCATTAGCAACAGGCTTTGTCGGCATTGCTTATGCTAACCAATTCGGCCTTGCAGTTGACGACCCAGAGACTATATTTATTATCTTCTCACAATTGCTTTTTCATCCACTAATAAGTGGATTTCTAATGGCAGCAATCTTAGCCGCCATCATGAGTACAATTTCGTCGCAGTTATTAGTTAGCGCAAGTTCGTTAACAGAAGATATTTACCGTGTACTGGTAAATAAGAAGTCGCCTGAAAAATCGTTAAGCGAAAAGCAAACGGTAACAATTGGGCGATATGGTGTAGCAGGTGTGGCTGTGGTTGCATTGCTATTGGCCATGGATGCGTCGAATACAATTTTATCTTTAGTAAGTAACGCTTGGGCTGGTTTTGGCGCCGCATTTGGACCGCTAGTCCTGTTTTGTCTGTATAAAAAGGACCTGACGGCGAAAGCGGCGATGGCGGGTATGATAAGTGGTGCGGTAACTGTACTGTTTTGGATTTATGCGCCCGTTTTAGCTGACGGTAAAACGTTAAGCAGCGTTATTTATGAAATTATTCCAGGGTTTGTAGTAAGTACGTTAACGCTATACGTGGTAAGTCGCTTAAGCGAAAACCCCTCGTCAAACGTTCAAGAAACGTTTGTGCAAGCCAGTGAAGAATTAGCGAATCAACAATCTTAAGGTTAAAAAGTTTATTATGAGTCATCCTAATTGGAAACGCGTAGTCATCAAAGTAGGTAGTGCACTAATATCGCCCAACCAGCGAGGTTGTAGCAGCCACTACTTACTGAGCATCGCACAATTTATCGTCCGTTGTAGAGCTAACGGTACACAAGTGGTGCTTGTGTCTTCGGGTTCTGTTGCGGCGGGTGCGCACCTGTTTCCAGATCAAGAAAAATCAGATATTGCGGTTAAAAAAGCCATGGCAGCAGCGGGTCAAACCGAGATGATTGCCACGTGGGACAGACTATTTGATTTTCCGTCTGCTCAGATGCTACTTACCCATGCTGATTTGAGAGACAGAGAACGTTACGTAAGTATTCGTGAAACCATATTCAGTTTGTTAGATAACAACATTCTTCCTATCGTGAACGAAAACGATACTGTAACTACCGACAAATTGAAGGTTGGTGACAACGATAATTTATCGGCCATGGTGGCGTCAGCGGCTGAAGCTGATGCACTTATTATTTGCTCAGATATTGATGGGTTGTACGACAAAAACCCACATGAGCACGAGGACGCAAAACTGCTTAAATCGGTTGATACCATCGATCAAAGCGTTTATGACATGGCTGGTGGTGCGGTTAAAGGCGGTGTTGGCACCGGCGGTATGCGCACGAAAATTGAAGCGGCCGAGAAAGCCGTTTCGCATGGTATAGATACATATATTATTAACGGTTTTACTGAGCTGTCGTTTAATATGCTGCTAGCAGGTGAAAACCCAGGCACGCATTTCAAACCTCACGCTAAGCCAATGCAAGAGAATGTGCATTGGATGCGCCATACGTCAAATGCGCAAGGTGAGGTGATAGTAGAAGGAGACTTCGACGACTCTTTACATACCGATGCTGAGCAACTAACAAGTAGCGAAATTATAGACGTGAAGGGTGAGTTCTCGGTAGGCGACACCATATTGGTACGTAAAGAAGACGGCACCAAATTGGTGAAAGCCAAGTCGAACTACAGTAGCTGTTTACTGAATTTTATTGCGAATCAGGAAAGTGATGAATTTGCCCACGAGTTTGAGGAAAAAACGGGGCCAATTATTTCTGATCAGCACATAGCAAATCTGGAGAAAGAATGAGTATTATTACAGAGTTAGCACAACAGGCGAAAAAAGCTGCACGTACACTGGCAATTCTAAGTGAGAGCCAGAAAAACGCGGTGTTAACTGATATGGCCGCGGCAATTCGTGCAAATAAAAGCAAAATTATTGAAGTGAACGAAAAGGAAGTTGCGCGCGCTAAAGAAAATAATCTAGATGCAGCAATGGTAGACCGCTTAATCCTTAACGATGAGCGCATTGAATCAATGGCTGAAGGCATTGAGGTTATTGTTGAATTGGACGATCCGGTAGGTAAAGAGCGTGTTATTGGTACTCGCCCTAACGGAATTGAAATTAAGAAAATGCGTATACCGCTAGGCGTTGTGTGCATGATTTATGAAGCGCGACCTAATGTTACCGCCGACGCGGGCGCGCTGTGCTTTAAATCGGGCAATGCCGTAATTTTACGTGGCGGTAAAGAAGCCCTTGATACAAGTTTAGCCATTGCCGAACTTATGCAAGACGTGCTAGAAAAGCATGACTTGCCTAAAGCGCTAGTTACCGTTGTGCCAAACCCAGATCGCGCGTTGATGCAAGAGCTGATGGAGCAACGCGACTACATCGACGTTATTATTCCACGCGGTGGTGAAGGCCTTATCAACTACGTAACCGATAACGCTAAGGTGCCGGTTATCCAGCACTTTAAAGGTGTGTGCCACCTTTATGTAGATAAAGATGCTGATTTAGAAAAAGCCATGGCTATACTTCTAAACGGTAAAACTCAGCGTACTGGCGTATGTAATGCACTTGAAGGGTTGGTTGTACACCAAGCCGTGGCAGGTGATTTCCTGCCAAAAGTGGCCGAAGCCTTTAAAGAAAAAGGCGTAACGGTTCACGTTAACGAAAAAGGTAGCCAGTATTTTGATGGCGCTGACGTAATTGCAGAAGACGCATACGGCGAAGAGTACCTTGGCTTAGAAATCGCAATTCGCGTAGTTGATGACTTCGAAGGTGCAGTTGATCATATTGCGCAGTTCGGTAGTAACCACACCGAAGTTATCGTTACCGAAGACGCCGAGAAAGGTAAGCTGTTCCAACGGGCAGTAGATGCAAGTGTGGTAATGGTTAACGCGTCTTCACGCTTCTCTGACGGCAGCCAGTTAGGTCTTGGCGCAGAAATTGGTATTGCTACAACCAAGCTACATGCTTACGGTCCGATGGGCCTAGAGTCGTTGACATCAGAGAAATACCTGGTGAACGGTGAAGGCCAAACTCGCGACTAAATAATAGATGTTGCAACTGGTCGGCATTGTGCCGCAGGTTTACATGCTTCATAATAAAAAGCGCTGACATTCGTCGGCGCTTTTTTATTTTTATTCAAAGATTTACCCTCGCCAGCACAGACGGAGAATACATGGAGATTGTGATAGACCCCACGCAGTTATGGAACCAGCTTATTGCGTTTGCCAATGAGTATAAACTGCTGACATCACTACTACTTTTAATTGTATTGCACTTCTCTAAAAAAGGTGTGTTGCTGCTGATAAGACGCATCAGTTCTCAGCGCGGGGAAGATAGAAGAAACCAGATTAATATTTTAGAGCAGTTAGGTAACGCTTTTATCATCATTGTATTGATGATGGTGTGGAGTTCTGAAATACAAACACTCGCTATATCCATTGCCGCATTTATGGTTGCCATAGTGCTCGCCACCCGGGAATTTATTCAATGCTTTATGGGCTTCATTTACTACCTAGGCGCAAGGCCATTCAGGGTAGGGGACTGGATCCAAATGCATAATATCATTGGTGAAGTGGTAGAAATGGACTGGGCGAAAACTGCGCTTCTAGAAGTTGACCCAGAAAGCTTCAATTACACGGGTAAGCATGTTTACGTACCTAACAGTCAGCTAGTTACCCAAACCGTGCGTAACCTTAACTTTATGCGCCGCTACCGTTTACACTCGTTTGAAATTGTTAACGAGCCTACGGTAAATGCCTATAGCTTATTACCCGCTTTTCACGCCCGAGCTCAAGCCCATTGTGAATATTTTCGAGACGTTGCAGAGCGCTACAAAGGCTTAATTGAACGTCATTTAGAACAAGAGTTTATTCGTATCGACCCAGAAGTTGAAATCAAAACAAACGAACTTGCAAAGGTCGTTGTAAAGGTAAGTTTATTCTGCCCAACCATTGAGGCTCATGAGCTAGAACACAAAATGTGCTCAGATTGGTTAAGCCTGTGGTTTAGAGCGCAAAAAGAAGAGCAAGCTATGCTGATGCAACAGCAAAGCGAGAATAACAACGCCAACCTTCAAGCGTCGGCTACAACAGAACAGCAAACAACAACCAGTACTGGGCTATAAAATTCAATCAACGGGCGGCCTGTTTTTTTAAATTACTGGTCGCTCACTGCTTTTTGTTGGCATTTATTCGTTATATTTTATTCATTACAACTCATTCGTTACATTTCCATTCTCGCTGGTGGGAAAAATGCCCTTCTAAAAATGCCATCTGATCGGCCAGTATGCGTCTATTCATTAAATAAAAACGCTCGTAAACATTGGGCCTGAAAGGTACAGCAAGTAAAGGCATATTTGCTTCTTCAGGCGTTTTAGCCGCTTTGGCATGATTACATCGCTGACAAGCAGTGGCTACGTTTGTCCAGATATCTTTTCCGCCGCGAGAACGGGGAATAATGTGGTCTCGGGTAAGTTGTTTAGGCGTAAACTTGTTGCCGCAATACATGCACAAATAGCTATCGCGCCTAAATAAATAGCGGTTGGTAAGGGCAACTTTGCCTGATAAATCTGTTACCTTACCATCGCAAGCGATAATACTTGATAGGGTAAGCTCGCTTTGCAGCCCTTCGTGATTCCAGCCACCTTTAAGCGTAATAGCATCACTGCCTAGCTCGAATAGCACCTTGTCCTGACTGTAAAGCTTTGCGGCTTGTTCAACATCTATCCACTCTTGTGGCATGCCTGCTTTATTAAGTCGAAGTACCAACATGGTTATCTCCTTTAGCACACTAATATTAGACGTTCTTTTTATGAAAAATTTTTATTGCCCGTATCTTTATTGCCTGTATTTGGTTAACAGCATTACCTACGGGTTGTTTCTTTGTTCGCTTTTTGTTCTAGCATACGCTGTTTTGTGTCAGTATGATGAAAATATAGCCAATAATTGAAATTTCACAGATATTTCATATAGTCATGGTGCTATAGGTGATAGCGATTTTTCGCAAATTCACTAGATAAATTCCACGCGGTGCTGTATTTGGCAATGGCATTAAAGCTACTTCAAAGCTATACTATGCGCCGCGTTTAAAAGCGATAAAATAAAGATTGAAATTAAAGGACAAATAGTGACTCCTATTACTAAATCATTTCAGTATGGACAGCATACTGTAACTCTAGAGACGGGTGTAATTGCTCGTCAGGCGACAGCTGCGGTTCTTGCGAGCATGGACGACACGTCTGTACTGGTAACAGTAGTTGGTAAAAAAGAAGCCAAGCCAGATCAAGACTTCTTCCCTCTAACAGTAAACTACCAAGAAAAAGCATATGCTGCGGGTAAAATCCCAGGTGGTTTCTTCAAGCGTGAAGGTCGTCCATCTGAAGGCGAAACATTGACTGCGCGTCTTATTGACCGCCCAATTCGCCCATTATTCCCAGAAGGTTTCAAAAACGAAGTACAGGTTGTTGTTACTGTAATGTCTGCTAACCCAGATATTCCTACAGACATCATCTCTATGATTGGTACTTCTGCAGCGCTTGCTATCTCAGGTATTCCTTTCAACGGCCCAATCGGTGCGGCTCGTGTTGGTTATAGCAACGGCGAATACATCCTAAATACACGCGCAGAAGAGCAAGCTGAAAGCGAGCTTGACCTTGTTGTTGCGGGTACTGAAGGTGCAGTACTTATGGTTGAATCAGAAGCTGACGTGCTTTCTGAAGATACTATGCTAGGTGCGGTAATGTTCGGTCACGAGCAACTTCAAACTGTGGTTAGCGCAGTTAATGAATTTGCTGCTGAAGTTGGCACTGAAAAGTGGGACTGGGCACCAGAAGCAGAAAACACTGCACTTAAAGACAAAGTTAAAGCACTAGCTGAAGCTGAAATGACAGCGGCTTACCAGATTTCTGACAAGTTAGAGCGTAAAGACGCAGTAACTGCAGCAACTGATAAAGCACTAGAAGCTATCCTTGCTGAAGACGAAGAACAAGACAAGAAAGAAGTACTAGACCTTCTTCACGATCTTGAGTCTGACGTAGTACGTTCACGCATTCTTTCTGGCGCGCCACGTATCGACGGTCGTGAGCCTGCAATGATTCGTGCGCTAGACGTAGCAACAGGCATTCTTCCTCGTACTCACGGTTCTGCACTATTCACCCGTGGTGAAACGCAGGCAATCGTTGCTGCTACTTTAGGTACAGAACGTGACGCACAGATGATTGACGAGCTTCAAGGTAAGCGCGACAGCCGTTTCATGCTTCACTACAACTTCCCTCCATACTGTGTTGGTGAAACCGGTATGATTGGTTCGCCTAAGCGTCGTGAAATTGGTCACGGTCGTCTAGCGAAGCGTGGTATTCAAGCAGTAATGCCAAGTGAAGAAGAATTCCCGTACGTAGTACGTGTGGTTTCTGAAATCACAGAATCAAACGGTTCATCTTCAATGGCGTCTGTATGTGGTACTTCACTAGCGCTTATGGATGCAGGTGTTCCAATTAAAGCGTCTGTTGCGGGTATCGCAATGGGCCCTAGTAAAGAGCGACGACAACTTTGTTGTACTTTCAGACATCCTTGGTGACGAAGATCACCTTGGTGACATGGACTTTAAAGTAGCGGGTACTACCGACGGTATTACTGCACTTCAAATGGACATTAAGATTGAAGGTATTACTAAAGAAATCATGCAAATTGCGCTTAAACAAGCAAAAGAAGCACGTTTGCACATTCTTAACGTAATGGACGAAGCAATTGGCGGTCACCGTGAAGAGCTAAGTGAATTTGCTCCACGCATTTACACAATGAAGATTGACCAAGACAAGATTCGTGACGTTATCGGTAAAGGCGGCGCAATGATCCGTCAAATTACTGAAGAGTCTGACACTAACATCGAAATTGAAGACGACGGTACTATCAAAATCTTCGCTACCGAGCGTGCGAAAGCAGACATCGCTATTGGCAAGATTGAGCAAGTAACGGCTGAAATTGAAGTTGGTAAGACTTACAACGGTAAGATTACACGTATTGTAGACTTCGGTGCGTTCGTAGAGGTACTTCCAGGTAAAGAAGGTCTTGTTCACATTTCACAAATCGCTCACGAGCGTGTGAACAAGGTTACTGACTACCTTAAAGAAGGTGAAATGGTTGACGTTAAGGTTATGGAAATCGACCGCCAGAACCGTGTACGTTTAAGCATTAAAGAGCTTCTAGAGAAGCCTGCGCCTAAGTCTGACGACGCAGAGTAATAGCAATTAGGGTTTAAACCTAGTTAGTTATGTTTAAGTAAAAAGGGAGCTTGGCTCCCTTTTTTCGTTTTAGGCTTTAAGAGAGATAGCGGGTTGGATTATTCCCGTTAATCCATACATTTAAACCATAACGATAAGCGCTTTTTTGAGGTATTAGATAATGGATAAGCAAACGCAAACCGAAGTAGAAGCAGCGGTATTCCGCCGCTTAGTAGAACACCTAGACGCAAATAAAGACGTTCAGAACATCGACCTGATGATTTTGGCGGATTTCTGCCGTAACTGCTTGGCAAAATGGTATTCGGCGGCAGCAAGCGAGCATGGCGCTGATATCGACTATGAGGCCGCACGTGAAGTGGTATACAAAATGCCGTATTCTGAGTGGAAAGAGAAGCACCAGCTTCCGGCGACTGACGAGCAGTTGGAGAAGCTGGCTGCTAGGCAGGGGAAGTAGTTTTTAGATAGGAAGAAACTTGTTTTTGTGTTTTGAAGCCAGCTTATGCTGGCTTTTTTGTTTTTTGGGTAGGGGACGCATCAAATGTACCTACCCTTCTATTTGCCGTTTTTAATATGTGAGTGATAAAAGGCATTGCGATTTTTTCTTTATTTCTCTGTTGGTTATAGTTTAGAGTAATGGCATATAAAAAGGACAAGTACCTGAGAGTGGTGTGGAATAGCATGACGGCTTGGGGACGAGTAAATTGTTAGTTTTACAGCGCTGAGCCGAGAAGGGATTTATGGCAAAAGTAAAGAAAATCAGAAAGGAAAAGCTGTCTATCTATTTAACGAGAGATGCGAGCAAGCCGGATTCTGATGTTATAAAGTTAGAAAACGCTAAGCAACCTATTGAGCTGGATTTGCCAGAAACAGAATCAGCCCGCCTTTACATAAAAAAGCAACCACCTAAAAACTCTCCTCCTTGGACTCAATTGTTTACAATAGATGCCCAAGTTGATGTTTCAGAATTTGGCACCTCTTCAAATGTAGGAGCTGTATTTGTAGTAAGAATAACTGGAGCTACATTTGTACTGTCTTTTGGCACTGGTTTTCATCTTTTAAAGCAAGAGTCTATTGAGCGTGATTTCGGTTTAAAGGTGACGCTGAACTCGGTAGATCCCGACAAACTGAGAAGTTTAGACAAAGCCAGTTATGACCACAATCCATTGAATTCAAGAACTCAAAGCACACGGGATGTAGACATATTTAATCTTCATTTGGATTCTGAGATGGAGATGCTTTATGCGGTAACAGGAACATCACTTGTAAGAGAATTTGGCAGTCATGTAACTGGCAGGGATGCGCTGACAATAGCAGTAGAAACTAACCTTTCAGATATACCCGCGATTCTTTCGAAGTCCATCAAACAATATCGTTCTAATCTTCCAGATAAATTTAGTTGGGTAGAAAATATCAATAGAGTTCGGGACTATGACGAGATTGAAATTTTAGACTTGGAACTAGATCAATACTTGAGTAGTAACAATGTTTCTAATTTCTGGTTAGGGGAGCCGGAAATAGTAGACTGGGAAGGTCAAATCGGCTACTCATTTGATATGTATCAGAAAACCCTTCGACATGTGATTTTATCTTTCGATGACTATATAACATACCTGAACGGAATTACCCCTACAGTTGAGTTAATGAAGAACAACGTTGTTCACGTAAACAACAATGAGTATCAGTCTATAAAAAGTTGGACTGTCTACCGCTGCTTGTATGCTGAAATTAAATTTGGAAACGATCAGTATATTCTAAGAAATGGAGTATGGTACAAAGTAAACTGTGATTTTGTATCAGCAGTGGATGACTACCTAAGCGATATTGATATTCATCCATTCTCGTTTCCCACATATTCTCATGATGATGAAGGCGACTACAATGAGCTGGTGGCAAAGACAAACAGTGTTTTTTGCTTGATGGATAAAAAAAATATCCAGATTGGAGGTCCATATGACAAGTTAGAGCACTGTGACTTGATAAAGGATGGAAATGAATTTATTCATGTCAAGTTATACAGAAGCTCGAGCACATTAAGTCATCTATTCTCTCAAGGATTTGTCGCTGCGGAAGCGTTTATAAAAGACTCTGACTACAGAAAAGAATTGAACCCCAAATTGCCTGCATCAATCAAATTGGCAGACCCAAAATTAAGGCCTGATCCAAGCGAATATAAGGTGGTTTATGCAATTGCTACAACCAAAGATATACCGAAAGAGCTCCCATTCTTTTCAAAGGTGACATTAAAGAATTCTTTAAAAACTCTGAGGGCGCTAAATTACAAAATTTCTTTATCTAAAATAGATATTGACCAAAATTGGTTAAAGACAAAAAAGTGCAAACCAAAGAAAAATTAACAAGTAGGTCAAATGCGTTACGAGCCTGGGGCCCACCGCCGGACGAAGCAAAGCTGCGCCGTTTACCAAGGCGCTAATTTAGGACTTACCCAAACTTAGTGGACACCTCCTATAGTTAGATAAGAGGTGACTTATGGCTAATAAAAAGAAATACTAAACAAGACAGGCATGTTTGTGTAAGGGACTATGAAAGACAGGCATCCTTGTGTACTGAGTTATAAATTTAGTGCTTGTCTTGCTCTTGTCTCCAAACCATTCACGTATGCATATTTGATTCTTAGGAGGTATTAATGAAATACGCTGCGGCATTAATCGAATATCTGATAACTGGAATCATATCCTTGATATGGATAGGCTTATATTCTAAACAATATGTAGATATCTCCGCTGAAAATATTAAAGACTACAAAGAGGTCATAGTTATTTGTATTTTTCCGATTGCTTATGTGTTTGGAATATATGTAGATGTTTCATCATCTTATTTGCTAAAAAGATTTAATAATATAGCCGAGTTTATTTCAGGACGCATTTCCTGTCCTAGGTGGTTAAAATGGCTGTTTACTTTATTAGTAGGTACTTCTAAATCAGAACCCTATAAACGAAGTGCGGAAATTTTATCGTATTCTCCGTCTGACACTATCAAGACAATGGAGGCTTATATAAGTAGGGATCGTATTGCTAGAGGGATGGCTTTAAATTCATTTGCCTGCGGTCTTATTTCTCATTTAACACTCACTGGTAAAACGCAACATATAACTGTTAACTTAAGTGTTGCTGTATTTATACTCTCTATATTTGCTTGGTTTAGATTACGAAGACTATCAAAGGCGTTTAAGACTCAAGCTTTAATACAACTAACAAAGCGTTAGCAAAAGAACTAATAAAGCCAACAGATCGAAGGCAAAGACTTGCAGTAGAGAATCCTTTTCACAAATATAGCATGTATGTTCCGCCCAATGGGTTAACAATTACAGCGAACAATAGTGTATCATTTCAATAAGTTATTTAGGCAATTAGGTCGTGTATGAATAAGTCTTTGACAGACCAAGAACTTGAGCACGTAGCTCGGGTTATTAAGGACAAAATTTTTGTACCTCGTAATCGCAAGCGAGTCACAGTGTTTTTGTGTGGCGCAGACATAAAGAATGATAAGACAGCACGTTCACAAATGGCTGCTGTATTTTCGCATTATCCTCGATATGAATTATTGTACCCAGAGGACTTATTTGACGATTTGTTAGCGGGTCAAGGTCAACATAGCTTGTTAAAGCTAGAAGGAATTTTGGCGGATAGTGTTGATGCAATAGTTCTCTTCCCCGAAAGTCCTGGATCGTTTGCTGAGATTGGGGCTTTTTCGAATAATGATCGACTTGCTCGTAAAATGGTTGTGCTTTCTAATAAAAAGTATAAAAGCAACAAAAGTTTTATCAACTATGGACCTTATAGATTAATAAAGTCATCAGGAACAGGAAAAGTTATCCATATTAATTATGATCATTTAACTGACCCTGATGAATACCAACGGATATATCGAAATGTTAATAACTATATTACAATGATACGGAAGGAGCACCCTGTAGAAAAAGACGTGGCAAATATATTAGAAGCTGAAAACTTTATTCTTCCTTGCATTTACCTACTAGATAAAATCAACAATTTTATGCTTTCAAAATTGATTGGTTTTGCGACCAAACAAGATAAAGTATTATGTGATATTGCGACCAAATCATCACTAGGAAGGTTGGCTTTTAAGAAATTTATATCACGAACTGTCACTGGCTACCAAATGACGCCTTTAGGTGCTGAATATGTGAGAAATACATTCGATAACACATACTTGGACAAGGTAAGGCTCGAAATATTGAATGCGGGAAATCGTAGAAATGCAACCATACGTTATGATAGAATCGTATCTGGCGCACACCCTTAGCGAATGAACTTACTTGGTTCATTGGATAGCGCTTCGCTATCCTGCAAACAATCTGACTCAATGTCGCATGAAAATGTGCAGAGCCAGAATACAGTAGTTTCTGGAACTGCACCTTTTCATCCGCGATTTAAGACGTAAGGGTGTGTCGCCAAAAATGACTTCAAAAAATATATATAGCCTTAGAAACATTGGATTGCCTGCAATGCTATCCGTTGATGACTTCGCTAATCAATCTCGACTTTCTGTGGGTAAAATTCGCTACCTCTCTGCAACAGCTAAGTCTCATTACAAGGTTTATCCAATCCCCAAAGTGAGTGGAAAGAGTCGACTTATTTCTCAACCCTCTAGGGAACTTAAAGCCGTCCAGGCTTGGATCTTGAGAAATATCCTAGACAAGCTTTCATCATCTCCTTGCTCGAAAGGTTTCGAAGTTGGAGCATCAATTCTTGAAAATGCTCGTCCACATATTGGTTCCAACTATTTATTGACAATAGATCTCGAGGATTTTTTCCCTTCTGTTACGGCGTCTAAGGTTTATGGAGTTTTCAGTTCTGTAGGTTACAATAAAGATTTGGCGATTTTGCTAACTAATCTTTGTACTTATGGTGGTGGTCTACCTCAAGGAGCGCCTACTTCTCCAAAATTGGCAAATTTAGTATGTGCGAAACTTGACGCTAGGATTCAAGGTTATGCAGGGCCGAGAGGTATTGTTTACACTCGTTATGCTGACGATATGACATTTTCCGCTCATACGGCGTCAAAAATTAGAAAAGTTAAGCACTTTATCGGGACCATTATTGATGATGAAGGTTTCAAGATTAACCATAAAAAGACAGTCTTGTGCGGTACGAAACGTCAGAAAAAGGTTACTGGTCTCATAATTTCGGAGAGCTTTGTAGGGATAGGGCGTGTTAAATACAGAGAAATTAGGGCAAAGCTACATCATCTATTTACAGGTAAGTCTTCAGACTTCTCTCATGTTAATGGGCTATTATCATATATTTACTCTGTAGATCGACGTGCCTATAACAAGTTGTATACTTACATTGTCGGTTTGAGGAGAAAGTATCCTTCTTCAGACGCAATAAACAAAATTAGTCCTAAAATCGTGTGACTACTTCCTAAGTATGCCTGTCATGACTAAAGACTAAACAAAAACCATCTTTGTGAGCAAAGGCATATATTTTGTTTCTGTCGGCAACTCTGGCTTTCTTTTTTTGCTAACTTCATTCCGGAAATGAAGCTTCTATAAACAAAAAACTAAACAAGACAGGCATATTTCTTTTCTGGGCTTGCGTGAGATACACCAAAAGAACCTGCTCGCCGATTTGGTAACCAAACAAGACAGTCGTTCTTACACTACATGTGTTATCGCCCCTTAGTGGGGTGTTGGTATGACTCCCTTTGTCAACCCTGAACGAGCGCTTCCCTAACACTCTTCCAGCCCATGATTAGCTTTGTTTCTAAAGCTAAACAAGACAGGCATGTTTATATACTCCAGCTAATACTGGCTTTTTTGTTTTTGGCTTGCGTGAAATACACCAAATTTATCTGAACGTCGGTTTGGTATTTTTATATAAATGAGCGAAAAACGACATTACAGTTTTTTCTTTATTTCTCTGTTTGTTGTAGTTTAGAGTATTGAGTATTAGAAAGGAGAAGTGTTCCAAAGTGGTGTGGATTAGCATGACGGTTTGGGGACGAGTACGCTGTTATACGCTACTGGAATTATTAATTAATGAGCACTAAACAAGGAATAGTTCTGTTATTAATAGCTGCATCAATAGCTGTATTAACCGCTTTCGCTCACCTATCCTGCATCTTTTTGGGACCCCAGTGCTTTAAGACTCAAATGGCTCCAGTAAGCGTAATTGAATCGGCTAAAGCGGGAACACTTTTGGCACCGCTGGGTACGATCGTGGTTTCGGCAATATTTATCGTTTTTGGCTGTTACGCTCTGTCGGGCGCTACACTCATTCGTAGGCTTCCGTTACTCAGCTTTGGCATATATGCAATTGCTGCTGCGTGTATTATACGTGGCATTTTGCCAATTCAACTCTGGATGAGGCACCCAAACAAGGTAACTGACACGGTTTTGATTGTGGGTGTTGTATGGCTACTTGTTGGTCTATGCTATCTCTTTGGGTACAAGGCAATTAATGGCAAACGCGTATAACAACCCAATCAACACACTCACTTCGTTCGCTGGGACGCATACACGCGGGGCGGCTGCGCCATTGTGCCCCACATGTCCTGCGCCCGTTATTGGAAAGTTATACACACAAGGAAGATTATGTATAAGCTCTTACTTTTATTTGTCTTTTTACCTCTATCGTTTGTTGCCAATGCAGCTCTCTCTAAGGGAGAACTGGAGCAACTAGCAACAAAGTTTGTGGAAGCCAAAAATGCTCGACAGCAACCTGATACTACAATTCATGATATTGATGCCTTTATTAATCTAATTGCAGACGAATTCGTCGATGAACATGTGAAGTTTAATGTAACGATTACGGAAAAGTCCGCTTTACGTGAAGGTATGATTGCCAAAATGAGGGACAAAATTTACTACAGTTCAATAGTCATAAACGAAATGATTACTGGGGGAAATGTTGCCATTATTAAGATGACTGAGTCAGGAAAAGTCAGGCCAAGTCATTTAGACAAAGATATAACCTACAGCTCTGTAAATATAGTAACCTTAGAATTCAATGAAGATAAGCTGATTACGCATATTCGCAGGCATCACGGTTAATGTGTGTATAACAAAACGCTGTTGGCACTCCCTTCGGTCGTTGGGACGCTAACACGTGGGCTGACTCGCTCCGCTCGGATTTTAGCCCACGTGCTAGCGCCGTTAGCGGTCTTAAGGAGAATTCAATTATGGAATCACTATTTAAATCTATTGGCATCGGAGTTTTTGTCGGTGTATCAGGAGCTTTATTTCTATACCTATTTTCCGAGTACATATCAGAACAAAATGAAGCACTAGTATTTGGTATTTTCGCAGGTATAGCATTTCCACTTGTGGATTTAATTGCTAAAAAGTTAAAGTCAAATAACAGAGTAGACAGCTAACAAAAACATCATGGTGGGAATTTTACTCGCTGGCCTTCGGCCAAAAGCGCTCCTAAAATCCCCATATGTTAAGCGTTAGGTGCAAAATAAATTATGAGCACTAAATTCAAGAAAGCATTGCTTGCTCTACTTATACTTCCAGCTAGTATACATTGGCTTGGAATAACCGCATTAGGGTTTATGGTTTTTGCTCATGGCACGTTTTACGACATTTCATCATTTTTTGTAACGGTAGTAATGCTTATTGGTCTGCTTGCTTTAGGTGTCGCCTGTTTCTCAGTTATTCGCTACCCCAAAATTAGCAAGTTTACAATTTATTCTATCGGGTTAGGTTGCGCTTCACTAACAATCGCCTTGTATATGGGGCTTTATACAGAGAGGCAGTTCTTAGTGTCTGCTTGTAGTTTGTATCTTGGCAGCGCGCTTTTCATGGTTGATTATGCGAGAAGCACCTAACAAGGCGCTTAACTCGTCCCCTTCGGTCACTGGGACACAAACGCAGCGCGGCTTCGCCATTGTAGCGCTGCATTAGTGCCCGTTAGCTTAGCGTTAGGTTGCAATCATACTCACCGATTTCATCAAAATAAACAAGACAGGCATATTTGTAGTAGGCATATTTGTAGTAGCAACTACGTGCCGATACGGTTGCGGCTCTCCATGTTTGGTTCTGTGGTGTTACTTGCCATGCTTGGAATTGCAACATACTAACCAAGACAGGCATGTTTCTGTATAAGACAGGCATGTTTCTGTATAAAGTTATTAATTTTTTGCTTCTTATGCGTTGAAGAACTCATAAATAAAATGACAAATGGTTTTCAGGTAGTTGTGATTGACCGAGTATAGCTACGACCAAAATAAAGCCGTCTTCTTTTGTGAAGTAAGCCGTGTGTTTACCTACAGGAAAGTAAAACCCGTTTGGGTAAATTTCATCACAACTTCGACCTACGGCAGGGTTATCCGCAAGCATCTGAAATCCAGTTAGTAATGTATCTTTGTAGTTGCGCCACTGCACTTCAGAGAAATTGTTAACGGAATAGCTTTTGATTTTTCGCAAATGAGCCTGAGCTAGTTTACTTATTTTGTATTTACTCTTCTGCATAACTGGTTATAAGGCGTTCAGAAAATCTTCGCCATCAACGGCATTACCTTGTGCTAGGTCTTGTTTGGCTGCTTCGAAGCAATGTTTAAGGTAGTCAGCTTTCATTGCTTCTAGCTCTTCATAATCTTTAATAGACATTACAACTACGGCATCTTTGTTGTTTTTGCTAATCTTGACTGGCTCGCGCTGGGCACTAAGAAGTAACTCACCAAAATTACGTTTGGCGTCATTTGCTGTTAATGTGTGCATGATTAATCTCCAAATCTGAAGTAAGACTGAGATTATAGTTAGTCGTACGAAATGGTCAATATAATCAAATCGTGCGATTTGTGCGAAAGATGAACTTACTGATAAAAAGGACAGGCGTCTTTCTGTATGTAAGTTTTGCTCTCTATTTAACTGCAAAGCTAACCAAGTAAGCGCATTGCACTTTGTCGACCTTGCACACGTTGCTGATGCTGATTGTGTGCGTATTGCTCTAGGTGAGTCACTTTGCCGGCGGCGTGCTTAAAGCAGGTTTCAAACTGCGTGGTTAAAGTTATCCAATGTTCGAGTTCAATATTGAGGCGCTCTAAAATAGAGGGTAGGTTATGCTCAACCTTGCCACGCTTGTTTGAGTGAATATATCGGCTGGTTATATCTACAAGCTGTAAGTAGTCTGGAAGAGTAAAAGGTAAACCGTGTGGCATCTCTAGTCTTGGGTTACCTGCAAAAGGCATAAGTCGTTTAGGTGTTTTGCCGACCCTAGCTGCGTTAATTCGGTATTTAATGCTGGTATGCTCTGATGTTTCAGGTGTTTTAGCCATCTTTGCTCGTACTGGGTTTAAATCAACATAAGCCATACAGGCGGCAAGGGCTGACTCATCCAAAAGCGCTTGAGATTTGAACCGCCCTTCCCAAAAATGGCCCGTGCAATCGTCTTCTTTATTAGCTGCCCTAGCAATGTATTCATTCAGTGCACGCATAAACCAGCTGATATCAAATAGCCTTTTACGCCATACTTCAGCCGTTAACTCTACCGCTTTAATTTGGATTTCATGTAAATCTTTACGTGAATCTTCTGACATATAGCGCTGCGAGAGTAATGTTCCTTTGTAAAGCCTATGCCAACGTTGAATCACGTCTTCGGTACTTAGTGCGTCTGCTTTCTCTTTGTTTACGTGTAATATCAAGTGCGTATGGTTGCTCATTACCGCATAAGCACATACATCAATGGCGAACACCTCACTTAAAACATGAATACGGTCTTCTACCCATTGGCGGCGATGTTCAAAGCTTCTACCGTTTTCCTCGCCACATAAGAAAGCACGACGAACACAGCGGGAAATACAGTGATAATAGGACGTATCCGATAAACTAATTTGTGACTTTCGGGCCTTAGGCATAGTAGTTGACCGACTCTGATTAACTCGTTTACTAGTTTGAATAGGTATTTAGATTGATGAAAGTGTACGAGGGGA
The DNA here is from genome assembly GCF_003443615.1 of Alteromonas sp. BL110. NCBI lineage: Bacteria > Pseudomonadati > Pseudomonadota > Gammaproteobacteria > Alteromonadales > Alteromonadaceae > Alteromonas > Alteromonas sp. BL110. The sequence continues at coordinate 4,158,566 of NZ_CP031967.1, read as the reverse complement.
CAGTTTGGCTGTTTTTGATTTATGCCTGTCATGTTAAGTTTTCTGAATGAAGTTGAAGATTTGACACCATTTATTCGCCACGTTCCATTAGATAGTAGATCATTACTGAACAACAAAAAAACTCTCTTAATTGGAAACCGTCATTTATCGAAATCAGATCTGGCTGGATATTTGATTTACCTAGAAAGCTTTGAAGTTCCTAGTGAAGATTTAGAGCTGTTAATCCAATCGATTCTGGAGTACAGCCAGGAGCCTCCTCTTCAGTTGAGGCTAACTTTGGTTGAGGAAGAACTTCAAATTAGTAGAATTGAATAGCAGTGACTAAACAAGACAGACGATAAATAAGACGGTCATCTTTTCATATAAAGACTGTTTCTAGTCTTATTCTTTGTCAGCGGTACAACTAACCTTGTTGCTAACTGGTCAATTACGAATTGTGCCTGTCATAATTACTCTATAACTCTAGACGCAAGTATGGTGAAGCGAATAATATGCCTTCACTGGCTTATGAAAAGACAGAAAAATTCAAACAGAAAATCTATCCAGATAAATCTGGTCAATTCAGGGGGGCTAATTGGCATGATATTAAGGTTTAAATTTCCTTTTATCTAACACCGATAAGTAATGGGTAATTCGCGTATAACCATGGAATAGAAAATGTCAGAAAACGGAAATGACAAGTTGGCGGTATTAATTGACGCGGATAATGCTCAAGCTGCAATTTGCTCAGAACTTTTAGCTGAGGTATCGAAATTTGGCGTTGCTAATGTAAAACGTGCATACGGAGATTGGACAACCGTAAGTTTAAAAGGTTGGAAATCGTATTTGCACAAACATGCTATACAGCCGATTCAGCAATTTAGTTACACACAAGGAAAGAACTCTACTGATTCATCGTTAATTATTGATGCAATGGATCTTCTCCATGAGGGCAAATTAGACGGTTTCTGTCTCATATCTTCTGATAGCGACTTTACCCGGCTTGCAAGCAGAATTAGAGAGAGCGGCCTTTTGGTTTATGGGTTTGGGGAAAGGAAAACGCCTGAAGCCTTTGTAGCTGCCTGTGACAAATTTGTTTATACAGAGGTTCTTAAATCATCTACAAAACAAACTGTAAAAGATGAATCGAAAAACGTAGATTTAAAAACCATTGTGGTTGACGCTGTGAATGCAGTTTCAAGAGATAATGATTGGGCGCCACTTTCGGGAGTAGGGGGTTATATAATTAAAAACACTCCATCTTTTGACCCAAGGAATTATGGTTACGATAAACTCGGTCAACTGGTTAAATCGTTGGCTTACCTCGAATTTGAGGAGCGAAGGTTTAGCGACGGTTCATCAAATGTACACATTTATGTTAGAGAAAAAGTCGCGTAACGAGTTACAAGAAGAGACTAAACAAGACAGGCATCTTTGTTAATGGTATATATTTTGTGCCTGTCTAATGCTCTAGGTAAAGTTATACAACTTAAAGGATTTAATATAGTGAAATATCTTATGTCACCTATTGTCTTATTCGGCCTTGTTGGTTGTGGCACTATCAACACACCTGATGATCGTGTAGACGCCATCTATAACACCACATCAGCAGTGATAAAAGGAAAGAACTCGAACTGTTCTACAGGCCATTCTGACGATAGAAAAGAGTGCCGTAAACGCTCTAAAGAAAAAATAAATACTATTTCAGAATCCATTAAGAAACACCGGCGTGATGGCGGCGTATAACAATACGCTATTGTCACTTACTTCGTTGAAATGCATACACTCGCGAGACTAAAGACTAAAGACTAAAGACTAAAGACTAAAGACTAAAGACTAAACAAGACAGGCACTCTAGTAGGCATCTTTGTAAAAAAAAGTGTACGAGGCGACAGTTGGGCTGTTTTCGTATTATGCCTGTCATATTTATCTTTTCTATGGAAACAAGCTGAGCCTGAAGCTGTAACAGTTTTGCAAGTATTAATTCTATTTTTAGTTGGTTGCATATTTCAATTTGGAACAATCGCAATTGCAAATACCAATGAGTGGGCTAAATCCATAACTAGGCGCTAAATTCGCTCTAGGGGTATACATAGCTGGGACTACACAAGACAGGCATGTTTGTTTAGATGATGGAGACTTTACCTCAAAAGGTGCGAGCGTGTTCAAAAGGGCTATAGAAAAATCAATTTAACAAGTCACGTACTCAATAAGACAGACATGACTAAACAAGACTGTCATTCTTACAAACGTGTGCATTTCGTACCTGTCTTACGCGCTTAGTGAGAATACGGAACTAGAACCTTTACAGAGAGTCATTGTGTCTGAAGGAAAATAGAACTATGGAATCAGAACCTGATTTTGAATCTTATTCACGTCAAGAGTTGCTCGAGATATACGAAGTTATTGACCGGCAGGCCTACCCTGAGAGGTTTCATAAAGTGAAATCATTATTAGGTTTTGATGAACAGGAAAGAGAGCATGAAGGAATTGGCCAATATGACGATGACCATCCTTATATAGATCCACAACTACGACAGATAAACAAAGCTAATAGGATCAAAGAATACTTTGATTCATTAGCTGAGAACGATAGCTCTCTAATGTCGTCAGACTACGGCAATTGCGATGGTGGTGGTACAGGAGATATTGGAAGCGACTAACACTCACACTAATAAGTCCTGTAATACAGCTCTAAATGAGGGTCACACAGAGGGCTATATCGTTGTGAACTAAACGAGACAGGCTCATCTCTATACTTTTCTGGGCAAAATGCACCATCATGCCGACCTATCTGAATTTTTATTAAAAGCTATATTCCAGTAATAGCAAAGTCTATTGCATTAGTAACACTAAACTAGACAGGCATGTTTCGCTGCACTTCGTTCCTAATTTCACTTCATGCAATCGCGTCACGCAGCTGTATATTATTTGGGTTAATTCATTGAAAGAAAAAGATTTAATTATTTACGATGGAGTGTGTAACTTCTGTAACGGAGCTGTCGCATTCATTTTGAAGCGCGACAAAATGGAACGCTTTATTTTCTCCCCAATGCAGTCAACTTACGCTCAGGAGGTTATAGAACGCTATAAAGTCGATACAGTAGGTGTTGATACTTTCATGTTGGTTAAAGAGGGGAGAGTCTTTCTGTGGTCAGACGCAGCACTTGAAATCGCCAAAGGTTTAAGTGGTTTCTGGTTTTTGTTCGGCATATTTAGAGTTTTACCAAGTACATTTAGAGACCTGTTCTATAAAGCCTTTGCTCGTAATCGCATCAAGCTTTTTGGTGGTACACAGCAATGCCAAATACCCAGTAAAAAGGTACTAAAAAGGTTCAAAGGCCTAGAGTAATCGCTAAAGACATCATGTTACAAATTGGTTTAAGCCTTAAGCTTAAAAGTTGACTAAACTAGTTTAAACAAGACAGGCATCTTTGTGTTTTTGTGTTAGGCATTTGAAAGGATAGTTAAAATGAAAGGTATTTATCGAATTCTTATCGCTCTGGTTTTTCTAATTGCAGCTATTGCATCTTACAGTATGGGAATTCAGTCAGGTGTGTTTCTATTCATCATTTTAGGCCTTGTTCTAGAAGGGGCATTTTGGTTCGGCATGTTTTCAGCCAAAAGGCGGAACGAAGCTTAGCGATATGTACCAGCACTTTTAGAATTATAGAAGATAGGCTCTTTTTGTAATATTTAACTATGCCTGTCTTGATTAGTTTGTTTGTGTCTTTGTGCTCCACATATATAGGATTGTTCTCAAAAAGTCAGAACGCTAAAAGGAATTTATGAAATCTAGAAGCAGAGTATTATTGAAATATATCGGGCTACTCCCCATCGTTTTGTTGCTTATTGTGGTAAGTATCTTAGGTGAATATCACAGAGCAAAAGAGCTTGTAGAAAATTACCTAGAAACTGTAAAGGTGGGCTCTGGAGCTGAAAAATGCATCCCTCTGACCTTCGAAACTTCAAGTAGAATCGATCAAAACCCATCCTGTGAAGATCAAAGCTTCTTATTTTTACTTTCCCTAATGAAAGCGCTCGAGTTAAAGGATTTTGGTAGTGTTAAATACACCACAGACCTGAGAAAATACTGGACTCCATTTAGTTCAAATAACTATGTTTCTGTTCACGTTTCTTTTGAAAATCAAAGCAAAAATACTCTTAAAAATATTATATTCGTAGTCGAGCGAGATGGACTATCGTGGACGATTAATAAAGTCGATGTTAACAATAAAGAACTCGTCAGAGTTTATGAAGAGTTCATGGCTTTAGACTTATCCCGATATGTAGAAGTTTCTGGCGATACTTTAGAAATAAAGAGTAATCAATTGAAAGGAGGCAGTCTGTCTTACATCGACAGGATGGTAATAAAATATAATCTACAGCGGTTAAATAATTACCTCAAAGGCAACTGATAACCGTATTTTTATTACCTAATTTTACCAACTCACAATACTCAAAGAATAAAGGTAGTCTCTAAAAATGAAGTGTCCAAGAACGCAAACACCGCTTAAAAGAGTTACAGTTGGTAAAGTTCCGGTTTATTACAGCAAAGCATGTGGCGGTGTCTTACTCGAAAATCAGACATTAAGTGACTTTGAAAACCCGCAAGAAAAAAGAGGGAATGTGTTGGCAAAGCACCTTAGTCAGTTTCATTACGAGCTCGATTCTTTAAATAAACGGATTTCCTGCCCCAAATGCCCTGATACCATGATGTTGCGCAGGTTTTATAGCCCGCTGCATGCGGTAGAGATAGATGAGTGCCCGGGCTGTGGTGCGATTTGGCTAGACACTGGCGAGCTAGAAAAAATACAGTCATTAATGCTAAATGAAAAAGAACGCGCACTGCTAAGAATAGAGCTAATGAAAAAACATGAAAGGATTGAGGTGAAGGGTATGCCTCATACTCATGATAACTGGAACAAACGCGGAGATAAGGTCGATGCTTTTTTTGATTTAGCATCATATATCTCTAACAGTTGGTAGGTTCAACTACTCATAGACATATACTCGTTCTCAAAAAGGGTACTCATTTCGGGGCTGACTTATAATGAAAAGCACACTGTCTCTTGCGCAATATGTTAAAAAACGAAATGGCGTGCCGTTGGGTGCAAGTAATTCAATGAAAAACATGCTTTCACGCTCTTTTGGTGCCTCTTCTTTCCCAGTTTTTTGGCGATATTGGAATCCTATCTGGGGTTACTATTTATCACGTAATGTTATGCGCCCAATTACGAATATCCTGCCTGTTTCTTTAGCTACCCTTGTAACATTCCTTGTTAGCGGTGCTCTTCACGATATCGCAGTATCAATTATAAAGTGGAAAATCATTTTATTTTTCACGCCGTGGTTTGGGTTAATGGGATTAATAGTCATTTTTTCTAAATGGGCTGGGGTATCGTACGGTCAGGTTAGCTGGCCTGTTCGCGCATTAACTAATGCGTCGTTTATTTTAGTCTCGCTAGGTATAACGTACTTTTTGGAAACCTTGTATGCTTAACATCATACAACTAATCAGACATGGAAAGTGAAATGTGGTTTAAAGATATTGAGTTAGAATCTGAGAATATAAAGCTCACTCCGTTAACAATGGAACATGCAGACGCTTTAGTGAACGCAGCAACCGACGGTGAATTGTGGAAACTATGGTTCACCTCTGTACCAAGCGCTGAAATTATTGATGATTATATTACGTCAGCATTAGAGCAGAAAGCCAAAGGGCTATCGTTACCGTTCGTGGTTATAGACAAAGCGAGTGGAGAGGTTATCGGTTCAACACGCTTTTGTAATGCTGACCTTTTAAATCAAAGGGTGGAAATTGGTTACACCTGGTACAGCAAAAGCTATCAGAAAACATCATGTAATACCGAATGTAAGCTACTTCTTCTTACACACGCTTTTGAAAGCCTCGAAGCAATCGCTGTAGAGTTCAGAACGAATTGGCATAACCAGGCTTCTCGAGCCGCTATTACTCGTTTGGGCGCAAAACAAGACGGCGTGCTTAGGAATCATCAAAAAATGCCTAATGGTGGTTATAGAGATACGGTTGTGTTTTCAATTATTAAAACAGAGTGGCCTTCTGTGAAAGAGAACTTAATGTTTAAATTGTCAGTGCGTTGCTAACACAAGCGTAAGTCCAAAACAGGAAATCGTAGGCTTTACGATAAATAAGGAAATAAGTGAGTAACGATGAGAAAAATTCTAGTAGCGTTTGTATGCTTTTTTATCAGTAGTGTGGCTGCCGAAAGCACTTTAGATGAAAGCGCGTTTACTCAAAGGTATGTGAAGGCTGTTATCACCAAAGCAGAGGTTGCGAGTGCACAAATAAAAGGCCGTCTAGAGGTTGAGATGACTTACAGTGGTGGAGGGACGTCTACCACATACCTCGATAACGCCTATATGAATTACCTTTCTGACCCAGAAGAGCTCGACGTGATTATAGAAGCGTACATCAGTGCGTTAACAAAGAGCAGTAGTGACGCTAAAGCTAACATAGATAAAGCGAATATCTTTCCCGTAATAAAAGATTCAGGTTATATAAACCATATAACTGAATTGATGAGCGAAGATGGTGAGCTGCCTTTCTTTTATGAAAAGTTAAATAATGTTCTCTATATTCTTTATGCCATTGATACGCCCTCATCTATCAAATTCATGCCGAAAGAAGACATTGCTAACTTAGATGTAAAAGAGGAAGAGCTCAGAAACCTTTCAATGTCTAATTTGATGAATGCTATTGAGTCATTACAAATTAAAGGTGACCCGTCGACCATCTCGATGGTTGTTGCTGATGGCACTTACGAGGCGTCTTTTTTGATTTATGATGCGCTTTGGACAAAAGAAACCTTTCCAGTGAAGGGCGATATAGTTGTTTATGTGCCCTCCAGAGACGTTGTAATAGTAACGGGTTCAGAGGATGCGGATAGTTTAGCTACGGTGAAAGGGATAGTGCACAACCCGGAAAATAAGTGGCCACATGCTGTGACTAATATAGGGTTTATTCGCAAAGAAAATAAATGGGTCAAGTTTCACGATTAGATAAGTATTCCAAAGTATGCCCTCAGTATTCGTGATGACAAAAATTCTTTAACATGTTTGCGTTTTCATCTTGTATTACCGATAGTTGCTTTACTCGATAGTGTAAGCTGCATGTTATGAAACCTGTTGGTAGGTGATTTAAAGGAAAGCGCCTTGACTAAAATTTTAATATTCGGAAATTCCGGTTCTGGCAAATCTACGCTAGCGCGCCGTTTGTGTGAAACTCACGGTTTAGCACATTTAGATCTCGATACCCTTGCATGGAAGCCCACTAGCCCGCCTGAAAGGAAACCAATTAAAGAGTCGGAACAAGAAATACAGGCTTTTACTACTTCTAAAGAGACTTGGGTAATTGAAGGGTGTTACACAGACCTGCTTAAGCTTGTAGAGGGGCAGTCTACAGAAATCATATTTATGAATTTACCCATTAAGTTGTGTATTGCTAACGCGAAAGCAAGACCTTGGGAGCCCCATAAATACGATACCAAACAAGCTCAAGATGATAATTTACCCATGTTGATAGACTGGATTGGCCAGTATACAAAAAGAGACGATACGTTCTCTTATACTGCACACCAGCAGTTTTTTGAAAACTATAGCGGCAGTAAAAAAATGATAACGCAAAATATCCCGCACCAAGCCAGTTAAAAAGTTTTTCGGCTTATGAATAGGGGCTTCGCTTAATTACTGAAAGCGCAATAAAATCAAGGAGGACACCATCTTGTATAGCTTTTTATCTTTTACGGGGATAGCAGCATCGGTTTGGATAGTTTTAGGCATTTACATCGCTTCTCGTTTCTATCCAAACTATAGCCATATGAGGCAGTTTTGTAGTGAACTCGGTGCATTTGGTAGCCCAACACAGAAACTCTCTCCTGCAATCAATAATTATCCGTTGGGCTTATTATTCGCTCTGTTTGGTTATTACCTCATTAACTCACATCCAGACCATATGCCAACTATGGTTATCGGTGCAATGACAATAATACATGGTATCTGCACTTGGGTTTGTGGCTACTTCCCAATGGACGCCGACCCATATACAACAACACCTTCGAAAAGTTGTAAAATCCATACGTGGTCAGGGCTAATAATGTTAGTTTCGTTTATCGTGGCGCCGCTGATTGTTACTTTCTCTAGCTACTATTCTTGGTCGCTGCGGCTTCTGTCTGTATTGAGCGTTATTGGCTGCGTTTACTTTTCTTATAAACTAGCAAAATCCCTTGAACGAAAAACTGTACCAGGGCTTTATCAACGCCTAAGTTACGGCTGCCAAATTCTTTGGCTGTCAATCTACTCGATATTCATGATTTTATAGAGCCGTGCAATGAACACTCGCTTTAGAAGCTCCATCCCTCTAGCGTTCTTATGTTTAGCATCTCTTTGGTGGTGGTTTTACTATTCCTCCTCGAACTTTATCAACGACTATGGTGATGAAAAGCACGAGTGGATGTTTATGCTAGATACATTACTAGTACTGCCAGTACTGTGTTTTTTGTGCGAGTCAGACAAGCAAAAAGCGGTTTTGAAAGTCATTGTATTGTGTTGTAGTGCGGTTTTTATTGGCGCGATTATTATTCCAGAACAAAACAAGGTGATGTTTCACTACCTTGAAAGTGGCCGCTACTTTGCTATCGGAGCTTTGTTAGCATTAGAAATAGGTACCTTAATAACGGTAAGTGTTGCAGTTCGCGCACTTCTTATTAAAAAAGAAGACCCCGATTTAGCGTTGCAAATACCTATAGAACGTATCTTTGGCTCATCGTTGCTTAGCAACTTACTTCAGTTCGAGGGACGTATGTGGTCTTTCGCATTGTTCGCTTCACGCATTAAAAGCAGTACATATCTGGGTAATCAGCATTTTTACTACTTTAAAAAAGATGGTGCGCAAGCTAATTTGATGGGCTTCATTGTGGTCATGATGATCGAGTTGCCGCTTGTGCATCTGCTACTACATTTTATTTGGTCTAGCTCAGCTGCCAACATAGTTTCGGCCTTTACTCTATTTGGGTTAGCTTTTTTCTATGCTGAATATAAAGCTGTGGCAATACGGCCCATTTCGATTTATAAAGATAACCTCATTGTTCGATATGGGTTGTTTCATCCGTTTATAATCACTTTTTCAAACATCTCTGATATCAGCACGAACACAAGGTTCGTGAAGAGAGCTAAGGGCATAAAACGGTTTAACTACTCGGGTGTACCTAACGTGAAAATAAAGCTACATTCACCTATAAATGGTAAGCATGCCGTATACTTAGGTGTAGACTCACCTGATTTACTAATAGAAACAATAAAACGACAACTATTTTCTATTTCAACTAACGTTGCCGAACAATCGAAGCTTCGAAGCTCAAATTTTAGCAAGGCGATAAGTGAAACCTAGCTTAGCGTTTGAGTAAAAATCAACAGGGAGGTTTTCATGAAAAGCGTTTTACTTTCAGCGCTCATTTATTTGTGGTCGATACACGTATTTGCACAAACTGATTTAGAAGAACTTGGCAGACAATACTTTAAGGCGTGGTCAGCAACGCAATCTCCAAATGCTACAGAGCATGATTTAGATAAATATCTGTCGCTGCTTAGTAGTGACGTTGCTCATCAGCATATACCGTACGATTCTGACGATTCCCGCATGCCCGATGGTAAAGTACGAATTCGTGAGGGGATGCTTTATTACTTGGGGGCACACGTCTCTTATACCGCCCAACTCAACCACATTATACCTGCGCACAATGCGGTAGCTATTTCATACACTACAACGAGTAAGGGCATTCACCCACAAACTAAAGAACTAGTTGAACTTCAGTATCAAACATTAGAAGTGCTAGAGATTGAAGATGGTAAAGTAGCTGTGATAAGAAAATACGAAGAGTAATGGTTAGGTGTTAAGCCTACTTAAGATATATAAAAAATTTCGTTAGCAATACAATAAACGCAGAGGACGGCAACATGATTGTAATCTATGGTATAGACGAACAATTAAACCCAATAAAACGCAAGCTATCAGATGTTATTCATTCTTGTATGCAATCAGTCTTAGGTTTACCGGAAAATAAAAGAGCGCATCGCTTTGTGCCGCTGTCAAAAGACGACTTCTTTTACCCTGAAGGTAGAACCGAGGCATACACAGTTATCGAAATAAATATGATGAAAGGGCGAGAAATACACACGCAAAAGTCACTTATAAAAGCATTGTTTAAACAAATTGAGCTAGAGTTAGAAATCTCGCCTGTAGATATCGAGATTACGATTAAAGAACAAGAAAAGTATCAGTGGGGTTTCCGTGGAATGACAGGTGATGAAGCCCTTGATTTGAAGTATAAAGTGAACGTTTAGCTAATTAATATGTCCAGTTTAATACTGCCGCTATTTACGCATGTACTTCTTTGTACTGTACTTTACGCATTACTCACTGTAGCTCGCGCACCGGTTGTATGGGGAGTGGGGCAGAGCAAAGATGGTTCAAACCCTTTCAGCAATATTCAGCCTAAAATCAGCGCAAACCTAAGCAATCAATTCGAGTGGCCAATATTTTTTTACATTGCCAGTGTATTGCTTATCGCAATGGATGAGCCAATAGACAGTGTGCAAATCTACTTGGCTTGGGTATTTGTAATTGGCAGAGTGTTGCACAGCATTGTTCAAATATTTACCAACAATATTAGATTGCGTGGTATGGTGTTTACCATCAATTTTGTCGCTGTGTTGGCTATGTGGACTTTGATTTTTATTGATGAAATTGGCTTATAGCCCAGCCGTTAGAAGAACAAGAATACCTAATAAAGGGCGTCGTTAGCGACAAAAATAAAAGATAGCGACTGTTTAATAAAAGCACTATTTAACATAAGCAAAAACGAGCATTAAAGTTATGGAAGACGTTTTAGAACCGCTGGGCCGCTTTATACTTCGAATACTGAAGTGGATAGTCGTAGATGCTATTATTGACTTCGTAATAACTGGTACAGGCCATGTGGTGCTTAAGCTTCTAACCTTTGGCAAATACCCGCGAGCGGGTAGAGACGAAGGAAGAACTTTCGCTGTTGGTTTTGTTAGCTTAGCCATTGTCTTGGTCTGTCTTGCGCTGATTGCATAATATTCAAAAAGGATATTTACATGAATATGGAAAAGTGGGCCAAAATACGAGGGAAAGGCAAACAGCGCTTCGTTTTAGTAAACGGTGTTTTAGGGTGGGGCGTACCTACTGCCATCCTCTGGGCCGTATTGATGGAGTTTATTGAACCATCGGAAAATATTTGGGTGCGCCCCACCGTTGCTTTGTTCATTTTTCCCATTGCAAGTATCGCTTTTGGCCACTTAACGTGGAACAAATCTGAGAAAGCTTACGAAAAACACACAATTAATACTCTGTAACTTCTTCAGGCAGGTTTTTTACCTATAACCCATTAAAGTAAAAGTTCTCATTTCTACAAGCTAAATCAGTGAAGTACATGGAAGTATCGAAAGCAAGTATTAAAAAAGCAGTAGCGAAGAATATCATCTCTGAACAGCAGGGCATTGACCTATACAGCTTCTTTCAGGCAGAAAGCCAGCAGGCTCCCGCTTTCACCTTTACCCATATCCTCTATTACTTGGGCGGCCTTATTGCTATCGGTGCCATGACCTTGTTTATGAATTTGGGGTGGGAACAGTTTGGCGGACTGGGTATCATCTTCATATCATTGCTCTACGCTGGCGTAGGGTTAAAGCTTACTAACTCTTTAGCAAATAAAAACCTTATTATTCCTGCCGGTATTTGCGCAACCTTTGTAGTGTGTTTAACACCGCTTGCTATCTACGGTTTTCAGCAGTGGTTTGGCCTTTGGCCCGAGAGCGATACAGTCTATCGTCAGTTTCATACACGCGTTAAATGGCTGTGGTTGTACATGGAACTTGGCACATTGGTTACTGGCTTAATTATAGCTTGGCGCTACAAGTATCCGTTTTTGATAATGCCTATAGCAGTAACACTGTGGTACATCAGTATGGATGCTGTCATGCTTCTCATCGACCAAGACGATATGTGGAATTCATACACATGGGAGTTCCGCGCGAAAGTATCTATGTACTTCGGTATGTTTATGACCTTATTGGCTTTTTGGGTCGATATACGTTCAAGGCACACTGCCGACTACGCATTTTGGTTATATTTGTTCGGCGTTATTGCGTTTTGGGGCGGGCTTACTAGCCAAAACTCAGACAGCGAACTTTCAAAGTTTTTTTATTTTTGTATAAACCTATTCATGGTTGGGCTAGGCGCATTATTGGTTCGAAAAGTATTTGTGATATTTGGTGCGTTAGGTAGCTGTTTCTATTTAGGGCACTTGGCCTCGAATGTGTTTAGAGACAGCTGGCTTTTCCCTGTTGCTTTAACGGCTATTGGTTTAGGCGTGGTGTATGTAGGAATATTATGGCAAAAACATGAAGTTAAGATCACACGTAAAGCCCGTAATGCTCTGCCAAAGCCGTTTCAGGAACTCTTAGAGAACAGGCTTAGGTAAAAAGCTTAATTAAAAGCCAGGTAGTAAATAAACACTCTTTAATCGTGATAGCAGTAGATATCGAATAATAAACAATAGCCTCGATAAAAGCAGTTAGATTAGCTTGGTAAAGTGGCCTAGACGTAAGGTGGTAAATAGAAATGTCAGATAATAAAGAAGAGTTCAAAAACCCTACAAACCTAATGGCGTGGATTAAGTACTTTCTATGCTTTCAAGTTGTTCTTTCTTTCGTCGCTATCGGCTCAAATTTGATGGAGTATCAGCTTTTAACAGACTTCCAGAACGGCGTTTATTTTAGCCAAGAAATGGCGGTGGCCGATGCAGAAGCTAATGACATGAGACAGGCCGTTAACGCTTTTTCTTACCTAGGTGTGTTTATCGTTTCTGGCATATTAATTTTAAAATGGATTTATCGAGCAAATCAAAATGCGCGTCAATTTGGTGCGAAAGATATGGCGTTTTCACCAGGCTGGTCGATAGGTTTTTATTTCATTCCCATTGTCTCACTATGGAAGCCCTATCAAGCGATGAAAGAAATTTGGCAGGCTAGCCAAAACCCATCAAATTGGTCAGAAGAAAAAGTTAGCTCAATCTTAGGTATTTGGTGGTTTTTCTGGATTGCGAATAGCATTGCGGGGCAGGCGGCATTTCGAATGTCCAGAAGGGCGGAAGAAATTTCTGAAATTATGAATGTGAACTTGGTATCACAGGCCTCAGAAGTGATCTCAATACCGCTAGCTCTTGTTACATGGCTATTGATTAAAAATGTTTCTAATGTGCAGCTAGCAATGCGCGAGCGAAGTGATGAACAGCCAGAAACTAGCGAAGTATCAAACCTAGAACCAGCAAAGTGAAGTAGACCAGCTTTTTATTTTGATAGAATAACGCAATACTCGCTTATAGCGGGTACTTTTTTGAAAAGGTGCTTTAAAATACTCTTTATTGATCAACAAAAACGTTCTGGCTTACTAGTGCGTTATCTTCCAATGAGTTTTTGAGTATGAGGTTTAAAAAGAAAGCGTTAGCCGGTGTTCTTGTTTCCCTGTGTTCTGCGTTTAGCCTAAACGCTAGCGCAAATGAACCTTATGAATTGATGGGCGTGACCACCCAAACGGGTCAGAAAGCGTCCTACCTTGCTACTGAAAAGCATATTACACTGCCAGTAACCGTTATTAACGGAAAAAGCGACGGTCCAGTTCTGCTACTTACCGCCGGTATTCACGGTGATGAGTTCCCTTCTATGTACGCCTTACAACAACTTCAGCAAAACCTTGATCCTAACGAGATGAGCGGTGTGTTGGTTGTGCTGCACTTGGCAAACTTAGATGGGTTTCATGGAAATAGAATAGCGTTAAACCCTAAAGATGAGAAAAACCTGAATAGGGAGTTTCCAGGGAGCGCGGATGGCACACCGACAGAACAAATTGCTGAGTTGCTAACCAGAGAGTTTATTGGCAAAGCTGACTTTTTAATAGACATGCATTCTGGCAGTGCAAACCAAACGTTATTGAATCATGTGTATTCTCCTTTTGTGGGCGACGAAGAACTTGACGCTTTAACATTTGAATTCGCGAAAGCAACTGGCATGCAGCATATTGTTATGTATGGCGATCGCCCAAGAGATCCTAACAATTCAATTTCATACCCTAACACAGCGATGACAAGGGGAAAACCTGGCCTTACTACCGAAATAGGGCACTTAGCGCAAACAGATGAAGAGTCTGTAGCAAAAGCGCTAGAAGTGGCTAAGAACGCCATGTATTTTCTAAAGATGTTGCCAGAAAAGCCAAAGCCGCACTCTGAGCCAATTATCTACGAAACCATTAAATACCCTAAAAGCTCGAAAACCGGTTTTTTTAAGGCCTCAGTGGTGATAGGCGATAAAGTATCGAATGGGCAGGATATTGGTACCGTTACCGACTATTTTGGTAATTTAGTTGAATCCCTTAAATCGCCCGTTGATGGCACGGTTATGATGGTTAATCAAATGCCTGCCATTAAAGACGGTCAGTCTGTAATGGCTATTGGTGTAGAAAAATCTCAATAACATAGTTTATGAAGTAAATAGGCTGGATGATCTAATTCGCCTACTCAGTCAAATAAATGTTAAAGTTAAATCATAAAACTGTGATTAGGGAATGACATGGACTTTCTTTTTAACGTATTGATTTGGGTAGGCGTGGTTATCTTCGCTATTTTTATTATTGGTTTTATGGCAGCAGCGAAGCTAAATAAGCGCCAAGACGAGAATAATGATTAAAGGTCTGCCAAGCTTTCCCTCGAAACTACAAGGGCAATAGTAGAAATACAATTTGTCCTCAAACCATAGTATGAATTAAAAGCAATAAATATTTTCACCCCTTTACTTAAGTTCCTCCGTTTAGTGAAAAAAGGGGGAACAATATGCAAACAACAATTCTACCAAGCGCTAATTCACAACATCTGGTACAACGCAGCGTACTACCTTTTGCAAAAGCGCCTTCGTACAAACGGGCTATAAACCTTGCCACTATTGCTCTTGCTGGTGGAGCGGTAACCGCCGGACTATTTGTTTTAATGGCAGAGCTTATCAGGCAAGATAAGGTGAATATCAGCGAAGCGCCGCCTGTGTTTTTTGAACCCGTCATTTATCAGCCTGAAGAAGAACGGATTATTACAAAAAAGCCTATTGCGCCAATTGAGCAGGTAATTAAGACGCCACCGCAACAAATTGTCGACATTGACCCCGAGCCCAATGAGGGCCCAGGTAGTTTTGAAATAAACACTCAGGTTCCTAATACTGCGTTAAATTTATCAATAAATTTAAATAATGCTCAAGGTGATATGCAGGCTACCCCTCAATTTAGAGTCGATCCTACGTATCCACCACAGGCGAGTCGAGACGGTATTGAAGGTTGGGTAAAGCTCGGGTTTACGGTAAGTGCTAGTGGCGCTGTATCTGATATAAAGGTATTGGATTCTGAGCCCAAGCGTGTGTTTGATAGAGCAGCACGTCGGGCGCTTAAAAGATGGAAGTACAAGCCTAAGCTGGATGGGGGTAAACCTGTTAGTCAACTAGGTATGGTTGTAGTATTAGATTTCAAACTAGAACAATAAGGATAGCCTATGAGTATAGGCGCGAGCTTGCAAAGCCTGTTTCAAGGCAAGCGCGAAAAAGCGCTGGGAGTGAGTGAAAGGCTAATGCTGCAATATAGAGAAAAAGGTGATGAAGCATCGTTAGCCGCTCTTTTTGATTTACACAGCATCAAGCTATTTTATTTTCTTAAGGTATTAAGCGATAGCACCATAGCTGAAGATATAAGCCAGCGTACATGGATAAAAGTTATTGAGCACCGCCATTTATTTAAAAGTGGAGACAATTTCCAGGCTTGGCTGTTCACCATTGGTAGGCGAGCACTTATTGACGAGTTTCGTAAAAACGCCAGGCTTGAATATAGTAACGAAGCTGTAGAGCAATTTACTGTTTCTGAGCTAGTTAAGCATGCGCACTCTTCGGTAGAAGATAATGTGGCTAAAGGGTTAGAAAAAGACGTGTTTAAAGCTTGTTTAGCGCAATTGCCTTACAAACAGAAAGAGGCGCTCTCACTGCAGTTTGAGGGTTTTAGTTTATCGCAAATAGCTGACATGTGCGGCGCTGAAAAAGAAACGGTGAAAACACGAATTCGATATGCCAAAGACAGTCTTAAAATTATGCTGGAGAAATTGTAATCATGTCTATATCAGATAAAGAGCTACAAGAAGCCTTCAGACGCAGTCAGCTGGTCCAAAAGCAAAATGATCCAACAACTCAAAAAGCAAACGCCCTGATACGCGCCAACGTGCTTGCGCACAACAAGGCTAAAACAAACGGCAGTGACACAGAGCGTATGTTGGCTGCACTGGCTTCGCATCTTCGTGCTTATTTTGCGTCATCAACTCTGCGGTTTACGGCAGTGGCTTTTGCTATTGTTGCCATGCTCGGGGTGTACAACATCGGAACATTCCAAAGCCGCCACTTGGCAAGTATGCAAACTGCTGCACACAGTGTAGGTATTGTTCATTACCACGGTTTTGAAGGTGAAGATAAATTGTTGGCTAAAAACGTCAATAGTGACTATCAAGCACGTTTTAATGCCTATACTCGCCAGTATATTGAGAGTAGCTTAGTTGCTAAAGCGGTAACCCAGCAGCCAGCTACATTGCAATCACAAGATGGTTATTGGTTATTAGTAAATTGTGAGAATCAGCAAGTTGTCGTTTCTGAGAGCCTAATTGCATCGTTAGATATTAATGGCCGTATAGAAGGGGACATTAACGTGGGTACTCAAGTAGCGCTAGCATTTGATAGTCAAGGAAGGATACTGTCCATTAAGCAGTCTAACAAGCCATTGATGTGCTGATATATAAATGCGTCGTATTGATGCGTAGAAACGCAAAAACGAGGCTGGTAGATGTGAAAACTGCCAGAGCCTCGTTTATTGCAAGGTATGGTTATTAAACTTATTTGTCTAAATCGTGAGCCCTAAAGGCGTTGGGAAGTAATTCGCCAATGGTGGTTTCAAACTTCTCACCACTTTGACTAATCATGGTCACGGGCGTTTCATCTGGCGCAAACTCTGCGATTTTTTGTCTACAACCGCCACACGGGAAACAAAATTCATCGTTCGGGCTAGCAATAACAATGTGTGAAATGCGTTTTTGGCCCTGCGTAACCATATTTCCTATGGCCGTGGCCTCAGCACATTGGCCTAAAGGGAAGGCCGCGCTTTCCACGTTACACCCTGAAAAGGTTTCTCCACTGGGAGTAAGCACAGCGGCACCCACTTTAAAATTGGAGTAGGGTGAATGAGAATTTTTTTGTGCGTTAAAAGCAAGTTGTGATAGTTGTTCTAAATTATTTTTCTTCATAGCTACCTGTGTTAACCACCCAATACGCTTTACTTTTATCATCAAATGCGAGAAGGTTGGCGGCATTAACGCCGCGGACAAGCGTATATTAAATGCTCAGGCGGTTTTTTCTTTTTTTATAGAATGCTTTTTTACCATGTGCAGAAACGTTAGTCTCATCTTTTTTTCTCTATTCGCTGCTATTTTAACCGGTTGTGCGCAAACACCCCCTGTTTCAGAAAGACCACAAATGGGAAATTTGCTTCTAGCCGAGCCTGCACCTGTTAACCCGCGTTCTGAGATGGCGATTGCACGCTATAACCAAGTGCTAACGAGCCCGGCGCTTTCAGATGAAGATAAAGCTGAACTTCATTTTCAACGAGGCATGCTTTACGACAGTGTAGGCCTTGCGGGTTTAGCCCAGTTTGATTACACCCAGGCAATTAATTTAAAGCCAGATTTAGCTGAAGCGTATAATTCTATGGGGATTCATTACATCCAGCAGAGTGACTTCATTCAGGCTTATGACGCCTTTGACTCTACGATAGAAATTAACCCAGAGTACGATTTCGCGTTCTTAAACCGTGGCATCGCGCTCTACTATGGCGGTCGCGCAGAACTTGCGATTAACGATCTTAACCGCTTTTTTGAAAAAGATAACAGCGACCCGTTTCGCGCGCTGTGGGCTTACTTCGCTCATTACGATGTGTCAGAACTGGAAGGGCAAACTTACTTAGCGTCTATTCGTCCAACGCTAGACAATGAGCATTGGGCAACTTCACTGGTGGATTTGTTTCTAGGTACTGTCGATGAAAACGATGTACTCAACTCATTGCTAGACGGTGTTAAAAGCCAAAAAGCGCTAACCGACCGACTATGTGAAGCGTATTTTTACTTAGGCAAGTTTCATTCCTTACGCGGAAATAGCGGCATCGCATCGAATTACTTCAAGCTTGCACTAAGCACAAATGTGTTCGATTACGTCGAACATCGTTACGCAAGAATGGAACTTAACCGTTTGCGTGACAAAGCTAACAACGATGTAGTTAGCGAAGAGTAAGCGCAAAGCATTATGCGAGGCTTATTTTTAGCAGTCTTCGCACTGCTTGTCGTTGCGGGCGATAGCGGGCGCTACGCTCCTCAACTTATTTCAAACGCGATGAGCGTTCTGTTACCATCACATCAAAATGTAGATAATGCCTCATCAGAAAGCGAGGAAACTAGCACCTCTGAAAGCGCTCAGTCCGATAATATTGCCCCAAATAGCGCTAATACTACCCCTGAAAATAATCTACGAGATAACGCGTTAGCCCTCCTTTGGCTGGCTGCAAAGCAGGGTAGTGACACTGCCCAAGCCCATATGCTCGAAATATTTGAGAGTGCTTACAACAACGGCTTTTCTTCTACGGCCTCCATTGAAAAAGATACAACGACCTATTTTCTGGAGAAGCTTGTGAGTTTAGAAAATGCGGATGCTGCGTGGTTGTTGTACCAAATTTTAGGTGAAGAGGGTGCATCAGAGCGTTTTATGCGCTTAGCAGCACTTGGCGATGTAGCGGAAGCACAACTAGCCTTCGCGATGTCTACCGATTCACCAGAAAAACGCGAAAAGTGGTTAATACGCGCAGCCTCACAAGAATATTTGCCTGCACAAGCTGCACTGGCCGATTGGTATCTACTTCACGGTCAACAGCAGTTAGCCAAGCCACTGCTGGCAGCTACAGCAACCTTAGATATGCAAAGCGCGTTTAAGTACGCAAGGCTTTTATGGGGCGAGGGCGACACCTCAGAAGCTAAGTTACATTTTAAGTTTGCGGCGCAAAAAGGCCATCAACAAGCGAAAAAAGCGCTAGAGACCATCAAACTTTATTCTCCGTATTCAGTGGCGCAAGCAATAAGGCAATCTAACGATTTCAGTTGGGAGGGAGGAGCAAATTGCCTGCAGCGTGTTCAACCTTTCGCTACAAGCTTGGCGACCATTATGCGAGCGCACGAACTTTATCAGTCATTTAACGATGATTCGCGCCTTAGAAACCTTTCTATTTGTTTAGCTCCGCCTATTTGGCTCAAAACCGATGTGCTGGAATGCGACGCTAACTATAAAAGGATGGGAATCTTGGGGTGCAATATTACTCCGTTAGCCAATATCGCCAAAAAGGGTAAATTTAGCCATGCAGTAGTGGTGGCCGAGCAGGGTAAAGCGAATGTTCAAAATGGAGTGATGTATTTAGATATTAGTGACGCTTATTCAGTATTCGTACACGAACTTGCACATTTTGCTGGCTTTGCTGACGAATATCCAATTGGCAAAGGTATGGCAAACAAGCTGTGCGATGAAGACGGAATTGAAGACTTCAGACCGCCCAACGTGGTCGTAGATACTGAGTATTGGTATGCACCGCATGAAACAGTAGATAATTGGCTGGCGATAGACCCCGCAACTATTATTGCTCGCGCTAAAACTTGTACAGTGCTGGGGCTTAATAGCTACAAACCTAGCCGAAGAATTACGTTCATGGAACACCACGATAGCGGCGTGATCCCGCCTTTATATTTGGTACTTTGGCAGCAACAGCTTGAAAAGCAAAATGCTCAGCGGCCCATTTCCATGAACTTCTTTCAAGCTTTCCACAATAGCGGTAATCGAAAAGAGGCGGCCCACTGGCTAGCTGAGTACGAAGCATTTACCGGCACCAAATAAGCGGCCGCAAACTTTTTTTCGATAACGCATTAGTCCTATTCAACAACCACCTTCACAGGTATTGCAACGGGTTATTTCTCGCTACCCTCGAAGCGTAGGCTTTAGCTCTCTTACCCACATAGATGTTGCACCACAAATTGCTACCGGCATAACAATGAAGTTCACCACGGGAATGAGCGAGAACACGTTTACCATCATACCAAAGGTCATTGCTTTTCCTTTGTGTTCGCCCAGGTGCAAGCGCATCCGAGTGAAATCTACCTTGTGGTTATCATAAGGGTAGTCACAATACTGGATAGCCATCATCCAGGCGTTGAATAAGAACCAAAGCACTTGACCAATAATAGGTAGGAAAAAGAACAGCAATAAAAATCCGATGGCGCGAGGTAAATACCACATAAGTTTGGTCAATTCGCGACCCACAGTGCGCGGAATGTCTTTTACTAACGACATAACGCCTTCATCCCCCAGGTCTTGGCCCGTTAAATGTCGCTCAACCTTTTCTGATAACACGCCGTTGAAAGGCGCCGCAATCCAATTGGCCAGGGTGCCAAAAATAAGTGCGAAAATGAGTAACACGCTGATCACCGCTAAAGGCCATAAGAAGAAACTGATAGCCGTTTTTATCCAGCCTAACCATTCGGGTACAAGGTCGATGACATAGGCTATGCCCATTTCTATTTGGCCGAACAAGAAATAAAAAGCAACGGAAAACAGAACAAGGTTTATAGTGAGGGGCACGAACACGAAACGCTTTAGCCCTTTCGTTTTTATTAGCGAAAAGCCTTCAAAGAAATAATGTACACCACCTGAACTCATTCATACTCCTTCGCGTTTTTTAAACGCTTTGTTTATTAACTATTTTCTCTATCATACGCCTTTGGCGCATTCTGTGCCTAACTCGCTGAAATGCTAATTGTTACAAGCTGTTAGTTTTGGTAGAGTCAAAACATAATAACAAAAGAACCTTCTGTGTGATTACATCATTTGCATATCATCCGCTAACTCAGCACCCCGTTAAGGCAAATTGGGCTGAAGCTATGACGCTTTCGTCTGATAACTCTGTATATCAGAGGGATGATGCGTGAGGCTTAAGAAGATAAAGCTTGCGGGCTTCAAGTCCTTTGTCGAGCCTACTACTATTCCCTTCCTTGGGGAAATGACAGCCATTGTTGGCCCGAACGGCTGTGGTAAATCCAATGTTATTGATGCTGTTCGCTGGGTATTAGGTGAAAGCTCAGCGAAAAACTTACGCGGCGATGCGATGACAGACGTTATTTTCAACGGCTCATCTTCACGGAAACCCGTAGGTCAGTGTAGCGTTGAACTTGTTTTCGATAACAGTGCAGGGCGGATCGCGGGCGAATTTGCCAATTATAACGAGCTGTCTGTTAAACGATTAGTGACCCGAGATGCCACGTCGACGTACTTCCTCAACGGTACCAAATGTCGCAGGCGAGACGTTACCGATCTGTTTTTAGGGACGGGGCTAGGCCCACGTTCTTACGCTATTATTGAGCAAGGTATGATTTCACGGCTTATCGAATCTAAGCCGCAAGAGTTACGTGTGTTTATTGAAGAAGCTGCGGGTATATCAAAGTACAAAGAGCGTCGCAGAGAAACAGAAAATCGCATCAGGCACACCCAAGACAACCTCGAACGTTTAAACGATGTGCGCGATGAACTTGGCAAGCAGTTAGAAAAATTACAGCGACAAGCTGCCGCTGCAACCCGCTATAAAACATTGCGCGCACAGGCCAGAGAGTTAAAAGGTCAGCTTGCGGCGATTAGATTTCTTAAAAATAGCGAGCATATTGAAGCGCTGCAAAAGCAGCAGCAAACACTGCAAATAGAAGTCGATGATTTGAAGGCCAGACTACAAGGTGACGAAGCCGGACTTGAATCGTACAAAACTAAGCAAGTTGAGACCAAGCAAGTCATCGATGACCTGCAGCAGCAGTTATTCACCACAAGCAATGCAATAACGCGATTAGAGCAAAATGCCCTACATGCGAAACAGCGAAAAGGGCAAATAGAGCAAGAGTTAACGCGAATCAACGAACAGCATGAGTTGCTAAACAACTCTATTGATGAGGCACAGGAAGCACTTGCTGTATCAAACGAGGCGCTTGAAAACATTGAACCAGAGCTTGTACTGAAAGAAGCTGAACTGGAACATGCAAAAGCGCGTTTTGAAGACGTAGAGCAAGCGCTAAGAGAGTTTAACGCAAAAGCACGTGAGCAAGAGCAAACGTACAACCAGCTTCGACAAGACGTGCAACAGTGTCATAGCCAAATTCAGTCTACAATGAGTATGCAGCTTCGCACATCCCAGCGTATTAGCGAACTGCAAGACGAGCTAAAACAGCTTGATGACGAAGACTACTCAGATCAAATAGCATTGTTTGAAGAGCAAGCAAACGAGCTAAATTTTGATATTGATGAAGGTAAACAGGCAGTTCAAGCAGCTAGCGAGAACGTACAAAAGCAACATGCTGAAGTGCAAGCCATTGAAGCGAAACGTCGTGATGCACTGGGTCAGCTACAAACCGCCCAATCAACCAAATCTGCATTAGAAGCACTTCAGCAAGACGCTTCTAACTTTGAAGATACGCTATTAGAGGGAATAGAAAAGCTTTGGCAACAAATTAGCTCAAGCCAAAAGCTTGCACCCTGTATTGAGGCTATATTACAGCACGCCAAGGACCCTGTAGTCGCAAAAAACTACCCCGTACAAGAGCTTCTTAAAAACAAAGCGCGTCTGCCCACCGGCGTAAAGGTGTACACCGAAAACCTGTTTGTAAGTTCGGCAAAAGCCGGCTCTTTAGCTCATGCTTTATTAACTGAGCTTGGCGGTAGCAACACTTCACCGGCACAGGTTCCCGCATTTTTTGATGATATTTACCTCTGCGAAGACGATGAAGATCTTGCAAGTAAGGTGGAACGCTTAACTGATACCGAAATGAAAAGCGATGTTGAAGGTTTTTCTAGCGCAATCTCACCTTCAGGTTTGTGGGCAGGTACTCACTGGGTTGTGAAACCGGGTGAGGTGAATGACGGTGCTTTGCAGCGTGCTAACAAAATAAAATCGCTTACAGATGATATTGAAACCACTGAAAGTCTCATTGAAGAAGTTGAGCATTCCATTGAGGAAGCGAAGCAAGCGTTTGAAGCAAGTGAAGCTCGAAAGCATACGGCTCAAAACGCCTTAGCTGAAAAAGAAAATCAACGGGCTCAGATTAAAAACAAGCTCTCTTTATTTGAAATGCAGCAAAAGCAGCAGTCTAGTCGCAGCGCCAAACTTAATGATGAATTATCAAAACAAGAGTTAATGCTTGCCAAAGAAGAAGAGCAGTTAGCGCAACTTTCTGAAAAGTTAGAACTTCAAGAAGCGCAAATTCTTGAATACGAAGTGCATATTGACGAAGTTAATGCGAAACGAGAAGAAAATGAGCGAACTAACACTGAATTGCGCGCTTCAGTTGATTCATTAACGTCGCAAAATCATGAGCTTGCGTTGAGAAAGCAGCAGCTTGAAAATCATCAAAATTTATATAGTCAGCAGGTTACGCGTAACCTAGAGCAGCGTGAAGAATACATAAAAAACAAAGAAAGATTGCAAAAAGAGCTAGCACATCTTACGTCTCCAGAAGAAATTCAGGAAGCAGAGCTTCAGTCTCTGCTAGAGAATAAAGCTGAGCTAGAGCAACTAAAAAGCGCTAAGCAGCGCAGCCTTGAAGATATTGAACAGTGGTTGCGAGAAGCCGAAAAAGGGCATCAGGCTTTAGGTAAAGACATTCAAAGCCGACAGACAAATATCGATAAACTAAATATTGATATTGAAGGGTATCGGGTACGCGCGAATACAATTTTAGAGCAGCTTGACGAAACACAGCTGTCGCTCAAAAGTATTTTAGAAACCTTACCAGAAGAGGCTGAAGAAAAGCGTTGGCAAGAAGACCTTGAAAAAACACAAGCCAACCTTCAGCGTTTAGGAGCGGTGAATTTAGCTGCGGTCGAAGAATATGAAACCCAGTCACAACGAAAGTCTCATTTAGATACACAGCACAACGACCTTACCGACGCGTTAGAAACTCTGCAGTCCGCTATTCGAAAAATTGATAAAGAAACACGCACGCGCTTTTCAAACACTTTTGAGCAGGTTAACGAAGACCTTAAAATGCTATTTCCTAAGGTGTTCGGCGGTGGGTCAGCATACCTTGCGCTTACCGATGACGACTTATTGGAGACTGGGGTAACGATAATGGCTCGTCCCCCTGGTAAGAAAAATAGTACGATTCACCTCTTAAGCGGTGGAGAAAAAGCATTAACCGCTTTATCATTGGTGTTTGCTATTTTTAGATTAAATCCGGCGCCATTTTGCTTGCTGGATGAAGTAGATGCACCATTGGATGATGCAAATGTAGGGCGCTTTTGTAACTTAGTGTCAGAAATGTCACAAACAGTGCAGTTTATTTATATCACCCACAATAAAATAGCGATGGAAATGGCGAGTCACTTAACCGGTGTTACTATGGCGGAACCTGGAGTTTCACGTATGGTAGCAGTAGACGTTGACGAAGCTGTAGCCTTCGCAGAAGCATAACAAAGGGCGAAAGAAATTAAATGGAAGATCAATTACGTCTATTTTTACTCCTTGGAGGCACGGTTTTTATCATTGCTGTGCTTGCCCACGGTATTTGGAAAATTCGTAAAAGCGGTAAGCCTTCGGAAAAAGAGCGCTTAGAGCCCCGTCAGTGGCAGGAGGATGATGGCGAATTAGAGGTCGAGCCACAGGAAGGCTTTGATGAACTTGGCATTGGTGCGGTTCGAGTGGTTAGCCATTCCCAAAACGAATCAAAAGAGCCTAGTGCAGTAGCAGCAGCGCCTTCAAGTATTTCGGTTGATGACTCACTCAATAACGAAGATAACGGCAGCGCACCTCAAAAATTCGGTGACGATGAGAGCAATCACGCTTCTCAATATGCTTCTTCGAGTGACATCCAAAGCCAGAAAGACGACGCTAGCCAAGAACACTCTCATGCCAACAGCAATGATAATTCATCGATGTCGCCAGTCGTAAAAGAGGGTGGAACAGAAGGCGAAAAAGGGAGCGAAAAAGAAGACGCTCAAGATGCACCCAAGCTGTATGGTTCAGTGGTAACGAACCCCAAGCCACACATGAAAGGGCAGGCTCGCTCGTTTGATAGCGCAACAAATAAAAGCAGTGAAAACGTTGCAGCTTTTCCTGAGCCGCCAGGTTTCTTGCTTAGAGAAGGCGAAGATGAAGCTTCTTCTGAGAAACAATCCCAGCGCGAAGAAAGTTCGCAAAACGCCTCTGACACAGTGCAAACCAACGAGGATAACGGGTACTCTGATACTCAAACAACGGCCCAATACGAACAGACGCCTGCAGCGCCAGTTCGTCCTGCGCAAAAGTTTTATGTAGACCCTACGCTTGAAGAAGAACAAGCACCCGTTCAGGCGCCGGCTAAGAACGAGCGCGAAGTCGCTGACTTTAGTTTAGATACGCAAGAAGAGTCACCGTCATCGCGCGTTGGCCGCGAAGAACCTGAACAGCCGAGACGTTTTGCACGTAGTAAGCGCAACAAAACGCCGATTAAAAAGCGCGAAGAGCCTAATTTTGGTGATGACCAAATGCGCATCGACTTCGACACCAGTGAGCAAGGTACCCCTGATTTTGATGAAGAGGGCTTTAGTGCAAATGATAAACATAGTGACGGTGCGACCGGTGCGTCTGAGCCTGCAAAATCAACTGCCGTTGAACCTGAAGTATTGGTGTTAAACGTAAGGGCACCTGAGGGTGAAGCTATTTCTGGCGCTGCGCTTTTACCTATGTTGCTTACGCTAGGGTTTAAGTTTGGCGACCAAGATATCTTTCATCGTCACGTGAACTCCAACGGTAAAGGTCCAGTACTGTTTAGCCTTGCTAACATGTTTAAGCCGGGTGTTTTTGATATTGATAACTTGGAAAATTTTGAGACCCAAGGTGTATCTTTGTTTATGATTTTGCCCATTGAAGGCGACCCTCATCAGGTATTCAATATGATGCACAACGCTGCTCGTAAGTTGGCAGATGAGTTTGGTGCTCAGGTGCTAGATGGACGTCGAAGTGTGTTAACTAAACAGGGATTACAGCAATACGTTGAAAAAATTCGTGAGTTTGAACGCAAGCGAATGATTGCTCGTAGCTGACGCAAGCATATTTAACTGTCTATATCGCACGTTTTGTTCGTGTTAGCGTGATAGCGTAATAAAAAGGACTTGGCTCATACCCAGGTCCTTTTCTATTAAATAGCGTTATGGCATGGCTGCAAATTATACTAGCTGACTAAAAAGGCGGCGCTTTGCAGCTTTATTTGAAACAAAAATTGTTCGGGTTGAGTAGCCTAAGCAACAAATTGTAAAACTTTTAATTAATTATACGGCGTTAAAACAACTCCATGTCAGACTCTTTAGAACAAGCCAAGCAACAAGTTGCACAACTTCGCAACACGTTAAATGAGTACAATTACCAGTACTATGTACTAGACGAACCATCGGTTCCCGATGCCGTTTATGATAGAGATATGCAGGCGCTAATAGCACTTGAAAAGCAATATCCTGAATTGTACAGCCCAAACTCTCCAAGCCAGAAGGTGGGAGGCGCTGCGCTTTCTGCATTTGAGCAAGTTACCCACGATGTGCCTATGCTGTCGCTAGATAACGCCTTCGATGAAGAGTCTCTATTGGCGTTTGAGAAGCGCTTAAAAGACAGACTTAAAGATTCGGCGGTCTTGGATTTTAGCTGTGAGCCTAAATTAGATGGCTTAGCAGTAAGTATTTTGTACGAAAACGGTGAATTAGTTCGCGCTGCAACGCGGGGAGATGGTCAGGTAGGCGAAAACATCACCGCTAACGTGCGTACGATTTCAAATGTCCCTTTAACCCTTCGCGGCGATCACTATCCAGACCGCGTCGAGGTACGTGGTGAAGTGTTCATGCCGCGGGACGGCTTTGCGAAATTAAACGAATATCAAAAAGAAACGGGCGGGAAGGTGTTTGCCAATCCGCGCAATGCCGCTGCCGGAAGTTTGCGTCAGTTAGATTCGAAAATCACCGCTAAACGCCCGCTGATGTTTTATGCTTATTCGCTAGGCGTAGTACAACCAGAAAGCTTTGAACTGCCTACAACCCACAGCTCGCGCCTTGCTCAGTTAGGCAAATGGGGTCTGCCGCTTTGCCCAGATATTGATACTGCTGAAGGCGGTAAGGGGTGTTTAAATTACTACAACCATATTCTGGAAAAGCGCGACAACTTACCTTATGACATTGATGGCGTTGTGTTTAAGGTTGACCGTATTGAATTGCAAAATACCCTTGGTTTTGTCGCACGAGCACCACGTTGGGCGATTGCGCAGAAGTTTCCCGCGCAAGAGGAAGTAACTAAACTTGTAGATGTTGAATTTCAAGTGGGCAGAACAGGAGCGATCACACCCGTAGCGCGTTTAGAGCCTGTTTTTGTAGGGGGCGTAACCGTATCAAATGCCACACTCCATAATCAGGATGAAATTTCCAGATTGGGCGTTAAAGTTGGCGACACTGTTGTTATTCGTCGCGCCGGCGACGTTATTCCTCAGGTGGTTTCTGTAGTAGAAGCAAATCGAACGGGTAATGAAACTGACATTAGTTTCCCGAGCCAGTGCCCAGTGTGTGATTCACAGGTTGAAAAACTTGAAGATGAAGCCGTAGCTCGCTGTACCGGAGGATTAATCTGTCCGGCGCAACGCAAACAAGCGCTTAAACACTTTGCCTCGCGTAAAGCGTTTGATATCGATGGTCTGGGTGACAAGCTCGTTGACCAATTAGTAGATGCTGATCTTGTCCACAGCCCCGCAGACTTCTTTACCCTGTCGTTGGGTGACGTTGTTGGTTTAGAGCGTATGGCTGAGAAGTCTGCAAGCAAGCTTTTGGCATCCCTTGAGGCATCAAAGCAAACCACACTTGCTAAATTCCTATACGCTTTGGGGATCCGCGAAGTAGGGGAAGCGACCGCGGCTAACTTGGCTGCGCACTTTGAAACCTTGCAAGCGATCCGTGATGCATCTTTAGAAGCTTTGGTAGAAGTGCAAGATGTTGGTGAGGTGGTAGCTACCCACATTTTCAACTTCTTCAACGAGTCGCATAACACTGAGGTGATTGACGCGCTTTTAAATGAAGGAATCAACTGGCCCGCCATTGAAAAGCCTGATTCAGATAACTTGCCACTAGATGGTAAAACCTGCGTTATTACCGGTACGCTAAGTGAAATGGGGCGCTCTGATGCCAAAGCGCGCCTGCAGTTACTTGGTGCTAAGGTGTCAGGATCCGTAAGTAAGAACACTGATTTCTTAGTAGCAGGCGAAAAAGCCGGATCTAAATTAACCAAAGCCCAAGAACTAGATGTAGACGTGTGGGATGAAGCCGCGCTGGTTGCGTTTTTAGCAAAGCACGAAAAGTAATCACGTGAACTACACGCTAGGACAGGGGGAGTTTGAGGCTTTCCCATTAGGCGGTTTCAGTTTAGCGCACTATAAGTGCTAAACAAAGGTATCGTTACCTAACAAAAACGCCACATTTGAAATGTGGCGTTTTTTTTAAATCTTCTCGAAAGCAATTATTGCAGTTCACCTTAAGCGCATTTTGTTATTGAGCTGTTTGGCTGCGCATTTGTCTTCGTCTCTCCCACGCTTTTTTCACTTGAAAGCGCCATACCCAGTTTAATGAAAAGTAACCTGCTAAACCAAACACCACAGAGCAAATACCACAGCCGACAAGAAAAGCAGGGCCTATAGTGTTGATGCTTTCTACCACCCATTGCCAGCTAAATTGGAATTCAAAATGTTCAGGTTTGGTCCCAAGTACAGTAGTACCTACTTTATAAGCCCCATAAAATATGGGTGGAATAGTAAACGGGTTTGTAATCCAGACTGTTGCAACAGACAAGGGAAGGTTTGCTCGAAAAGGGATAGCTAAACCGGCAGAAAGCCACATTTGAAACGGCACTGGCCAGAACGCAAAAAATAAGCCTATGCCAAACGCGCCAGATGCAGAACGACGGTTCAGGTGCCATAAATTAGGTTCGTGCAATACGCTACCAAATATTTTTAACGCTTTGTTTTGCTTAATGCTTTGGTGATCTGGCAAAAAACGTCGAATAAATTTCTTAGGCATAAATATCAATGCATCTCGAAAATAAAATCATAAAAGACAGTAAAAATAACCGCAAACGGGACTGCGCATTACAGTTTTGCACGAGCAACGTTTACCCACTATCAATTGCTACGTGAAAACATGGTCAATCGTATCACAACTTGCTTAAGCTGTTTTTGCGTTGGCGCAATAAGTGCGGTTTTTTGGCAAAAACTTCCAAGTACCTACACCATGGCGCTGATGATTGCCATATTGGTGATAGCCATTGTCGTCATCTTGCTGTTTTCTTTAGCAAAACTTACGTCAAATCAGTCCATTTTAGAGGTGCAGCTATGTTGTGCAGTGAGCGGCTTACTGCTTGGTGTACTGTGGGTGGCGAGTGTAGGGCATTTTTACTACGCTTGGCAACTGCCCGACGGTAAAATTCAACAAGATGCCACAATTACGGGGCAAGTTTTATCGGGGGGATGTGTTCCTGAAAAAATAAGAAACGCAGAGACTGCTTTTCATTATGTGGTAAGCATTGCGACGGTAAACGATGAGAGCGTCGCAACATTTTTAGATGAAGGCATAGTGTCACCATCTCTAAACGTCTTTTTGTCTAACGCCTTTAGATTTAAAGCTCGCCTTGGACATAAGCAATATAAATTTTCATATGACAAAGCTGAGCGAAGGCTACCTACACTGCGTGGTTTAGAAGATATAAAGCGCGATTCGACATCTCAAACGTCAGAAAAGTCTGTTGAACTTAAATGTTTGCACAACGGCGATACGTTTACAGCGGTTGTTAAACTTAAACCTGCATACGGTACGGCAAATCCTGTTGGCGCGAGCCGCCAGCAGCAGCTGGTCAGTCAGTTTATTCACGTTACCGGATACATCAAATCTATAGAGCACGATAAAACGACGCATAGTCATTCATTGCGCTATGCGCTCGCGACATCATTAGAGGGGCTGAATCTTAAACATCTCACGTGGTGGCGGGCGCTACTGCTTGGCGATAAGGCTGGATTTACGAAAGACAACTGGGCGCTGTTACAGCGCACCGGTACCGGTCATATATTTAGTATATCCGGTATGCACTTATCACTTATTGCCGGGGTATGTTTATTAGCCTTTAACCCGATAATTTTCATACTCAGACAGGTTTTCGATATTTACGGCAATGTGCAGTACTTCTTAGCCAGCATAAAAAGCCCAAGATTATCGACAGGTAGTGGCGAGAGCAAAACTAATCGGCGTTCAAGTTTGTTAATGACTAGAGCGCCGATTAGAACCACGGTGCTCTGCTTACTTGTGGTTATTTGTTTTTATTACGCATTGTTAAGCGGCAGCGCCTTGCCTGTTGTGCGTGCGTGGGTGCTGGTAGCTATTGGCTGCGTGTTGTCGCTTTCAAGAAATGCATGGAGGCCAATAAATATTGCGCTAGCTATGCTCACGTTAAGCTTACTGCTTTTCCCGCTTTCTATGTTAAGTGCGAGTTTTTATTTAAGCGTAGGTGCGGTGGTGGGTATTTGGTTCTTAGTGACCGCATGGGGGCTACAGCGAACATCTTGGCATGTGTCGTTAATTAAGTTACAAATAGCGCTAACGCTAATAATGATGCCGCTAACGCTCATCTGGTTTGATAGTGCGAGCATTATTGCGCTAATAGCAAATTTGATTGCCTTACCCGTTATAACTTTGCTGCTGCCTGTTTGTTTACTCTCTCTATTGCTGCTTCATTTTATTCATTTGGGCCCAGTCCAACAATTTGCAAGCATACTATTTAATACAAGCGATGCGTGTTTGGGGTATTTATTGTCAACCTTGAACCTGCTTAGTCGCTTTTCAATAAGTGCTGTTAATACTCACCTTGGTAATGGTGCTATGCTATGTATGCTTGCCGCTTTAGTTATTTTTCTCTTGCCTGGATGGCGTTACAAGAAAATATGTATCTTACTTCTGTCCATTCCTTTTTTTAGTGCGATTCAAAAATTACTTCCCGTTAACGATAGACCTTGGACGCTTCACGTATTTGATGCTGGCCAAGCTAGTGCGATTGCTATCACTAAAGGGAGTAGAGCAATCATAATTGATTCGGGCGCTCAGTTTAGTGGTATTGCTCATACTGCAACTGCACATTTGCTACCTTTTCTTGAAAGTAAACAGGTTTCAAGCATCGATATCGTTATTCATACACATAGTGATAACGACCACGCAGGAGGTTTGCCTGCGGTCAAGCAGCATAAGTTGGCAACACAAGCCAGCTTTCATTCGCCGACAGAGGGATGCGAGCGAGGTAAGCGTATCCATTGGCAGAATCTAACCATTGATTTTTTATGGCCGCCGAAGGGTAATAAGAAAGATAACAATGCCATGTCCTGTGTGGTTAAAATTTCTAGTCAGGCTGGCAGCGTTCTTATACCTGGTGATATTGAGAAGGCGAGTGAGTACGCTTTGATTACCCGAGAAATAAATAAAAGTTTGGAAGTAGGAAGTGCGCTATTGTCGAGCTTTTCAAATTTGAGGGCAGATATTCTTATTGCGCCCCATCACGGTAGCAAAACCTCATCTACTGATATTTTCATAGAGCACGTGGCACCTGAGGCTGTGGTTTTTACCCAAGGGTTTGAGAATCGTTGGCAGTTTCCGGCAAGTGAAGTGGCTACACGGTATAACTATCATGGAGTAAAGCAGTATTTGACCAGTTATCACGGTTATATCAGGGCAACGTTTACTCATGGCGGTTATCGCATAGATACCCAGCGAGAAACCTTGCATAAGCGTTGGTATTTGCGACGCATAAGTCCGCGCCATCTAGAAGCGCAGCCCTAGCGCATCGACATGCAACACATCAACAGCCATCCCTGCATTCCCACGCATTGCTAGAAAACTTGCCAGCGCCCTCCGAGTGGGCAATTACCTATGAGGGTTGGTATTATAGTAAAGTGACCACACATTGTTCAGTTAGTTGGCAGACTAACCAATTTTGCCTCTATATTAGTGAATTAGAGTGAGAACGAGTACAATACTCTTAACGCGTTTTCGTTAACGTTTTAAACAGGTTAAAAAAACTACATGCAACAAGCCGACAACTCGGATTATCAAATTAAGCGCTTTTTACAGTATCTGAAAGCGTATAAAGTTCCTTTTGTGTTTGCCATTATCGGTATGATTGGTTATTCAGCGGTAGATACTTTTGTATTTTCTCAGCTACAGCCAATGATTGATGAATCGCTAGGTAATAACGATAAAGATTATCTGCGGTTGGCTGCCTACGCCATAGTTCCATTGTTTCTCTTGCGCGGCATTTTCAATTTTTTAGGCAGCTACACATTAAACTGGATCGGTGCCCAGGTTGTTATGCGCATGCGCCAACAGCTGTTTGATAAATACATCCATCTACCTGTGTCATTTCACGACAATCACGCGGTTGGCGGGCTTATCAGTAAGGTCACTTATGATACAGAACAAGTAGCTAACGCTTCCGGTAAGGCTTTGTTAACGCTTGTCAGAGAAGGCGCTTTGGTTATCGGTTTGCTGTGTGTCATGTTCTATTACTCATGGCAGCTTTCACTAATTTTCCTTTTGATTGGCCCAATCGTGGCGGTAATTGTTTCTATCGTCAGCAAGCGTTTTCGCATCGTTAGCAAAAGCATTCAAAAATCAATGGGCAACCTCACTTCATCAGTAGAGCAGGCGGTGAAAGGTCACAAGGTTGTGATCATGTTTGGCGGTCAAGAGATAGAGGAAAAACGCTTTAAACAAAAAAATAATCACAATCGCCAGCAGTCAATGAAGCTGCATGTGACTTCTATTTTAAGCGTATCGTCGATTCAGGTTATTGCGTCAATAGCGCTTGCTGTTGTTCTGTTTATTGCCAGTACGCCGGGCATGCTAGAAAAGCTTACCGCTGGTGTATTCATCAACGTAGTTTTTTGTATGGTAATGCTCCTGAAGCCTCTAAAACAGCTCACTACCATCAACAATCAGTTCCAAAAAGGCATGGCAGCCTGTGCCAGTATTTTTGAGATTCTTGATGAAGCTGATGAAGAAGATAAAGGTAAAAGAAAGGTTGAACGCGCAACCGGTAAGATAGAATTCGACGATGTAACCTTTTCTTACCCGGGCAAACAGACACCCGCATTGTCTAACGTGAGTTTTACCGCAAACCCCGGCCAATCTATTGCTTTAGTAGGGCGTTCGGGAAGTGGCAAATCGACAATATCTTCGTTACTTACGCGTTTTTATGTGCCGCAAGAAGGTGAAATACGCCTAGACGACATGCCGCTTAACGACATTGACCTAAAAAATCTGCGAGCCCAGTTTGCCGTTGTTTCACAAAATGTGACGCTATTTAACGATTCTATTGCAAACAATATTGCTTACGGTGCCCGTGAGAATGTATCTAGAAAAGAGATTGAGAATGCGGCTAAGATGGCCCATGTTGAAGAGTTCTTATCAAACCTACCGGATGGTTTAGATACGGTTATTGGTGAAAATGGACTCATGCTTTCGGGCGGTCAGCGCCAGCGTATTGCTATTGCCCGGGCGATCCTTGCCGAAGCTCCCATACTTATTCTAGACGAAGCGACTTCGGCCCTAGATACAGAGTCTGAGCGCTTAATTCAAGATGCTCTGGAAACGCTGCAAAAACGCTGTACCAGTATTGTTGTGGCGCACCGCCTATCAACCATCGAAAATGCTGATTGTATTATGGTAGTTGAGCAGGGCCGCATTCTCGAAAAAGGTAAACACAATGAGTTACTTGAAAAAGGCGGTCATTATGCACAACTACACGCACTGCAATTTGGTGAGGCTAAGTGATTCAATTGCAGAGTAAAACGAAGCACGACAAGTGGTATTTTGGCCATCCTTTAGTGTGGCTTCTCTCACCGCTTGCGCTGTTGTTTTACTTTGTCTCAGCCCTTCGACGTTTATTGTTCAAGGTAGGCCTTAAAAAAGCCTACAAGGCGAGTGCTCCTGTCATCGTAGTTGGCAATATTTCGGTAGGTGGAAACGGTAAAACACCGGTTGTATTGGCTTTAGCCGATTACTATCAAAAACAAGGTGTAAAGGTTGGTATTTTGAGTCGCGGGTATGGCGCTAAGTCGCCGTTTTATCCACGATTAGTTAACGGTGAGGATGATGCTTCTGAAGTTGGTGACGAGCCCCGCTTATTAGCTATAAGAAGCCAATGTGATGTAGTTATTGACCCAGTACGCGCGCGCGGGGCCTCTTACTTAAGTGACGAGCTGAAATGTAATTTAATTATCTGTGATGATGGCCTTCAGCATTACGCGCTCCATCGCGATGTTGAAGTTGTGGTCATGGATGACAGAAAGGTAGGGAGCGGTTTTTTGCTGCCAATGGGGCCACTGCGAGAAGGGCAATGGCGTTTAAACACAGTGGACGCGTTGATTCATAACAGTCGTACAATGCCAACATTCAATAATGCCGTAGCGCCTCAATATTTGATGACTTTGGTCGCAGGGGATTTTACCTGTGTTGCTAACAGAGTGAAAACCACAACGGTTGAAGAGATTAAAAAGGTGCCGTGCAGCGCAATTGCTGGAATCGGTTCTCCGCAGCGTTTTTTTTCTCAGCTTAACGAAATGGGTATTCAGCTTTCTTCTGCTACTCCATTGGCCGATCATCATGCAATAACGCCTTTAGATATACCCAATGGCAGAGTGTTAATGACGGAAAAAGATGCGGTAAAAGCGGCATCCTTCGCGCACAACGATTGCTGGTTTTTACCCGTTACCGCCCATTTGGCGCCAGACTTTTTTAATTTAGTAAACGTAAAACTTGCCAAAGCAGGTTTAAAGATTCACCAAAACGGACAGGAATAATAACAATGGCCTTTGATAAGAAGCTTTTAGAGGTTTTGGCTTGCCCAGTGTGTAAGGGAAAATTAGTACTTAGTGAAGACAACACCCAGTTGGTGTGCCGATTCGACAGGCTGGCTTTTGATATAAAAGATGGCATTCCTGTACTTATCGAAAGCAAAGCAACGGCATTGTCGATAGACGAAGTAGACGCAACGCGCTAATAAAAAGTTAAACTAAGTGGTAAGTAGGGGCGAATAAAAGTTATGTCATTTACAGTTGTGATACCCGCTCGATATGGATCAAGCCGGTTTCCTGGCAAACCTTTAGCGTTAATTGGC
The DNA here is from genome assembly GCF_003443615.1 of Alteromonas sp. BL110. Taxonomy (NCBI): domain Bacteria; kingdom Pseudomonadati; phylum Pseudomonadota; class Gammaproteobacteria; order Alteromonadales; family Alteromonadaceae; genus Alteromonas; species Alteromonas sp. BL110. The sequence goes on along the minus strand of NZ_CP031967.1, from coordinate 4,123,132 downwards.
GGTAAGCCGATGATTCAACATGTCGTTGAGCGCGCTAAGGAGGCTGGCGCCGATACCATCATAGTGGCAACCGATGATGAGCGTATTAAAAACGTGGTGGCCGGTTTCGCCAAAGTTTGTATGACGTCTGTTAATCATCAGTCGGGAACAGAGCGTATTGCCGAGGTCGTCGAAAAAGAAGGGATTGAAAGCGCTACTATTGTGGTTAACGTACAGGGTGATGAACCCTTTATACCTGCAGAAAATATCAGACAGGTTGCCGACAATCTTGCGAATGCACCACAGTGTCAAATGGCTACACTGTCTACGCCAATCGAAAGTGTTGAAGACGTGTTTAATCCAAATATCGTAAAGGTATTGGTGAACGAAAAGGGAGAATCAATCTATTTCTCTCGTTCTCCCATTCCTTTTGAACGGGATCGCATGATGGCGTCCCCACAATCTGCAAACACGTCGCTGTACAAACGCCACATAGGTATTTATGCCTACCGCGCTCAATACGTTAAGCAATATGTGGCTTATGCACCTAGTTCACTGGAACAAATTGAGTCATTAGAACAGCTACGTGCTATATGGTATGGCGATAAAATTCACTGTGAAGTTGCGATAGCGCCGCCTCCGGTTGGAATTGATACACCAGAAGATCTAGAACGCCTTTTGAAGACTATAAATTAGCGAGAAACGAGTGCCGAAATAGGGCTTAGCACTTATTTATATTGAGCGATAAGTCCTAACGAATCAGCCAGTTCTTGTGAAAGGTTAATGAGACCTTTTTAAAGCATACACATTGTAACAAGGGAACCGTTATGAACGTAGTAATTACCGGTGGCAATAGAGGCATAGGCCTTGCGCTAACCAAGCAGTATAAAGCACGCGGCGCCAAGGTTTATGCCACATGTCGTAATAGCTGTGATGAGCTAAACAGTGCAGGTGTGACCATTATCAAAGGTGTGGATGTATCTCAGCCCGAGACATTAGCTGAGAAACTTGCCCCTTTAATGGACATCAACATCGATTTACTTATCAATAATGCGGGTGTACTTGGCCGTGAAAGTCTCAATGACTGGGACCCAAACACTATCGACTACCAGTTTCGCGTTAATGCGATGGGTCCACTTCTAGTTACACAAACACTGCTGCCTGCAATGGCGCAGGACAGCAAAATTGCGTTGATTACCAGTCGCATGGGTTCTATGGCTGATAACGGTTCAGGCGGTTATTACGGCTATCGAATGTCTAAAGCCGCGTTGAACGCTGCGGGTGTCTCTATGGCCAATGACTTAAAGCCTAAAGGAATAGCTGTAGGTATATTCCATCCTGGGTTCGTGCAAACTGAGATGGTAAATGGCGCAGGGGATATTGATGCCGATACTTGCGCCGAACGTTTGTCACAGCGTATTGATGAACTAGATGTGAATAACGCGGGACGTTTTATTCATTCAAATGGTGAAGTATTGCCTTGGTAAGCAATACCTTTCTCTTCGACGTTTCAGGCAAAAAAAAACCTATCGGCGATAATCCGATAGGTTTTCTATTTTTAACAAGTAACTGAAAAGGATAATAAGGTCGCTTTCTTAGCCCCATACTAAACCCTTTTTGGGGAGAGTATTAGTCTACTGAATCAGTATCTTCTTCGTCTTGATCATCAGACAGTACAGCCCACACGTCGTGCTCGTTAGCATGAATTACTTCTGCCCATACACGATCGCCTGGTTTTACATCATAAACACCGTTTAAGTGAACCAGGCCGTCAACTTCTGGTGCATCTGCGTAAGTACGACCTACAGCACCTTCTGCATCAACACTGTCGATGACTACTTGATATTCGTTGCCAATTCTCGCTTGTAAACGAGCTTGGCTGATTTCACCCTGTACTTCCATAAAGCGTGCAAGGCGGGCTTGCTTTATATCTTCTGGTACTGGGTCAGGCAGATCGTTTGCTCTTGCCCCTTCAACTGGTGAATATGCAAATGCGCCAACGCGATCAAGCTGCGCCTCGCGAAGGAAATCCAATAATTCTTCAAACTCTTCTTCTGTTTCGCCCGGAAAGCCGACGATGAATGTTGAACGAATGACCAGCGACGGGCACTGCTCACGCCACTTCTTAACGCGTTCAAGAACACGCTCGGCACTGCCTGGACGCTTCATCAATTTAAGGATGCGTTTATTGGCGTGTTGAAAGGGGATATCCAAGTACGGAAGAATTTTACCTTCGTTCATAAGCGGAATAAGGTCATCGACGTGCGGGTAGGGGTATACATAGTGTAAACGGACCCAGATACCCATTTCGCCAAGCTTTTCACACAGTTGCTGCATGTGTGCTTTAACCGGCATACCGTTCCAGAAACCTGTTCTGTGCTTAACATCAACACCATAGGCGCTGGTATCTTGTGATATAACCAAAAGCTCTTTCACGCCGGCTTCTTTTAAACGCTTGGCCTCATCAAGCACGTTACCTACTGGGCGGCTGACTAAGTCGCCTCGCATAGAAGGAATAATGCAGAACGTACAGCGATGATTGCAGCCTTCTGAAATCTTCAGATAAGCATAGTGACGCGGCGTTAATTTCACACCATGGTCAGGAATGAGATCTTCAAATGGATTGTGCTGTGGCTTAGGAAGATGATCATGTACTTGTTCAACTACCGTTTCGTAGGCGTGAGGGCCAGTAATCGCTAACACGTTCGGGTGAAGCTCTCTAATTTCGTCCTCTTTAACACCTAGACAGCCAGTCACGATAACTTTACCGTTTTCTTTAAGTGCTTCACCAATGGTATCTAGCGACTCTTCAACTGCAGCATCAATGAAGCCACAAGTGTTAACGATAACGAGATCTGCATCGTTATAGGTAGGGACGACGTCATAACCTTCGGTGCGAAGTTGAGTAAGAATACGCTCAGAATCAACTAAGTTCTTAGGGCAACCTAAGCTAACAAAACCAATTCTGCTGCCATTGCTTTGTTGCGAAGGTTTGTTATCACTTAATACCTTCACTGGCGTTTCTAGCGTGGTGGTTTTATTTACTACTTTGTTTGGATTAAACGTTTCTACTGTCATCTAAAATATCACCTGGAAAATGACTGAGCTTAAAATGGCCGCGGATTATACAGGAAAACCCGCGTAGACGCAGTATATATGTTTAGCGTTGACGATATAAGTTGTTAGCGCATACTTAAAATAGTGCGTAGAAAAACGTTTTTTGAGAGTATGAAATTTAAAAGCGAAAGAATATACGGCTTAAGCAACAATAAGAAGGTTTAAAAAAGCGTTGTCTACCCCCACTTTAGTCACTTCTTAGAGATAAATATCATCAGAAGCAATTATCATCAGAACTTATGGTGTTTTGAAGATGCAAAGTTGAAAACATAGAAGTGAAAATATGCTCAAATTACCGCTAGCTTTTTACGATGAATCAGGGAGAATTCTGCCGCCCCGTTGGCTCTATAGCATGCTTATTCTTCTTTGCATTGATTGGTTAGCGTTTATATTTTCGCTAGCCTCTCGCACCCAAACCAGTGAATTACTCGCATTCTTTTACCCACAAAAAGAAAGCTTGGGTTTAGGGCTAGCAGCCAGTTTACCCGTGTTAATTGCATTGTCTTTAGTTAGCCAGCGAGAACGTTTGTGGAAAAAAGAGTATTTAGCATGGCGAAAATGGGTTATACCACTGTCTCAGTTGGGTGTGCTAGCACTCTTAAGCGTTCAGCTATACTACGCTATGCATCATCATTGGGGGTTTGAAACTATTACGGGCGTGAAAATCGTTTTTTACAGCATAGCTTTATATGCTATTTCAAAGAGTCGCCACCTAAAGTGGATGGTAGAGGATTGGGAGACGCCCAATCCCTGAAAGTATGGGCCTTCAGAACCAACACCGAGAGATGCGTTAACCGACAGAAGCGTCAACCGAGAAAGCCAGCAACCGTGCAACTTAATCGCACTGAAGTTTAATTAAGGACGAGGCCAATAAATAACTAGTGGCTGCCCAAGTGATTGGCTAACGCTTGTTCATAATAAGAATTAACGCTTATTTGACTATCGTTTACCAGACGTTCATAGCAAATTCCTGCTAGGGCATAGGTGTTTTCACCAACCTGAAGAAAAACTGCTGGCGCTTTTGGGTTGGACTGATCGTAAATCCACTCGCCATCTAGCTGCGCTTTTAAAATTTCGCCGACATAAGCGCCAAAAATATTACATATGGTGAAGACCGCTTCATCTTCTAAGGCTAAATCGTGATATTTATCTACAAAGCTAAGTAAAATATCATCTACCAATTTTACACTAGCAGGTGAATGGTCGAGTACAATTTCGAACTCATCAGCTGCAGTAACCACAGCGTCCTTCGCGCAATCTGCCATTAATTTATTGAGTTCATCAGGTGACATTTTGTTCTCCTTCTCACCAATGCTTTTAATACACCAAGTTAACGCTTAAAAAGCCCTGAGACCAAGGTGTTATATGTTTTTAACTATTGTGCGTAAGTTATCGGCTAAAGTCTATTTTTGTCCAGTTAATCTATTAATTACACTTGCAGCGGCGAACATGCCAAATGTGGCAGTTACCGTCACTACAGCACCAAAGCCGCCTGCACAGTCAAGTCGTGTACCGCCTTCCATCGCAGACTTATTGTAGCAAACCGAACCGTCTGGCTGTGGATAGCGCAATTGCTCAGTAGAATAAATACATTCGACCCCGAAGCGTCGTTTAGGATTTTTACTAAAATTATAGTTACGTCGAAGTTCGCTGCGCAGCTTTGCAGCAAGGGGATCTTGAGTTGTTTTAGCTAAGTCCCCCTTAGTCACTTGCGTTGGATCTATCTGTCCGCCTGCGCCGCCAACGGTAACAATGGGAATTTTATTGCGTTTACAGTGCGCAATCATTGCAGCTTTAGCGCGAATACTGTCAGTCGCATCAACCACAGCGTGCATGTCTTTATTTAGCAATGTGGCTGTATTTTCAGGCGTAACGAAATCCTCGACGCATATCACGCTGCAAGCTGGGTTTATCAAATTAATGCGAGCTGCAATAGCATCGACTTTTGCTTCTCCGATGGTATTTGATAGCGCATGTATTTGTCGGTTCGTGTTTGTTACGCAAACATCATCCAAATCAATAAGCGTAATAGTGCCTACGCCCGAACGAGCCAGTGCTTCGGCAGTCCAACTTCCTACACCACCAATGCCGACTACGGCTACATGACTATTGGCTAAATTATTGGTTTGCTGCGCGCCATACAAGCGCACGATACCACCTAAACGAGGGTCATCAGACATGCTTCACTTCACTTAAAAAATAAACTAATAAAGGCGTGTGCTAACGTTAAAACGTGCAAACACGCTAGCAGGGCGCGCATCATCTCAAAAGTGAACACTAAAGATCAATACACTCCAGTTTTTTCGAATAATAAATCCAATTTTAAGCAACATACGTTCAACCCATTACATGTTTAAATGAATCCACTGTTTAGTGATATATTGAAAAGGGAGAGGCATATGGGCTTACTCGTTGATGGAAAGTGGCAAGATAAATGGTATGACACCAGCAAGAACGGTGGCAAATTCGAACGTCAAGCATCTAAGTTTCGTGACACAATTAGCAAAAACGAAGAAGCAACCTTCCCAGCTGAGTCAGACCGTTATCACCTTTACGTTTCGTTAGCCTGCCCATGGGCGCACAGAGCGCTTATATTTAGGAAGCTTAAGGGACTGGAATCGCACATTGATGTTTCTGTGGTACATCCAGAAATGCTCAATGAAGGATGGGAATTCAAAAACTATCCGGGGTCGACGGGTGATAAGCTCTATGGTTTTGATTACGCACACCAAATATACACTAAGGCTAAGCCTGAGATAACCACTCGTGTTACCGTTCCAATTCTTTGGGACAAGCAAACTGAAACCATCGTGAATAACGAATCAGCGGAGATTATTCGTATTTTTAATAGTGGGTTTAACTCATTGACTAATAATAACGACGATTATTACCCGGAAGCGTTACGTGAAGAAATCGATACCATCAATAACATGGTATATCACGACATTAATAACGGTGTATATAAAGCTGGTTTTGCTACTACGCAGGAAGCTTATCAGGAGGCAGTCAGCGCCTTGTTTGACTCGCTGGATAGGGTTGAAGAAAGGTTGAGTAAACAACGCTATTTGGTTGGCAACCAAATTACAGAAGCTGACTGGCGTTTATTTACTACGCTTATTCGCTTTGACGTTGTCTATCACGGGCATTTTAAGTGTAATAAAAAGCAAATTGCAGACTATCCAAACATTTACGGCTACATGAAAGAGCTTTATCAGGTACCGGGTGTTGCTGAGACGGTAAACTTCGACCACATCAAACGACACTATTATTACAGCCATACAATGATTAACCCAACGCAAATTATTCCTGTAGGGCCAGAGCAAGATTTAATGTCGCCTCATGATCGCGACAAGTTTGAAAGCTAAAGGTTAAGTTCGTTAAGGAGCAACACTACCAATGCATTTTGAAAGCGTCGCCGAAAAACACGTGCTATCACTTTTAGAATTTGAGCGTAATAATAAAAGCTATTTTGAAAAGTCTATAGCACCGAGAGAGGCGGCGTTCTATTCAATAAATGGTGTTGGTAATCACGTTAGTGAATTGCGCTACTTACAACAACAGGAAAGAGCATGGGGCTATGTGCTTGTTGATAAGCCGCGAAACAACCAGATAATAGCCCGTGCTAATATCAAAAATAGACAAGGCAACAGGGCGGAAATTGGCTATAGAGTTGCCCAAAAAGAAAGCGGTAAGGGCATAGCATCTCGCTCTGTTTTATTTTTGATAGACGAGGCCAGAAGCCTGGGCATCACAACGCTTTGTGCTGAAGTCATGGATAACAATCCTGCTTCTGAAAAAGTACTTATAAAAAGTGGCTTTAATCCTACTTTATGTTTTTATCACAAGTATCTGCATCAAGGTGTTCTGTATAACAGTACCCATTTTGAACTTTCGCTTTAGGTTCATTGATTAAAATGGCGATAGCCAAACGCTGTCTTATTCAAATTGAAATAGTATTTCACTCTCCCTAATGATTTAATACTAGTATATTTAAATACACGTTTTCTTCTCTTTTGCGATAAATATAAAGGGCGCTATACCCCTATAGTCGTAAGAGGTGGTAATGTAATCATAAATAGTTAAAACACAGGGAATTTCTATCTAAATGGCAACCCCAATTACCTGCTTTAAAGCGTACGATATCCGTGGCGAATTAAATTCACAGTTAACTGAAGAGGTAGCGTACCGAATTGGCTATGCTTTTGCACAAGAGCTCGCAGCAAAGACTGTTGTTGTTGGTAGCGATGTGCGACTTACTTCCACTCCGCTGAAACTCGCGTTAAGCGCAGGTCTTATCGATGCTGGTGCTACTGTGACTGACATTGGCATGGCAGGAACCGAAGAAATTTACTTTGCTACCAAACACCTTGGCGTTGATGGTGGTATTGAAGTTACTGCCAGCCACAACCCTATCAACTACAACGGTATGAAACTGGTAAAAGCAGGCTCAGTGCCTATTAGCGGAGACACAGGCCTTAACGCAATTAAAGAAAAGGCAGAAGCGTTAGAAGACACCTACGTGTCAGAACGTTTGGCACACTATACCAATGAAGTGAAAATTGACGCTGACGCGTTTTTTAACGGCACTGCACATGTAGATGAAGCGAAGCTTTCACAAAGTGATAAATACACTGTTAAGTCGTGTATGACTGACTATGTTTCTCACATGCTTTCTTATGTCAATCTAAGTAATTTCACACCACTAAAAGTGGTGGTTAATGCCGGTAATGGAGCAGCAGGACCAGCACTTGATGCCATCGAAAAAGAAATGAAGCTTCAAGGTGTACCGATTGAGTTCATAAAAGTGCACCACAACGCAGATGGTACATTTCCAAACGGCATACCCAACCCATTGTTACCTGAAAACCGTGCTGATACGGCAGACGCTGTTAAAGCGTCGGGTGCTGACTTCGGTATTGCATGGGATGGTGACTTTGATCGCTGCTTCTTATTTGATGCAGACGGTGAATTTATTGAAGGGTATTACATAGTTGGCTTGCTTGCGGAAGCCTTTATCGAAAAAAACACCGACAGCAAAATCATTTATGACCCGCGAGTGTACTGGAATACAGAAGATATTGTGGCGAATGCAGGCGGCACACCTATTAAATCTAAAACAGGCCATGCGTTTATTAAGGAGCGTATGCGTAAAGAAGATGCTGTTTACGGTGGCGAAATGAGCGCGCATCACTATTTTAGAGATTTTGCCTACTGTGATTCGGGCATGATCCCTTGGCTATTGATTGCTGAATTGGTGTGCGTGAAAAAACAAACGTTAGCGAGTATGGTAAAAGCGCGAATTGAAGCGTTCCCATCTTCTGGTGAAATTAACAGTAAACTGAAAGATGCTGACACAGCGCTAGAACGCGTTACTAGTAAATATCAGCCACTAGCCAGCGTAATCGATACTACCGATGGTTTAGGTCTGGAGTTTGGTACTTGGCGCTTTAATTTACGTAAATCGAATACTGAGCCAGTTATTCGCCTGAATGTTGAAAGTAAAGGCGACATTGCGTTAATGGAACAAAAAACAGAAGAGCTACTTTCGCTTATTCGCGCTGAATAACTAGGGTAGTTTTCGTTAATAACGCAAACGAAGGCGATAATATATCGATATTATCGCCTTTTTTATTTGCTTGATTTAAAACTCTTAGATCTTTAAATAGCAGTTGCTTAATCTGGGTACGCGTAACCTTTTACTTGCTTAAGTTAGACCTTCGTTAAAGCATCGCAGGGCTTAGCCTATATTGCTTTGTCGTACTTATTTAATAATCATGACTGAAAATCTCGACTGGTAGTAGTAACGCTAGACAAGCAAGTAAATCATCCATGCGTGACAGACAACAACGACACTCGTTAACCCCATCCGCAGGCTTATGTAACTTACAATCTGCTCTTTAGGAAGACTAAGGATAAACTTGTCGTAAATAAGTACCGCGACGTAACTTAGCGATAAAACACCAAACACCTTCACATCGTGTGAGAATACTAAGCACAGCCACCCAACAATAGTTGGCAACATAGCGATGAGCATTTGCTTATCATAACGCTGGTTACTTACTGAATCCCACCAATGAATACCTCCAAAGAAAGATAACAGCACAGCGGAGTATTGTACAAAGTAAACAGCACTTTGGGTTAGTGATAAGAAGTTAAGCTGATAAGCCAGTGGCATAGCAACAAAAGGAATAAGACCGGCGATACCTAGAAAAACCGCAGAATAGGGCATGGGTGTTCCTTGTCGGTGGTTGTATAAACAAAAATAGCGCCAAAAAGGCGCTATTTTTACTATTAAGCGTAATACTTAGTTCAGTGAAACCTAAACTATTACTTAATTGGCGTGTACTTACGCTGGTTGTGGCCAGTGTAAAGCTGACGAGGACGGCCAATTTTCTGTTTAGGGTCGCTCATCATTTCATGCCAGTGTGAAATCCATCCAACTGTACGAGACAGGGCAAAGATACACGTAAACATGTTGGTAGGAATACCAATTGCCTTAAGAACGATACCAGAGTAGAAATCTACATTCGGGAACAGTTTCTTCTCTGCGAAGTACGGGTCGCTCAACGCAATCTTTTCAAGTTCCATTGCTACTTCTAGTAGTGGATCTTTAACGTTCAGTTCGCTTAATACTTCGTGACAACTTTCACGCATTACTGTTGCACGAGGGTCGTGGTTTTTGTAAACGCGGTGGCCAAAGCCCATAAGACGGAACGGATCGCTCTTGTCTTTTGCACGTGCAATAAACTCTGGAATGCGATCTACAGTACCGATTTCCTCAAGCATGTTCAGACATGCTTCGTTAGCGCCACCGTGAGCTGGGCCCCAAAGTGATGCAACACCTGCAGAGATACACGCATATGGATTTGCACCAGAAGAACCTGCAAGACGAACAGTTGACGTTGACGCATTCTGCTCATGGTCAGCATGAAGCGTGAAGATACGGTCCATCGCGCGCTCAACAGCTGGGCTGATTTGATATTCTTCTGCTGGAACAGAGAACATCATGTTCAGGAAGTTAGCTGCGTAGCTTAGGTCGTTACGCGGATAAACGAATGGTTGACCAATGTTATACTTGTAGCACATAGCAACAAGTGTTGGCATCTTAGCGATTAGACGGTGCGCGCTGCGAATGCGCTGCTCTTCATTAGAAACATCTAAATCGCTGTGGTAGAACGAAGACATAGCGCCAACGGTACCGCATAACATTGCCATAGGGTGCGCATCGTTGCGGAAACCGTGGAAGAACATGTTAATTTGTTCGTGTACCATGGTGTGACGAGTAATTGTCTCTTTAAACTCTTCGTACTGTTCTTTTGTTGGTGCATCACCGTGAAGAAGCATGTGACAAACTTCTAGATAGTCTGCGTCACGCGCTAATTCTTCGATAGGGAAACCGCGGTGTAGTAAAACACCTTGAGCGCCATCAATGTAGGTAATTGAAGACTCGCAAGATCCTGTCGCCATAAAACCTGGGTCGTACGTGAAATAACCGTGTTGGCCTAACGTACGGACGTCGATTACATCTTGTCCTTCGGTGCCAGACAAGATAGGAAGCTCGATTTCCTTACCGCCGGCTTTAAGAATGGCTTTCTGATCTGCCATAAAATGCTCTCCTCAGAATGGTTCTGTTTGCAGCGAAAACGGACGAAAATATCCGCTTCGGTGGGAAAAGTGGGCGTATTTGTACTTTATTATGCACCACCAAGTCAATTTAATTGCATATTTGAACAATAAATATTCTGAATTGCTTAAAAAAATACTAGCAATTACGTAACGTTCAATTAACTCTTTGGTAAATCACTTTTCCCGATACAGTGCAATTATCAATGGCTTTTCATCAAAGGTAAACCACCGATTAATAAATATATTAACAGGTTAGATTAAAAAGTAACCTTTTCGTGAGGAATAATTACGCGTTCAGATTAAAAGTGCTTAATTTCTTATTGATATGCATAGTTATTCCATTTAGCTACTGATAGACTTAGGACTACTGTAATTGCACTCGTTATAACGTGTTGCGCTCAATTTTGATCTCTTTTTAAGCAAAATAATTATCATAAAAGTGCGTATAGCGACTAAAGTCTTACTACGGCACAAAAAATTGTAATTATATACTACGCTGGATATACTCAGCGGTGCTTTGGAAACAGAATATTTATTCTGTTACAGGCATTAAAGAATAATTCACAAATTGTTAACAACTCAGTGGATGAGGCAATTAACAGGTTAAAAAACGAATTCACTTACTCAGGACATAATAAAGGTAAGAAATTCATTATCCCCTACGGATTAAACAGGCATACATTGTGAAAAAGCAAAGACCAGTAAATTTAGAACTCAATACTATTAAATTTCCGCCCTCTGCTATTTCGTCAATTCTCCACCGTGTAACCGGTGTTGCAATGTTCTTCGCGCTACTTTTTGTTATTTGGGCTTGGGCAGTTTCTGTTCATTCGCCTGAAGGTTTCGCGAACGTTCAAGCAATTATGGACGGTTTCCTTGGAAAATTTGTCGCAATTGGCACAGCTTCAGCGCTGACGTATCACACTCTAGGCGGCCTAAGACACGTTGTAATGGATTTAGGTCACTGGGAAGAATTAGAGTCGGGTAACACAAGTGCGAAAGCAGTAATCGCACTATGGGTTGTACTGACCGTAGTATTGGGAGTTGCATTATGGTAACCAACCAAGCAAGCATTAAGCGTGACGGCGTACAAGATTACGTTTCACTTCGCGCTACCGCAGCAATTATTTTCGCGTACTCGGTTTTCATGGCGTGGTTTTTCATTACCACCGATAACCTAACATTTGTCGAATGGCGAGGGTTATTCTCTGGCCTAGCTATGAAAGTTTTCACATTGGCAGCACTAGTAGCAGTGATGATCCACGTGCGCATCGGCCTATGGCAGGTGCTAACAGACTATGTTAAAGCGGCAGGTCTGCGCGCAGGACTACAATATATTTTAAATATCATCGCGTTCGGCTATGTAGCTGTTGGCCTATTCGTATTGTGGGGAGTGTAAAATGAGTTTACCCGTTCACGAGTTTGATGCAGTTGTAATTGGTGCAGGTGGTGCAGGTATGCGCGCAGCACTACAGATTTCAGAATCTGGTAAATCATGCGCACTGTTGTCTAAAGTATTTCCAACCCGTTCTCATACTGTGTCTGCACAGGGTGGTATTACCGTAGCACTAGGTAATTCACACGAAGACAACTGGGAATGGCACATGTATGACACCGTAAAGGGGTCAGATTATATCGGCGACCAAGACGCTATCGAGTACATGTGTAAAACCGGTCCAGAAGCTATTATCGAAATGGAGAACATGGGCCTACCTTTTTCTCGTTTCGAGAATGGTAAAATTTACCAACGTCCTTTCGGTGGTCAGTCAAGAAACTTCGGTGGCGAGCAGGGCGCACGTACAGCAGCTGCAGCTGACCGTACTGGTCACGCGCTTCTTCACCTTCTTTACCAACAAAACGTAAAGAACAAGACAAAGGTATTCTCTGAGTGGTACGCACTGGACTTAGTGAAAAACCAAGACGGTGACGTTGTAGGTTGTACTGCAATCGACATCGAAACTGGCGAAGTCGTTTACTTTAAGTCGCGCGCCGTCGTTCTTGCAACTGGTGGTGCGGGTCGTATCTATGCTTCAACGACAAACGCGCACATCAATACCGGTGATGGTGTTGGTATGGCACTACGTGCAGGTGTAGCGGTTCAGGACATGGAAATGTGGCAGTTCCACCCAACGGGTATTGCTGGCGCAGGTACATTGGTAACAGAAGGTTGTCGCGGTGAAGGTGGTTACCTTCTAAATAAAGACGGCGAACGCTTCATGGAACGTTATGCTCCAAACGCGAAAGACCTAGCAGGTCGTGACGTTGTTGCACGTTCAATGATGACTGAAATTCGTGAAGGTCGTGGTTGTGAAGGCCCTTGGGGTACGCACATTAAGCTTAAGCTTGACCACCTTGGTAAAGACGTTCTTGAATCTCGTCTGCCAGGTATTCTTGAATTATCTCGTACATTCGCACACGTTGACCCAGTTAAAGAGCCGATTCCAGTAATTCCTACTTGTCACTACATGATGGGTGGTATTCCTACAAACGTTGATGGCCAATGTCTAACGGTTGATGAAAACGGTAATGACAAGGTAGTTAACGGTCTATTTGCATGTGGTGAAATTGCATGTGTATCCGTACACGGTGCTAACCGCCTTGGCGGTAACTCACTACTTGACCTTGTTGTGTTCGGTCGTGCGACTGGTTTACACCTTGGTAAGACATTATCTGAAATGGCACCAACACGCGACGCGTCTGAGTCTGACCTAGAAGCCTCGATGACACGTTTCAACCGATGGGAAAATTCAGAGAAAGGAAAGGGCGAAGACCCTGTTCAAATTAAGAAAGACTTGCAAGAATGCATGCAGCTTAACTTCTCAGTATTCCGTGAAGGTGAAGCCATGGCGGAAGGTCTTAAGGAGCTTAGCGAAATTCGTGAGCGTCTTAAGCATGCACGCCTTGACGATAAGAGTTCAGACTTCAACACTCAACGTATTGAATGTTTAGAGCTTGATAACCTAATGGAAACTGCGTACAGCACAGCAGTAGCAGCGAACTTCAGAACGGAAAGTCGTGGTGCTCACAGCCGCTTCGACTTCCCGGAACGTGATGATGATAACTGGTTATGCCACAGCATCTACGATCCGAACACTGATAAAATGCTTAAACGTGAAGTGAATATGGCGCCTAAGCTTAGGGAAGCATTCCCGCCTAAAGTGCGTTCATATTAAGAGAGGCAACGATCATGCAATTAACTTTTTCGATTTATCGTTATAACCCTGAAGTAGATGCGAAGCCTCGCATGCAAGACTACACTCTAGAAGTAGAGGAAGGTCAAGACATGATGGTGCTAGACGCGCTACTTGCACTTAAAGAGCAGGATCCGACGCTTTCTTTCCGTCGCTCTTGCCGTGAAGGTGTATGTGGTTCAGACGGTGTAAACATGAACGGCAAAAATGGCCTTGCATGTATTACCCCTCTATCTGCACTGGGCAAAGGTAAAATAGTAGTTCGTCCACTTCCAGGTCTACCTGTTGTACGTGACCTTGTTGTTGATATGACGCAGTTCTATACACAGTACGAAAAGATTAAGCCGTTCTTAATCAACGATAGCAAGCAGCCGCCAGCGCGCGAGCACTTACAGTCGCCTGAGGAACGTGCAAAACTTGATGGTCTGTACGAGTGTATTCTTTGTGCATGTTGTTCAACGTCATGCCCTTCGTTTTGGTGGAATCCAGACAAGTTCATCGGTCCTGCTGGTTTGCTTCACGCTTATCGTTTTCTTATCGATAGCCGTGATACAGCGACTGAAGAGCGTCTTAACGACCTTGATGATGCGTTCAGCGTATTCCGCTGTCACGGTATCATGAACTGTGTGAGTGTATGTCCTAAGGGCTTAAACCCAACAAAAGCCATAGGCCAAATTAAGTCTATGCTTTTACAACGGGCTGTTTAGTACTATATTCTGATAACTTCCTATAGTTACAGAAAGTGATGCTCTAAATAGCCATCCCACAAGGATGGCTATTTTTTTATATATTCGCTGTTATAACACTTGGTTATGCTGAGAATAACCTTATAATACATATTGATTGTTAACTAGATTTTATAAAACGTAGCAAGGCAAATTAAATGCAAGAAAGCGTGATGAAAGCGTGGTGGGATTCCTCGCACATGGCAGGTGCCAACGCTGCCTATGTTGAAGAGTTGTATGAAACCTATTTAGAAGACCCTCAAAGCGTCTCTGAAAATTGGCGACAAATCTTCGATAACCTCCCCAAAGTCGATGGCGTAGAGTTAGAAACGAATCATACAACTATCAAAAATCAATTTAGGCAACTTGCTGCGTTAGGGCCTACAGCCCGCATGTCTAGTCCGTCCGTGCCTTCTGCGAATGTGTCAGACGATAGGCAAGTTAAAGTTCTTCAATTAATTAATGCATTCCGCTTCCGCGGTCATCAACACGCAAACTTAGACCCACTCGGTCTATGGCAACAAGAGCGTGTGCGCGATCTAGAACTTTCTCACCATAGTCTTTCTGAAAAAGATTTCGATTCAGTATTTAATGTAGGTTCTTATGCCATTGGCAAAGACTCTATGCCACTAGGTGAACTGTTCAAATCGCTTAACCGCACTTACTGCGGTTCTATCGGTGCAGAGTACATGCACATTACCGATACAGAACAAAAGCGTTGGTTACAACAGAAAATCGAATCTGTTCAAGCAAAGCCTGAAATTTCTCGCGATGAGAAACTAGGCATTCTTAAAGGTCTAACCGCAGCTGATGGTATGGAAAAATACTTGGGGTCTAAATTCCCGGGTGCAAAGCGTTTCTCATTAGAAGGTGGTGACGCACTAATTCCTATGCTTAAAGGCCTCATCACCAAGGCGGGCACAGCAGGTACCAAAGAAGTTGTTATTGGCATGGCTCACCGCGGTCGTTTGAACGTGCTGGTTAACGTTTTGGGTAAAAATCCATCGGTACTGTTTGATGAATTCTCTGGTAAGCACGATGACTCGCTAGGTGCGGGTGACGTTAAATATCACGCAGGTTTCTCTTCAGATTTTGCAACGCCTGGTGGTAACGTTCACTTAGCGCTAGCATTTAACCCGTCTCACCTTGAAATTGTTAACCCAGTAGTAATGGGGTCAGTACGTGCGCGTCTTGCTCGCCGCAACGACGATACTAATACCGTACTTCCTATTACTATTCACGGCGACTCAGCGATTGCCGGTCAGGGTGTAGTTCAAGAAACCTTCAACATGTCGCAAACCCGTGGCTTTGCTGTAGGCGGTACCGTACGTATTGTGGTTAACAACCAGGTCGGTTTTACTACATCGAAAACGGAAGACACTCGTTCAACGCAATACTGTACTGATATCGCTAAAATGGTACAGGCGCCAATTTTTCACGTGAACTCTGACGACCCAGAAGCGGTCGCCTTTGTTACACAGCTTGCGCTTGAATACCGTAATAAGTTTAAGAAAGACGTGGTAATTGACCTAGTTTGTTACCGTCGTCATGGTCACAACGAAGCGGATGAGCCTAATGCCACGCAGCCGTTGATGTACCAAAAAATTAAAAAACACCCGGTGCCACGTGTTCTTTATGCTGACCAGCTTATAGCTGAAGGTGTTATTGAACAACGTGACGCAGATCGCTACCTAGAAGAATACCGTGAAGCACTAGATCACGGCGCATGCGTCGTTGAAGAGTGGCGTCCAATGACTGAGCACAGTGTAGATTGGTCTCCGTATCTTGGTCACGACTGGGATACACCATACGACGGTGCACTTTCGGTTGAGAAGCTTAAAGAACTTGGCGAGTCAATAACGACAATTCCTGAAGGTCACAAGCTACAATCTCGTGTTAACAAGCTTTACCAAGACCGTAAGGCCATGGTAGCTGGCGAGAAGAAGCTTGATTGGGGTATGGCTGAGAACTTAGCTTATGCCACAATTGTTGACGCTGGCGAAGACATTCGCATTACTGGTCAAGACTCTGGTCGCGGTACCTTCTTCCATCGCCATGCTGTGCTTCACAACCAAACTGATGCTTCTACTTATATGCCTCTACAGCATATTCGAGAAGGGCAGGGTGAAATCGAAATTTACGATTCTGTTCTTTCTGAAGAAGCGGTTATGGCATTTGAATATGGTTACGCCACTGCAGAGCCTACGTGCTTAACAATCTGGGAAGCGCAATTCGGTGATTTTGCTAATGGTGCGCAAGTTGTATTCGACCAATTCCTAAGCTCAGGTGAAGCTAAGTGGGGCCGCTTATGTGGCTTAACTGTATTACTTCCACATGGCTATGAAGGTCAAGGCCCAGAGCATAGCTCAGCACGCCTAGAGCGTTTCCTGCAAATGTGTGCTGATCACAACTGGCAAGTATGTGTACCTTCAACACCGGCACAAGTTTACAACATGCTTCGTCGCCAAGTAGTTCGCCCAATGCGCAAACCACTTATCGTGATGTCGCCCAAGTCATTATTACGTCATCCAATGGCTGTATCTTCGTTGGAAGAACTAGCGGAAGGTAAATTCCATAATGTCATTGGTGAAATTGACGATATCGATCCTAAGAACGTTAAACGCGTTGTCATGTGTTCAGGTAAGGTTTACTACGATTTGTTAGACCAACGCCGTAAAAATGAGCAAACAGACGTTGCAATCGTTCGTTTGGAGCAACTTTACCCATTCCCACAAGAAGAATGCGCTAAAGTTGTGGCACAATACAGCCACGTAAAAGATTGGGTTTGGTGTCAAGAAGAGCCTCAAAACCAAGGCGCTTGGTACTGTAGCCAACACCACTTCTGGCAAGCGATTCCAGATGGTGCAAAATTAACATATGCAGGTCGTGATGCATCCTCGTCACCTGCAGTAGGTTATGTATCCGTTCACAACCAGCAACAGAAAGCCCTGGTTGAAAACGCACTCACAATTAAATAAGGAACAGTAATGACAATTGAGATAAAAGTTCCGGTTCTACCTGAGTCAGTTGCCGATGCCACCATTGCAACCTGGCACGTAAAGGCCGGTGACGCAGTTAAACGAGACCAGAACCTGGTTGATATCGAAACTGATAAAGTAGTTTTAGAAGTTGTGGCGCCAGCGGACGGTACAATTGGTGAGATCCTAAACGAAGAGGGTGCAACAGTTTTAGGCGAGCAAGTTATTGCTAAACTAGAGAAGGGAGGAGCTGCCGCTTCTTCTGCGCCAAAAGCTGACAGTGAATCTAAAGAAGAGTCAAAGTCTGAATCTGCACCGGCTGCGTCTGGTAAAACTTCAGATGTTAAGGTTCCTGTTCTTCCTGAATCTGTAGCTGATGCGACAATTGCAACGTGGCACGTAGCCGTAGGCGAAGCAGTTTCTCGTGACCAGAACCTGGTTGATATCGAAACTGATAAAGTAGTACTTGAAGTTGTTGCTCCTGCAGACGGTTCACTTGCAGAAATTATTGCAGAAGAAGGTGCAACTGTAACCGCTGAAGAAGTTATTGCTAAGTTTGTAGAAGGTGCTGCAAGTGGCGCTTCTGCTTCAGCATCAAGCGAAAGTAATGACAGTGATGACGACGAAAGCAGCGATGCACTTAGCCCGTCAGTACGCCGTCTACTTGCTGAAAAAGGCGTAGATGCAGCTAAGGTGAAAGGCACAGGTAAAAATGGCCGTATCACTAAAGAAGATGTAGAAAAGTACCTTAAGGGCGGTGATAGCTCTGCTAAGGCTGCGCCTTCTGCTTCTGAGTCTGCTCCAGCAGAATTGCCAACAGGCAATCGTACCGAGAAGCGTGTTCCTATGACACGTCTTCGTAAGACGATTGCTAACCGCCTTCTTGAAGCGAAAAACTCTACGGCAATGCTTACAACGTTTAACGAAGTAAACATGAAGCCAATCATGGATCTTCGTAAACAGTATCAAGAAAGCTTCGAGAAGCGTCACGGTATTCGTCTTGGCTTCATGTCTTTCTACGTGAAAGCGGTAACTGAAGCACTTAAGCGTTTCCCTGAAGTTAACGCGTCTATCGACGGTGATGACATTGTTTATCACAACTACTTCGACGTATCTATTGCTGTATCTACACCTCGCGGCCTTGTGACTCCAGTACTTAAAGATACTGATACACTAGGCATGGCTGGTGTTGAGAAAGGAATTAAAGAACTAGCACTTAAAGGTCGTGACGGTAAGCTGTCATTGGCTGAACTACAAGGTGGTAACTTCACAATCACCAACGGTGGTGTGTTTGGTTCACTAATGTCTACACCAATCATTAACCCGCCACAAAGTGCAATTCTTGGTATGCATAAAATCCAAGACCGCCCAATGGCAGTTAATGGTAAGGTAGAAATTCTACCAATGATGTACCTAGCGCTTTCTTATGACCACCGTATTATCGATGGTAAAGAATCAGTAGGGTTCTTGGTAACCGTTAAAGAGATGCTTGAAGATCCAACACGTCTACTACTAGACGTTTAAGACTTTCGTCTCACGGAATTGTGGTTAGGCGTTAAGCTTGTGTATGCTTGCTTAGCGCCTAACGCAACGCTGATATTTGCCCTATAATATCAGTCAAACTAATCAAGTCGCATTTGCGACTTTTGTCTCATAAAAAAATCGGATAGAAACACCATGAATTTGCATGAATACCAAGGTAAGCAGCTATTCAAAGAATACGGCTTGCCTGTTTCTGAAGGATACGCAGCAGACACTGCTCAAGGTGCTGTAGAAGCGGCTGACCGCATCGGCGGTGAAGAGTGGGTAGTTAAGTGTCAGGTACACGCGGGCGGTCGCGGTAAAGCTGGCGGTGTAAAGCTA
Source organism: Alteromonas sp. BL110 (assembly GCF_003443615.1). Classification (NCBI taxonomy): domain Bacteria; kingdom Pseudomonadati; phylum Pseudomonadota; class Gammaproteobacteria; order Alteromonadales; family Alteromonadaceae; genus Alteromonas; species Alteromonas sp. BL110. Next base: position 4,103,653 of record NZ_CP031967.1, on the reverse strand, counting down.
GTTAAAAACAAAGACGACATTCGCGCTTTTGCGGAAAACTGGCTAGGCAAAAATTTGGTGACTTTCCAGACTGACGAAAATGGTCAGCCTGTGAGCAAAATCCTAGTTGAATCGTGCACAGATATCGCTAACGAGCTTTACCTTGGTGCAGTAGTTGACCGTACAACCCGTCGCGTTGTATTTATGGCATCTACTGAAGGTGGCGTTGAGATTGAAACTGTTGCAGAAGAGACTCCAGAGAAAATCCTTAAAGCTGAAATCGACCCAATTGTAGGTCCTCAGCCTTACCAAGCACGTGAAATGGCGTTTGCTCTTGGTCTTTCTGGCGTTCAAATTAAGCAATTCACTCAAATCTTCCTTGGCCTAGCCAAGATGTTTGAAGAGCTTGACGTTGCGCTTATCGAGATTAACCCGCTAGTTATCAAAACTGACGGTAACCTACACTGCCTTGACGCGAAAGTTGGTATCGATGGTAATGCACTATATCGTCAGCCTAAGCTTAAAGACATGCAAGATCCTTCACAAGAAGACGCGCGTGAAGCTCACGCGGCTCAGTGGGAGCTTAACTATGTTGCACTAGACGGTAACGTAGGTTGTATGGTTAACGGTGCTGGCCTTGCAATGGGTACAATGGACATCGTTAACCTACACGGTGGCAAGCCTGCTAACTTCCTAGATGTTGGTGGCGGCGCGACTAAAGAGCGTGTAGCTGAAGCATTTAAAATCATCCTTTCTGATGACAACGTTAAAGCAGTATTGGTTAATATCTTCGGTGGTATCGTACGCTGTGACATGATTGCAGAAGGTATTATCGGTGCAGTTAAAGAAGTTGGTGTAGAAGTGCCAGTAGTTGTACGTCTTGAAGGTACCAATGCAGAGCTTGGCCGTGACGTTCTAGCGAACTCTGGTCTTGATATCATTGCTGCTGAATCGCTAACTGATGCAGCGCAGAAAGTTGTTGCTGCAGCGGAGGGCAAATAATGTCTGTATTAATTAATAAAGATACTAAAGTAATTTGCCAGGGTTTCACTGGCGGTCAGGGTACTTTCCACTCTGAGCAAGCAATTGCTTACGGTACGCAAATGGTTGGTGGTGTAACACCAGGCAAAGGCGGTACTGAGCACCTGGGTCTTCCAGTATTTAATACTGTACGCGAAGCGGTAGAAGCAACTGGCGCAACTGCGACAGTTATCTACGTACCAGCTCCATTCTGTAAAGATTCAATCGTTGAAGCTGCAGATGCGGGTATCGAGCTAATCGTATGTATTACTGAAGGTATTCCAACGCTAGATATGCTTTACGTTAAAGAATACGTAGAAGCAAAAGGCGTTCGCATGATTGGTCCAAACTGCCCAGGTGTTATCACTCCTGGAGAGTGTAAAATTGGTATCATGCCTGGTCACATCCACAAGCCTGGTAAAGTAGGTATTGTTTCTCGCTCTGGTACGCTTACGTACGAAGCGGTTAAGCAAACTACTGATGAAGGTTTCGGCCAGTCTACTTGTGTTGGTATCGGTGGTGACCCAATTCCTGGTTCAAACTTCATCGACATCCTTCAGATGTTCCAAGACGACCCTCAAACTGAAGCTATCGTAATGATCGGTGAGATCGGTGGTACTGCAGAAGAAGAAGCGGCAGCGTTCATTAAAGAGAACGTAACTAAGCCAGTTGTTTCTTACATTGCTGGTGTTACTGCTCCTCCAGGTAAGCGTATGGGTCACGCTGGTGCAATCATCGCAGGCGGTAAAGGTACTGCTGATGAGAAATTTAAAGCACTAGAAGACGCAGGCGTTAAAACAGTACGCTCACTTGCTGAAATCGGCAAAGCGCTACGCGAAACAACAGGTTGGTAAGCTAACGCTTATTAATGTGTTTGAAAGCCCGCTTTAGGCGGGCTTTTTTATATCTGCATCAAAATTTGCGGCGTTTTAGATTGCTTGCAATCGTATTCACCTTGTTAAGATAGCGTTTGTAAGTACTCTATTTTGGTTAACCAAATAGTATGAAGATATTTTCTATGAAAAAAACTACGTTAGCCTGTTTCATTTCCTTGTTGTCGTGCTCAACTATAGCTGATGAATACCTGACTTTTTTTATGGCAGGTCAATCTAATATGGATGGCTATGGATATGTATCGGATCTACCAAAAGATTTTAAAGAGACGCAGGATGTAATGATTTTTCATGGAAACGGTGTTTTCGATAATCAAGCCAACGGCGGTGTAGGTAAGTGGGATAAGCTCAAACCTGGACACGGTACAGGTTTTAAATCATTCGGCAAAACTAACATGCTTTCTGATAGATTTGGCGCAGAATTAACCTTTGCCAAAGAAATCCAGCAGCAATATCCAGACAAAAAAATTGCTATAATAAAGTATGCGGTTGGGGGAACTGGCCTTGCGCTTAATACGGGTTACAGCAACTGGTACCCTAATTTTAATGAAGGCAAAGGTCTTAACCAGTACGACTACGCTCTAGAAACGATTAACAATGCCTATTCCTTCACTGATATCGACGGGGATGGTGAATCAGATACCCTTAAACCTATGGGTGTTATTTGGATGCAAGGCGAAGCAGATGCCCATGCAAGCGAAGAATCGGCCAATGCATATCTAAATAATCTTACTTCTTTAATGCAGTTATTCCGTGCAGCGTTAAGAACCGATGATTTACCTGTTGTTATTGGCAAAATCACCGATTCCAAAATGGGCGACGAGGGTATTATGCCTTACATAGAAAGGGTGCATTTAGCGCAGCAGCTTTTTGTTGAGTCAGACAGTTGCGCTACTTTTATGTCTAACACTGACACATACTCATACGGCGATGACCCTTGGCACTATACCAGTGAAAGTTTTATCAAAATGGGTAAGGACTTTTCGTCAGCTTATAAGCAAGCCGCAGAGAAGTGTGGATTCGGCGTTGATTAAAAATTAGTAGGCCGTTATTAGCTACCATCTCTAGAAAGCCTCGTTTTTACGAGGCTTTCTTGCTTTAAGTCGCCTTGAATTACACGAAACTGTTAAATAGGTTTTTATAGTATTTTGGCTATTAGTAAGAGTAACAAATCACGCGTTTAATACCCTTTCTACTATTTATTAGACCTAGTATCGACATTGCTTGCATATCTTTTTTCCGAGCATAAGGACACTGTTTGCATGAAACATAATTTCATAAAAATTTTACATATAGACTGTTAAGTCCGGTTTATGTTGTAAAATTACATCACTTTGAAATCGCGACTTGTTAAAACGGTGTTGCATATATTTTATTGAATACGTATGCAGGCAATTGTGCAAAACTCAGGGCATCTATAGCATTGTCCCCGTGAGATGTATTGTCATTTATTTGTCATAAGAACAACAAAAAGACAACAACTATAACCGTATGGGACACCCGTTTTATGAAACAATTTAAACCCAACCTAATTAAAGCTGCGCTTATTTCTGGTGGCATGGCGTTTGGTAGCGCTCCTGCACTTGCTCAAGAAGCAAATGCTGATGCTGTTGATGAAGCTAACCTGGAAGTTATTCAGGTGAGCGGTATACGCGGAAGCCTACAGCGTGCTCAAGCCATCAAAATGGATAACACGTCTATTGTTGAAGCGCTTTCAGCTGAAGACATTGGTAAGCTACCAGATACAAGTATTGCAGAGTCGATTGCACGTTTACCAGGTGTTACTGGTGAGCGCCGTAACGGTCGTACAAGTGGTATCTCGGTCCGCGGTTTCAACGAAAACTACGTTGGGACGTCTTTAAATGGTCGTGAGCTTTTGGGGATGGGTGACAACCGCGGGGTTGAGTTTGACCTCTATCCTACGGAAATCATTTCAAACATTTTGGTATACAAGACGCCAGAAGCGGGCATGACCACGCAAAACATCGGTGGCTCTATTGACCTTCAAACGGTTAAGCCCCTCACAGCAGAAAGCACGTTTACCGTAAATGGTACGTTCGAGAAAAACGCTGAAGACTCTCCGAACCCTGATTTTGATAATGACGGCCACCGTGTTTCTGTTAACTTTGTCGACCAATTCGCAGATGATACCATTGGTTTGGCACTAACTGTTGCAACAATGGAATCGCCTCGTCAAGAACAACAATTTCGTGGCTGGGGATACGCGGGTATTAATTTTGATAATGAGCGCCGTGAACTCGACCCTGTAGACGTACCAGAGGATACAGTTGTACTTGGTGGTCATGATTCTTTCGTGCGCTCAGCCATGTTAGAGCGTGACTCATTCGCCGCTGTAGTCGAATGGGCGCCTACTGACAGATTAAATATTCAGCTTGATGCGCTTTACATCGATTTCGTTGAAGACGATGTTCGGCGCGGTCTTGAAGAAGGTGGTGCAGAGTGGGGCACCAGTGCTTATACCATTACTGGGGTTGAAGACGGTCTTGTCACTAGCGGATACTCTGACGGTTTCTACAGTGTTGTGCGAAACGACGCCCGTCGGCAGGAAGCTGATCTAACTACTGTAGGTATCAATGCTGAATACCAGATTAACGATTCTTGGACATTAGAAGTTGATTATTCTACAGGCAAAGTAGAAAAAGAGATTATTGACGTAGAAAGTTACTCAGGTGTTGGTCGAGCTGGAACCGATGGGCGTCCTCTTACCGCCCGTAGTTGGGAAATGACGTCAACAGGCGCAGTGTTTTCAGATCACCCAACTATTGCTCCAGTTGACTTAACTGACCCCGCACTTATTACGCTAGCTGGTCCACAAGCATGGGGCGCGCCGCCTCTATTAGAGTCTGACGGTCAAGACGGTTTTGTAAACCAGCCTGTTTTTGAAGAAGAGCTAGATACATTGCGCTTCGACCTAAAAGGTTATGTAGACTGGGGTGTGATTACTGGTCTTTCGGCAGGGGTAGTATATTCTGACCGATCAAAATCTAAAGATAACAATGGTGCATACTTAACAGCCCCTACCTATCCAAATGATGCAGCAATCCCAGATGTATTAGGTGTTGCAAATCTTGATTTCATCGGTATCGAAGGTGTTTTAGCGTATGATTCACTGGGTTTATATGAAAGCGGATATTACATTGAGAGCGATGCAAGCCGCGTTCAAAACGACCGCTTAGGTGATACCTACACGGTGGACGAAGAACTCATTACGCTTTATACCAAACTGGACCTAGAAATGGAGTTCGGTGATATTTGGGTACGCGGTAATGTAGGTGTTCAAGTTGTAAATGCAGACCAACAGTCTACAGGTTTCTCAACTACATCAGATACAGAAGGTTACACGATTGCTAATCCTATTAGCGGTGGAGCTGACTACACAGATGTGCTACCAACTTTGAACCTATCTGCTGAAGTCGCAGAAGGTCAGTTTGTACGACTAGGTTTAAGTAAAGTGATTTCTCGTCCGCGTATGGATGATATGCGCCCGAATACACAGGTAACTTTTTCATTCAACGATAACCAAATTGAAAGCACGGACATTGAAAACGGTCCTTGGAGCGGTAGTGCTGGAAACCCAGAACTTCGTCCTCTTGAAGCGAATCAATTCGACTTAGCGTATGAAAACTATTTCGCTGATACGGGATACGTCGCAGTGTCTTTCTTCTACAAAGACATCAAAAACTGGCACCGTAGTACATCGCTAGTAGCTGATTTTACTGACTTCTATATTCCAGAGCTTCATCAAGGTTCTGAAGGCCAAGCACCAGTGCTATTTGAAGGTCAAGTAGGTAGCGTGCTAGACGGCTTTGAAGGCTTTGTACGTGGCTACGAATTACAGGGCTCGCTACCATTCGACCTAGTGCATGAATCTCTAGAAGGCTTTGGCTTATTTGCAAGCGCCACCTTCATGGACGGTGAAGTTGATGCAGCGCCAGGTCAAAGTGAGACAAGAATTCCAGGCCTTTCTGAAGAGTCTTACAGCATGACTTTCTTCTACGAAAGCAACGGTTTCGAGTTCCGTTTAGCTGCGACAAAGCGCGACCCATATTTGACAGAAGAGCGAGGTTTAAGTCTTGCGTTAGTTGACGCAACTAAGCAGGGCGGAACGCTTGTTGATGCTCAGATTGGTTATGACTTTGGCGAATCTGGTATCGATTATCTAGAGGGTTTACGTGTAACGCTTCAGGCGCAGAACTTAACTGACGAGGACGACATTCAAGCATCTGCTGCTGACGGGCGCCAAATTACACAGTTCCAGACGTACGGAACAAACTACTTGTTAGGTTTCAACTACAAGTTCTAATCACTTCGTGTGTGTAAAGCCACCTGCTGCTTTTTGTTTTAGCCTATGCTAAAAGAAAGCAAACGGTGGCTTTTCTTTTTTGTATAAAGAAAAATAGTTAATAGTAGCTGATAAATTCGAGACGTTTATGTTTACCCCTCTAAAAAAATCTATAAACCGCGTTGTAATAGCAGGAGGCGGTACTGCAGGTTGGTTAGCTGCTTCACTTTTGAAAAAGCTGCTTGGACAGGCTATTGAAATTACCCTTGTGGAATCTGAAGCCATAGGTACAGTTGGAGTTGGAGAAGCAACCATTCCCCCAATTCGACTCGTAAATCAAGTATTGGGTATAGACGAAGCTCAGTTCATTCACGACACTAAAGCTACGGTTAAACTCGCTATTCGTTTTGAGAACTGGAAGACTAAAGGAGAAAGTTACTTCCACACCTTCGGAGCTCCTGGCAGAAGCATGGCGTTTTGTCATTTCCATCACTACTGGGTGAAGGCTCGCCAACAAGGTTTAGAAAACGATTTGTGGGATTATGATCTTAATTATCTCGCGGCGGAAGCGGGAAAGTTCGCTCAAATTAATGCAAAAGACCCCGTTTTAGAACTTCCATTTGCATACCATTTTGACGCCAGTTTGTATGCGCAGTACTTGCGAAAGCTAAGCGAACAAATGGGCGTAGTGCGTGTAGAGGGCAAGATTGCTCGTGTTCAACGTTTTACTGACAGCGGATATATACAAGCGCTTCATTTGGAAAGTGGAGAAGTCATTGAAGGCGATTTATTTATAGATTGCACCGGCTTCAAAGGCTTGTTGATTGAAGGTGCTCTAGGGGCGGGGTATGACGACTGGTCTCACTTATTACCCTGTGACAGTGCGCTGGCTGTTCCGTCTGAAAGGCACAAACACACCGCACCGTACACGCGCTCCATAGCACACAAAGCAGGGTGGCAATGGCGAATACCGTTACAGCATAGGAATGGTAACGGTCACGTTTATAGTTCTCGCTATATAAGCGACGACCAAGCCTGTGACACTTTATTATCAAACCTAGATACTAAACCGCTTGCCGATCCAAAGTTGATAAAATTTACAACCGGTAGAAGACGAAAGCAATGGTATAAAAACGTGGTGGCGGTAGGTCTATCAAGTGGATTTTTAGAGCCTTTAGAATCAACAAGCATTCATCTTATTCAATCAGCAATTGTGCGTCTAATTCAGCTGTTTCCGCACAACGGTGTGACAAAGAGCCTAATTGACGAATACAATAAACAGTCAGAAGTGGAATTTGAACAAATAAGAGACTTTCTGGTTTTACATTATGCAGTGAATGAAAGAACGGACAGCGCCTTTTTTAACGATATGCGCAACATCACGTTGCCCGACTCTTTAGCCCATAAGATTGAACTTTTTAAAGAAAATGGCGTGCTTCAGAGAGAGCAGAACGACCTTTTCCTTGAAAGTTCTTGGCTTCAAGTCTTATACGGTCAGGGCGTAATGCCTAAGGATTACCATGGCTTGGTGAATAGCGTACCCGATGCGCAATTAAGCCAAATGTTAACAAAGTTACTGGAGCTCAAAAGAGAGCCTATTGCTAAATTGCCTTCACACGACGATTACATAAATGGAATGGTTGCGAAGTACAAGCGTTCACTGAGGTAGGTTTTCGGAGTTTTTCTACGTTATTCGATGCATTTTTGATGCACACGCGGGTGAGATAAAAGTGAATTCAACAAAGCAGCCATATGGCTGCTTTTTTATTTCTGATAAAAAAGTGTTAACTAAATGGCTAAAAAATAATGAAAATTAAATATATGTTGCGCATATGTAAATGAATACGTATGCATAGCATTGCTCCCTTTTTATACAAACCAGTAGTATTTGGTATTCCATAAGAGGCATTTTTGGGTGTGGTATTCCTAAAAATGTCGATAATAAACAAGGATGGGACACCAATGAAAACATTCAAACCCAGCACCATCATGGCGGCCTTGATCAGTAGTGGGGTCGCATTTAGTGCGTTTCCGCTCTATGCCCAAGAGTCACCAGACACACCCGCAGATGAAGTTGAACGACCGCAAGAAGATACCTTAGAGCGTATCGAAGTACGTGGTTTTAGTACCAGCTTAATCCAATCACTCAACCAAAAACGTTTCTCTGACACGGTTTCTGAGCAAATATCTGCAGATGACCTTGGCGGGCTCCCAGATGTATCTATGGCTGATGCACTGACACGTTTGCCAGGTATCTCGGCAGTTCGTACCGGCGGACAAGCAGCACAAATAAATATTCGCGGTTTATCAGGCGACTTTGTTTTTTCTACGTTAAACGGTAGAGAGCAGGTATCCACCAGTGGAAGTCGCGCTATAGAGTTTGACCAATATCCGTCTGAACTGATAAGCGAGGCAGCGGTTTATAAATCTCCCAAAGCATCGCTTATTGAAGGCGGTATTGCAGGTACGGTAGAACTAAAAACAGCATCACCACTGGCCATAGAAGAGCAGCATAAGTTCAGCGCCAACATGCGTGGTATGTATAACGATAGAGCATCCGAAATAAGCGATGCTACAGAATACGGTCATAGACTAAGCTTTTCTTATCAAGGCAAGTTTCTAGACGATACCCTAGGTGTGTCTTTGGGCTATGCCCGTCTATTCCAACCAAGTGTTTCTACGCAGTTCATCGGTTTAGCTTATAACGGTCAGGTAGATGTTGATGGTCTAGAAGGGGATACCGACGGTCCGGCAGATTGTTCAAACTGTGAGCTCATTTCAGAAGGTTTTGAGATGCAGCACAAGGGCGGTGAAGAAACGCGCGATGGCTACGTTGCGGCGTTTGAATGGGCGCCTATCGATACGTTTACTTTAAAAGCTGATGCCTTCATTTCAAAATTTGATTCTGAAGCATTTGCTCGGGGCTTTCGCGTTAAGTTAGGCGGTATTAATGCGGGTATTACTAACCCGGTTGTAGTTAACAACAGCGTCGTTGGCGGTACTTTTTCTCGCACAGAAAATAGCTTCACCCGAGTTGAACTGGTAAACGACGACAATCAAGATTTCGATAGTGTTACAAATTTAGGTGTTAATGCTAGCTGGGAAATATCGCCGGATTTAGCGGTTCAGTTTGACCTATCTCGTTCAAGTGCTGAAAGTGACTTTAGAAACGGCTTGTTATGGTCGCTTGTAGGCGAAGATGCGACAGTTGCCAACCCAGTGTTTGATGAAAACGTTCAAATATCATATTTGCTAAACGGCTTAAATCTGCCCGATATTGGTTTTAATCAAACTGATGCCTTTACTGATTTAGACCGCGTCATGGTGAGCAAGTACGGTATCTATCCATTTGAAAACAAAGATGAGCTAGATGCATACCGTGTCGACTTCCAGTATTACGTAGACGTACCAATCATCTCTGGTTTTGAATTTGGGTATCGTTATTCAGATCGGGAGTACAACAACGATCGCTCTGTCTTTGAATACGGTAATGACAGTGCCTTTTCAGTCAGTCAACCGCCGCTTCAGCTAACGTCTGAAATGGCCGAGCAAGTAGATTGGAGCGGTGACTTTGGATATTTCCCAAGCTATTTATCAGTGGATTTAAACAGTGCGCTTAATGCCTGGTTCCCAGAAGGTAGACCGCAGCCTGTTCAAACATGGGGGCCGGGAGCTGCTGGGGTTATTAATGGCCCAGGAACAGGCCCGGCGACAGCGTGGACACTACAAGAAAGCGGTGATGTATTTGAAACCGTAAACTCTGCTTACTTAATGGCAAACATCAATACCGAAATTGGCAGTATTCCTGTTACAGGTAATATCGGTGTTAGATACGTTAAAAGCAAGCAAAGCTCAACTACACTGCAGCGTGCTACCCAGCTTATTCAAGACTTAGAAACGGGTACGTCAGTTGAGGTAAGCGACCCAACAGCAGGCGCACAAAACATTACAGATGACGTAGGGCTCATCAATAATTTTTACCGTCCAGCGTTAATCAGCCACGAGTATTCAGATGTACTGCCCTCTATTAACCTGAACTTTAAACTAAACGATGATACTCAACTTCGAGTAGCGGCAGCAAAAGTAATGGGAAGAGCGCCAATTAACCGTTTTGCGGCGAATGCGTCTACTACTATTGAAACAGTTACTGCGTTCCAAGACAGAGACTCAGGTGAAATTACTTTATCAAACCCTACCGCAAGGGTCAGTGGTAATGCCCGAAATAGCCCGTACTTAGAGCCGTTTTACGCTACACAGTACGATGTGTCATGGGAATATTACTTCTCAGATACAGAAGGTGCTTTGGTTGTAGCGGGCTTCTATAAGGACATTGAGTCGTTTGTAGAAGACATTGAGATAGAGCCTTACGACTTTGAAGCAAACGGCGTAGTCATTCCAGACAACGTAAGCGTTCCAGTCTACTTAACCCCAGAATTTGCAGGGCAAGAAGCTGAACTAGCAAGGGATGAAAACGGCGATCCTATCTTTGTTACTGTGCCTACAGAAAATGGTAGCTATAGCACTGCGGTAAATAACGCAGAAGGTGGCTACATTAGAGGACTAGAAGTCGCCTACACGCAAATTTACAGCATGCTACCTGGGTTATGGTCAGGTTTAGGGGTTAGCGCAAGCTACTCTTATACAGAAAGTGAAATTCAGCGCACCCTTGGCGATGGCGTTTATGCCGCTAATTTACCAGGGCTATCTGAAAATGTCGCAACAATAACCGTTTTCTGGGAGTACGAAGGGTTTGAAACTCGCCTGTCTAGTCGCTATCGCGATGCCTTCGTATCTCAGCAAGTAGCGGTTAACGATCAGGTTGTTAACTTTGATGACGAACTGGTTATTGATTACCAAGCGTCTTACGAAATTAACGACAATTGGAGCGTTCTGTTTCAAGTAAACAATTTAACGGATGAGCCAACCAAAAGCTATTTCGCATCACAAGAGCAAACCGGCACTATTCAGTACTTTGGCACCCAATATTACCTAGGGATGACATACCAACTATGAAAAACAACATCTTAGGTAATTTATTTGGCGACGCACAAAAACGTTCGGTCGCCAGAAACAGCGAAAATATTCAGGAGAATTTTATGTTTACTAAAAAGAAAGTAGTGCGGACCGCGTTACTTTTAGTAGGCGCTTATACACTAACGGGTTGCGGCGGTTCTGGCGTAGAGTCAGGCACAAACGATTTGCTTACTTGTGAAGTGCCCAATGTACCTAATGCAGCAGGAACGGCCTGCGAGCCGCCGCCTCCTATTCAATGTGACGCACCGCTTGTTCCTAACGAAGCAAACGACGCGTGTGAAGCTGGGGCCGATCCGAGTCTACCTGCGCCTGTATTTACCCCGTCATCTAATCAAGCGGTACTATATTACAATCGCGCTGCGGTAGACGCGGATAATTCTAGTAACGACGCTGCTTATGAAGGATGGCGACTACATACTTGGAACAATGACGAATGTGATGCCTATGCTGACGCAGACACGGATTGGGCGAACGGTCGAATTCATAGCGGTATCGATCCGAACTATGGGGCCTATTGGATATTAGACCTTAAAGAAGGTTACGGCAGCTGTCATAACTTCATCATTCACAAAGGTACTGATGATGCAGGTAAAGAATTAGGGGGCGGTGACTTCCAAGGTTCATTAGTACAAGACGATGAAACTTTTGTGCGAATGAACTTTACTCTTTCGGGCGAGCCAACGATTTTTGAATTCCCGATCATGTCGCTTGGGCCACAGCCGGTTGATATAGAAGGCTTTGGTGCCCATTGGTTAGATACAAACACCATTTTATGGGATGTTCCCGAAACTGTATCAGAAGTGAAACTTCACTATTCAGCTCAAGCTGATTTAGAGAGCACCCTAGAAGAGGGAATCAACGGTACTGAAGTGCCTTTGATGAGTACAACACTTACCGAAGAGCAATCTGCTCGCGCACCGCATTTATCTTCGATGCAGGCGTGGGAAGGAGACTGGTCGGTTGAAGATGCGAAAACTGTACTGACGACACAAGCGGTCGTTGGAGGATATGATGCAGACGGTGCACTTGTAGCAGCAACCGGTATTCAATTGGCAAACGCAATTGATGCACTTTACACCATGGGTGAAGATGATGCCGACGAGGCACAACTTGGCGGGGTTTATACAGACCAAGGTATTACCGCTGCGCTGTGGGCGCCTACCGCTTCGAATGTCGACCTTTTGCTTTATAACGATGATAAAACGTTAAGTCAGCGTATAGGCATGGTACGTGATGACGCGTCAGGCGTATGGCGCTATGAAAGCGATATGTCGCTAGACCGTCAGCTTTATCGCTATGAAGTTACGGTATATCACCCTATTACAGGTAACGTAGAAACCCTGCTTGTAACAGACCCATATTCTGTGTCGCTTAGCACAAACGGTCGTTTCTCACGCTTTGTAAACCTTGCCGATGAAGATTTAAAACCTGATGGGTGGGATACTCACACCATTCCTACGGTAGAAAATTATGAAGACGCGGTTATTTACGAAGGTCACATACGTGATTTCAGCGTACGCGATATGTCTACTTCCGAAGAAAATCGTGGCAAATACCTTGCCTTTACCGAAGAGGGAACGGCACCGGTTGAGCATCTGAAAAAGTTAGTACAAGCAGGGCTAACCTATTTCCATATCCTTCCGGCGAATGATATCGCAACTATTGATGAAGACCCAACCAACACTGTTGATTTGTACGATACAGTGGGCAAACTTTGTCGCTTAAATAGCAGTGCTGCAGTATGTGAAGAAGAAAGCGCGGACACATTGTTGATTGACGTTTACAACGCTTACGACCCGTTATCACAAGCGGGTAAAGCACAGCAGTTGACTAATGACTTACGCAATCTAGATACGTTCAACTGGGGGTATGATCCTCATCACTTTAATGCGCCTGAAGGTAGCTATGCATCAAGTGCTGAAGGTGTTGAACGTATTGTAGAAATGCGCGCTATGATCCAAGCGCTGCATGAAATGGGACTTCGTGTTGCACTCGATGTGGTTTATAACCATACCAATGCATCTGGTGTTTTCAGTAAGTCTGTTTTCGATAAAGCTGTACCAGGGTATTACCACCGCTATGAAGTAGATAGTGGGGCGATTGTTCGCGAAACTTGCTGCGATGACACTGAGCCACGTAATGTCATGATGGAAAAATTCATGGAAGACTCATTACTTATGTGGGCTGAACACTACAAGTACGATTCTTTCCGTTTTGACATCATGAGTCAGGCAACCAAAGATACCATGGTACGCCTTCGTGATGCTGTTCAAGCAATTGATGAAGACAACTACTTTTATGGCGAGGGTTGGACCAAAATAGACCGCGGTTACGAGCAAGCCAGCCAGCTCAATATGGCCGGTACTGAAATTGGTACTTATAACGATCGCATTCGTGAAGCTATTCGTCAGGGCGCTATATTTCGACCCGAAGATGATGGGCTGTTAAGTGCACAAGACCGTGTAAAAATGGGCATGATTGGTACGCTTAAAGACTATGTATTGGAAACCTCTTCAGGTAGTGCCGGTGCAACGAGTAACTTGGGCGGCTATGCAGAAGACCCGGCAGACATCATTAACTATGTGTCTAAACACGATAATGAAACTTTGTGGGACCAATTAAACTACGCGCTACCAGAGGACATCACCTTAGAACAGCGAGTACGTGCACAAAATGTAGCAATGGGTATAAACCTTGTGTCTCAGGGTATTCCATTTCTGCAAATGGGGGGCGACATGCTTCGCTCTAAATCAATGGACCGAAACACCTACGACTCGGGCGATTGGTTTAACTATGTAGATTTCACATACGAGACTAACAATTGGAATGTAGGCTTACCGTTAGCACAAGACAATGAAGCCCGTTGGGAAGAAATGGGGGAGTTCATTTACAACCCGAATCGTGCAGCGTCTATGGCAGATATTATGTTTGCATCAGACGTATTTGCTGAGCTGCTAAACATCAGAATGACCAGCCCTTTGTTTAGGTTAACCACGGCAGAAGACATTATCGACCGTATTGGGTTCCACAATATTGGTTCACGCCAACAGCGTGGTCTTATCGCCATGAGTATTGACGATGGTGTATCAGATAACAGCGAAGTACCTCGTCAAGACTTAGATATAATGAACGATGCGGTAATGGTTCTGGTTAACACGGGTTACGATGAGAAATCTATTACTGTAAATACAGCAACCGGCTTTTCACTTCACGCAACACAAATGAACTCAGTTGATGCCGCGGTGCGTGGTGCAACTTTTGTTGAGGGTGAAGACGGTAACGGAACATTTACTGTACCTGCACTGACTATTGCTGTGTTTGTTAAGCCACAGTCTGGTGCTCAAGGCTACGGTCTTTTAGCGTATGCAACATCTGGCGCGCCTGATGTAGTGCCTTACGGTGATACCGTAGCGTATCTTCGCGGAGACATGAACGGCTGGTCAACGGATGATGCATTTACTTATCAAGGTGACGGTGTATATACGGCTACTGCTGTGCTTGAAGGTGGTGTAACTTATGGGTTTAAGTTCGCTTCTGAAGATTGGAGCACCGTGAACTTTGGTGCTGGCGATGGTGAAGAAGGGGTGGTGGTAGCAGGTGAAGAGAAAGTACTTGCTCGCACTAATACTAATTTGTCGTTTACACCTGATATCAGTGCGACATACCTGTTTACCGTTGATGCATCAGACAGCGAAGCGCCTATATTAATGGTTGAAAACGAAGAACCCTACGTTGGAACGCCTGTGTACCTTCGTGGTGCAATGAACGGGTGGGGTACAGAGAATGAGTTCTCTTACCAAGGTGGTCGTATCTATACTTTTGCTCGAGATATTGAGCCTGGCACTTACGAGTTTAAAGTTGCGTCTGAAGACTGGAGCACAGTGAACTTTGGTGCTTTGTCTGCCGACGATGCCGATCGCATTTTAGCACCGGGGCAAACTCTTGGGTTGGCTGCGAGTAATGACAATCTTGTTCTAAACATTGAAACAGCTGATCGCTATGTGTTCGTGTTCAACGTAACCGACTTAGACGCACCTACCATTGGTGTATTTAAAGAGGCGTTTTGGGGAGACACCCAAGTTTATATCCGTGGTGGTATGAACGGTTGGGGCGCAGTTGATATGTTTGAATATCAAGAAGAAGGTGTTTACACCGCTGACATCGAATTAAGCGCAGGTAGCATTGAATTTAAAGTTGCCTCTGAAGATTGGTCAACGGTAAACCTTGGTAATCCTAATGATGCAGCAAGTAATATCGTCACGCCAGGTGAACCTAAAATTTTGGGAGCGAGCAATAACAATTTGATGATTGAAATAGCGGAGTCGGGCCTGTATGAGTTTAAGGTTGCCGGGCCCGATGGTAATGCACCCATGTTGACTGTAACGATGAAATAAACGCTCATCGGAAAATTTAGTTAACGTTTAAGTGTTAAAGTTTTAAAAGCCGCGACCCTGTTCGCGGTTTTTTTCTTCTTGGCATACCTCTTGATTCTCTTGTAGGATAGTTGCTAATGGGAGTGGTCGTACCAGAAGGTTGTGAGTGTATCTACAGGGAGAGAACAGATGAAAAGTGCATTAGTTGTAGAAGGTGGCGCTATGCGCGGAATATTTGCGGCTGGCGTCCTAGATAAATTCATGGAGCAAGACTATTACCCCTTTGATTTTACGCTAGGGGTGTCCGCTGGGGCGACAAATTTGTCGACTTACGTCTCTAAAATGCAAGGTTTGAGTAAAACTATTATCACCCAATATGCAACGAAGCGAGAGTTCTTCAGTCCGCTTCGATTCATAAAAGGGGGACATATGACAGATGTTCACTGGTTGTGGCATCACTCAAAGCAATCGATGAGTATCCCCGCCCCGGGCGAAAAGAGCAACATGCCCCTTTACGTAGGGATTACAAATGCAGAGTCAGGTGAGTGTGAATATATACAAGCCACGGAAGACAATGTGGACGAATTGATGGTAGCGTCTTGTGCGTTACCCACTGCATATCGAGATGAAATAATCATTAACGGTACGCGCTACCTAGATGGCGGAGTTGCAGATGCAATACCTGCAATTAAAGCTTATAACATGGGCGCAAAGGACATTACCGTAATACTTTCTCAACCTCTTGGATTTACCAAGCCTGAAGTAAAATCAACTTGGTTAATGCAAAAGATGTATGGAAACCAGCCCGCGATCCTACAAAAGATGCTTCAACGTGCAGCAATTTATAACGAAACCCTCGATTTTCTTAAGAACCCACCTAGCGACTGCACTATTCGAGTGATAGCGCCAGATGAAGCTTTCTGCGTTAAACGACTTACTATGGATAAGAAAAAGCTATTGAGAGGTTATGGACAGGGTAGGCGTATGGCCAGGCGTCACCTTAAGAGTCTTAATACTAATGTGGATGGTTTAAATTACCAGATAGCGTGGTGAATCCGTAGTAACTGAACACAAGTCCTGTATGATTTTAGCAACAGTTGCCATTAATAGCTCGGATATCATCCGAGCTTTTTTTTATGCGTAAAAAAAATCATTATTTACAAGAGGTTGTCGTGTTTCAAAATGGCAACACATCATCGGGCTTATCGCCTATATTTTACTTATAACTTTTACCTCTTATGAGTTCTTGGCCTTAATCGGACAATTGATATGGCATTGTAACTACTACTCCAACAACAAGCCAAACGCGCTTAACCGCTTTAATTAAACATAACTACCTGATAAAAGGCGTATTTGTATTCTAACTTTTATTAAATATGTAAACTTTGCACCGAAGTTGCAAAGTTTTCACGGTGTTGGTCTGCATTTTGCTGTAATCTGACCAATGTTAGTTATCTTCTCTAATACGTTAATTATAGAGGCGTGAAACACTAGGTAGAATGCCAATGCGTATAGTGGTAAGAGAGGAAAAAGCAATTAGAGCACTTAAACAGCCCGGCATATAAGATTCTTTAAAGGTTTTGACGGGCAACTGATTACCTGCAGCAACGCATCGGTCACGATGACGGTGCTGTAGGTTTTAAGTATTCGTTCTAATACTTATGACTAGTTTTTATGATTACGCGTAGCAGCTTCCTTTAAGTCATGGCAGTATCAAACTCAAATAATAAAAAGCTAATAAAACGTGCAAATAGCAAATCAAAAAATTTCGATTGGGTTAGTTAACCCAAAAAATCCAGTTAATGTAGCGTCTATTTTACGTGCTGCAGGATGCTACGGTGTCGCAAGTGTATTTTATACGGGGCAGCGTTATCGCTTCGCTAAAGACTTTAACGCAGATACGAAAGCGTTTCATAAGGTTATTCCGACAGTTGGCGTTGATAATTTGCGGGACGTTGTACCAGAGGGGGCGTCCGTAATTGCGGTTGAACTTGTTGAAGGTGCAGAGCCTTTACCAACGTTTGAACACCCAGAAAATGCCTTTTATATTTTAGGCCCTGAAGATGGAAGTGTAGGTGAAGACACTCTGTCGTGGTGTGACCACGTCGTATATATACCCACTTATTCGTGTATGAATTTGGCGGCAACAGCCAACGTTTTACTGTATGACCGCCTATCAAAGTCTGATTTTGTAAGTGGGGATGCACTTATCAGACAAAGTCGAGATACCAATAATAAAACAAAGATAAAATAGCGTTTTAAATATTAATTTAAAGCAATATACCAAAGGCTACTGCTGCGAACAGGAAGTTACCCACAAGCCTAATAATTAACATAAATTAGGGGACTTTTGCGTTGAAAACAACAACAATGAGCGCTGCTCGTGCGCTAAATAGTGCTGTAACTAATAAGCTAAACCAGTTACCTCGACAACTGCTTAAAGCATTTCCACGCCGACTGTCGCTTGAAGAAACTATTTCCAGCTTCTTTTTTAGCCGCTATGAACTCGTTATAGCTAACGAAGAAAATGAAAAACAAGTGAGCTATAAAACCCGCCATAAAGTTTATTGCGAGGAAATGAAATTTGAGCAGAAAAACGCGGCTGCCATCGAAAAAGATAAATATGATGATCGCGCCATCAACTGTTACATAAAACACCGACCAACAGGCGAATGCGCAGGTACCATTCGCTTGGTCTTGCCAACCGAAGCAGGACTATCGTTGCCTTTAGAAGAAAAATGCGCAGGTGCTTTTGATGACGGTTCATTGCTTCCCTCTAGTTGCGACCCCACAAGCATTTGTGAGATATCAAGATTGGCAATACCAAGAGAGTTCAGAGTTCGCCAAATGCGCTCAAAAATCCTGCCCGCCGATAAACTTGAAAAGATAAAACAAAAGAAGAGTACACCATTTAATGTAGAGCACTTTCCTTATCTTTCTATTGCGCTGTATTTAATGGCAACAAGTATCTGCCAACACTTAAATGTTAAGCATGCATATGTTTTGATGGAGCCCAAATTAGCAAGAAGAATGAAAGCATTTGGTATTCATTTTAATCCAGTCGGCGATGCCGTAGAGTTCAACGGCAAACGTGTTCCCTACAGGCTATCTACACATGTATTATTAGAGGACTTAGCTAGGCCGCTGAAAAGTTTTCATAAGAAGATCCACAGCGAACTTAATAGTGCGTTAACAGAGATTGAAAATGTACCAACTCCTACCGCTCGTCCTATACAGAAACCATTGCGTGTGGCGCAAGCAGCTTAAACATTTTTGTATAGCCATTTTTAATAGCCGTCCTTTAGGGCGGCTTTTTCATTTCTGAATACGTATGCATGTTTTTTAACATACATTTAACGCGTATCCTGTTGGCATCATTTACATTTTTGTCACGAATACTATGTTAAATAAAAAGTCGGGTTTTTCTCTTAAGCCTTTATCTGCTGTTATGGTTTCATTGGGTTTGATGGCGTGCACTGGTCCGTCGCCGGCAGCAAATAATCACACGCTTGAAGGTAAAGGTAGTAAGCCTTTAGCACCAAATCAACAAGATGTTATGTCAACGCATTCGGATAACGGTGAAAGGCAAGGTAAACCTGTGGTCTATCAAGTATTTACTCGACTATTTGGTAATACTAATTCAAATAATCAGCCTTGGGGCACGGTTGAGCAAAATGGCGTAGGCAAATTCAGCGACTTTACCCCTAAAGCCCTTGAAGCCATAAAGTCTTTAGGCACCAGTCATATTTGGTATACCGGTGTGCCACATCACGCGGTAATCAATGAATATACCGATTTCGGTATTTCAAATGACGACCCAGATGTAGTGAAAGGCCGCGCTGGCTCACCATACGCTGTTAAAGACTACTACAATGTTAACCCTGATTTAGCTGATAACCCAGCAAAGCGCTTAGAAGAATTTGAAGCCCTGATTGAAAGAACTCATTCTGCGGGAATGAAAGTTATTATCGACATTGTCCCCAATCACGTGGCTCGCGATTATCAGTCGCTTTCTGCGCCAGAAGGTACAGTCGATTTTGGCGCAAACGATGATACGTCTGTAGAGTATGCTCGTGACAATAGCTTTTATTATGTTGTGAATGAAGCATTTCAAGTGCCCACTGCTGACAACTACCAGCCTCTAGGCGGCGAACCCCACCCATTGTCTGACGGTAAGTTCGATGAGTTTCCAGCCAAGTGGACAGGGAACGGTGCAAGGGCAGCGCAACCAGATATTAACGACTGGTATGAAACGGTAAAGGTAAATTATGGCGTGAAGCCAGATGGCACTTATGATTTTCCCATGCTACCTAACGAGTACAGTCAAAAATCTATTGAAGAGCACGCCGCGTTTTGGAAAGGGAAAGATCTTCCAGACTCATGGTATAAATTCAGAGACATTGCCCACTATTGGATTGACAAAGGCGTTGATGGATTTCGCTTTGATATGGCGGAAATGGTGCCAGTAGAGTTCTGGTCTTTTCTCAATAGCAGCATTAAGCAAAAAGCACCTGATGCATTCTTGCTGGCGGAGGTTTATCAGCCAGACAAATATAGAGATTATCTCCATAAAGGCAAGATGGACTATCTATACGACAAGGTAGGGTTTTACGATACGTTAAAAGCAATTATGCAAGGAAAGGGTAAAGTTACTGACCTGGTCGCTGTCCATAAAGAAGTTAGCGATATCGCACCGCATATGCTGCACTTTTTAGAGAACCATGACGAGCAGCGTATCGCTAGCCCTGATTTTGCTGGTAGCGCTGAAAGGGGCAAGCCAGCGCTTGCGGTAAGTGCACTTATAAGCAGTTCACCAACGCTGCTTTATTTTGGACAAGATGTGGGCGAAGACGGCAGCGAAGAGACAGGCTTTGGCGACCCAACGCGTACGTCTATTTTCGATTACGTTGGGGTTCCTGCTCATCAGCGGTTTATGAATGGTGGAAAATTTGATGGTGGTCAATCCACAAAGGTAGAAAAAGAGCTGCATGATTTTTACAAACGCGTTATGTCTATCGCCGCTACTAACCCGGCCATCGTTGGTGAGTACCAAAGCCTACATTCGCTCAATCTTGGCGTCGAAAATTCAGCGTATTCAGAGCAACAATTTACATTTGCTCGCGTACAAGATGACCATGGTTTTGTCGTTATCGCAAACTTTAGTGATGCACCAGTAGGGAAAATAGAATTTACAGTACCAGCAAGCGTATTAGGTGCAAATAACAAAACTATTAGCCTTGAGCCACTTCTTTCTCATGACAGCATAAGCCTAGAGAAAGATGATGTTAACTACAGAGCCTCGTTATCATTAAGTGGGTTAGAGACGAAGGTATTTGCGTTCTAGTTAGAGTGTAAAGCTATCAACGAAATTTAATGCTAGAGATTTTATTTAAACGAGAGACCCTGTGTATTGGCATGGTATCTCGTGAATACGTATGCAGAGCATTGGTCAGTCAGGCTATGCAATGTAGTATCTCGGTAATATTTTGCACTTAACGTATTTTTAACATCGGTGTCTATATGTTCAATCGCAAACGCATAACTAATGCTATTTTCCCATCGCGCAGTGCCTCGCTCTCATTAGTTGTGAGCCTTGCTACTTTATTTCCTGCATTTTCTGCTTTTTGTTCACAAGAAAATAACCTAGACGTTTACCCGCCCAACTGGTGGGCAGGTATGCAACATGATGAAGTAGAACTGATGATTTCTGGCAAAGACGTTGCTGATGATAAGGTTTCCGTGTCCGATGGCAGTGTGAAAATAAAACAAAGCAGGGCACTTGATAGTGAAAACTATCTTTTTGTAACGTTAGATCTTGCTGAAGCGAAACCGCAAGAATTGGTACTGACGTTAAAAGACGAAGAAGGTAGTTCACGGGACATTCACTATTTCTTGGAAAAGCGTGCCGAAGGTTCGTCAGCAAGAGAGGGCTTTGGGCCAGAAGATGCCATTTACCTAATCGCCCCCGACCGATTCGCTAATGGCAGCGTGGAAAATGACAACATTGATGGGTATCAAGATAAAGTAGATAGGGCCTTTAAAGGCGGACGTCATGGCGGGGATATTCAGGGCATTGTTAACAACATCGACTATATAAAAGAGATGGGGTTCACCCAACTATGGACCATGCCGATGCTTGAAAATGCAATGGAAAAGTACAGTTACCATGGCTATTCAACCACCGACTATTACACTATAGACCCGCGCTTCGGCTCTAATGACGCTTTTGTAAAGCTAAGTAAAAAAGCCAACGAAAACGGCATTGGCGTTATTATGGATATGGTGCTTAATCATATCGGTAGTGAGCATGTATGGATGGAGGATACACCGTCTGCTGATTGGATAAACAATAACGGACAGTTTGTCGGTACTACCCACAAGCGTGAATCGCTCCACGACCCTCACGCCATAGCGAGCGATATCAAAGGGTTTAGTGACGGTTGGTTTGTACCAACCATGCCTGACCTGAACCAGCGCAACCCACATTTGGCAAATTATTTGATTCAAAATGCTACTTGGTGGGTGGAAACAGCAAATTTAAGCGGCATTCGAGTAGATACCTATTCGTACCCTGACAAAGCGTTTTTAAGTCAGTGGACTAACCGTATAATGAAAGAATACCCTAACTTCAACATAGTAGGGGAAGAGTGGTCGGTAAATCCTGCCATTACGGCTTATTGGCAAGCAGGTAGCAAACGCCACGACGATTACGACAGTGCTTTGCCATCTGTAATGGACTTTCCTCTTCAGGCTGCCATTGTTAAAGCGCTTAATAGCGATGAAAGCTGGAACTCTGGTTTTATTTCAGTTTATGAAACATTAGCTACCGATTTCTTGTATGGTGATCCAAATAATCTGGTTATCTTTCCGGATAATCACGACATGAGCAGAATTTTCACCCAATTAAACAACGACAAGGCCAAATGGAATATGGCAATGACGTTGTTTTTAACAACACGCGGTATACCTCAAGTATTCTACGGAACTGAGATTCTGATGGGTAATGAAGGGACAGAAGATCACGGTATTATCCGATCAGATTTCCCTGGCGGGTGGCCATCGGATAGCGAAAAAAATGCGTTTAGCGGCAAAGGCCTTTCTGATGACGAGCAGTGGGCGCAAGAGCGTATAAAAACGTTATTGGCGCTACGTCAATCTCATCCTCAACTATTTAAAGGTGAGCTTAAACATTATGCGCCCGTAGACGGTGTTTACACGTATTTTCGTGTAGCCGACGATACAGCTGATACTGCAGAGCAGAAACTTATGGTTATCCTTAATAAAAAATCGGTAGATTTATCTTTAGCAAAGTACGCGGAAGTTTTGGGCACGGATGTATCAATCACTCGTGTAAGCGACGGTCAAAAATTTAACGCTTCTGAAACTATAAGCCTTCCTGCTATGTCGGCAAATGTATTCATTGTGCAATAACCGTATCAATTAAATTAAAACAATAAATAGAGCAAAATATGCAATCAACTCAACCACGCCTTTCTTTTTGGCAAATATGGAATGTCAGTTTTGGCTTTCTGGGTGTTCAATTTGGTTTTGCACTGCAAAACGCAAACGTCAGTCGGATACTATCGGACCTTGGCGCAGACCTTCATTCACTATCGCTATTTTGGCTTGTAGCGCCCATTATGGGCTTGATAGTACAGCCTATTGTTGGCTCGGCATCGGATAGAACGTGGAATCGATTAGGTCGCCGTCGGCCGTTTATACTTGCTGGTGCGCTCGCTGCAGTGGTAGGTATGATCTTATTACCCAATGCGCCGATCTTCGTTGCCTTCTTAGCGCCTATGGTAATGGGCGCTTTAATGGTTGCACTGATGGATGCATCGTTTAATGTGTGTTTCCAGCCTTTCCGCTCACTGGTATCAGATATGGTACCAGCGTCACAACGCAACATAGGTTATTCAATTCAGTCGCTTCTTATCAATATCGGTGCGGTAATTGGTTCTATATTGCCATTCGTTCTAACCAACGTGGTAGGACTGGAAAATACAGCTCAAATGGGAGAGGTTGCGCCTTCGGTAATGTGGGCATTCTACATCGGCGCGTCTGTACTACTAGGTACGGTCATTTGGACCGTGATACGTACTAAAGAGTACGCTCCACAGGAATATAATCGCTACAAGGGCCTTACCGATGAAGCACCTTCAATTGAAAGTAAGGCTAAAGCGCCACTTAGCCAACGTTTAGGTGAGTTTTTTGTTTTAGTAAAAGACATGCCTACTACTATGAAACAACTGGCGGTTGTTCAGTTTTTCTCTTGGTTTGCGCTTTTTATTATGTGGGTTTACACCACACCAGCTATTACTCAGCATATTTGGAACGTAGACAAGCAATGGTTTGACCCGGCTTATATCGCCGCTGCGCCAATGGTGCCAGAGACTATTGTTATGGCGAAAGGTGCTGCTGGTGACTGGGTAGGGATACTTTTCGCGGCATATTCTGTGTTCGCTGCAATTTTTTCTATTTTCTTAGCAAAGCTGGCGGATAAATTTGGTCGTAAAACGGTATACGCTTCGTCTTTAGCGCTTGGTGGCCTTAGCTATGTAAGCTTCTTGCTATTTCAAGACCTCACTATGGTGAACGTAAACCTGCTCATTACTGAAGTTACAGTGCCACTAGGTGCGGTAAAACTTCTTATTCCAATGATAGGCGTGGGTATTGCGTGGGCGGCTATTTTAGCTATTCCTTACGCTATGTTAGCCGGTGCGTTACCCGCGAATAAGACGGGGGTCTACATGGGTATATTCAACTTCACCGTAGCTGCACCGCAAATTGTTTCAGGCCTAACTGCTGGATGGATCTTAAGCAGCGTGTTCGATAACGATGCCAAGTACATTATTGTGGTAGCAGGTGTTTCTATGCTAATTGGTGCCGTGTCGGTCTTCTTTGTTAAAGAGTCTGATAAACAAGAACTTGAAGCAGAGCAGGGAGCTTAATATGCTATTTAAACGTTCAGCAATTGCATTAACGATAGCTGGTTTATTTTGTTCGGCTTGCACAAGCACGGCTACATCGTCTTCAGACAAAAAAGAGGTGCATACTTCACAGGCTATTGTGGGTACCAGCACGCCCTTTGCTAGCGAGGCAGTTTACTTTGTTGTAACTGATCGTTTTGTCGATGGCGACCCTACGAATAACCACGAAAACCAAGGTGGTGAACATCCTACTTGGCAGTTGCAGCTAGAAGGGCCCAACGGTAAAAAAGCCTATGTGGGTTACATGGGAGGTGACTTACAAGGCATTTTAAATAACGCTGATTATATCCAAGATATGGGTTTCACTGCGGTATGGATGACCCCCGTACATGATAACCCTGATTATGCGTTTAACGGCGACGAGCCTATAACATATGGCGGCGCATTTAAAGATGGCGGGAAAACTGGCTATCACGGTTATTGGGCGACAAACTTTTATAAAGCTGATGAACATCTGGTGAGTGACGATTTGAGCGTAAGTGATTATACCGCGAAGATGCGTCAGCACGGTCTTAAATCAGTGTTTGATATCGTTGCAAATCACGGCACCCCAAGCTTTACCATGGAAGAAGACTTGCCAGGTTATGGTGAACTTTACGATAAAGATGGAAACTTGGTTGCCGATCATCAAAACCTTGCGCCTGAAGACCTCGACCCTGAAAACAATCCACTTCATAGCTTTTTCCATAACTATCCAGATTTAGTAAAGCTTTCAAACCTTGATGATCAGAATCCAAAAGTACGAGATTATCTAATTAACAGTTACCTTTATTGGATATCGCAAGGTGCTGATGCCTTTAGGGTAGATACTATAAGACACGTACCGCATTCATTTTGGCGTGAAGCATCGGACCGTATTCGCAAAGAAAACCCCGACTTCTTTATGTTTGGTGAAGCGTTCGACTACGAAGCTAACAATATTGCACAGCATACTTTGCCTAAAAATGGCGGCATAAGTGTTCTAGACTTTCCTATGCAAAAAGCCATGGTAAGCGTGTTTGAAAAGCCGCTAGAAAGTAATTTTGCAGACTTAGAAGAGGTACTACACCTAACTCACGGCCCTTATAACAACCCCTATGAACTAACCACCTTCTATGACAACCACGACATGGCGCGCATTAATGCAACAGATGAAGGCTTTATCAATGCTCACAACTGGTTGTTTACTGTTCGCGGTATACCGGTTGTTTATATGGGCTCTGAGATAGGCTTCATGCGCGGTACGGCTGAACATGCCGGTAATCGTAATTACCTTGGTCAAGAACGCATCAATCAGGCTAAGAGTCATCCTATTCAACAGGCGCTAACAAAAATCGCTAATGTGCGTAAAAATACTGTCGCCTTACAACGCGGTGTGCAAGTAAATTTGGAACTTAGTGGTCATCGCGCTGCATTCTATCGCGTAGTCGATACCAAAGAAGCGCAGCAAACAGCACTTGTGTTACTAAACAAAGGTGATCAAGCTCAATCGTTTGAGGTGAGCGACTTTATGCAACCTGGCAATTGGGTAGAGCAATTGTCTGGGCGAACTCAGGTCGTGGCGAACGGCGCCGAGTTAAGCGCTACCGTCAAACCCAATGGCGTTCAAGTGTGGGTTCGCGAAGGAAAAACAAGTAATCCAGCATTACTCAGTAAAATCGAACATCAGCTGGCCCGTCAATAAAGAGCTCAAAACGCAATAAATTAAGAGTCGAAAAAAGCCCCGAGAGTGTAACGCTTGGGGCTTTTTATTTGATTAGTTAGCTATTTAAAGAAAGTACAAGTTAACGCCGTTTACTCGCTGCCACAAGATTGGCGTACAATGATGTCTGCGGGCATGAGATAATCCTCTACCTCTTCATTGTTTATTGCTTTCAACAGGGTATTTACCAACAACTCACCTGCAAGCTTTGTGTTTTGCTGTACCGTAGTGAGCGAAGGCGTTGTGTAAGCAGATACGGCAATATTGTCATAACCCACCACAGCAACGTCGTCCGGAACGTTCACGTTCGCTCGGCGCAGCGCGCGCAAAACACCCATAGCTATAAGGTCTGAGGCACAGACAATAGCTTCGGGTAGTTCGCCAGCTTGCAGCAATGACTTGACCGCTTCTGAGCCAGCATCTTCGGTAGAAATAGCGTTACGCTGGACACTTGATTGCGCTAAGCCATGAGATTGTAATGTTTTAAAATACCCATCGAAGCGTGCTTTAAATTCCGGTGCGTGCTCGCCATTGTCACCAATAAAGGCAAAAGATGTCTTACCTAGTTCGATGAGGTGTGAAGTAATGCTTTGACCACCTTGGTAATTATCACATCCGATACTTACACCGGGATGAGCTTCATCAGGAGCACCCCAGCGAACAAAATGCGTACCTTGCGATTCAAGCTGAGCAACTTTGTTCTGATAGTCAGTGTAGTCGCCATAGCCCAACAATATAATTCCGTCAGCCTTGTTTGAATCTTCGTATTCCGCGTGCCAGTCATCTTCTAAGTTCTGAAACGATACAAGAAGATCGTAGTTCGCTTGCGCACAGGCGCGAGTAATACTACCAAGCATCGCTAAAAAGAAAGGGTTAATCATCGAGTCGTCAGATGTTGGATCTTCAAACAAGAGTAGGGCAATTGTGCTGCTCTTTTGTTTTCTTAAATTACTGGCGTTCTTATCTACCTTGTAATTAAGTTCCCGGGCAATGCGCTGAACGCGGTCGCGAGTTTCTTGGTTAACCAGCGGGCTGTTGTTTAGGGCTCGCGAAACGGTTGACTGTGAAACCCCTGCTAAGTGGGCAATATCAAAAGAGGTTGCTTTTTCTTTCATAAACACCATGTTTTGCTGCTACGACAATGTTGTCGCCAAGTTAGATTACCACATTTTTCGTATATCGCCCGCTTTTTGCTTGGCATGTGCTTAAATGCTATTCAAAGTTAATGAAGCGTGACTTCTTTGGTATGTTTCAGCAGGTTTTGATGTAGTTTTTCTAGTGCGCTTTGAATGTGGATCGCTCTTAAATCAATCACTTGTTAGGCTTCTTTGAATAAAACATGGTTGAAGTAATTGCGAGAGTGTTATACTCAGCGAGATTTTGAAATATTACGTGCATAAGGGGAACAAGCGAATGGCCGAGACTGAACACCGTCCGACCAATTTTATCCGTCAGATTATTGATAAAGACCTGGCTAGTGGTCTACATGACGCTATTAAAACTCGGTTTCCACCAGAGCCGAACGGCTTTTTACATATTGGTCATGCCAAGTCTATTTGCTTGAATTTTGGTATTGCACAAGACTATACAGGGTCGTGCAATCTGCGTTTCGACGACACTAACCCGGCAAAAGAAGACATTACGTTCGTTAATTCTATAAAAGAAGACGTTCAGTGGCTCGGATTCACATGGGATGGCGAAGCGCGTTATTCATCGAATTATTTTGACCAACTTCATGCATATGCTGTTGAGCTTATCGAAAAAGGTTTAGCTTACGTAGATTTTTCTGCGCAAGAAATAATGCGCGAGATGCGTGGTACGCTTAAAGAGCCAGGTCAAAACAGCCCTTATCGCGACACAGACGTTGAAACTAACCTTCTTGAGTTTGCCAAGATGACGGCAGGCGACTACAAAGAAGGCGAGTGTAGCTTGCGCGCCAAAATCGACATGGCGTCGCCGTTCATGTGTATGCGCGATCCGGTAATTTACCGAGTCAAACATGCACACCATCACCAAACCGGTGATAAATGGTGTGTCTATCCAATGTACGATTTTACTCACTGCATTTCAGATGCTATTGAGGGGATC
This sequence comes from Alteromonas sp. BL110, assembly GCF_003443615.1. NCBI lineage: Bacteria > Pseudomonadati > Pseudomonadota > Gammaproteobacteria > Alteromonadales > Alteromonadaceae > Alteromonas > Alteromonas sp. BL110. Next base: position 4,075,292 of record NZ_CP031967.1, on the reverse strand, counting down.
ACGCATTCATTATGTACCCTAGAGTTCCAAGACAACCGTCGTCTTTATGATTGGGTTATTGAAAATATTTCAATTGACTGTACACCTCGTCAGTATGAGTTTTCGCGCCTAAACCTTGAATACACGGTATTAAGCAAACGCCGTCTTATTCAACTAGTCGATGAAAATCATGTGAGCGGTTGGGACGACCCCCGTATGCCTACTATAGCGGGGTTACGCCGTCGTGGTTATACACCAGGTTCTGTGGTTGAGTTCTGTAAGCGAATTGGCGTGACCAAGATGGACAACATGGTCGAAATGTCTATGTTGGAAGCCTGTATTCGCGATGACTTAAATGCTAACGCGCCGCGTGCGATGGCAGTACTAGACCCAATTAAGCTTGTTATTGAAAATTACGATGAAGCGCAAACCGAAACGCTGACTGCACCGAATCATCCTAATGATGAGACCATGGGTACACGTAGCATCAGTTTTAGTCGTGAAGTATATATTGAAGCAGAAGACTTCCGAGAATCGGCAAACAAAAAGTTCAAACGTTTAGTACTAGATAAAGAAGTACGTCTACGTAACGCCTATGTCGTTAAAGCTAATCGCGTTGAAAAAGACGAAGACGGCAATGTAACTACCGTTTACTGTACTTACGACCCAGAAACATTGGGTAAAGATCCAGCTGATGGACGCAAGGTGAAAGGCGTTATTCACTGGGTGGACGCAGCTACGGCCCAGGCAGCAGAATTTAGATTGTATGATCGTTTGTTCAATGTGCCTAATCCGGCGGCTGAGGAAAACTTTACCGATGCTATTAATCCTGACTCTTTGGAAATCAAACAGGGCTGGGTGGAAGCAGGCTTGGTTAACAATGTTCCTGAAGTTGGCGCGTGGCAGTTTGAACGTACTGGTTACTTCTGCGTAGACAAAGACAGTACAGCCGACAAGCCAGTTTTCAACCGTACAGTAGGTCTAAGAGACACATGGGCGAAAATGGGCGAGTAATATAATTATCGATTACGCGCTATATGCTTAAAAAAACCGCTTAAGTGCAAACTTAAGCGGTTTTTGTTTAAAGAAGCATGAAAATTAATTGATTACTTTGGTTGGCAATCAAGAGATTGACCATTTACTTCCTTACTTTCATCACCCATTAGGTAAAGATACATAGGCATAATATCTTCGGGTGTTTTAAGTGTTTCAGGGTTTTCTGCAGGAAAAGCTTGTGCACGCATATGAGTGCGAGTGCCACCTGGGTTAATGCAGTTAAATCGCAGCGTCTTATTCTGATATTCATCAGCCAGAGTTTGCATTACGCCTTCTGTAGCGAATTTCGATACAGCATATGTTCCCCAAAACGCGCGTCCTTTTCTTCCTACACTAGATGTAGTGAAAACTACTGACGCATTTTCGGCTTTCTCTAATGCCGGAATAAGGGCCTGCGTCATATAAACCATACCATTTAGGTTAACTTGCATTACGTCTTGCCACTCTTTAGCATCTATATCTTTAAATGCACTTAGGTGTCCTAGAATGCCCGCGTTGTGAAGCACACCGTCTAATCGACCAAATTGATCGATAATGGTCTGCGTCATCTGTTGATAATGAGAGGGCGTTGCACCTTTTATATCTAAAGGAACAATTGCGGGTTCCTGACCGCCTGAGGCGATAATGTCGTCGTACACGGCCTCAAGCTTAGACACAGTGCGGCCTAATAAAATACAGATAGCGCCGTGCGCGGCATAAGTCTTTGCAGCTTGTGCACCAATCCCATCGCCAGCCCCGGTGATAAGAATAACTTTATCGCGTAGTAAATCCGCAGGTGCGTTGTAATCGTTCATCGTCTTCCTTCAAAAGGTTAATTTTTATCGCGTTGTATGGGGCTTTAATACCCAGCTAAGAATATAACCACAGATCATACCCAGCCTAGCGTACAAGTAAAACAATGAATGAAAAATTCTTCAAACGTAAAAAAAGTTAACGAAAGTAGTTAACAAAACTTTGCAAAGTTGCAACAAAGTCAATAAGATTGAGGAAGATACAACTGGTCTAACATGTTTAAAACTATCAACTACGCCTGTAAAGACAGGGTAGACCAAGCTACTTTTAATAGAGTTAAGTTTTAGACACAGAATAACAACAATGCTTGTAGGGAGTAGAGATGAGAAAACTCGTATTAAGTTCCAGTGTGGCCCTTGCGCTGGGTCTAGCAGGCTGTGGTGGCTCCGATGAAACCCTTTCAGACATTCAAGCCGAAACAGAAGTTCAAACACCATTTTCACGAATTGTTTTCGACCCAGCTAATGGGAACCTGAACATTCCTAACGACCTTCTAATGCTTCCGGGCGATGACGGTTTTTTTGATTACACACTGAATATCCCGGTCGATGACCCTACAGATTTTGCTGACCCGCAAAATGCACTTAATGTGTTAGACGGTTGGTCAACTCAGCACCCGTTTGTTATCAATGTTGATACGCCTGCAGGCGCATCCTTAGACGAAAGCTCGCTAGCATCTGGCGTACTATTATTTGAAGCGACATTAGGTCTTGATCAAAGCGATCCGGATTGTGCGCAGATAACCACACCATCAGCGGGATGTAAGCTCGGTGACCAGCTTACCTTTGGCGTCGATTACGTACTTAGCCTAGCCGATAGCAACACCATAACGTTTGTTCCTTTAAAGCCACTTAAACCTGCTCAGGGTTATATGCTGGTTATGACCACAGATTTAAAAGATTCGTCTGGCAAATCGGTACAGGGTTCGACAACGTGGGACTTAGTAAGGCAAGATATCAACACTGACCCTCTATCAAGCGATGCACAGCTTCAAATACAGGGTTTAGTTAATTCGTTGGTTAACCCTGTGATAGGCGCGGGTTATGACCGTGAAGACATCACTTATGTCTCGGCCTTTACTACCCAGTCTACCGCCAACTCTCTTAATACCATCAAGAAGGTTATGATTGGAACATTCGCTCAGCTTGCTGCTGGCGGCGACCCGTCTGCTGCAGCTGCACTTCCGGCGATTACTGTTAGCGATGTGTCTGCAGCGCCAAATGCCATGGAAGCGCTAGGCCTAGTGAATGAAACTGTTGTAGCGGGTGCGGTTGAACTTGGTAAACAAGGTTTGCCTGATAATGTTCAAGCAGCGATTGATGCAACTGACTTTAGTTTACTTGAAACCTGTGCAGGTCTTGCCGGTACAGCGTCGGGTCAGCTCGCTGCGCAGTGGGGGGCGTTGAACGAATTCGCTGTGGGCGTATCAACAGGCATTCTAGCGCAAGCAGGTCCATTTTGTGCGGCGCAACGTTATGAAGGTAACATCGCATTGCCTTATTTCTTGGGTGTTCCAAGTGCTGAAAATCCATTGGCACCGGTAAATGAATTTTGGAAAGCAGCGTGCGACAGCGGCATCGTGCTAGCGAGCGCACCACAAGAGTTACTTGCTGATGCTCAGCCAGGTCCGAATGCAGAAATGTGTACTTCCCTTGGTCTTGCTGATGTTCGTATAAATGGCGAAATGCTTGATAGCGCGAGAAACATTACTAAGTTTAACCCGTATCCACAACCGACAGGCGGTAATATGGGTACAGAAACGTTAGACGTGCAGGTAACTATTCCAGACCCTGCAATTGCAGGCGCCTTAGGCTTCCCAATTAGCATGCCTGAAGCTGGCTGGCCTGTAGTTATTTTGGCCCACGGTATTACCAGTAAAAAAGAAGACATGCTTGCGATTACCGGTACTTTATCTCTAGCAGGTATTGCATCAGTGGCTATCGACCAACCTTTACATGGTAGTCGAGGTTTCGACCTTGATGGTGACGGTACAGATGATTTAAACGCTACAAGCGTAAGTGCAACGCATTATATGAACCTTGCTAGCCTGCCAACCGCTCGCGACAACTTACGTCAGAGCGTATCTGACTTGCTAGGTCTGCGTTTAGGACTTAACGCTGTTGTAGATACGACCGCAGCGCAAAATGTTAAGTTTGATATGTCACGTGTATCTGTTATGGGTGTTTCGCTAGGCGCAATGACTGGCGGTAATTTTGCAGCGGTTGCAAATACATCAATGGGCGGCGACTTAGCAGCGCTTGATGGTATGTTTGCGGTTAGACAAGCTTCCCTTGAATCTCCAGGGGGTGGTGTAGCGCAATTCTTATTAGAGTCTCCTTCATTTGGACCTTTAATTAAAGGCTTGTTGCTTTCACAGGCGTCAGAAGACTTTGTTGCATTGCTTAATCAGTTGTATGAAACAACTGATGTAAGTGAAGAGCAGCTTAGTGCTGCAGTTACTCTTTTTGAAGATAACCTAACTGCAGAGCAAGCAGCTGAAGTAAATGCAGTATTCGCCGAATTTGCCTTCGCTGCGCAAACGGTAATGGATGCTGGTGACCCAACTAACTATGCACAAACGCTGGGAAGTAACACACCTGTTCACATGATGACAGTTGTAGGTGACGGTAGCGAAGAAAACTTACCCGATCAGGTAATTCCAGTTTCGACTGCATTACCTCTTTCTGGTCAGCTACCGTTAGCGTCGACAATTGGCTTAGAGCAAGTCACTACGACTCAAGGTCCTGGTACAGACCCAATTAGCGGCCTTGTTCAGTTTAATAGCGGTGCACATGCCTCTAGTTTAAGCCCGGCAGCAAGCGCCGCGGCAACTACAGAAATGCAAAAGGAAGTGGCAGGGTATATTGCGTCTGACGCGCTAGCACTTCCGATTTCTGATGAGAGTGTTGTTGCAAACTAGGCATTTATAATTTGCGCGATAAAGCAGTGTTACACCTGCTTACATTTTAACGAGTTAAAGCCGGCTTCAATGCCGGCTTTTTTGTTTTTACGCGCGAAATGTTATTTGAATGCTTGCATATGTTAATGTAGTGTAAATGCAAGGTCCGATCAGTCTTATTGATACAAGAAATCAACGTGTTGGAAAACGCTTACTGCACGATCAAACGGACTTATTCATTCATCATTAGGGAATATTTGCGATGACCAATCAACACCTATTGACGTCCAAACGGACGCTTATTGCACTTTCACTTGCCGGGCTATTAACCGCATGTGGCGATAACGACAACGATTTTTCAAATATAGAACAACCAGCGCCGCCTACAGCTATTACACCTGAACCGCCGCCTACTCCTATTACTGCTTTTGCACCGGACGGTACTTTGTCGGCTGACGTAACATGGACGACCTACGGTGTCCCACATGTAAAAGCTGATAACCTCGAGAGCATGGCATATGGGGTGGGCTACGCATTTGCAAGAGATAATCTTTGTGTACTGGCTGACCAAATTGTTAAGTACAATTCTGAGCGTGCTAAATTTTTTGGCCCAGACCAAGTACCTGGTAGTGGCGATTCTGAGCACCTCATTAACGATTTTGGCTTTCTAACACTTGGTATCAGAGAGCTCGCGGAAGAGAATTTACCGCGCTTGTCTGCAAATTCTCGCGCAATGTTTCAGGGTTATACGGCGGGGTATAACAGATACTTAAATGAAACTCCTGTAGAAGACCAAGATCAAAGCTGTGCAGGACAACCTTGGGTCACAGAAATTGATAGTGTTGATCTATTAACATACTCGCTTGGCGTCGCGCTCTTGCCTGGTGCAGCTAATTTCTTAGGCCCAATGTTTATTGCTGCGCCACAAGGAGAGAGTTACCTACCAACACCAGCTGCCTCATCAAGTGAAGCTGCCTCTTCATTTAAAATTACGCCAACAGTGGGCCTTCCAGATAGAAATCCCCAAGAAATGGGTTCTAACGGGTGGGGGTTAGGTAGCGATAAAACGACTAATGGAAAGGGAATGGTTTTGGGTAACCCTCATTTTCCTCACACAGGAAACTTGCGCTTCTGGAACTTCCATGCCCAAGTACCGGGTCATCTAAACGTAACAGGTAGCTCCCTTACGGGTTTACCAGGTGCAGTAAACATTGGTTTCAATGAAAACGTAGCGTGGACCCACACATTCTCTACCGCAGAGCATTTCGTTGTGTATCAGCTGAGCCTTGATGAAAACGATACATCAGGACTCACTCATGTGGTAGATGGAAGCAAGCGTACTATCTATGAAAAGCCACTTCAAATAGATGTTGCAGTAGGTGGCGGGCAAACCATCAAGCTGAATAAGACTGCCTATTACACGAACTACGGCCCAATGATTGAAGTGCCGGGTAACTTTGATTGGAACACTAACAATGCGTTTGCTATTAAAGACGCTAACCTGCCTAATTTTGATATTGTTGATCATTGGCTGGCTATGAATATGGCCACATCAATGGATGAGTTTAAGCAGGCGTTCAAAGACTATGACGGGGTTATTTTCAATAACACCATGGCTGCGTCGGCTGATGGCCAAGTATTTTATATCGACGACTCTACGGTACCGAATTTAACTGAAACGGCTATTGAACAGTTAACAACGAACCCGTTGCTCATTCAAACGAAAGCCGCTGCTGGGTTTACCGTATTACCGGGTAATATTTCTCAGTTCGACTTTGATGGCCCAGTTCCTTATGAAGAAGCGCCGAAGTATGAGGGCACTGACTCGGTACAGAATTCAAACAATAGCTATTGGTTAACCAATCTAAACTCTCCCATCGTTGTCAGTAATCCTCTATTTGGAAGTGTGGAGAATCAACAGTCTTTGCGCTCACGCATGGGGCAGCAGTTTATTGAAAATGAGGCTGGGAGTGATGGTACTTTTACACCCGAGGAGGTTGAGGGGCTATTATTAAATAACCGAAGCTATCTAGCAGAGAACATACTGCCATCTCTGCTTGAACTATGCGCCGATCAAGGTGATACACCAGTAGATGTAGACGGAGCGAGTGTTGATGTATCACAAGCCTGTGCGGCCTTAGAGGACTGGGACGGTACAATGAATCTTACGAGTACTGGTGCACATGTATTCAGAGAATTTGCCTTTCAGTTTAACCAAGCACCGCAGTGGGAAGTACCGTTTTCTCTAGACGCCCCCGTGACAACGCCATCGGGTTTAGTTAAAAATGATACTACCCTTGAGCAATTGGCGCGAGCTACGCAGGTCATTGAACAAGCTGGGGTAGCATTTGATGCCCCGCTAGGTGAAGTGCAATTTGTTGAACGTAGCTTGCCAGATGGCACTGCCTCAGGTGTTAAGCTACCGTGGGCGGGTGCTCATAATATTGAAGGTGGCTTTAACGTATTTGATGTAAGAAGCAACAGTAATGGTACCCAGTTACCTAAACACAGCTACGAAACCATTAACAATAATACGGCGATGAGTGCTGAAGCTGAAGGCTATCACATTAACTATGGCACAAGTTGGGCAATGGTTATTAACTTCACTGATGAAGGGCCAAAGGGCAGAGGTATACTCACTTACTCACAGTCTCGTAAGTTCCAAAGTGAGCATTTCTTAGACCAAACACAGCTTTATTCTACGCAACCAACGCTTCGGGATATCTATTTCACTGATGAGGAGATCGAAGCAAACAAGATTGAGCAGGTTAACCTATCGTCAGAATAAGATGAGACTGGTATTATAACGCAATTACATCAGCGGCTTTGCCTTATATCGGGTAAGGCCGCTCTTTACGTTGTGGGTAAACAACATTGCTTACCCGTTTATTTTACTAGGAGTAGAGTTTGGAGTTTTTGTACGAGTACGGTTTGTTTGTTGCCAAAGCTGTAACGTTAGTTATTGCCTTCGTTGTTGTTGTGTCAACCATAGTTGGTGTAGCAAGTAAACAGAAGCAGGGGAAAGGACAACTTGAAATCGTGTCTATTTCTGAGCAATTAAAGGACATTACAAACTACGCTAAAGAAGTCCTTTTAGATAAAAACGCATTAAAAAAGTTAGCTAAAGAACAGAAAAAAGAGGCCAAGGCGAAGAGCAAGGCTAAAAACAAAGTGAAAGATCAGGGTGACGAGTCAGAAAAGTCTCGATTATTTGTTATCGACTTTAAAGGGTCTATGGATGCCAATGAGGTCGAGCACCTGCGTGAAGAAATCACCGCTATTTTGTGTGTAGCAAATAAAGAAGACGAGGTTTTGGTCCGCCTTGAAAGTGGTGGTGGCGTAGTACACGGTTATGGACTTGCTGCGTCGCAATTACAGCGTATTAAAGAAAAGGGTCTTAAATTGACCATTGCTGTTGATAAAGTTGCAGCTAGCGGTGGCTATATGATGGCGTGTGTTGCCGATAAATTGCTGGCTTCACAGTTTGCGTATATCGGCAGCATTGGTGTTCTAGCCCAACTGCCTAACTTCAATAAGTTGCTGAAGAAAAACGATATCGAATTTGAGCAGCATACTGCCGGTGAGTTTAAGCGTACGCTAACTATTTTTGGTGAAAATAACGATGAAGGCCGCGCCAAGTTTAGAGAGGAAATTGAAGAGATTCATGTGCTCTTTAAAGATTTCGTGCAAAGTCAGCGTCCTGAAATGGATATAGACAAAGTAGCTACTGGTGAGTATTGGCCAGGAATTAAAGCAAAAGCACTTGGCTTGGTTGACGACATCACCACTTCCGATGACTACATTCTTTCGCATTACCCAGCACGCGAAATTTTCAGTGTTAAGTATGCTGTGAAGAAAAATGTTGCGGAAAAGCTGGGTATGTCGGCAGCTAATGTTGTTGAGCGTGTGTTTATGAAAAGTATGAACAAAGCGCGTCATTGGTTTTAATAGCTATAAACACTCTGTGTTTGTTGCGGCATGACGTATAATTCCGTTAATAAGCACAGATGGACTTAAAATTTTTAACCGACAAAAGATAATAAAAAGAATATGGCACGGCATACTAAAAACGATATATTAGATGCGGCGGAATACTTGTTTTCTCAAAGTGGGTTTACCCAAACCTCGATGCGGGAAATTACTGCCAGAGCAGAAGTAAATCTAGCGTCGGTGAATTACCATTTTGGTAGTAAGAAAAACTTAATACAAGCGGTGTTTAAGCGATACTTTGATGAGCTTATGCCACAAGTTAAGACTTGCTTAGACGCTCTCCCGCCTATTGAAGGCGCCAAAGGCATTGAGCAGCTTTTATATTCGCTTATCCCCCCCATGTTAAATCTTAATGCTATATCCGAGCAGGGCACTGCCACTTTTGTAAAATTGCTTGGCCGGGGGTATAACGAAACACAAGGGCACTTGCGCAAGTTTTTGATGCATGATTATGGTTACTGTATACGCGCCCTAGTAGACGCTATCAGACGTTGTTTACCTGAACTTCCTGAGGAAGAGCTGTTCTGGCGGTTGCATTTCGCGATGGGAAGTTTCGTCTTTTCGATGGCATCGAGTCAGGCATTAACAGAAATTGCTGAGTCTGATTTTCATAAACACGTAGATATAAAAGAAGTCATCCAGCATCTTGTGCCATTTGTCGCGCAGGGGCTTGCCGGCAAATAGATTATTTTGTTCGCTAACGTATAGCGAATAAGCTAGTCCCCGGAGCGGAGACTAGGCGTGGTTTGAAATAGGCATTTTGTGAAATGCTTTTTAAAACTAGCGAGGAAGGGTAGCGCCTGGCACTTCAGCGTTTAGCTTTTCTGCCCAGAAATCCTTAACCGAGAATCCCGATTTTTTAGAAGTAGACGCTTTTTTCTTAGCGGATTTGGCCGCTACTTTAGGCTCGCTTTTCTCTCTCTTTGCTTCTGTTTTTTCAGACGAATTCGATGCTAGTGATTCTGCCATTTCCTGAAGCTGTGCTAAGCGCATATTTTTGCCGCCATCTACGCTGTACCAACCGCTTTTACTTTCAATAGACGGCGCTTTGCCGTTAGCTTTTTTATACGCTTCAGTGAAAACCGCGATAACTGCATCTTTGTCTAAGTTTGCCATGCTTTTTTGCTCTTTATTTTGTTAAGATGACGAACGTTTTTGACTTGTAATACCGATAAGTGACTACTGTTTATTTACAGCACAACGCATATGCGAAATAAGTAAAATCAAGAGTAGGCACTGTGTTGAGCCATCTTCTTTTTTTCATTTTCTTACAATAGACGTTTGTCGACTTATAGGTGTTATACGAAACGTTCGCGTATTTTATAGCGTTTTTTTAATAAGTTGTCTAACTTTCAACCGGAGGATTCGTGTCTATTACCCGCCTAGAACTACAAAATTATCTTGATGGAATGTTAAGGGTTAGCGAAATCAGTGATTATTGCCCCAATGGCTTACAGGTAGAGGGCACAAATAAAATAGAGAAAATTGTTACAGGTGTAACAGCGTCTCAGGCTTTAGTAAATGCGGCGATAGAAGCTAATGCCGATGCGCTTATTGTGCATCACGGATATTTTTGGAAAGGTGAGCCACAGGCTGTGACCGGCATGAAAAAGCGCCGTCTTTCTGCTTTACTTGCCAATGATCTAAATTTATTTGCCTACCATCTTCCTTTAGATGTTCACCCAGAATTTGGAAACAATCGTCAGCTTGCGTCTCTTCTCGATGTACAAAATGTAAGTGCAGTTAGCGGCGTAAAACCTGTTGGTGTTGTCATGCAAGGAAATTTGGAGGAAGCAATTGAAGGCGTAGCTCTACAAGATAAATTGCAGCAGCTGTTAGGACGAGATGTGCTAATAGAAGGGCCTGTGTCAAAACCAATAACAACACTTGCTTGGTGCACTGGCGGAGGTCAGGGATTCATAGAACAAGCGGTTGAGTTAGGTGTAGATGCATTTATTACCGGTGAAGTATCTGAGCAAACCGTGCATACAGCAAGAGAAATGGGTATTACCTTTTTTGCGGCTGGCCATCATGCTACCGAACGCTACGGCGTGAAGTCTTTAGGCGAACATATTGAGCAGCAATTCGACTTGCCTGTTGAGTTTATTGATATCGATAACCCCGCATAGCGAAGTTTGTAGTATATGAATAACGATCGTATCTTCGACGGTATTGCTGAGAAGTTTTCAAACAACATTTACGGGACGACCAAGGGCAAATTGCGGCACACACTATTATGTGATGTGCTTGAACCTTATTTAAAAGCGCCGGTCCGAGCCATCGAAATAGGTGGGGGCACAGGGGTAATGACGGCTCATATAGCCGCGAAAGGGCACTCTGTTGTTCTTACCGATGCGTCAAAGGACGTGCTTAATCAGGCGGAGTCTTTACTTTCTGACGCGCCAAATATAAAAATACGGAATCAATATTTACAACAAATAGAAGACCTCAATGATTTCGATTTTCTGGTTTGTCATGCGGTTCTAGAATGGCTAGATGCGCCCTTTGACGCTATAGATTTTATGTATAGCAATATGAAACCCGGAGCACGCTTAAGCTTGAGTTTCTTTAATCAAGATGCGAATTTATTTGCCAATGCCATCTACGGTAATTTCGATTATATCGCCAAAGGGATGAAGGCGAAAAAGCAGGTGAGACTTAATCCCAACCAACCGCTTAGCGCAATGCGAGTGGTTGAGTATTGTGAGTCGTTAGGCTTTAACATACTGGAAAAAGCTGGCATTCGCTGTTTTCATGATTACATGCGGGATATTACGCATCAAAGTAGCAAATTTAACGATTTGCTTGCTCTTGAACGACAGTATCACCAGCAGGAGCCCTATTTGTGGCTCGGAAAATACTTCCAACTAATCCTCGAAAAGCCATAATCTCGTTGAGTTCACAAGCGTCTCTGACGTAATGCAGGTGACTTAAAAGTTTGTTTATAGCGTATTGTCACCTGCAAGGATGTTCTCAAGCGTCGTTCCCGCAATTTCGTTTAATGCTTCATAAGAGAAGAAGCCCTGGTGCCCCGTTATCAATACATTGGGAAAGGTCGTTAAACGCTGAAAAATGTCGTCTTGAATGATTTCCTGTGAATGGTCACTGAAAAAGAGTTCAGACTCTCTTTCGTATACATCTAGCCCCAGATAGCCTATCTGTTTCGACTTAAGCCCTTTTATAATGGCAGTGTCATCTACAAGACCGCCACGAGATGTATTGATTAGCATTACGCCCGCCGGCATTTTCGCTATGCTGTCAGCATTGATAATATGATAACTCTTTTCATTTAGCGGGCAGTGCAACGTAACAATGATGCTTTTTTCTAGCAGTTCATTTAACGTTACATATTGGGCTCCCAAAGCGATCACATCATCATCTTGGCTTGGGTCAAAACAAAGAACTTTACATCCAAACCCCAACAGTATGCGAATAACGGCTTTACCAATTTTTCCTGTACCTATAACGCCCACTGTTTTGCCATGTAGGGTGAACCCCATTAACCCGTCTAGGTTAAAGTTACCTTCTCTAACCCGATTATAGGCTTTATGGGTTTTTCGGTTTAAGGTAAGAATGATTGCGAGTGTGTGTTCAGCTACGGTTTCAGGGCTATAAGCAGGCACACGACTTACTGCTATGTCAGCTTCAGCTGCGGCACCAACATCTACATTATTGTAACCTGCACAGCGAAGCGCGATGTGTTTAACACCACAGTCTTTTAGCACTTTGATGGTCGTCGCATTTACATCGTCGTTCACAAAGACAACCACATCACTAAATCCCTTACAGCTTATAGCAGTCGATGGGTTAAGCGGGTGTGCGAAAAAAGTGCCCTTAACGCTTTGGCTATTGGCGCTATTGTAGTCATCTAGTAGCTGTGAAAATACCACTTGCTCATAGGGGCGAGTACTAAAAAAGGCAATATTACGATTTTGCATAGTATTTCCATTCGTATGTGTATTTTCATTTGGTGTGGTTTTCACTTTTCTACCAAACTGTTAGTGCACTATATAATGCCAACAATGCGCAATAAATTAGCACGCTACTATTTGCACTGTTTAGATACAGATCAATAAAATAATAGTAGCGTAAGTAGGCACAAAGCACTCCACTTGCATTCAATCGAGGTCGTATGGCTTACGCCCCCAAGAGTTTAACAATATCTTTTTCAATAGCCTCTGGCTTTACGGTAGGCGCGTAGCGTTTTAGTACTTTACCCTCAGCATTGACTAAGAACTTAGTAAAATTCCATTTGATACGTCTGGTTCCCAGTAGCCCGGGTGCATCTTGTTTTAAAGCTTCAAAAAGAGGGTTTGCCTCTGGACCATTAACATTTGTCTTTTTAAAAAGCGGAAATGACACGCCAAAATTTAAGCTGCAAAACTGTGCAATATCGCTATCACTTCCAGGTTCTTGGTGGCCAAATTGGTCGCATGGAAACCCTAGCACCTCAAAACCCTTGTCGTTATATTTCTTATAAAGCGTTTCAAGCCCTTCATATTGAGGTGTAAAACCGCATTTACTGGCGGTATTAACGATAAGCAGCACTTTCCCCTTGTATTGTTCAAGTGTGGTTTGTTCGCCGTTATTCAGCGTAATAGGATGAGTGTAGAGTTCCAAATTTGTATTCCTATGTTTTTGTTTTTGGTAAGTCTGTTACTCTTAGGTAATGCAAACCTATTTAATTGGCATCTAGAGTATATTCCGTATGAGTAATTTGAAAGTGAGTTTTTTGGGCTTAGGGGTAATGGGGTTTCCTATGGCAGGGCACCTTAGCAATGCGGGTTATCCTGTTACTGTGTATAACCGTACCACGAAAAAGGCGCAAGATTGGCTAGCCGCCTATGGCAACGCTGATGCTAGTGCGTGTAAATCGGTGGCGGAAGCCGTTAAAGGCGCTGATATCGTTTTCATGTGCGTAGGTAATGACAATGACGTGAGAGAGGTTGGTACGCAAGCTTTAGAAGTAATGAAAGCGGGGAGTGTACTGGTCGATCATACAACTGCATCAGCAGACGTAGCCAGGGAGCTTTACGCTAGCAGTAAAGAAAAGCAAATTGGATTTTTAGATGCCCCAGTTTCTGGTGGGCAAGCTGGTGCCGAAAATGGTCAACTGACTGTCATGGTTGGCGGTGATGAATCGGTTTTCGCTCAAATAGAGCCAGTAATGGCACATTATGCACGCCATAGCCAGTTGCTGGGTAAAAGCGGCAGTGGTCAGTTAGCGAAAATGATGAATCAAATTTGTATCGCCGGTATTGTACAGGGCCTAGCCGAAGCGCTTCACTTCGGCCAGCGCGCCGGGCTAGATTGTAACGCGGTAATTGATGTGATAAGCAAGGGCGCTGCACAGTCTTGGCAGATGGAAAACAGAGCCAGCACCATGTTAAATAACAGTTTTGATTTTGGTTTCGCTGTAGATTGGATGCGCAAAGACCTAAATATTGCACTTGATGAAGCCCGTAAAAACGGTTCTACCTTGGCGCTCACTGCGCTTGTGGACCAATACTATGCGGATGTACAAAAACTTGGTGGGGGCCGTTGGGACACTTCCAGCTTGTTGACTCGTTTAAAATAGTCTTTTTTAAGTTTGAATTACCGCAATGTAAAAAAGCACTCGCACTTTAAATAAACTAAAGTGCTTGCTCTTGTGCAGACAGGGTAAGCTGCTCTAAACGGGTCTTATTTGTCTCGTTCAGCGGCAATGAAGTGATTTTTTCGAGTAAAACGTTGATGTTAAACTTACGGTAGACGCCTGTATCTGCTTCAATCATGCATTGAAGCAGGTTTAGCCCAAACGCTGCGGTGTCAGGCGATAGCTGAAACGCATCGTAAAAATGCTTCATTGCCTTATTAAACATTCCTTCAATGAACAGTTGGGTGCCAGTTTCATTTATAGAAATCGCCTGCTCGTGGTTAAGCCCTAAACGTTCGCCTCCAGTGAAAATCAACTCGTCGTTCATCACTTGTTCTGATATGGCCTGTAGTTCAGCATTTTTCTGCTTAGCCATTAACAATAGTTCACCTGCCTTACGTTCATCGCCAAGTCCATGGTGGACCTTTGCAGCAATAACCAAGACAGACGGCTCGGTACGCAGATAGTTATCGATGTGGTCACTTTCAAGCAGGTGGGCGGCTTTATCTATATCGCCATCTAGCAGTGCTGAAAATGCCAGGAGGTAATCCCTTTTTTGCAACGTTTGTGCATCGCCCTGACTTCTTCCTGCAATACCTACTAGTTTTCTAGCTTGGGATAAGCTTTCTTTTCTGTTGGTTTCGGGAGACTCTTCTGCCAAGAACAAATAAAACTCGGCCAATTCAAAGGTGAAATCATTAAACCTGTCTTTTGCACTGCGGTGCATAGCACGTTTTTTTTGCAGAAGATCTATAGCTTCAACAACTTTGTCCTGTTTTTGATACGCAAGGGTTTTAAGTTTGGCGGCGGGTAAACTCAATTCACTGAACTTTATCTCGTTAAGGTATTTCTCTACCTGCTCATAAGAATTTTGTTCAAAAGAGATAGAGGCTAACCATTCAAAAGCTTTATCCCGTGCCAAACTTGAATTTACCATCTGGCTTAAATGGTTTTTGCAGTGTGGCCACTGCCCAGATGCGTATTGGCATTTAACTTTTCCCCATTGAGCCCACAACACTTTATCGCTGCGTGTGAGTACATCATCATAAATACTTAAAGCTCTTTGGATATCGCCATTTTCATAAAGAAGCCGTGCATAAAGTTTTCGTATATCCGCCACAAGGCGAGGGGGGATGCCTTCTGAGATTTTGGCGCGAACTACACTGATAGCCCTCTCTAATTGTTTATTGTCTAAAGAGTGCAATACGTTTTTGACAAAGTCACGATATTTCAAATAGTGATTAATTTGACGGGTCAAAGAGGCAATAGTATAAGGCTTAATGAGCAAAACATCGGGTTGAAGATCCATGATCCGTCCAATTATTTGCGGAGAACGATCCGAGGTGAGAAAGATGATTCCTGTACTCGGTCGAATAAACCCGGCTTCTCTCAAACTTTGTACCCATTCGACACCACTTTTACCCTGTCCGAGATGGTAGTCCATTAACAACAGTTCAAAGTTCTGCTTTTTTAGCGCCGCTTTCAGTTCAACGCCAGACGCAAAACTGCTTACCGACAAATTAGCAATAGACATAAGGTGGCCTCGAAGCGCGGTTCGGGCGGTAGCGTTGTCTTCTACTATGGCTATTCTAAATTCCACGGCGATCATATAAATAATATAAACTAAAGCTAGCTTATCAGCGGCTGGGAAAAAGTGCATTATTAAAAAGGATAAGTTTTATCTACCTCCATCCGCTTCAGAATCAAAATGCGTTTCTCGTCACAAAATATTTACGTTAAAGCCTCATTAAATTAAATAAATATTTACCTTTACGTTTACGTAAGGGGTAGGTATTGGTTATTGTATTTAGAAAGCAACTCAGTTGAAGGTATGTCTAATGAATTTTGAATTAACCGATGACCAATTAGCCTTTGAAGAAACCGCTCGTCAATTTGCCCTACAAGAATTGGCGCCGAATGCGGCGATGTGGGATAGAGAGCATCATTTCCCTGTAGAGGCGATTAAAAAAGCGGGCGAGTTAGGTTTTTGCGGCTTATATGCGCCTGAAAGCGCAGGTGGCCTTGGTTTATCAAGGCTCGACTCATCGATTATCTTTGAACAGCTTTCAATGGGGTGTACTACAACTACCGCTATGTTAACTATTCACAACATGGCCACATGGATGATTGCAACATGGGGCACCAATGAAGTAAAAGATATCTGGTGCGAGCAATTAGTCGCGGGTGACAAACTTGCCTCTTATTGCTTAACAGAGCCAGGTGCAGGTTCAGATGCAGCATCGCTTAAAACTAAAGCAACAAAGTCTGACCGTGGATACGTTCTAAACGGTTCTAAAGTGTTTATCTCTGGTGCAGGAAGTACAGATGTTCTTGTAGTCATGGCACGAACTGGCGAAGATGGCCCGAAAGGCGTATCTGCATTTGCAGTCCCTGCTAATGCAGAAGGTATTGAATATGGTAAAGCAGAGGAGAAAATGGGGTGGAATGCACAGCCCACTCGAATGATTACATTTGATAATGTAGAGCTTGATGCCAGTTGGTTGCTTGGTGAGGAAGGTCAAGGTTTTAAAATGGCTATGCAAGGGCTTGATGGCGGCCGCATCAATATTGCTACTTGCTCAGTAGGAACAGCTCAGCAAGCACTAAACGTAGCCCGTGACTATATGAATGAACGCGAGCAGTTTGGTAAACCTATTGCAGGCTTCCAAGCTCTTCAATTTAAGTTAGCTGATATGGCGACTGAGTTAGTTGCAGCCAGACAGATGGTACGTATGGCGGCATGCAAACTAGACAACAATGACGCTGATAAAACGACTTACTGCGCTATGGCTAAACGCTTTGCAACAGACGTGGGTTTTAATGTGTGTAACGATGCGCTCCAATTACACGGTGGATACGGTTATATTAAAGAGTACCCACTAGAGCGTCACTTTAGAGATGTTCGTGTTCATCAGATACTTGAAGGTACTAATGAAATTATGCGTGTGATTATAGGGCGCCGCCTACTGTCAGATGAGCGAAGTGTTCTTTAGCGCGGTTGCCACTCAGTTAGTAAGTAATGCGTTTCAATGCATAAATAATGGAGAAAAGTGGATATGACAGACGTGGAGTCAGTAGTCATTGTTGATGAGTTAAAAACATCGAACGGCGACTTTACAGTAGGACGTTTAACGCTGAATAAGCCAAAAGCACTGAATGCACTGGACTTAGCGATGGCAGAAATTCTGCTAAAGGCACTTCAACAGTGGCAATCACGTAGTGACGTTGTAGCTGTGGTCATAGATGCTGCAGGAGATAAAGCGTTTTGTGCTGGTGGTGATATTGTATCTATGTACAAATCTATGGTGGAAGCGAATGGGAAAATTCCATCGTTTTTGGAAACGTTTTTTGAGACGGAATATACCTTAGATTATACCATTCATAACTACAACAAACCGATTGTAGTTTGGGGTAGCGGCATTGTGATGGGGGGCGGCATGGGGCTGCTATGTGGTGCTAGCCATCGCGTGGTGACTGAAACATCGCGATTAGCTATGCCCGAAATCACCATCGGATTATACCCTGATGTAGGAGGAAGTTATTTCCTTCCCCGTCTACCGGGAAAATCAGGTTTGTTCCTGGGTTTAACAGGCGGTCAAATGAATGGTGCAGACGCCCGTTACGTGGGCTTAGCGGATGCGCTAGTCTCTGGCTCAGATAAAGAAGTTTTGCTACAAAAGCTCACAAACTATTCATGGAATGAGATAGAAAGTACACGTCTTAAGGAGTCTGTAACATCTATTCTTGATTCTTTAGAGGCACCGGAATCTGCGCCCAGCAGCAATGTAGAACCTAACATGGCGTTTATTGATGATTTGTGTGCAGCTGATAATGCCACTGGCATAGTTAATTCAATTCTTAGTGCCGATATGAGCCATGATAAATGGTTGTCGAGAGCCCAAAATACGCTAGCAAAAGGCTCTCCGATAACTATGCATTTAGTCTATGAGCAGTGTAAGAGAGGGGCCATTATGACCCTGGCTGATTGTTTTAGAATGGAAGCTAATATGTCTTGTCGCTGCGGTGAAAGCGGTGAATTTCAGGAGGGTGTTAGAGCACTACTAATTGACAAAGATATGTCGCCCAAGTGGAAATATGGAAGCGTAGAAGATGTACCGCAAGATGTGGTAGAGCATTTCTTTACCTCTCCTTGGCCTAAGGATAAACACCCCTTATCTGGGCTTCAATAGCGCTTATAACCTTCTGTACCCTTATCTCTATTATTGCCGTGAAGGTATCGATTTTGATATCCTTTGCGGCAAATTCAAAACAACAAAGATCTTATCATGTGGCACTGCCCACTTTGTAAATCACCAATCTCATTAGATTCAACGCCAGTCCGCTGTGAAATGAACCATAGCTTCGATAAAGCGAAATCTGGTTACGTTAACTTATTGCCGGTTCAGTTTAAAAAGTCGAAACTTCCTGGCGACGATAAGGATATGGTGAAATCCAGAAGAGAGTTTCATCAACTGAATACCTATCAACCGCTGAAAGATAGGTTAATCGAGCTGGTAGGGGACTTAATTGCTGAGTCGTGCAAAGAAAAAAAATTGGCAGAAGACGTTTCTAAACAAAGTATCTCTATTTATGACGCGGGCTGTGGCGAAGGAAGTTATTTAGACGCAATGGTTCAGGGCCTTTTGCTTAAAGGTTTCTCTGTTAAGGCTGCGGGCAGTGATATATCTAAAATAGCCGTGGAGCTAGCAGCTAAGGCTTATAAACATGCTCAGTTTGTTGTAGCAAGCAGCTTTGAACTACCCCTTGAGAAATCTACTCAAGATTTAGTGATACAAGTCTTTGCGCCTGGAAGTAACGACGAATATGAAAGGGTACTGAAAAGTGAGGGGCTACTTTTAACCGTAGACCCTGCGCCTAACCATCTGTTTGAGCTTAAACAGCAAGTCTACGATACACCTAGAAGACATCAAATTGATGATGGGCCTAGAAGCGGATTTACTCGCATCCATGACGAGTGTTTTTCATTTCCCATCAATTTTGAAAGTGAAGATCACAAGATAGCGCTTATAAAGATGACGCCTTTTTATTGGAAGTTACCACACGGTAAAATTGAGTCTATTGTAGCGTCGTTAGAAAAAGTAACCGCAGATTTTCATATCCAGATTTGGAGAAAAGGTGCGGGTACTGATTGTGAGAAACTAGATGTCCAGCTATAAACAAAAAGCGCTGTTTTTAGACCGAGACGGCGTTATTAACGTTGATCACGGTTACGTCGGTAAATATGAAAATTTTGAATATGTAGAAGGTATCTTCGACGTCGTGCGCAAATTTCAAAATGAGGGTTACCTACCTGTAATCGTCACTAATCAAAGTGGAATTGCGCGAGGCTATTACACTGAAAAAGATTTTCATGCGTTAATGGCGCGGGTGGTAGAAGATTTTTCAAGCCATGGCACGGTTAATATCCCTGTTTATTATTGTCCGCATCACACGCAAGGTAGCGTAAAAGAACTTACCATTGCTTGCCAATGCAGAAAACCATTGCCAGGCATGCTGCACCAAGCTGCTAAAGAACTTGATATCGACTTAGTGAGCAGCCTACTCATAGGCGACAGTTGGCGAGATATAGAGGCTGCTAACGCCGCTGGTCTAACAAAGAGCTACTATTTATCTGATAAGCCCATAACGGATGAACAGTTAAGTAAACTTCGTTCCTCTCACTGTGTTTCTCGGATTACTCGCTTATCTGAAATAAAATAAAGGTTAGGCGTAACTGCAGAAGTTGTTGTTATATTTGAGAAAATGGGCGAGAGGGTGGCAGCGATAGTTTGGTCTATCGCTGCGATAAAAAAGCGCTAGTTCTGAGTAGAAAAGCGTGATAGATGCTTTATTGCCTGACTAAGTAAATCAATATTTAAGGGATCTTTACTGCGTTTGCCGGAAGATAAATCACTGATTTCATAGCTACCGTTACTTAAAACATCTGTTCGTTTATTTCCATGAAATACTACGATTCGCTCGCCTGAGGTACTTACTAACCAAGGGCGCGATGGTGCCAATAAGCTTTGCCCAGTTGAATAGAAGGTTGACGGTGCGTTACAACCCAGTGCATTCAATATAGTTGGAGCCAAATCTTCAGTACTTGCTAATTTAGCCTTAACATTTAGCGTGCTGTAAAGCGTGCCCTTACCGCCTTCACTACCAAAGCCTGTCGCTACTAATACGTCATGTTTTCTACCAAGAGTGTTTTCAAGGTAGCCTTTGATATCCGAACCTTTCATAAAAGCAATGTGCAGCCCTTCGTGGTTATTGCTTAAAGGCTGTACATAGCCAGATAATTGAGGAAGAGGTAGAGCGACATCGCTATGTATTGATACCGGCATACCTGAACCTAGTGGCAAGGCTAATAGTACAGGACGCTTTTGAGACAAAGCATCTTGATAAATTTCAGGTACACCAAATAAGGTTGCCGTCATCAAACCTTCAACACTGCTTGCCGTGGAATAATAATTGGCAACGGTATTTAACGACATACCATCAATATCACTTAAGTCAACGGCGTTATCATCGTCTAATTGAACAACCACGGTAAGGTTTTTATTGGTCTCGATAGAGCAATAAACCGGTTCAGCGGGATAAGTTATATTGTGAATGTCAGGGTTAAATTGTAGCTGCTTTCGCTCCTCATAGGCGGCTAAGTCAAGCAGGCCGTAGCGCGACATGGTGGTTTTAGCCGTCGCTGGGTAGGAAAGCGGAAACATATTGTCTTGGGCAATAATAGGTTGATAGAGCTTGGCATCAGCCCACACATGAATAGCGTGGCTGGTTACAAAACAACTCACGAAAAACGTTGTAACAGGAATGCCCACTTTATAGCGAGTAAAGCGTTCAACACGCTTCCATATAGCGTTAGCTAAAACCAGTTGGAAACCAAGCCAGACGATGAACAGAAGGAACAAGAAGGCCCACTGTTGCCAGCTTTCTATAGCCATCGTGGATTGTGCTTCACTGCGCAGTAAGTCCGCTGCATGAAAGCTAATATGAAACCCTGTGCGGTTAAACAATAAAGCATCAAACGCTAAAAGCGCTAACCCCACAGCGGCGATAATGGAGGCGCTTGCCTTAATTACTCTCGGATTATTAACCAGATAACAAAGGGGAAGAACAAAAATGACAAAGCCAAAGAAAGTCATAAACCCGATATGACCAAACCAATTGGCTAAAAGGTACACGGTGCCGACACCTGTGCCAGGCATAGGTGATGAGAAAACAAAAATCGAGGCAATGACAATGGCGATAATAATATTCGCCAAGGCAAACCAGTGCCCCCAATTTACCAGTTTAGTAACGCGCTGGCGACGAGGTGATTCGGCAAGTATCATGCAATCCCTTAGCTTTTTGTTACGCTTTTCTTAAGTACATCGGCAAACTGTGCTGCCATGGCTTCGCGATTTTCAGGAGCAACCTGGGTATTTAAAATATGAGTAATGACGTTGCCTAAGACCATAAGTGAAAGATCGCGGTTTGCACCGCCTTCTTCAAGGGTTAGAATAACGTTATTCATTAGCGTTTCGAATTCGTCGTTGCTATAGCGGCTATGTTGGGGCATTGCTACGCCTCTTTTTTATGATTATCTTTGATAAAAAGAATGGTTTTAAACGTAAAATGATTATAATCGTTGTTTGAGTGAGTACAATCATTCATTCTAAAATCCCGCAATTCTTTGAATATTTCTGACACTTTTTAAGCAACAGGACACCAGATACTCTATGAGTGCACTGATTCATCACTTTGTTGTACATCGCTTGATTGTAAACAAAGAAGAGAAAATTGAAGCAATTCCCCGTGATAACTGCTTGGCAGTAACGCCGGAAATTGAGCTTTTAGCCCATCAAATTAACCACAGCTTCAATGCTAAACCCGGAAAAGGCGTAGGGCATTTTGTCACTGAAGTTACCCGCGAAGCAGAAGTGGAAAACGAAGAAGGCGAAGCAACCACGAAAACAAGCACTGAGAATGTGGCTGAGTTCGCTGAATGCCTTAGACAGTACATGGATATTCAAAAAGAGGCCGGTGACAATGTAGAAGACGCGTTTCACAGGTTTTCAGTATCGGCGACAAACCGCTTAGTACGTACTTTAGCTGATACAGGTACGGTAGAAACTGGCTTTCTTATATTCTGCCAGTATGAATACCTAGCCACACAGTACTTAATGATTGCGTTACTCAATACCCGCTCACATGTTGAGGTTACTAATTCACTAGACTTATCTGCTCGCGAGCATTTAGATTTAGCCAAAATGCAGCTGGCCGTGCGTTTCGATTTAACTCAGTGGGATATTCAGCCAGAACAGCAGCGTTACGTTAGCTTCATTAAAGGTAGAATGGGGCGCAAAGTATCTGATTTCTTCATGCAGTTTGTGGGCTGCGAGGAATTGGTGGATGTTAAGCAACAGAACAAGCAGCTAATTTCTACGGTGGATGCGTATCTTGCCAGCGAATCGTTAGACCCACAAGAGCAGCATCAGCATAGAGAAGAAGTTAAGTCGTACTTCAAAGAAAAGATTGATGCAGGCGAGAGCTTGTCGGTGGATGAACTGGCAAACCGACTTCCCCAGAACGAGGAAACCAGCAGCAACTTTTCTGCCTTCACTCAGTCTATGGAAGCACCGCTTGAAAAAGAAATTCAGCCCGATCCAGCAGCTTTAAAACAGCTTGCGAAATTTACTGGTCAGGGTGGCGGAATATCGCTAAGTTTTGAACGTAAACTAATGGGCGACAGAGTGTTTTACGACCCAGCTACCGATACACTAACCATTCGTGGAATTCCACCTAATTTAAAAGATCAGCTTAATCGCCAATCTTCCATGGACTAGTCGCTGCGAAGTGAAGATAAAAAACGTATACTAGTTAATAGAATATAAACTCGATTCAAGGGTGTTATGCAATTATTTGTAAATGATTTGACAGTGATGGACTTTTCTTACCTTTGCCCAAAGCGCGGCATGGTGGGCGAAAGCTGGATTGTCGATGTGATTTTGGACGGTGAGCTTAATGAAGAGAGCATGGTTCAAGACTTTGGTCACGTGAAAAAGAATCTAAAGCGACTTATCGACGAATATGTCGATCATAAGCTTTTAGTACCCGCGGAATATAGCGGTTCAGAGGTGATTCACGATGACGTTACTGAACAGGTAGAGACCCGTTTTACCTGCACTGATGGGCGTAGCATCATGTTACATTGCCCAGCGGAAGCCTATGCGTTCGTTTATTCAAATGAAATAAACATGGAGTCTGTCGGCGTTTACTTAAAAGAAGTGTTGGCAACGCACCTTCCTGAAAACGTTGAAAACATAACGCTGCATTTGCGTGAAGAAGTTATCGATTCACCTTTCTATCACTACACTCACGGGCTTAAAAAGCACGATGGTAACTGTCAGCGTATAGCTCACGGACACCGTTCTCGCATTGATATTATCCTTGACGGTAAAGTGAGCACGGAAAGTCAGCAATATTGGGCAGACCGTTGGGCTGATATCTATATTGCAACCCGTGAAGATGAAATTGCCTACGGCGACAGAAAGCTAAAAGGTGAAGTAGCAAATGAAGAGGACTACTACTGTTTCGCTTATGAATCTTCACAGGGGTATTTTGAACTACTTATTCCTAAATCAGATTGTGAAGTCATCGAGACCGACTCGACGGTTGAGTGTTTAGCTCAGTATCTTCTTGAAGAGCAAAAGAAGCGTACGCCTGACGGCGTTTGCCAAGTCATTGCCTATGAAGGCGTAGGTAAAGGCGCTACGGTTAAGGGGTAACGTTAAAGCAAGCAGCAAAGGATAGGGCATTTTATGGCTTCCACACATACTAAAGACACGTTAACTAATCCAATAATCAGCGTAATAACACGAGTGTTGGGTAAGAGGGCACCACGTGCATTAACGTGTATTTTTGCGATGGGTGTTGTTTTCACAAGCCCTGTTGCGACTGCGGCAATTGCGACAAATGAAGGCGCTGAAATATCGTCTGACCCAGTCCAAGATAAAAACCCGATTGAGGTTTCGCTAAATGGTAAATTTACCCAAGGCGCCTTGTTACGCGGTCAGGCTCCAGCAGGCGCTACGGTCACTCTTAATGGCGAGCCAGTTCAGACAAACAAGGACGGCAAATTTGTTGTGGGCTTTGAAAGAGAAGCACCTCTTCAGCAACGTTTAGTGGTGACGCTAGATAATGGTAAAACGTGGACACGTGACATTACCCTTCAAAAGCGCGAATACAATATTCAGCGCATTGATGGTTTAGAGCAGAAAATGGTTACGCCGCCAGCTGAAGTTACTGCACGGATAAAACGAGATAACGTCAACGTTGGCAAAGCGCGCAGCGGAAATAGCGATTTAGACGCTTTGTTCACCCGTTTTGAGTGGCCAGCTAAAGGTAGAATATCGGGCGTGTATGGTAGTCAACGCATATTAAATGGTGTGCCGAAATGGCCGCATTACGGCGTAGATATCGCTAACAAAACAGGCACTCCCGTATATGCGCCTGTGGATGGTGTGGTTACCATGGCCGACAATCTCTATTACTCAGGTAACACCCTAATTCTAGACCACGGTATGCGTGTTTTTTCAACGTTTTTGCATATGGATAGCTTCACAGTTGAGGTAGGCGATACCGTCAAGCAAGGTGAACAGATTGGAACGATTGGGTCCACTGGCCGCTCCACCGGTCCGCACTTGGACTGGCGTATTAACTTAGGGAAAACTCGACTAGATCCGCAGACCATAATCTCTGGTTCTCCCGAACAGTAAAAGCAAATAGATTTTAATGCTTAAAGTAGTATAGAAAAGGCGCTTTCAGGTAGAACTCGAAGGCGCCTTTTTAGTAATCTTTTTAAGTATTCTTTTTTTGTTATTACGCGTTGCTTTATTTACCTAACCACTTATTAAGTTTCTCTTCATCAGTAATTTCAAAGTATGCCATTTCCTGTCTAGCTTCAGTAACGGCAATAGGTAGTGTTATAAGACGCCCATCGCGAATAAGCGATATGTCTACCGTGGATGTCTGAGCGTTATCTAGTAAGCGCTGTAGCTTTTGAGCATTAACGATATGACCGTCTAATGCAATAATGACATCGTTAAGAAGAATACCTGCCTTCATAGCGGCAAGACCTTCAAATACTTGAACTACCGTTAGCCCAAACGTTGCAGGTTTTAATGTGGCGCCAAGCTGATTTTTTATTGAGGGCCGCTGCGAAAACCCGCCTTTATCTTCAGCCGAAACACGTGTACGGGTTTTGTAATTAACGCCCATGTCAGAAACTAGTGCAGCCAATTCCACATCGTCAGTACCATAAACAACACGGTCTAAATAGTCTGAGACATCAATGCCAAAATGGGTATCGCAAAGCGACTGAATCACGTCGTCAGGCGTACCGCACTCATCAATACCATAGTGCTTCCAAAGCAGTTGCATTAAAGAGTCTAAATTAACTTGATTATCTGATTTTTTGCGAAGCAGCAAATCTAAGCCAAGGGCAATAATGCCGCCTTTGGTATAATAACTAACGATATTATTAGTAGCGCTCGCATCCTGCTTGTAAAATTTTGTCCAGGCGTCAAAGCTACTTTCAGCAGCACTTTGTTTAAAGCGCCCAGCGTTTTGTAACAGTCGACTAACATTTTGCGCCACTATATCGAGGTATTTCTGAGGCTCAATAACACCAGCTCTCGCCAAGGTTACGTCGTCGTAAAAACTTGTAAAGCCTTCATAAATCCAAAGCTGGTTGGTGTAGGTTTCCTGAGATAAATCAGGTTTTACCATTACCTCAGGCTTGATGCGCTTCACATGCCATGTATGAAAGAACTCATGACTACACAAGCTCAAGAAGGTTATGTAGCTGTCGGTTTTGTTTTCGCCTTCACCTATCTGTGGCAAATCAAAACGCGGATAAAGAAGGGCGGTTGAGTGCTTATGCTCTAAACCACCAAAGCCGTTATCGGCAAGCAGGGTCATAAACAGATAATTATTTATGGGTTGTGGAGCACCAAACAAGTCCAAGTGATGCTTGCAAATAGGTGTGAGGTCTCTAGCTATGCGCGGGTAATCGATATTGTTGTTGCCTGAGAAAAGCAACGTAAAAGTAATACCGTCTACGTCGAAGCTGTGGGTGTCTGCAATACCAACGTAAATAGGGTGGTCGATGAGTTCATCGTAATTTTTTTCGGCAAAATGCCAGCGCCTTGCACTAGTACTTTCGCTGCGAATTGGCATAGAGGTGTAAGCTTTCCAATTAGCGGTAGATGGGTCACTATCATCGAGTTCAATGTCTAGTTCGCAGGCTGCTTGCTCAAAGCCCGATACGCGTAAAAACGCACTTGTTCCATTTATAAATGCGTACTCATCGTTCATAAAGGCAGAGCGAATCGACAGATCATTGGCATAAACCGTGTAGTTAACGGTGCAAGCTTTTCCGTCAGTTTTAACACGCCAC
Source organism: Alteromonas sp. BL110 (assembly GCF_003443615.1). Taxonomy (NCBI): domain Bacteria; kingdom Pseudomonadati; phylum Pseudomonadota; class Gammaproteobacteria; order Alteromonadales; family Alteromonadaceae; genus Alteromonas; species Alteromonas sp. BL110. Next base: position 4,048,490 of record NZ_CP031967.1, on the reverse strand, counting down.
GTTTGTTTATCGAGCTTAGTTACGGGAACACTATCTGGGTTTTCGCCGCTGGAATTCTCTAAGCGGCTGGTACTTAACGTAGCACTTAACCTAATTATGCTTTTCGCAAAATCGCGAACCATGTAGCTTCCTGGGATCCAGCTTGGAAGAGTAAGTGTTAGCGATGAATCGTTATGTACAGGAATGTGGAGCGCGACAGTAAATTGGTGTGCACGCCAATTTGAAATAGTTAACGTATAGTGAAGAGCAGAAGGCATAGAGGTCCGATAGGGTAAAAAAACGATACCTTAACTATATCAACCTATTAGGTTAATCCCAATAGATTGGCAACCACCCCGCATATTTTTACGTTTATAGAAGTTGGTTTGCCATCATAGTGTTGATAAGTTTTGATTTGATGCGTAAATTGGACAAAATCACATTAAATCCAGCAATAACAAATACAAATGGCTGATAAGATACAAAGCGACTTACTGAGCGAAGATAATTTGGAATCGTTGCGAACGCTAGTACCTGGCGATATCGTCGATTTACAGATTGCGATGCCTGCTGCGCCCAAGCGTGTAAAAACAGACTATGTAGGCATGCTTACAGATGAGTGCCTGCTTTTTCATATCCCCACCTCGGCCAAGTGGATAACCGTTCGCGATGCGCTCACAGTAGGTAACGAGGTTGTTGTTCGTTCCATACTCGAAGGTGATACTGGCCAAGTTATTGCTTTCAAAGTAAAAGTTTTAAAATTGCTCGCTAAGCCTTCAGGGTTACTTATCACAACGTTTCCTAAACGCATTGAAAGTATTGGGCTTCGCGCGGTTAAGCGCGCGCAATTGGGTGTATCTGTGACATTGGAGTCTGAAGTGTATCCAGATGATGAAAATGTAACAGGTATCATTATTGATTTGAGCGAAAAAGGATGCAAAGTTGCACTTCAGGTTAAGCCAAATTGGCCTGTAATGCTTGATGAAGCCGAGGTTCGGCTAAACTATTCGTTAGACGGTAAAGAAGTAGCCCTCACAGCAAGGGTTAAAAACCATAAGCATGAAAGCGATATGGTTTATTATGGGCTCGCCTTTACCTGTGATGAAAAACTGATAAAAACGCTGTTGTCCCGACATACATTGTTGACCTAGTGGTTTATTAAACGTGTTTTCGGGGCGGTAGCTAATTCTTAAAAACAGGCAAAGGGGCAGGTATGAGAAGTATTGAGCGGCTGTTAATACAGTATGGCGAAAGCCATCAAAACAAAACGAACGTTATCATTCACGCTATCGCAGTACCAAGTATTTACTTCGTTTCTATTGGCTTGCTTTGGAGCTTGCCGGTACCGGATTTTATATCCCAGTTTGACATAACGTGGGCACACATTATTGCAGTACCGGTGCTTTATTACTACTTCATGTTGTCAGGGCCTATAGGTGCAGCAATGACACTGCTTACCATATTATGCTTTGGTGCCGTTAATACGTTAGAGCACTTTAACATCTCAGTATGGTTATTTTCCCTAGTTTTGTTTGTCGTCATGTGGGTATTGCAGTTTATAGGGCATCATATAGAAGGCAAAAAACCATCATTCTTCGAAGACCTACGTTTTCTGTTAGTTGGCCCCGCTTGGTGGTGGGTTCACTGGCTTAAGAGAATGAACATAAGCTATTAATATAAGCGATGTTCTCTTGAAAAATGCATAATTTCAAGAATTTGCCCTGCGACCAGAGGCATAAGGTGTACGACCAAGCCGCTTGGGTCACGCCAGGGCTGGCGTATAATCTCTTTATTAGTTTTTAAAGTGGTAATATTGTGAGTCGCTTTCAGCGTGTAATAGAAAGTAATGAACGGTTATTCTGGACGTTGCACAGCGCAGGCTGGGCAGGGTTTGCGATAATTTATTACATCGGTTCGTTTCTTCATGATGTAAGACCCATTTGGGTTTTCATAATTATGCTAAATGCCTATGCAGGGTGGTTGTTAACCATTCCACTGCGCTACATTTATCGTTGGGCAAGAAAACAATCGCCGCTAAACATGATCACAATAGTGATAGTGTCGTGTTATCTAATAGCGCTATTGTGGGCAGTAGTGAAAAACATTAACTACTGGGAAATATATAAACACGGGTATCGCCCAGACGAATGGTATATGTATTTCACCAACACCATTAACTCATTGATAATGGTCGGCTGCTGGAGTGGTGTGTACTTCGGCATCAAAAACTTTCAGATGTTGCAAAAAGAAAAGCAAAATGCGCTAAAAGCCAGCACCATGGCGCACCAGGCGCATATCAAAATGCTTCGCTATCAGCTTAACCCGCATTTTCTTTTTAATACGCTGAACGCTATTTCTACCCTTATCCTATTGAAGGAAAATGATACGGCGGAGGCCATGGTTTCCCGCCTAAGCGATTTCTTACGCTACTCGCTAGACAATGACCCGATAAAGCGGGTCCCGTTAGGTCAAGAAACTAAGGCGCTGAGACTTTATCTTGAAATAGAAAAAGTGCGTTTTGATGACAGGTTAGATGTGCAATGGGATATTGATGAAAGCTGTGAAAGTGCACTCGTGCCAAGCATGATCTTGCAGCCGATTATTGAAAATTCGATAAAGCATGCCATATCTAAGATGGAAAACGGTGGTCGTATTTCAATAACGGCGCGTACGTTTGGTAATGATTTATTGATGGACGTTGCTGATAACGGCCCGGGCGCAGATATCAAAGATGGCAACCTTAGCCGTGAAAATGGTGTGGGCTTAGCCAACATAAAAGAACGTTTGCAATCCCTTTATCATCGTAATTTTGCATTCTCTATAGAACACAATCAGCCTTCCGGTGTGCGGGTTAGAATTCGCATACCGTATGAAGTTAAGGACGTATAACATGACAAAGCAAGTGATTAAAACCATTGTAGTGGACGACGAACCTTTAGCGCGCAGAGGCCTTCGTGCTAGGTTGGAGCGTCATGATGATGTACAGGTTCTTGCAGAATGTCAGAACGGTCTTGAAGCTGTGAGCAGTATTTCTCAACATCGTCCAGACTTAGTGTTTTTAGACATTCAAATGCCGGGTTTAAATGGCTTTCAAGTTATTCACAAGCTTCGTGAATTAAAGCAGCCAATTCCAATGATTGTTTTCGTAACTGCCTACGACAATTACGCTATTAAAGCCTTTGATATACATGCACTAGACTATTTGTTAAAGCCAGCAGATGATGAACGCCTTGGCGCGGCGTTGGGCAAGGTTCGTGAATACTTCTCAACTCAGCACCAAGATGAGCAGTCTAAAAAGTTGGTGAGCCTAGTGGCTGAACTAACCGGTGATGATTGCGAGGAAATTCTACGTAAATTAGCTAGCGGAGAGCCGGTTGAGACGAACCCTTACCCTGATGTTTTAGCTATCAAAGATGGTTCAGAAGTAACCCGTGTAAACGTACAAGACATTCAATGGATTGATGCAGCAGGCGATTATATGTGCGTACACGCGCTTGATGGCATGCACATAATGCGTAAAACCATGAAAGAGCTTGAGCAAGAACTAAACCCGCAATTTTTCGTTCGCGTGCACCGTTCCGCCATAGCTAATATTCGTTTTGTTAAAAAGCTAGTCAGTCACATCAGTGGCGAGTACCACTTGATACTCCAAAACGATACAGAACTTAAGGTAAGCCGCAGTCACCGCGATAAAGTCAAAGCGGCTATGAAAATGTAACTTAGCTCAAGTAGTAAAGTGTTTAAGGCGTTGTTTAAATATAAACAATGCCTTTTTTATTTTTTCTTTTGAGTACCTATTGAATTTTTTGCTGTTTAGTTACAGCCCCTAACCGTCAATTCAGTTACCACTGTATCGTTCATTCATAAGCGTACGCATAGCGTCAACACGGGCCTCGTTCAGAGGTTTGGTATCTTCCCACGTTTTATGAAGAGGGATGGTAACAGGGCGTTGATTCACTTCGCCTACCATGATGTTAGTAATGTCGCTACCCACTAGACTTATAGCAAACTCCCCGAGCGTTGTTGCGAGCAACCTGTCTTGTGCTACAGGCGAGCCGCCACGTTGAACATGACCTAAGGTTACGGGCCTAACGTCACTAATATTGTGCTTCTGCAGTGCATCAGTGAGCCCTGCTAAGCCATCTGGCCATACGTTTTCAGCAACGACAACAATAAAACTAACCGGCCCTTTTAATGCGCGCTGGGCTTTTATTTGAGTAACAATCTTCTCTATCTCTTTGTCAGCAGATTCGAAAAACTCTGGTACAACCACATAGTCAGCAGCAGAAGAAAGCGCAGCATTCAAAGCTAAAAAGCCTGCGTTCCTGCCCATGACTTCTATAAGGAATATACGCTCGAATGCATCTGCAGTATCTCGAACTTTATCTATAGAACTCATCGCAGTGTCTATAGCGGTAAAATAGCCGATGGTTGCATCCGTTCCGCTAATGTCGTTATCTATCGTGCCGGGTATTCCTAATATTTGGCCGTCCCATTCTTTCCCTAGTTCAGCTGCACCACGAAACGAGCCGTCGCCGCCAATCACAATAAGCGTATCAATTTCTGCCTTCATCAAGTTGTTAGCTGCTTTTGTAATACCTTCTTGGCTCTTAAGCTCTTTGCACCTTGCACTGTGTAAAATGGTACCGCCTTGTTGGATCAAGTTGTGTGTAGAGTCGAGTGATAGGGGAATGTACTCTTGTTGTAACAGCCCATTGTAACCATGCTTATAGCCAAGTAGCGTGTAGTTAGCCTTCTGGCACGCAATAATCGAAGCTCGGATACATGCGTTCATACCCGGTGCGTCGCCACCGGAGGTTAAAATTGCGACACGTTTTGACACATTAAAATCCTTCTTTTCACCAGCATTACAGTTAAGGTAACGTTAAGGTATCAATACGTAAAGTGCGCATGTGTGTTGTAAAGAATTTAAATAACTGAAAATAATAAACCAGCGCGATGTCACGAGCGCTTTACCATTTACGCCTGCTTTTTAATTGGAATTAAATATAAGCGGATTTACAGCAAATAACGTAGTTAACAAAAAAGGATGAGTTATGCGTGTACTGTTAGTATTTGTTTCTGTGATGTTTCTTGCTTCATGCAGTTCGAAATTAGCTTATAACAACTTGGATTGGTGGGTTTACTGGTACTTGGACGACTATATTGAACTTAAAGACGAGCAAGAAGAAAAATTTGATGACTATCTTCAAAACTGGCTACGCTGGCACAAAACCTCTGAACTTAAACGTTATCAAGCTCAACTTACCGATATTAAACAACAAATCAAAGAAAGGCGCTTAGATTCAAATGCTGTCCTTGAACATCTTGCAAGCGCACGAGCTCATTGGGAAAGAGTGCGAGATGAAGTGAGCCCAGAATTAGCAGAAATAGCAAAAACACTTGATGACGAACAAGTTGTTACGCTTTTTGCAGCCCTTGAGAAAGATAACAAAGAGGAAGAAGAAGAGCGAAAAGAGTCGCTAGAAAAGTCTGACGAAGAGCGCTTAGAAGATCGTATAGAGCGCATTGAGGAGGCTATTAGTGAACGCGTAGGAAAATTAACTAGTGAGCAAAAGCAAATTGTAAACACTTATGCTACACAGTTTATTTCCACAGGGGGTGAATGGCTAACTTATCGTAGGAATATACAAAATGCAGCGCGAAAGCTATTTGTAACGCGTAAATTTAACGATAATTTTGAAGCTGAACTGGTCGACTTAATGCAAACACCGGATAGCTACAAAAGTGATATTTATAAGCAAAGTAGCGCCCATAATATGACCGTTAGCGCTACGTTAATATCCGAGCTTTTTTCTACCCTAACAGACGAACAGCGTGAGACGCTTATCGAAAATATAGACGACCTGATTAATACTGTAGAGAATTTTAAAGGCTAAGTTGGTTCGTGCAAAGTTAATGCTAATTCAACGTCGAAATCAAAGCTTGGCCCAGTGTTAATAGGTCAAGCTCGTATATGTTCGCTCATTAATATAAGGGCATTTGTGTTAACTCAGTGCTTATTGCCATCGCTAATCATTTTTCTGGCACGGGCGTCCGATTGTTTTATCATATCGTCTATCAGCGATGTCTCTGGCATATTTTTCCAGTACTTTTTAGGCATTTGATTCAACATCGCATTTGTTTTAATACGCGCAGGATTAAATATATTGGCGTAATAAGTCAGCCAGTATTTTTCAATGCGGTCATCATCGGGTACAACGCTTGAATCGGGGTTATCTTCTAGCACTAGGGTTTCGGTATCCCAGTGAGCAGCACGATAGGGTGTTAAAATAGACCAACGCATATTCTTAAATCGAGTCTTAAAAAAGTTAAGCTTTATTTCTAAACTGAAATGCTCAGGTTCATACCAGGCAACAAAATGCTCTTGCTCCTCTACGTTTATTTCTCTGAACCTCAGGAACGCACTCATTTTATAAGCGTCACGTTTTACCGCTTTCGCCAAGGCAAAAAGCTGGATAACATCGTCATCCGTTTTCATTTGAATAAGCTGTTTATTTTCATAAACGACACGCCACAAAACACGGTAACAAAGAGCAAATCGATTATCATCGTTATGGCATAGGGCGTACTTTAAAAGCATTAACGTAGGTTTAGGAATACTAAGCTTACTTTGCGGCATTTTTCGCGGCATTTTGCTTTCGCACTGCTCAGTACCGCTACCAAACAGATCGTTTTGTATTGCATTCGCGCTCTGCCAGATAATCTGTTCAGGACGGATACGCGCAGCGATGCATTCTCGCGAGGCCTCTCGCCACTCTTCAAAGCCAGGTACTGAAGTAATGGTTATGGTCTTCATAAAAGCTACCTTTTAGACTGTGGCTGAGCATAGTTGCGTTAACACAACACTCAAGCGCCAAACAGCTCAAACTGTTTAGGCTGTTTAAACTGAAGCTCGAAACTATTACTGTCGAGTAAGTGTATATCAGGGGAGTAATCTCCCACGCTGATAAAAGGCTTCAACTTTTTAAGAGGTAGCCGCATTTTGGTAAGGTCGATCCAGTTAAGTTTTGTATTACGCCTTATAGATAAAATCTTTTGTACCGTTCGCGCACCAAGACCGGGAACGCGCAGCAGCATCTGTTTGTCAGCTTTGTTTAAATCAATAGGAAATAGATGACGGTTGCGTAATGCCCATGAAAGCTTTGGGTCGTAATCCATATCTAACATGTCGTCTTGCAAGATTTCATCTAGGCCAAAACCGTAAAAGCGCAAAAGCCAATCGGCTTGGTATAGCCGGTGTTCTCGTATCAATGGCGCCGGTTTTAGCGGTAAAACTTCCGATGCATCAGGGATAGGAGAAAATGCCGAGTAATACACACGTCGAAGTTTTTGATCGTTGTAGAGCTTTACACTCGTACCTAAAATCGTTTTATCATTTGACCCATCGGCACCTATAATCATTTGCGTAGACTGCCCCCCAGGCGCGAAACGGGGAGGGCGTTTGCCCGAATATGTCCTGTCTACTTTATGCTCTGTAATTTTTTCTTTTAGCGTATTCATCGAGCCATGAATATCGCCAAGATCTTTCTCTGGTGCGTACTTGTTTAGTGAAGACTGTGTAGGCATTTCTACGTTGATACTAAGTCTGTCTGCGTACAGTCCTGCTTCTGCTTGTAATTCTGGCGACGCATTCGGGATAGTTTTGAGATGAATATATCCCTTAAATCCGTGGTCAATTCGCAGCGATTTCGCAATACGTACCATGCTTTCCATGGTGATATCAGGGGAACCGACAATACCCGAGCTTAGAAACAATCCCTCAATGTAATTGCGTTTATAAAAATTCAGGGTTAAATCTACTGTTTCTTTAACGGTGAACCGCGCCCGTTGAACATTGCTTGAAACCCTATTAATGCAATAGTGACAATCATAGATACAGTAGTTTGTCATAAGAATTTTGAGCAGCGAAACGCACCTACCATCAGGTGTGAAGCTGTGACATATACCCGAGCCTCCGGTAAGTGAACCTATACCATTCTTTTCGGTTTTCCCAGCTTGTCGTTTACCTGCTGAACCACTCGCGCAAGAGGCGTCGTACTTGGCCGCATCGGAAAGAATCTCAAGTTTTTGTATCAGTCTGTCATGCATCGCTGATGTATACTTCCTTTAAGCAATTACAGTCAAACAGCCTAGTATTTTTAACCAAATCTACGATACGAGTGTTTTTTGGCATAGACTGCATGGTATTGCGTTATAGCATGTATGTATATACAGTACAATGGATCACGGCGTAAGAGGGCTCAGATTTAATGTTAGCGCTAGTGGATAGATACCTCTTAGGGTGCACTGAGTACTCGAGGAATACTACTGATAGAAAGGGTAGGGTTGCTGTTTATAGCACTAAAATGTCCGCTAGCTATCAAAAGCCAATGTATTTAGAAAGTTCATCTCGAATGTTTTCATACTTTTCTTTGTACGGCGCTTTGAGTGTCATGTCATCAATAAGCTTAAATAAACGCTTACATTCGTTTATTAACTTCATTTCCGCCTTATCTTCTTTTATGGCTATTTGAAGAAGACATTGAAGCAAGTTAAGTGCAACGCCTGTATTAACGGGGGCGAAACCCTGAGCAAGGGCAAACGAGGCCTTAGCGCGTTCGAAATCTTGTTGCTGGTAGTGTTGAATGCCCTCGCGGTTAAACTGCTGATAGCTAGCGAGGCTTTTTTGTGCGTTTTGCGCCTGCGTTTTTAACATGTCAGAACTGTTTTGGTCGAGTTCTTCACCTCTTGATGAAAGTAGAGAACTTAGCTGAAGCGCATCGTCGAACTCTCCCAGTTTATACATAACGTTTATACTATCTGGAATGAACGCTGTAGGTACTTCTTGGTATTTATCACCTAGCTGTATCTGCGACGTATTTAGATGGCGTTTTGCATCTATGAGCTTCCCATCAATCGCGCTTATTCTTGCATTGACAATATTACCAAAAATATCGACATCGAACTCCCTGTCGATTTTGTATAGGTGCTCATCGAATTTACCTCGCTGTAACGTTAGTAACGCTTCTTGCTGATACTTATTGCGCTGACCTTTGTCATCAGTTGACTCAGCGACATCAAGTAAGCTTCGTATCATGCCGCACCAATGTAAGCTCGCCTTATGCACAGTGCGCTTCGATAAGTCCCAGATTGCTTGGCTTGAATTGGCTGCAAGCACTAAGTCGTTATTGTTTCTGCCAATTTCGCACGCTTTAAAGTGACGGGTTAATGAAAAGGGCGACAGCTTTATTGCTTCCTTTATTGCCTCAACGGCCTTTTCTCCCGAGTCCACAGCATGGTGCGCTTGCGCTAGAATATCGTGAGCATCAGCATTGAATCGGTTGCGTTTTAACGTTTTTTTAGCAATGGATATTGCTTTTTCATGTTCGTTCAATAGTAAATAGGTTCTACCCAATGCTATTTGTGCCCAAAGCACAGGCTTACCTTCGATATACTCTTTTAATACATCTAGCGCTTTTTTGGGGTGGGAAATGCGCCAATAGAGCTCCACTAGCAGCTGTTCGCAATGCCCTTTGTAGTGATGAGGGTTTTCTAAAAGTGTCTCAATATGATCTATGGCACTGTTGTATTCACCTTGCTCTATAAGGTTAAACGCTTGTTGAAGAAATTGTCGTTTTTGCCACGCACGTACAATGCGAGATTTTAACTGTACTTGTGAAAAGGGTTTTATTAGAAAATCGTCTGGGCGACGTTCGATACTGCCAAGCACAACTGGGCGAGCACTATCAGCACTAATAAGAATAAACACTGATGTGGGGTTAATGAGCCTTCGCGTGCGCAACTCTTCTATAAGTTCATAGCCATTTTTGGTTTCAGCGCCCAGGTGCAAGTCACAAATTACAATATCAAACTTGTGTTTCTTACACAGTGAGACTGCCTGTTCGGCAGATGACTTAGTGACGACATCAGACGACCCCATTGAATGCATTAGCCCTTTCAAAAGAAGAAGAAATGGACGTTGGTCCTCAACAATCAGTACTTGTTTGTTGCTAAATTGCATTTCTATTCCGTGAATAAGTGCACTACCAGTAATGAGAAGTATATCTAACTTTAGAAAATAAGCTTAAGAAAAACATTATCTTGCCGACAATATACGTATACAAAAACAGCATAGCGTACGTATGTCGCCAGATTTAGCCTCAACAAGTGAACAAGCAACAATCGACCCCAGTATTTACTGGGAGCGAAGTGGTGTGCTCGCTCGTGCTTCATCACAGGGGGCATTGTTCTCGTTATACCTTGCAATGCAGCAACATAGTGTGGCTGAACCGTTTGAAATTGAAGCGGCAACGTCAGACTTTGAAATCCAAAATAGTATCGAAGCTCAACTCGCCGCGTTAAATCACTACAAGCGACCATCATTGTCCGTCAATGAAAATGAATGGACAGACATGGACGTGCACTCAAATTTAGTCGCCACAGACTTCGAAAGTGCACGCCTTTATCTGAGTATGAAGCCAGCTCCGTTAGCTCAAACCGATGACGCCAAACGAATTCCGAATGATGTTGTTGACAACTGCAGTCTAGCTACGCAAAAACGACTAAAAAGGCAATATGCCAATGCTTTTAAAGAAGATAATACGTTACTTTACGAAATTATATCTTCGCAAGGCGAGGGGAGATATGGGAAAGATAAGCACCAAACTACAACACCAGATTTTTCTTCATTTGAAAATATCGCGTAAATTCAAAATTGCGTAATCTTTAAATAAAGAAATAGAACGACTTATCAGCACTTCACGTGAACTGCTCTAGTTTTTAACGCTCAGTTTTGTTATATTCCGCGCCGCATTTTTGCACTGGTCTTACGCTCCAATCAGCAAAGGTTAAAATATGTCTAAATATATTGTATGCGCAATGTATAAATTTGTTGCGCTTGAAAACTTTAAAGAAATCCGCCAGCCGCTTCTAGAAACTATGGAAGCAAATGGTATTAAAGGTACACTTCTTCTTGCCCACGAAGGCATCAACGGCACTGTTTCAGGTACTCGCGAGGGAATCGACGCATTGCTCGCTTATCTGAATAGCGATGAACGCATCAATCCTATCTCTTGCAAAGAATCACTTCACGACGAACAGCCGTTCTATCGCACTAAGGTGAAGCTGAAAAAAGAAATCGTAACCATGGGCGTTGAAGGTATCGACCCTCGCCAAACTGTAGGCACTTACGTCAAGCCTAAAGACTGGAATGCGCTAATAAGCGACCCTGATGTAACCGTTATTGACACCCGAAACGGTTATGAAATAGAAATTGGCACTTTCAAAAACGCCATTGACCCTAAAACCGACACGTTTCGCGAATTCCCAGAATACGTAGAAAAAGAACTCGACCCGTCAAAAAACAAAAAAGTAGCCATGTTCTGTACTGGCGGCATTCGCTGTGAAAAGTCTACAGCGTATTTGAAAGAGCAGGGTTTTGAAGAGGTTTATCACTTAGAAGGCGGTATTTTACAGTATCTTGAAGATGTGCCGAAAGAAGAGTCTATGTGGGAAGGCGACTGCTTTGTATTCGATAATCGCGTTGCGGTAAACCACGACCTTGAAAAGAGTCATTACGAACAGTGTTACGCGTGTCGACTCCCTATTACTGAAGAAGATAAGCAAAGCGATAAGTATGAGCCTGGCGTAAGCTGCCCTCATTGTTACGGCACACATACCGACGATCAAATTGCTCGCTTTAGAGAACGTGAAAAGCAGGTTCAGCTAGCGAAAGAACGTCAGCAGGAACACGTAGGTACCGAAGCGCGTTTGACCATGGAACAAAAGCGTAAGGAAAAAGCAGAAGCTCAACGTTTACGCGCACTTAAAGCAAAAGAAAATCAGGCGTAGACAGTCAGAAAGAAGGGCGTTACACTCGTATTTATTGCAGTTGATATAAGGAATGCGAGTGAGCACTCAACTTTCAGAATCTAAAATTGAAGAAATTAGAAAGGACTTCAGCTTTTTCGATCGTGATGGCAATGGCCAAATCGATTTACCTGAGTTCATCGAGCTTCTAACCGTAATTTCACCAAAGACTAAAGCTAGCCACGTACAAGAAGGCTTTAAGCTTATCGATAGTAACGACGATGGTTACATCGACTTTGAAGAGTTTTTGGAGTGGTGGCAAGAAGGATGGTGGGAGTACTAAGTTTACTTAGTAACGCAAACCATCACTAAAGCTTTGTGTACGCTCCAGTTGAGTGTGTCTTAAAGCTTATAGTTACCGCAAAAAGAAAACGATAAAAAGGGTGCTTTGTAAAGCACCCTTTTTTATGCTTGAATTTTGCGCTGGTATGAGTTGGCAAAATTTAAGTTTACGAATGTTAGGCTGGGATGGCTGGTTTGTACGTATTGCAGACGTTGGAGCACAGGCTCAGATTCTATTCAAAAATATAGTTATGATATTCTACTGAACTAGTGGCGATTCAGGCGCAATTGTGTATCGTACATCAAGTTTGCCACTCGCTGCGCTATGTTAACTGGAAACATTCCTTACCGATTCTCAAATGGAACATGACATTTGTAAGCAAGTGAAAGGATAATAACCTTCTGCAACGGACTAATAGTGGTTACGCTAAAGGGATAAATTAGTGAAAGAAATTATTAAGGGCAGCTTCCAAGTTGGTAGCAATGATAATGTATCGGGAATACTCAATACAGAAGATGGGTCAAAAGAATTCAATTGCTGGTCATCCGAGTTTTTCAATGTAGAAAGTCACTCAGACATATATGGAAAAACGTCTGAAGGAAAGTATATTTCACTTATAAATTGTTTAGGGAATACTGGTCGACACATATTCGACAAGAAAACATCCTTTAATGCAAAAATATATTCACATTTAATGATAATTGGGACTAGTAAAATACTCCCTTCCGAAGATTTATTCAAATCAATCTCTTTGACTATAGATAACCCAGAGCGCATGATCCCCAGGCTCAGTGGGTTCGATTACATCAACTTCCCCAACGATGAGTTGCTATCAGCTTTAAAAAGACAAGAATACCATGAAGAATTAGAACCAAATGAGGGAGCTGTAATAGCTTACTTTGACGGGAATTTTGAAATCTTCAATCAGGAGACAAAGATTGGGAGAGTTAGTGCGAGCAACTGCGTAAGCACTGGCGGAGGCTATAGCATCAACGGTGTGAGCATTAAAAATAAAGTAGTAGTGAATATCAATTTTGAAGAGCCTTTATTATTAGAGGAAGCTTTCGAAAGAGCCTACAAACTTTCATTGTTCATGCGATTCGTTAGTGGTTCTAACCTTCACTTTGGAGAGATTTGTTTAAAAAAAGACTGCGAAGATGAACACCAAGAATTATTGGTATTCCATAGTAATTACTACTGGGGCGAAGATAAGAAAGACAGATTCGCTTCAGACCCTTTAGTTGATATAAATAGCGAAGAGTTCTTGCGCATCCTCAAAAATTGGTTTGATAAAGAAGATAGAGATACTGTTAGATACAGTTTCTATGGCTCATACTTCCAAGAAGACTATTCACCTAGCAGGCTTATTGCTGTAGCAAACCTCTTCGATATATTCCCTAAGATCATAGGTGAAGAAAAGAACAAGCTACCTGAAGGTTCCCCCGAGCTTCTTGAAAACCTTAAATCAAGAATTAAAACAGACCTCGAGAACTTTGAAGCTATTAAACAATCTTTACTTCATTCGATATCAAAAATATCTGATAAGTCCCTAAAAGATAGGATTTTCGAGCGTATAAGTATATTAGAAGAGCATCTGACAACAAGACCTTTGAGCGCGGATGACTTAAGATATATTGTCCGTAAAGCCATCTTAGTTAGAAACTTCTTTGTTCACGGTTCACAGAAAGATAATCTATTTAAAAAGGTAGATCCTTTTGAATTTCAGAGTTTATTTATCGACACACTTGAGTACATTTACGGCTGGAGTGAATTAATTGAAAATGGATGGTCAGGTGAAAATATTAAAATTTGGAATGAAGGGCACAAAATGCACTTTTTAGAAGAAACCATCATTGGTGACCTTCGTATGCTGAAAGATAAACTAAAAAGAAAATCTTAAAAGCAGGCTTGACCTAGTAAGAAAAATATTACTATGTTCGATTGGTTGCCATTTAACCCGACAGTTTCAGAGTTAGACAAAAACCAAATCTAACATTCTCTACTGTACGTAAAGCGGAAGTTGGCGTATTGATTACTTTATTGTGTTAACGCGCGAATTTCTGACATTCCCACGACTGATATCAATTTTCTGCTTTAAGTGCCATAGCTGACCACAGTATTTTCATTGTTGAGAGCTAAGTGCTTGTCTGGATATACAGTTATAGTAGCCCTTCCCCTATATTCTGGAAAACTAGCCAATCGAGCGTTTTTGTACTTAAACACTTTATTCAGATCGCCAATTTTCCATGTTGTAGCAATGTGATAGTTAGTTTGGTATTAATAGTGGAAGTAAAAAAGTAAGCGATGCGTTGGCAGAAAAACGCGCAAATTGCGCTGTATTTAATTGTTAGGCAACAAGAAATTCTGAAGTGGAAATATTATGAAGCCTGAAATTTTAAAAGAATATGAGCATAGGCTCCGAGAGCATTTAATGTGGTTTGAGCACAAGGCAATGACTGCAAAGAAGAAGTTTCTTTTATTAAGGATGCTTCAAACACTTATTCTGGCTATATTGCCTATTCTGTTTTTATTCCCGAACTATCTAGACAATTTTAGCTTTTCCATATCGTTGCTGGGTGGAGTGCTTTCTATGCTGGCTTTGGTGATTACTAGCTTGATGCAAATATCAAACTTTGACTCTCAGTGGCAGCAGTATCGCCTTATAATAGAGCAGGTCCACCGCGAACAGCTCTCGTTTTGGATGGAAATGGGAGAGTATTCTAGACTAGACGAAGAAGAAAGAATCAGATCCTACATCGAGCGTGTTGAGTCAATAATAAATAGTGAGAGATCAAAATGGTTTGTTGGTGAAAAGAGGGGTGATCGCCTATGACACTTCCGGCTAACGAACTTTCGGCTTTACGCACTAAAGTTATCGAGGATATTATAGCAGACCAAAAATCTTGGCGCATAACTAGTATTCCTCAAATTATCATTCTTCTTGCGTTAGCTGTGATACTTAGTGGGCTAGCTGCCTTCGGCGTGTACAACTCCGTAATGACTCTTACGTCAGGAGATGAAATTGCCTCAGTCAAGAAAGGCATTGAGGTTTTTGTTACTGGCAGCTCAAGTATATTGGGTTTTGTAGTAATTAAGCTGTTTGGCAAGTTAAAAGAAAATACAGAATCTTACATTCGTGAAGAAAAAAGATTTACGAGTGACAAAAATATGATTGAAATCGCTGAAAGTAGAGAAGAGATTGGGAATATACTTAGATCCTACTACAAGATTGGCGATGCTTAATAAGGCACTCCTGCCGGACAAATTTTCCGCTTCGCTTCAAATTTGCAGCAGAGTGCGGTGTTATATCACCTCAAAGGTTTAGTTTTGGACATCAGTAAAGATTTAACATTAGTTGAAAACTCTATAAGAGACTTTCTCGAGTTCGTTTTTGTTAGAAAGTATGGTTCAGGTTGGATTAATCGTATTAAGATTTCTGAAGACCGAAAAAAAAAGTGGCTAGAAAGACAAGAAGTTGAAAATAAAAGGTTATCGGGATCTGCACTAGAGAGTCGAATACTATATTACGCAGATTTCTACGACCTCAAAACTTTGATTGCAAAGAACTGGGACGGAGAGGTCCAGCTAGCTTTTAAAGATAAAAAAACAGTGGATATCTTTTTAACTGAACTTGAAAAGTTAAGAGATCCCAATGCCCATAGAAGAGATTTATTAGAATATCAAAAACACCTTATCCTTGGTATATCTGGTGAATTAAGGACAAGAATTATGAAGTTTAGGGGTAAAAAAGAAGATGCTGATGATTACTTTCCGGTAATAGAAGCTGCAAGTGATTCTCTAGGTAACACTGTTGCAAACCCAAGATATGCTCAAATGG
Organism: Alteromonas sp. BL110; assembly: GCF_003443615.1. NCBI lineage: Bacteria > Pseudomonadati > Pseudomonadota > Gammaproteobacteria > Alteromonadales > Alteromonadaceae > Alteromonas > Alteromonas sp. BL110. The sequence continues at coordinate 4,032,519 of NZ_CP031967.1, read as the reverse complement.
TAGTTTCAAATGAAACCGTTAGAGTTGGAGACGAAATAGAGCTTTCGGGATACTCTACTGACCCATTGGGTGAAGTATTACAGTACTCTATCGCACGAATAGGCTCTAAGAATTGGAGTAACAAAAATAGTAGAACAATAACTTTTATCCAGTCTGATATAGGTAGATGTTGTGATATTCAAATATGCGTAAAAACAAACCGAGATTATCATGCTTACTCAAATTTTGATGATTACGTCCAATTTAGATATAACGTCTTACCTAGTGAATAAGGTGATATAAGAAACAAATCAACGGCGGACTAATAAGCTTGGTTTGGTTCGTGCCACACCAATCATAGCCAAACTCTTTGAGCCCGGTATTTGGGAGCTATGCAATTAAAAGGGATTTACCATGTTTGAAGATTTGATAAAAGAAATGGAACGGATGAATGGTCAGTCGGTATCTGTAGCAATCGAATCAGACGAGAAGGGGTATATTGACAAACAATGCCCCAATGAAGATTGTGAATTCATTTTTAAAGTCAATGAAAAAGACTGGGCTGATATCTTTAAAGACGAAGCAGTATGGTGTCCGTTTTGTCGTTATGAAGCTCCCTCCGATCAGTGGTTAACTATTGAACAAGTCGAACATGCTAAAGCTGAGGCTTTTGCCGTAATGCAAGGGAAAATTCATAACTCACTCCGTTCTTGTGCTCAAAAGTTCAATAGGAGTCAACCGAAAAATAGCTTTATCTCAATATCAATGAAAGTTACTGGCGGGCTTAACAGAACACATACTATCCCAGCAAAGGCTGCGGACCTAATGCAATTAGAAATTCAATGTGAAAGCTGCGAATCCAGATTTTCTGTTGTAGGTAGCGCATACTTCTGCCCCGCATGTGGCCACAACTCAGTAACTCGTACGTTTAGAGACTCATTACGGAAAATTCGGGCTAAGAAAGATAGTGTCGGTATTGTTAAGCAGGCGATAACCGAGACGGCAGGCAAAGATGAAGCCGAGTTAACGTGCAGATCGCTGATTGAGACATGTATTAGTGACGGAGTAGTTGCCTTCCAGAAATATTGTGAAGGTATGTATGACATTTTTGGAAAGGCGCCGTTCAACGCTTTTCAGCGTTTAGAACAAGCTAGTGAGCTTTGGGGAAAGGCAGTTCAAAAAGGTTTTGATGAATGGCTCAGTAAAGATGAAATCAATTTACTACGAATTCTATATCAAAAGCGCCATTTACTTGCCCACAATGAAGGGATTGTGGACGAGAAGTATATTCATAAATCAGGTGATAACAAATATAAAGAAGGCCAGCGCTTAGTCATTTCAGCTTTCGATGTAGAAAACCTACTGGTGTGTTTGGAGAAGTTGTCTATCGGTATTGAAGAGGGGTGTAGCGATGCAAAATCGCTTGGTGTTAACAGCTGAGAAGAATCTAGCTCAAATCTAATCTGACAGCGGCACCTGAAAAAACGGGTAACTGTCAGATCAAGTCTGAGCCAGTACATATAATGCTTTTGCTTGATTTGACCGTCTGCTCCTTGTCTATAGCAGAACTTTAAGGTTCAACAGATGAATCTACACATTGAACGAAGCTAAAAAAACTAAACTACCTAGTAAAGGCTACCAGTCTGCACTGTAATTTATATTAGCTTTTGCTGCTTCGACTTCTAGTGGCGCATTGTCGTATCCGTACTCAGCCATGTCAAAGAAATGCTGGGTGACAACGTCGTCTAAGCTAGCTCTTTCAATTTGTAATACGTGGACCAACTCATGGGCTAGTTTTGGTCTATTAAGTACAAAGCCTTTACGCGCGTAAATTGAATAACCAAAGACTTGTGCGTTGTTAATGATACCTTCGCCCACAAGTCCAACTGCTTCACCAAATACCTTTAAAGCAAAGTTTTCATAGGGATAAGGTACTGCATCAACGTATACAATTCTTACTTTCTCGGGGTGTTTAACACCTATTTTTGATGCAAGTAACCTTTCCTTTTCGTTTAACGGTACACCGACTTCAAGCCCTTTTAGATCTGTTTCATGCGCCCATTCAATGTATTGAGGCAATAATACACTCGCAATTATTTTTTCATAAAAAAGTACGGAAATAATGAGTACAGCAATGAGTAATATTGAAATGAGTTTTATTGCTTTCATGTTTATAAAATCCGTTTTAAAGAAAGGCTTTAAAAGCCTTAAAGGTAATTAGGGTAAGTAATAACGCTGCAGGATGACAACACGCTACATTTTGAAATTAAAGCATGTATCGCGATGCGATTACAGAGAAAGTATGTAAGAGAATGTGCGGTAAGAATAAATGAAGCGATGACCGCCGCTATTAAAGTTAGTCTATGATAGCGGCAAATTGATTAGTTATTAATTATTGAACGTTGTTTTACTCGTCGTCATCCGGCAGCGTTTTTCTTGGTTTGCGTTTAACAGGCACCATTCCGATATCTTCACCAGTCATGGTATCAACACGCTTTTTAGCATTGGTTTTAACAGGTTTCGCCATACGCTTTTTGCCATTTTGCGCGTTGGCTTTTTTCGACACTTTTTTCTTCGGCGTAAAACCCTTGAACGAGGCCCCGAATTCGTCGTGCGGTGAGCACTCTAAAGCATATTGAAGGTGATTCTTAAGCCCTTCAAAACTGTTCCAATCGCGCGGGCCAACTAACGAGAAAGCTTCGCCTTTTTGCCCAGCACGACCTGTGCGACCAATACGGTGAATATACTCATCGGCGTTTTTAGGAAGGTCGAAATTGACTACCAAGCCAACCTTTGACAGGTCAAGACCACGCGAGGCGAGGTCGGTGGTAACTAAAATACTGTGCTGCCCACGAGCAAATGCGCTCATCACTGCTGCGCGTTGGCTTTGTAGCATATCGCCACGAAGGGCAATGGCTTCTAAGTTTTGTTCGTTCAGAAGGGCTGCAATTCTATCGGTATCTTCACGGGTAGCAGTAAATACGATAGCTTGGTTGTAGGTACGATTGGCTAACTCAAATTGTAAAATCTGATCTTTGTTATCAACGTTGTCTGCAAAGAAACACTTCTGCTCTATATCGCCATGCTCTGCCGTTGAGTCTCCTACCGCTACGCGCACTGCGCCTTTGGTTAGCTGCGTTGTCATATGCTTAAGCTCAATATTATCGAGCGTGGCAGAAAACAGCATAGTTTGACGTTTTCTATGATCAGCATAGTCGTTGATCATTTTAAGCTGAGCAGAAAAGCCTAAATCTAACATGCGGTCGGCTTCATCAAAAATAAGCAGCTCTAAACCGTTTAAATATATGCTTTTGTCTAAAAGGTGATCGGCAACCCGACCTGCTGTACCCACGATGATATGAGGGTTACGTCGAAGCGCTTTAACTTGGTCGTTGTAGTTTTCGCCGCCGACGATAAGCGAGCAAGTTAGGTTTAAGCCCGTGCACATTGACTTGGCTTCTATGAAAACTTGTTTTGCGAGTTCACGGGTAGGAGCAAGAATAAGTGCACGTGGGTCTTGCCTGCTTAATGCTTGTTGCGACATTAGCCTATTAATAGCAGGAACTAAAAAGGCGAAAGTTTTACCTGACCCTGTTTTTGAAGACGCGATAATATCCTTACCCTGTATAGCGGGAAGCATAGTGCGCTCTTGAATTTCGGTTAGCGTCGAAATGTTTTTCGTTTCGAGCTTTGAAATAATTTTATGGTGGACAGGTAAATCAGTAACTAGCAAGAAAGGTGAGCCTTTTTAAAAAATAACGTTCATGTGCATTATCCCTTAATGCACAGTGTATTAAAAGGCTTATTGCCTTGTTCATTTTGAACTTGACTATATGACGCGACTGACAAACTAATAGCATCAGTGTTGGTGAACACTAATTTTAAAAAACAAACAGAAAAGCGGGTTACCTTAGAAGTCACGCTTACTAATAAACACAATAGGTGCTGCCTAGTAAGCGCAAATTTTTAAAGAGAAATGATTGAGTGTCATATGTACTTGATGAAAGTACTAGAACTGCATCTCCGGTACATTATCAGGCACAACAAGCTTTCCACCAGTTTTCTCTTCAATTTCTTCAACGCTCACGCCTGGTGCACGCTCTTGTAGAACAAAGGCACCGTCTTCAACGCTTAATACTGCCAAGTCAGTAATTATACGTGTGATACAGTTCACACCAGTTAATGGTAATGTACACTCACTTAGCAACTTAGGGTTGCCGCGCTTATCAGTATGGGTCATGGTAACAATTATATTTTTCGCGCCAGCAACAAGGTCCATAGCGCCGCCCATGCCTTTAACCAATTTGCCCGGTATCATCCAAGAGGCAATATTGCCAGATACATCAACTTCAAACGCACCTAGAACAGTAAAATCTACATGTCCGCCACGGATCATGGCAAAGCTTTCAGCGCTGTTAAATATCGACGCGCCGGTTATAGCCGTTACCGTTTCTTTACCTGCGTTTATCATGTCAGCGTCGACTTCATTTTCGGTGGGGTAACGTCCCATGCCCAAAAGACCATTTTCCGACTGCAGCATTACACTGATATCGTCGGGGACATAGTTAGCTGCGAGGGTAGGTATCCCGATGCCTAAATTTACGTAATCACCATCTTTGAACTCCTGGGCTACGCGCATTGCGATTTGTTCTCTACTAAGCATTACACGGTCTCCTTGCTAACTACACGACGTTCTATACGTTTTTCAAATGAACCTTGAATGACACGGTTTACATAAATACCCGGGGTGTGAATTTCGCTTGGATTCAGATCGCCAGGCTGTACGATCTCTTCCGCTTCTACTACGGTGATTTTACCTGCGGTAGCCGCCATAGGGTTGAAATTTTGCGCCGTGTGGCGATAAACACAGTTACCGTATGTATCTGCTTTCCATGCTTTAACAATGGCAAAGTCGCCAGTGATGGCATGCTCAAGAATATACGGGCGTCCATCGAACTCTTTGACGTCTTTGCCTTCTCCGACCGGTGTGCCGTAACCTGTGGCAGTGTAGAACGCAGGAATGCCAGCGCCACCAGCGCGCATTTTTTCAGCCAGCGTTCCTTGAGGTGTAAGTTCAACTTCCAATTCACCATTAAGCAATTGTTTTTCAAACAGGGCATTTTCACCTACATAAGAAGACACCATTTTTGCTATTTGTTTGTCTTCTAGTAGAAGACCCAAGCCAAATCCATCCACACCACAGTTATTCGACACTACAGTAAGTCCAGATACACCCGTCTTCTTAATTTGGCCTATCAGTCCTTCAGGTATACCACACAACCCAAAACCGCCCGCAATAACTGTCATCCCATTTTCAAGGCCAGCCATTGCTTCTTCGTATGAGGATACAACTTTGTTAAATCCCGCCATTCTCTATCTCCAACTCATTTGTTAAAAATAAGTATCAACATTGTTGCGCGATATGTAAAATCGAATTAATCTTATAATTAATAAATTATTTTTATTAATATTTAGGTAGGGTGAGGGGTTATGGATGTTTCATATCGTCAAGTAAAAGCGTTTGTAGAGGTGGCAAAGTCATCAACATTTGCTGAAGCTGCAGTGAATCTACACCTAACTCAGCCCGCTTTGTCGTCTGCGATAAAAAAAATGGAAGAGCAATTAGGCGGTAAACTGTTTCAACGCAATACTCGCAACGTAAGCTTGACGCCCGAAGGAGAGGTATTATTTCCAAACGCTATACGTTTGCTACATGACTGGGATAACACCTTTTCGGACATGCAAAACCTGTTCGCTATGGCGAAAGGGCAACTCACCGTTTGTGCAATGCCTTCGTTTGCCGAGTCACACCTGCCAGATATTCTATCAACATTTCACCAACGCATTCCTAACGTGAACTTACGTATAGTGGATGTTGTTATGGAACAGGTTATTCACGAAGTAACTACAGGGCGCAGTGAGATAGGCTTTTCTTTCGAGCCGGAACGTAAAGATGGCTTGGTGTTTAACAGTCTTTTTACCGATGAGTTTGTTGTGGTAGCAAATAAAGCATTATTACCTAACTTGGGCAAAGCACTTAAATGGCAGGATTGCCTTCAATTTCCCTTAGTAATGATGAACCGGGGTTCTGCGGTACGTCATTGGACACAGTCTAGACTCGAACAATACGGCGAATTAAGTATTATTGCAGAGACAGGGCAACTGTCTACGCTTGGAAAGCTGATACAAAATGGTTTAGGTATATCTGTTATGCCTGCTATTTGTAAAGAACAAATGGAAGGGCTTGGCCTTGTAGCCGAAAGAATCGTCGATGAGCCTTTAGTTAAAAATATTGGAATAATTAAAAACGCACGAAAGGGGTTGTCGTTACCCGCTCAGTCTATGTGGGACTTAGCCATTGCGCATTATGCTAAAACGGCATAATACGCAATGTACTTTTCGAGAGCAGGGGCTACCACTTCTTTTTAGGGGCGAATAGTTCGTCCAGTTCGTCTCTTTCTTCTTCTTGCTTTTTAGCGCGATCTTTTTCGTTTACGCTCTTAAGATTACTTTGAATTTCGTTTAGCCACTCGTTAAGTGTGGAAAGTTTTGATGCAGAGTATTCATCTTGCGGATTCTGATTTTCCAACGCGGTTTTAGCCTTTTCAAAATATTGTCTGGCTGAACCCAACATATTGGTTTGAAGTGCCGCACGGCCACGCTTGATAAGCGTTTCTACGTTTACTTTTACCTGCAAACGTTCCAATTGCTTGTCTTCATCCATGAATACTTTCGAATCTATTTGCCCTTTACTATGTTCAGAGCGAAGCACAATGCGCAGTTTTTTAACCGCTTGGATGTACTGAATTATCATCTTATCGTTGTCGGGCAACGAAAATTCAGATGCTCTCGCTGACTTGTCTGACAGCGCTGCTGCTGTAGCTTGTTCGCTACTCGCTATGCGTTGTTTTAATTCAGCGGTGCCCGCTAACTCATTCATAGTTTTAAGCGCGTTAAGAATTCTGTTATGTAGAATACCCATTATTCTTGAAGAAACCGGCATATTCACACTTGCGGCTATAATGTTCTCCGTTTCATCAACAATAGTGCGCTGTTTAGCAAGCTCGGTGCGACGCTCAGCGTCTTGTTTTTGACGATGTTGTTGCATTGCATTAATGAAAATAGCTGCAATGAGTAACACAACAATCAAAATAATAATAATCACGTACATGCGTGTGTTTCCGTCTGTTTTTTGTATCTTATAACGTCTGTTATTTCTTAACCACGAGCGTTACTTTTTGAATTATCTATTGTTATCGGACAATCTTACGGTATTTTTACCGCAAATACACTCCCGCCTAAGCTTCCACCATTAGAAAGGGTTATTGTTCCTACTCTGTCACTTTGAGAATGAGCGCTTGCAATGAGCTTCGCGAAGAACAGGCCAAGACCCGTTCTGCCTTGGCTTAACTCAAAATCACTCAACGCTTCATGGCTTTTTGACAGCATTGCTTCTGGGTAGCCACTACCATCATCTTCAACACTTAAAGTCATAAATTCATTATCATCAATACGGGCTGAAACAAGTATCTTCGATGTACCATAACGCATCGCATTTATGATGACATCGTTTAAAAGTAAATAGATTAATTCGCTATCTAAATACCAACTCAGGTCCTCTTCAACATCTACGATAATTTCAATATTTTTCTGGGCAACGTAAAGTGCATTGGAGCCAACAACATCCTCAACTAAATCTTTGACGAAACATTCATCAACCGTAATAGGCAGGCTTTCTAATTCTGCACGATATAAAGAGAGTATCTGAACAAGGTTCGTGTTGAGCCTCGATGCTTCATAATGAACACTTGCTACTTGTTCTCTTGCTTCAGTATTTTGCGGTGAAAGCGAATCGCTTAATGTTTCAATGGATTGAATTAATAGAAATAGTGAATTCTTCATATCGTGTACAGCGGCAGCCAATACAGATGAAAAATCGATTGAAGATGTAACTTGTTTACTACTGCTCATTATCTATTAAACGCCATGCGACTCTTTAACCCTAAACATACTGTAGAAGAGATTAGAAAATGAAGGGCAAATTACGCGTAAATTTTTAAAAAAATGACTTAAATTCAACTTTATAATGCTAATTTTGTAATAGCAACTAGTAAAAAACCGTAGTTTTGGTTATAACGGAGGAAGTAAAGTGTCAGTCGTTCCCATAATACGGTGTAAAATATGAAGCTACAGCAACTACGGTATATCGTAGAAGTTCTCAATAATAATTTGAATGTGTCTGCGACAGCAGAAAGTTTGTATACCTCACAGCCAGGTATTAGCAAGCAAGTTCGTATGCTAGAAGACGAATTAGGCGTTCAAATTTTTGGCCGTAGCGGAAAGCACCTCACTCATGTCACTGACGCGGGTAACGATGTAATTAACATTGCTCGAGAAATTCTTGCGAAAGTAGAAAGCATTAAAGCCGTTGCAAGAGAACACACACTTCCCGACCAAGGCAAGCTGAATATAGCTACCACGCACACTCAGGCCCGCTATGCGTTACCAGACGTAATCCAAGGTTTTATGACTAAGTACCCTAAAGTGTCATTACACATGCACCAAGGTACGCCTTCTCAAATTAGCGACCTAGCTGCTAAAGGCGAAGCTGACTTTGCTATCGCCACTGAAGCGCTTCACTTGTACAACGATTTAGTTATGCTGCCGTGTTATCACTGGAATCGCAGCGTAATTGTAAACAAAGATCACCCGCTTTCTAAAAAGGGCACGATAGATATTTCAGATATTGCAAAGTATCCGTTAGTGACTTATGTGTTCGGGTTTACAGGGCGCTCAGAATTAGACCAAGCTTTTGAAAGAGCAGGACTGACACCAAAAATTGTTTTCACTGCCACCGATGCAGACGTGATTAAAACTTATGTGCGCTTGGGTGTAGGTATTGGTGTAATAGCGTCGATGGCTGTTAGTGAAGAGTTAGACGATGACTTAGTTAAAATAGACGCGAGCCACTTGTTTGATTACAGCACCACAAAGATTGGCTTCAGGAAAGGGTCTTTCTTAAGAAGTTATATGTATGACTTTATCGAGCGCTTCGCGCCTCACCTTACCAAAGACAAGGTGGAAAAAGCCATGATGCTGAAAAATAACGAAGAAGTTGAAAAAATGTTTAAAGGCGTGACGTTACCGGTTAAGTAACCTTTTAAAAACATGAATGAACAAAGGGGCTTTCGCCCCTTTTTTTGTTTTTCAATCTTTGTTCATAGTACGTTTACGATTAACACTCGATGATATTAACCGCAAGTCCGCCTCGAGCTGTTTCTTTGTATTTCGTCTTCATATCGTTACCCGTATCTCGCATCGTTTTAATAACTTTATCTAGTGACACTTTATGATCGCCTGTACCGCGTAGCGCGAGGCGAGACGCATTTATTGCTTTTATTGCACCCATGGCATTACGCTCAATACATGGAACCTGCACAAGGCCACCTACAGGGTCACAGGTCAGCCCAAGGTTATGCTCCATGCCTATTTCAGCCGCATTTTCTACGGATGCCGCTGTTCCCCCCATTATCTCAGCAAGAGCACCAGCAGCCATCGAACACGCTACGCCCACTTCTCCTTGGCAACCCACTTCAGCACCGGAAATAGATGCGTTCTCTTTGTAAAGTATACCTATAGCACCAGCGGTAAGAAGAAAGCGGCTTGCTACTTCTTCATCAACAGGTCGAATAAATTTATCTACGTATTGAAGTACGGCGGGAATAATACCTGCGGCACCGTTTGTCGGCGCGGTTACAACACGCCCTCCCGCAGCATTTTCTTCGTTTACTGCCAAAGCAAAAAGGTTCACCCAATCCATAGTTTGCATGGGATCATTCGTATGCTCGGTTTGAAGGCGACGATAAAGTCCAGGTGCGCGACGTACGACCTTTAATCCACCAGGCAATATGCCTTCGCTCTCAATACCGCGTTGAATACATGCCTTCATTACCAGCCAAATATGATGTAATTGCTGTTTTACTTCATGTTTCGGCCTAAAAGTCGTTTCGTTACGCAGCATTAAAGAGCTAATGCTCAAACCATTGTTCTTACACAGAGCAAGTAATTCTTCAGCGGTTTTAAAAGGGAAGGGCACTGAAGCTTGAAGGCTGGCGGCATGCGCTTTAGTCGCGTCAAAATCTTCGTCTTTGATAATAAAGCCGCCACCTATACTGTAATAGGTTTGCTCTCTAACCAGTTCACTTTCCGAGTAAGCGTAAAACGTCAGTGCATTAGCGTGTTTAGGCAGTGTCTTACGGCGATGAAATACAATCGCATTTTTATTCGGGAAGTGGACTTGCTTCTGACCATTCAGACACAGTAGTTCGGAATTACGAATTTCCTCGAGTTTGCTGTCAATAGTGTCAACATCCACTACGTCGGGAATTTCGCCTAACAAACCTAGAATGACAGCTTTACCGGTACCGTGTCCTATGCCAGTTTGACCCAGTGACCCAAACAGCTCAACTTTTACGCTATCCACTGAGTCGAAAAGCGCAGTATCCTGTGCAAGTTCAGAAACGAACTCGGCACCTGCTTTCATCGGTCCTACTGTGTGCGAACTTGATGGGCCAATACCCACACTGAACATATCGAATACACTGATCATAAACATTCATAAATTAAAACTAAGTAATATTAAGATCATGCATCCACTACGTAAAAAGCTCAATACAGAAATGCTAATAGTGAGATTAGTTTTGCTAATAGGCTGTAAAGATAAATTTATAGCGCTTTAGGTAGCGGAGCAGATTTTTCGCGTCAAGGGTGAATATGGTGGGACAGGTTTCTTAACATAGCTGCCGTCGCGCCCCAAATCATACGGTGCTGCCAAGGAATAAAGTATATAGGGAAAGTTTTGTTATTGCGGTGAGTATTATGAACTAGGTGGTTCTTTCTATCTAGCACATGAGCAAGAGGGACTTCAAAAGCGCTCTCTACTTCATTTTTATCGATAACAGGTGTGAAGTCAGGGTCTACAAAGCCCACAACAGGCGCTATTTCATAGCCACTGATCGTTCTATATTTTGGCAGCATGCCAATAACATCTACGTGAGTAGACGGAAGGCCAACTTCTTCTTCTGCTTCGCGAAGCGCAGCGGCAAAGAAAGAATTATCAGTTTCATCTACCGCTCCCCCAGGAAAGCTTATTTGGCCCGGGTGATGTTTCAAGTGATGTGCACGTTCTGTTAGCAATAGCTGAAGCGAGTTGCCATAATCTATCAAAGGAATTAACACCGCCGCGGGCCGCCCTGTTTTCTTTAGCGGAAAGTCAGGCTCACTATAAGTTACCCTCAGGTGATGAAATTGTGATAGAAATTCGCTTTTTGTCATAGAGACTTATTACTCGCAACCTACATATTTAGCGCGTCAGTCACACACAGTTAATGTTAATAAAACTGTGTTGTTACAGGTTCATCGATGCTAGCACAGGCAGTATTTTAGAAACCTTATCAAGGGTTTCTTGATACTCTTCACCTGGTACCGAATCTAGCACGATACCACCGCCTGCCCAGCAATGTAATCTATTATTCTCCGCTAACACCGTACGTATACAGATACTAGAATCCATATCTTCTCTGTACCCCATATAAAATATGCTGCCACAATATATATGTCGACGATGTGGTTCTAGTTCATCAATCACTTCCATAGCGCGTATCTTAGGTGCACCGGTAATTGAACCACCTGGGAAGGCAGATGCTAAAAGCGTCAAAGGCGACGACGCGTCGTTTAATTCGCCCGTTACAGTACTAACTAAATGGTGAACTGCTTCATAACTTTCAAGTGCAAAGAGTGCTGGTACTTTTACTGTGTGGGGCTTGCAGTGTTTTGAAACATCATTACGAAGCAAATCCACAATCATAAGGTTTTCGGCACGATCCTTTTCGGCGTTAAGCAAACTCTGTGCACTGGCTTCATCTTTTTCTATATCGTCAAAGCGAGGGCGAGTACCCTTAATGGGCTTAGTTTCTACAACCTTGTTTTTCACACGCAGAAAACGCTCGGGTGATATAGACGCTATACAGCCTTGAGGAAGGTTGTAATAGGCAGAAAAGGGCGCTTGATTCTGATTACGTAACTCGCAATATGCCTGCCAGATGCTTCCTTCAAACTCCGCACTAAATCGCTGTGCCATATTGACCTGATAGCAGTCGCCTGCACGGAGATAAGCGTTGATTTTACTTAAACATGTTTCGTAAGCGTCTTTCGACAGATTAGATTCAAAGGGCGATGTGAGCTTAAAGGTATTAGATGTTGCTACTTGCTTTAACGACTTAAATACTTGCGACAACGAACGATTATCAGCGCTGCAAAAGTAGATATATCCGGTTTGAGTGTCTTCAATAAGCGAATACAGATACAAGCCAACGGTGAAGTCAGGTGTAATGTAGTCGTTTTGAGCCATACTGGGTAATGTTTCATAGAATCGACCTGTGTCATATCCAGCCATTCCTGCTACACCAACAATGAAAGGTAAATGGGTAGTGTCGAAAGTAGCCTTTACTTCGATAGATTCAACTCTGGCATGCAAATGCGCTTGAACCGCTTCGAAAGGCCGCATGTTAAGACGCTGGCGTGAAGAGGTGTTTAAATCGATTAATTCTGTTTGTTCACCTTTCGCCTCAATAACAGCGGTAGGTGAAAAGGCCATTATATTAAACCGGCCATCGCTCTTAGAAGAGCCTGAAGTATCGAATAAAATAGCGTATGGCTGTGCAGATATTTGTTCAAATAATCTATTGAAAACTGGAGTGTTATCGCAGTTTAGCGCAAATTCGTTGACTAACTCCTGTCGAGTATAACGGGTGACATGAACATTGATAGTATCTGCGTGTGGCATAGTTTTTTCTGTACTTATTTTCATCTAGGCCGTTAAGTGCTTCAAAGCAGAAAAGCGCGACCTTCAATTTGTAACTGACACTTGCGAACAAGTGTTTTTCTTGTAGCTATTACAAGGCTTTCTAATGCGTATAACTAATATAGCGCGTAAAAATATCTGGAATTAGCTCCAAGCACATGGTTTTGCATGGTGCGATGTCTTGAGATGCGCTAGTATACGCTTTTTTAGCTAGCTAAGACCACGAAAGCCAAATAAAAAGAGGATGTCATGACCGTTATCCGTCAACAAGACTTCATTGACAGCATTGAAGATGCCCTGCAGTTTATTTCTTACTATCACCCACTCGACTATGTAAAGGCCGTAGAAGAAGCGTACAACAAAGAGAAGAGCCAAGCCGCGAAAGATGCGATGGCACAGATTCTTATTAACTCGCGAATGTCGGCAGAAGGAAAGCGCCCATTGTGCCAAGACACCGGCATTGTAACCTGCTTCGTGAAAGTGGGTATGGGCGTTACATGGGACAAAACTGACATGACCGTTCAAGAAATGGTTGATGAAGGTACCCGTCGCGCTTATCTTAATCCTGACAACCCGCTTCGTGCATCTATCGTAGCTGACCCAGCTGGCGCGCGTAAAAACACGAAAGATAACACGCCATCTGTCGTTCACATCGACATGGTTGCGGGTGAAAAGATTGAAGTAATGATCGCAGCAAAAGGTGGCGGTTCAGAGAATAAATCTAAAATGGTTATGCTAAACCCAAGCGATGATATTGCTGATTGGGTTGTTAAAACCTTGCCTACAATGGGAGCGGGCTGGTGTCCTCCTGGTATGCTGGGAATAGGTATTGGCGGTACCGCTGAAAAAGCTGCAGTACTTGCTAAAGAAAGCCTTATGGATCCAGTAGATATTCAAGAGCTTATTGAACGTGGCCCACAAACTACTGACGAAAAACTTCGCTTAGAAATTTTTGACCGAGTTAACAAACTGGGTATTGGCGCACAGGGCTTAGGCGGTTTGACGACCGTTGTTGACGTTAAAATTAAGTCTCTGCCTACACATGCTGCATCTAAGCCAGTGGCTATGATCCCTAACTGTGCAGCTACACGTCACGCACACTTCTACTTAGATGGTTCAGGTCCAGCAGAGCTAACGCCGCCTAAGCTTGAAGATTGGCCAGAAGTAACGTGGGAAGTGAGTGAAAACACCCGCCGCGTGAACCTTGATGAAGTGACCAAAGAAGACATTCAAGAGTGGAAAGTAGGCGAAACGGTATTACTATCAGGTAAAATGCTTACTGGCCGTGATGCCGCACATAAACGCATTCAAACCATGATGGAAAATGGTGAAGGCCTTCCAGAAGGTGTTGACCTAACCAATCGCTTTATCTATTACGTGGGTCCGGTTGACGCTGTAGGTGATGAAGTAGTGGGTCCAGCTGGCCCTACAACAGCTACGCGTATGGATAAGTTCACAGACATGATGCTTGAACAAACAGGTCTTATTGGCATGATTGGTAAAGCAGAACGTGGCCCAGCAACGGTTGACTCCATTGCAAAACACAAAGCTGTGTATCTTATGGCTGTAGGTGGTGCAGCTTATCTGGTATCGAAAGCGATTAAGAATTCACGCGTTGTGGCATTTGAAGATTTAGGTATGGAAGCAATCTACGAGTTTGACGTAGAAGACATGCCAGTAACTGTTGCAGTAGACAGCACGGGTGCAAATGCACATAAGAATGGCCCTGCTATTTGGAAAGCTAAAATAGAAGAGCTTGACGCTTCACTTTCAAAATAGTGAGTTACGCTGAGGCTTTTGCAAAGCTTTTACAAATAACTTGGCTAACGCGAAAATTATCACAAGATGAGATTATTTCGCTTACCAAAACAAGTATAAAAGCTTCGATTGATTAAATGAAACGGGCGCGCAGTCGCCCGTTTTTGTTTTTAGTTGAGATTACATGGCCTCGGGTGAGAAACTAACGCTCACTTGATTCACCTGCTTTAACCCTATACAAATTGGTATATTTTCATTATTTTGTTTATAGTGCTGTACAAAATAACAGTATGAATGTGCACTATGATTACCAACCTTATCTCAAGCGAACCCGTCGCTTTCTTAATTGCTTTTATTAGTGTTTGTCTATTGGCACTTTATTCTTTCATCCGCAGCCAAAATAACTCGGCGAAGCTTTCTCAATCTTCACAGTATTGTGACAAGTTGCAAAATGAGTTGAGCAGCGAGAGGGTGGCTAACGCAAAACTTCAGGCGCAAAACGAGGCCCACCAAGCGAGAATTCAGGCGCTTCATACTGCGCACGAAGACAAGCTAGCGGCTATGAATGCCTCTGAACAACGTTTGCAGACCCAGTTTGAGAATTTAGCAAACCGCATTTTTGAAGAGAAACAACAGCGCTACACCCAACAAACCAAACACAACATTGAGGCTGTGCTAGCGCCGTTTAAAAATGAATTAGATGGTTTTAAACGCCAAATTTCAGAGCAGCACATACGTGAAGGCCAAGAGCGAGCGTCACTTAAAACGGAAATATTAGGCTTAAAAGCTTTAAATCAAAAAATAACAGAAGAAGCAGCTGCACTCACCAATGCACTAAAAGGTGATAACAAGAAGCAGGGTAACTGGGGTGAAGTCGTTCTTGAACGCATACTTAAGGAATCTGGTTTACGGGAAGGACACGAATTCGAAACTCAGATGTCTGCAACATCTGAACAAGGTAGGCGTTTCCAGCCAGATGTGGTAGTGCATTTACCAAACGATAAAGACGTAATCATTGATTCAAAAGTAAGTCTTGCGGCTTATGAGCGCTATTTTAATTGTGATGATGAAACGGAAAAAGCGCAGTTTTTAGCCCAACACGTAGCTTCCATTAAAGGGCACATTAAAGGCCTTGGCGCAAAAGATTACCAGAACTTAAAAGGGTTAAAGACGTTAGACTACGTTTTACTTTTCATCCCCATAGAACCCGCTTTTTTAATCGCTGTAGAAGAAGAGCCCGACTTGGTCACCATGGCGCTTAACCACAATATTATGTTAGTAAGCCCTACAAACTTACTTGTAGCGCTTAGAACCATTAATAATATTTGGCAATACGAGTACCAAAATCAAAATGCACAGCTTATTGCAGAACAGGCTGCTAAGTTATACGACAAGTTTGTAGGTTTTGTTACTGATATGGAGAAAGTAGGAAAATCTATGGATACCGCTCAGGCAAGCTACGAACAAGCAATGAATAAATTAACTAGCGGGCGAGGGAATATCGTCAGGCAAATTGAAAAGTTCCGTGAACTTGGGGTTCAGCCAACTAAACGGATGTCACAGCACCTACAGCAACTTTCAAAAGATGATTAAAAAAGGCCGCGATTGCGGCCTTTTTTACATTTTAAGAAAACGTTATGAACGTTTCATGCGTCTACGTAGGTATACCGCTGGAGCAAGAAGTAATGCAATCCAGCCCATAGAGCCACCAGACTTATCGTTAACTAAGATTGTCACGCTGTCTGTAGTTGTATCGATACCGTCTGTTGCCGTTACTTGTACCGTTACACGATTAGCTTGCTCGTGACTTGGTGCAGTACCGGTGTAAGAGGTTGTTTCAACACCGTCAATAGTGATAGTAACATCATCACCGTCTGCGTCAGTTGCCGATGCAGTTACAGTGAATGATTCACCTTCATCGACGCTAGATGGCGCAGAGATTGAAAGTACAGGTGCATCCTGAACGCCCGCAACTGCAACTGTCACAGTGCCTTCGCCTACGATGTCACCTTCTACAACTTCACCTTCTTCTGTAGTTGAACCTTCTACTTGAACTGTGTAGGTAAATGAGTCTTCACCAAAGAAGTCAGCATTTGGTGCGTAGGTTACCGTACCATCATCATTAACTGTCACTGTACCGTTTGCTGCTTCAGTAGTAACTGTAACAGTTGACGGGTCAAGTGGCTCTTTATCAATAGTAATTGGCGTAAACGTACGGAAGTCTCCAGCAAGAGATTCCATAGTAAACGTATTAATGATGGTGCTATCCATTTCGTTAGCAAGAATGTTAGCCGTTACCGACGCATCTTCGTTAACTGATAGCATATCATCCATGTACTCGCTTGAAGGAACCACAGTACCTGCGTAGCTGATTGTTACTTCGTCACCGGCATTAGCGGTAAGAACAAACTCGTCACCTTCTACTGGCAGAGTACCTTGAAGGCCAGCTGAAGTCAGTGAAGCGAAAGTAGTACCAACACTACCAGATTCGTTTTCAGCACCAACAACAGTAGCGTACACCGGTGTGTCCATTGGACCGTAAACAAAGTTTACGTTGCCAGTTTCGTATTCAAACCAAAGCTGGAAGTTAAAGCTCGTACCATCTTCACCCCAGATTTGGGCATTTTCCCACTCAACAACAAAGTGACCTGTTGTTAGGCTTACCGCATATAGGTTACCCGTACCGGCGCCACCGTCACTACCCGCTAAATCGAAGTCAGTCCAATATGGAGCTACAACGTTATTCGGCTCACTTAAACTAGGAAGTACTTCTGCAAACGGAGTAGTGATGTTACCTGAGCTTGTACCTAACGAAACAAAACCATTAGATGAAATCTGCATGGTTGTGTACTCAGTACCTAGGTACGTAATGGTACGAGGTAAGCTGATTTCAATCGAAGCATCATCACACGTTCCAGAGCACTCTAGTGGTGTAATACCGATTGAAGCCATTGGTACGTAGCGAGGAAGGCCAAAACCTTCAAGAATATCACCAATTGAAGTGTCAGCATTCATTGAGAATGACGCAGTATTCAGTGCACCTTCCCAATATAAGGTGCCAGAATCAGCATCGAAACTTACTGGCTCTTGGTTACCGTTTTTGACCGCAGAAATAGTCGATGGGTTGATATCATACTTGTGATCAATCTCACCAGAAATGCTGATCATACCAGTAACATCAGTGTTGGTAGCAAATGCTTCAGTAACAACTAACTCACCTTCAGCGGCAAGCTGAGTGCTCACATCACTATTAAATAGAGAAGGTTCATCGCTGCTAATAGGGTAAACCGCAACAGGAATAAAGTAATCTGTCGTTGTATCGTCTGTATCAGCCCAGTTAATGCCACCAAAAGACCATGAGCCGGTAGAGGCTGTTGTAACGTCTACCGCAACCATAATTTCAGCAGAAGCTCCTGCTGGCAATGTAGCCATTTGTGGTGTAACCGTTGCTACAATAGCAGCGTCGTTAAACATAGCTGTTGCATCAACAGTCACTTCTTCGTCGCTAGTATTAGTAACCGTGATAGACATTTCACAGTTCAAGTAGCAGCTACCATCTACCAAGCTTAAATCACTGTATGTAAGCTCAACAGTTGTAGCACGAGGTAGATCTAAACGACCTGCACCCATATCAAAGTTGTCTGCTTGTGTAGCAGCGTCTTCTTTAAGTACGTCGCGAATAGAAGAGGTTACAAGGGCACTCTTAATTTGCTGTGCAGTCCAATCTGGATGCATTTGCTTAAGTAGGGCCGCTGCGCCTGCTACGTGTGGTGACGCCATTGACGTACCACCTTTAAATGAGAAGGTTTCACCTTCGTGTCCTGGAGCGTCTGGAGATTCACCCGAGAAAATACGTGTACCAGGTGCCGCAATATTTGGCTTAAGGAACGTAGGGTCGCCGTTTGGCCCGCGAGAGCTGCTTTCATTCATGATGTCAGCAAGGCTATCCGAAACCACTCGAACAATTTCACTACCAATGGTCACATTTAGCGACTCGTCTGTTTCCACTGCAAGAGTTGCAAGCGCTTGTCCTGGCGTAGCTGGGAGCATTAGTGAAGGAATCATTTGCGCGTCGGTAAGGCCGCCCATCAAGATTGGAGCTTCACCGCGACCATCTACATTGTGAATAAGCACGGCTTCAGCGCCAGCCGCTTCCGCATTTTCAATTTTATCTTTAAAGCCGCAAGTTCCACGGCTGATAAGTGCAATTGCACCATCGAATGCGCCTTCAGCAAATGCATCACAACCTTCCACATTTTCCGCATCAACTTCACCAGCATAAACAACCGGTGCAGTAATTGGGCTGTCGAACACGATAGCAGGGTTACCCACTGAATAAAGTGCTGGGATTGAACCAATTGTGGTATCACCTTCGATAGTCACTTCGTTTGCAAACAAACGACCCGTAGTCGTGTTTGCTACCGTGATAACGTCTTCAGAACAACCCGGGCAACCAATTGTACTTTCACCTGGACCATCGTTACCCGCTGCAAATACGGTTACTACGCCAGCATCGTGCATGGCTTCAAGAACATCTTCGTATACAGAGCCATTAGGGTTACCGCCAGCGCCGCCGCCCCAAGAGTTATTAACAACATCAGCGCCGTCTGTCAGTGCAGCTTCAAGCATTGACAGTAACATTGAAGATGCACCACTTGAAGATGCAGGGTTTGCTGGAGTAGCGTACAGACCTTTATACACCATCAGGTAGGCAGCTGGTGCAACACCAGAAATCTCTGCTTCAGCACCGTCGCGCTCAGCCATAACGCCATAGTTACCTACTGCAGTACCAGCAACGTGAGTACCGTGACCGTTAAAACCTAGCGGGCTTTCATATTCTTCTTCAACTACTGAGAAACCTTCTACGATATCCGCTGCACGCGCAACAATTAGTTTGTTGTTACAAAAGTCAGGGGTTTCTGAACAGTAATCGTCAGTCGGCAAAGTATCTGCGGCTGGCGCTTCAAAATTTTCACCGCTAAAGAGCGGGTTTTCCGGACGGATACCACTGTCGATGATAGCTACTTTAACACCGGCACCGGCACTTTCTTTACCGCCAAACTGTTCCCAAGTTTCAACCGCACCGATTAAGTCTAAGCTTGCATCCATTTGTGCGTGGTGAATAACGTCTGGGTATACCGCCTTAACTGTAGATAGGCTCGAAAGCTTATCAAGCGCGCTTTTTGATACAATACCAGCGAAGCCGTTAAAAGCCGCTGTGTAAGACAAGTCAGCTTTAAATGATTTATCAAACGCTTTGATTGATTGGATAACAGATTGCTGTTGAGTTTCAAGGAACGATTTATATTCCTTAGCTGCGTTTGATTCAAAGTTAACCTTTTGACCTTTATGCGCAGACATACTGCTAACACTCGGGTTCACAGCGCTAAATTGCGCCATAGGTACGTCGTTTAACTGAACAATAACGCGAACACTATCACTACTTGTTTGGATAGCATTTGCAAGAATATTCTTTTTATCGAAAGAAGCCTCAATTGCGTTTTGTTGTTCAACGCTGTGGCCGGAGATTTGATTTGACAGAGCAAACGCACCAAAAGCAGAACCTGCTAGTGCGGTCGCAACTACCGTACTGATAATTGTTTTTTTCATAATTATTCTCGTGTGAATAGTTCCCTGGGCCTGACGGTCTTTGTGCGCTTTAAAGGCTTATTGCCCTTTTTAATAGCTATTTGCCGTCATGACACATTTATTGTTAGCACAATTTAAGGGGTTATGTAATGTGTATTTCAGAAATACACAAATTACATATTTTGTTACATTTGGATATTGGTTAAATATGAAATAAAACTAGAGCAATTAACCGCTTTAGTACTCACACTTCGAATAAAATTGAAATAAAATTACATAAACAAGCGCGGAAGATTTTGGTTTTTTGGCTTATTTCTGTGCACGTCGTATGAGGTGCATCCTACGCACTTTTCATTATATTTACATAAGCTTTACTTCATTAGGACAATTATCCTTTTAATTTAGACTAATTGAGTATAGTGATTTCATCCATCTGAATTTTTACCTTCGAATAAGTAAGACGCTCCTGCAATTCCTCATCTAGCATATTCCAAACTATAAAAGTGGCTATTAACCCTCATATTCAAGGGGAACAAACGTGAAAGACAGAAATCATTTGGCCGAAGTAAAAACAACAAATAAGGTCGAAATCATTACAAAAGGGGTTGTCGATATCCCAATGCTTCAAATCTTGTCATCAGAAGGCGAGGTTATCGAAAAAGCGGTAGAGCCTGATCTTGGCCAGCATGAAGCATTAAAAATTTTTAACACCATGCATTATATCCGCGTGTTGGACGAACGCATGGTAGGTGCACAACGTCAGGGGCGTATAAGTTTTTATCTTGCTAGTACAGGTGAAGAAGCCGCATCAGTAGCAAGTGCGGCTGCGTTATCAGATGATGACATGATTATGTCCCAATATCGTGAACAGGGTGCGCTGGCCTACCGTGGTTATACGACCGAGCAATTCATGAACCAAATGTTTAGCAACAAGGACGACCCGAACAAAGGTCGTCAAATGCCTATCCATTATGGTGATAAGCCCCTTAACTTCATGACCATATCGTCGCCTTTAGGCACACAAATTCCCCAAGCTTCTGGTTACGCTTACGGACAAAAAATGTCGGGTAAAGACGTGGTAACCATTTGCTACTTTGGTGAAGGTGCAGCTTCAGAGGGCGATTTCCATGCTGGCTTAAATATGGCGGCTGTACTGAATTGCCCAGTAATTTTCTTTTGCCGTAACAATGGTTACGCCATATCAACGCCCGCAGAAGAGCAATTTGCCGGTGATGGAATCGCGTCTCGTGGCTTAGGTTACGGTATCAAAACTATCCGCGTTGACGGTAATGATGTGTTAGCAATTTATGCTGCTACTAAAGAAGCCCGTCGAATTGCAATCGAAGAAAAGTGTCCTGTGCTCATTGAAGCCATGACGTACCGCTTAGCCGCACACTCTACGTCAGACGACCCAACAGGCTATCGCTCTCGTGAAGAAGAAGACAAATGGCGTGCAAAAGACCCTATCGCCCGTATGGAAAAATGGCTAGAAAGCAAAGGGTGGTTTGATGCAGCTGAAAATCAAAAACGTGTTGATAAAGCAAGACAAGACGTATTAGCAGCTATGAAGAGTTGTGAGAAAACAGACGTATGTGCTATCGACGATATAGTAGAAGACGTTTACGACACAGCGCCATGGCATTTAAAAGAACAGCTTAACGAACTAAAAGCTCACATCAAAAAATACCCAAAGATGTACCCTAAAACCGCAGGGAGAGTAAAATAATGGCTAAGATGAACTTACTACAAGCAATTAATAATGCACTCATCACAGCCATGACCGAAGATGAGAAAGTAATGGTCTTTGGTGAAGACGTGGGTCACTTTGGTGGTGTATTTCGGGCAACGAGCCATCTTCAAGAAAAATTTGGTAAAGCCCGTTGTTTCAACACGCCACTCACTGAGCAAGGCATTATTGGCTTTGCCAATGGTTTAGCCTCGCAAGGCTCGGTTCCTGTTGCAGAAATTCAGTTCGGTGATTACATTTTTCCAGCTTTTGACCAAATAGTAAACGAAACGGCGAAGTGGCGTTATCGTTCAGGTGGACAGTTTGATGTAGGTACATTAACTATCCGCACTCCATACGGCGGTGGGATCGCAGGCGGTCATTACCATAGCCAGTCACCTGAAGCGTTTTTTGCACATTGCCCAGGCCTTAAGATTGTTATCCCTCGCGATCCATACCAAGCAAAAGGTTTATTACTTGCGTCGATTCGCGATAAAAACCCCGTATTGTTTATGGAGCCTAAGCGACTTTACCGTGCCTCCGTATCAGAAGTACCAGAAGAAGATTACGAGCTACCACTTGGCAAAGCGGATATTGTGCTGGAAGGCAGCGATATTACGCTTCTCGGTTGGGGTGCACAGATAGAGATCCTACAAAAAGCTGCAGAAATGGCCCTTGAAGATGGCGTGTCATGTGAAATTATCGATTTGCGCAGCATACTCCCATGGGATGTTGAAACAGTGATGCAATCTGTCATGAAAACAGGTCGCTTGCTTATTAACCATGAAGCACCGTTAACAGGTGGTTTTGCAAGTGAAATAGCAGCAAGTATTCAAGAGCGTTGTTTTCTATATCTTGAGGCGCCAATTGCCAGAGTTTGTGGTTTAGATACGCCTTATCCATTGGCACATGAAAAAGAATATATGCCAGATGAAACCAAAACGTACGAAGCTATCAAGCGTACGCTTCATTATTAAGCCGGGAGACAATGAAATGACAATTGAATTTATCTTACCGGATATAGGTGAAGGTATTGTTGAATGTGAACTTTTAGAATGGTTAGTTTCAGAAGGTGAACATATTGAAGAAGACCAGCCCGTAGCGGAAGTAATGACCGACAAAGCCACCGTTCAAATTCCAGCTATGCATGCTGGGGTCGTTAACAAGTTGCATTATGCAGTTGGTGATATTGCTAAGGTTCATGAGCCACTATTTTCAATGACGCCAGAAGATGCAGCTGCAAATAATGAGATAAAAGCTGATACAAATGAGCAAAGCGTAATAGAAAATGCAAGCGTTGAAGAGACCAAACAAACAAAAGCTACTCAAAATAGTTCATCAGCGCCAGATGCTTCTAATGGCAAGCACATAGAAGACTTTATATTGCCCGATATTGGTGAAGGTATCGTCGAGTGTGAAATTGTGAAGTGGAACGTGGCTGAAGGTGATGAAATTGAAGAAGACCAAGCCGTTGTTGAAGTAATGACCGATAAAGCAGTAGTAGAAATTCCTGCTAAAAACGCGGGAGTCGTGCATCGGCTGTATTACGCGCAAGGCGACATTGCTAAAGTGCATAGTGCCTTGTTCGCGTTAGAAGTTACCGGCGATTCTGTAGTGACAAACAGCACATCTGACGATTCAGGTGACGCATCTAAAGCGACAAGCACGCTTTCCTCAAACGCTTCACCACAAACCTCAGATGAAAACACGAAATCGAAATTCAGTGATGGTGAGTTTGAGCCACCTATTGTTATTGAAGGTAAAGTGCTAGCGAGCCCTGCGGTAAGGCGTGTTGCTAGAGAAAAGAATATCGACCTATCTACGGTTAAAGGTACTGGTAAAAAAGGGCGTATTCTAAAGTCTGACGTATTGAATCTCCAACAACCCAATGTCGCTAGTTCGGCTGAGACTACAACGTCGTCTTCGACAACGGTATTTACCACAGAAAAAAGTGATTCAACTAAAGCTCAAGGCAGTGTTAGAACTGAAAAAGTACGGGGTATTCAGGCGGCGATGGCCAAGCAGATGTCCGCGTCAGTCTACACAATTCCTCATTTCACTGTAAGTGACGAGTTGGTGATGGACAACCTAATGTCGTTACGTAATGTGCTTAAGCCAGAGTTTGAGGCGAACAATGTTAAACTAAGTTTTATGCCGTTTTTCGTTAAAGCAATGTCGTTGGCACTTAACGAGTTCCCTGTAATTAATAGTCAACTCAATGAGGACGCCACCGAGATTAGCTATTACTCTGATCATAATATTGGTTTTGCAGTTGACTCTAAAATTGGGCTTCTTGTGCCTAACATTAAACGGATACAAGACCTTTCCCTACTCGATATTGCTGTTCAGATGCAAGATATCATCGAGCAGGCGAGAGCAGGGCGTGTAGCCGGCGAGCACTTAAAGGGGGGGACTATTAGTATTTCTAATATTGGTGCAATCGGCGGTATAACTGCTACGCCTGTTATCAACAAGCCGGAGGCTGCTATTGTTGCGCTAGGTAAAACCCAAAAGCTTCCCCGTTTTGATGATGAAGGTAATGTTAGCGCACAACACATAATGGCGGTTAACTGGTCAGGTGATCACCGTATTATTGATGGTGCAACTATGGTGCGCTTCAACAACTTATGGATGAGTTATCTAACACAGCCAGAAAAAATGCTAATGCACCTTAAATAATTTAACTAGTACATTTTATTGTGCTGTAGCGAAATAGTAGGGAGGTCAATATTAACGTATTGGCCTTTTTTGTTTTGTGTACCTCTTCGTGGGATGGCGTTATTATAGCTTCCTATAAACAAACAAAAATTTTACTGAGGTTTTGTGCTTAGTTATCAACACGCCTTTCATGCTGGCAATCACGCCGACGTCATCAAACATCTCTGTTGGATTGGTGTTATCAACGCTTTAAAAAAGAAAGATAAGCCCTTTACACTTTTTGACACGCATGCCGGTGCAGGCACATATGATTTGACCGACGACCTATCGTCAAAGAACAAAGAGTACGAGTCAGGTATTTCCCGTCTTTTTGGGCAAGCTGATGGAACTGCAACTCCAGAAAGCCTGGCTTTAGAAAACCAGGCTCCAAAAAAACAGAGCACTGAAAATTTGCCAAGCCTACTTAATGACTATCTATCACTGTGCGAACCTTTCTTAGCGCAACAGCAATACCCTGGTTCGCCTGCGATAAGTGCTATGGCTAAACGCGGCAGTGATAATTTACACTTAATGGAACTTCACCCTGGCGAATTCCAAAAGTTAGAGAAAAACGTGTCGCGACTTCGCACCGATAATAGCCATGTACACAAACGAGATGGTTACGAAGGTCTTCGAGCACTGACGCCACCAAAGCCTAATCGCGGTGCTATTTTAATTGACCCCCCTTACGAAAGAGCAAGTGAGTATAGCGACCTTGTCAAAGGCGTTAACCAGGTATTGAAACGCTGGCAGCAGGCACAAATTGTCGTATGGTATCCGCTGCTATCAGAAAGGGCTGGCGCGAAAAGCGGAGCAAGTGAGGTAATGTGCGATAAGCTCGCAGAGCTTGGCAAACCCTGCTTTAAAGCTGAAATATGTGTTGCAGAAAATACGTCTAACGCCGGCATGTATGGTTCTGGCGTGTTTGTGCTGAATCCGCCATGGCAGCTAGATACAAACCTTGGCAGTGCATTAACAAAGGTTGTTGGCATGCTTGGCAAATGTGAGTCAGGTTTTCAAGCCTCAGCGCACGTTACTTGGGTAAATGAAGATACCTAATTAACCTGTTTGATGGTCTATTAGCGGCCGATTAACGGTAAACGTTTTGTCGATTACCTTATTATCGGACAAAAGGCACAAGAATAATTCCATAAACGTGAAACAATTAAATGTCTCTGCTTAAAGGTTTAAAACACTTCTATATACCAGACGAACAGTCGATTTATTTGCTATCCCATGCGGATGCGAAAAAACTCAAAGATTGGGTAAATCTCTGTATGTCCCAGCTAGAAAGGTTAGGGTATAGCGACATTGAGCTTTTAGGAAAAGGCGCGTTTGGTTTTGCCTTTGCAGGCAATGCGCCAAGTGGTGAATCACGGGTATTTAAGTTTTCACGTATAACCTTGCCGCAACACGTTCAAGACCGGTTAGAGGAAGAGGCCTTTATGCTTTCTCACGTTAACCACGAGTTTGTTCCGCGTTTTATCGAATATCAACAAATACGTAAGCAATCAATCTTAGTGATGGGCAGAGCGCCTGGTGAAGATTTAGAAAAAGTCAGCTTAAAAACGGGCCCTTTATCGCCTCGTATTATCGTGAAAATAGCGGTTCAAGTAGGCGAGCTTTTGTCGAGCTTTCGCCAATACAGCGAGAATGGTGAAATTAAGCCTATTGTTCACGGCGATATTAAGCCTTCAAATCTGGTATGGGATGCCGCAAGTGAATCTATAGGCCTAATAGATTGGGGGTCTTCGGTATTCGCTCAGACCGACATTACCGGGCAATATGTGGGTAACAATGTCATGGATTTGATGTCGGGCGAACTTCACCAGACGAACGCCCGGCTTGGAGACGTTTATTTTATTGGCGAAGAACAGTTAAATGGTGCGCTTTCCAGCCCGCGCTTTGATGAGCAGGGATTAGCGAGCACCTTATATGCTCTAGCATCTGGGCAATCTTGTCGCTATGGCAGTAAAGTTATTACGCCATCATCTCTTGGATTACCCAAAATGCTTGCCAATATTCTGGAGTATATGCTCAGTGATGATCCTGTTAAAAGAAGACAGGGTGGTGATTATTTGTTTAACCACCTTCATGTTTTAAAGAATATGGTTTTCGCCCAAGATAAACAAACGCAATACACACCGTTAATCCCCACGTGGCTCACCCATACCCTTAATGCCGATATAGAAACCGTTGTTTATAGTTCGCGAAAATCTTATCTACGCCAACAGGCACTGCTATCTGACTCTTTAGATGATAAAGAGGTACAAGAGTTACGCTACATAAACGACGCGCAGTTTGACCGCTACTACAAAAACTACCTGCAAGGTATGGGTGATACTGAGAAAGCCTTTGTATCAGCCATTAGCAGGCTAGGGCGCTACCCAGTAGTAGGTGGCATGGCGGTTCGGTGGGAACCAGAGGGTATATATGTAGATTCCAGCTTAAATTTGTATGATGAAACCCTCAAAACTGCTTTTGATTTAGCGGTAAATAACGTCATTAATCTAGCAAGAGCCATTCACAAGCCAGCGGTATTTAAGTGCTGTATGTTCAATGCTAAAAATACCCTTCATATTGAGCGCGACAGCGAAGATGAAGATTTTCTGCCTGGTAGTGACCTTTCCATTCCTTATGAGTTGTCACGTGTTTCTGCACAAAAAGATGAGAGTCGAACTCACTCTTATTTTGAAGATGGCGACGACCCAGATGAATTACTAAAACTGCCCCAAGATATCATTGAAACTATTGTGCAGTTAAACACGATACACCACACTGGTTGCATTATATTTGAAGCATTGCCTAAACACCTGAAGATACACAACTATTATACGTTGCTTGACCATAGCCAAGAGGAGCGCTTTAAAGCTTTGTTGGCGCAACTAGTGCAACAAATCCCTAACATAAAAGGGCTAGGCATTTCAGGGTTTATGAAGTTACCCTATAAAGATACGCGCTTTTTCGAGCATAAAGCAAAATTGCCTGAGAAATATTACCCGCGAAATCCTAAAGCAGTTATTGAAGAGAACGTACAACATGTCCGAGATTAAACTATCATCACTATTTGAACTTGAAACAGTGGAAGCTGGCATCTATCGAGGTCAAAGCTGGGATTTAGGCTTTAGAGCTTTGTTTGGCGGGCAGGTTTTGGGTCAAGCATTAGCGGCAGCCTATGAAACCGTATCACCAGACAGAGTGGTCCACTCATTTCATACTTACTTCCTATTGCCAGGCGATGCTAAAAAACCTGTTGTGTACGATGTAGAAATTGTTCGGGACGGAAGAAGTTTCTCTGCGCGTCGTGTCAAAGCGATACAAGATGGCAGAAACATTTTCTACATGACAGCATCTTTTCAAGTGCCTCAAGAAGGTATGGAGCATCAAAACCCCACTATGCCTAATGTTCCTGGGCCTGAGGACGTTCAGTCTGACATTGAGTTTTACGAAGCGAACTTCAACAAAATTGCGCGTCCTATGCAAGAAGCATTGAGCTACCACAAACCGGTTGATATTCGCACGGTAGATGCAGCTAATTCATATCACTCTGCAAAGCGTGAGCCCACCCGTTATATTTGGTTAAAAGCAAGAGATACCATGGATGCGCAACTCGCCGTTCACCAAGCAGCCCTTGCTTACGCATCAGACTATCACTTTTTAAGTACATCCTTACAACCTCACGGCGTTGCTGTAACTGATAAATCACTTCGTATCGCAACCATTGACCATGCAATGTGGTTTCATCGCCCAATAAACATGAATGAATGGATGTTATATGCAATGGAAAGCCCTTTTAGTGGTGGTTCTAGAGGCTTAGTTCGCGGTCAAATATTTAATCAAAGTGGCGAGCTTATTGCGTCAACCATGCAAGAAGGATTAATGAGAAAAGTAGACGAATAGGAAAAACGAATGCGTTATAAATTAGGTTCTATATCACCTCAGGTCCATGACAGTGCGTTTATTGCACCAGGCGCCCACGTTATCGGAAACACCGAA
The DNA here is from genome assembly GCF_003443615.1 of Alteromonas sp. BL110. NCBI lineage: Bacteria > Pseudomonadati > Pseudomonadota > Gammaproteobacteria > Alteromonadales > Alteromonadaceae > Alteromonas > Alteromonas sp. BL110. The sequence continues at coordinate 4,003,912 of NZ_CP031967.1, read as the reverse complement.
CTCAAAGAGGGAACGAGTGTTTGGTTCAACGCGGTAATTCGTGGTGATATGGATAAAATAACGGTGGGTGAGAATACAAATATCCAAGACGGCAGCGTGTTACATACTGATGCAGGAATTCCCTTGGTCCTTGGCAAAGGAGTGACAGTAGGTCATAAAGTTATGCTTCACGGGTGTGAAATTGGCGATTATTCGTTGATAGGTATTAACGCTGTTGTGCTAAACGGTGCGAAAATTGGAAAGTTTTGTATTATTGGCGCTAATGCACTAATCACTGAAAATATGGAAATCCCTGACTACAGCTTAGTTGTAGGGTCACCTGGCAAAGTTATCCGGACGTTTGATAAAAACGTAGAGCCAAAGTTAAAGGCGTCAGCAGACCACTATGTGGGCAATGCAAAGACTTATATGGCATCTTTGCAGCAGATTGACGAATAATAATCCTACTCGCCATTTAACTTTTCATTCCCCATAAAAAATGCCCAGAACAAACGTTCCGGGCCTAGGGGAATGGCTCATTGCTGAGCCGTGCGCTAACTTTTACACAGGAGAGTTTAAATAAAAAACATTAAACGGACAATGAGTATAGTTCAAAATCGCTCAAAATATAAACAATAATTGTATGAATTTTATCTTACAGTGTTACTGATAGATTAAGTATAGAAGTAATCTATTAGATATCAATGGACTAAACTCTGGTCGGATGTGGTGAAAAATTCGTCCAATTAATGTATTTCTTTACTCAATATAACCTATCACCCTTACTTTTTTCACCCATCATCATATACATAAAGTTGAATGTTTTATGCAGCGCTCATTCATGTTGTTTATGTTCAAAACAGACGGTTGTTCCTTTTTGCCAAACTTGTAGTATGGCGGCATAGGTTGTACTCATTTACGCACGACACTTACTATAATAATTGGCCCTCACAAACAATAAGGATGGATTATGCAATCGTTTTCTACTTTTATACCACCTGAGCGTACCTTGATGGGACCAGGACCATCCGACGTTAACCCAAGAATACTCAACGCCATGGCCAGACCTACTCTGGGCCACTTAGATCCACTATTCATTGAGTTAATGGACCAAACTAAACAGCTTTTACAATATGCATTTAAAACCGTAAATGCTCTTACTATGCCTATTTCTGCCCCAGGCTCTGCGGGTATGGAAGCGTGTTTTGTTAACTTGGTAGAACCAGGTGATAAGGTACTTGTATGCATTAACGGCGTTTTTGGTAACCGCATGGTCGAAAATGTTGAACGATGCGGTGGTGAAGCTATTACCATTAATAATACGTGGGGTGAGCAAACTGATCTCAATGCCGTTGAGGATGCCCTAAAAGCCAACCCCGATATTAAAATACTTGCCTTTGTTCATGCAGAAACATCAACGGGTGTGCGTAATGAAGCCAAAGCACTGTGTGAACTAGCCAAAAAATATGATTGTTTAAGTATTGTCGACGCGGTTACTTCGTTAGGCGGCATTGAGTTAGATGTTGATGGGTGGGGTATCGATGCTATTTATTCAGGCTCACAAAAATGCTTAAGTTGCGTGCCGGGTATATCGCCAGTTTCTTTTAGTGATAAAGCAGTTCATGTCATTCAAAACAGAAAAACAAAAGTGCAGAGCTGGTTTTTAGACATGAATCTGATTGTCGGTTACTGGGGCCAAGGCGCAAAACGTGCGTACCATCATACCGCGCCCGTTAACAGCATGTATGCGATGTACGAATCACTTCTAATATTAAAAGAAGAAGGGTTAGAAAATGCGTGGCAGCGACATGCTTCAGGTCACGAAAAACTTGCGCAAGGTTTAAGTGACCTTGGTTTAGAGCTAACCGTAGACAGTGCTTATCGCTTACCTCAGTTAAATGTTGTCAAAATACCAGACGGTGTGGATGATGCAGTTGTTCGAAAGCAACTACTTGAAGATTTCAATTTAGAAATAGGTGCTGGGCTGGGCGAACATGCAGGAAAAGTATGGCGTATCGGGCTAATGGGTTATGCGTGTAAACCACGCAATATAGACCACTGTTTAGCAGCGCTGCGTAGCGCATTAAAATAGCAGCGCATTAAAATAGTAGCGTACTGAAATAAACCAGGGTATCCACACCCAAAGCGTCTACTTTTACTTAATGTCTAATGATCGCCAACATGCTCAGAGAAACAAATTGTTGAATGTGTTGGCTTTCTAACTTTCATCTTGTGAAATTATCCCAATTAGCAGCCCCTGTTTTCTATCGTTAACAAGGGGCTTACCTTATAAATAACGCTGCTCGACGAAGTTGTAACTCTTCAACTTACGGTTCAGTGCTAATATTTCCTGCATCGAATACAATCATACACTATTCAGCCATGTACATTTATTCTCAAAGACAAAGTGATAAAACATGACATCTGAAAAGGAATCATTATGAAATTATTTAAGCAAGCTAAACCAAATACGTTGAGAAGGTCGCTTTGGGCTTCAGCAATAATCACATTGTCCGCCCCAATGCTTGCTCAAGCAGCGCAAGAAGCAGTAATAAATGTACAAGGCGTAGGCGCTGTAGAAGTGACACCAAATGCCTACTCAGTGAAGTTGGTTGTTGAAGAAGAAGGGGCGACGGTAGGAAAACTTAATACACAACTAGATGCAGACTTGCGTTCTATCGTTAAGTTTCTGCTCAATCAAGGTATAGATGAAAAGCATATTCAAAGTATGCAAGTACGCCTACAACCTCGTTATACCAATACACCACAAGGGCGACAGCAAGAAGGTTTCACCCTGTCTCGGGACATCACAGTCACCTCAACTAAACTAGATACCTACGATAAAGTGCTAGATGGCGTGTTAAAACGTGGTGTTGACCGTATCCAACAGTTTAACTTTATTACTATTGGTGAAGGCGATGCATACCAAAAAGCACTTATTGCTGCAGTGAAAGACGCAAAGCAACGCGCCCACCTGTTGGCGAAAGAATTAGGGGTAGAAGTAGGTGAAGTAGTTGCAATCTCAGAATCTGGTGGCAATATGCCGATTCCAGTAATGCGTGCTGAAGCTTTTGCCAAAGACATGTCTATGTCTTTACCTGGTCAAGAGCGTGTAGAAGCGCGGATTAATGTGTCTTTTAATATTGTTCAATAGCAGGAAAATCGTTTGAAAGAACAACAGTACAGCCGGTTAGTCGCCCAAGCAAAGAGCTTGGTTTCTGGTGAGCATGATCTTATTGCCAATATGGCTAACATCAGTGCGCTGCTTTTCAATAACCTCGAAGAGGTTAATTGGGCAGGCTTTTATCTTTTTAAAGAAGAGCAATTGGTACTTGGGCCATTTCAAGGTCAGCCCGCTTGTATTCGCATTCCCCTAGGAAAAGGCGTTTGCGGTACAAGTGCAAGTACCAAAACCGTTCAGCGTATAGCAGATGTTCATCAGTTTGAAGGACACATTGCTTGTGATGCCGCGTCTAATTCTGAAATTGTTGTTCCACTTGTACTCAATGATAAGCTTATCGGCGTACTTGATATCGACAGCCCTGTTTTTGAACGTTTTAACGAAGAAGACGAAAAAGGGCTCGTCGAAATTGCTCAAATTCTCATGGATTCGCAGAAATAATTATGAAATCCAGTGTCGATATACACGTTGTTTTATCCACATTTGAAGATATGGAAGACTTTCATGATGACCCGGATGAGGCATCTGAACGTTTAAACTTCATTCTTCACGCGGTTTATGACAATGCCGAAGAAGATATTGAAACACAGCGTTTAGAGCAAATTTTGCACTACGCATGGGAATCTTGGCAACAAGATAAGCATTTATTAGAAATAGATGACGACGAATTGCTTGATTGGGTTGACCACACGCTGGCAACTTGGGATGATGCAAGTAACGATGAAATCTCCTGAATAATTTAGAAAGTTAATGGAATCACCAGAGAAGTTTACTAACAGTAAGGAAGTGATAGCTTTCCTTGCAGAGACCTTTCCGAAATGTTTTAGCATTGAAGGCGAGGCCCGCCCACTTAAGATCGGTATTTTTCAAGATCTTGCCACTCGTTTAGAAGAAGAGGAACGCGTTAGCAAGACACTTCTTCGTTCTACATTACGTCATTACACCAACAGCTGGCGCTATCTTTATAGCATCAAAGAAGGTGCAAACCGTGTAGATCTTGACGGCGTTGAAGGCGATGCGATTGAAAAAGAACATGCTGATCACGCGCAACAGCAGCTTGAGGAAAGCAAAGCAAAAGCCGCTGAAAAGCGCAAAGCTAAGCTTGCACAACAGCCTAAGCGTAAAGACAAACGTCAATTTAATCGCCCAAAAGGTGAAAAATCTGCAAATTCGGACCATGCTGATAGTAAGCGCGGAACTAAACCGAAAAATAACAGACCAAACAATACACCACCTGCGAAATTGACAGACAGCGATTTACAGCAAGGTACGCAAGTTACCGTTAAATTAGGTAAAGCACCTATGCCAGCAGTAATTACCGAAGTTGCTAAAGATGGCATCCACGTTCAATTAGACTCAGGCATGGTGGTTAAAGTAAACGCAGACGCTTTACGTTTGGCACGCTCCAAGAGGTCGTAAAATATGAGAGACATCCTTCGAATTTCCATCGCCAGTGCTTTTCTTACCGTAGGGGTAGGTGCTGGTGCCGTTACGTCAACACCAGAGGTAGACGAGCTTCCTATTTTACAGCAGGAATCTCAACACAGTGTTGCCGCTAAGCGAGTAAGCGCACTTTTTACAAGGGCGCATTATAAGGAAATATCGTTGGATGACGCGCTCTCTGCTCGAGTTTATCAGCGCTTTATCGATACTTTAGATCACAACAAGCAAGTATTGTTATTGTCTGACGTGGTAGGTTTTGAAAAATACCGCACCGTGTTCGATGATGCGCTGAGTAAAGGTAACCTTTCAGTTGCCTATGATATGTATAACGTAAGTGCCAAGCGCCGCATTGAACGTTATGAGTTTGCATTATCATTGTTAGAAAAAGGGCCATTCGATTTCGAAAAAGAAGGCGATAAATTCTTTTACGATAGAGAAGACGCAGATTGGCCTGCAAGTAAAGCTGAGCTTGATGAAATCTGGCGTCAACGGGTTAAGTATGATGCGTTGAATTTGATACTTGCAGACAAAACGTGGGAAGAAGCTAAAGAGCTGCTTACCAAACGTTACACGCGAGCGATTAAACGTACTAAGCAAGCAAAAAGTGAAGACGTGTTCCAAACGGCGATGAATGCGTTTGCACGGACCATAGAAGCTCACACTAGTTATTTATCTCCGCGAAACGCTGAACGTTTCCAAATGGACATGAACTTGTCGTTTGAAGGAATCGGCGCTGTATTACAAAGCGAAGATGACTACACAGTTATAAAAAGTGTAGTGCCAGGCGGTCCAGCGGACGAATCGGGCGCAATAAAGCCTGAAGATAAAATTGTTGGCGTGGCGCAAGACGATGAAGAATTTGTAGACGTTATTGGATGGCGACTAGACGAGGTTGTTGAACTTATCAAAGGCCCGAAAGGAAGCACTGTCCGCTTACAAGTTGAAAAAGGCGCTTCTGAATCTAAAACTACTTCGGTGGTTAGTCTTACTCGCGATAAAATTAAACTTGAAGATCGCGCCGCTAAGTCTGAAGTATATGTACCTGAAACAGGTCCGCACTCAGGCGAACCTTTAGGTGTAATCACCATTCCAAGCTTTTACAACAATCTAAGTATGGATGTTGCAAAAGAAATAGAAAGCTTGAAAGCACAAAACGTGAAAGGCGTGATTGTTGATTTACGCGGCAACGGTGGTGGCTCACTTACCGAGGCCACATTGTTAACTGGTTTATTTATAGAAAAAGGCCCGGTAGTTCAAATTCGCTATGGTCAAAGCAAAGTAAGCGTAAACCGTGATACTGACGGTGAGGTCGCCTACGATGGTCCACTGACAGTATTAGTTGATCGTTACAGTGCATCTGCATCTGAAATTTTCGCAGCAGCTATGCAAGATTATAACCGCGCACTCATTGTTGGCGAGCAAACCTTCGGTAAAGGCACGGTTCAACAACACCGCGGTTTAGGCAAGATTTATGACCTTTACGATAATCCTCTTGGCAGTGTTCAGTTCACTATTGCTAAGTTCTATCGTATTGACGGCGGAAGTACTCAGCATAAGGGCGTTATTCCAGATATCCTTTATCCCTCTGCTGTAGAGCCATCAGAGTGGGGCGAGGCACAAGCTGAAAACGCATTGCCTTGGGATAGTATAAATCGTGCAAACTACACGACGTTTGCTGACGGTACCGCCGCATTAGATGTATTAACAGCCAAACACAACAAACGTATTCTACAAAACCCAGAGTTTTCTTATATTTATGATGATATTAAAGAATATAAAGAAAACAAAGATAAAAACTTCATTTCATTGGTGAAGTCTGTGCGTGAAGCAGAGAAGAAAGAGGCGGAAGAGAAGTCTCTTGCACGTGCTAACGAACGTTTACAGCGAATGGGAATGGAAACTGTCACATCATTGGACGACTTACCTGAAGATATGGAAGAATTAGATCCATTCTTGGATGAAGCAGCCAACATCACGTTCGATATGATTGAAACAGGCCGTTACGCTATCACAAGAAATTAAATGATTAGAGAAAAGGGCTGGTCTAGGGCCAGCCCTTTTTTTGTGTCTATAAATAAACAAATAAAACAATAATAAAGGGAAATAACATGGCTATCAGAGGCGAATTTTCCTCTCGAATAGGGTTCGTGCTAGCAGCGGCAGGCTCAGCAGTTGGACTCGGCAATATTTGGGGTTTTCCCACAAAAGTAGCGAGTAACGGAGGGGCTGCGTTTGTTCTCGTGTACTTACTGCTAGCGTTTGTACTCGCATACCCAGTTCTTATGGCTGAACTTATCATTGGACGCAGTTCTCGTTCAAATATGGTTGACGCATTGGGCAAAATATCGGGTAATTTCGCTGGGAGACTTACCGGTATATGGGGCTGCGTTACCGTATCTCTTATCCTTGCTTTTTACGCAATTGTAGGTGGGTGGATGCTCGTTTACTTTGCCGATGCTGCAGTTAGCTTAGTTGGATTAACAAGTGCAAGCGACTGGTTACTTACCTCATCAGTTACGCGTAACGTTATTTTCTGTTTTTTATTCATGAGTTTAACTGCATTTATCGTTGTTGGCGGTGTTAAGTCAGGCATTGAGAAGTGGTCAGTACGACTGATGCCTACATTAGTTATTCTCATTCTTGCATTGATTGTTTATGTGAGCTTACAGCCAGGCGCTGTAGAAGGGTGGTCAGCTTATTTAGTGCCTGACTTCTCTCGCGTTTTAGACCCAGAACTATTGATTAACGCTATGGGACAAGCGTTTTTCTCGATGTCTTTAGGCGTAGGGACCATGCTGGTCTACGGCTCCTACCTTAGTAAAAATGAAAACTTACCAAGCATTGGCGCTTCCGTTGCGCTAGTCGATATAGGTGTAGCCGTGATTGCTGGTATGCTTATTATTCCAGCTATGTATGTTGCACTGAATAATGGCGTTGAGATTTTTACGCCAGAAGGTGCGTTAATTCAAGGCGATACGCTCATTTTCAAAGTACTACCTGCTCTTTTTGACACCATAGGAACAGTGGGGCTTTTCGTTGCTTTTACCTTTTTCGCTTTAATGGCAATTGCGGCAGTAACTTCTTCCATCTCGATGTTAGAAGTACCGGTTGCCTTTATGGTTGAGAGCAAAGGTCTTCAGCGTAAAAAAGCAGTAGTGCTGATGGCCTCGATTATCTTCTTATTAAGTTGCGTCATCATTTTAAATTTTGAAACCTTGTTTGGCCTTGTAATCGCTCTAACTACAGAGTACAGCCAGCCACTTCTTGGACTAGCGTTATGTATTTTTGCTGGTTGGGTATGGCGTAGAGACGCAATACTCGAAGAGCTTAAGCAAGGTGATCAGTATGCTGAACACAGTATTTTCTGGAAAATCTGGCCTTGGTATGTGCGCTTTGTATGCCCAGTCATCATCGCGCTAATGTTCTATCGCTCAGTGTTTTAAAGCGCCATAAGTTGCAGCAAACAGCACAATTAACGCGTTATAAATACAATAAAAAAGGTTTTTAAAAACGACAATGACGAATAAAGAGATAAAAACGCCGTCACTACTCGATGCAATACTTCCTATTCTTGCGCTAGTGATCATGATGGGAAGTGCAGTTTACCTGTTTGCGGATAATTCTTCATATGGTCCAAACCAAATTGCGTTGCTTTTGGCAATGGGCTTAGCTGCTATTATTGGCATGAAAAATGGGTACAGCTGGAAAACGATAGAGAAGGGGATCGTAGATGGAATTTCCATGTCTCTGGGTGCCTGTTTAATATTGTTAGCCGTAGGCTCACTCATTGGTACATGGATGCTTGCCGGCACCGTGCCTACGCTTATTTATTTTGGGTTAGAGTTACTTAACCCTTCGTTTTTCTACGCTGCTGCATGCTTAATCTGTGCGGTAGTTGCTATGAGTATTGGTAGTTCTTGGACTACTGCAGCAACGGTAGGTGTGGCGTTAATGGGGGTTTCAGCGGGTATGGAAATGTCTGCTGCGATTACCGCTGGCGCTGTAGTATCTGGTGCGTACTTTGGCGACAAAATTTCGCCATTATCTGAAACTACAAATTTAGCACCGGCTGTTGCGGGGACCGATTTGTTCGAGCATATCCGCTATATGCTGTGGACGACCATTCCAAGCTTTGTCATTGCCCTTGTATTATTCACTGTCCTTGGTTTTAGCGAAGTAGGTGAAGCTAAAGCAGAGCGTATTGAACAAATGCAGCTATTGCTTAATGACTCTTTTGACTTGGGGTGGCATTTATTAATACCTCTTGTCGTTCTACTTACTTTAGCAATTAAGAAAATGCCCGCTTTCCCTGCGGTTTTCATTGGCGCTTTGTTAGGGGGCGTTTGGGCCGTTGTGTTTCAGTGGGATGTGGTTACATCCATGGCAAGTAGCGATGACTCAGCAAACATTGGCGCGCTAAAAGTTGTGTGGACAGCGCTATTTGATGGGGTGAGCTTTTCTACGCCAGACGAAAATTTGAATAGCTTGCTGTCTCGCGGCGGCATGTCATCTATGCTAAATACAATATGGCTTATTATTTGTGCTATGTCGTTCGGAGCCGTACTTGAGCGTGTAGGTTTGTTAAAACGTGCTGTGTCTGCCATATTAATTGGCGCTAAGTCAGCGGGTGATATGGTAAGTCGAACCATTCTTACGTGTTTTGGAACTAACCTTGTAACGGCAGATCAGTATATTTCTATCGTTATGCCAGGCCGTATGTACAAAGAAGAATTTAAAAAACGAGGGTTAGATCAGCTTAACCTTTCTCGTAGTCTTGAAGACGGTGGAACACTTACATCTCCGCTCATTCCTTGGAACACCTGTGGTGCCTACATGCACAGTGTTTTATTGGTAAACCCATTTGATTATGTATTCTATGCATTCTTTAACGTAATCAACCCGATCCTTGCTGTTGTGTACGCGTATTTAGGTATTAAGATTCTACGTATTACACCACCACACGTTGAAGTTAACAGTAAAGAAACGGTTTAACCAAACGTTCCAAATAAACCCACGTAGGCTTTCTTTTAGGAGGATCTATGTCAGTTCAAGCTAAACGCCGGGCGGATTATCTGCCGCCCGCTTTTTCAATAGCGACAGTTGACCTACATATTACGCTACATCCAACGAAAACTCAGGTTATCAGTACATTATCCGTCACTCGTAATGGAAAGCATAACGACCCTTTAATTCTTGATGGCGATAACTTGTCGCTTAACGCTATTGCTATTAACGGTAATGCTTTATCTGGTGACGAATATTCGGTTTCGGATACGTCGTTAAGCATTGCCACTCATCTCGATGAATTTGTCTTAGAAATTACTAACACCATTGCGCCTGAACAAAATAAAGCGCTAGAAGGCTTGTATTTATCGGCCGGTGCTTATTGCACGCAGTGTGAAGCAGAAGGGTTTCGCCGAATTACCTATTTTATGGACCGCCCTGACGTTTTGTCTGTTTACACGGTTACTGTCATTGCTGATAAATCAGTGCCTATGCTACTTGCCAACGGCAATCCGGTAGACAAAGGGGATATCGATGAAAACACCCATTTCGTGAAATGGCACGACCCGCATCCCAAACCTTGTTACCTTTTTGCATTGGTTGCCGGTGATTTCGATTTACTAACCGATAGCTACACAACGACAAGCGGTAAAGAAGTTGCGCTAGAGTTGTATGTCGACAAAGGCAAAAAATCCCAGGGCGTATTCGCTTTAGAGTCTCTTAAACGCGCAATGAAATGGGACGAAGATGTTTTTGGGCTAGAATACGATTTAGATATTTACATGATTGTTGCCGTCGACTTCTTCAACATGGGAGCGATGGAAAATAAAGGTTTAAACGTATTTAATAGTAAATTTGTTTTAGCTGACCAGAAAAGTGCGACTGACGATGACTTCTTTAATGTAGAGTCTGTTATTGCACACGAGTATTTCCACAATTGGACGGGTAACCGTGTTACTTGTCGCGATTGGTTCCAACTAAGCCTCAAAGAAGGGCTTACAGTATTCAGAGACCAACAGTTTAGCGCTGATATGACCTCGGCGCTAAGTAACCGTATAAAGCATGTTCGCGTAATGCGAGAGCATCAGTTCGCTGAAGATGCCAGCGCAATGAGTCACCCCATTCGCCCTGAAGAAGTGATTGAAATGAATAACTTCTACACGGTAACAGTTTATGACAAAGGTGCAGAAGTTATTCGTATGTTCCACACATTGCTTGGACCTGATAGGTTCAGACGAGGGATGGATGAGTACTTCAGAAGACACGATGGTCAAGCGGTCACGTGTGACGACTTTATTTCAGCCATGCAGTCAGCGACTGATTTAGATTTAACTCAGTTTACGCGTTGGTACAGCCAATCCGGTACCCCTGTGATTTCCGTTAAACACAGTACGGAAGCTACGGGTAACGACACCGTTAATCATACCTTTACTTTGACGCAACACACGCCCGCTACTTCAGACCAAAGTGAAAAGCTTCCACTGTATATCCCAGTGAATATTGAGATAATCGATAAAGAGGGTAATACCTACACTGACAACGAATCGCTTATTGATGATGGTATGGTTATCTTAAAAGATGCGTCTTTGCGTCTAACTGTAGATGCTAAAAGTACTGATTTAACACCGGTAGTATTAGGTAACTTTTCGGCGCCAGCAAAAGTAGAAAATCCGCTAGATACAGAATCTTTACTTACTATTTTCAAACACGCAAAAGATCCGTTCAATCGCTGGGACGCAATGCAAGCATTGTATGACCGCTGTATAAAGCAGTTGGAGGAATCTCCAGGCTCTGCCATCAGTAACGATATTTGGAACGGCGTTAAACAAGCAATAGCTCAAGAGCAGAATAATCTGGAACTGCTTGGCGAATGTCTCGTTATTCCTTCTTTTGAAACCTTGTGTCAAAGTCGCAGCAATATCGCCGTTCCTTCGCTTTCGATGGCAAGAAAGGCATTTTCTGAGCAGTTTTCCCGAGCGCTTGAGCAAGAACTATTAGCAGTATTTAACAACATTGAACATAGCGCGTACAGCTATACGCAAGATGCAATCAATCAGCGCCGATGTAAAAATGTGGTGCTCGCGCATTTAGCACGGTTGCCTCAATACGAAGACCTTATCGTGTCGCAATTTGATAATGCAGATAATATGACCGATACACTAGGGGCACTTAGAAGTGCGCAACACTGCACTGCAAGCACGTTCGATAGTTTGATGGCTCGATTTGAACAAACGTGGAAACACGATCCTCTGGTTCTAGACAAATGGTTTGCGCTTCATGCAACGCAAAATCGCGACGATATCTTTGCTACTATCACGATGCTATGTGAGCACCCGCAGTTTGCAATGAGCAACCCAAACCGTGTTCGCTCTGTTATCGGTAGTTTTGCGTTCTATAACAGCGAAAGGTTCCATGCCGAAGATGGTAGCGGTTATAAGTTTGTAACTGACTATCTGCTCAAGCTTGATGCGGTTAACCCTCAAGTTGCCGCTCGTATAGCAACACCGTTAACCCAGTGGCAGGGTTTCGCTAGCGAACACCAGGTTCATATGAAGCAGCAGCTTGGCCGTCTACTTAACCACAAGGGCCTGAGTAAAGACTTGTTTGAAAAAGTAAGTAAAAGCCTTGCTTATGAAAAGCGTTAACGCTACAGACGCAGTTTTTTACTTTTCAATAAACGCACCTTACAAACAATGTGAGGTGCTTTATGTCCCTACTATGCCAGATGTGGTCATGGTGAGTGAGTCAGGTTTAAGCGTACAAGTACCGACCAATCGGCTACGCCAATTTATCACATCAGACGGTATTAAAGGCCGGTTCAGAATGGTCATTGACGCTAATAAAAAAATAAAATCTTTTGAAAGGCTCGGATAGAGCCTTTTTATTTTTTCCAGAGCTATTCCTTACGCAATACTTCAACTCCCTGTGTATCTTGGGTTCAAGATTTTCACAAGTACATTACACTCTTAAAAAGCTACTTAATGATAAAAAGATAATTTCTCGTTAAAACTTGTACAATTTTCCTGCAAGTTTATAAATGCCTTTTATACTCACAATAAAGCAATAACTATTTGATACGACTAATGTTGTAAATTTTGTTAACTGGTAGGATTAGTTCTTGCGGTTATGGCAAAATGATGTAATGATTTTGTTAATCGTTATGGTTGGTCATGATGTCACGTATTAAGTCACATCGACTTGGGAGTATAAAAATATGAAAAACGGGCCTAGCGCTTTTAAGATATCACCGGTAGCAGCGGGAGTTCTCTCTCTGCTAGGTGCTGCTGCAGTACCAGTACATGCTGCAAATTGGCAAGTAGGTGATGTAAATATTTCTTTAGATTCGACATTTACATTAGCTACAAGTATTCGAACAGAGGCAAGAGATTACGACCTTATTGGTAATAGTAACCATCCTCAGTTTGACTGGAGCGGTTATCACGCAGCTTTCAACCCTTTATACCCAAGCGGCGATGTGTGGGGTTTAGCTGATGGAGCGTATTCAACGAATGGTGACCTCGGTAACCTAGCGCACGATCCAGGCGATGCGTTCGCAACGCAAGTTTCAGGCACACATGAATTAGATATTAACTTCGGCGACTATGGTTTCTTCGCTCGCGGATTCTGGTTCTATGATTTTGAGCAAATGGATGGTGACCGTCCTTACTCTAACCCAATAACAGGCAACCAATACGATCTTTGTCAAGACCCAGAGGCGGAAGACCTATTATGTACAGATGTTCGTTTGTATGATGCGTTCTTTTATGGCGACTGGTGGATTGGTGACAAGCCGCTTACCCTTCGCGTAGGTCGCCAGGTAATCAGCTGGGGTGAAAGTACCTTCATCCAGCATGGTATCAACACAACAAACCCTGTGGATGTAACGCGTGCTCGTGCACCAGGTGCCGAACTAAAAGAAGTATTCCTACCGGTAGGTATGGTTTATGCGTCTTTAGGTCTAACTGATACGGTAAGTATTTCAGGTTACTATCAGTATGAGTGGCAACGCAGCTGGCTTCCTGTGTCAGGCAGCTACTTCGCCGGTAACGACTTCGCAGGTGAGGGCGGTCAACGCCAGAATATTCAGTTAGGCTTTAGTGGTAATCCAGATATTGACCTAGATCACTTATTAACTGCTTTAAATGGTTACGGTGATTTACTACGTTCAGGCGCTGATGCTGCAGATATCTCTCAAGCTTATCTCGCTTACCCGACAAAAGTTGCTATTCGTGGCTTCTCTGATGAGGCGCATAACGATGCAGACGACCAAGGCCAATATGGCTTGCGCTTAACGTGGTTTGCTGAGAATTTGAATGAAACAGAATTTAGTTTCTACCACATCAATTATCATAGTCAAAGACCTCTTATCTCGGGTAAAACGTCTGACTTCACTGATGAAGGTATAGGCGCAGACCTAGCGTTCCTAGCCACTAACACGGTGACTCGAGATAATATTACAGAGTTAGGAGCGTTCACGCAGTCTGAATTCTACTATCCAGAAGACATCAAACTTTACGGTATGAGTTTCAACACCAACATTGGTACTACGGCTCTTGCAGGTGAATTTGCTTATCGTGTAGATGAGCCACTTCAAATAGATGATGTAGAGTTGCTTTACATGGGTATGCCTGAGCAGTTAGCTAACGCAGGCTTACGTCCAGACCTTGAAGGAATCTCACAGCTAAATAATATTGGCCGTGCTGTAGGTCCAGGTGAGACAGCAGAAGGTTTCCTCTTCTCTGATACGTGGCAAATGCAATTTACCGCGTCACATGTATTCGGTCCTAAATTTGGCTCTGACAACTTCGTACTTCTAGGTGAAGTAGGTTATGTAAACGTTGTCGACATGCCAGATCCAGACGTTATTCGCTTAAATGCACCGGGTACTGCTCGTACACCATCACTTGAGCCTATTAACGGTAACTACCGTGAAGGTCTACATCAAGGGCTTTCGGATGGTCCAGAAACTAACCCGTTTGCAACTGACGATGCGTGGGGCTATCGCTTATTGGCGGTTGCTGACTACAACTCAATATTCGCTGGCATGAACCTTCGAGTTCGCGGTACTTTCTCCCATGACGTTGAGGGTACTACGCCAGATCCATTATTCCTTTTTACAGAAGATGTTAAGTCTGCTGCACTTTCTTTCACGTTCGATTATTTAAGTAAATGGTCTGCAACGGCGTCTTACAGTGCGTTCTGGGGCGGCATTGGTACAACTAATGCGCTATCTGACAGAGACTTCATTTCATTTAACATCAAATACGCAATCTAAGAGTGGTTTTTATGATTAGAAAAGTAGGAATTATTGCAGCCGCCTTGTCACTGGCTTTATCTGGTGCAAGCGTTATGGCTAAAGTGTCTGATGCAGACGCAAACAAATTGGGTAATGAACTTACGCCCCTCGGCGGTGAAAAAGCGGGTAATGCTGATGGCAGTATCCCTGCTTGGACTGGCGGTATTACGACTGCGCCTGCTGGGTACAGTGTGGGTGACCACCATCCAGACCCTTACCCAGAAGACAAGGTTTTGTTCGAGATAACAGCACAGAACTATAAAGAGTACGCGGAATTCTTATCTGAAGGCCAGAAGAAGCTTTTCGAGGCTTACCCAGAAACTTTCCGTATGCCGGTTTACCCAACCCGCCGCTCTGCGTCTAACCCACAGGCTATTTATGATGCGACTAAGGTAAACGCTACTCGCGCTGAGCTTCTCGACGACGGTAATGGTCTTAAAGGTGCAGTTTTGGGCATCCCATTTCCAATACCACAAAACGGTCTTGAAGCAATTTGGAACCATATTCTTCGTTATCGCGGAGCAGCGGTTCAGCGTAACGGTGGACAAGCAGCGGTTACTACAGGTGGTGATTACAACGTAATCGGTTTTGATGAGCAGTTATTGATTAAATATGCTGAAGAAGGTGCTACACCTGAAAAGCTAACAGATGAAAATATTCTGTTTATGTTTAAGCAAAAAGTCACTAAGCCAGCTCGTCTAGCAGGTACGGCGTTACTTGTTCACGAGACAGTAGATCAGGTTAAAGAGCCGCGTAAAGCTTGGACGTATAACACTGGTCAGCGTCGTGTTCGCTTAGCACCTAACATCGCTTACGATACGCCAGGAACAGCAGCTGACGGCCTGCGCACTACTGATGATTTCGACATGTTCAACGGTTCTCCTAATCGTTACGATTGGAAGCTTGTTGGTAAACAGGAAATGTTTGTCGCATACAACAACTATGCACTACATTCAGACAGTGCTTCATACGACGAAATATTAAAGCCAAATCACGTTAATCCAGATTTAACGCGTTGGGAAAAGCACCGTGTTTGGGTAGTTGAAGCTACGTTGAAAGAAGGTTTCCGTCACATTTATCAAAAACGCGTATTCTTCATTGATGAAGATAGCTGGCAAATTCAAGTCGCTGATATGTATGATAATCGTGGCGAACTTTACCGCGTTGGTGTAGCTTATGGTGTTAACTACTATGAAGTTCCTACGCAATGGTCGACGCTTGATGCGTACTACGACTTAAACTCTCGTCGTTATTTGGCCATTGGCTTAGACAACGAAGAGCAAATGTACGACTTCACCGTACGCCCTCGAGATGTGGAATTCACGCCTCAGGCGTTACGACGAGAAGGTAAGCGCTAATCACCTTACACAACAAACGGTTGGCAATTGCCAGCCGTTTTTGTATACAGACAATTATAAATAGGGGGAATGGTTAATTATGAAAAAAACCATTGCAGCGTGCATTGCCGCCACATTCGCAGCTAATTACTCTACAGCTGCACTTGCCGAAGAAGCATTTATGGCACCATTGGTTGAGCAATCAGTTCTTTTGGACATAGACGCTGATTCATTTGTCGTTATTGTCGGTGAACGCGGTCACGTATTAGTGTCGGAAGATGGCAAAACTTTTCATCAAAAAACGGTGCCAACTCAATCAACGCTCACCGCAACCACGGTTGTAGGCGAAAAAATATGGGCAGTAGGTCACGACGCTGTCATTCTTCATTCTTCAGATAGGGGCGAAACATGGGAGATACAAAATTATCAACCCGAACTTCAACGCCCATTTTTAGATGTATTGTTCTTCAATGATAAGCAAGGCATTGCTACAGGCGCTTACGGCCTGTTTTATCGTACTACAGACGGTGGGAACACCTGGAGTGCAGAACGTCACGCGAGCTTGTTAGACCCTCTTGACCAAGAGTACCTTGAAGAAATCCGCGAGGAAGATGAAGCATTCTATCAACAAGAACTAGAATCTATTCTGCCCCACTTAAATCGTGTAACCCTTGATGGTGATACGCTTTACCTAGCGGGTGAAGCGGGACTTTTGGCCAAGAGTGTTGATAAAGGTCAGTCTTGGGAACGTTATTACGTCGACTACACAGGCTCTTTCTTCGACATCAAGCCACTGGATGAAAACACGGTACTTGCAGTAGGTCTTCGTGGGAATATTTTCGTAAACAGAGATCAAGGGGAATGGGAATACGTGCAAACCTGTTCAACTAGCACCCTTAATTCAATTTTAATTGAATCAGAATCACAGGTTTATGCTTTGGGTAACAACGGCATGATGGTAAGTGCACAACGCCCGCTACCTACCAGTACGCGTGATCCTTATGCCAATCCATCCAATTGTCAAAGTGACGACGGCATCTCCGTGTCACAAATAAAAGATAAAGCCGCGATTTTAAACGCCACCGAGTTTGACGGTACCAGCATTGCTGTTACTGCAAATGGCATTAAAACGTTGAATTTAAAATAGGGCAGTATAAAAACAATGACCCATTTTCTTGAAAAATTAGTGTTTGGTAACCGCAAAATTGTGGTGGCACTGTTTGCCATTGCAACGGTTTTTCTAGGTTACCAAGCCTCACAAATGCGCCTAGACGCAGGTTTCGAAAAAAATATTCCGCTTAATCACGAGTACATGAAAACGTATATTGAGCACCGCCAAGATTTTGGTGGGGCCAACAACATCTTAGTTTCAGTATGTGATAAAAACGATAATATTTATAATCAAAATTTCTTCGATACGTTAAAGAATGTTCACGACCAGCTTTTCTTCATAAATGGCGTAAACCGTTCTTTGGTAATTTCACTATTCTCTCCGTCTACACGCTTCACTGAAATTGTGGAAGGTGGTTTTGCTGGCGGGCCTGTTATCCCAGCCGACTTTGACTCGTCAAACCCTGAAGCTTTAGAGCTCGTGGCTGCGAACGTAGAAAAAGCGAACATCGTTGGTAGACAGGTTTCAAGTGACTACAGCTGTGCAATGGTAACCGCGCAGTTGCTAGACATTGACCCTCAAACGGGAGAGCCGCTTGATACCCTTGCGTTAGCAGCAGAGCTTGAAGAACAGCTTCGCGGTCAATACGAAAACGAAAATACGTCTGTCCATATTATTGGGTTTGCGAAAATGATTGGCGACGTGGCCGATGGCGCTAAAGATGTACTACTGTTTTTCGCTATTGCTATCGCAATTACGGCCGTTATGGTGTACTTCTTCTCTCGAAGCCTCATGCTTACCGTGTTGCCATTGCTATGTTCAATTATCGCCGTCATCTGGCAGCTTGGACTTTTGACTTCCATTGGTTTTGGCATGGACCCTATGTCAATTCTAGTGCCTTTCCTTGTATTTGCCATCGGTGTGAGCCACGGCGTTCAAATGATTAACGCGGTAGAAAAGCAAGCGGTGACAGGTATTGGCGCTAAACGGGCGTCTATGGCTGCGTTTAGAAACCTATTAGTTCCAGGCGGAATAGCCTTATTATCAGATACTGTAGGTTTTATGACGCTACTGGTCATTGATATTGGTATTATTCGCGAGCTAGCAATAACAGCGAGTATGGGTGTTGCGGTAATTATACTGACCAATCTTTTATTACTTCCTGTTCTAATGAGTTTCTTAAAGTTAGACCAGAAGTATGTAGAGAAATTCGCAGGTAAGGAAAACGCAAATTCTAAATTCTGGGAAGTAATTGCGGCGTGTTCACGTAAAAAGCCAGCCGCGTTTATTCTAATTGTCACCGCTATTTTGTTCGTGCTCGGTCATTTCCAAGCACAAAACATGAAGATAGGGGACTTGCACGCCGGCGCACCAGCGCTACACGAAACTTCTCGTTACAACGAAGACACCTTTTTAATCACTGATAAATACGAAGTTACGGTGGATTATATCTCTATACTTGTAGAGACTACGCCTGAAGCTTGTACCTCGCACAGTGTGATGAAAGCCATGGACGACTTCCAATGGAAAATGGAGAACGTACAAGGCGTCCAGTCTGCGGTATCTCTTGCATCAGTAGCCAAAATTGTGAATGCCGGTTACAACGAAGGGAATGTTAAATGGCAAGTTCTTCCGCGCAATCAACAGACGTTAGTTCAGGCTATTTCTCGCGTACCTACCTCGTCTGGGCTGCTTAACGGCGATTGTTCAGTTATGCCTATCATACTGTTTATGGAAGATCACAAGGCGGAAACTATCTCTCGCGTTGTTGATGCCGTTAAATCTTACCGTGATGAATACCAAACTGACGATATGAAGTTTAGTCTTGCTTCTGGTCCTGTTGGCGTAATGGCTGCTACCAATGAAGCGGTCAGCGCAGCACAAGATCCAATGATGCTCTACGTATTTGGTGCTGTTATCGCGTTGTGTTTAATAAGTTTCCGCTCAATTCGTGCCACGTTAGTCGTCGTAATACCGCTGTATGTGGTGTCAGTGTTGGCTCAAGCGCTAATGACATACCTGCAAATTGGCCTCACCGTTTCTACATTACCAGTTATCGCACTTGGCGTGGGAATCGGAGTGGACTATGGTATTTATATCCTTTCTACCAAAAGCTTAATGCTGAAGAAAGGTGCTACCGTTCAAGAAGCTTATTTCGCTGCTTTGAAAGAGCGCGGAAGTGCAGTGCTGTTTACTGGCATAACGCTAGCTATAGGCGTAAGCACCTGGGTGTTCTCTTCACTTAAGTTCCAAATGGATATGGGTATATTGCTAACGTTTATGTTTGTTGTGAACATGCTTGGCGCAATAATTGTACTGCCCGCTTTAGCTAGATTCCTGTGGTGGAATAAGAACGACCCTGATGCATAAATTATTTTTGCATAGCTACGCATAAAAAAGGGCCTTTAGGCCCTTTTTTTTGGGTGTTTTCTGCATAGTTATCTATGCTGTTAATATAAGGTTAAAAATGGGCTTTCATTAGCGCCATTTATTAGAGAAAATAGTTAGGTACTCGGCACTTATACCAAGTTGAATTGGTATTACGACATTCAAAAAAGGTTAACAAATGACAGTCACCTCACAGCGACACTCAGTACTGCTAGACAATGTATTTGCACTTATTGATAAAAAAGTAGATACCAAGCAGAAGTCTCTTGTGCAGCAATTCGGACGTCTGTTGTATAAAAACATATCAAGCGACGACCTAGAAAATCGCAACGACAGCGACCTTTATGGTGCAACACTTAGTTTATGGAATGGTTTGGCAAAATTTGAATACGCTTCGCCTTACATTCGCGTTTTCAATCCAGAAATAGCTAAACACGGCTGGCACTCAAGCCATACAATTGTTGAGATTATTGTGTCAGACATGCCGTTCTTAGTTGACTCTGTGCGTATGCTGCTGAACCGGTTGAACATTACCGCGCATTTATTTCTTCATAGTCCCATAGGCGTTAAGCGCGACAAAGCGAACAAACTTGAAGCTTTTGCAGAACCCGGCCAAACCATTGATGGCGCAAAAAAAGAGACCGTCATTTTCATTGAAGTCGACAGACAAACATCGAAAAAAGATATCGATGCTTTGACTAAGGAACTTCATTCAGTGGTTGATGAGGTATCTTTAGCGGTTGAAGACTGGCAGGGTATGACTAGCACCTTGCAAGACGTTATCAAAAATAACGCGAAATACAATTGGCCTGTGTCTGCAGATGCGAAAAAGCAGACCAAGGAATACCTCGAGTGGCTAGGTGACCATAACTTCACCATGATGGGATATCGCTATTATGAGGTCAAAGCAATTGAAGGCGACCATAGGTGGATACCGAGAAACGACACCAGCTTAGGTCTTCTGAAAAACTCAATAAACGACCGCGAACGTCTGTTATCCAGACTGCCGGCATCAGCAAGAGCTGAAGCATTGAGCAAAAACCCGTTGATACTGACCAAAACAAATTCTCGTGCTCGCGTGCATCGTCCAGCCTATATGGATTATGTAGGCGTGAAGGTATTTAACAAAGACGGGCAGGTAGTAGGTGAGCATCGCTTCCTAGGGCTTTATTCAGCGTCATTTTATAACAACAGCGTAACCCAGCTACCCATTTTACGAGAGAAGATTAAGCGTATTTGTGAATTATCTGGCTTTGAGCCAGGCACACATGCATACAAAGCTTTCGCGAATATAATTGAAACCTATCCCCGTGATGAACTACTGCAAACCCCAGCAGAAGAACTTGCGCAAATTGTGATGGGCATTTTCCAAATGCAGGAGCGTGGTATATCTCGTCTGTTTATTCGCAAAGACACATTTGGCCGCTTTTTCTCCTGTATGGTATTTGTACCAAGAGAGCGCTATAACACTCAACTGCGTAAAGAAACCCAAGCGCTACTTAAAGCATCATTAGGCGCTACTGAAGAAGTCGAATTTACCACCTTCTTTTCAGAGTCTGTATATGCCCGTACGCATTACATTGCTAGAGTCAACGACAACAACGCGGAATTCGATGTGAAGGAAATAGAGCAAAACATTATTGAGTTGACCAAAACCTGGAACGACAGACTGGCATCAGCAATTTCAGCGGCTCACGGCGAAGCGTCGGGTAAGGCGCTTGAGCGCAAATACAACAATGCATTCTCTCGTAGTTACATGGAGCACAATCTACCCTCGGCAGCGCTGGTTGATATCGGCAAGCTAGAGATGCTTGACGACAGTCACACCTTGGATATGTTGTTCTATCGCCCCCAAGAAGAAGATGCTGATAGCCAGGTAGTTAAGCTTAAGCTTTTCCACCGTGCAGAGCCTATTCACTTGTCTGATGTATTGCCCATGCTTGAGAATTTTGGGTTACGCGTAATCGATGAAAGTCCTTATAAAATCACGTGTTCTGAAGGTGAGCGTAACTGGGTAATGGACTTTACCATGCTGCATAAAAGTGGTCAGCATTTTGATATGGAAGCGGCGCAAACTCTTTTCCAAGATGCCTTTGCTAAGGTGTGGTACAAAACACTTGAAGATGATGCGTTCAACCGCCTCATACTAGGCGCCAATATGACAGGCCGAAAGGTGACCGTGCTGCGTGCATACGCCAAATACATGCGCCAAACTGGCAGCTCATTTAGCCGAGACTATATTGCAAACACGTTGTCTAACTATCCGGACATTGCCCGTTTATTGGTAGACTTCTTTGACCAACGCTTCGACCCCAAGAAAAAGCGTAACCAGAAAAAAGAAGACGCAATACTAGAAACGATCAAAGCTCAGCTAGACAATGTAAGTAACCTTGATGATGACCGTATTATCCGTCGTTATTTGGATATGATGTCGGCAACCTTACGTACCAATTTTTATCAGCCAGACGATGCGGGCAACGAAAAGTCTTATGTGTCATTTAAAATGATGCCTGAACTTATTCCAGAGATGCCGCTACCGTTACCTAAGTTTGAAATCTTTGTATACAGCCCACGCGTAGAGGGCGTGCACCTTCGCGGTGGTAAAGTGGCCCGCGGTGGCCTGCGTTGGTCTGACCGTCAAGAAGATTTCAGAACCGAAGTACTTGGCTTAGTGAAAGCGCAGCAGGTTAAAAATACAGTCATTGTTCCCGTTGGTGCGAAAGGCGGTTTTGTTTGTAAAAACCTGCCTGTCGGTGAGGGCCGAGCAGCTATTCAAGCAGAAGGGCAAGCTTGTTATCGCACTTTCATTACAAGCTTGTTAGATATTACCGATAACATTGTTAATGGCGAGATAGTTCCGCCGAAAGATGTAGTACGCCTAGACGACGATGACCCATATTTGGTTGTAGCTGCAGACAAAGGTACCGCCACTTTCTCTGATATTGCGAATGGCATAGCAGAGGAGTTTGGTTTCTGGTTAGGTGATGCATTCGCCTCTGGTGGAAGCATTGGATACGACCATAAGAAAATGGGCATCACTGCGCGCGGCGGATGGGAGTCGGTGAAGCGCCATTTTAGAGAAATTGGTATCGATTGCCAGACTACAGATTTTACCGCGGTGGGCGTGGGTGATATGGCAGGGGATGTTTTTGGTAATGGTATGTTGCTGTCAAAGCACACGCGGTTAATTGCGGCATTTAACCACTTACATATCTTCTTTGACCCTAGCCCAGATGCGGCAGCAAGCTACAAAGAGCGCCAACGTTTATTTGAAAATCCAAGCCTTAGCTGGGAAGACTACGATAGCAAACTGATTTCCAAAGGCGGTGGTGTATTTAGTCGTGCGTCTAAGTCAATCAAGCTGACCCCAGAAATGAAAAAGTGGTTGGGAACGCGTCAATTAACAATGACGCCTAACGAGCTTATTCATAACATTCTGAAAATGCCTGTTGATTTACTTTGGAACGGTGGAATTGGTACCTACATTAAAAGTAAAAAAGAATCCCACTCTGAAGTGGGTGACCGTGCAAACGATGATCTACGCGTTAATGGCCAAGACGTCCAGGCGAAAATTGTAGGTGAGGGCGGCAACTTAGGCTTAACTCAGCTCGGTCGTATTGAATATGCATCAAACGGCGGCCGCGTTAACACGGACTTTATTGATAACGTTGGCGGTGTAGATTGTTCTGATAACGAAGTTAACATTAAGATTTTGCTTAACAGCTTGGTCAATGATGGCGAGCTAACGCTTAAGCAGCGTAATAAGTTACTTTACGATATGACTGACGATGTTAGCAGAATTGTATTGAAAGACTGTTACCGTCAAACCCAGTCTATCTCTATTACCGAGTTAGCTGGCGTGAAACAACTTAAAGAGCAACTTCGCTTTATCCACGGTCTCGAACGCGAAGGGCAGCTTAACCGTGAGCTAGAGTTCATACCGAGTGATGACGAAATTTCCGATCGCGTGGCAACCGACCAGGGACTAACGCGCCCTGAACTAAGCGTGTTAATAGCCTATGGTAAAATGGTGCTTAAAGATGCGCTTAATATTCCAGAAATTACTGACAACCCTTACCACGGTAAGCTCTTAGTTGAAGCCTTTCCTAAAGTACTTCGCGAGAAATTTGCAGCTCACATGCAGCAGCACCCCCTCAGAAGCGAAATTATCGCTACTAAATTAACCAACAATATGGTTAACGATATGGGCCTTAACTTCGTATTCAGAATGCAAGAAGAGACAGGTGCGAGTGTAAACGAGATTGCAGATGCCTATGCGATTGTGCACGGTATCTTCAACATGAATACACTATGGGAGCGCATTGAAGAATTAGATAACGTTATTCCTGCCAAGCTTCAGCTTAAAATGCTTGATGAAGCGCGCAGAATAATGCGTCGAGCCTCACGTTGGTATATTCGCCATGGCAATAAAGCACAGTCTATTGAAGAAGCCATTGCGAGTTATCGCGGCACATTCGATATCTTGTCGAAAAACTTACAGCATTACTTAGTTGAAAGCGAATATGCGCAATTAGAAGCGGAAACGCAGAAGTATATTGAAAAGGGCGTGCCACAGGATATTGCTTATCAAGTAGCGAGCTTCTCAAACATGTTCTCAAGCTTTGACTTGGCTCAAATTGTAGAGTCCGACAAGCACGATACTGATGTGGTCGCTAAGCTTTATTACCAGTTGGGTTCGCGTTTAGAGCTTCACTGGTTCTTAGACCAAATTAACAATCAAGCGGTAAGTAACCACTGGCAGGCATTGGCACGTGCATCATATCGTGAAGAGCTTGATTGGCAGCAGCGTTCAATTGCAGCAAATCTGTTAGCTTCTCGCGAAGATGTGAGCAACGCCGACCAAATTTTAGATGAGTGGATTGAGAGTAATCAGGTACTTCTTAAACGTTGGTATCACATGATGTCAGAGTTTAAGACCAGTACAACTCACGAATTTGCGAAATTTTCTGTCGCTTTACGCGAATTGATGCTTTTAAGCGTGAAGTCTAACCATTAGAATACACGCACCTTAATGATTTAAGCCCTGTTTATCAGGGCTTTTTATTGGCCGATTGGTTATCATTAACGAGCTCTATACCGTTTTTTGTTTTCAGATAACCTGTAAACGTGAGCCGTAGTTACGACCAACAGACCATTAATAAGCGAGCGTTAAACACAACCATGCAATCTCTAGTGCAAAAGTTCTTACTTCAGTGCGAGCCTGAAAAAAGTCACGATTTCACCATTAATTGGTTAAACAAGACACAACATACACCGCTGAAATGGATGTACAGCACACCAACGCTTAAAAAGCCCGTTACCGTTGCCGGCATGACTTTCGACAATCCTGTGGGGTTGGCCGCAGGCCTGGATAAAAACGGTGATTGTATTGATGCGTTTTCAAGCATGGGGTTTGGTTTTGTAGAGATTGGCACAGTCACGCCTCGTCCACAGCCTGGCAATCCTAAACCTCGCTTATTTAGAATTCCTGAAAAGCACGCCATTATTAATCGCATGGGATTTAATAATAAAGGTGTTGATCACCTTGTCGAGCAAGTAAAAAAAGCCCAGTTTAAAGGGCCGATTGGTATTAACATTGGTAAAAACAAAGACACCGAAGAAGCGAAAGCACTCGACGATTATTTAATTTGCTTAAATAAGGTTTATCCTTACGCCAGCTATATCACTATTAATATCTCATCACCTAATACGCCTGGGCTTAGAAATCTGCAATACGGTGAAGCGCTTGATAAGTTGCTAGTAGGCTTAAAAGCCGCGCAAGAAACACTAACTCAAACTCACGGAAAATACGTACCGCTATTTATTAAGATAGCGCCAGATTTAAGTGATGTTGAAATCGAAAGTATTGCAGCATCGCTAATTAACAGCAAAATGGACGGTGTGATCGCGACAAATACAACGCTTTCACGTGACTCGGTTGCTGGACTACAGCACGCTGATGAAATGGGTGGCCTTAGCGGTTCAGTGATGACCGACATGAGCCTAGAAGTAACCCGTAAACTAAATAAGGCGCTTGACCGCGCTATACCTATTATCGGCGTAGGGGGCATCGACTCTCCCGAAGCGGCGCAAGCGCGGTTAGACGCAGGCGCATCATTAGTGCAAGTCTACTCGGCCTTTATTTATCAAGGCCCATCACTCGTTAAACGTATCGTAAACGCGTTATAATACAGTCGGATTAAAGTACACCCGAAACCAATCTCTCGTGTACGTGCTTCAAGTTAAGCGCGTACATCAAAAACAGGTACATGAATGAATACTATTCTGGTTACGACCAGTCGCGGTCTTGACGAACTATTGAAACAAGAAGTGCTAAGCCTTTGCCCTGATGCACACATTAAACAGGGGCCTGGTACCATTCAGTTTGAAGGGTCAAAAGAAGATGCTTATAAGCTTTGCTTATGGTCACGCTTGGCTAATCGCGTAATCTGGGTACTAGCATCCGGTAAAGCTGGCGATGCAGAGGCTTTGTATAACACAGCTATGGGCATTGACTGGCAAATGCAGATGGATTCACGTCATACCTTATCTGTACAGTTTATCGGTACTAACTTTGCTATCAAAAATACTCAGTTTGGCGCGGTTCGTGTTAAAGACGCCATCGTTGACTCATTCGTTGAGCAAGGTTTGCCTCGCCCGTCAGTCGAGCGTAAAAGCCCTGATATCTCTGTTTATGCCAGACTGCATCGTGACAATGTGATATTGGGTATAGACTTAGCGGGAGCGAGTCTGCACCAACGCGCGTACCGACAAGAGACCGGTGACGCTCCGCTTAAGGAGCATATCGCCAGCGCAATGCTTATGCGCAGTGGTTGGACAGAAAACACCGATGCACCCATGGTAGATTTAATGTGTGGCTCAGGCACTATCGCAATAGAAGCTGCTTATATAGCTCGAAATATAGCGCCGGGGATTAAGCGTTCATATTGGGGCTTTACTAAATGGCTCGGTCACGAAGCAAAGATTTGGGAAGATTTGGTAGAGCATGCCATTTCGGTTCAAAAGCCAAGCTGTGGCGGTATTTATGCGGGCGACTTCAGTCGTAAAATGGTTGCGATT
This sequence comes from Alteromonas sp. BL110, assembly GCF_003443615.1. Classification (NCBI taxonomy): domain Bacteria; kingdom Pseudomonadati; phylum Pseudomonadota; class Gammaproteobacteria; order Alteromonadales; family Alteromonadaceae; genus Alteromonas; species Alteromonas sp. BL110. The sequence goes on along the minus strand of NZ_CP031967.1, from coordinate 3,977,093 downwards.
GCAAAAGCTAATGCCGATTTCGCTGGCGTATTCAATGATATTTCGTTTTCTCAGCAAGATGCGACGAAATCGTCGCCGCCAGTTAGCACACCAGGTTACGTTGTGTCTAACCCCCCGTATGGTGAACGCTTAGGCGAACTAACTTCATTAATACCGCTATTTAGCGATTGGGGTAAACGTTTTAAAGAAGCTTGGAAAGGCTGGCATGTATCGCTGCTTAGTAGTAACCGTGATTTGCTACGGGTATTAAAGCTACGCGCAACCAAAGATTACGCCATGAATAATGGTAAGTTAGAGTGCCGTTTAGCTAACTATGTACTTGATGAACAAAACACGATTCAATTTAGTGAAGACGCCGGCAACCATGAATTTGCTAATCGTTTGAAGAAAAACCTCAAGCGTATGAAAGGCTGGATCAAGGGCGCTAACACAAACTGCTACCGAATTTACGACGCTGATCTTCCCGATTATAACGTGGCCGTAGATAGATACGGTGATTGGCTGGTAGTACAAGAATATGCACCTCCGAAGACTGTTTCGGAAGACAAGGCGCGTAAACGCTTGCAAGAGGTATTACTACACCTACCGGCAGTTACTGGAGTCTCTCCTAAGCACATAGCACTTAAGGTACGTAGCCAGCAAAAAGGCACTAAGCAATACGAAAAAATAAACCAGTCTGGCGAAATGATGGAAGTGTTCGAAAACGACGCACGTTTTCTGGTTAACCTTACTGATTACCTGGATACGGGTCTTTTCTTGGACCACCGCAATACTCGTCAAAAAGTGCAAGCCTTATCCCAAGGTAAAGACGTACTCAACCTGTTCTCTTACACGGGCAGCGTTTCGGTATTTGCGGCAAAGGGCGGCGCAAAATCTGTAACTACAGTAGATATGTCAAATACGTATTTAGAGTGGGCAAAGAAAAATATAGCGTTAAATAAACTAAATGGCCCCCATGCCTTCATTCAAGCCGATTGCACCACATGGTTAGGTACGCACAAAGGTAAATATGACCTTATTTTTATCGACCCACCGTCGTTTTCAAATTCAAAGCGCATGCAGAACACATGGGACGTTCAGCGCGACCATGTAAAGATGCTTACCGACGCCAAAGCCTGCTTAAAAGAGCAGGGGACGATTATTTTCTCTAACAACAAACGTGGGTTTAAGCTTGACGAGTCAGCCATTAATGCCCTTGGCTTGACGATTGAAAATATAACTCACGAGACCATACCCGAAGATTTTGCTCGTAAGGGTAAAATACACCAGTGTTGGATTTTGCGTTCATGAAAATAATTTTCTACACGGGCCCCCAATGTAGCCTTTGTGATTTAGCCGATGCAGAGCTTCAGCAGACGTCTACATTTTCGTCACTTGATATTGAGAAAGTCAACATTCGCACAAGTACCGAGCTTTATCATCTGTATGGTGCCCGTATCCCAGTGTTAAAGCGGGCCGATAATGAAAAAGAGATTGGATGGCCTTTTAATGCCGCCGATTTAGAGGAGTTTCTTCAGTGAGCATTTTGCAGTTAAAAAACATCACTGTCATATATGGAAATCCACCGCTTTTAGACGGTGTTGAACTGGTTGTTCAGCCCAAAGAGCGCGTATGCTTAGTTGGTCGCAATGGAAGCGGTAAATCAACCCTAATGAAAGTTATCGCAGGGGATATTATTGCCGACGATGGCCAGCGTATTATTGAAAATAATACTGTAATCGCACGTTTAGAGCAGGACCCGCCACAAACGACAGATGTAACACTGTTTGATTACGTTGCTGAAGGTTTATCTGATGTCGGTGAAACGCTAAAAGCTTATTTTCATCAAACCCGCATTGTGGGTGAAGACCCTAGTGAAGCTAACTTAAATAAGCTCCAGCGCTTGCAAGAGCAATTAGAGGCTAGAGACGCTTGGCAGTTTGAGCAGCAAATTGAGCAAACGCTTACCATGCTTAAACTGGACCCTGAAATATCGTTATCAACGTTATCTGGTGGCTGGCGCAGAAAAGCCGCGTTAGCGCGTGCGCTAGTACGTCAGCCGGATTTATTGCTGTTAGACGAACCCACTAACCACCTTGATATTGAAATGATCCGCTGGCTTGAATCGAGCTTAAGCAACTATCAAGGGGCTATTGTATTTGTCAGCCACGACCGTGCTTTTATACGCGCCATGGCAACGAGAATTATTGACCTAGACCGCGGTTCTGTTACCAGCTATCCAGGCAATTACGAAACCTATCTTGAGAAAAAACAGCACGATTTAGAAGTTGAAGCGTCGCAAAACGCTGAATTTGATAAAAAGCTTGCGCAAGAAGAAGTATGGATTCGACAAGGTATTAAAGCTCGTCGTACCCGTAACGAAGGCCGAGTGAGAGCGCTGAAAAAACTACGCGAAGAGCGCAAAGCGCGCAGAGCAGTGCAGGGCAATGCAGTGGTTAACCAACATCAGGGCGCGCGCTCTGGCAAAATGGTGTTTGAGGTAAAAGACTTAAGCTATAGCATTGAAGGTAAGTCTATCGTAAATAGCCTAAACTTAAATGTCTTACGCGGTGATAAATTAGCACTAATAGGGGCTAATGGTTGCGGTAAAAGTACACTTATTAAACTGCTTTTAGGCCAATTACAGCCGGATAAAGGTTACTGTAAGCAAGGCACGAATCTAGAAGTTGCGTATTTCGACCAGCACCGACATGGTTTAGATCTAGAGCAAACAGTTATCGATGCAGTAGGCGATGGTAAGCGCGACCTTATGGTGAACGGCCACCCGCGCCACGTAATTAGTTATTTGCAAGACTACTTGTTTACGCCTGAACGCGTAAATGCGCCAGTTAAGTCACTGTCAGGGGGCGAAAAAAACCGCTTGATGCTCGCCAAACTTATGCTTAAACCGAGCAATGTTTTGGTTCTCGATGAACCGACTAACGACTTAGACGTCGAAACCTTAGAAATGCTTGAAACCTTACTCAACGAGTATACTGGAACCGTGCTTTTAGTAAGCCACGACAGGGAATTCGTGGATAATGTTGCTAATAGCAGCGTAGTTTTTGAAGGTAACGGCCTGCTTCGTGAATTTATAGGGGGTTTCACTGACGTAGAAAACTGGTATAAAGAGCAACAGGAAAAACGTCAGCAAATCGAAAAGGAAGAGAAAGCCAAGGTAAAGAATGAAACTAATTTAGCTTCTGACAGTCCTAGTGCTAAGTCTTCTCCCCGTAAGACGAAAAAGCTATCATATAAAGACCAGCGTGAACTTGAGTCCTTGCCCAAAGAACTAGAAACACTTGAGGAAGAACTTGAGGCTATGCAAGAAAAAGTCAACGACCCAGACTTTTTCAAACAAGACAGTGACATTACTGCCAAGGCGTTAGCCGAACTGGCAGATAAAGAAGAATTACTTTCCCAGAAATATGCGCGCTGGGATGAACTAGAAAGTATGCTGGAAGATAATCAGCAGTAAATAGGATTTTAAATGAAACGAACTCAGCTTGCCGCCGCCGTTCTGTTGGCAACAGGAAGTGTTTCGGCATTTGCCGCGACCTATTCAGTGACGCCTCTTCCTTTACAGGATACCGCTAGAAACAATTTCGCTCGTTCAATCGATAACTCAGGCAAAATGCTGTCTGTAGTTCAGCTTGAATACAATCCCCCAGTAGATGTAGATCAGCTTGAAGACGACACAACCTTCTTTGATGTTAATGGCTCAGCTTTAGAAAATGAAGACGATGCGCGCCAAGGAGTCTTCACTGATGCAGATTACACGACAATAGTTAACTATTTGCTCTCTAATAGTACTGCGACCACAGGTCAAAAACTTGCACCTTTCAGAACCTTCTTAGCTGACACGCAAGACATTTCTTTGGTGCCAGGCTTAGACGAAGTGACTGACAAATTTGATGATTACACCCGCTCGGTGGAAGCAATAGGTAGAGACAGCCTAAACGGCAACTTTATAGTAGGTGATTCATCTGGTTTGGTCGTTTTAGACCCATACGAAAATGAAGATGGCGATACCATCAACTACACTTACGCGGAATCAGCTCAACAAGGTTTCATTCAAGCATCTGGCGTATCTAAAGCGCTACCAGCTGTAGACACCACAGCCGGCGGCTTTTCTTCAGCCCGTGCAGTTAATGCAAACTTACAGGTCGCAGGCTTTAGTACAGTTAGTTTCCAAGACGATGTGGAGGAAGCTATTGAAACCTGTGAAGACGATGAGTTACGTGGCGACCAGTCTGAAGGCCGTTGTCTCTTCACCATTTACAATGGTGATTTTGCAGTACCACGCATTTCTAGCTATTTCCTCAATACATCTACGAACTATCTGCCAGGCTTCGTTTTATTGTCAGAAGTTAATGCCACCATATGGCAAGTTGACGTTAATGGAGATGTGATTAGCACAGATACTTACCCATTATTGTTCGAGCCAGATGAAGACGATACTTCACACTACTTTACTTATGCTTATGATATCAACAACCAAGGTATTGCAGTAGGTGAAGGGCTAACTGGCGATCGTATTACAATTACTCGTCCTAACCAATCTGGCTTGACTGAAAGTGAGCGCGTTGCAACGGTATTTAGAGACGGCGAGACCATTGAGCTTCTTCCTCGAGAAGAGAACATTATCAGTCAAGCAATTGCTATCAACGACGAAAACTGGGTAACTGGCGCCGTACTTCGCTCACAAAGCGATATCGCGCGTTCACGCCTATTCGTATATAACCTCGATACGCAAGAACAAAAATATCCTGATGGCTTTTTCGTAAGTGCAGGTGTTACTGCTAACGCAATTAACAATAACAATATCGTGGTGGGTAAGGCAGATGTCGATGCTACAAGTGACACGCTACGTGAAACTGCTGCATTTATGTATAACATTGATACTGAAGAGTTTTTGGATCTAAATGATCTAGTTTCGTGTGACAACACCTACGAATTAATTGAAGCGGTTGATATCAACGACGACAACGAAATTATTGCTAATGCGCGTATTAAATCAAACAGTAAATACGTAACTGGCGTCGACATCATAAACTCAAGCGGAGAAACAGAACTAGTTGATTCTGTCGTTGCGGTTAAGCTATCTCCATTAGCTAATGGTTCTATTGAAGATTGTGAGGTACCTGAGGACGAACAACCGTTTGAGCGCAGTGGCGCATCTACTGGCTGGTTCGCATTTTTTGGTTTGTTGGCTGCTGCTTTTGTGCGTAGACGTTTTAAAAAATAAATAACCTTTTTAAGTTAATCTATAATGCATTTTAAAAGCCACATTCGTGTGGCTTTTTTTATGCCTTAAAGGCGCAAAAATAGACATATTTATGCATAAAAAATGTAATATAAATTTCACTGAAACTTCATTTATTTATCGATTGTCAAGCGCTTTAATTTTATATTTTTCTTGAACCATTTTGTTAATTGCACTATCAAAGTAATGTACGCGATCAATTTTCCGGCACTATCAACCGATATGATGTAGAGCGCTCGAGAAAATGATTTGTTGTACATTCAACAAACAAAAGAGGCTAATCAATGAAAAGACAAAAAAGAGATAAAATGACTCGCGCCCATTCTAAAGGCTATCAAGCTGGTATTAGCGGTCGTTCAAAGGAAAATTGTCCATTTCAGCAAAACGATGCACGTTCACAGTGGTTAGGTGGATGGCGTGAGGCAGTAGAAGATAGACACTTAGGGTTAAGCGTCAAATAACACTTCTCTTTTATGAACTGATTATGCAAAAAGGAAAGCCCCTGAAAAGGGGCTTTTTTGTGCGTAAGCGTTTTATGCAGTGCTGAATGAGCAGCGCTTAAAAATTTGATGTATCTTGGAATAGACCTACTTTCAAATCTTTTGCGACATAAATTTCCCGGCCATCTACCTCAACCGAACCATCTGCCATACCCATGAAAAGTTTACGTTTAATTACGCGCTTCATCGTGATTTTATACGTTACTTTTTTTGCTGTGGGTAGAATTTGACCAGTAAACTTCACTTCACCAACCCCAAGCGCTCGCCCTTTACCCGGCCCGCCGCTCCAACCAAGGAAAAAGCCAACTAGTTGCCACATTGCATCTAGTCCAAGACAACCTGGCATGACAGGGTCACCTGGAAAGTGGCAATCGAAAAACCATAAATCTGGGGTAATATCTAACTCAGCGATAATTTCGCCTTTGCCATGTTCGCCGCCGTCTTCAGTAATGGATACAACGCGGTCCATCATTAGCATATTTGGTGCAGGCAATTGACTGTTACCCGGACCAAACATTTCACCACGGCTACACGCCAATAAATCATCTTTATTAAAACTACTTTTCTTCTCGGACATTCCCAACTCTTTGTTGTTATTTAAGTGACGGTGTTAATTTAGCGAACACTTGTACGCCAAACAACTCTGAACAGTCATTTTTCTGAAGAAAAACGCGTGCTACTATACTTACTATAAATTTAATCCGTACAAATATCGCCCCATGCGTGCAATTTATAAACAGCGATTATACTACGCTCCACAATATAGTATTTGTGTGTGAAAACTATGACAGAACAAACATCAAAAAAAACCAGTAAAAAAAGCCCTGCAGATAGAGCAAAAGCGAACGCTGATAAACAACGTCGTTTTAGAGAAAGACAAAAAGACGCCGGCAAAAAGCTAGTGAGAGGCTATGTCAGCCCGGAAGCGAAGGCATGCTATGACGAAATACGCGAAAAAACAGATTGGACCGACAGTGAAGCTATGTCGAACGCTATGCGGCTAATGTATGCGGCCTACAAGTGTGGTCAGATTAAGCTATTAAATGAGTGGCTAAGAAAGAATAACCGTTAGGCTGTTTTTTCAATTTTCGATTTGAGCCACATTCTGCTTGGACTATTTTGCATGGTATGGCGCCTGACAATACGCTGCGCTTCTTTTACCACATCATCGCGCTCGCGATAGTCCCATAAACGTTTCGCTGTTATACGGTTATTCTCTGCAATATCAATAACGGGCAACGCATAATCTTGTTTAACATCAAAGCCAAGCATTTGCGCTTCTAATGGCGGTAGGTCGTAAGGCGCATGAACGGCTTCATTAGGTAGTTTAGCTAGCTCTGGCACCCACTTCTTAATAAATACGCCATCAGGGTCTAATTTTTGTGACTGTGTTGCCGGATTATAAAGTCGAACGGTATGAATACCGGTGACACTCGCCTGCATTTGAATTTGTGGATAATGGATACCTGGTTCAAAGTCTAAAAACTGTGTTGCAAGATAATGTGCGGCTTTAAGCCAGTGCACGTTTAAGTGGTGACACAAAAAACTCGTTACCATTGCCCGCATCCGAAAGTTAATATATCCAGTCTGTCGTAGTGCTCGCATACAGGCATCTACTAGAGGGTAACCTGTGCGTCCAATGCTCCAAAGATAGAAACGTCGCTCAGCTTCTGGGCCGTCTATAAACGGAAAGTGTTCATAAGCTCTGTTCATCGGGCGCCACTCTATACTGGCCTCGCTTTCAAATTTTTGAATAAAGTGGCAGTGCCAATGCAGTCTGGATGTTAGAGCGGATAGGGCGCGACTCCACTGTTTGCGCTGTGATGTTGGCAAAGCTTTCTTAGCTTGTTTTTCCAACTGAACGCTTTGATACACCTGCTTGATAGAAATGTTGCCCCATGCGAGATAAGGGCTTAATCGTGAACATGCGCGTCGTGCATACTCAGGTTTTGAAATATGTTGGTGATAATACTGTCCACGAGAACTGAAAAAATCCTTCAAAACCTGCCAAGCACGCTTTTCACCACCAGGCTGCATCAAAGCGATATTAGGTGTTACTTCAATTTCAGTCATTTCGCCCTTGAATGCGCTATCGTGTATATTACCGCTACAGTAGTTGGGTAGGTCAGGCGATGACCGTTTAAGTTCAGCTATCTCGTTAATAGATTTCGACGCTTTTAAAATGTCTGAAATTTCACGCCAGTTAGCCCAATTAGCCGTTTCTATATCAAAATCATAGGTGGCGGTTGCGAAATGGTGCTCCCAGTTTTGCTGCCATTGTGCTCTATGAGGCAGACCACGTATTACTGCACCATACTGATATTCAGCGAGCATAATAGATCTATTTATCAGATATTTAGCAACATCAATATCGCGGTTATGCGTAACCGAAAGGCCGGTTTCTTGGTAACTCCTAACCGCATCAATGTTATAATTTTGAGCAATAAGTTCAAGTGCTTCTATTACTTCACAGTGCAAGGTCAAAACACGGGCATGAGCGGGCAATTGGCTGTTAATGTCATCTATACTTTGTTGCATAAATCGCCAATGGCGAATATCCATATGCGGGTCTGCAATAAGCGAGGGCTCCCAACAAAAAAGTGGGAGCAGCTTTTCACCTGCCTGAACAGCGCGATAAAAAGGCTCGTGATCACGTAAGCGAAGGTCTCGCTTTAACCATATAACCGTGACTGTCTCTTTTGAGTTAGCCTTTTTTAAGTTATCTGACGCCATACAGTTAAATAACTAAAGCCATTTATTACGAAATGCGCCTGCCGGGTCGTAAATTTCAGTCTGTTTTTGAAGGTTGAATTGCCTATGTCCGCGAGGGTCGCTTCCCACGCCGGCAAGGTAAAGCCAATTTCCCCAATTACTTCCCACATCATGATCAACTAACTGATGTTCAAACCACGCAGCACCGTAACGCCAGTCTTGCCGAAGTTCGTGTACAAAGCAGCTAGCAACAAGCTGCCTACCGCGGTTCGACATATAGCCTGTCTCTGCAAGTTGTCGCATACACGCGTCTACAATAGGGTATCCAGTATTGCCTTCACACCACTGTGCAAAGGTGTCAGGGCAATGTGAAGTGGAAGGTGTTTTACCTTGAATGCCGCTAAAGCGAAACCATTTAGCGCCATACTTACACTGCAGCCAGTGAAAAAACTCTCGCCACAACAGCTCGAAATAAATCCAATAAGTGGAATCATTTTTTTCTACGGTCTCTTCAAAGTTATGAACTTGCCTCATCACTTCGCGCGCAGAAAGTGAACCATTAGCTAACCAGGCAGACAACTTTGTGCTGTCTTTCCATGTATCAAGTGCATTGCGTGTTTCCTTGTAAGATGACGCAGCATGCCAGTCAAACAGATACGTGTTTAGGTGAGAAAGCGCTGCGGTTTCACCACCAACGAATGACGATTCAGACGGTTTCGGTAAATCGAGGTCAATACTGAATAGAAAAGACGCGTCTAATGTTGGTGTGAAGGGGGTAGGAAAGCACTCTGGTGTAGGATGAACCGCTAACGGTTTGCAATGTTTCTCTACTTTTCTTCGAAACGGACTAAAAACATCGGGCATCTCTTCAATACTAAACGGAAATGTTTGCGCATCAAAAAGACCAAACGTCGAGCGCTCGACAACGGTTAGTGAATCAAAGAAACGTTTTACTGTGTTTAATTCTGCGGTTTCATCATAACCACAATATTGACTCACTCCAAGGTGGGTGTACTGCCCAGATTTTAACAGCTCAACTAGACACTCTGCAGTGCTACCTTTTACAATAAGTAAATCCTGCCCAAGCTTTGCTAGCTGTTGCTTTAAATCTACTAATGTCTGCAGCAAGAAGGTGTGTCTGTGCTCGCCCATTGGATTAAGCCCAAACGCGTTGGGCTTAAAGTTCTTATCATCTAATATATAGACGAACGTAACTTGGTCGACCTTTTCGCACAACGCCGTAATAGCCGCATTATCGTGCAGCCTTAGGTCGTGCCTGAACCAGAATAGTCCTCGGTTATCACTAGATTGAGGTTTATCGTTGGAATGCTGATTTATCATACTAATTTTAAGCGTTATTTTTTATAATTTGACGGATCTTGAATCCGCTTTACTACGTAAGATATAAGATACGAATAATATTTAGATTTGGCGCAACGCCTGAGGAAAAAAAGTGACCGTTCCTGTTAGTATCATGTGGTTCAGACAAGACCTACGCGTAAAAGACAATCCTGCATTAAATGCAGCTTGTGATATGGGGAAAATAGTTCCCATCTATATTTATGATGATACAACCCCTGACGGTAGAGTACCTGGAGGAGCCAGTAAATGGTGGCTTCATCATTCTTTGGCTTCTCTGAATCAGCGCCTTAATGGCCACCTACAAATTTTTAAAGGCAACCCAAAGGATATCATTTCAACATTAATGAAATCTTTTGACGCAAAAGCTATCTTTTGGAACCGGTGCTATGAACCATGGCAGATAAATCGCGATAAAGAGATTAAGCAATCTCTCATTGGCAGTGATTACGAAGCGCACAGCTATAATGGAAGTCTTTTATGGGAGCCAATGAAAGTGCTCAAAAAGGACGGCACGCCTTATCGCGTATTTACTCCTTATTACAAGAAAGGTTGTTTGCAAGTAGAAGAGCCGCGTTATCCTAAAGCGCCGCCAGCACGCATAACTTATGCAGATGTAGAAAATGAAGGTATTGAATTAGCATCGCTAAACTTACTGCCCACTATCAATTGGGACGAGACCATTTCGAAAGAATGGTCGCCAGGCGAAGACGGAGCTGCGGATAATTTAGCAGATTTTATTGAAAAGTCTGCGCGTAAATATAAAGACGGAAGAGACATCCCTTCAGCTCGCGGCACATCACGCTTATCGCCCCATTTGCACTTTGGTGAGGTTTCGCCAAACCAAGTGTGGTACGCAATAAAAGACAAATTTGGCAATAGTGAAGACAAAAGCATTGAAACCTATTTGAGCGAATTAGGTTGGCGTGAGTTTAGCTACTACTTGCTATTCCATTTTCCAACTCTGCCAAATAAAAACTTCAACGAAAAATTTAATAAGTTTCCTTGGCGTTCAGATGCTAAGGCGCTTAAGGCTTGGCAAACAGGAAAAACCGGAATACCAATTGTCGATGCGGGTATGAGAGAACTATGGCAAACCGGATACATGCACAACCGTGTACGCATGATTGTGGGGTCATTTCTGGTGAAAAACTTACTGCTTAGCTGGCATGAAGGTGAGCGGTGGTTTTGGGATACACTGTTAGATGCAGACCTTGCCAGTAACAGTGCCGGTTGGCAGTGGGTAGCAGGTTCTGGGGCCGACGCTTCGCCATACTTTCGCATTTTTAACCCACTATTACAGGGCGAAAAGTTCGATAAAAAAGGCAGCTATGTTCGTAAGTATTGTCCAGAATTGAATAAGCTATCTGATAAGTACATACACAAGCCTTGGGAAGCACCTAGTGCAATACTAAAAGATGCAGGGATTGAACTTGGTAAAGAATATCCCAAGCCGCTAGTTGATTTAAAAGCATCACGGCAGCGTGCTTTAGACGCATTTCAGCAAATAAAAGAGTAGGCTATGGCAGCACTTATTTTAGTTTTAGGCGACCAGCTTACCGAAACCTTACCGGCTATTGCCAATGCTGTAAAAAACAAAGATACCATTCTAATGGCGGAGGTTCGTGAAGAAGCGACGTACGTAAAGCACCATAAAAAGAAAATAGCGTTTTTATTTAGCGCTATGCGCCACTTTGCTAAACGTTTGCGCGATGAAAACTATAACGTTAACTATGTTCACTACACCGATAGCGCTAACAAAGGCGACTTACTCGCTCAAGTTAAGCACACATTAAGCGAAAAGGATTTTGCTGAAGTAAAAGTGACCATGCCTGGTGAATACCGCTTGTTGAAAAGTATAGAGCAGTGGGGAAACGTGCTCGGTATACCCGTTACTATATGTGAAGACAATCGTTTCTTATCCACCCCCCAAGAGTTTACAGACTGGGCGGAAGGTAAAAAACAGCTTCGGATGGAGTTTTTCTACCGTGAAATGCGTCGTAAGCACAAAATACTTATGGATGGGAAAAACCCTATTGGTGGTAAGTGGAATTACGATGCTCAAAATCGTGAATCTATGCCAGAAACCCAAAAAGTACCAAAGCACACCACATTCGACAATGACGATATTACTTCAGATGTCATAGAACTAGTAAAACACGAATTCAGCGACCATTTTGGTGATATTGATAACTTTCATTTTGCGGTCACGCGGAAAGGCGCTCTTACCGTTTTAAACACCTTCATAGAACAAAGGCTGCCAAATTTCGGTCAGTATCAAGACGCCATGGTCGAGGGAAAGTCTTGGCTTTATCATTCTCATATCGCGTTCTACCTAAACTGCGGGTTATTAACTCCCAAAGAAGCCATTCAAGCTGCCGAGCAAGCCTATCATGCTGGGCAAGTACCCCTTAATTCTGCTGAAGGGTTCATCCGGCAGATACTCGGCTGGCGTGAATATGTAAGAGGTTTTTATTGGCACTTTATGCCGAATTTAAAAACGGACAATTATTTTAATAACACTCGCGCGTTACCTTCTTTCTTTTGGGATGCACAAACCAATATGAATTGTATGCGCCAATGCATAAAGGAAACCCAACAAAACGCTTATGCTCATCATATACAGCGGCTAATGGTGGTTGGCAACTTTAGCTTGTTGACCGAATTAAACCCCGAAGAGGTACAAGCGTGGTATTTGCTTGTTTACGCCGATGCTTACGAATGGGTTGAACTGCCCAATGTAGCGGGAATGATTTTGTACAGCGACGGCGGCAACTTAGCCAGTAAGCCATATGTCGCGAGTGGTAGCTATATCAACAAAATGAGCAACTACTGCAAAAACTGTGGCTATCAAGTTTCGAAAAAAACGGGACCAAAGGCTTGCCCGTTCAACTACCTATACTGGCATTTTATTGATAAGCACAAAGAAAAGCTAAGTAACAATCACCGTATGGCCATGATTTATAAAACCTATGGGCGGATGAAAGAAGAAAATATAGAAACCATGAAACAGGACGCCACAATATTTTTATCAAAGCTAACTAAAAATGAAGAAGTCTGACTTACCTACTAAAATGTGCCCAGTATGCGATAGGCCGTTTACATGGCGTAAGAAATGGGAGAAAAACTGGGAAAACGTTCGCTTTTGCTCGAAGCGGTGTGCATCTTCAAAGAATAAAGCACAGGTAAACAATGTCTAACCTAGTGCAAATAAACTGGCAAATTAAGAATAATGACGCTTCTTGGTTTGCCAACCGTATAGCAAATGTACTTGCCCCCGTTAATACCAACAATCTAGGATGCAGCGGCATTGACTTGTTAACGAACTCGCCTTTAAACAGTTACCATTGGCGACTAATACTATAAAGCCTTTTTTAGAGGGTTGTTACATGTCATTAACATATGTGTCAAATGTAACCTTCATTGAACGACTCGCTCAACGAACTTAGGATTACGGCAAATCAAGTTCGAGAAGTAGTAATGGCACTGTCTGCAAAAGCTGCAATTTTAAACAACCCTTTATTAAGCACTTTTTTCAAACAATCGTTTTTATCACTTATTGGCCTTAGTGCTTTAACAACCGCCAGTTTAGTTGATGGTATTTTTATAGGCCAATACGTCGGCCCACAAGGTCTAGCCGCAGTTACGTTACTTTTACCCTACATCACCTTTCTTGTAGCGCTTTCTTTGATGCTCGCAATTGGTGGAAGCGTTACTATCGGCACCTTCATGGGGAAGGGCGACACTTATTCAGCCAGTGCATTATTTACGCAAATAATAATAGTTACGGTAACGCTTAATATTGTATTGGCAGTATTAAGCTACATTGCAGAACCTGCATTATTTTGGCTACTTCATATACCGTCTGACATTGTGCCGCTGACAAAGCAATATTTTTCCGTGCTTAGATGGGTATTCATCCTTCAATTTTCGGGCATGGTGTTCTACTACCTAGTTCGAGCGGATGGATACACGAAACTTGCTACCACTGCATTACTTATAGGTGCATTGACTAATATAGCGTTAGATGCACTATTTGTAGGGCATTGGGGTTATGGGATTGAGGGCGCAGCTTATGCGACAGGCGTAGCACAAACTCTTCAGCTCTTTGTATTAGCCGCTTTTTTCGCAGATAAAAACCGAGGCGTAACACTTGCAACGTTTAATAAACCCTGGCGCAGGCTATTCAGCGTATTAAGAAACGGTATTTCAGAATTTACTAACGAAATTTCAGTGGGTGTACTTTTCTTAGTCATCAATGCACTACTGGTTATTAAAACTGGCAGCGATGGGGTAGCGGCCTACAGTGCGGTTAATTACTTTATATTCCTTAGCATCATGCTTAGTTTCGGTATCGCAGACGCACTTCATCTACTTGTTAGCTACAACCGGGGTGCCTCACAACCAACAAGAGTCAATGCTTTCCTGTTAATAGCATTAGCGACAGTATTTACTGTTGGGCTAATAATGACAGCGTGTTTGCTGTGGTTTAAACCTTTCTTCGTTGGCCTTTTTCTTGCCCCAACACAATATGAAGTTTCTACCTACGCGTATAGCATCATTCTATATATTTGGCCGCTTTTCCTTGTTAACGGCTGTAATGTATTACTTAGTGTCTTTCTAACTGCCATTGAAAAGCCATTTCAGTCTGCTGTTATTGCGTTAAGCAGAAGTATACTGTTTCCAGTTGGCCTTCTATTTTTATTATTCTACTTCACGTCTTCTACATCAAAAAATAAGAATCCTGACTTTTCGTTCCTCATAGCACTTCCCGTTGCAGAGTGGGTGACACTTTGCTGCGCCGTCTTTTTTGTTTGCAAGCATTGCATGAAAAGAGAAACCTAAGAAAAACATTAAAAGAAGCTCTTAGAAAGAAACGCCTAAGAAATAACACCCAAAAAATAACCACATGTAACAAATGTAAAAGTCTTTGCTAATGAGAACTATTCTCACTAGATTGTCGCGGTAATTTGCTCATCCTAAAAGGGTATAACCATGACTTCAGTAGCTAAGAAACAAGCTAATAACGCGTCATTTCAAGCATTCATGAATGCTTATATCAAAGAAATCGATACGGGGGTTTGGCACACTAAAGCAGATTGGGTCATTCGAACAGGCGTCCAGCTACATCAAAATGATAAATATGCCGTTGAGCTTTATCTAACCGCAAACAACACTCGGCTTTCAGTATCCGCATCGTATCGCTCTACGGTAGGGCGACATGTCTTCAATTCGGTTTACAAACAACTTCCCAATAGCCTTCAGTGGGAAGAAATTTCCTTCATGAGCGCTATTTTATTGCTTATCGACGAGATTTACAGTGGGGGCGAAACAAATAAGGAATCAACAGACACAATCGCAGAGCAAAGCTTAGAACTTTATGCCAGGATGATAGAAAGTCACCAAATTATGGCGATGTACTTGGAAAATCGCGCTGGTGATCCCGCCCTCGAAAGTAATCAATTTATAGATTCGGAACAAGCCATTCTTTTTGGCCATTGGTTACACCCAACGCCAAAATCAAGGCAGGGTATGCACCGTTGGCAACATGAGCTTTTCACGCCAGAGCTTAAAGGGAATTTCAAACTGCATTATTTTGCAGCTAAGCAATCCATCACTTTTTCTAATAGTGCAGAGACAGCGTCTGCTTTTGAAATACTAGAGAATATAGCGTTATGCGATGGCGACCCTTCAACCAAAGGGGTTATCAAGGAATTACATAGTAAGAATTTAAAATTGTTGGCGGTACATCCGCTGCAAGCTGACTGGCTGTGTGCTCAGGCTCATATACAAAAATTGCTTGATGAGGGCAAGTTGCTTCACTTGGGTGAGTTAGGGCCTTTATTTACGCCCACGTCTTCAGTAAGAACTTTGTATAACGCAGAGTTAGATTATATGGTGAAGGTATCTATACCTGTGAAGGTAACCAATTCTTTAAGAAAGAATATGCACCATGAATTAGAGGCTGGCGTCACCCTTTGCCGCTTACTAAAACGGTGTGGTTTTTCTAAACTCTACCCTGAATTCAAATTTATCGATGACCCTGCATACGTTTCTCTCAACGCGGGGAATGCGAAAGAAAGCGGGTTTGAATTGATATTAAGAAAGAACCCTTTTAATAAAGCGAGTCAAATCGATGGCCTTGGCGGAACGCAGTCTATAGCAGCGCTTGTTCAAGATCCTCTTTTTCCCGGTGCGCATTCTCGACTTGCGAATATCATTCATTCACTGGCACAAAAAGAGGGCATTGATAGTAGTGAAGTGGCTATTAAGTGGTTTGATAGTTATTTTAACTGTGCAATCGAGCCGGCAATAAGGCTCTTTGACCAGTGTGGTATTGCCTTAGAAGCGCATCAACAAAACTCGCTTTTATCAATGGCAGAAGGTTACCCTGCAGCTTATTATTATCGCGATAACCAAGGTTTTTATTTGTCTAGAGAAAGACAACAAATACTTGAAACCATGGAGCCTCAACTCGTTCTCTGCAAAGACCTGTTTTATGGTGAGCAGATGATAATCAATCGATTCACATACTATCTTTTCTTCAATCAGTTATTTGCTGTTATTAATCGCCTCGGTAGCGACCAGCTTGCGCCAGAGCCTACGTTACTACACATAGTCCACTGTAGATTAAAATCCATGCTCCCCAGCTTAGGTTCATTGGGCTCGGCATTCGTCACCTCAGTGTTAGAGCGAGAAAAGCTTCCTTTTAAAGCCAACCTTCTAACTCGGGTAGAAGATGTTGATGAGCTAGAAGCACAAGATGAGCTAGCCGTGTATGTATGGGTAAACAACCCATTTAAAAGTGTTGGAAAGCTGAGTGAAGCGCCATTATTAGTTAACGAGCAACAAGAAAAAAGTACAGATAAGGTAGTGGCCGATGCTTGCTAACCTCATTTTAGAAAAAACCGAAGCACCAGAGGTTGCATTGAAAGAAGCAAGTGCTTTAGCGATGTGTGAAAACGAGAAGCGCGTTGTTCGCCAGCTGTTTGAAGCTTTGCTCTACGAGGGCTTAATCGAATACTGTTTTGAAGGCGGAAAGTTTACGTTAAATATTGGCAAGGCACTGATAACGGCCCAGGGCCAAATTACACATTTCAGTAGAGTTCGTTTAGATCCTGATTCAATTAAAAGAGATGGTGTGCCCTTAACACTGTCCAACGCTATCAAGCTGATTCATTCGCTACCTTACGCCGAAGAAAAGCGGATTCAACTCGCCGATGAATTAGAACACACGTTATTACTTTGCCGCTGGAATCAAAAGAACCTGGCTCAAATGCCAAGTAGGCGCGCGCTTAGTTATAACCGCTTAGAATCTGCACTTATAGAAGGGCACCCGTACCACCCATGCTTTAAGTCAAGAAGCGGCTTTAGTGTTGCAGATCATGAGCAATACGGCCCTGAAACCGGCGGAACGTTTAAGCTTCATTGGCTTGCAATAAAGCGTGACTTTTTAAGTGCAAATTTTAACGGCGAGGTCGAACAAAGCTTCTGGAAAAGAGAGCTGGGCCACTCTACCTACAACTATTTGACTGATATCTTGCGCCAGCAGGGGGGAAATCATCAAGATTATGGCATAGTGCCGGTGCACCCGTGGCAGTACAACAAGCTAGAGCCCATTCTCCAACAACCTACAGCAGATAAAAAAATTTACTGTCTTGGGCTTGCTGGAGATGACTATCAAGCGAGTACGTCTTTAAGAACCCTACTCAATGCAAGTAATGTAAATAAAGCCAGCGTAAAGCTACCGCTTAATGTGGTAAATACCTCGTCTTTGCGTACGATTGAACCTCATTCAGTCTGCACTGCCCCCCATATTTCTAATTGGTTAGCCAACGTAATTAATAATGATGAGTGGTTACAAAGCCAAAACGTTCTATCTATTCAAAAAGAATACGCCGGCATTGCTTTAAAAAATTCCGAAGATCATAGCGAAAACGGTAGTTGGATTAACGCTTTGTCACCGAGTCTGAGCGCTATCTTTCGTGACGCTAGCGTGTTAAACGAGCCTAACTCTAAAACTGTACCCTTTGCCATCCTTGCAAGTACTGAACAAGACGGCAAACCATTTGTTGCCCATTGGATTGATAAACACGGCGTAGAAAAATGGTTAGACGCACTTATCAATACTGCAGTGCTTCCCGTATGGCATTTATTGGTTAATCACGGTATTGCAGTAGAAGCACATGCTCAAAACATGTCCTTAATATTGGACGACGGTTTACCAAAGAAAGTGGTGTTACGTGATTTTCATGAGAGTTTAGAGTACGTACCTGAATTTATTGCAAACGCAAGCATTGTGCCTGAGTTTGAAAAGATAAACCCTGAGTACGTCAACGCCCCTTTAAACCACTATTACTGGATGGATAATATCGGCGCATTGCGAGAGTTATTCGTGGATACGGTCTTTGTTTATAACTTAACGGAGCTGTCCTTTCTTTTTTCTAAACACAATTACTGTAGCGAGGGTTTCTTTTGGTCGAAAGTAGCGTGCACTTTGCGCTCGTACAACGATAGCGGAGTTACAGACTACTCTCGTATAAATCGCCTGAGTCTATTTGAACCACGCTTCATTACTGAATCACTTTTAAAGAAAAAACTTCATGCAAGCAGTACGCATGAAGAGTTTCATCACACCATTGATAACCCATTAGCCAAATGTTTCAAAGATACTTGTGGAGAGTCACATGCTTAGTATCGACGATAAAGTCATCTCAGCCCAAGATATAAGCTCAAAATTTGAGGTATTTTCAAATACCCCTTACCTAAAAGCAAAAAAAGGTAGTATTGCTGTGTGCATTGAAAGCGTTACTGATTGGCTTTCACTGTGTTTTTACGCAAAAGAAACCGGGCTTACTGTTATGCCTATTCATGCTAGTACGCCAGAAGCGTTGGCCCAAAAATACGCCAATAGAGCCGGGTGCTATGCACTTATTTACCAAACACTCGACAATGTGATTTTATTTCCGCATAACGAAATGCCTGACACTGCGCCTGGATTAATTCAAATGAGTTCGGGGACCACTGGCGAACCGAAAAGTATCAAACGGTCTTGGCGTAGCATTGACCAAGAGGTAGCGGCTTACGTCGCACATTTTAGAGCACCGAACTCTATGACTCCGGTTATTGCTTGCCCCGTTACTCACTCATACGGGCTTATATGCGGGATATTAGTTGGATTAGCGCGAGGTAAACACCCTAGAGTCTTTACGAGTATCAATCCCAAGCATTTACTTAAAGCGCTGCTTAAACTTGAGCAACCGCTATTGTATTCGTCACCATTAATGATAGATACGATATGCATGCTTTGGCCCAACAACAGTAAGCTTCACGCTGTTATGACCTCTGGCACCTTGATGTCAGGCCCCGTGTTTGACCGAACCAAATCCAAAATCAAACATTTTTATCAGCAATACGGATGCTCTGAAGCAGGATGTGTTGCAATAAGCGAAACCTTTGACCGCGCTAATGTAATAGGTGAAGTGCTTCCTCATGTTACCGTTAAAGCTGGTGATAACTCGAAAGCACCGAGTGAAATTGTAATAACGGTAAAGCAACCACTCGATGGTCAAGTTTCAGAGATCTATACCAGCGACCTTGGTTATTTCGAAACCATCGATGGCAAGAGCCAGCTATGCTTTGTTGCGCGCCAAGATGACACCATAATTGTTTCGGGTCTTAACGTTTACCCCAAAGATGTTGAGGACATTGTATTAACCCATCCCGACATTAAAGATGCGGTTTTATTTAAAGTAAAAGACCACAGCACAGGCTATCGGGCTTACCTACAATTTTGTGCGCCCCGTCGTTATACCAATGAAGATAAAGCTGCGTTAAAACGCTGGTGCCATCAGCATTTAGCAACCTATCAAGTCCCTTTTGATTTCGTTCAAGTCGACGCTATTGCCCGTTTGCCAAATGGCAAGGTAAATAGAAAAGCCATAGCAAAAAGCTATCAATTAGAAACAGAAACTCAAGTAGCTACAGCCTAGAGCCCTTTATGAATTTAGACTCTTTAATAACTACAATTAAGCATGTGCTTACGCACGATATGAAGTCACAACACGCTGAAAAATTTTCTCCTTCAGCTCGCCTGAATGAAGACCTTTACATTGATTCAGTGGTGCTAATGCAGATGCTGATTCAACTAGAATTGTCTTACGACATTGAAGTGCCTGAAAGTGCTATATCTCAAGACGACGTAAAAACGGTAGAAAGTTTTGCGTATTTTATTTTATCTCATCAAGATGCAAATCAAGACGAAGATAATACTCAGGTTCAAGAAGTGCCCTTTGAAGATATAAAGGTTCACTGTTTTGTAAGCTGCTTGTGTGAAAGTATCAAAGCTTCGCCAAAAGTCGACCACCGACCTTTTTACTTCGGTGTGTGGGATGCGGATGTTGTTGTCACAGAAGAATTTACACTGGCTTATCATGACGAGTCGGTCAGCCACGACTTTTTTATTCAGTGGTATAAACGTATTTATGGTGTAGAGGTTGCGCCTTGGTATGACAATACGAAAACTAAGGCACAGAATATAGCCGAACTAGAAAGCTTACTCGACAATGCCACTGATTCCCAAAATATCATGGTAATGCTAGACATGTACCTGCTACCTGAACGGGAGAATAAGTTTAACCAGAACCCATTTCCTCACTATGTGATGTTGAAGAAAACAGACAACCAGCAGCGCTGGTTTATGTCTGACCCAGACTTTAGGTGGGAAGGAGAGGTTGAACGCACGGATGTTATTAATGCCATTACATCACCACATGTTGCAGGGGGGTATCTATTCGACAGCAATGATATCGCGCCTTCGTCGCTTGAAACTATTACCGAATACTTTAAAGCTACTTTTTTACCCAATCATAACGTTCTTACAGATGCCATAAGGAAAATTGTCGTTGCCCATCGTGACTATCCTAACGGCAAGGGGGCTCATCTAGGTGAAGCATTAAAGCAAATTCCCGTTCTTGCCATTAGAAAGTATGCATATGAACACGGGTTCGCTTATTTCTGGCGTGACATTGGGTTTCCAGAAGTCACTTTCGAACTGTGGTGCGATGAAATAGAGAAACTTGTATCGACGTATAAAGCAATACAATACCGTGCTATCAAACTTTCAGAGCTGGCGAAGGAAAGCAAAGAGACTGCAACGCTTTTTGAAGAAATTATTAGATTACTCGATGAACAAGATAGTACTGAGAAGAAAATAAAGTCAAAGCTTAATGATGTGTACTGTGAATGGTTGGCCTTTCACAAACTTCATACTAAAGCGGAGCCCAGTTTAACGAGTGTTTGTGAGCTGGAGGCTGCCCTATGAACCTTTCAGTATGCACCATATCATTCAGACACCAGCTTATATCAATAGCTGAAATCGCAAAATGGTCTGTGGCCAATAGCTTTCAAGGTATTGAACTGTGGGGAGCCCATGCGACCAATTTGGAAGATCAGCCATTATACGGTAAGGAGTGGCTTTCAAGTTATTCCTTGAGAGCCACGATGCTAAGCGACTATTTGCCACTTTTCGAGGAAAGGGACGCGTTATATTTCAAAGTCCACCGCCTTTGTCGCTTAGCGAAACATTGGGGAGCGACTAAGATTCGGACATTTGCAAGCAATGAAGCGAGTAGCGATATTACCGAAGACAAAAGGCATTTACTTTTTGAACGGCTGAAACTTGTTTGTGATTGGTTGAGTGACTATGACCTTAACTTAGTAATAGAAACACACCCGAATACCTATGCCGATTCTGTAGCTTCTACTATTGAGCTTTTCGAGGGGGTTAACAAAAAGAATCTACAGCTTAACTATGATGTATTACATGTGTGGGAGTCCGGCGCAGATGTTATTGCATCTTGTGAACTACTCGCCCCATACATCAATCATTTTCATTTCAAAAATATAAGTAGCAGTAAGCATTTGAGCGTGTTCGCACCAGACAATGTTTATGCTGCTGCAGGTTCACGCGAAGGGATGGTCCCCATTTTTGATGGTGCGGTAGATTATCAAGGGTTCATCGAACATCTGTATTCAAAACCACAGCTACGCAATATAGATTCGTCGTTGGAGTGGTTTGGCAACGACTGTAAAAATGTTCTTAGTCACGACAGATATAAACTTCAAAAGATGAGTCAGGCGGCCAATACTGCTATAGCCATTTAAACGACATGGTGAAGATAAGCAAAAGGATTTGAATCTTTATGTTTTTAATTACAAATATACTCGCATTGCAAACATTATGGGGTGGGTGCGCAGCACTTTACTTTTCTTCTACGCATCAAAGAACTGACGCACCAACTATATCAAAGGTTTTAAGCAGTATTCTGTTCGTCACTGCATTGATAGTGGCAGCTTTTCTCTTAAAAGAGCAGTACAACATTTGGGCGGTAGTGTTTTCCATCATCACTGTAATCATGATGAACTTTATCTTTATAACCCTTATTGGCGCTCACGAAAATCGCTTTCTTAGACTTATTGCGTACGGCACCGTGTTTAACTTCGCTTTGTCTTTAATAGGAGGGGTTTATGTGGCGTAAAACACTGCTTTCATTTTTTATCGGTTTAGTGCTCAGCGTAAGTATCACGTTAAATATCAACCACTTTTTACCCTTTGATGTAGGCATCAAATTACTAGCGGGTTACATACTCGGCTTTCTACTTTGGGCTGGATTAATCACCTATTTTTACTGTTTCGAAACAATAAAAAAGCCGTTACTTCAATGCTCATGCGCTTTACTAATTTCACTTGTACTAAACGTGCTGATTAAGATGGGAGTTGTTGCATGAAAGCCAGTACTATTCGTTCTGCATTAGAAGGTCACGGTTGGATAGGACTATTCATTTCAATTCCTCTGTTTATCGTGTTTTGGGCTGGCTCTCTTACATTGTTCTATCCAGAGTTAAAAGCATGGTCGGTCTTACCTCATACAGAATTCCGTTCAGCAAAGGACGCTTTACCCCTGAGTGAAATAGTAGATTCCGCACTTTCGGAACATGATGTGGACATGCAAGAAAGAATGTTTGTCGTACTCCCCACTGACACACTGCCACTGTATGAACTCTATCTTCCAGTGAAGCAAAATGAAGCAGACCACACCGAGCTAACTTCTCTCTATGTAGACCCGGCAAATGGCAAAACTGTAGCGCCTATCGCCAGTTTCCACTTAGCCGACTTCTTATATGGCTTACATATCGATTTAAATTTGCCAATGGGTGGTCACATTGTTGGAATAATTACCTTATTTTTCACTGTGGTCATTTTCACCGGATTAATTGTTCAGTTTAAAAAGCTGATAACACACTTTTTTTACTATAGAGGTTCAAAAGCTACACAGCGCTATCAGCTTACAGACATGCACAATGTAATAGGGGTAATGAGCTTACCCTATACATTTATGTATGCGCTTACCGGCTTGATGTTTAATCTGGGCTTAATTTCACAAATCGTCACGCTTTTATTTGTTTACGATGGAAATAGAACCGCGCTGCTCAATGACTCAGGGTTCCCAAAAATAACAGAGTCGTACGCTGGTATCGAACGAGAAATGCCTGACTTAGACGCACTGGTGGCATCGTGGGAAGAGGAGCAACACGCAAAGGCTCACTCGCTAAGACTCACAAATTATGGTGACGAAAACGCGTTAATTCGCATCATAGGTCAACATGAAACAAACTTCTCACAACGTATAGATATAACTTACCGCGTACGTGAAAATGCATTTTCTACAGAGCTAAACCCAAGTGAGAGAAACGCTTTTGCAGATGGAACACGCTTTCTTTATGCGCTACATTTTGGCCACTTTGCGGGCCTTGATATCAGGGTTGTTTTTTTCATTCTGGGCCTTGCCGTATGCGGCCTGATTGTTGTTGGTAACATGTTGTGGCTTAACAAGTTCCAAAACAATCGCAGTATCTCAAAACGATTCAAACGTAATACCTCCGCGCTTACATTAGGAGGGTGCGCAGGTATTATTCCGGCTACCGCACTTGCCTTCTTACTTGAGAGAACGTTAGCTGCCGGTTTGGATAACAGGGCACTGATGGTTGAAGCTGCTTTCTTCTTAGTTTACGGCCTTTCTGTAGTCGCTACATTTTTTATTAAAAATGGGGTTAGAACGATAAGTGTCATGGCTTTAGTTAGTGGGGGCGTTCTAGCACTTTTAACGTTCGTCGACGTGATCTCTCACAGTCGAGGCATAATGCAATACTTCAATGGTAATTATAAAAGCCTTTTTTCTGTGTCTTTAACTTGTTTTAGTTTTTCTTGCCTGCTTCTTTGGTTAGGTATGAGCTTATTAAAGAAGAGTGAAGTGACACGCCATACCAATACTGGCCACCAATAATAAAAAGCGAAAATAATGAAATTATTCTATTTACCCAATAGCTCAGCCACGCACTGCCTTAACCGACAACTAACTTTTGATGTTGCAAAGGGTGTGGCAGTGTTACTTATGATAATGATTCATGTATTAGATTTTTACGGTTTGGACGAGGTCAGGTTCAGCACGTTTGGTAATACCATCAAGTTTGCTTTAGGTTGGCCTGCTGCATCGATGTTTGTTTTTATTATGGGAATTTTTGTAGGCTTCTCAACGTCGTCAACTCCCACCGAAGACGTCAAACGCGCGTTGTCGCTATTCGCACTTGGCTATTTACTCAACCTTGTTCGCGGAACAATACCCATGTGGCTGTCAATTGAGTTAGGGCTTGTTACATATCAGGACGTTGCTCCTCACACGCCTTTAAGTGAACTGCTAATAGGTGATGTATTCCAATTCGCGGGCATTTCTCTATTAATATGTTCAGCTTTGAAACATGCAACTAATAAAATTTATATTTGGTTATGCGCGGCAACCGCTATCGCTTTTTTATCGCACACGGTTTGGGATAAATATACGACAGTCTCTATTTTCAATGAGTTACTGAAGTTATTTGTCGGAAACGAAGAAGTAGGAGCCATATTTCCTATTTTCCCCTGGGCCGCTTATCCCATTGCGGGAATGGCATTTGGTCGCTTTTTGAAACGTAAAAATGATTGCAACGCTATTAACTTTACTTGGTGTTTTAAGTTCGGTGCTGTTTGCGCGACATTAGGCGCTGCAATTACCTTAAGTAACCCCGACTATCACATCGTTACAAACCTTCGAAGTGGCCCAGGGATAGTGCTACTTATGACAGGCATTGTTATGCTATTTATCTTTGCGATTCACTTGTTCGTAGTGAGGTACGAAGCAACCTATGTGGTTTCGCTACTTGCCTTTTGGGGTGAAAATGTAACCGCGCTGTATGTCTTACAATGGGTATGTATAGGTTGGGGGCTTATGCTTGTTGGACTTCAGCAGCTATCAACCCTGGGCACCTTAACAGCGATGCTTATTGTTTTATTCGCCTGTCACTACCTTGTATTACCTTGGTATAACTATAAATTTAAGAGAAGAGGCACCACGTCTAAACCTCACGTTTCAGTTAAGGCCAAGGCGCCGGTTTAACGCCTTAAACCGATATGGATCCATATTATTTATCTTATATACGGGTCTATATAGCAAGTCATATGTACGCAAAGGGCCTTTCTTTTTACGTACTGCTTTCACCTAATAAATGTAATGTAAATCAGAAATCTAATAACTTTCGTACTTATAAGTGAAAAGTTAACTAAAAAGAGAGCAACGTGGAAGCCCCGATAACTGTAGATAGACTCAGATTCCTTATTTATAGCCTAAAAGAAAAGCTTTGGGTGAAGCCACTTGGGTTTTGCCTTCTTTCTATTTTCGCTGTGTTCCTAGCCAAAGTGGCCGATGGCACTTCGCTAGCCGAACATATCCCTGAAATTAAACCTGACTCTGTCGAAACTCTGCTTTCGATAATGGCATCGAGCATGATGGTTATTGCCACATTCTCAGCAGGTACTATGGTTAATGCCTATGCATCAGCCAGTCAGTCATCTACACCTCGTTCATTAAGTCTAATTATCTCTGACGATGTCTCGCAAAACGCATTATCCGTCTTTATCGGTGCATTTATTTATAGCGCTGTGGCCCTTACTGCAATGACACAAGCTTTTTTTAATGAAGCCGGGCTCTTCATTTTATTTTGCTTAACGTGCTTGGCCTTTGTGATAGTAATTTTAACGTTTATACGATGGGTAGATAGCGTTGCTCGTTTAGGTCGTGTGGGATCGACACTATTAAAAGTGGAAGCCGCCACTACACGGGCGGTAAAAAATAGAATAGACAGCCCTTGTCTAGGGGCAGTTCCGCAAGAGGAAATAAAAGAGCAGGGGAGTTATGCTATTTCCACCGAGAAGGTAGGGTATATCCAGCTAATTGATATCGCTAAACTGCAAGCCTTAGCGAAAAGTAAAGACTGCTTTATCAATGTCGCTTTACTACCCGGCGAATTTGTAACCCCAGAACGCCCATTGGCGTATTCAAACAAAGATATAGAAAAAGATGAAATTGTTAGTGCTTTTACTATAGGCGAAATACGATCATTTGAAGCAGACCCTAGGTTTGGATTTATTGTTCTCGCTGAAATTGCATCCCGAGCTTTATCACCATCTGTCAATGACCATGGTACAGCGATAAACACCATCAGTAGTATCACCAGGCTAATGCTACTGTGGCACAAGCCCGTTTATAAGGATAATAGAGGCGCGACTAACGCTAACCGTAATTCACGACAAGCTAGTAAAAATGACACGAAATATGACCGGGTTTCTTTACCTAAGTTAAGTGTGGACGATTTATTTGATGACGCCTATACGAGTATTGCTAGAGACGGTGCGGCTAACATAGAAGTGGCAATACGAATTCAGAAATCTCTTAACACTATAAAAGCTTGTTTCGATAACAGCGATACAGATGTAGATAAAGACTTCACAAATGCGGCGAATAAATTCGCTAAGCAAAGTTATGAGCGTGCTAAATTAGCACTAAACTATGCTGAAGATATAAAGCGAATTGACCAAGTTTATAAAGGCTAAACTTTAACCCGCAATTAAGGCTAAAAATAAAAGCTATTGCGGGTTTCTTTGACATTGTTATTTTCACATCATACCAATAGTTATCATGACTAGCGTGTTTCGATACGCCAGATAGACGAACGACTAGCGTTATAAGTTATCTTGAGGTTATTTAGATAATTAGCATAATACGAATTAAGTCTATCTAAATAAATGCAACGCAGGTTCTGAGTGCTCACACTTATCAACTGTTCTCAATATTAAAGTTAAACCATAATACCTGAGTCCGATCCCCTTAAAAATCTAACGTAACGCTACGTGAATGAAATTATATTTTGTGAGGTGTAGCACACCAGATTTCACGTAGCGCACGATTCAATTTATCACGCCTAAATCAAATTATCTGAGCGGTTTTAAATCAAAAGTACCGCTGTAAGTTAAGCGTTCACACACAAGCTAAAAACGAAACGCTGAGCTAACACAGCAGCCACGCATAAAAGTTCGTAAGTAATTACAGCCAACAAAGCATCCGAATAGAGCGACATCATCGCCCTAATCGTCCATATACCTAATTACGCATAATGTATATTATGTTAAATAGAGTATTGAAGTAGATATAAAAAGCTCGCACGAAACATAACGCTATCCCGCTGAACTTACCTTCTACGTGTAATTCACTTTTTCCTCGTTTAAATAGAATTATGACCAGGTATTTATACGATAATGATTATCACAGAAATTAAATATGTTGGGTTTGAAACTGCGATTGTTTTTAAAACTTAATAGGCAGCTTATCCTAATTTGCCTATTTTTATAAAAGCGTCATCTTTATTATCTAGCGCTGTTTATATCTATTCCTTCTGTCTGTATTTCTTCTAGCGGAAAAATATGCTTTACGCGTATTTAAGAAGCTCTGTACGTAAAAAATAACGTCCATGATAAATGGCCGTTATTTTTAATTAACTATAAAAACTGAGCCGCTGTAATGCTTAGCAGAATTTTTGTTCGATGTATTTTTTCAATAAATAAGGAACTTACAAAAGTCATTTCGAATAATATAAGTAAAGTAACCAAAGCGTATCTATTTAGGATTAGAGCTAAATTTAGGTATTTAAAGGCTCTCAATTGCTGGTTGCTGTTGTGTGACTAAAAATAACTTTCCTAAAGGATTAGTTTAACTAGCACTTAAAATATGTAGTACGTATTTTAGCTGCCACGTTTATTTTGAGCGCAAAGGTAGAAGTACTACTTACAAAACTATCGCCTATTCTTCTTCGTAAGTGTGAAAACTTAAGTTATCTCGTTTAGACTAATCGCTGCTAGCGGCAAGCTCCAATGCTTTTTATAGGCATAATATTCTGACGCTGAACACAGATTTCAGGGCGATGCATTTAAGTATTGCTGCTCATTTTTCGGGCGACGCTACGTGAAATCTGACGTGCGATTAGGGGTATTGCCTTGCAGATTTTACGTAGCGCACGGTTCAAATTGGGGTGCTAATAACACAATATAGACATATAAACTGTGTTTAAGGTACAACGACAAGAGAGATACTGATTTCTCGCCTTGCAAGCTTATACATACTAAAGTTAAAACTGTTCGTATATACAGTGGTATGATAGAGTATCACACATTAAGTTGTGTAAGCACATGAATGAAAAGTTATCCTTTTCGCTCAGTAGGCGCTTAAGTTCACGCATGATAATTACAGTTATCATGCGTGAATTATCATAAATATCAGTAACTTATAGTCTTCCTCGCAATTAAGCATAATACACACATATCGTGGCTATCGGATTATTTAATGTCTTCAAAATTAAACAATTTGCACTTATCTGGGCGCAAAATGACTAAAGGCGCCACTAATGATTCTCCGATGAAAGTTACAAAGAACACTGATAAAGCAAGTTATTCCTCAGACTCAACTGCCGTTGCTAATACGGGCGATGGTTATGTTACCGAGTCCGATTCTAATGTGCAGTTTTCGACTAAGGCTACTGAGACTCGTGAAACATCATCCCTAGAGGTAAGTTCCAATGACAGAAGTTTTGAAAATTACTACCAGCAATACTATCAAGACATTTTTACCAAGCTACCTTATAACACACAGCGTGCTTATATAAGTGACTATAACGAATTTGCAATTTTTTGCAGGCAGCACGGTTTTGATGGTTTCAAAAATGATTTTGAACACAATGAAACCTGCATAAAAAATTATGTAGAAGAGTTGTGTCGTTCTCCCCTAGCCTATAGAACTATCAAGCGTCGGCTATCCGCGCTTAGTAAATTTCTAGGCGTCGCCAAGTTACCTAATCCCATTATTAGATCAGCGTACTTAAGAGACTTTATTCGACTGTCGTTAATTGAAAATAGAAAGTATAGGCTTTCACATAAACAAGCGGTTCCTCTTACTATCGATATGGTCGAACAGATTAATAACGCTATAATTCCAGATTCATTGCTGGAACTGCGCGACCTCGCTATTATTAATTTGATGTTCGATGCTTTACTACGTGCCGATGAGCTAGTGCGAGTTTGTGTTGAGGATATATCTGCTCGAAATAACACGCTCCTCGTTGTTTCATCAAAAAGTGATCAAACTGGCCAGGGCCAATATCGTTACGTTTCGTCTAGTACCATTTCTATGGTTCAAGAATATATCAATGAAGCAAACATAGACCCAAAGTCCAAAACACAAAGACTACCCTCTGATTTACGCGGTTTACACAAAGGCATTTTATTCAGGCGGCTTACGAATCATAAAACTGCACTTTTACCTTTTGACGAAAACATACCAAGTCATAAGGCTAACGTACTTAACTATTCGAGCGTATACAGAATTTGGCAACGCATTGCCCATCGTGCTGGTATAAGCGAAAACATTACACCCCATAGTGGTCGCGTCGGGGGAGCTGTTTCTCTTGCCGAAGATGGTGCGTCCTTGCCTGAACTTCAACTTGCTGGCGGTTGGCAATCACCAGAAATGCCCGGTCATTACACAAAGCAAGCGAACGTAAAACGTGGTGGAATGGCAAAATTATCGGCGAAAAGAAAACGATAAATATAAACAAAACAAAAAGATATAACCATTACTAGTTACGCGTAACTAGATTTGGCGTTTAGATTCTCATTCACCTACTCTCTTTATCATCATACCAATCTGAATTGCCATAACGTGCGTATTGATTATGCATGATTAGAATATTTTCACTAGTTTGTGTTACGACTTACACTAAGTAGTGTTGTTACAAATAAACTAGAACGCCCAGAATAAAGGAGTTATATATGAGTAGCGGTATCGATACTAAACATGGAAAATTACTCGCGGAATTGGTTGTTCCCTCTTCTTCATGGAAAGTTCAACCGGAAAAGCAAGACCCCTTTAAATCGCAAGAGGCTGCGATTGATTATTTAAAATCAAATAACGAGCCATTGTATCTTCATGTGCCCCTTGCGCAGACTGACGATTATGTTCGAATTTGTGTTACTTCTCGCGGTGATGATGTCGTATTTACAATAAAAGACATCAACGAGGGCGGTGAGACGTCTGTACATTATTCACATATAAAAAACCTAGAAAGTACCATTAGAAGTCTAGTCTTAGAATGTTGCGATAAAAAAATCAAAGCTTTTTAAAAAGGTCTTATTTGTTTATCAATCGCAGTATTGGTTTATACTTTCACAGCTAGTACGTCGGTTTTTACGCCATGTAAAACCGCATTAGCTGTGGAGCCCAGCAGTAGCCTTAGGCCGCTTTGGCCATGGGTTCCTACAACAATAAGGTCTGCATTAATTTTCTCAGCCATGTGATGAATTTCATCCGCTGGCGAACCTATTTCAACGTTTATGTGGCTGTAAGGAATATCGTGTTTTGCGGCGACATCCTTTAAGAGCCTTTGTGCCTGCTCTCTTACCTCTTCGGAAAAGTCTCTTTCTAAGAATAAACCATAAGGCTCAACATTAGTTTGTGGATAAGCGACATATAGCAAATGAACCTTATGGCTATTACCGGCTATAGCAATCGCTTTTTCCACTACAAGTTCGTGATCAGAATATATATCGATGGGTACTAGTATTGTTTCATAGCTTTGCACTTTTACGCTCCTCAGCCTTGCATTGTTAAGATCATCGCGGCATCTATCGTTTAGTACTTCACATAATAGAGCCTTACAAATATATATTCTTTGCGCTAGGTCAATGTTCAGATTGCAAACTTGTTCATACTTAGTTTATGCACATAGCTTTTTACAAACGTTAAACGTGTGAGGGGAACGATATGAAAACAATGATATTAGTTTTAGCTACGCTTTTACTCTTTGCTTGTGACCAAGGGGCAAAGTCGCCACGAGGTTTTAGTTTACCTGAAGGTAATATGGAACAAGGCGCAAAAGTATTTAAAAAGTATCAGTGCCAAGACTGTCATAGGATTGCGGGAGAAAAAGAGCGGGAGGACGCCAAGTATTTAGTGGCAGCGCCCATTCCATTAGGCGGAAGTAGTGGCCGAGTCAAAACATATGCTGAATTAGTTACCAGTATTATCAATCCCTCCCACAAACTTACACCTCGTCAGCCTGCAAGTTTTACGAGCGAAGACGGTGTTTCATTAATGCGAGTGGTGAATGACGAACTTACTGTATCTGAGCTTATTGATTTGGTTGCATACTTACAGCCTAAATATAAAGTAACGCCTTACAGAACAAGTGACTACCGCTTATACCAATTGCGTATTCCCGAAAAGTCCAATGAGTAGCAGTACCATATCTAGTTGGTAAGAACCACTAAGCCAAGCATACGAATTTCGATTCGATTGAAAACCTGGCTTAGTGGCGTTTTCCTTTTTTTGCACTTTTTTCGGCTAATTAACGACGTAATTGGCCTAGTGAAACAATTCTGTAAAAAGTACTTTTACCCTGCACCGCTCATGTGCTTATTCATAAATAAACGCTATGATACGTCCTTCGTCTCTTTTTCTATTTCAGCTAACAGGCTACAAGGCATAAAGCTTTGAGCATTTGCTTCTTTCAAATGAAGTTTAAACCTATCGGGCACGTCATCTGTGAGAAAGCTTCCCGTTTTAACTAGCGGAAAGATTTCGTCATAACGAGCGATGTTACATTGGTCAACCCGCCTAAATATATGGGTACGGTTTAACTCACTTGTTCTAATATGGCCTGTCGATGACAAGATATCCATTAGCGCATGAATAGTCTTTTTATGAAA
The DNA here is from genome assembly GCF_003443615.1 of Alteromonas sp. BL110. Taxonomy (NCBI): domain Bacteria; kingdom Pseudomonadati; phylum Pseudomonadota; class Gammaproteobacteria; order Alteromonadales; family Alteromonadaceae; genus Alteromonas; species Alteromonas sp. BL110. Next base: position 3,945,094 of record NZ_CP031967.1, on the reverse strand, counting down.
GCGGTACACACGCTCATACTTATCTTCCACGTTTAAACCTTTTGCTAGCTTAGGGTCTTGAGTGGCTACACCGGTGGGGCATTTATTTGTATTGCAGGATAACGACTGTACACAACCAAGCGCCAGCATCATCCCCCTAGCGCTGTTACAAATATCTGCTCCCAAACTCAGATTTTTGGCTACCTGAAAGGCGGTAATAATTTTACCTGATGCAATTATTTTTATTTTGTCACGCAGACCAAAACCTGTAAGACAATCGTCCACAAAAGCGAGTGCTTCACGAAGAGGAAAGCCAATAGAATTGGTATATTCAAGGGGCGCAGCACCTGTACCTCCTTCACCGCCATCAACCGTGATAAAGTCCGGTGTAATACCTTTTTCTACCATGGCTTTGCACATGGCGATGAACTCGCTTTTTCTGCCAAGGGCAAGTTTGATTCCCACCGGTTTGTACCCGCTTAATTCTCGAAGCTGGCTAATAAAATCAACCATTTCTAATGGTGTTGAGAAAGCTTTATGTCTAGGTGGAGAGTCTACCTGAGTACCAGGTTTAACGCCCCTAATCTCCGCTATTTCTGGAGTGTTTTTATAAGCAGGAAGAATGCCGCCGTGCCCGGGCTTAGCGCCTTGGCTCAGCTTTATTTCTATCATTTTAACATTCTCAAGATTGGCTTTTTCTTCGAACGCATCAGGGTCAAAACCGCCATCCTCGGTTCGGCAACCAAAGTACCCCGTACCAATTTGCCACACAATGTCGCCACCGTTTTCCAGGTGATAAGGGGTTAACCCGCCCTCGCCAGTATTATGAGAGAACTTTCCTTTTGCTGCTCCTTTATTTAGCGCTAAGATAGCATTTTTCGACAAGCTCCCAAAACTCATGGCACTGATATTAAGCACACTAGCGCGATACGGCTTTTTACAGTGGGGGCCTCCCACCAAAACGCGAGGGTCTTCATCCATATCTTCTACTTCTCTGGCAGATAGAGAGTGGCCGATCCACTCATAACCATCTTTATAGGTATCTAGTTGAGTACCGAAAGGTATCGTTTCTCTACTATTTTTCGCTCGCTGATAGACTATAGAGCGAAACATGCGGGAAATAGGCGTACCGCCGGTATCTGTTTCTATGATGTATTGCTGGATGTAGGGTCTTAACCCTTCTACCGTCCAGCGCACTCTGCCTATTAACGGGAAGTTTTTCAAAATGGCGTGTTTAGTTTGGAAGGCGTCGTAAAGACCAAATATCAATAACGTGACAGATAAAAGTAAAAACCACCACACCGGAGCCCATAGCAGGCCAATTACTACATTAAAGGCGACCAGTAAGATGAGTATGGTTAAAATAGTTAAACGCATTAAGAGTCCTTCTTTAATTCGGCCATATTTAAACAAGATAATATGCCTATAACCCTGTTCAATACACCTCAAACCAAAAACTAGATTCACGCTAAAGGTAAGCCCATGATTTACCTATTAAATTTATACCCCAACATCAAAACTCATATATGTTACGCGTAACCATTACATCGCTAAGTGATACTTTTTTAGCTGCGAAAACAAGTCATTACGTGCTAATCTACAGCATTAAATTAGTGAGTTTACCCATTATTTGCAAATAGTGGGTTATAGATAATGTGACCTGTTAAGGGTAACGGATTTTACGTTCAACTTTTTGAAAGGTAATTCATGGAGTATGCATTTCTTCTTTTCGCATTTATATGTGGCTTATCGGTAAAACTAATTGGCATTCCTCCTCTTGTCGGCTATTTGGTAGCGGGCTTTTTATTGAACTTTGCAGGTTACACACTCACTGAAGATTTAACCCAAATAGCCAATTTGGGTATTACTATTATGTTATTTACCATCGGCTTGAAACTTAATATTCGTGATTTGAGCCGTCGTGAAGTTTGGGCAGGTAGCATTTCCCATACACTAATATGGGTGGGCGTAATAACTTGCTGCGTTTATGTAATTGGCGCAGTTGCCGCTAATTTCGTTGACGGTCTTACTTGGAAAAGCGCAGCGCTTATCGCATTTGCACTTAGCTTCAGCAGTACCGTATGTGTGGTTAAAGTTTTAGAAGAGAGCGGTGAAAGTAAGACTCGCCACGGTCGCCTCGCCATTGGCATTCTGGTTATGCAAGATGTTTTTGCTGTTATCTTTCTTGTTGTGGCAACAGGTAAGCTCCCCTCGGTTTGGGCACTGGCGTTACTTGCGTTGTTCCCTGCAATGCCCATCATCAATAAGATGATTAATAAATCGGGGCATGGCGAATTGCTCCCGCTGACGGGGTTTATTCTCGCGCTCGGTGGCTATCATTTATTTGAGTTAGTTAATATCAAAGGCGACTTAGGCGCCCTTATCTTCGGTATTATGCTAGCGCAACATGAGAAAGCGTCAGAACTTGCCAAATCATTGCTTAGTTTTAAAGACCTATTCCTGATTGGCTTCTTCCTTACCATCGGTCTTACTGCCCTCCCCGATCTAAGTATGGTCCTTCTTGCTATAGTGTTCTGCTTGTTTATCCCGTTAAAAGCTGCGCTGTTTTTCGGCTTATTTACCTCGCTACGCCTTCGGGGGCGAACCGCCTATCTAAGTAGTTTAGTGCTTTCTAACTATAGTGAGTTTGGGCTTATTGTCGGTGCCCTCGCAGTTTCCCTAGGGTTGTTAGAAAATACTTGGTTAGTGGTTATTGCTTTGGCCGTTTCCATCTCGTTCGTTTTTACCAGCGTGCTTTATCGCAATTCACACTCCCATTATCACAATCACAAACACACCATTAAACGTTTTGAAAAAGAAGAACGATTAAAAGAGGATATTTATCCAACTCTCCATAATGCAGAGTTCTTAGTACTGGGCATGGGTCGTGTTGGTCGCGGTGCTTTTAATGCACTGTCAAAATTAACAGGTGTTAATGTTTGGGGAATGGATGCCGATCGCGTAAAAGTAAAAGAAATGGCAGATGAAGGCTTTAATGTAATTTGCGGCGACGGTGAAGACGTAGATTTGTGGGATAACCTAGATATTAAGCAAGTAGAACTTGTCCTTCTTGCGTTACCTTCTATTCAAGATTCAATCAACATCACGCGACAACTTAAAAACGCAGGTTACACCGGAAAAGTTGCTGCCATTGCACGCTATGAAGATGAAGTATCTTACCTTCTAGAAAACGGCGTTGATAAAGTCTTTAACTTTTTTACTGAAGCAGGGCTCGGTTTCGCTGAAGAAAGTCTCGCTTATGCCCACGCACAACGGTAATGCTGTTCTAAATACGAACAATGGATGAATTGAGAAACATTATCGTTAGTAAATGTATGTTTTACAAGGAGATTTTGACAGTTCATCAAGTTTAGTCTACACTTTATCCAAATTCGTTAATAGGGTTTTCACAATGCAAGGTGATAAACAAGTCGTCGCAAAATTGAACGAAGTACTTACGAGTGAACTTACTTCGATAAATCAATACTTTCTGCACGCTCGTATGTTCAAAAACTGGGGTTTTTCTGAACTTAACGAAAAGAACTATAAAAAGTCCATCAAGGATATGAAGCAAGCGGACGAGCTTATCGAACGCATTCTTTTTCTTGAAGGCCTTCCTAACCTTCAAGCGTTAGGTAAGCTTTATATCGGTGAAGACACCGTAGAGATGTTGTCATGTGATGCGCGTTTTCAAAAAGAGCAGCTTCCTCTACTTCGCGAAGCTATCGCGCTATGCGAAGAGAAGCAGGATTATGTCTCTCGGGATTTGCTTGAAGACCTTCTTGAATACGAAGAAGAGCACTTAGACTGGATTGAAACGCAAGAATACCAAATTGATGCAATGGGAATTGAAAACTACCTACAAGCGCAAGTAATGGGAGATGACTAATGAAAGGTAACCAGGCAATCATCAATGGCTTAAATGAACTACTCTCTTACGAGTTAGCCGCCATGGATCAGTATTTTATCCACTCCCAGATGTATCTTGATTGGGGTATGAACAAGCTATATGAACGCATCGATCACGAATTTGACGATGAACGCGGTCACGCCACTAAGTTAATCGAACGCATGCTGTTTTTAGAAGGTACGCCTGACATGACAAAGCGTACAGGCTTTAAAGTGGGTAAAGACGTACCTGAAATGCTTGAGAGTGATTTGCGAGTTGAATACGAAGTTGACGCAAAGCTGCGTGAAGTTATCGCACTTTGCGAAACTGAAAAAGACTATGTAACCCGCGACATGCTAATTGTACTACTAGACGACACAGAGATGGATCATGCACACTGGTTAGAGCAGCAGCTAGGTCTGATAAAACGTATAGGGCTTCAAAACTATTTGCAATCGCAAATGTAAGATTTATGCCTAAAGCCTGTACATTTAGTTAGTATTAAATAAAACGGCCGTTTAAACCATGTGTTTAAGCGGTCTTTTTTATTTATAACGCTTTATTAGCTTAACTACACTCGTTGCAGCTCTTCTATTTATATAAGGGTCAAATCTGCTTACTGCTGCGTGACAAAATACAAATAGCTGGGACTGTCCATACCTTCTATATTCAGTCGCAACTGCCACTTCATTACGGGTTCACTACAACTGCCTAACATAAACCAGCCTGACCACTTTCCTTTACCATCGCTATCTAACAACACTGGAATTTTGCCCATATACATATTTACGCCTTCAATCCAAGCGCTTTCAATATTCTTCCCTTCGGGAATTAAAAGTTTAACTGTTACTGATTCTTCGGGCTTTGGCATGGTTGAAAAGGATGCAATGGCAAGCTTGTCATCAATTAAGAATTCGCAAGTTTCATTGACAAAGTTGCAGCTATTTCCTATTCCATTAACAACGCTCGTGTCTTTTAACGCCGATGACTGGAATTTATGTGCAAGGTATACACACACAGCTACAACAACAATAGCCACTAGCGGCAGCTGCGAATGTAAAATTTTTGATCGTTTATTGTTATCGTTATTTAGCATTTCTTAAATTTTGTGTATTTCTTCATTGATGGAGATCAAGCTTACGTAGTTTATGGTATCTTTTTGTAATTAAAAACCTTATCATCCGCGTACCAACTGGCTTGGAGACAATAATTATTACTCTTTCCGAGCTCGGTGTGAAGCGTTATTCCTTAGCTGATACACGTCTCGACCGTACTATTCCGGCAGTTGGAGACCATAGTTCATTTGAAGTGGAAGATTCATTAAAATGAGTGAAATAAGCCAAGCACAACCTGACTACAATTATAAAGTAGTTAGGCAATTTACCATCATGACCATAGTCTGGGGTATCATTGGTATGGGCCTAGGGGTATTCATTGCCGCGCAATTATTTGCACCTATGCTTAACTTTGACACACCATGGCTAACATTCTCACGTTTGCGTCCGTTGCACACTAATGCCGTTATTTTTGCCTTCGGCGGCTGTGCGCTATTTGCAACGTCGTACTACATCGTTCAGCGTACCTGCCAGGTAAGACTGTTCAGTGACAAACTTGCCGCATTTACCTTCTGGGGTTGGCAAGCCGTAATCGTTCTAGCTGTTATCACCCTGCCTATGGGTTTAACTAGCTCGAAAGAATACGCTGAACTAGAATGGCCAATTGATATCCTTTTGGCACTGGTTTGGGTCGCTTATATCATCAACTTCTTCGGAACCCTAGTAATCCGTAAAGTTTCGCACATTTATGTTGCAAACTGGTTCTTAGGCGCGTTCATGTTAACTGTTGCAATTCTTCATATTGGTAACAGCATGGCTATTCCGGTATCTTTCACTAAATCGTATTCATTGTATGCAGGCGCAGTAGACGCCATGATGCAGTGGTGGTACGGCCACAACGCGGTAGGCTTTTTCCTAACTGCGGGCTTCCTTGGTATGATGTACTACTTCGTACCTAAGCAAGCTGGTCGCCCGGTTTATTCATACAGACTTTCAATTGTTCACTTTTGGGCACTTATCTCTCTGTATATCTGGGCTGGTCCTCACCACCTTCATTACACTGCCCTACCTGACTGGACTCAGTCACTAGGTATGGTGATGTCTATTATCCTATTCGTTCCATCTTGGGGTGGTATGATTAACGGTATTATGACGCTATCTGGCGCGTGGCATAAACTTCGCACCGACCCAGTATTGCGCTTCCTTATTGTTTCATTGTCTTTCTACGGTATGTCTACCTTTGAAGGTCCAATGATGGCAATTAAGACCGTTAATGCACTGTCTCACTACACTGACTGGACAATTGGTCACGTACACTCTGGTGCACTAGGTTGGGTTGCAATGGTTTCAATTGGTTCAATTTACCACTTAATTCCTGTGCTATTCGGTCAGCGCGCGATGTACAGCACTAAGCTTGTTAACGTTCACTTCTGGTTCGCAACTATCGGTGTTGTTCTATACATAGTAGCGATGTGGATGTCTGGTGTACTACAGGGGCTAATGTGGCGTGCAGTTAATGCTGACGGTACCTTGACCTACAGCTTTGTTGAGTCATTAGAAGCGTCTAAGCCTTTCTATGTGGTTCGTTTCATTGGTGGTTGTTTCGTGGTAGCGGGTATGCTTGTTATGGCATACAACACATGGAAAACCGTTCGTGCACCTAAAGGCAGTATCGCTGCAGATCCAGCGACTCAGCCAGCGTAGTAAAGGAGACGAATAATGAAAAACGCACATGAGTTAATTGAAAAGAACGTCGGTCTGTTAACGGTATTAATTCTTATCGCTATCAGTTTTGGTGCCATGGTTCAAATTACGCCGTTGATGTTTCAACAGCAAGTAATGGAACCGGTAACAGGCCTACGTCCATATACCGCGCTTGAGCTTGAAGGCCGAGACATCTACATCCGTGAAGGTTGTGTAGGTTGTCACAGCCAGATGATCCGTCCATTCCGTGCAGAAACTGAGCGTTATGGTCACTACAGCGTTGCTGGTGAGTCAGTATGGGAGCACCCTTTCCTTTGGGGCTCTAAGCGTACTGGTCCAGATCTAGCACGCGTTGGTGGTCGTTACAGTGACGAATGGCACCGAGTTCACCTGCTTAATCCTCGTAACGTAGTACCTGAGTCGAATATGCCAGGTTTCCCTTGGCTAGCGGAAAACACGCTTGACGGCGAGTTAACAGCTGAAAAAATGGAAGTATTCCGTGGATTTGGTGTTCCGTATACCGACGAAGATATTGCGGGTGCGAAAGCGGCAGTACAGGGTAAAACGGAAATGCAAGCCCTTATTGCTTATCTACAGTCTCTTGGCACACATTTGAAATAATATGGATCAAGGAATTGTAGGCAGCATTTTTACTGTCATCGTCTTTGTAAGCTTCATCGGCGTTGTGTGGTGGGCGTTTAGCGGCCGCAACAAGAAAAAATTCGACGAAGCAGCAAACTTACCGTTTGCAGACGAAGAAAAAGAAAAATCAAAAGAAGATTAGCAGGAGTCTCGAACTCATGAGTATGTTTTGGACAATTTGGATTTCAGTGATAACCCTAGGGTTAATCATTGGTTGCTACTTCCTTCTTCGCTGGTGCCTTTCTAACAAGACTGGCGTAGCTGAAGGTGAGTCAATGGGTCACGAATTTGATGGTATTGAGGAGTTGAATAACCAACTACCTCGCTGGTGGACAATTATGTTCTACATGACCATCGTTTGGGGCTTTATATACCTAGCGCTTTATCCTGGCCTAGGTGCGTATGAAGGTATTTGGGGTTGGAAGAGCTCTAACCAAAATATTCAATCACTAGAAGAATCTGCTCAGGCGCGTATTGACGCAAAAGAGCAAGGCTACCTAGTAGAGTATGACCGTGAACTTGATTTTGCCGCAGAGAAGTTCGATCCGATCTTTGAAGCGTATGCACAAGTTCCTGTTGAAGAACTGGCTAAAGACCCAGAAGCAAATAAAGTAGGTCAGCGTTTATTCCTACAAAACTGCTCTCAGTGTCACGGTTCTGACGCTCGCGGTCAAAACGGCGGCTTCCCTAACCTAACGGACAACGATTGGTTGTACGGTGGTTCAGGTGCGAAAATCGTTGAAACCCTTACGCTAGGTCGTAAAGCGGCAATGCCAGCATGGCTTGACGCTATGGGTGAAGACGGTATCGAAGAAGTGGTTAACTACGTACTTAGCTTAAGCGGTCGCGATGTAGACCCACAGCTAGCCAATGCGGGTAAAGCTCGCTTCGCAGCATGTGCGGCATGTCACGGTATGGACGGTAAAGGCAACCAGGCGCTTGGTGCGCCAAACCTTACCGACAACATCTGGCTTTACGGCGGCAGCCACAGAGCGGTAACAGAGACGCTTACTTACGGTCGTAACGGTGTAATGCCTTCATTCAAGAAAACCTTGGGTGACGACAAAATTCACGTTGTTGCAGCGTATGTTTACAGCCTTTCAAATGATTAATGATTTAAATCATTAAATATCTTAAAAAGCCTCGTTACTACGGGGCTTTTTTTATGAGAAAATACAGCTATATAGACAGTGCCATTACGTACAAACTTAGCGCGCTGTAGGTGCAAATTACTAACACCATATTTATCTTTATTACACAGGTCGGATACGCATGTTCAGTAGTAATAATAGATATGTTGTTAGCGACCTTGCTAGTGAAGTAAAGACGAGTAAATAATTAAATGAATAGACCCTGGTATAAAGAGTTCTGGCCCTGGTTTTTAATTGCCGTTCCTATCATTACCCTTATTATGGGTGGCGTATTGTTAAACCTTGCTATTTCTACTGAGGATAGCCTTGTTGTAGACGATTATTACAAAGAAGGCAAAGCAATTAACGCCCGTTTGGACAAGGAAGCCATAGCCCGGCGCATGAATATCACCACAGACTTGACCATTGAAGATGGTAGCATAGCGCTGCAATTCCATTCGGGTATCCCACAAGAAGGTAACGCAGTTAAGTTAAGTTTCTATCACGTCACGCTAGAAGAGCGTGACGTCAGCGTTTTACTAAGTCGCGATGCGAATGGGATTTATCGCGGTTTTGTCGAAGAAGACTTAGATGGTAAATGGCGCATATCGCTCACGCCAATCGATGATAGCTGGAAAATTCAAAACACGGTCTATCTGCCCCACTCTGGCAAAATGAAATTCAATCCATAATGGCCAAGCACGACTGTTACCATTGCGGTTTGCCAGTGGCAGATTCCGACGATGGCAAATTTACTACTGTTATTTTAGGGCAACAGCGGGATATGTGTTGCCCAGGGTGTTTAGCGGTAGCTGAAGCTATTGTTAGTAATGGTCTTGAAGACTATTATCAGTTTAGAACCGAACCTGCCCAAAAATCAGATGATAGCATTCTAGAAACACTCGACAAGCTCAAAGTGTATGACGACCCTTCCCTTCAAGAAGAGTTCGTGTTTGAAGAAGGCCAAGATAAGCAAATTCAGCTGACCCTTGAGGGTATCACATGCGCTGCGTGTGGCTGGCTGATTGAAAAGCAATTATCGAAAGTTGAAGGCATTAAGCAAGTAGCTGTAAATGTACAAGAGCGCAGAGCACTGGTTACCTGGTCACCGTCTCAAATTAAGCTCAGCCAAATTCTGTCTACGCTGAAACGCATTGGCTATATTGGCTCACCATTTCATCCTGATGAGCACGAAGCTAGTTACAAGCGCGAACAAAAGACCTTTTTGAAAAAGCTGGGGCTTGCAGGCATTATGACCATGCAGGTTATGATGTTAATGACCGGTCTTTATTTTGACTGGTTTGGCGCTATTGAATTAGAGACTCGACAATATTTTTACTGGGTTGCTCTTACACTGACTACACCGGTTGTGCTGTATTCTGGTAGCACCTTTTACGTGGGTGCAGCTAAAGCACTTAGCGCGAAAACGGTTAACATGGATGTGCCGGTTACACTGGCAATATTTGGCACTTACATCGCCGGTATTCGCTCTACCATGCTAGAGCAAGGCGAAGTGTATTTCGAATCCATCTGTATGTTCATTTTTCTGCTGTTACTTAGCCGATTCTTAGAACACCGTAGTCGACACAGAGCCGCGCAGATTTCTGCGAATATGATGCAGTATGTGCCTGTGTCAGCGACTAAATTAATGTCAGATGGTAGCGTTGTTGAATGTCTAGCAAAGCAGTTAAAGATAGACGATGTAGTGCTTGTTAAGCCTGGTGAGACTATCCCCATTGATGGGCTGGTTACAGAAGGGAACGCTGCGGTTGATGAGTCTATGCTTACCGGTGAATTTAACCCAGTTCGTAAATCAAGCAACAGCGCTGTTTACGGGGGTACCGTATGTCAGGACGGTAGCCTCACCATTATAGTTACGCAAACTCTTAAAAATGCGTTGGTAAATCAGATTGTTAGGCTTCAAGCAAGCGCGATGGCAAGTAAACCGAAAGCCGCACAGATAGCCGATAATTTCTCTCGATATTTTGTCTCGGCGGTACTGCTTATTTCAGCGGTAACCTACGCCTTTTGGGCCTTTAACGGCAGTAATGATGCATTTTGGATCACCATTTCAGTGCTGGTAGCTACTTGCCCTTGCGCCCTAGGATTAGCCACGCCATCAGCGCTTACTTGCGCTATGGCGAAATTAAACAGGCAAGGTATTTTGCTAAAGCGTGCCGACGCCTTAGAGCAAATAACTGATATTGACACCATCGCGCTAGATAAAACCGGTACGCTTACACAAGGTAAGTTCACTATATCAAACGCCTGGTATGCTGATGGTGTCGATAGTGATAGCGCGCTATCCATCGCCCGCTCGCTGGAATCTCGTTCTGAGCACCCTATTGCTAAAGCCTTTAGCGATAATAAAGCCCTTAGCGATAATAAAGCGTTAAGCAGCAGCACTATCCACAAAGTCTCTAATTTTACGGTCACACCAGGTGGCGGAATTAGCGGTGAAATTAATGACACGCTTTTTTCCATGGGCTCTGCAGCATTCAGCGTTCACGAATCACAGTTAAAAGTCATCGATGAATTTCCTTCAGCTAACGTGTTTCTTACTGTCAAAGGCCGTATTATGGCGGCATTTGAAGTTCGAGACTCACTGCGTGACGATACCCAAGAAACCCTCGATATATTGGCAAAAAGTCATACTCTTGCAGTATTAAGCGGTGATACACAGCCAAATGTGAATTCTCTTACCGCGTCTTTACCAATTTCCACTGCGAAAGGTGGACTTACACCAGAGCAAAAATACGAAGCAGTTCAAGCTATGCAGCAATCAGGCTCAAAGGTAATGATGATGGGGGATGGCATCAATGACGCACCTGTTCTAGCCAGTGCTGATGTAGCAATAGCAGTAGGTAATGCCACTGATGTTGCAAAAACTGCCGCTGACGTGATTTTGCTAGGCGACCAATTACTCTCAGTACCTGAACTTATTCGCACATCACATCAAGTGAAGCAAAAAATAAGACAAAATATTGGTTGGTCGGTAGGTTACAACGTTTTGATCTTACCTTTCGCTGTATCAGGCCTACTTTCGCCGTGGATGGCGGTTGTTGGCATGTCATTAAGCAGTATCATAGTAGTGACAAACTCTACGCGACTTTTAGGCAAATAGCATGAGCATTATTTACGTTTTAATACCAATCGCGATCATCATAGTGGCTGTGGCAATCGTGATATTCTTCTGGGCGGTTAAAACCAATCAGTTTGAAGACTTAGACCGTCAGGGCTACAGCATACTATTTGATGATGATCTTCCGCCTGAGGAGAAAAAGCTCGCTGAGCAACGCAAACAACTTCAGGAAACTAAAGCAGAGAAAAACCAAGGGCAGCATGGAGGGGATTAATTACTTCTCGGCCTTTCTTATCGGCTTAGCTGGCGGTGTTCATTGTGTGGGCATGTGCGGTGGTATAGTAGCGGCGCTGAGAATGGTCTCACCAAAAGGTGCATCAGCAGTACCTTACACCCTCGCCTATAACATGGGGCGCATAGCTAGCTACACCATTGCTGGCGCTTTAACCGGGGCACTTGGAAAAATTGCAGCAGACTATATCCCTCTTGCCAACTATGCCCTTTCCCTTCTAAGTGGAATTATGTTGCTTTTACTGGCCTGCTATTTAGGCAAATGGTGGACGGGTCTAACGGTATTGGAAAGCGCAGGAAAAGGTTTATTCTCCAAACTACAGCCGTTATCTAAACGTTTTTTACCGTTCAAAACACCGCTTAGTGCTATACCCTACGGGTTTATCTGGGGGTGGCTGCCGTGTGGATTAGTGTATTCAACACTGACTTGGTCTTTAGCGGCGGGGAATGCGCTACAAGGCGCTGCTATTATGTTTTTCTTCGGTTTAGGCACCCTGCCTACTCTCCTCGCTGCAAGCGCAGGTAGTCATTACATTACCCGTAGTTTTCAGCACAATCGCGTTAGACAAATCATCGCAGTAATGATGGCCATATATGCAGCCTATCTTATTCATGGCGCAATAGTTTAAAAATGGGTGTATCATAATTGCGTAATCTTCAAAAGAGCATGCATTATGAGCAAAGGAAGCCAATTTTCTATTCACTGTCAAAACTGTAGCTTCAGTCACTTATGTTTACCGGTGGCACTGAACAAAACAGAAATTGAGTCTCTTGACGATATAATTGAGCGCAAAAAACCGCTCCATAAAGGCGATACGCTCATTCAAACTGGCGATAAATTTCGTTCACTTTTCGCTGTAAGAACGGGCTCTTTCAAATCATTTGTAACCAACCAAGAGGGTGAAGAGCAAATCACCGGCTTCCACTTCCCGGGTGATATTATTGGGTTCGATGCCTTACGGGAAAATAAACACCAAAGCTACACCTCTGCGCTAGAAACAGCCATGGTATGTGAACTGCCTTACGACACCCTCGATGAAATGTCGGTGCAATTCCCTAAGTTACGCCATCAAATAATGAGCTTTATGAGCGCGGAAATAAAACAAGATCACGACATGATTATGCTTTTAAACAAGCGTACCGCAGAAGAGCGTTTACTTTATTTTATATCGCATCTTTCCCAGCGCTTTGAAGAGCGCGGCTTCTCGCACAGGGAATTTCACCTGACTATGACCCGTAACGAAATCGGCAACTATTTAGGGTTAACGATAGAAACCATTAGTCGTCTATTGAGCCGTTTTCAGAAGGAAAACATTATAAAAGTAGACGGTAAGCTTATTTCTGTTTTGGATTTTGATCGGTTAAATACCAAGCTAGAGGCGTTAAATGGACCTAGCGTGGTCTGTAACGGCTAATTTTTCGTGTGTTACCTTAAGCGCGCGGAACGTGCGCTTTTGCTTAACACTCGTTCATCTCATATCGCTAACTTTTACCTTATATCTCACTGAACGCGCTCAGCTTTCGTTTTAATTCCTGAACTTTTCATTTACGTTTAACACTCTTGATCCAAAACAACTCACGTTTTTCAAAATGTCGTTTATAGTTAATATAAATGGTTTATATAAACTGTTTTGAAACAATTTCGATGTCGACAGCCATACAAAGCTTTGTAGTTGAGGAGACGTTATGATTGAGTGTAAACGAATTCTTGCCGTAGTGGATGCGGAACGCGATAACCAGCCTGCCCTAAGCCGTGCCTATGAACTTGCGTCAAAAACGGGCGCCACGGTTACTGCTATGATGGTGGTATTTGATCTGTCTTACGATATGACAACCATGCTTAGCCCCGACGAACGTGAATCAATGCGCGATGCCGTTACAAAAGAGCACGCCAAATGGCTTTCTGCCCAACTAAAAGAACAAGGCTTTTCAGAGACCGATATTGTAGTTGAGTGGAACAACCGTGCTTATGAGTCGATTATTTATTTCGCCCTTAACAACCAAATCGACTTAGTAGTAAAAGCCACTAAAAAACATGACGACCTTGCCTCGGTGATCTTTACCCCTACGGACTGGCACTTAATGCGCAAGTGTCCGCGCCCCGTTCTACTCGTTAAAGAACATGACTGGCCAGAAGGCGGTGAAATCATTGCTGCAGTGAACGTAGGAAGCGAAGATGATGAACACGCTGTACTAAACGACAAGCTTACATTAATCGCGAATGACTATGCCTCTTTGCTGAAAGGTAACGTTAATTTAGTCAACAGCTACCCTTCAACACCACTCAACATTGCCATCGAAGTGCCGGAGTTTGACCCTGACACGTATCACGATGCGGTAAAAAACCATCATATGAAGGAAATGCGTAGTCACGCACTCAAATACGGTATTCCAGATAATAAATGTGTGGTGAAAGAAGGCTTACCTGAAAAAGTTATCCCACAAGTAGCAAAAACACTCGATGCAGAGTTAGTTGTAATAGGTACCGTGGGACGGGTGGGTATTTCAGCAGCGCTTATTGGCAATACTGCCGAACACGTTATCGATGAACTGAATTGTGACGTATTAGCAATTAAGCCCGATGGATTTGAATCACCGATAACCGTGTAGTTAACTACTTAGTTGCGCTAAAATACCAAGACACTCGGTGGCAACAAATAGCGAGTCGGCGCTTGGCGTTTTTCATAAAAAAAAGTGCGCATTTAGCGGTTAATTACGCGAATTAGTCACACACGCTTAAATCAGTACTTAACGCTTCTCGATAAATTTAACTACACAGCGATAGTCTCGAAAAGGCGCTTTAATGTATAATGGCGTCTTTATCACAAACCAAGCTAGTTAATTATGAGTTTAGGCACAAGCAGTGCTGACGCGCCGACGTTAAACGCCGCGCAAAGTAAGCAAAAGTACAACTTCAACAAACTTCAGAAACGACTTCGCCGCAACGTGGGTAAGGCCATTGGCGATTTCGGTATGATTGAAAACAACGACAAGGTCATGGTGTGTTTATCTGGCGGTAAAGACAGCTATACCATGCTTGATATTCTATTGTTTTTAAAGAAGATTGCGCCTATTCATTTTGATATTGTTGCGGTAAATCTTGACCAAAAGCAACCTGGTTTTCCCGAACATATCTTACCCGAGTACTTAGACAGCATTGGCGTTGACTACAAGATTGTAGAAGAAGACACCTACTCTATTGTTAAAGACAAAATTCCTGAAGGGAAAACGACCTGTTCGCTTTGCTCTCGTTTGCGTCGTGGTATTTTATACCGCACAGCGAAAGAGTTAGGCGCGACTAAAATTGCTTTAGGACACCATCGTGACGACATGTTAGAAACTTTCTTTCTGAACATGTTTCACGGTGGTAAGCTGAAATCTA
This sequence comes from Alteromonas sp. BL110, assembly GCF_003443615.1. NCBI lineage: Bacteria > Pseudomonadati > Pseudomonadota > Gammaproteobacteria > Alteromonadales > Alteromonadaceae > Alteromonas > Alteromonas sp. BL110. The sequence goes on along the minus strand of NZ_CP031967.1, from coordinate 3,929,940 downwards.
TGCCACCAAAACTGGTCAGCGATAACGGTGAACATATTGTTATTCGCCCACTTGCGTACTGCAGCGAAAAAGACATTGTGAAATATTCACAAGCCGCTGAGTTCCCAATAATTCCGTGTAACCTTTGTGGTTCACAGGAAAATCTACAGCGCCAGAATATCAAAGCAATGCTTCAAGACTGGAACCGCCGTTTCCCAGGTCGTATTGAATCAATGTTCCGTGCGCTTCAAAACGTGGCCCCTTCACACCTTGTAGACAGCAACCTTTATGACTTTAAGTCTATTGCCACCCAAGACGGCCCCGTTGCAGATGGTGATATCGGATTTGATGAACCTTCTTTTACTACAGAAAATAGTGCAGATCTTAACGATGAAGATAACGCTATCGAGGTAGTAAATATTATGGAACCAAAGTAAATGAAAATTGGACTTGCGTTAGGTGCCGGTGCCGCAAGGGGCTGGACGCACATTGGTATAATTGAAGCATTAGAAAAGCTTGGCGTTAAGATTGACGTTGTCGCTGGTTGCTCCATTGGTGCTTATGTTGGCGCTGCCTACGCAAGTGGCAGATTAGAGGGTTTAAAAGAGTGGGCCTGTTCACTTAGTGACTGGCAGGTACTTGCGCTTATGGGCGTTGGATTAAGACGCGGCGGTATTGCCAGCGGACAAAAGGTTTTCGACAAACTTGCAAGCGAGTTTTGTGTCTCTTCTTATGAAGACATGCTTAAACCTTTTGCCACAGTCGCTACCGACCTATACACAGGTCGAGAAGTGGTGTTCAATTCAGGGCCCATTGGCGACACCATTCAAGCATCTTGCGCTATCCCTGCGCTCTTTGCCCCCGTCGCTCACGGCGATCGCTGGCTGGTAGATGGTGCGGTGGTTAACCCTGTACCGGTTAACCTGTGTCGACAGTTAGGTGCAGACTTTGTAATTGCGGTTAACCTTAACGCCGACTTTCGCCCGCTTCGGTTAGAAAAGTTAAGGCAAGACCACGAAGAAAACCAACGTAAAACCGAAGACTTTTTTACTAAAAGCCAAAACGTATTGCGCCAATGGTTTTCGCCTGATAGTAAAGATGACAAAGCATCAGCGGAAAATGAAGAGCAGCTTCAATTTAATGCTTCTGACGATGTGAATACCGAAGAAAGCATAGCGTCTGACGTTATTGAAAAAGTAGAAGAAGAATTTACCGAAGTACCCGCTAAGGTGAATAAGCGAAATCCACCGGGGATCATGAGCGTAATGAGTAGCTCACTTGAAATACTTCAAGCTCGTGTTACTCGTTCACGTCTAGCCGGCGATCCGCCAGATATACTTATCGAACCTCAGCTTACTGATGTTGGCATTATGGAGTTTCACAGGGCGGAAGAACTTTGCGCAAAAGGTGAAGAAACCATCGCGCGGATCGCAGAGCAAATTAGGTATCAGTTGCTAACCTGATACCTAATTGTTCAAAAGGCAGATTAACTAGATGCCATAGCTGTTACACGAAGCGGCGCTTTAGGGAGCGTTAAGCCTTTCGCCTCATTTATCCACTCTTGTTCTAAATGCAGAACACCGTTGTTAATTTGTACACCTTGCGGCGTAACGAAATCTAAATTCTTGTCGTCAAACTGAATCATTAAGCCCTTCACTGACGGCATCATAAAAGACAAAAAGCTCCCCATCTCATTGAAGAAAGCTTCATACTGTTCATATAAGAAAGTGAGTTCTTCTTGCTTGTAATACTGTTTAAGGTATTCGGGCTTAGTTTCAAGCTGCACTGACATATCACAAACGTTCGCACGTTCGTTTAAGTCGATACGTACCAGTGCATTAGCCAGTTTCAGTGCTTTTTCAGTGGGTACGGTAAAACGTCCTTCATCAGTAACTTCTAGTGACATTGTTTTCTTATCGGTAACGATAGATGCACCGTTAACCCCGCATAAACGCCCTTCACCTACTCGGACAAAACCAAAAGCAAACTGAAGTGCTTGGGTATCTTCGTTATCTAGCTTTTTAACATGGCTGTAGAAACGGCTGTACTCTACATCTATCGTTTCAGCAGTTACGGATGTACTGCCAAAACCGACAAACAGAGATGAAGCAATAAATAATGCAGCGCGTATCATTCGGATAAAAACTCCTCGTTAAATAGGATCATTGTTTGGAGCTCTTCAACATAAGCGGCTCCTCGCTCGGAATAATTCATTAGCCCTTCTGCCAACGCAACACCAGTAATAGGTAATTGGTTAGCTCGTAGACGGCTGCGGATCTCTCTTAAATCAGCATAGGCATCGTGTCTGTTGAGGTTACGCATATAGGTATAGGTGGCGCGCGATAAGCTATCAAACTTAGCAACTTCGTGTGATGCGCCGGTATTTCGGCGATTTGGGACGAAACCGCACCCTTTTGAAAAACACCATAAACCAAAAAAGTTGTAGCCCTTTCTTGCAAATCGGCTTGTTCCCCAAGCAGATTCATTTGCAGCTTGAACAAGTACTAGCTCTTCAGGTAAAACATCAATTTTTTGCAATAAGGCCAATAGCTTGGTTTTTAAAGGCTGTGTGGACTTTACCCGATACTCTTCTTCAAGCCATTCAAGCCTAGCCATGTCGTCTTCTGAAAGTGACTCGTTAGCTAACGCTTTTCTATACAAGGTTTGTACATAATGTCTCAAGGTGAGTAGGTAGGCATTTTGCTTCTCTACCTCAGGGCGCAGATAATCAAAAAACGCCTCTTTCTTCTCTTTTACGTTGCTATAAGAAGAGAAATCAGGCACCGGCTTTTTAGCCTCTACCGTTTGCGGTATATCTAAAATATCCGGTTCGTCCTTAGTAAAAATAATGGCATTAATAACAATAACCGCCAATACACCTAGCGTTATAAGGACAATTTTAAAGGTTTCTCTTTTATGCATCGAAGCTCGACTCATTCACATCATTTACAGATGCTTCCGTGCTTACTCCCTGCTCGCCAATCAATTCCTGATAGAGCAACCCCATCATACTAAAATAAAAAGGTAACACCCAGATGAGGGAAACCCCGAACGTCAGCGGTACCGAAACAAACAATAAGAAGAGCACCCCGAAGATACTGGCAATGTGAGCCCAGTACGCATTGAATACACGGCATGAAAGAATAATTGCGCTTATTGGCGTTAACTTTCTGTCGGCCACTAACATAAGTGAAAAAGACGACGCTAAATAGAAGTACACACCAGGTAAGATGAGCAGCATCATGCCCAGCTGCACCAGGATACTGTTAACTAGCTGGGTTAACGCAACCAGAAATATAAGGGGAAAAAACTGAAATACCGTAAATACCGATATTTTTACGCCTCGCGCTACAAAAACGCCCATCATATATAAGCCTGTAAGTAGCGGAGCAACAATGCAGATTGCCACAATCTGGATTATAGACTGGTGCTCGAATACATAGCTACCGTCGTCATTGATTGTAATGTACTGTTGAGCAACCCCCCCAAGCACCACAAAGGCCAAAAATAGAACAAGGCTACCTTGAAACAATGATGAAAAATTAGCTTTTGTTAAACCGGCAGCGCGGCGCAAGAGACCTTTAGTATCGAATTGATACTGTTTAGACAACGTATTGTTCAGGCGGTCTGGGTTTACGTCTTTCACACAACTCTCTTATATTTTTAGAAAAATCGGCGCGATTATACCAATTCACAAAAATAAATGCCTGCTTGTGTAATAAACAAAAGTTAACCTAGCACTAACTTAGCTGCTAACCCAACTAAAAGCACGCCCATAGCCCTATCCAACCAGTAACCTTTTTTACCAATAAGTTCGGCGACTTTACTAGTACTTAAGAGGTAGGAAAGGAAACAAAACCAAAGCCCAGTGGCAAACGCTAAATAGATACCATAGCCGAGCTTTACGCTAAATGGCGTATCAATGCTGATGATGGCGGTAAAAAGTGAAAGGAAAAACAGTGTTGCTTTTGGATTAAGCCCGTTTGTGAGAAACCCCATCCATACGGCACGTTTTGCAGAGATCTGTGATGTTTTCTTTTCGGCGTTTACGGGTTGCTCCTGGTTTACAGGACCACTTCTAAGCGCACCGAACGCCAGATAAAGTAAATAAGCGGCGGCAGCGTAGCTAAAAGTGGTGAAAAGCCAAGGAGTTGTTGCAATTACTACACTTAACCCAACTAGCGAGTAGGCAACGTGCAGTAAGATAGCTAGGCCGATACCGATACTGGTGTAAATGGCTATACGTCTGCCATAAGCCACGCTGTTTCGAACAACCACCGCAAAGTCAGGTCCTGGGCTGGCAACAGCCACAAGATGGACCAGTGCAATGGTAAGAAATTCGTTCATATACTGCATGCTTTGCGCCTCCTACAGCGCATACTTTGAAATTAGTTCATCTACCCACTGCGGAACTATGCGCGAGGCAGGACCGGTGAGTGATGCGTCGAACAAGGCATTGGATACACCAGGTTCTAAATTCGCTTCTATTGTATGTGCCCCATTTTCTTTAGCAATCTGAACAAACCCAGCAGCCGGATACACATTACCCGATGTACCGATAGCTAAAAATACATCGGCCTGTGAAAGAGCATCGTAAATCTCTTCCATATACATGGGCATTTCACCAAACCACACGATATCCGGTCGAAGGGTTAAACTGTTGCAACACGGGCATTTAGTGGTGTGGTCAAAGCTTTCACGCCAATCAAAAGTTTGCTGGCTAATAGCACAGCGCGCCGACAATAGCTTACCATGCATATGATAAACCGATTCACTTCCACCACGCTCATGTAAGTCATCTACATTTTGCGTCACCAACATTAGCTTATGACCGAAAGCTTTCTCGAGTTTAGCAAGCGCCCTATGTGCTGCGTTAGGCACAACATCATCCTGTTGAAGCTGTGCTCGTCGCGCGTTATAGAAGCGATAAACCAAACTAGGATTTTGCTCGAAAGCTTCGGGTGTAGCGACTTCTTCAACGCTGTGATTTTCCCAAAGACCGTCATTATCGCGAAAGGTTTTTAACCCAGATTCAGCGGAGATGCCTGCACCGGTGAGAATAACAATATTGGGTAAGGATTGATTAGCTGACATCGGATTATTTTTACTCTGTTGCGATAAAACCAATTATTCGGTTTGCTATGAAGCTCGCGATAATATGGCGCTTAGGCGTACAATTTACGTAAATGATTGCTGTACTTCATGTTTCTATGCTTTTAAACGTCTTTGACCACAGGATACTGAGTATTGGCGCCCCACTCAGACCATGAGCCATCATATACTGAAACTTGCGTAGCGCCGCACATAAGAGCTGCAACACCAATGATACAAGCAGTAACGCCTGAACCGCAGGTGCAGATAATAGGTTTACGTAAATCGACTTTTGCTTGTGCAAAAACAGTACTAAGTTCATCTACAGATAAGAAATGCCCGTCTTTTACTAGTGTATCGAAAGGAACATTGAATGCGCCTGGCATATGCCCTGAACGCACGCCCTTGCGGGGTTCTGAAATTTCGCCTTTGAATCGCGGGGCACTTCTAGCATCAAGCAATTGCGCTTCGGTATTTATAGCTTGAAGCACTGCGCTAGAATTTGCAAACCACCCTGGTCGAGGTGTAGCTTGATAGGTCAATTTCCCATACTGCTGTTGTTCTGATACGGGAAGCCCTGCCCGCTCCCACGCTGGTTGACCACCATTTAATATATATACATCTTTATGCCCTAATGCTTTTAACATCCACCATACTCTAGGCGCAGAATAAATACCTCGGGTGTCGTAAACCGCTATGGGCGTATTCGCTGTTATACCCTGATTACCGAGATAAATAGCAAGGTCTTCAGCTGAGGGCATACTGTGCGGTAGGCCTGTAATGTGATCACTACCTTCGCTATCTAGATCAAAATCCACTGATGCAGGCAGTACCATGGCTGTTCGTGTATCCGGTGTTTTTGACACGGGATCATCCATCAACGCTCTTACAAGCGTGACTGGCTTTTGTTGCATTGCATTAGCTAGCTCGCCTATTGATAGCAATACTGATGCCATTACATCCTCCTGGAAAGCGCCCGTATAAGTGGGCGCCTTGTAATACCGGGTTAAAAACTAGTCGGTACGTGTTGATTCACATTAAATATGAATCTTTTTACTTAGTACTAAACTGGCTTCTTAGCTTAATGCAGCAATAGCAGACTCGTAGTTTGGTTCTTCAGTAGTTTCTGCTACTTGCTCTGTATAAACCACTTTACCTTCAGTATCGATAACAACAACCGAGCGCGACAGTAAACCTGTTAGCGGTGCTGATTCAAATGTTACACCGTAATCATCGCCGAAGGTTGAACGGAAAGTAGAGCCTGTAAGCACGTTTTCGATGCCTTCTGCGCCGCAGAAACGGCCCGCAGCGAAAGGAAGATCTGCCGATACACAAATAACCGTAGTGTTATCTAGCTTCGCCGCTTCTTCGTTAAATTTACGTACTGACATCGCGCAGGTGCCTGTGTCGATTGAAGGAAAGATATTCAATACAATGTTTTTTCCAGCAAGTTCAGACAGCGTTACTTCGCCCAAATCCGCCTTTACTAACGTAAAGTCTGGTGCAGCTGTACCAACTTCTGGTAACTGCCCTTTAGTTGTAACTGTGTTGCCTTGAAAAGTAACTGATGCCATTCGCTTTCTCCGTTTTTCATTAATATAAAATAGTGGATGTAAAACAATACTTTCGCAAATAAAAGTGACACTTTTTAGGTGTTATCTTTAACCTGCGACTCCGCAAACGCGAGTTTATGCTGTAAATGGGGCTTACCTTTTAAGTATTCCCGCCTGAACACGCTAAAATAATGCGCTAGCGTTTGAGCCCCTCGCTTTTGTTCAGCAAGTGCTAAAACGCTAATACCTACCTCTGCGGTGCAGTGTTGGAAATCATGGGTAGACTCTCTTAATAGATAGTCTGAAGCCACTTCCATGCTAACACCCAACACAGGAAAATTATGTAAGTAAGGGCTTTTTACAAACATCTTCTTTGCTTCACGCCAGGTTCCATCCAAAAAAATAAATAGTAACGTTTTGCCAGTATTCAATGGTGGAGCGTCAATACAGCGTTCAACTGCAGCATATTCGTGTGGAAATACCACAACGGGAAAGTATTTTTCGTCACTTAACAGTTTCAGTAACGCTTCATCAGGTTCGGTTCGTTTCCATAAAAACGCGTGGTTGTCTTTAACCACATCCGCTATCAAACGGCCTGTATTAGTAGGTTTATAGTATTCGCCTTTATACATTAAAAACAAAACCGCCACGTCTGTGCCAGCTTCAGGCTTAAATTCACAAATACAGTTTTGCGTTGGAAGCAAACATGCATCACAGCGAATTACTTTGCTACCACGGGCGTGAAATGGACGTTCAGCACGAGATAGCTCGTCTAAACGAAGTGACATAACAGAATTCAAGATAGTACGTCTTTACCAAAGATTTTTACGGATTTTACCATAGTAAATCGTAGTAAAAGAGCGTGATTGACAAAGTTTTGTATTGAATAGAAATAGGAAATAAAATGGTGCCCGGGGCCGGACTTGAACCGGCACGCTGTTACCAGCGAGGGATTTTAAATCACACTATAAAAAATAACATTATCAATAATATATAATTAAATTTCAAAATATAATGCAGCCCTGCAGACCGCATTATACCGTTAAAAAAACACTGATATTATGAAGCTAAAGTGTGACGTATGACATCGGTTTATTGCCGCTGGACCCCTTCGAAGATACGACAACACCTTTAGTGTCACCCTCGACAAAAACGACGATAGAGAAGTAAAGACTACCGTTTTTAGAAGCCTCTAAATCGCCTAATCTCACTAGCATCTCAGAACCGTCCAAATTAATTGAGTCAGTCTTGGAAGATATCGAGCTACCTCCAGCTATAACCCTCACCTCTTCTATGGTGTTGCTGTCGAGCAGCATGAAGCCATCAGCATCGAGCGCCAATCCAGTAGGGTCTGACGGCTTTAGCTTCATAACCTCTCTATTTGCACGTCCAAAGTATGCATTAACATCGCCCTGCGTTGCCAAATCAAAATCTAGTCTTTCAATAACTTTTAAAATTTCAGACAAGACTACCGCAGCAACGTTAACATTGACGGTACCAGGCGAACTTTCTTCACCTTCATCATCAACCGTTATCAGCTGAAATGTTAGCGTTTGCGCTATCGTTCTGCTGGGTGATGTTGCGGTGGGCCTAGCGGGGTCTTCTAGGTTAAGTATTACAGTGTCACCCGCGGTTTGTGTCCAGCGCCATTCGACTATAGTGCCGTCTGTATCTAGCGAACCGGTACCATCTAGCATGAATTGCGTTGCGGCCGCTACTGATTGGTCGGGTCCAGCGTTAGCAGTTGGGGTTTGGTTTACGGGCACTGCTGATGTCGACAGTCCTTCAAATTCGTCTGCAATTGCTATCGATATATTCTCAGCCCAAATATCTTGACCAGCATAGTTCAAGTGAGAGATATCAGAGTAGTAATAACTTGACCAAACGCCTATTCGCTCATCGCTATTCAGGTCGTAGCGCAAATCAATAGAAGTTTCAGTGTTTGACATTATCCAGTCGTTTACTGCAACGCGTGTGGCTTCAATTGTCTCCGTGGAAGTATCGCGAGGCGGTATAGTTGAAATAACAACGTAAAAGCCTAGCGCCTTTGCCCTTTCTGCTAAGTCAGTAAGGCTTGCAATAATATCGCTTGAACTTCTACCTAATCGACAATCATTAATACCGAATCCATTTAGTACATAGATATTGAACTCTCTGGACTCATCATAAGCAGGGATAACATTAGCGTTAAATGTGCTTTGCGCGTCTGATGTTTGTTGGCCACCTACACCAAAATTGCTGAAAGTTGGGGTTGGTGTGAGTAAATCATTAACCCTATCAGGTACAGGTAAAACGGGGTCTGAGCCTGTGCCGAATGTGCGGCTATCACCATCCCAAACGATGTTGTATGTTCCAGCTACAACCCCCTGTTGTACAACAACGGTGACTGTATCAGTGTCCGTAGTATCTCCATTCGACACTTCGAGTTGGAAAACAAAATTTTCTGTTATATCTGGTGCGTCAAAGTTAGCTATAGCATTATTAGCGTTACCAATGATAACAGTAGGTGAGGCAGGGCTAATTTGCGTCCACGTATAGCTAGTAATTGGATCGCCCGTGCTAGTTGAGGCTGAACCATCCAATATAACAGGGTCGTTTGGCTCTGCGTTTAGATTAGGACCAGCGTTAGCCGTTACCGTTCCTGAGCCTTGAGAATACTCAACAAAATTGTAAGTAGCCATTGGCGTGATAAAAGTTGCATTGTTAGAGCCGCTAACTTCGTTCTCATCTTCCAAAGCTGAATCGGTTACTACATAGCTTCTATCATCACCTGCCGTTGATAGAGTTAAGTAGTAAAGGTCTATCGAAGCACCGCTGTAACCGCTATTTGAATTAAATCCGATAGCATCAATATTCATTGTCCCACTATCTGTACCAGAGGCAATTTCAGATCCATCCACTGATATAGAAATGGCACTACCTACCCTTGTTATCGTTAATTCGATGTACTGGTCTATAGGTGGGTTGTAACCCGTAAAAATTGCGGAGCTTGCTTTAAAAAGCAACTCGCCACTTGGGAATGTAGCAATGTAGCTGTTACCTGAAGACTGAAGGCCAATAAACAACTCTTCTACAGCTTTGAACTTCAACCCTGCCGTGATAGTAAAATCACCCGAAGCTTGCCAATTTGGGATAGTTGCCTCTGCTTCAAGCATCTGTAAATAAAATGCCATATTTTATATTCTCTCTATACTGTAATTGAAATTGTGTTAGACCATGCGCCAGTAAGCGCACCGTTTAGGCAACGGCATCTGATCTCGTATGTGCCTGAAGAAAAAGAAAGGGTTCGTCCAAATGCGCCGATGACACCAGGCAGGTCAATGTTGGGGACATTTAAAGTAGACCAAGTCGAACCACCGTTGCTTGACACTTCAAATTCCATATCGGTCATAGCAAAGCGGTTCAAATCATCTAGGGTTGGGTAGGTTTTTAAAACCTCTACTGAGTTTCGGTTTGGACCTAAAACGCCACGCCCTTCAAAGTAGAATGTTTCGTCTTTGTGTTGGTTAACAAGTTGCTCTTTGGTTACGCAGCGAACCCCATCAACCGCGCAATTCCAAATCTCTATAATTGCGGGACTGTGCGTAGGTGAGAACACTTCACGAGTGCCGTAGTCTTGCTCAAACTCAGTATTCGTTACTAATGCTTTGCCATGCTTGTGTGTTCTAAGCATTTTGCAAGCACCGAAGTAGTAAGCGTTGTTAACCTCAACATTCTTTTTAAGGTCTGTTACTGCATCAGAACCGGCACGCAAATCGGCGTTGTATATGTGAGCGCTATACAAATAACTTTCTTCGCCATCATAGGCACCGTTGACAACAATCGGATCGGAGTTACCAAACTGAACGGTGTAGTCACCAAAATTTGAGGGCAACCCTAAATCAATTTCTAAGTTCCCAAGTTGCTGTATCTTGGCGTATGGGGTATATAAATCGACTTGAATGCCAACTTGCCACGTATCATTTGCGCCAGTGTAACCACCAGTACACTCAAAACCGTCTACCTCGACTGACTCGGCACCATAGAGGCTTATGCCTTTACGCTTACCAGAACACCATACGTTTTCAAACAAGTAGCTTTTTGTTTCATCTTCGCGGTAATATCCAAATTGCGTATCGTGATCGAGTTCTTGGTTTTGAATGTGAATGTCTGCGGTGTATGAATCTCGTAAGCGAGCAACGGGAATGATTTTCCATTTAAGCGTTGCCTCATTACCGTTAACTGAGCCGCTTAAAGTTGGTACTGCAGGCGTTTCAGTTCTTAGCAGCTTGCGTACATAGATATTCTGTACGTTACCCTTGTAGCCACTGGCTGTGATTTGCACTTGCGTAGCATTAGCTGGCGCACGAATAAGCCATACTTCTGTACCTTCAATAGCATGGCTATATTGACCAACTGAATTACCGATTTTTGGCGTGACCGAACCGCTTTTTTTGTCTACTAACTTTAGTGATATTTGATAGACTTCACCGGCTTCAAAGTTGTAACTGGCACTTAAAGCGTTACTTGTGCCTGCAGCGTAATAGTTGTCGCCACTCTTAGACCAACCCGAACCGCTAAAACCATCTGGCTGTACTACTTTTGAACCTACTTCAGGTGAAGGCAGTATTTCAAATGTGTGCATGAATATCAGGGTTTCAGTTGAATATCTAAAGTAGTCTGCCCCTGTTTCCCCTGGGTCTAAATGAAGCCATGCTTCACCAGGTATGTAACGCAATGAGCCATCACGAGTAGGCGCTATTCTTGCGCCACTGGGTAACGTGATCACACTTTCAAACGGGCGCTGAGAGCCTTGAACAGCAATAGCGTTAGCCATTTCAGGAATGTGCAAGTAAGGAAGTGATAGCGTTTTGTTTGCGTATACAGGAATAACATTAGGTGTCACAGTGGCTTTAACACCGCGCCATGATTCACCCTCAGTCAACTCAATGATTTCGTTATAAAGCACACCGTTTAGCGTTACGTTATTCAAAACTACTGTGCAAGAACCTAGCGCTGATAGGAACGGCAACGGCAGGTGCGCTCGGTAATCACCACCATTAATAGTAACGGTAGCATTCTGGCCAATTACAACTACGCCTAAGCCGCCTGTCTCATCTAAGTTACAGCCGCAGTTATTTAATTCACCGTCTTTGTGAAAGTAGTAAGCAAAGCTGTCACCGGATAACTGGCGCGTCCAACTCACCATACAATCACGAGCAGTAGATACTTCTGCAAACTCAATGCCTGCGCCATCACGTGTAGAGTGCAATCCTTTTACATCAACTTCGCAACCGAACTTAAAGCCGTTACCACTAAAACCTACAGTGCGCACTTCGCGAACAATGGCTTTTGCGCCCTGCTCTATCTCTAGCCCGTATAGAAGTGTTCCGTTTTCGCTGAACTCATGGTTATCATTAGTTATCGTGCCGCCGATCACTTCCATTTCTGAATGACCAGAGCGAATAACGATGCCGCAATCACCCGTACCTGTTATATCAAAATCCTGCGTTGATACATTACTTGAACCAAATGGGATATCGAGAGCTTTGAATATCGTGTTGATAAACGTGAGCTTGCGTAAAATCCAGTCGAACATAGCATAACCTTGTGTATCTATGAGTCCAGTGTTGCTTAATAAAGCGCCGTGAACTTCCCCGCCTCTGTTATCTGCGTTCAGTTTCAATACTGGGTCTGAGTCTTTAACCTTTAACCCAAAAAACCTATGGTAATCGGCGTCAAGAATGATGAAATCACCAGACACGTTTTGCATCCATGGGCTGTGGTTTTCTAAGTTGGTATCTATTTCACGCTCACCTACCTGTAGACCGAAATAGAAAGAGAGCGGATTACCATCGCGGCCTTTATCAATTTTTAAATTCCACGGCAATGTGCGAGGCGTCCAATCTCTTACTTGGTTTGGGTGGGCGCCTATGTAGAAATTGTCACCTGGGTCTATTCGATAGCTCGGGTCATCTTCTTCACTGTCGCTAAAAGTGCGACGATAAACACGCGCCAAGTCTTGCGCTGGGTTACACTCTGCCCACTCTTGGCCATCCGTCCAGCCAGACACATCAAGCAAATTGACATCAAACAATCTATCCATAATGCGGGATTCTCATTTTTATTGATTCAACTGTAAGTGCTGCGGTAGTAGAAGAACCGGCGCGTTTAAAGTAAATGCGCTCATCTGTGATAAAGCGTGCTGGGCCTTGGTAGTAAACTTTATTGGGGTCAGAGTTTGAAACTGTTAAAGCAAGTGTTCCATCGATATAAGAAACGTTTAACACCATTTCAAATTGATATTCGTCATAGCCATCACCAAAGAAACGAAGAGCGTCTGTACTGCCTGTGGCTTCGGTTACTGTAAATATGCGGTGGTTGTTTGCATCTTGTACCCAGCTAGGGCCGATCTCATCTAACGTATCGGGAAACATATCATCGCTATACCAATAGCCATCCGCTTTTTGGTAGAAGACTCTGAACGGTGATCGGAAGGTGCCAAAGGCAACATCAAACTTAGCATTAAGCGAACTTACATCAGACTGGTTAACATCAAATTGATGCCAACCGTTATCTAATTCGATGTACTCAATAATTCCTTCAAAATACTCACTGTTAAATTCGCCTATTTTGTATAGATTCGTTACGCTTGTTTCGTATTCTTGCCATTCATGATCGTTAATAAATGGTGGGTTACCTGGCAAACCTAAACCGCCCTTCCCCATGGGATATACGCGCATTTTAATGTTGCCGCTGTACGAACTGTTGTTATTGAAGCGAAGTATCAGGCCCCGATAAAAAATTGGGAAAGTGCGACTTGCTATAGTTGTGGGTACAGTGAACCATCTATCGGTTAACGCTATGTGCACTTCGCCGCGCACATCATCAAACTGGATTAATCGTTTGTTGTTTGGTGACTCCGTGGGGCGAACTTCTGTTTTCTTGAGTGTTGGATAGTCACTTAATCGCTGGGTTAGACTTTTTTCGCGTTTGATGGGAGGACTCATTGCCTGAGTTTTTTTATTGTCTGTATCAATATCGTCCGGCAATTGCTCTTTCGATATCTTTCCAGCCAGCTCAGAAAAGTTTGGCCATCTAAGTGCAGTTTGTGGAGGGTTGTTTACTTTCTCCCATTCAACTTCACCACTTCCCGCGTTTTCTAAAAATGCGGCATAAGCAGCTCTGTTATTTTCTAATGCTTGAAGAAGTACACCCACCGCCCCTATTGGCACTACTTGAGCAGCCACATTACTTAAATCACCTTGCTGCCAGTTATATTTAAGCGTTAGCGTGTTGGCGGTAGTGTCATGATCAATAATTGTGGCAGGTAGCTTTCCAGCAATGAATAACTGGCTACCCTCAATCAACCCAAAGAACGAATCTAAGTTATTTACAGACACAACTGGGCTACCGTCTTCAACACTAATGTCGTTGAGACTAAAAACGTAGGTACTCATTATTTTTCCGATATCTGAGAAGAAACGACTTTATTTAGAGCCGTTTTTATTGGACAGGCTGGCCTTGCTGAAGCTGCTGTATGCCAAATGCCTGTTTGAATACTTGAACGAAAACATCACCGTCGATAATGCATGTTCCGTTGTTACTGTTACCTTGAATTTTGACATCAACAACGACATCGGTGTTGGCCGGAACTCTAACAACCACGCCAGAAACACTATCGCCTTTGAATGTATCGCCTGGCGTTGAGATAACATGCACAGAACTACCATTCACGTCTGCAGTGATAAACAAGTTGTCCAAACTGCCCCACTGAATTGGAATGGGGTGAACGTAAGCGACACGCTCGAATGGTTGCGCCTGGATAAGAAAATTAACAAGTACGTGCTCTTGCGTTGGCGTGCCAGAACCATCAAACGTAATAGGCCGCATATCTAGCACTGCACCGTCTGTAATATCTCCTTCGATATTTTCGGCGTATATAGTGGCATAGGACTTAATGGTCCCTGATACACTGTCCCATTCTTGCCAAACGGCTCCATCCTGACTGGTAATTTTAACGTTCTCTGCAGCCAAAATAATTGAACTGACGTTTTCACTGCCTTCAATGAACATTCCGGTTAAACGGCCATTCACATCGATGGCGAACTGAATCTGTCCCCTTACTTCACCAATCGCAGTTTCCAGTGCTTCGAAGTAAGAAAAAACGCTAACCTGATCACCATCCAAGTTGTTTATTTTTATTTCTTGGAAAGCCTGCGCGAACGCGGCCCCTTCTATCCATTCGCCGTTTTCGTCTTCGTAGCCTATCTGAGCATTTTTAAAGTCAGAAATTTGCGCTTGAACACTCTTATCACCTATCTTTTGTTTAACGCCTAGCACATCTAAGCTGATAACTTGGTTTTCTTGCGCTACTTCAGTCACGCTGTAGAGTAACGTCGAGTACTGTTCGCCTAGCTCGTTCGTTTGCTGTGACCAGTTGGCCACATCATTGACTACACTATTTATAGTGTCACCAAGGTTTTCAGGTAAGCCTGGTAACATCACCGTTCTAACGATATTGCCCCAAAATTCATCTACTGCAGAAGTCCGTGCAACTACGAACGTCCATTGCGACTCGCCTAGAGCATTGGATGAGCAAACCCATATTTTGAAATCACGTTCTGGTGCTAAGCCGGGGAACGTGTAAGCATGAGCTGGCCCACGATACGGCAAAGGCGGCTCTTCATCCGCTAAGTCATGGCTAATGGAATACAGAAATGCGGTTGAACTATCAGAACCGGCTAAGTATGGAATAACTTCCAACTCTGTAGCAGTGGGGTTTATTGTAATGTCAGTTGGCACGCCAGGCTTTTGCATTATCAGCGGTATTTCGGCCCATCCGCTTCGCGCAGAAAGACCACCTAACGCCATAACTCTAAAACGGTAGGTACCAAGCGCGTAGCCTGAAAGGTTTACGTGATAACGCGCAATTGAGTCAGTTTCTATTAGCAAGCCTTGTTCATCTAACACCTGATATAGAAAACGTGATGCTTCAGAATACCAAGAGATTTTAACTTGTACGAACGCAGAATATACGTGTTCAATCGTCAAGTCGCTTGGCTCATCGGGATTAGTAAAGCTATATGTGGTATCAGGTATTTCTGGTTTGTTGCCTTCCCCAAAAAAATCGTAGATATAGGGCTGGTGTTCGCGAACCGTTAATGTCACACGTTGTTTATTAGAGGAAATTTGTTCTATTCGAAATAGCTTTCCTTCCCAGCCTAAAAACGAATCGTAAACAGGCACAATGTCACCCACGTCATATATAAGCGCCCACTTGGGCAAATGTATGCGGGTTTTCGTTTGCTCACGTGAAATTTCAAGCCATGTTTTGGCGAACTCAAGGGCTTCGTAAAAGTTGTTGCAAGTAACCAGGTCAACGGAACCTTCATTAATGAAGCCGTTATCTTCTTCTAACAGCTGAGTCTCTAACGCACTGCCTTTAGGTGGATAAACAGCTTCCTGCGCAGTACCATCTGCTGCAGGTTCATAGTATGTTACAGCAACACGATTATACCGCTTGTTCTTACTGCCTTCGGAAACACCATCCATCTCGATAATATCTTTCTCAAGGATTGGTATGCTAACCGGGTCATCATCTTGCTCAATAACTAAAGTCAACTGGCCATCTATAATAGGCAGCCAACCACGCATAGGCTTTAACAGCACATTGACGTTTTCCAATATGTCTTTACTTGTGTCTAGCTTGCAGTTACAGCTAAACAGTGGTCTTTGTTCTGGCTGGCCAACGACCTCATCGACAAGAGAGTCGCAAAGGTCCCTCCCTCTGTAAAAAGAATTTGTGTTAATCAGTCCAGTAGAGAGGCCTTTCCCATAAAGAGGATCTTTAAGATAGTCGAGTAAAGCCAGTGCTGGGTTTGAGTGAGTGGTACCCGTTAAATCAGCGGTAATTTTAGGCTCTGATGAGATAGCAAACTCGCCACCATGATATTCAAGACGAATGTAGCTGCATGCTTTACCTGAAGCTTTGTCTGATAATCGCCACCCTGCTGCAGTAAGCATAGGATCTTCATAGTTATCCATGCCATCAGGAAAATTACGCATGTGCACCACGCGCCCGCCATCATCGTGAAAGAACGCAGGATTATCAGAAGAAACGGGAATATCGTCTACATAAACCTCATCAATTGATTTTACCTTTTCAGCCCACACGACAATGATATGAAGCAAGTCATTTTTAATATCATCAGAGTCACCATCATTGGTTTCTTTAAATATAATATTACCCGTTGTTTTGTGGACCTTGCCTATAACCACACCAACGTGCGCATCAGTTTGCGCTGATGTTAACTCAGTGCCAGGTGGCATTGGCTCTGGTGCTTCAGGTGCTAACCACCCAAAAAAGAACCCACCAACATCTTCTAAAAAGCTCATTTCTAAACCTGCTGCGTTATTCTTGGCAGATCAAAGCGGCCACTACCAGAGGAACTGCCACTACTTGATGCAACTGGCGCATTTTTACCCCAATAAATTTTTCGTTTTGCTCTGGCTACATGTTCAAAGGCCGTATCATCTGGGTAATATTTTTGATGTGAACCTGAGTTCGTCTTGGTACCGGCTTGCTTTTCGAAGTCAGCCCAGACTGATGCTAAAACCGCGTCAATTTTTCTTGTTTCTTTGAAAATGTCACGAGAATCAATGAAACCTTCAAATACATTTAAAGTGACGATCACGCCTAGCTCATCAGCATGTTGTTCATAAACCGTTACTTCTGAGTTATTCCATCCCTTATTTAGAAAGTAAGGAATGAACGCACCGTCACGCGCATCCAATGTGGTATTGAACTCATTTGTTGCAGGCTCTGAAGTCACTTCAATGTCATCAATACTGTCAGACGTTATATAACCCGGTTGATAGTAAACACCACCGTAGAAAACAGGGGCATCCCTATCTGTCAGATAAAGCATATTCCCGTTTATGTTCATTTTTATTAGGTAGGTTTGGTAGCGTGTGGGGTTGTAGCCTTTTAAGCGCTCAATCTCTGATGCTGTTAGATTCTTCAAAGCTGCTCCATTAACTCTAAATCGAAGATGGTTTTCCCCGCATCTTTAACACCAAACTCACCACCATTTCGGTTCTTTACACACACCTGAAAACTTACGTCATCGCCATAGCGAATCTGTGTTCCAGCTGGAATATTATGTAAAAGCGGCTGGGTGAGCGTTATTGTAGCGCGGCCTGTTGGGTCTGAGTTTGCACTAAAAGCAATTCGATAGCCTTTGGTGTTTATATCGGGTTGTATAAAATCCCCACCCCACACTGCTTTTTCACGCGATGGCGGTAATCCTGCAACTTTCAATTCTTGACTACCGACGAACCCGCCTGTTGTCAGATAAAGACCGCTAAGTTTTCTCACCGACTTTAACGGGTTAGGCAGAAGAAAGTTCCTAATTGAATCGTTGTACCAATCAAGGATTCCGCTAATTTCCATCGCGTCATCATGGTTAACTGGTGTAGAGGTGAGCGCAAAGAGGTAGTAAGGATCTTCACTCCCTAATGACTTGTTTTCATACAGTCGCTCTTCTGGTTTGATGATGTCGAGAATTAACGTAACCTCAACCTGTTTAAAAAACTGAATAGGAAAAGCAGACATTTATACTGGCCTCTCAAGACGTGCTTTGAACAAGCGAATGAAGCGCTTGTCGCGCAATGCTATCTCTCGCCAATCGCGATTTGATGCATCACCGTGAATATGGGTTTCGTTTTTAACGCTAAGACTTGAGGAATTATTCGTTTCTGATGAACTTAAGAATCGTGTTAGGTCGCGGTTCTGGTCTGGTTGAACAACCCGTTCCCCTCCGTCTAGTAGATAGGTACCCTCAGAAGGAATGTTTGTCATACCGCTGTGCGCCATACCAGTTAACTTTGCTGCTGCAGCTGCACCCGTAACGACCACACCCGCATAAGCAGCGCCACCCAATACTGGTCCGATATAGGGAATGCTGGCCAGTGCGTTATAGGCCCCCATCGCCGCATCCATGGTGTTAGTCCATATAGACTGCAGACTTTTTCGCTTCTTTTCGTTAAGTAAGGTTTCACCGATAGACAAAGCCATTCGCGCGTAACCCGCTTCGCGCCCTTCCATGCCATCAAAAAAGCTGTTAGCTGCATCAAATAGCACTCCGTAACCTTCTTGTTGACGTGCTTTTTTCTCTTCTTCCTTCTTGAGCTCTTCCTCTCTCGCTTCATCGCGAATTTCAGCAAGCCTCCCTTGGTGAGTTGCTTCCAGGTCTTCCATTGCCTGCTTATGGGCCGCTTCAATTTCCTGTGTTGCTAAGCCTTTTTCGCGTAGCATGTCGAGCTCAGCTTCAATTTCCTCTACACGCTTGTCATGCCTAAACTGGGCTAATTCTTCATCTTTTCCGCCAGCTTCAAGGGCAGCTTCACGTATTGCAGCATACTTCTCCGTTGCCGCATCTATTTCGCGCTGGTTCAGTTCTGCAACCTTCTCCTCTTTTGTTAGTAGAAGATTATTCAGTGCTTCTTGATGTTCCTTTTCGAGCTCTTGGGTCAGCAGTCCCTTTTCACGCATAAGCTCAAGCTCTGCGTTCATCTCTTCAACCTTGCGCTCGTAGCGCAAGTTAGTTAACTCTACCTCTCTACCGTCAGCTGCCAGTGCTTCGTCGTAAATTCGCTGATACTGCGCACGAAGGCTTGAAGCCATTTTCTCAGCTTCTTCTTGCCGTTTAACTTGTGCAGCCTGATCAGCCTCTTTTTTAATTGCAGCCTGAGTTTCGACATGGGCTTGGTTAGCGTCTTCTAGTTGTTTTTTCTGACGCTTAAATTCTTGGAGTTCTGCTGCAGCTTTTCGTTGTTGCTGTTGAAGCTTCTCTTTTTCAGACTTACCGAACCTACCGACGCCACGCGAGCTCGCTTCAGGTAACCTGGTATTTATTTGTTTTAGCTCATTCGACCTTTGTTCTATTAGTTGGTCGAGAGCCTGCAGATCTCCCTGCTCTGCTTTTAGCTGCAGAATTTGTTCTTTTAACGCTTCAGCTTCTGCAGAACGAACCGCATTCGCGGCCTTTGCAGCGTTGCCGCCACGCCCAGTTGTCGCTTTCTGCTGACTGGCTTCAAGAGTTTCTAATTCTGCTTCAAGTTCATCAATGGTTGGCGCGATTTTGCCGCGCAACTTATCAAGGGAGTATGAAATACCATCTAACCAGCTTTTAACCCCGCCACCAATAGAAGAGCTTTCAGAAAAACTGAGTAGCAATTCATCCCAGCGCTGGCCAAGCGTGTCTACTGAACCTGCTAACCCGCCAGCTTCGGCAGAACCAGCACCGCCTACTTGACCCGCAAGCTGTTCAAGAATGACCTTCTGAGCGCCTGCAGTATCGCCCATTTCTACCATTGAACGAATCATGTCTTTCTGCGCAGAAGTGAAGCTAACACCACTGCGCTTAAGTGCATTAATACCGGCTACAGGATCTTCTAATGCTTTACCCAATTGCAGGGCTTTATCTTTAGCGGTACCGCCAAAAACAGCGGCCATATCCTGAGAAAGTTCCACTGCCTGTGTGAAGGTTTCTCCGCTCACAGACTTAAACGTCTGAAGAACGTTCTGTGCTTCGGTTATTCCCTGCACACTGGCCAGCGTGCTTAACGCAACTTGGTTAGCTTGTTGTTGTAGTTGCTCAGCAGTAAAACCAGCTGCATTACCAGTCGCCCTAACTAATGCTTCGGTTCTTAATTGGCTTTTTTCGTATTCATTGAACACCTGCAGCGACTTATAGCCAACCGCAACTAGGCCAGCTAAAGCCGCAGCTAAACCGCTAGTGACGGCAGCACCAGAAGAAAACAATGAATTAACGACAGATACCCTACTGGCCACGCCGCCCATTGGGCCCTGAATAGCTTGAGCGCCCTGTGATAATCCACGCATTGAGTTGTTAAAGCGGTCATTGCTTGTTATTGCACGCCCTAACTCGCTGCGATAAGACCGGGTATTGCCTCGCAGTTCAACTTCGTAGTTCTTTTTGTTCATTATCTTCTCGTAAAGCGCTTATAAAGCTCTTCTACAGACATAGGTTTGACTTGCATTTTGGGGCGATATCCAACGATAAAATCGCTAGATTCAAAGGGTTTATCACCCTTTTTGCGTAAATAATTTGCCACTTGTGCACGTAAACCAGCTACTTGGAACTGGTCAATTTTGCCGCCGTATGGCTCGATTTCGCCAAATCGTAACCATTCGAGAAGCTTTGACGCACTGAGTCTATCTAGGAGGGAGTCTGCATCTTCGCAGCCTAGCTTTAAGGCCAGCCTAAGTGTGGCTGTTCGATACGGCTGGCCTATGAGGGGTTTCTTGCTAAATCCTCATCACTAAGCGGTTCGGGCTCTTCTGATTGCGAGTTGCCTTCACTGCTTGGTGGTTGATAGAGGGGGTCTATCCAAGGCATATCAGAAACACTGGCAATCTCTGCAAGCACTAAGGAAATTTTCGACTGTGGGAATGATGCGAGAAATAGAAGGTCAGTTTCACTATCCCATTTAAGAGGTATGCGACCAGACTTAGTTCGCAGCGACATTGCAATAGCCTGGTATCTCAGTGCCATTACATTGCGCCCTTTCTCTTCCAAGTCAGCATGGGAACGCTGAATAAGATTGAGTTGGTCCATGATCACTACAGCGTCAGCTGCAGAAAGCTCAACGATAAGCCAACGCCCCAATTTAACTGCTGCACTTTGCGCGCGATGCACGAAGGTTTTATCCTTCGGCATCTTACGCTCAGCGATAAAACGCTTAAAGAAACCAAACATTAAGTAAGATCTTCTTCAAGAATAGGACCGTCGACTTTTAGCGTTAAGCTTCTGTCTATTTGACCTTCTTTAGGAATTGCATAACCGACTTTTGTGGTTAGGCAACGGAATGATAATGTTTTAGAAATTGGTGCTGGAAATTGCACCTGTACGTGGTTTTTCGTGCCGTTATGAAAAGCATCAATAATACTTTCAACATCAGTCTGCGTTTCACGGTAACGAACAGTAATATTCCATTCACCGCCATCACGCAAACCGTAGTCCGACTCTTTCCAGTCATGTTCGGTACCATACTGGGTTGCATCTACCACTTCACTGGTCATTTCACCAGGCTCCATGGTCATAATGTCTGCTATAGAATTACCGAATGAAGTGCCATCATCCGTCGATAAGTGCAATGAAACTAATTTACCCTTCATGATTAATCCTCGTCTAGGTATTGTATTGTGTAAGTAAGCTGCAATTCACCGATAGTCGTTTCACTGTCACGGTCGTATGCAAAGTTGGTTCTATTTATGCCTTCAATCAGGCCGTCTAACTGGGGGTTTTCGCGCAGCAGCTGCTGCACTGCAGTGGCTTTTTGGTCTAATGCATCATCAATATTGCCCGGATCACGAAGCATGATTTCAACAATGACTTGCGCCTCTGTAATTCCGGTGTCATCGAAGTCATATTCAGTCTCACCCGAATTAAAGAAGACCTTCAACGCAGGTAGCTCGTCTTCGAATATCTGCGCTGGAGAGTAATTAAAAGTAGTGGAGAAGCCAGCAGGCTCCGCTATAGCGCGGATTGCTTCTCGTATCTGCGAACGTGTGGCCATTACTTAATTCCTAGCGCTTTATCTAATCGCCAGGTCAATTGGCGAAATAGCTCTAAAGGAAAGTCTTTAGCAAGTGAAGCTTCTGTCTCTTGGTTTACAGCATTCTTAAGCGTTTGCTCTGTGAACTTTGCACCAAAACCAGCGACTTCAATATTTCCTCTGCCCTGACCTTTTCGAACATAAATGTTGCGTAAGCCTTTATTGGTAAATGTGTTTGGCCACTCGTAAGGACCAACCGCATGACCATCACCTCGCGGCTTAGCGCCTGCCGTTCTTGCAGACAGCCTATTGGTACCGGCCCACACTTTTCCATGCAGACTAGTCGCTTTAGCACGTGTGATTTTCACACGTTGTCTTATAGGTGCTTGCTTAACTTGCATGGCCTTAGAAGCACGGCGAACTATTTTCGTCCGTGATTTTTTAAGACTATCGTTGATGGTTGCCGCCATTGCACGGTTAACCTCGCCTTTTCTATGAGTATCTAGCGCACGACTCATTCGCTTCATTTCAGCTAAGGCTTGTTTTGAGTTAACCGATACAATTTTTGACATTACTAAACACGCTCAAGGATCAAGCTGGTAACTTCGCCAGACTCTTGCTTTGTCACGAAAAGGTATTTAACGCCGTTTACCGTGATAGGTTCCCTGCGCTTTATGGCTGGTAGCGATGTTTTCGGTGTGTCGAACTGAACCTGATTAGTGTCCAGTTCACCGAATTCATGCGCCCTGGTGTACAGGTATCCGTTCACCTCTACACCAGCGATAACCGCCACATGTTTAAAGTCAGCAAAAAAAACTGACTCCATATCTGCGGCAAGATCATCTTGAAAGCTCATAGCTATTCGCTTTCACCATCTGTTTCTGGACCAAACGCCGCGTCTAAACCGTCATCGATTTTTGGCACTTCGATTTCAGTATTAGCTTTTGCGTCGACAATTTTACCTTTCGACGCTGCCTGCAGTTCCTTTGCCATCGAAGCATCAATCGAGATGATTGTTTTACCCTTTGCCTTAGGAAAGTAGCTTTTACCCATAAGGCGCACACCGCGTGTAAGCTCAAAGCTTACTTTTTTACTATCTCTAGCCATTTTCTTTTACCTTAAAAAAAAGCACCCGAAGGTGCTTTGCTAGTTAAAAATTAAGTAGATTACTCACCCAAGCAGAATGCTTGAGGGTGACGAACCGCAACGTCTGCGTCTTGGAACAAACGCATAACAAGACCACCGCTAGCAACTTTGGTAGCGCGATCAGGTACCACGTCAAGCGCACCCCACAAGCCAATTAGCGCTTGCGAGAAGTCACCAAACAACATCTGGCCAGCGTTCATTTGTGTTGTTACTGCAGCGTTGTAGTCGTTAACACGGCCATTCTGCCAAATAAACTGGCCTGTGCCTGAAGCTTTCTCAGTCGTTTTAAGCTTGCCGCGTAAAGACGGGCGCATTAGATAAGCCATGGTGTTAGCATCTGCGTTGGCTTCTGCCACGTCAGTTTCAAATGCAACAGTTTCAGCCCATGTAGGACTATTTGGTGTAGCGAACGCAATTGCACCGATACCGCTGGTGTTAGCGATACCTGTAGGCTCATTGCCAATGCCCGAACCGTAAAGCGCGCCCTGGTCTAAACCTAAGCTTTGACCACGCATGATGTCAGCCATAACCAGCGCTTCAATATCTGGCGTAGACTGGTTCATGATACGGCGAGTGATAGGAACCGCAGTAGCTAGCGTTTTAGGTCGTAGCTGTACAGTGGTGAAAGACAGGTCACTGTCTGTAGCTTCACCGTCTTCCTCTACCCAGTAGAAGGTTGCCGAACCATTCTGTTTAGGAATATCAACATCACCCACAAGGCCAGACACCATGCGCGCACCTAATTGACCCACCACTGCTTGTGCGCGAAGTGCTTCAATGTACATTTCAGCATGAAGTTCGGTAGCTACAAGCTCAGCGCCTTTACCCGCACCGCCAGCTGATTGCATGCGCGCAAGTTGCATTTGGCGCAAACCATAGCCCATGGCTTCATAGCTAAGGTAAATACCATCAGCATCACGGCCAACACGTTTAGCTATAGCTTCTGACACTTCACGCTCAAGGCCAGCTTTCTTAAAGTTACCCGTAGCAACAGCACGAAGCGCATTGATAACACTGTACTTGCGAAGCTCGTTTTCACCGATATCCAAATTAATCATTGTGGACTCAGCTTCAGGGTCTCTTCGCTTGCCGTGAAGCTCACGAATAAGCGCACTGTTAAACTCTTCGTAGCTGCGGCCTTTAGCAATAAAGTTATTGCCTAAATCAGTGGCACCGTACTGACGTGCAGTTTCAGCAATACGTTGAGCATCGCTTGCTTCAGGTGCGGTTTTCACTTTGCGTGGCTCTGCGAATTCACGCTTAGTTTGGTTAGTCGTTTCCGGTGATACCGAACGTTCGGCTGTTTCATCCGGGGCGTTGTTGTCTTGGATTTCGATATCATCCATTTTACGTACCTCAGTGGTGGTTATTTTTACGGGGTTGTCGTTTGTTTCAGCGTTTCGACCAACACCTACGGTAGGGTCTGCCGGTACTGATACAGAAGATATTTCTAGCGGTTCCCAGTGGGTAACGCGGTAGTAATCTAAATCGTTTTCTTCGCGGGTTAATTTCGCGGCGTGGATGCGGTAGCCAACAGATACATTCACACGAATCT
Source organism: Alteromonas sp. BL110 (assembly GCF_003443615.1). Taxonomy (NCBI): domain Bacteria; kingdom Pseudomonadati; phylum Pseudomonadota; class Gammaproteobacteria; order Alteromonadales; family Alteromonadaceae; genus Alteromonas; species Alteromonas sp. BL110. The sequence continues at coordinate 3,905,052 of NZ_CP031967.1, read as the reverse complement.
CATCTTGCATATCGATAAGAAGCTGCTGTCCGAGCGGGTTGCGGCTCATCTTTATTTCAGCGTAGCCACGGCCTTTCTCAATCCATGCTTTTTGAATAACGCCGCGTTGGTCGTTCCAATTGTGATCACTAAGGAACGGACCTTTATTGTTAATTCGTGCTAGGTCACATTCACCTTCATCATGACCAAGGGTTTCTACCCATCCCCAGCGCTCAACTTCATATTCACTGGAAAAGCTAAGGGTGACGATACGGCTTTCTTCGTCTACCTTTTCAATTTGCGCTTCCATGTCGCGCTGCATGACAGGGCATTGCCCTTTGCGCAACATGGCTGCAGTAACTTTATTTACGTTCACTGTTCGCCCTCTTCTTCGTCATTTTTAGGGGCGTTCTTATTGGCTGCAGCTGCAACTTTTGCCCCTTTGCCAATACCAAAACCTTTAGCCAGCTCCATCGCTGGACCTAGTATCTGAAGATATTGCTGCCAGCCTTCAGCCATTTCGTCGACATCAACACCTTTTTCATTCAGAACGTCCATCGGGTTAACGGTGAAGTTATCCATGGCAGCGCCGATGGCCTGTTCATCTTTTAATGGGTCAACCCATTGCCATCTGCGGCCCTTGAAAGAAAATGCATCAACGCTGCGCTCTAGGTCGTAACCTCTTAAGTTATCTATAGCGCCATTCAAAAGCGCATGTTTAAGCCAGCGTTGGTATATCGAACCAACCACTTGGCTTATTAACCAACCTTGAAGTCGCTTCCAGTGCTCTCTATCTTCGAGTACAGCTTGACGAAGGCTTGACCATGAGACGCCTTCATAATCGTTCGCGCCTGTGTTGTAGTTCACATCTACGCCAGCAAACGCGCCTTTAAGCGATGCCTTTTGAAATCCTTCAACTGAATCGCCGTGATGTTGAAAGTTTGTTTCTTTTGCGCGGTAACCCTCTGGGGTAATTGCTGCACCGCCTGGTTCAAGTTCGAAAATGAAATCACCTTCGTCCTCTTCTTCAGGGGCTTCTTGCTCTGGGTCGCGTTCGTAAATAACCATGTTGCTGGCTGCAACCCTGCTACCCACTAGCGCTGATTCGCGATAACCACCGATATCGTGAAAATCTAAAAGTGATGCGTGAGCCCATGGAACACCGCGTGTTTGACCAGGGCGGAACATTGGGAAAGGAAGAATGATTTCATCTGCAGGAATACGAACGTAGCGTTTGCCAGTATTGTCATGGCGCCACGTATGCTCACCAGGGTGGTTAGTCAACAAGTGGTAAGCAACATGTCTGCCCCACTTATCTATTTCAACGCCCATCTTGATGCGAACGCCGTTCCCTAAATCTTTGTTTAACGTCGCGTCTAACAGGTCAGCTTCAATCAGCTGAATGGCATACCCAAACTTATTGGGCGCGCCGTGAATGTGACGAATGATAATGTCACCGTCTTGGCATACGGTTTTTGCAATGAGCTGCATGGCCCCAATGAAGTCCATGCGCCCACTTATTTCACACACGCCAATTTTGCACCACTTAGCGAACGCTTTTTCAATAGATTGGTTAGCTAAGCGGTCTAAATTTCCATCGTTTCCGCGAACTTCAGCGTGTAAGCGCGGCCCCTTATCACCAACAACGTGAGTCTGCACCATGGAAAAGAAGCGCTTCATATAGCCAACGTCTTCACCAGCTTTGCGACTAGCAGCCTTAATTCTTGATAAATCGCGTCTTAACGTTTCATCAATGCTAAGACCAGAACCAAAGAAATTATTTGAACTGATACGTGGACTTTTTGCTGCAGCAAAGCGTTCCTGTGCATGCAATTTATGACGCTGACGATCACGGCTAGAACCAGCGCCTTTCCCAAGAACTGGTTCAAGTCGCTCGGTTTCGCCTTTCGACTTTTTAAAGAGATTAAACATACACTACCTGTAGTAAGCTCGACGGGGTGGTTTAGTTAAGCCCTTCTTCTGCTTAACTGTGCGAACGCGCCAGCTATATTTGCGCTTTAACTTTTCAAGCTGCTCAATAGGTATGCGAGTTAAGCTGCGACCATCAACGGTATAGTTTTCATGATCAGAAAGAATGCGGCCTTCAATACGCTTTTCTATCGCCTTTAAAACGCGTTCGGCATGGCTGGTTGTGTCGCAATACTCTAAATCATGCGGGTTCGCGTCGATAATGATGTAACCATGGGCTACTGTTCTGCGGCCTGTGCCATCATCGCTAAAAAGATGCCAGCGGTATTCGCCAGACTGATAGGTCTTTGTTTCTTCAGAAGCCAGGTCAACATGAAGCGTCCCATCAACCACAGTCGTGTCGATGGTAAATTTGCTTTCGGGGCCAACCAGAATGTACTGATAAGTGTGTGATGCGTTCACCACTTTACGTGACCACTTTGCGTAGTCACCTTTTACTAAACGTTTTGGTTCGTTCATTATCTAACCTGAGTGCTAAAGCCACGCTTTCGCCGTGGGCGAGTGGCAGATGATTGGCGTTTTCGCTTGGTAGCTTTCTGTTCAACTTCGCTTTCTAATTCAGCGCTAAACATGTCTTTCTGACTTAAGCTGCTCTCTAATGCATCCCATTGGGCGCTAGTTTTGGCGTGAACCTTTTGAGACATTGCAGCGTGAAGCGCATAAACTTCGCAGTCGGTACCTTCGTTTCGTCTACCGCTCCGGCATTGCCAAGTCATTTGGCCGCGAAGCTTTTTACTTGGCGCTTTGACCTCAGCCGTGACTTGTTCCCAGTAGTCAGCGCGCGCATCTTTGTAGCTGTGCATGAAAGCACTGGTACCTTGAAGCCGTTTTGATAGAAGATCTTTAGCCTTGTGAGTACCAACCAGGTAAACAAGAACGCCGTGCTTGTCTGCTTTTGTTGAGCGCTTGGCGTTGTTATGGTCAAGTTTTGCAGAAGGTAAGCGGAATATTTCACGCTTGCCGTTGTCGTTACTGTCACCTTTGATTGCCATAAGGTGAACACGCTTATGTTTCTTACTTCGTGTTCGAACGTAGTGGTAAACCGCTTGGTTGGTACCACCGTCAGAGCTATCTATACTGGCCGCTGAAAGATAAACCCTTCCAAGCGTTTCATGCTCGAACCCGTTGAAAAGTAGCTGGTCCAACTCATCCCACACTGGATCAGCTTTATCAACACAGTCACCGGCAATTTCTTTCCAGAGAACCAGCCAGCTTTCCTCGTTTCTACCGAACGCCCGAATGATGATAGCTAGCCTATCGTGCTGAACATCGACACCAGCGGTAACAATTAAGCCGCCTTTTGGTACCGTTAACTCTGGGTAGTCGTCGGCAAGCGCCTGCAGCTGCTCGTGATTCAGGTTATCTTTACTGCGGTATGCGTAAGGCTTACCCAGTTTAGAATTCTGAAAAATTATCCTACCGGCTTCATCACCAGCTGCAGCTTCATGCTCTGCTTCAAGAAAGTCCTTAACCAAACTAGAAAGCGATGTACCAGGAATACAAACGTAAAGTTCAGACAGCCCTTTGAAGGTTTCAATTACGCCATCAGTGTTAACTGTTGGTACCCAACCGCAGAACTTATCACCTTCTTCCTCTGCAACTCTGCAGGTATTGAAAATGTTTTGCTGACGCTGCCAGTCATTCCACGCGCTACCACAGTGAGGGCATGCGTAAACCGCCGTTTCCGGTAAATTTCTACCGTAAACAGGGTGAACGGGGCCTTCATCTTGCTCTACCCAGCTGACATTTTCCCAGTCTAAAACGTGCTTTTCGCCACAATCGTGGCAGGCCACTGGCAGAGTTCGCTGGGTACCGAGGTTGATGTAATGCTCAACTTCGCTTAAATCCTCGACGGAAGGGGTACCGCCAAGAACAAACTTACGTTTTCGAAAGCGCTTAATGCGTTCACGCGCTAGGCGTATCGCATCACCCTGATCACCAACGTTACCGTTTGTGTCGTCGGGTTCTTCAACCAGCACCACTGGCGATGGCGTCGACTTAACGTTACTGACTGAGTTAGAGCCAAAAACCTTAAGAGAGCCCCCAGGGAAATTCTTTTTGTTACTTCGGTTACCCGCCTTTCTACTGCTGCTTACATCAACTTTTTTAGCAAGTTCTGGCGTAGCCCTGATAACAGGTTCAAACTTCTCTTCAATGAAGTCGCGCGCTTTGTCGTCTTTGGGAAATAAGCCAAGAATACGACTGGGTTCACAGCAAATACGCTTTGCTATCCAGCCAGTTTCAAGCAGTGTCCAGCCGATTTGGGCAGCTTTCATCAAGCCGACCATTTCAACAAAGTCGTCATCTAAGGCATGCATTACACCCCAGAAGTACGGCACGTAATCCGCGTTATACAAACCAGCAAAGTCTGCATCTTCAGCAGGGAGTCGAAAGTATTTTTCAAGCCATTCGCGCGTTGGAATGTTTTCAGGTGGTAGCCACCCAGCACGGCATTCGTCAATCAGAGTCTGTAGATTGGAACTGGAAGTCTGCAATAACTCGCATGGCAGCAGCTGTGGTTCCATCAATTGATTCTCTGTCTATGGTGATACCATGCTGGCTTTCCAGCATGGCTAAGATTTTTTCTATCGAGTTTGTGTACTCAGATTTCGCCAGGGCAATCCAACCGTCGATAGCCTCACGAACTTGTGCCTTGTCGAGAATTAGCTTTTCCTCTTTGAATAGCATGAGCTCTTTCATTCTCGCGTTGGCAGAAGCTTCGCGCGTTCGCGCTTCATCTAACTTTAAGCGCTGGTCGCTTGCGGTTCTTCCGCTGGCTTCGTCGCGTAGTTTTTCGCAGTAAGCACGTAACCACTGGCGGTAGGTACCACCACGAACTAGGGTTCCGTTATCGAGATGTTTGTGAATGGCCGGTTGTGAAGCACCAACCAAAGAAGCGAATTCTGTTTGTTTAGCTTTATCATCTAAATCAAACAAAATATAACCCCCCTATGGGATTTTATAGCTGTTAAAAAAACGCGGGTCTATGCGCCGTGTGAGGGGGTACCTCCAAAAGGACCCGCGGAAATATTTTTATGAAAGTTATTTAGGAATGCATTCGTTGTTAGGTGATGCTTCCATAAGTTTGGCATGAAGCTCTTCTTGTCGTCTGTCTTCTTTACGCTTGAAGTAGACGTTAACGCCGAAGGTGGCTATGGCTATGATAATACCTATCACTGCTACTAGATGGTCGATGTTTACCATTCCCCATAAAGCCGTAAGGCCACTGGCTGTGTAGTTAGTAGCTGTGGTCTTATCACTCATTTTAAATCTGTCGCTATATGCTGACATGCTATGCACTCCTGTAGGGCCCATAACATGATTATTCAATTGTTGTTCCATTGTGTATTAGACGTAAGATTAAACCTTACTCTTAAATGCCAATACATTGCGCTTACCAATCTCTCTCAACCCTGCATATGCAGTAGGTAGAGCCAAAAATGCGCTTAACACCAATAGGTCTGGTTGGTTAGTAAACAGACCGTAGTAGATACCAGCAACCAAAGATAACGTTGCATGCATAGGACGTATATATTTAACTGCACCCTCTGCATTATCGCCATTACGTATGGTCTTTTGAGTTTCTGAATGGCTCAGTTGCGCATCATTGTTATCAGCCTTCTTGTGCTCAAGCTCTATCGAAAGCGTCGCCTCTAGATGCCTATTTAATTCAGCTTCTCTTTCAGCTGCTATCTCTTCTAACCTGACCATTGCATCAGGGTTACGCTGAAGAGCGGCTAATGCCTGGTCTGGGTCAGTCGTCCCCGTTGCCTGTGCAACCATTGAGGCCCCAGCACTCACAGCGCCTACTACATTGCCAGTCAATAGCGAACCAACTAGCCCAGCTACGCCTGTTTTGTTTTCCTTTAGAAAATTTCCAACGTCTGACCAATTCATTATTTCACCTTATGGCTTATACAGTTCAAAATGTGGTAAGTCGCGGAAACGCTCATCACGGCTTCTACCGTCCATATCCCAATCACCACCCCAGCGAAGCAAGTGGGTTGTTTTACCCTCAGCGTATAGCTGACGAGCAATACACATGACATGTCCTGCGAATACAGCGAAAGCTAATTCGTCTTTCCAGTCTGTGTTACTTAATTCTACGAAGTAAGGGCCAGCATCAATAGCCATGGAAGGAAAAGTGTTGTGCTTTGAGTTAGGCCACTCCAATTGACTCAAACCATCGGCAAAGGCTTTGTTCTGCTCATCTTTACCGCGATAGCCGCAAAAGATCGACGCATTAATGAACTTCTTCACCTCATTGAATATCGTTTGAGTATCAACATGGCACGTATCAAGACGGGCTTGTGAAGTTTTGCCGTAGGGAAACATAATCTTCATCCATAAAAAAGCCCCACCAAATGGTGAGGCAAGGTTGGGATAAACAAGACACAACAAGCAGAGAAAAGCAGGCACAAAAAAAGGCCACTCAATGAGTGACCTTTGTGTCGAGTGCAGCTTCGCTTAGCTTACGTGAAGTAAAGTAGATGATCCGCGCGCGCAGATCAACAAGTTTTTTAAAATTATGCCAATTTAACGTCTAACGTAAACCCAATTAAAGCCCCATCAACCCAACAAATAGCTGATTTATGGAGACTTCTTGCTTTTGTCTCACCAATATTTAACGCGTTAGAAATCATTGGATAATTGTAATCGCTTCGATAGTACATGATGACTATGTTGGCTAACAAAGGTCGCTCTCGCTTCAGTTCTGCAACAAGACGGTCTACCAATAGCGCCATATCGTCATTGATGAAATACACGTTGTTGTTATCGCTTTTACCGATATTGAGCCCTAATCCCATTCGGCTCCATTTGCCCCACTCGTTAAGCAAAGTCTCGGTTTCGCTTGTATCGTGCTGAACGTCTGTCACTACTACGCTACCTTATCGTCTGGTGTGCTTATGTGCGCTTGGCGTTTTCTAGAAACTAGCATGCCAAGCTCTTTAATTTTCTGACTAACCAGGTCATCCCCAAGCATAGGCTTGCCGTGCTTAGCCACGTAACTGTCGATAACCGGCTTTTTCGGTGTTGAGTATTCAAGCGCTTTTTTCGCTTCAGGCAAATCCCCTGTCATAGCTCTGCCTACCCAGTACTCATACTCACCTTTGAACAGTTCCATGAAGTCAGCGTCTCGCATTTGATAAACACGATGACCAACACGTTCGTCTACCAGCTCAACCGCGCGATGGCTAAATTCAAAGTCTTTACCTTTGAATCTTCCACGTCTGGCGATCACTTCATCGTAAGCTTCACGCAGTGAGGGTATGCCAAGTTCCTCAGGTGTAGGCTTACAAAGCTTCGCAAACTCTGTAGGCCGTGGGCGATATTGCTGCTTACACGCCTTTGCAATACCCGATTGAATTTGTCGGCTACTGGAAACGCCCTCGTCAACCATCTGCTTAGCGTATTCACGAATGGCCCATTGCTGCATATCCAGTTCTGGGTACTTGTTCACGAATTCAGGCCAGTACTCCATCAACACTGGTTTCAAGTTCGTTAGGCAAAACTGGTAGACAGTATCAAGTCTGCTCGGTAGAGAAGTCGAACGCTTCGACCCCTTCGCCTCGTTGCGCTCGTTCATAACAGTCTCGCCATGCGGTTGCGGTTGCATTGCGATACCCACTTTGTTGACTAGATTGCTGCTTGAGTGCATGACTGCCCCCTTTGACTTGGTTGTGCTTGATGGTTGCGCAGTAACGCATCCAGTACTTTCGATGTGTGGCTATGTGGCGATAGGTGTTACCTGTATCGCTAAACTTCCACTTGTTGAAAATCGCTTGTAGTTCATCCGTACTGACTGAAAGACCAACTTGCTTGGCCAACCCTACCCAGTCGTTACAGAAGTTCAGATTTTCGCGCGCGCACGCGCTATCTTCTTCTTCTATATCGGATATAACGGATATGTGTTGTTCATCGGACTTTTGAAATTTTAAGACGTTTCCGCCGTATCGCTTATGTGGTGAGGGTTGTGGCGTTTTTTTGTTGCGTGTTGTTCCCGTGTTGCTCTCGTGTTGTTCCTCATTTGAACCTGATAAGTCTGTTGAGGCTAAAGAGCAGTGATAACAGGCTGCTTTTTGTTCTTTAATAGAGCCTTTTCTAACCAGTTCGATTAGGTTTGCGCGCTCTAATTGTCGAACTGCTGTTCGTATTTTCTCAGTGGTAGGCTTGGGCTCAACCGTGTTAGAGCCACGAGGGGGGGTGTGCTCCATTTCCTCTTTCATAGAGCGTAAGGAAACATGCACTAAGCCGTCACTATATCTCATTTTTTTTCGAAAGCAACGTATGTATAGCGTAACTGCGAATGGAGGCAAGCAGTTATCGCTTAGCGCTTCATACTCGGCCTGATTCACTGCATGCCCTCGCCTAGCTTGGTTATCGCTTCCAGCTGCAGCAGGTCGTCTGCTATTTCAACTAGCTTACTTGATATGGTTGGATCCATGAATCTGGCTAACGCATTTAGTGTTTCGCGCTTAATGCTAAGGTCTTGCGGTTTACGTCTAATTGCGATGAACAATGCTTCCAAGCTTTTAATGGATGTGTGAACCGGGTCTTCCTGCTTTTGGTCTTTAGCAGTTCGTGCTGCGCTGATATCTTTCACTTTGTCGTTAAGTGAAGCCACAGTACCGCCAATCGGCTCGAAGTAAGTAGCTGCTTTACCTTTGGCCGTTAGTGACCACGTCTTCTCAGCAGGATCTTTAACGATATACCCTTGCCCACTCAGTCTACCCAGTGCTGCAGAAAGTGGTGGTAATTCAACTGCACCAACAACCTCGGCGAGGATTTCGCGGCTATATGTACAGTTGGGCCTAAAACAATTTAGCAAGTCAGTATCAGTAAACATTACTGGTCCTCAGCGGCAGTGATCAGAATTAAGTCTTCAGGCGCTAAATGAATGCGCCCGTTCAAGTCGTCATCAACGTGGATGATGCGTTCAAAAACAATGGCTACTTTTCCGTAGCTTTTACCATCAAGAATGGTGGGTTCAGTTAATGTGCGTGCGCCTGGCATTGGCCGAACTGCATCACCAACCTTAAAATTCTTCTTTCGGGTTGGTGGTAAGCCCATGTACTTCATCATTCGGCCTTGTGCGCTCATAGTGCCACCAGAGCATAAGCGGCAATAGCGAACGGCATAGCGACTACAAAAAGCGAAATGGTAAGCAAAGCTGCTCTTACCATGCGCACAGTAAGTGGTGGCTGGTGCCACATGTGGTGGTGACCTTTAACTGCTTTATTTTTTGTAGACATAACCATTACCTATTAAAAGTCATCCCAAAGGCTGCTAAGCTGCAAATCGGACAAAAAACAACCCGCAACCAAAGGAATGAAACTATGTACAACCTGCTAATAAAATCTAAATCTAATAGTGAAGTAGATACTGTCGAAATTGATTCAGACGCGTTGCCCCGTATTGGTGAGCAGTTATTCATTGATGATGAATTAATTGCTCAGCACTGCGGCGGCATGAAACACTTTTTAGTTGTTGATATTTCCTATTCACTCAGCTACAAACACCGAGAAGTAGCACCATTTGTAACTGCTGTTCCGGTTTCCTCAACCGAAGATGGGATTCCCGAAAAAAGAGCCGAGCTTCTACAAAAGTTCGGTTGGCTTAATGAGGTTTAACGCCTCTTCAGCTAATTTTTCAATTTCCACGGCCTTTTTATAAATCTCAGTCTGTTCAAACGCGTCTCTCTTTTTTTGTATTGATGCGTTTTTTTCTTCGCTATGCATGGAGCATGTTTGTTGCACACTAGTAATGACACTGAGTGCACAGCTAGCGGCCTTGCTTAAGTTTTTTTCAATCTTTGCTGCTTGCCATACTGGCAGTTGAATTGGTTGGCTCACGATTTCCGCTCCTTAGTACAGTTATAGGTTTGCAGTGCTTCAGTTATGCTTTCGAGTGAAACACTGTTTAAAAGGTATTGTGATGAAACAGCAAAAAAACCTAGAAGCGGCTTTTGCTCTGTTAAAAGAAGCTGTTGAAGCGTTGCGGCCACTTTCGCTGAATGGCTGTGACGACGATTTAGCGTTATTCGTGCAATGCGTGAAGTGTGAGCTAAGCGTTCACAAAGCGCTTCTTGATGAGAAGTCCTAGCTAGAGTCATGCTGCCTTGCTCTCTTCTTCATGTTGCTGCTTTGTGCTAAATACTTCCGCAATGTCGGGTCTTTCGTCTTCTGGAAAGATCACTTCGCCAGGTGTTAATTCCACTGAGGCCGAATACAATGCGGCACACATAGACACGCTGGCCTTTTTTGGGGTGTATGCAAGTTGATTGAGATAACCGACAGTGCTATCCGCTTTTTCAGCCAGCTTCATTCTCATATCTAGCGATTTGTGCTTTTGAAACCATTCTTTGAGTGTCATAAGTCACCTTAACCTTACCGTTAAAGTAAGATTCTAGTATTGACAAATCTTACCGTCAAGCTAATTTACCATTTAGGTAAGATATGGTTTGATTGAGAGACTAAATGAATAAGCGACTGGAATTTATAATGGATGTAAAAGAGGTTAGGCGATTAAACCTTGAATATCTTATAGCTGTGATCGGTTCAATCAAGGCGTTGTCGGACCTTGTAGACACTGATGCAAACTACATAAGCCAACTGAAAAATGGCAATAGCAATAAGAAAATGGGTGATAAGTTCGCAAGGAAGCTAGAAAAGGCCTTCGAAAAACCTGTAGGCTGGATGGATAAACTACAGGTTTCGAAAGATGATAATGTTGGTCACTTGAATGATGAGGACCTACTTACACTGGCCGTTAAAAACGTAATAAACCAGTTAATAGCTGCGGGTATTTATGAGCCAAAGAAATCGATAGACTCAGAAGCTGTCACAAGCTTAATTATTACGGAGTATAAAAACCTAATTAATAGCAAAGATGCTAAGCGCTCTGGCGGGAACGAAAGTCATCAAGCTTTATAATATCAGCCGATTTGACTGCATCACAGTCAGTTAGTTTGTGTTTCTCAATGTAACTTAGGAGCTCTTCTATCAGGGCTTCTCTTCTCTTCGAATATTCAAGCGTTTGCAGTCCGTCACTGCACTCTTCAGCACACTTTTTGAGGTATCTTACATTGGCAATATATATGGCCAATTGCTTTTGTTTTGCCTGATGGTTTGGTTTCGAAAATGATACGAAAACCATTGCAGAAACGACTAAACCAAACACTAACACTAAGAAAAACGTGAACATAGATACTCCTTTATATCCTCACCAACGAACAAATATATAAATAAAAAACAACCAGTAACATTCAAACTTACCGTGTAAAAATCCCATAAGTACCAATATCCAGATGGGAAACCTTTATTGGCAATAGCGGTCCCCAGCTCAATAGATTCACTTATTTTGTTTAGCCCTATCACATTTCTATCAATGTGAAGAAGCAGCTGCATGACCATTGAAAAAATCATGACTGAAAAAACTGTTGTCGTGGTGAAGTTGGGCCCTAGTCTAAATATAAGCGCAGCCATGAAGAACCCGGCGAGCGCATAAAGAAGAAGCCTCGAAGAATAACGAAAGTACACCTGTTCATCGAACGGTAACTCGTTAATCCAAGCCAGTAAGAAGTGCCCAAAGGCGTACATCAAGGCAACCGTAAGTGAAGATGCTATAAGTCTGCTGTTGTGTGAGTTAAATGTCATGTTGTAGACGAATGCCAGGGCGGCAAGTACTACCGCCCACTGGTCTAACGCCCATTCAAAAGCTATTGATATGAGCGCCATGTAATACCTCTATTCGTTATTTTTCTCATCATTTACACCGTTTGTAATTTCCGTTTTCGTACCAGTGTTACCGCCATTATTGCCACCGGTACCACCATGACCTGTCCCCCCAGCCCCAAGCGTTGATGAGCATGAAGAAGGGTTTAAGGCGCAAGTAAGCTTGCTAACGGTATCAGCGTTAGCATTGGTAGAGGCGTAGCACGCGAAGATTGCGATTGAAATTAGAGAGGTGTTTTTAAGCAGCTTTTTCATGATAGTTCCTGTGTATGTTGTTGTACGGATGTACAGCACAACTCTAACAGAAATCTTACTGCTTCAATGAAAATCCCTTACTTCAAACCCCAACTATCTGGTCTTACCAGTTAATTTCTTACCGTTTTGGTATTGCATAACCTTACCTTTTTACTAATATTAGTATTATCTTTTTGGTAAGTAAAGGCAAGATTCTTACCTTTAAGCATATTCCCTGTGGGGTGTCGGTTTAATAAATAACCGCGCCTTAATATATAACGACTGTTCAAAAAAGCAATAGATTTGAACTGGAGATGCGAAAACATGCAAACAAATTCAATACTTAAAGAATCCATCGCGGCAGGCAAAGACGAAATGCTGCTTCTTACAAATGCTATTGCTGAGGACGCACGCTTTACTGTTCAGCACCAAATAGCGCTAGATAAAGGTTATTTCTTTATCGATATTTGGAAAGACGGTGTAAACCACTGCTACTTAAGCAATGCGAACTCGTGGCCTGGTGAAAACTATCTGTTTGAGAAGATTCAAGAGACAGTAAGTAAGCTGCGTGAAATCTGTAAAGAATTTGGTGTTGAATTTACCAGTAGCCAGGCTAAACCGAATAATGTTGTACCTCTATCAAACGCTCACGTTCCTCCTAAGGTTCAGCTGCGTTCCGGTACCATGTTTGATTACACCAACATTAAGCACATGCTTTTTGATATTGAAGACATCGCACACGCGCTTTCTAACATGTGCCGCTTCAATGGCCACACCAATAAATTCTACTCAGTAGCGCAACATTCAGTTCTTGTTAGTGAGTTGGTACCAGAAGAGCATGCGCTAGCTGCCCTACTTCATGATGCTGCAGAAGCTTACTGTGGTGACATGGTTTCCCCTTTAAAGCAGCTGCTACCTGTTTACCAAAGTATTCACACCACTATCGAGCAGAACCTTTACAGAAGTGTCGGCGTTGAATGGCCAGTTCATGCATGCGTAAAAGACGCTGACGTAAAAATGCTAGCTACCGAGGTGCGCGACCTTATGACACCTCACCCTGCTCACTGGGCATTCATTAGTGATCAAGTGCCTTGTGAAGAAATCATTCATCCGCTTCCACCAATGGGCGCCAAAGAACTATTCCTAGACCGCTACTTCAGTTTGCAAGCTAAAGCTGCAGCGTTAGCTGCTAATGCTTAATGAAGCGCGAAGACGAGTTGAACATTGACCTTGGCTTGGCAGTGCTAAGTGTGCTTATCGAGCCAGGGCAAATAATTACTCGTGACGCTATTGCAGAAGTATGCGGCTGCAACGTTTACCGCATCGACAAACTAGAAAAAACCGCGCTTGAGAAGTTCAAGCGAAGAGCACAGCAACGCGGTTTAGACGATTTTATTGAATAGCTGCTAGCAGCTTAACCAAAGGAAAAACGATGAGCGAACAAGGCCCATTAAATGAATTTCTCGCTGAAGTAGATAGCGGTGCATTTGAGCGTCAGCTAACTGCCTTTCTTACAGAGGTGAGTAAATCAATCTTTCGATTCAATAAGGGTGGCAAGTTAGACGTTACCTTCAAAATTGAACCGGCTGCAACGTCTGCCCAAAACGGCGCAGGCATTAAAGTGAAAGTGGTATCTACTGCCAAATATTCACGTCCTACCCCAACGGGCAAGATTAACGAAGAGACCACCACTGAAACCCCAATGTGGGTGAACAAGGATGGTTCTATTAGTTTGCTTGCTAAAAGCCACGACGACCTGTTCGCGGGTCAAGCCAATGTAACTAAGATGACTAAGGAATAACTATGTTAGATCGCGACACACTTCTAGAACTTCAAAAGAGCGAACTTAACAAGCAATTAAATGCGCAGCTGGCTGACACTACTTGCTTGATTCAGGAAAGAGAAGCGCCGGCCATGATGGTACCTGATAATTTCTCTTTACTTAACTTTGAAAACCAACTGCAAAACCGAACACGCTTTCGTGGCTCCTTCACTACGGAAGATATCAAAAGCTTTGTTGATTATGTGAGCGAGTACGTTGGTGATGAAACCCCGCTTTACCCTAACGCGCAAGTATTTATCGACGGTGAAGACATGAAGGCCGCAGCCATTTTAAACGTTGGTGATTTAACTGTACCTGGTCACTGTGATCACAAGGCTACACTTAGCATCCCTAAAACAGCTGCTTACAAAGCGTTGATTTCTGCATGCGATAGGCGTTCTGGTCAACAAGACCTTAGTGATTTTATTGAAGACTGGAAAGACCGCATCACAGTAGACGGTATTTCAGGCGAACAAATGAACCTATCTGTGGCCATTAACGCAGTAAGAACGGTAACCGTTGAGCGTGTACGAGAAATTGAAAGTTCAATAGACCAGTTCGAGAACAGCGCCAGCGTGACAGAACGTGAAGCGGCCAAGAACAAAAAAGACCTACCAGCCTATATCAATTTTACATGCGTGCCCTATGCAGGTCTATCAGAAGTTACGTTCAGGATTCGCGTTTCAATGCTCACTGGTGATGCGCGCATTGCCTTCACGCTGCGCATTGTTGGTGAAGAAGAGCATAACGAACAAATCTCTGAAGAGTTCAAAGAGAAGATTTCAGACAACCTAAACGAGTTGCCTGTTGAAGTATTTATCGGCGGCTTTCGCGCTTAACCATCAATAAGGTGTGGGGCACTGCCCCACTCAGTAACTATGAAACACATATTTCAATTGAACGGTACCGGAGTAAGCGCGTTGGCCAAGGTGATTGGTTCGAACCTGCCGGTTCAGTTTAGCGTTGATGAGGTTCGCCAGTTAGAGAGCCTTGCCATTCAGTTAGAACGCGCTGAAGCGCTAGAAGAAACAAGCAAAAAGGATTAGGCAAATGAGACCGCATAACGATGTATTTCAACAATTCACTGATTCATGCTTTCGCGGCAAAGGAACGACTGAAAAGCGCCGCACCAAGCAAGAATCACTCGAAGCTTGTCGCGTTCGTCGTCGTATAGAAGCGCTGGAAATGGCGAAAGAACTGGGCGTAACACTTGAAGATTTGGGGATGCAGTAATGATTAAACTTGATTTTAAGGCCTTAGGCCACTGCCCTGTTAATGGCGCCCTAATTTCAGCTAATGAGGTTAGAGAGGCATTCGCCCCAATCGTTGAAGCTGCCACGCGTAATGAGCAAAAGCTTGAAATGCTGCTTGAACATTGCGCTGTTAACAACTTGGTTAGCGAAGGTGGATGTGCAGTTGATGCAATTATTCAGGAACTGGCACGCGTTAATGCAGAAAATGAGCGCTTAAAGCGTTTGGCCATGTCTGAACTGCAGCAGCATGCAGAAACCATTAATGACGGAAACGTCGAATGCGGCCTATTACAAAAACAGTGTGAGCAGCTGCAGGAACAAATCAACCAGGTCACTCGCGAACGTGATCAATGGAAAGAGGTGGCCAGCGCATGAGTAATGTATTTAAAGATATAAAAAAGCTTCCTTTTCCTCATACAGCCAGAAGCTTTCCTGAAATGGCCGCGGTATTCGCTGAAGAAGATGTTCGGGAAACTGTAGCTAGTTTTGAAGCCGAACTCGCAAGGGTTAGTGATCGCGTGAGGGAATTAGAGTACATCAAAGAGGGTCTAGCAAAAGAAGTGTCCATTTTGTTGAGGCGCTATGGTGATATTTGGTATGACGGCTTCCAAAGCGCCAAGGAAGAGCAATCAAAATTGAATTTGGGCTGTATAACAGACATATCTGATGACGTTATTTTATCTATGTCAGAGGCTGCTGAAACAAAGTATTTAAAAAAAGCTTCCTCGAAAGTCGCAGAGTTACCAATGCAAAAAGCGCTAAACAAATTCGCCATAGAGAAGAAGATTGAGGCGCTTCATTCAGCTGCCAGCGATTTGGAGGAGATTAAGTCAAAGCTAGGAGAAGATATAGTAAGAAGTTCTCTAGCAGTTGCTATAGGTTACTTAAAGTCTAAAGCAGAACAACTACACAAGGAGCAAGAAGAATGAGTGATTTAAAACCATGCCCTTTTTGCGGTGGTGAGCCTGAGTTGATTTCAAGTAAACCATCAACGGCTAATCACAACAAAGGCGCAGTGCATTTCGGAGTGGCTTGTTTTGAGCTCAAGTGCCCTATAATGCCCTACCCTAAACTTTGGCAAGTTAACGAAACTGACGCAGTAAACGCTTGGAACAAACGCAAGGAGCAAGAGTGATGAGTCTGGTAAGAGAAAACTTGTTATCAAGGTTAAATTACACGCCTTATTGCGGTGGAGAGTGTTGCAAGGTAATGCCTCGCACTTCCTTTAATGGTAGCCAGTTCCAATGCTCTAGTTGTGGTTGGGTTTCAAGGTTCGAGCCTGAATTTATTGAGACGTATATTTCTAGGCAAGAACAACTACGCAAGGAGCAAGAGTGATGGACTACGATAATCTTTTTAACATCAGCTGGGCGCTTCTGATTTGCTCTTCACTTCTCTGTTTTTTCGGTGTGATTGTTAGCTTCAAATACTACGGTGGAGACTGCCGAACAGAGCCAAGGGCGTTTAACTATTTAATGCGTTCTGTGTGCTGGGTATGGATTGCATCTATAGTAGCCGTTTTCGTGTTTGGCCTACTGGCGTTGGGTAAAAACTCATGATGCAAATGAAACTTCCTAAGGCATGCATAGCCTGTAATCACTTTTCAGTTGAAGGGTATAAGCAAGATAAGCACTGCCCTTACGTTGAAAAGTATACAGGCCGTGCGAAAAACAGAACCCAGTTCGGTACCTGCGAAGCGCATGGTAAAAAAGTATTCTGCACTGAAATCTGCAGCAGCTTCGTTCACGACTCTTTAATTGAAGTATTCGAAGTTACGAACAGGCCAGAGCCGCTAGAGCCACACCAGGCTAAAATGTTTGGACAACTTGAATGAAACCGCAAAATGAACTTAAGCCCTGCCCTTTCTGTGGAAACTCAGACGTGCATGTGGATGGCGTACACCTAGCTTTTGCGCCCCTTCACCGCGACAACCACACAGTGAACGCGTTCATTAGATGCGAGAAATGCCCGTGCAGCATGCACATGCAATTCGATTCAAAACAGAAAGATTGGCGAAACATTATAGCAGCAGCATGGAATCAACGCATGGAAGGCAAGCCAAGAAATAACGAAAAACGGAATGTTAATGTTGCTAGTTCACCAACAGAAGTAGCGCATCAAACTGATTTATTTGGAGTCCTTTAATGCAAATTGTAATAGGCTCAGATATAACGACAATGACCGGGTACGAGAAGCGAAGCTCTCAAGTGCGCTGGTTTGAAGAGAACGGTATCACCTACCGTGTAAATGCTAAAGGGGAAGTGTGGACAACCGACGACTGGCTAAATGGCCGCGACAAAGCGCCAGCTGCAGCAAATGATGACGGTTTTAACCCTAACTTTTTGAAATAGATTATGCCACGTAAACGTAAAGTAGAAGATCAATGGATGCCTCAGCGAGTGTACAAGGGGCGCAGCGCTTACGAGTTTAAACCCGTAGGTGGTGGAACTGTGCGCCTTTGTGATGTCGACGCCAAACAATCGGAAGTATGGGCTGCTTACGAAAAGTATATGGCCATAGCCAACAACAAACACACTGTTCAACATCTAGTTGAAACGTTCTTTGATAGTGCTGATTTCCGCGAGTTATCGTTACACACGAGGAAAGACTATAAGAAGTACAGCAAGAAAGTACTCAGTGCATTCGGCAAAATGGACCCGAATACGGTTACCCCTGTTCATGTAAGAAAGTTCATGGACATCCTTGGCCAAAAGTCACCAGTTCAAGCAAATAGACACAAAGCATTTTTATCTCGTGTATTTCGCTGGGCATACGAACGCGGCAAAGTTCAACGTAACCCATGCCAAGGTGTTAAGCAGTTCAAAGAGAAAGCGAGAGACCGCTATATTGAAGACTACGAGTATGACGCGGTTTATCAGAGAGCTTGCCCAGTAGTTAAAGCAGCAATGGAAATTAGCTATTTGTGCATGGCCCGTAAAGCTGACGTGGTTAAACTGCATCAAAGCCAGCTGCTTCAAGACGGTATTTTCATACAGCAAGGTAAAACGGGTAAGAAACAAATTAAGGAATGGGGCCCACGACTACGCAAGGCTGTAAGCACAGCAAATGAAATAAACCCAGACGTATTCAGTATGTTTGTGCTTCACCAGAAGAACGGTCACCCTTTCGCAGTAGCGAGTTTCGATCAGCGCTGGCGCAAAGCTATCATCAAGGCGCGTGAAGAAACCCAGCTACCTTTAGATTTCACGTTCCATGACATCAAAGCAAAAGGTATTAGTGACTTTGAGGGAACAGTAAGCGAGAAACAACAAGCCAGTGGCCACAAGACAGAAAGCCAGGTTCGTGTTTATGACAGAAAAGTCTCGGTGGTACCAACAGTGGAGAGTAAGAAGTGAGTGAAGACTATTGTGATGTAAGTGGGTGTGAGTACTGCCATAGAATTCCAGTCTCTAACTATTATGGCGCACGTCTTTGTGATGACTGTATTGAAATGGAAAGGAATACAGACTGGGATGCTTATGAAGAGAAGAAGAGAAAGCGGATAGCAGAAGAAAACGAATACTAAAAACCCGTCATGCGACGGGTTTTCTTTTACTGGTCTAAGCCTTCGAGCTTTCGAACTTCGCGAATAGCTGCTCTTAAACTCTCTTTCTTTTCCGGGGTCCATTCCGTATCGGTAACCGAAGGGCTTGGAGCAGAAGCCGCAAGGTCACCAGAAGCAAATGCTAACTTAATAGTTTCTGCTAGAGGTGATTCGCTTAACTTTAAAATTTCTTTATCATTTAACGTCATTATATACCCTCCATGAATGATGCTGTCTGTAATACAAGTATAGTCGTAGACAGGATCTTTTACATTTGTTTTACCGCTATTGAAATCAACGTACTTATGTATATTGCTAGTAAAAGGATCCCGCTCCGCCGCAGCTGTCAATGCTGTCCTTGAGCACTGTGTAACAACCCAGCTCTCAGCTGCTGCTTTTCCACCGCTACCAGTGAAGGCTGCTTTTAAATCGCTAGTCTCAACACACTTGTAAGCTATTTTAAGACCACAATCGTGAATCACTTCGTTATTGACCTTATCAATAACGATCAGTGAAATACCATTTTGTCCGTTCACTTCAGTTTCTGGTAAATCATCAGGGTCTAAACTTTCAAACCACCATTTTTTCCATCGAGCGATTAACTGACCATCGCCAGCTAAAATCATTACCGCGTTATCTCTGTTTGCAATTTTTTCAAATTCGCAATCATCGACGAAAACTAAGTAAATAGTACCTTCGATATTAACGGGAGCTGACCATCTAGTGTCAGTCAACACAAGCCTATTGAAGCGATCGTAAATTGTGGTAGTCATCTATTCCCTGAATCTTTCTTATTTTTTGCTTTTGCTCAATCTTTAAAACAACTTTAATCTCTCATAAGAAAAAAAATTGTTCAACAAAAAGCGCAATACAACCAGGGCGTGAATACTGACAGAAAGGGTAGTAAATTTCAATTTTTGAGGATTAATATTCTGAAATAATATTCTGAAATATTATGAAATGAGTTTTAGATGTGTTTTAAGTGGCGGGGGTGATTGTTGTAAGTTGCTGAATTTAAATAGTTTTTAATTGGTGCCCGGGGCCGGACTTGAACCGGCACGCTGTTACCAGCGAGGGATTTTAAATCCCTTGTGTCTACCAATTTCACCACCCGGGCATCGGGTTGCTTTTCAGCAAAGGTGTCAGGTGTAGAACCTGATGCTGCGTTGCAGCGTTTGGAGGCGGAACCCGGAGTCGAACCGAGATAGACGGATTTGCAATCCGCTGCATAGCCATTCTGCCATTCCGCCAGATGCGTCTGGCGCGTGATTAAAACTCATCTCTAAGAGATTGGAGCGGGAAACGAGATTCGAACTCGCGACCCCGACCTTGGCAAGGTCGTGCTCTACCAACTGAGCTATTCCCGCATGTCTTAATCGACCATTTCGTTTGGTTGATGTCCTCTCGAAATGTGGGGTGCATTCTACCTACCCATTCAAAACTGTCAACACAAAAAAGCGTTTAAATTGAGATAAATGCGGTTTTTTATGATCGTTTGCTATTTTTTTATTCACTTTGATTAAACCGCGATCAATTCTACTTTACTGCGCCACTTCGAAGGTGTGGCCACGCCGCTTTTGTATAAACAAACATTGACCAAATTGACAGCACTGCAGAGAAATATAAAAGAATATAACCTAAAGAAACCCAATAAATTGTTACGCCCATAAAAGTTTCTAACCCTGAAAGTAACCCAATTAAGGCCAACATTTGAGCAGTTGTTTTGGCTTTACCTATAAAAGACACTTTAACTGCGTCTCTTACGCCATTTGAACCCATCCATTCTCTTAGGGCCGATACATAAATTTCACGCACTAAAAGCGCAATGGATGGCAACGTTATCCAAAGGTTTGCATAACTATGTGTGATCATAAGAAGCGCGGCACCAACAATGAGTTTATCTGCCACTGGGTCTAAGAAGGCACCAAAGGGCGTAGATTGCTGAAGTTTTCTTGCTAAATACCCATCAATCCAGTCAGTAATGGCTGCCAGCCAAAAGATAAAGGCCCCTGCCTCGTGCGCCCAGCGCCAATCAAGAAAATAAACAACCACAAAAACAGGTATAAGGATTACTCGAAATAAAGTAATACAGTTTGGAACAGTCCACATAAAAATTACGTCTCGGTGTTATGCCTCTATGGGCGTTTCAGCGCAGTAGCTTTTTAGCTTAGCGTCTTGCATTTTCATAACACATTACCTTAATTCGTAATGTATTGCTTGTTACTCAGTCATTTATTGATGAAGGTGGTCGTAAATAGTATCCGCCAATTCAGGGCTTATGCCTGGTACACTTGCTATTTCATCTTTACTAGCCTTTTTGAGACCTTGTAAGCCGCCCATAAACTTTAACAACGTTTGTCTGCGCTTAGCGCCAATACCAGGAATACTTTCAAGACTCGAGGTTGTTTTCACTTTCTGACGGCGGTTGCGGTGCCCAGTGATAGCAAATCTGTGTGATTCATCGCGGATATGCTGAATAAGGTGAAGCCCAGGCGAATGGCTATCCATTGGAAGCACTTGATGACTGCCTGCCAGTATCAAGGTTTCCAAGCCCGGCTTACGAGTAGTGCCCTTTGCTACACCTAACAACATGGGCTTCTTATCATGAGGCCAGTCTTCAAAAAAAGCCTCAGCTTGAGCAAGCTGACCTTTACCACCATCTATTAATAGAAGGTCCGGAATTTTTTGCACTTCTTTAACGGACTTATAGCGACGCTTTAGTGCTTGCGCCATAGCCGCATAATCATCTCCAGGTGTAATGCCTTCAATGTTATAGCGACGGTAGTCACTTTTAAGCGGCCCTTCACGATTGAATACCACGCAGGACGCCACTGTTTGTTGACCGGAGGTGTGAGAAATATCAAAACATTCCATGCGCTGAATGGGTGTATCCACTTCAAGGGCAGCTTCTAAATCGAGATAGCGTGCAAACACCGACTTTTGTTGACTGTACTGTGCATCTAACGCAGTTTCTGCATTTGATTGAGCTAGCTGCAGGTATTTACGCTTCTCTTCCCTCGCCCCTTTAAAGAAATGCACCTTGTGCCCTGCTTCACTGGCAAGTACATCTGCAATAGCATTTTCATCACTTAAGGTGTTGCTTAACACTATTTGCTTGGGAATGACTTTGTTACCCGCTAAATAAAATTGTAGGAAGAAAGATTCGAAAACTTCTTGCTCGTCGGCCGTATTGGGTACTTTAGGGAAATACGCTTTACTGCCTAATAACTGTCCTTCGCGAATAAACATAACTTGAATGCAGGCCATGTTGCCTTTGAACGCAAACCCAAACACATCCATTTCGTCCTGGGTACCGGCAACCCATTGTCGCTCTTGTACTTTCCTTAATGCGTTTATCTGATCGCGATAGCGCGCAGCGGCTTCGAAGTTTAATGCTTCACTGGCTTTTTCCATTTTGTCCACCAGCCCACCAATAACTTGCTGGTTTTTACCTTTTAAAAATAAGCGAGCAAAATTGACCTGCTCTTTATATTCCTCGTCGCTCACATAGCCTTCAACACAAGGCGCGCTGCACCGTTGCATCTGATACTGAAGGCAAGGTCTGCTGCGCGCACGGTAATAGCTGTCTTCGCATTGACGAACAGGGAAAATACGCTGCATAGAACGTAAGCTTTCTCGAACTGACCATGCACTAGGGTATGGCCCGAAATATTCACCCTTTTTCTTTTGCGGGCCGCGATGAAAAGACAGCCGCGGATGCTCGTGGTCTGATAAAAAGATGAAAGGGTAAGACTTGTCGTCACGCATTACCACGTTGTAACGCGGCTTATACTTCTTAATGAAGTTGTTTTCTAGCAGAAACGCTTCGGTCTCACTATTTACTACGGTTACATCCATGTTCGCAATCTGACTGACTAACGAACGGGTTTTAGCGTTATCAAGGTTAGTACGAAAGTAACTTGATACTCGCTTTTTAAGGTTTTTGGCTTTTCCTACGTAAATAACCTCGTCCTGGCTGTTGTACATACGGTACACACCAGGTTGAGAGGTTAAATTCTTAAGAAATGCTGCTGAATCAAATGCAGACATAATCACTTTGACGTTATGCGTCTAGTGACGCTTAAAAGGTATTAGGATTGATTAGCTTATGACGGTAGGCTAAGTGTGTTAACTCTACGTCAGACGTCACGCCTAATTTTTGAAACATACGATAACGGTAGGTATTAACCGTTTTGGAATTGATGCTAAGTTCTCGGGCAATATCTGGCACTTTATGACCTTCGGTTAATCTCATGGCTATAGTAAGTTCTCTACTCGATAGCTCATCAAATGGATTATCCGAACTTGGCAATAACTTACTTATCGCAATAATATTGGCCATTTCGTTGTCGAGATACATTTGCCCCGCTGCTACTTTACGAATGGCAAGAATGACCTCGTCTGGCTTTGCGTCTTTGGTAAGAAATCCAAACGCCCCCGCTTCCATTACCTGCATAGGTATAGGGCTTTCTTTGTGCATTGAAACACATATCACCCGCGTATTTTCTGACATGCGAACAATTCTCTTAGTCGCTTCTAGTCCACCAATACCGGGCATGTTCACGTCCATGAGTACCACATCTGGCGCATTTTTTCGGCACATTTGTACCGCATCTTCACCGTTACTTGCTTCATCGATAACAGTAAAATCTTCTACGTCTTCCAGAATTCGGCGTATCCCTCTTCTGACCAAATCGTGATCATCTGCTAGGATTATTTTTATCACTCTAGTATCTCACTGACTTCAGTTTTCTAAACAACTAGGTTAAAGGCCGCTAATTTTCGTTAATGATAACTATTAACAACCTAAAACCTTATCACAGTCATCATACCACGAGATAAAAATTCGTGAAGTAGAGATACACAAATTGAAACTAAATTATTGATCTAGATTACTTTTAGTCAATTAAATTGGTAAATCAAACCAAAGGGCAACCAAATCTTGAGATGCAGTGAGCGAAATACTATCTTCCTCGTAGATTCCAATAGCATCGCCAGATTCTAATTCTACCATCCCAGGTTCACTTTTCACCGAAGCTTCAGCCACACCTGAGATGATATGAAGATATCCTTTCTGCCTTTCAGTATTTCGATACCATGCTTCTTGATACCTCAAGGTCAAACGACTTATTGATGCATTCTGCTTAATTCTCAACGATTCATGTCTGCCGTCGTCACTTACAAGCAATTCAAGCTTTTCATTTTCTTTCCCACCAGCGCGTCTGCCGAAGGTTTTTTGCATATAACCTGGCGTTCCGCCTTTTACATTTGGCGCAATCCAAATTTGCAGAAAGTTCACAGGTTCTTCACTAGACGGATTAAACTCTGAGTGCATGATGCCGCGACCTGCACTCATCACTTGTATATCACCCGCAGGTACCACGTATTCATTGCCCGTGTTATCTTTGTGTTTCAAGGCACCGCTCACTACATATGAGACGATTTCCATATCTCTATGGCCGTGAGTCTCGAAGCCTCTACCTGCTTGAACAATATCATCATTAATCACCCTTAACGCTGAAAAGCCCATGTGTTTCGCATCATAATAGTGCCCAAATGAAAAACTGTGTCGGCTTGTTAGCCAACCAAAATTGACTTTTCCTCTTTCATTCGCTTTTCTCAAGTACATCATTTTATTTCCTTAAGCCTTTCTGCTCTCACAACACCTTCTAACTTTCCACGTGCCACGTAGCAGCTTCTATCTTGGCTGATTTCATTCGCAATAAAGTTAGTTTAATTCTTTCTAGTCGGAATAAAATGCGGGATTATAGAGTCAGTTATTCTATTATTTAGAATGCTGTCATCGGTCATGAAAAAGGGGTCGATTAGAAACTCATTGGTTTGTAATTCAAGCTAAGCGGTAGCGAACAGCTACGACATGAAACACAAACGCTGCAGAGCGGTCTCGATAACCGCTGGATGACAGGCCAAATTAAGCCTTATATGATTCGGCGCACCGAAGGGTGCTCCGTCGTTACCTACTACGCCCCGCTCTATACACTGCTCTACACTTGCAACAGGTGAATAACGAAGAATTTGATCAGACTCCTTTCCTAATGAGTCTTTTTCAGTCGACACAGAAACCATTGGTTGCGAAATGTTCGAGGGAAATGTGGCGAGATCTAGCCAAAGAAAGTAGCCAGCGCTTCCCATTGTATAATTTACATTGATGCCGTAGTGCTTGAAGAAACGCACAACGAGCTTTCTATTGAAGGCTAACGCACCTTTAACCCCATCTAACCATGTACTGCCTTTTTCATAGGCAGCAATAAGTGCAACTTTGCCCAAGTTGCTCGCATTAAGGTGCCGTTCGCTAATAGCTTGGGCAAACCTTTCTCGTGTCTTTTTGTCTTTTACAATTGCATACGACGCACCGGGAATACTCGCTAGGTTAAAAGCTTTAGAGGCGCTATTAATGTGAATGCTCCGAGGCGCAGGCACAATATTTTTACCTATTGGTTTATCTCGCTTATTTATTTCCTCTTCATTTAAACCTGCCCTATCAAGTTCACAGCCAAAGATAGGAATAAGGGTCGGTTCGTTGTGTGAGTTGAAGGCAAATTCACTGTGTACTTCATCAGTGATCAATAAAATATTGTGGTTAGCGCAGAAATCCACAATCTTACGCTGTGCTCTAGCGCTCAATACGGTGCCAGTAGGATTATTTGGATGGCAGATTACAAATGCTGCGGCAGATTTGTCTAAAGCGTTAAGAGCTATGTCGGTAAACGAATTATTAATACTTTGATGATTACAAGTGTGTGACGAAGCTACATCAGTAAATTTTTCTTCAATGGTATAGGCTGACTGCCCTACAGGTATATATACAGGTTTTAAATCGTTGTTTTCCACCGTTTCGGTTATAGGCGAATAAGTAGGCGTTAAAACCATCACCTTTTGTCCGGCTTTACAGAATGTACGAAGCGCGACATCTATTGCGCCAATTACACTGGCTACATCGACCACATCACTACTGCTAACTTCAAACCTGCTATATCGTGGCGCACTACGTTCAAAACGTTTGGCTACTGCCTCACCAATATCAAGAGACTGATATCCGTATGTTGAGCGAAGATTTTGTGTAACTGCACTTATAATGTTATCGCAAGGGGGTATATCCATGTCGGCTATCCACATTGCAATAGGTTCTTGCTGCAAAGCTCTAACCGATGCCTGATTGCCCCCTATGCTATAAAAGCGACGCAATATAGCTGAATACTTAAGTCGGGTTTCATCGAGTTTTAGGTGAGCAGGAGCCTGCCACACATTTTTGTGAGGCATAAATTCATGCTCAACTTTACTGAACACTGGCAGTTGACTTTGCCCTTTGTTCACCCTCGACTTACCCTTTTAAACGTTGTTTTGCCTTTTAGCTTACTCTGCTAAGTTTGTTCCGTTGAGTTACCCTGTTGACTCGCTTTACTTGGCTTGTTGGCACTGTAACAATCTCAACGCGTTGCCCAATTATTATTTATGCAGGTATAGATTCAGACATCAATATCAAGCCGCGCTTTGTTTAGTGGCATAACCCAGAGCACGGGCCCTAAGCGCGGCATTATGCTCCTTTTTTCGCTTTTACTCGCTTATCTTTTCAAATACATTGAACTCCGAAAGCGTGTGCTGATATTTACGTTTGGTTTCGCGGATGACAAACGGCAACTCTGTGGGCTCCCCAACACGCTTGAAGCCGCTACCTAGGGCATCTTCTAATGCTTGCGTAGAGCTAAGTGTTTCACCATTTTCATCTTTATAGCCCCCTAACCACTCGCTTCTCTCTGTGTATTCTTCCAGCCAAGTGAAGGGGCTGGCTACAACCAGCAGACCGCCTTTGTTTAAACGTTTTGCCATATCAGCCAATACTTTTCTAGGGCTGTAGACCCTATCAATCAAATTCCCCATGAAGATAAGGTCGTACCCAGTATATTGAGGCTTTAAATTACACGCATCGCCCTGAGCAAAAGCGACTTTTTCCGCACTTTCTTCTAAACCTAAGGCCGAAAGTTTCCTTGCCTTGAATGACGTTAGTTCGCCTTCTTCTATTAGGTTATAGCGGATCTCTCCACGCTCTTGCATATCGAATGCGGTTTTTATAAAGCGAGCAGAAAAATCAATGCCATCAACGTGGTCGAAATACTTAGCAAGTTCAAAAGAAGACCTTCCCACAGCACAACCTAAGTCTAATGCTTTGCTATGCTCACGCCCTTGCATATTCTCAATACAAAACTGAGCACTGGCTTTGGCGAAATTAGGCACACCATAGTATTCGTCACCATAGTGAAACTCGCTATATTGCGACACTTGTGTATCGCTTTCGTAATCAAAATCGTTCACTGCTATAACTCGCTTTCCTTGAACATATCTAAACCCGGCGTGCTGAAAGAAATGGCGCCTAAATGCGTAACGGCTGTCTTTCATTGCCTCGTTGCCAGTAGATACCCAGCTACCACCTTTAATGAGGTTATGCTTGTTATCATACGTTGGCGTAGTAAAGTCATCGTACAGAGGGTGCACCTTAAAACCTTCAAACGGATAAATTGGTGTTTCAGTCCACTGCCATACGTTCCCTACCACATCAAAAAATTCACCTGACTGATTAACATTAACAGGCTCACTCGAAGCGTATTTTTGAAGCGCAATATTGAAACCATCAGCGTATACGGTTTGTGTTACACCAGCATTCTGACGTAGAGCTTGCCATTCGTTTTCTGTCGGTAGGCGAACAAGCGAACCAGTCTTCTCGCTTAAGTAATTACAAAAGGCTTTAGCTTCATGATAATTAACGTCTACCGGCCAATCTACAGGAAGTGGGTGTTCTTCAAGCATACTGCGATAGGCATAGTCATCGCCCTTTTTGACCCAAAACACAGGGTGTTGAGCCTGGGTGTATTCACGCCACTTGTTGCCTTCAGCTTCCCAGTACTTCGCGTTGTGATAACCGCCGTCTTTAACGAAAGCTAAATACTCGCCATTGCTTACCAGAAACTTAGATGCACTAAACTCGCTTACAGATTCTTGCTGAGTTCCGTATTCATTGTCCCAGCCGTAATAGGCACTACCCCAATTTTTATCATTAATTACCGTTTGCGCTTGAACTGTAATTAATGCGTTGGGAGCAAGTTCTTCAGGATTAGTGAGCATTGTAGGGCAAACAGGCCATTCTGAACTAGGTCGTACAGACGAAATGGGTAACTGCCTAATAAGTACAGACGAGGTTTCTAAATGAATGCGTTCGTGTTCTATTCCCATCACTACAGGCCACATTGGACTGTCCCAGTCGATAGGCATGCTAAAAGACATGGTATCTATGAGGTCACATACCAAGGTGCGCACTTGATTTCGATATTGACGCACCTCTTCAACCTTTGGCCAGTCATAATTTTCATCGTTGAGGTCATCCCAACTCATTTCATCTACGCCTATCGCAAAGAGCGATTCAAACTTAGGGTTGATACGCTCGTTGATAGCCTTTGAAAGCACGAGCTTATTGATAAAAAACGTGGCAGTGTGGCCGAAATAAAAAATTAACGGATGACGCAGCGTTTCAGGTCGTTCGTAAAAGGCCTCGTCATTCGCTAGGCAAGAGAAAAGTGATTCATATGTGTTGAATGAGTCGAGGAAATACGCCTTTATTTCCTGTCTTTTTTGTCCAACCGTACCTTCCCGAAGATTAAGTGTGGGCATTGCCTGCATAATGTCCTCTTGAATTCTTGTTATTACTACCAACTGCGTAGGACCAGCGATATACGTACGAGTACACCGCTTTAATATGCCGTAATGATTTCAGTTGATTGTAAACCTTTTTATATATATCAAGCTTTTGTGAATAAAGCGCGACATAACTTGGTTTTTATGAAATGTTTTGTAATTACAAGATACAGACAGGATGAGATCAGAAAATATTTCACCCATAAAAAAACCCGCAACAATGTGCGGGTTTTCGTAATATGGCGGAGAGTGAGGGATTCGAACCCCCGGTGGGTTTGACCCCACGTCTGATTTCAAGTCAGGTGCATTAAACCGGGCTCTGCCAACTCTCCTTAAGTGATGCTTATCTTAATGATTTACGGCACGCTGTAAAGCACTAATTTCAATTAAATCAATCAACTGGTGAAATATTCATCTTTTTGCAAGAAGCTTAATCACCTTTGATTAAAACTGAATCCATTTGTATTACTTATGCGCTTAGTGTTTCTAGCTATAAATTCTTTAATGTACAACTTGAGGGATATAAGTGCCCTTTCCACAGCACTAGTCCTTTGCGTTTATTAGTCGAGCGACGGCGCTCCTTCTCTCACTCAATAAAACATTTATTTTAGCCATAAAAAAACCCGCAACTGTGTGCGGGTTTTTCAAATATGGCGGAGAGTGAGGGATTCGAACCCCCGGTGGGTTTGACCCCACGTCTGATTTCAAGTCAGGTGCATTAAACCGGGCTCTGCCAACTCTCCTTAAGTGCTGCGTATCTTAATGATTTCTGAGGGCCTGTAAAGCACTAATTGTAAGATTTCGATCTAAGCGAACAATTGATAAACAAAGTGTTCAATTATTAGTAAAAGAACACTCCGTTTACCTATATTTCATACTGTACTTGATAAACTACGAACATAAATTGTGTAGTGCATAAATCACAAACGTTCTAGTTTTCTTAGCGAAATCACGGAGTGGAAGAAAGCTCCCACGCCGTATGCTTTTGACACTACATTCTAAAGCTTTCCATTATTGCTGGCACACCAGGGAACATACCGATTAATGCCATAACCGTACACAGCACTAAGAAAGTAATACCAGGAATCACCCAGCGCCCAGCTTTGCCTAAGTCACCTGCCCTGTCTTTACATCCAACTACACCCAAATTATCTAATAGCATGGTAAAAGACCACCCAAATACAGGGTTAACTAGCACAGACGAAATGACGACCAATGCCGCAGACTGGGTTGTTTTTCCTTCTCGTGTCATTTGCATACCCGCTTCCATTAACGGAAGGAACACGCCAACAATTAAAGCCACACAGAGTACTGGAGGCCAAATAGCTAGGTCCATAGGATAACCCCACAGCGCGGCGACAACACACAATAGCCCGGTAACTAATGCGCCACCGGGAATGGGTCTGCGAGCAATAGACGCAGGGATAATGTAGGTTCCCCACGAAGAGGATATATTACCACCTCCCAATAAGCTTCCTACTGCTTGACGGCTTGAAGCTGCAATCATGGTGTCATCGATATTCATGTGCGCCCTTTCACTTTTTTTAGGGTAGCTAAGCTTTTGAAAAACTTGATGCCCCAAAAAGTCTGGCGACCACATAGACACTGCGAGTACAGCAAAAGGAAGCACTGCAATAAAGTGCGACCAGTCTGGTAAGCCTAGTTTCCAGCCTGTGTCTTCGCCCCACCAATATGCAGGGTTCAAATTAGGCATACCCGGCGATGTGGTGAACTCAAACGGTGCGCCAAAAGCAAAAGCTATTACTGCAGCCATCACTGCGCCAAGTGGAATGGCTAACCAGCGCTTTTTAATATGCTCTAGCCATGCGTACATAAGAATAGTGGCAATCAGCACTACAAAGGCTAAATAAGCCATGTCGAAGCTCTCTGCCCAAGCAAATAGCTTCTTAACCTGGCCTGTAATGCCTATGAAACCTAAATATAGCAATAGCCCACCACACACACCGTTACTGGTGAGTTTAGCGAGTATGCTACCGCCCTTTGTTATGCCTAATATGAAACCAAACAAACCGATGAGCAGGCCGAGCGCCATGGGGTGACCACCAGAAGCAACGATAAGAGGCACCAGTGGCAAAAGCGGCCCATGGGTTCCCGCTAAATTGGCAGACGGGTTAAGAAAACCTGAAATCAAAACAACGAACAATACGGCGGCTATAAGTAACTCGAAGCGTACGTTTTCAATAACAAATTCAGGTGATAAACCAAGCGGCGCTGCGAATGCACCAACGACGGCGGCAACCATAACAATTTTACCTATGGTTGCAGCCATACCGGGCACAAAGTCTTCCCACTCAACGCGATAATCTTTACCAGGTAGGTTTAACCGCCAACGTTTAGGAGAAAGTATTTGTAATTCGTGGTTTAAATAATCGTCTCGTGATTTAAAGCTACTGCTCGGTTTGTGAAGATTTTGATAAGAAGAACTTTCCTGTGACACATAACACCTTTAGATTGCGCGAAGAAAACGCAAGCCTAAACATGTGAATGGAATGTAACAATGCGACTGTGGTCTTATACGAAAGTTTAACGTGGCAGATAGGCATAAAAAAACCCGCAACAATGTGCGGGTTTTCATAATATGGCGGAGAGTGAGGGATTCGAACCCCCGGTGGGTTTGACCCCACGTCTGATTTCAAGTCAGGTGCATTAAACCGGGCTCTGCCAACTCTCCTGAAGTGCTGCGTATCTTAATGATATTTTTATGACTGTAAAGCGAAAAATTAAAAAAGTTGTCTAAGTGCCGAGATTTCAATCAAATACGCTGTTTAGCACGTATAAAAGATGTTTTTATATTCACCTGACACCATTTTCATCTGAAACTACTTGAAAATGGGAACTAAAACCCATACAACATACACTAAATAATTGTGTACCATTTTGGTCATATCATAAGTCCTATTGGAGGAAACAATGGATCAACGTTCGATGTATTCAAGTGCATCTCAACCATCGGTATTGCAGACGAACAAGGTTCTACGCAACACCTATATGCTGCTTGCGATGACACTAGCGTTTAGTGCGGTTTGTGCTGGTATAGCAATGGCGGTAGGCATTTCTCCTATGATGTCTCTTGTTATGACTATCGGCGCATTTATTACTCTTTTTGTAGTCCAGAAAAAAGCGGATTCAGCGTCTGGTATTTACTGGGTGTTTGCATTCACTGGTTTAATGGGTGCTTCACTAGGTTACACGCTTAATTTCTATTTAGGTGTAGCTGGTCCTGGCCTAATCATGGAAGCACTGGGTGCAACAGCACTTGTGTTCTTTGCGCTATCTGGCTATGCCCTTACTACTAAGAAAGACTTCTCGTTTATGGGTGGCTTCTTGGTTGTAGGTTTAGTTGTAGTGCTTGTAGCTGCTATTGCGAATATCTTCTTCGCAGTACCGGCGGTAAGCCTAGCAATTAGTGCAGCGATTGTGTTCATCATGTCTGGTTTCATCTTGTTTGATACAAGCCGTATCATCCACGGTGGTGAAACAAACTACATTCGCGCTACAGTTTCGCTATACTTGAACATCTATAACTTGTTCACGTCTATCCTTCACCTTCTAGGTGCGTTTGGCGGCGACGATTAGTTTAGCGTTAAAGGTTGAAAAGATAAACACCCCTTGACCGGGGTGTTTTTATTTGTATGGCAGAATATTCAATACTTATCACATCATCACCGTTTCAAGGCGACACGGCACTACGTGCCCTCTCCTTTGCGCAAGGTGTTATTGATAATGGTGATGTAATAAACAACGTTTTCTTTTACAGCGAAGGTGTACACCACACTAACAACTTAATGCTGAAAACGGGCGACGAGCTTTTTGCGTTTGATGGCTGGAAGACCTTGGCAACGGAACACGGGATAGAGTTACTCGTATGTATTACCGCTGCCGTTAAGCGAGGCATTGTGAGTGAGTTAGAGGCGAAAGAAAATGGGTTGGCTCAGGCCAATTTAACCGCGCCTTTTGAACAAGCAGGCTTGGGCGAATTCTTCACCGCGCTCCATGATTGCAATAGGCTGGTGCAATTCTAATGGCGCATTTACTTATTAGATTTACCCAAAGCCCATTTTCCAGTGCGAAAAGCCAAGACGGTTTAGACTTTGCGCTTGCCGCTACAAACTATGGTCACGATGTTAAGGTGCTGTTTGAAAACCAAGGTGTACTGCAGCTGGTTAAAGCGGCGTCAACCAAAGGGCTGAAAAATCACACTAAACGTTTGGCTAGCATGCCGTTTTTCGATATCGAAGAATGTTATGTGTGTAAAATGAGCGCAGAAACTTATGATATTGAACACGTACTCGCCAACACTGACTTAGTTGAAGAGCTTGAATGCAAATGGGTAACTTCATCTGAAAAAGTTGCGTTAATTCAACGCGTTGACCATGTGGTGACCTTTTAATGCTTATTTCCATTTCAACGCCAACCGTTTCCGTTGCTGACAAGCAGTTTCTAATAGCAGCCTTAGAGCAATTAAGCGTAGATGTCTACGTGGTTTGTATAGGCGACGGTGTTTACGCCCCTACAATCGAAAGTTTGTTTTTTGAAGAATTAACGAATCACTTGAAAGAAGAATCACCACTTAATTTGGCATTTATCGATGGCGATGCATCGGCAAGAGGTGCTAAGTTGCCAAAGCAAGCCATGTCTATCACTTCCAGAGAGTTTGCTGCTTTGTCAGCGAAAAATACGCATTGGGTAACCCTTTAATGACACAAGAAACTTTTAGCTTTACCTATAGTGGTCAAGAGATCCCTACTGATAAAGCCGGCTATTTACTCGACTACACGCTTTGGGAAGAAGGTATGGTTGAAATGCTGGCTGAACAAGAAAACATCGAACTTACTGATGCCCATTGGGAAGTCGTTCGGTTCGTACGTGCATTTTACGAAGAATACGAAACCAGCCCAGCGATTCGTGCTTTAGTGAAAGCCATGGCCAATAAGTTTGGGCCAGAAAAAGGTAATAGCCGCTACCTGCAGCGACTCTTCAAAAAAGGCCCGGCCAAGCAAGCCACTAAACTGGCTGGATTACCAAAACCAGCGAAATGCTTGTAAAGGCGATTACATATTATATTGAAAGTGCTAGCGCCCCCTGCTAGCCTTTTTCTCTTTCGCATATTCCTCAAGATTACTTACTCGTCATATCACAGTATCGATTGTTGTATATTGACAAGGGTTAAACCACCTATCCCTCTTTTACTAAAAACACTTGTTTAGCTACCGCTCCTGATGAAGCTTGATTCAAGGTAGCGAGTAGTAGAGCCGTCCTATTGCTAACTTGTTTTAGCCTTGGTGTTGATATTGCAACTCCCCTCTTACATTAGCGTTTTATCTCGGGTTTTGGGCACATTTTTCATACTTGCCATTACCGAACACTATAAACGTGAATGTTTTACATAAATGGACATAGGAGGCTGTATGACAGTTCAAAAACACTACGTAATTGTGGCTAACCACGAAGACGCCACAGCTTACACCTATACCAACCACGGAAGTGCACTTGTTGAAGTAAAGAAATGGCACAATGAGTTTAGTGGCGCGAGTGACCAAGACATTTATACAGATAAACCCGGCAGACAATCGGCTCCCGCTTCGCAGGTACCGGGCGTTGATAGCATGAACAGAAAAGATGCCGCAGAACTTGAAGATGAACGATTTGCCAGTGACATTGCCGACTGGCTAGATGGTGAGCGTAAACGGGGGGCACTAGGCTCAATTGATATTATTAGCGGGCCAGGATTTCTTGGCAAATTAAGAAACGGAATGTCATCTCAATGTACGGATGTTGTCGATAAAGAAGTCAAAAAGAACGTTTTAGGTGCGGACGAGGAAACCTTACTTTCCTACCTTAAATAAAACGTTATTTAGAACATAGCTTATCACAGGCGGCTGCTGTTAAAGCCGCCTTTATTTTGTTCGCATACGAGTTTAATTCAAAAGTTTTCGTCAGCCTTTAACATATTAACTTCACCGATTGCCTCGGCACTCTTAAACGTTTTTACTCGCGTGACTTCAAGGTCGGTATAAATACGAGGGTTATTCAAAATATACTCTACCTCATTATCCAATGCCCCTTCTTTGTCAACGGTTAACCACGCATTAATAGCGTGACTGTCATGAGGAAGAAAGCAGGGAATGGATTTTTCATGATACTGACTAAAGCCATCTATAGGCGGGCGTGTTACTACTGCACAGGAAAATAGCCCATTACTAAACCGCCGATATACCGCGCCAATAAGCAATGCTCCGCTAGTGGGCTTCATTAAATAATGTGCTTTTCCTTCCCCAATCGGATTAGACTCCCCTACAGCCGTTGCTACGACTATAGCCCGCCTTTCTCGAATAAACTTTCCCCAATAAGGGCTTTCTAGATTACGGGCGTTAAATGTTGTTCTATTGCCAACCTCTAACGTGTTGCCTACGGGCTTAGCATCAAACCACCATGTAGCATCTATGGTGCTATCACAAGAAACAATTAAATTGGTAATTTGTCGTTCAGGCACTTTTCCAAATGCAGGATAAAAGTTGATGACATTGCTTGTAGAAGATTCGTTGACGAAAAGCGGAATGGTTTGTGTGAGACCTACTTCTTCAAGAAGCGCTATAACGTCTGGAGAGTCAGTAACACGTTGTATAAATCCACACATAAAGAACACTATTGAAAGTCTGGTTTGTCTTTAAAGTACAGAAATATTTAGAGAAGTAAAATAAAAAGAGCCACCACATTACAGTGATGGCTCATAGTTTTTAGCAGTATTTATTCGAAGCGAACAGTAATACCAGCATTCAATCTGCGACCTAAAAGGTCATACAGTGGATTGAACGTGTAGCCAGGTGGTACCTTATTGAAGGCGTTTCTCAGGCCCACATATACGTCAACATTTTCGTTGTAGGTATATTCAATGCTGAAGTCGTGAGTCCAAATACTTCCAACAAAGGCTGGTGAAGTGTCTTCAGGAGTATCTCCGCCAGGTGAAACATCAAATAATGCAGAACGGTCAATAAAACGACTTGTGTAGTTGAAGTTCCACTCATCCAGACGATAGTCAACAATCGTTCTCAATTGATACTCTGGGTCTCCTACCTCACCCACTTCTACGTTAATTTCATCTGGACGGTCTTGGAACGCGTACTCTTCAAGTTCATTAACTTTGTTACCTTGAAGGTTTAAGCGTAGCTCACCCGGTAGACCTAAATCACCAAGTTCGGTCGTATAGCGGATTTGGAATTCTACACCTGACGTTTTAAGTGCAGACGCATTGATAAAGCCTGAACGTACAACTTCCACATCGTTGTTCTCGTCACGGTCAATCTGCGAGCAGAAACCCGCGTCAGGGCCACCCGTGGCATCAACACAGTTATCTAGGATATCCTGTGCATCAACTTCTGTGATTGCATCTTCAATTTCAATGTCGTAGAAATCAAGGGTAACAGAGAAGTTTTCTAAAAACTCCGGCGTCCAAACTACACCAACGGTTTTCGATTCACTGCTTTCAGAAAACAAGTCAGGGTTACCGCCAGATAGTGTTTCAATACTTACGTTGTCGTTTGCTTCAAAGCCAGCAGGAATACCCAGTGCTAAACAGTTCGCAGCGCGGTCTGGATCATCATTAATATTGTCGGCGTCACACGGGTCGTTAATATTTGCGAAACCTGGCGATTGCGGAGAAAATGCCTCATCCACGTTAGGTGCACGGACAGCTTCACCTACTGTACCGCGAATACGTACATCTTCAATTGGTGCCCACATAAAGCCTACTTGCCAAGCATCTGCACTACCTGCGTGTGAATAGTCAGCTGTGCGATACGCCGCGTCGACCGACAGTTCCTTGGCCAACATAACATCACTAAGTAAAGGTAAGCGAAGCTCAATGAAGAACTCACTAACATCATAGCCACCAAAAGAATCAGGAGTGGCAGCGCTGGTAAATACGCCTTGTTGCGTTAATTCATCGGTAGTTGTTTCAACATCTTCTTCACGATATTCATAGCCGAACGCGATACCTAGCGGACCACCTGGAAGCTCAAACCACTCAGCAGAATCAAATGCCAGTGTTCCACCAATCATTTCTTGAGTGATTTCATCTTCGCGCTGTACATCACCGGCGATGAAGTCTGCAGAAGCTGCGCTTGCTTGACCGAAACCAAATGGGTTGAACGGTGCACAGTTCTCTGGATTAACTAAAGCTGGATCTTCATAGTCATCGCCTTGAAGTGCAGGGACCTGACTACGACATGCAGCTTGCCCTGTCTCAGGATCGATTACAGAATCCAAGGCAGCTAGGAAGTTTGAAGGAATTAAGTCGTTTAAGGTACGACGCACGTTAGACACTTCGCCTCGCGTGTAATAAACGTCGTAGTCAAACTCAGTATCGCTTAGCGAGAAATACCCTTCGAAACCGCCAATAAAGCGAAACAGTTCACGATCGTTAGACGCTGTTCGGTTACCTATATCAGTGAAAAAGCGCGACATTTCTACCACGGATTGACCACCATCAAGAAGGCGAGATCGCGTAGAGTCGTCTAAAAATGCATTGTCTTCAACATCGACGAAAATACCGCCAAAGCGGAAAGATGGTTGAAACTGCTGCTCAATCTTCTTATCTACATGTTTAACGTCACCATAGAAACGTACGTTGTCTGTAATGTCATAGCGGAACGTACTGGCTAACGTAACTGTTTCTTGATCAGGAACGTAGTTAACATAGTCTTCACCGAAGAAAACCGTATCATAACGCTGGTCAAAACTACCAAACGCAAAGCTGTTCGTTTCTAAACGAGAGACTTGGTCCATAGGTGTGCCGTTTGGCATAAACGTAATTCTAGGACCACCACCAAATGGGTTGATAATGCCAAACTCGTTGATCATCTCTGAACCAACAAATGGAACGCGAAGTCTATCTGCGATACCATCGTCTTCACCAGTGTCTAGTGGGTTTACTATAGTTCCCCACGCTGCTGCTTGCTGAAGGTCAGGCTCCATAACTTGGTTGATGTTGTTCTTTTCAGCAAAGAAGGTAATGTTACCTTTACCGTCGTCGGTAGTGTGACCGTAAAGCGCACTAAAGTTGTTAGTTCTGTTACCAACACCTTCAAGGTCAGTAGTACCATCAAACCTAAACTCTAAGCCCTCGTAATCGTCTCGAAGAATTACGTTAATAACACCTGATACCGCATCAGAACCATAAATAGCCGACGCACCGCCGGTAATGACTTCAATTCGTTCGATCATAGCAGCAGGAATTGAGCCCGTATCTACCGCATTTGAAAATGGTGAACCCGCCACGTGACGTTTGCCATTTACTAGTGTTAAGGTTCTGTTTTCGCCAAGAGAGCGTAAATCTGGTGAGCTAAGCCCAGCATTGGCATTACTGTTGTTGTTACCAATTAGGGTTGAGCCTGCAGCAATTGCAGGAAGCTCGGCAAGAATACTACCTAAGTCGGGAGTACCGAAGCGCTTTATTTCCTCTGCACTTACTGAAACGATCGGTGCCGGCGTTGAAAGCTCTGCTCGCTTAATGCGCGAGCCTGTTACTTTGATTTTTTCAACTGTCTCTTCGTCTACAGCCATCTCTTGTGACATAACTGGGTAGGCAAGTGACCCAACAAGACCTACTAACGCCGCATTTCTCAACGTAGTGGTAATGAGGTTTTTTTTAAACATGTGTTTTCCCTGGAATTTTGTTGAGGAAACGGAAATTCCAAGAAGGACATTTCCCTTATCCCCAACCGTCATTGTTGATTTATCAATCGATTTTTATGCGCGCAACTAGATTTTATATTTCATTCTTGTTACGCAAACCAAACATTAGCCAAAAGTGTAA
The DNA here is from genome assembly GCF_003443615.1 of Alteromonas sp. BL110. Lineage (NCBI taxonomy): Bacteria > Pseudomonadati > Pseudomonadota > Gammaproteobacteria > Alteromonadales > Alteromonadaceae > Alteromonas > Alteromonas sp. BL110. Next base: position 3,866,957 of record NZ_CP031967.1, on the reverse strand, counting down.
GATTTGTAAAGAAATGCCAGTGTCGACACTAACGTATGAAAATTATAAGTTTTTTACCAAATGTGTGAGTTTATTTACAATTTGAAACAAGTTATATCTTTTGTTCTTTGTTCGTAAAACTTTGATTACATGCGTATTTTATAATATCTCTTCACTTTTTTTCACTTGTTTAGAGGATACTTGTGATTAAAGTATTAAATTCTAGACACGTTAGAGCGAAAAAAATCCGACACCTTATTAGGATATCGGATTTTGCTTTAATTGGCTTAGAAGTTTATTTTTGGATCAAATAATGTCGATTATCTATCTAAATTACTGTTTTACGCCTTAATCACTTCTTGGCCTGCCATGTAAGGCACGAGCGCCTTTGGAATGGTTACGCTTCCGTCTGCTTGCTGGTTATTCTCCAGAATAGCTACAAGGGTGCGCCCTACCGCCAAACCAGAACCGTTCAATGTATGAAGCAGTTCAGTTTTATTCGTTTCTGGGTTACGGAACCTAGCCTGCATACGTCGTGCTTGGAAATCCAGCATGTTTGAACATGAAGAAATTTCACGGTAAGTGTTCTGTGCAGGTAGCCATACTTCAAGATCGTAGGTTTTACATGCACCAAAGCCCATGTCACCCGTACATAGCAGCACTTTACGGTACGGCAACTCTAGCTTTTGCAGAATAACTTCAGCATGTCCTGTAAGTGCTTCTAGTGCGTTAAAGCTATCTTCTGGCTTAACTAGTTGCACTAGCTCGACTTTGTCGAACTGATGCTGACGAATTAGACCACGGGTATCACGGCCATAAGAACCGGCTTCTGAACGGAAGCAAGGCGTATGTGCCGTCATTTTCACAGGCAGCGTTTTCGCATCTAAGATTTCATCGCGGGCGATATTCGTTAGCGGTACTTCTGCCGTTGGAATAAGGCTTAGCCCCTGCCCCTCTTCGGTTGCAGGCTTCGTATGAAATAAATCTTCACCAAATTTGGGCAATTGGCCTGTGCCGTACAAGCTGTCAGCATTAACCAAATAAGGCACGTACATCTCTTGATAGCCGTGTTCTTGGGTATGAGTATCAAGCATGAACTGAGCTATGGCACGATTTAGGCGAGCCATGTCACCGCGCATAACTACGAAGCGACTGCCTGTAAGCTTACTTGCCGTTGCGAAATCAAGACCATTGTTTAAGCCTTCCGCAACATCTACGTGATCTTTTACTTCAAAATCAAACGTACGAGGCTCACCCCAACGGGAAATTTCCACGTTGTCGTCTTCATCCTTACCTTCTGGTACAGACTCATCCGGCAAGTTAGGAATGCCTTGTGTAAGGGTATTTATTTCTTCTAACAGTTCGCTAAGCTCCGCTTTAGCGGCATCAAGCTCGTCACCCAGTTTACCCACTTCAGCTAAAAGCGGTGCGATATCTTCGCCCTGCGCTTTTGCTTTACCAATGGATTTACTTCGTACGTTACGCTCGTTTTGCAGATCCTGTGTTCTGGACTGAAGTGTTTTTCTTTTTTCTTCAAGCGAACTGAAAGCTGCTACATCGAGGTTAAAACCACGGGCAGCTAATCGCTTAGCTGTTTGTTCTATATCGCTTCGCAAACACTTTGGATCTAACATGTGTTTCTAATTATCCTTTCATTAATTGAATGGCTAGCCAACCTGCTATTAGGCAAGCGCCAACGTTAAGAAATACATTCGCTATGGCTTTGAGCCACAACCCGTTTTCTAATAAAGTTAAGGTTTCAACAGAAAATGTTGAGAATGTAGTAAAGGCACCTAATAGGCCCACACCGATAAGCGCACGGTAAGGAGAGTCGCTTAAATCGTGACGTTCAATAATGCCGTACAGTAACGCGAGTGCAAACGACCCAACCACATTCACCGTTAGTGTACCAAACGGCATGTGTTTTCCAAATAAGGAATCAACACTTGTGGTAACAAAATAGCGTAAACAGGCGCCAGTCGCCCCGCCTGCGGCAATAAAACAATACAAAGCTAACCCTTGAGGCACGTAAAACTCCCTAGCGCGTTCTTTTTATGAACTAATCCATAGTCTTTGGATTAGTAAAGGTACATATGTACAACTTTACCTTTTATTATTGCTTCTCGCATTAAGCGAGTCGAGGAATTCCCGTTTGGCTTTAAGCGCTTTTTCTAAACCGCGCTCATTGGGCTTGTATAAGCGAGTACCTACAAGGTTTTCTGGTAAGTATGTTTCGCCTGCAGCGAAGGCATTCGGCTCGTTGTGTGCGTAGCGATAACCGTCACCATGACCCAATTCTTTCATAAGCGATGTAGGCGCATTGCGCAAATGCATGGGAACCGGTGCATCAGAGGTCTTTCGCGCTAACGCTTTCGCTTCATTAAACGCCATGTAAACCGCATTACTTTTTGCAGCTAAGGCACAGTAAACGGCAGCTTGTGCAATGGCACGCTCGCCCTCTGCAGGACCTACGCGATGAAAGGTGTCCCATGCGTTTATACATAGCTGCATAGCCCTGGGATCGGCGTTACCAATATCTTCAGACGCGATAGCCAGTAATCGCCTCCCCACGTAAAGTGCATCACCGCCGCCATCCAAAATTCTTGCATACCAATAAAGTGCCGCGTCGGGATCTGAACCCCTTACAGATTTGTGAAACGCTGAAATGAGGTCGTAGAAGGTATCGCCCTTATTGTCGTAGCTGGCAACTTTCTCGCCCACTGCATGCTCAACATCGCTAACGGTGATATTGTTAGCACTTGTGAAGTCGGCGGCCAGTTCTAAATAGGTAAGAAGGCGCCTGGCGTCGCCACCGCTTAAATCTATAAGGGCGTTTCTTGCTGTCTCTTCAATACCAAGGGCTTTATCGCCCAAGCCTTTTTCACTATCACTCAGCGCTCTATCGACTAGTTCAGATAGCGCGTGTTGTTCAAGTGTTTTTAGCACGTAAACGCGAACTCGAGATAACAGCGCTTTGTTTAATTCAAACGACGGGTTCTCTGTCGTTGCGCCAATAAAGGTGACCACACCCGATTCAACAAATGGCAAGAACGCATCTTGCTGACTCTTGTTGAACCTGTGTACTTCGTCAACAAACAATAAGGTTCGCTGATTATAGCGGGCGTTTTCTTCAGCCGTATCCATGGCTGCTCTGATATCTTTAACCCCTGAGGTAACAGCAGAAATACGCAGTACAGATGCATTAGTGTACTGAGCGATAAGTTCAGCGAGGGTGGTTTTGCCTGTTCCTGGCGGCCCCCACAAGATCATAGAGTGGCAGTGGCCTGCCTCTAGCATTTTACGAAGCGGCTTGCCCTCGCCAAGTAAATGTTCCTGACCGCTGTACTGCTCAATGGTAACAGGGCGCATTCGCGCCGCTAACGGCGCAAATTCTTGATTAACGCTGGTCATCAACTATGAAGCTATCTGGAATATCAACTGAGAAGGTGTCGGCTGACACTGGAAAGCGAGTTTCAATATTATTGAACACTAAGGTGCTAATTTGCTGTTGCGCATCGAGCATATTAAGCGAAGTGAGCTCATTATCTTGATTGAAGGTTAAAGTAAGCGTGACAATTTGACCGCCTTCTTCCTTCGGAGTGATTTGATAACTTTGCAAGGCAGTATCATTGTTGATGACACTCGTTGAATTGTCAGCAGATATCCCACTGTTCATTTGGCTAATAGAAAACTTCGACCAGGTCCCATCATCCGTAGAAGTTAGCAAAACGATAGGGTTGTCTTTAATCGCGTTGGCTTGAGATAGAACCGTGACCTGCTCTACAAAGGTATCCACATTCCATACAGCTTCACCATCAGCTACCAGCAAGGTTTCATCAGGAAACGTGGTTTCCCAGCGTAACTTATTGGGGCGAGTCATAGTAAGCGTGCCTTGTGCTTCATGAACTACGTTTTGCTGGGCGTCTACCACTGTTTGTTCGAAACCTGCACGGAACTGTTTCATATCGCTTAATAGCGCTCGTAGCGATGAACTCACAACTTCGTTTTCACTGACCGAAGTAGCCGTAGCAACTGTGTCAGCGCTAACATCATACGCATTCTGAATGTTAGTAGCGTTAAGCTCTACTGACGTAGTTGCAGAATCCACTGGTACGCCCGCTAAGGATGGTGCACTTATGAAAAATGCACTTATAAAATAAACCGAAACTGCTTTATTCATTTATTCAATCCATTCGTTATTCTTTGTGGGGCGGCGGTGCAAGCACCTCTCGGTTTCCGTTATGCCCCTGTGCACTTACGACACCACTCATTTCCATTTGTTCAACTAAGCGCGCTGCGCGGTTGTAACCAATTCTAAATTTACGCTGCACACTAGAGACACTTGCACGACGAGTTTCGGTAACAAATGCGACTGCCTCATCATAGAAAGCATCGAATTCTTGGTCTTCGCCCTCCGGTTGTTCACCCGGAAGTAAGACTTCTGCCGTTGCTTCGCCATTGAGAATTTCATCTATGTACTCTGGTTCACCGCGCTTCTGCCAGTCGGCCACTACCGCGTGCACTTCGTGATCGTCAACAAACGCACCGTGAACACGGGTAGGTACTGGGCTTCCAGGTGGAAGATAAAGCATATCACCCATACCTAGCAGGGTTTCTGCGCCTTGTTGGTCGAGAATGGTTCTTGAATCTATTTTGCTTGATACCTGGAATGCACAGCGAGTTGGAATGTTCGCTTTAATCAAACCGGTGATAACATCTACCGATGGACGCTGTGTAGCAAGAATAAGGTGGATACCTGCCGCACGGGCTTTTTGAGCAATACGCGCAATAAGCTCTTCCACTTTTTTGCCTACAATCATCATCATGTCGGCAAATTCGTCCACTACCACCACGATAGCTGGAAGTTTTGCTAAGTCTGGCGCTTCGGCATCCATACTTTCTTCATTCTTCCAAAGCGGATCTTTAATTGGTGTGCCGTTAGCGATGGCTTCTTCTACCTTAGCGTTATAACCTTTGAGGTTACGCACACCAAGGGCGCTCATTAAGCGATAACGGCGTTCCATTTCTCCAACACACCAACGAAGTGCATTGGCGGCCTCTTTCATGTCGGTCACAACCTCAGAAAGTAAGTGCGGTATGCCTTCATACACTGAAAGCTCAAGCATTTTGGGGTCTATCATGATCATGCGAACGTCTTCAGGCGTGCTTTTATAAAGCAAACTCAAGATCATTACGTTCACACCGACAGACTTACCTGAACCTGTAGTACCGGCAACTAAAAGGTGAGGCATTTTAGCTAAATCAACTACTACAGGCTGACCAGAGATATCTGCTCCCAACACCATGGTTAAAGGCGATTTATTAGATTGGAAGGTATCGCAGCTAATTACTTCGCTTAAACGCACCATTTCGCGTTTTTTGTTAGGGAGTTCTAACCCAATAACCGACTTACCTGGGATAACCTCAACTACACGAACTGAAATAGCTGACATTGCACGGGCTAAGTCTTTTGATAGCCCTGTAATTTTGCTCACTTTAACGCCAGGCGCTAGGTCTAGCTCAAAGCGCGTAATTACTGGCCCTGGGTACACACCCACTACAGTGGCTTCAATATTAAAATCAGCAAGCTTTTCTTCCACTAAGCGCGAAATGCCTTCAATTTCTTCTTGCGTTAACGGGTTTTCATGTTTGTCAGCACGTTCTAGCAAATCAAACGACGGCATAGGTGGCAAATCAGGATCAACCCCATTCGACTTTGCTTTAACCGGCTTAGCGCCAAGCGCTGCAGGCGTGAATGCTTGAGTGCTTTCTTGGCTCGCTGGTTGTGCCTGTTCTGTTTGTGAATGCGCCGTTTGTGCTGCTGCGGGAGCAGGTGTTTCGCTAACACTTACGGAAGGCGCGGGCTTACTTCCCGTTTCATAAGGCAAATCTTCGTCAAACTCTTCTAGCTCGTCAAAGTTAATATGTGGGCTTTGCTGAACCTGAGGCTCACTTCGAGTATTTTCACTTTCTGACGTCACTCGCTCATCTTGGTTAGATTTACCCAAGCCAGTTTTATCTTTAAAGCTACCCGTTACCGCATTACGCATGCCTGATAGTGAAAATGCTGACTTCTTCGTCTCAGGTTCAATTTCGCCCGCATTTGAAAGCGCTTCATCGCTTCGCAAGTTTTCGCTGTCTTGCGTCGACTTTCCTTCAGATTGCGCTTTATCGCCGCCATCATAAGTATAAAACGGTGGTTCATTATCAAGCTCATTAATACCGAAAGAGGGTTCATTGCGAATCGGTGTAGCTCTCTGAGTAGGCGTTTGCGGTTGCTGTGGCTGTTCCTGAGCTTGTGCGGAAGAAGCTAAGGGTTCTGCTCGCATACTGGTAATATCCAACTCGGCAGTGTCGGGGCTTTCTTGATTTGAAGATTTATTAGCCAGCGCCAGACGTGGCATTTCAAGTGCCAATAAACTTTGTGGTGCAGACAGGGTTTTACGACCCAACCACAGCGTTCCCTCTCCCAACCTGTCGATAATGGTAAGCCAGCTAATACCTGTTAATAGAGTAAAACCGGTACAGAAAAAGCAAAGCAGCAATAGGATAGTACCGGCAGTATTAAAGTACGGTATAAGCGCTGAACTAATCACATCACCTACAAAGCCGCCAGCTGAAAAATTGTAAATATCATCAAAATTGATACTGGCGATACCCGTTGCGCCCAGGGCCATTAATAACCCACCGATAATTCGCAACCCTATGGTGAGATAGTCGAATTCGTCCAGCTCTTTGATGTGCTGGAAAAGGAACCACCCTAAAAATGCAGAGCCAAATGGGAGCAAATAAGCAAGAAAACCAAACGAAAATAGCAATAGGTCAGCAACCCATGCCCCTGTCGCGCCAACCCAATTGTGAATGTCTAATTGTAAACCAGCCTGACTCCAACCTGGATCACCTGGATGAAAAGATACTAGTGCCAGCAATAAGAAAAAGGCGAAAACACAGGCGATAATCATGCCTGCTTCCCACACTCGCTGAACCCCTGTTAATCGCGCCATAACCCTAAAGAACCTTCAATTTCTATCGCATGTAGTTTTATATCGACTAACGGTCTTAGTCTATACGTACTATCTTTGCGTTAAACGCTACAAAGAGCTTAGCGAACTCTTTGCAATCCCTACATAATTATTATTTGAGTAATATGGTAAGTAGCTGAACCTAATAATAAAACTGACGGTATGCACCCCTACCCTATTGCTTGTGAACCGCAACAATCCTTTCGTTGCACACAAACACTGTATTTTTGCACAGCCTACCATAAAAACACACTATTGAGCCATGCTTTCATTACTTCAAATTAATGCGCAGTGATGATGTGCTTTTTACTTCTTCCATCACAACATATGTCCGCGATTCACTTACCCCCGGCAAACGCAACAATGTATCACCCAACAGTTTTCTATAACTGCCCATATCCGCAACACGCGCTTTTAATAAGAAGTCGAAATCACCAGATACCAAGTGACACTCTTGAATATCGTCATGCAGTTTTACCGCAGCAGAAAATTCTGCAAAGATATCCACCGATGTTTTGGTTAATGTAATCTCAACGAACACGAGCATAGCAGCGCCAAGCTTTTCCGGGTCAACTAAGGCGTGGTAGCCCTTTATATAGCCCTGAGCCTCCAATCTCTTGACTCTCTCTAAGCAAGGACTTGGACTTAAGCCCACCTCTTTAGCAAGTTCGACATTAGATATACGCCCGTTTTTCTGCAGTTGTACCAGTATATTCCTGTCTATTCGGTCAATGTGTTTAGGCGTCTTCACCAACATATAAAATACCTCACAACCCATCTTTGAAAGCATTATATGCTACATAACTCTATTATTCAGCAGATAGTTCGTTTTTTTATGGCGTATACTCGCCAATAAGGTTTACGGGCTTTCAAGACTGATTGCTACGAAACAAAGTTCAACCGGAGCCACATAGAAGCTCGTTATAACATTGAGGACGATACATGTTAGTTGGTGTACCAAAAGAAATTAAGAACCACGAATATCGTGTTGGCTTAACGCCAGCAGCAGTAAAAGAATTTGTTACTCACGGTCACAGTGTTCTTGTTGAAACCAATGCCGGTGATGCCATCGGTTTCACTGACGAAATGTATGTAGATGCCGGTGCTGCGATTGCACCTACTGCTGAGCAGGTGTTTGCTGAAGCAGAGATGATTGTAAAAGTGAAAGAGCCTCAACCAAACGAATGTAAAATGCTTCGTAAAGGCCAAACACTTTATACTTACCTTCACTTAGCCCCAGATCCTACGCAAACTAAGCTACTTGTAGAGTCAGGTGCTACATGTATTGCTTATGAAACAGTAACTGACGACCGCGGTGGTCTTCCATTACTTGCACCAATGAGTGAAGTAGCGGGCCGCATGTCTGTACAAGCGGGCGCACACTATTTAGAAAAAGCGCACGGCGGCAGCGGTACTCTACTTGGTGGTGTACCTGGCGTAGCACCAGGCAAAGTTCTGGTAATTGGTGGTGGTGTTGTAGGAACTAACGCTGCGAAAATGGCACTAGGTCTTGGCGCTGATGTAACCATTTTAGACCGTTCACTTCCGCGTCTTCGCCAGCTTGACGATATCTTTAACGGCCAAGTTAAAACAGTTTACTCTACCGTTGATGCTATCGAGCATTACTCTTCTAAAGCAGACCTTGTTGTTGGCGCGGTGCTTATTCCTGGTGCAGCAGCGCCTAAGCTATTAACTGGCGAACAAATTAAAGCGATGAAGCCGGGCTCTGTGCTTGTAGATGTTGCTATTGACCAAGGTGGCTGTTTTGAAACGTCTAAAGCCACTACGCACCAAGACCCAGTTTACGTTGTTGATGACGTAGTTCACTACTGTGTTGCAAATATGCCAGGTGGTGTCGCGCGCACTTCTACTATGGCGCTTAACAATGCGACCTTGCCATTTGGTTTGGCGCTAGCAAACAAAGGCCCTGCCAAAGCTATGTTAGAAGACAAGCACTTGCTAAACGGCTTGAACGTTCACGAAGGTAAAGTAACCTATAAAGCGGTTGTTGATGCACTAGGTGAAGAACTAGGTTTAACCTATACACCCGCTGAAGTAGCGCTTAAAGGCGAATAAGGTTTTCGGTTATTCTCAGAGCGTTCGAGCGCTTAGGTGAATAAAGAGCCTTTGATAATGACTTAAATAAAAAAGCTCGGTATGTGAACACCACATCCGAGCTTTTTTTGTATTTGATCACTTAGTGACGAGATAAACTTAACTTTTATTGCTTTAAGGCTTTAATTCAAAAATATTCCGGTAGCGCTTTACATGCGTAACTCACCCTGTATCAAGCCAAATTAATAGCCATACAAAAGGTTTCTTAAGTCGCGCTAACCGTTTATAGAAGTGTTTACAGCTTTTAATACAGCAATCGGGTCATCTGCTTTGGTAATAGGCCGTCCCATTACCAAATAACTCACGCCCGCTTTCATTGCATCAGGTGGAGTCATTACACGTTTTTGATCGCCGGCGTCAGCGCCTACTGGGCGAATACCTGGCGTAACTAATAGAAAGTCATCGCTGTGTTTTTTGCGCAACGCACTGGCTTCTTGCGCTGAACAGACGATGCCGTCCAACCCTGCTTTTTCTGTCAGCGCTGCTAAACGCAATACTTGTTGTTCAGGTGTTACACCGCTTACCACTTCTGCAAGCTGCGCTTCATCCATACTGGTAAGAACAGTAACCGCAATAAGCTTAGTTTGAGGATTACTGCTTGTAGCAATGGCTTCTTTAGCCGCTTGCATCATAGGTAGGCCACCCGATGCATGTACATTTACCATCCATACACCCAATTCCGCCGCTGCTTTACACGCCTTGGCGACGGTATTAGGGATATCGTGGAATTTGAGATCCAAGAAAACGTCAAAGCCTTTAGCTATTAGCGCTTTTACAAATTCCGGCCCAAATAAGGTGAACATCTCCTTGCCCACTTTTAGCTTGCACAAGCTTGAATCTAATTTGTCAACAAACGCCAATGCAGTGTCTTTATTGTCATAGTCTAAGGCAACAATAACGCGTGGGTCATGCATGTTCTTTTATTCTCCGTCTAGCCCTTTGATAGGTTTTACTACGCCCCACTTTTTACAACTAGGACATAACCAATATAATTTTCGACCGGAAAAGCCACAACTGCCGCAGCGATATTTAGGGCGTTGCAACATTTGCTTTTCCACTAACTCTTTAAGTAAGCGCAAGCTATCAGCCGTGGTTTTATCTGAAAGCTGGTCAATATAAAGCCCCATAAGGGTTTTAAAACCGCGCATGGTCGGGCGTTTACGAAGCTGTTCTAACAGATATTCTGCGGCTTGCGCTGTTTCACCGCGCTTCATTAAAACATCAACCATAGCCAGGTAAGAGGTGGCACACTCTTGCCAATGCGCTTCTAAGTTTTTCTGAAAACTTTCCCAGTCATCGGTTTCTTCCGCGATTTTTTCGAGGCTCGGTACGGCTTCGCTGAACCAATTAATATCGCGCTCTGCAACTTGAGTAAAATAGGCATTTGCATCAGTAAAGCGTTTTTGATTAAGCGCTATATCACCTAACATAAGCCACGGCCTAACCGCATGTTCGTCGGCGTTTACCGCTTTTTGTAATAAGGTCAATGCCGCCCCTTGGCTATCGTTTTTCAACTCAACTGATGCCTGTTCACAATAAAAATGAGCTAAGCGTTCGCACAGTTCATCGTTATCACCATGACACTGCACCATACGCTCGGCCAATTCTATCGCTCTTTCCCACTCTTTCGTGGTTTGGTAGATACTGAAAAGTTGCTGTTGAGCTACAAGGTAGTGTTTATCGCTGTTAAGCAGTTGAAGAAAGGCATTTTCCGCACGCTCTAAAAAGCCGGCTTGCGTATAGTCGTGGCCAAGCTCTCTCAACGCGTTTTCACGTTGGGCGGGCTGAAGCTCATCACGACTCACCAAGTTTTGGTGAACTTTAATAGCGCGATCTATTTCCCCACGATGACGGAAAAAGCTGCCCATTGCTATATGAGTCTCAACCGTATCGCTATTCACGTTTATCATTTTGATTAACGTATCAACGGCCTTATCTGGCTGGTCTGAAAGAAGGAAGTTAAGGCCTTTATAGTAATGCTTAGATAGGATACTTGACTGTTTTCGCTGCGCTTGACGGACACTATTGCGCCCCATTATCCAACCATACCCTGCCGCAACAGGTAAAAGGAGAAACAGCAGTTCGAGCATTAGTGGTCTTGTTCCAAACTCTGTATTTTAGAATTAGCAGACATTAACTGAACCCGTAATTTAAGCCAGCTCATAAGCATTATTAATATACCTATACCCACGCCTATCGACAGCGTTATCGCTATTAATGTTGATAAACGCACATTCGCCTGAGCAATTAAATAATTAACTGTTACTTGCGCTTCGTTTTGAGAGCCAATAACAAACGCGATGGCAAGAAGCACCAAAATGATGAGAAACGTTAGGATCCCTTTCAACACTCAACCCTTTTTTATTGATTTATTTACAAGAATAGCAAAATGCGAAAAGAGATAACACAAAAAGCGTGTTGGAAATTTTAAGCCGCGCCCTCACCCTCGAGATCGCGGCGCTGAGGTTTTGCTATGAGGTTTTCTACCACAAGGTCGTGGTGAAGCGCGGACATATTTGTAATAAAAATACAGTGTGTGTAGCCTGCCTGCATGGTTTCAAGCTTGTCATACATGGCTTTGTCTAGCTTAGAAAGCTGTGCTAGTCGCTTTTTGGTTAACGGCGTAATAGCGCCGTGACAACGTACTGCGGTAACGTCAGTAGCACTTAACTGAATTTTTTCATCATCCAACTGAGTTTTGATTTGCGTGCGAAGTTTAGAGAACAAGAAGTCTCGTTCTTTGATGTACACTAAACGGCTGTCGCTCTTTCTCACACAATGAACCACTAATGCTTGTTCAGAGGTTTCTTTAAACATGGCTTCTAATATTTGGGACTTAGGCTTTGCCTGACCTTTATCTGCAAAGAAACCGTGGAGTGGTATAATATTTTGTGTACGTGAAAACGGATAAAGATCGTCAGATGCATCGCTTTGATAAACAGTTTTTAGCCGGTCGAGTGTAAACCTATTCATTACGCAAAGTACCGATAACGAAGGCATATGCCTTACGGCAAGTTCCCAAATGTAACGATGTGTTAAGCGCTGGATACGAGCAATATCTCTCAGTTTAAAATAAGCCGTATTTTCTTCAACCATGTGATCGACGTTAGAGCTCACTTTTGCTTTACGTGTGTCTTCCACGAGGCACAGCCTGACCACGCCAGTTTCAGCTTGGTAATGCACAACCTTATATTTTTCGCCCTTAATTTTCAGTTCCGGCACAGAAACTCGTATCTCTTTTTGCAGATCGCTGTGCGGTGCAACTGCCAATTTCATACCACTAGCGCTTAAATCGGCGACCCGAGCGTCAAGAGAGGTAAGCAAGCCTACTTTAATGGAAGCTGGTTTATCGATAACGTAGCGGGTTTCACTCCGTCTATCTAAATCTTCTTCCATGACATAATCTATGCGCCAGTTGTCACCGCTAGCTTTCAACGTTTTCGACAAAGGCTTGAAATCGCATTTAGCAGAAAGCGTTAAGTTTGTAAGGTAGGCTGATACATCTTTGCAGTATAAAACATGAGAAATCTGGCCAAGCTGCTCAAACTCTTTGCTCGCAATATCGTGAATAGCAAAGGATTTTTGTTTATCTTCACGAGTCACACTATCGAGGCGACAGTGGGTACATATAAAGTCGCCACTTTTAGCAAGTAAATATACAAGCGCGTTAAGTTGCTTAAGCGCTAGTAGTTGCCTGTGTGTAGCGGTTATCTGTACGTTACCACTTTTGGTTTTAATATTGCCATGGAATACATAGGCTTCATTGTACTTTCGCAACTCATCAACTAAGGTGGAGAAAATAGGCTTATCTTGCAAACTTGTCAGTAGTTTGTCCGCATCGTTGTGCTCAACATTCGCCTTAGTAAAAAGGGCTATCATAGGTTTGAGCGATTGCTTTTCAGGTGCAAGAAAAACAGGGAGCCACGGGCTATTTTCTAAAATACGGTCGCGCTCAAGTTCTTGCATGGCGCGCTCTATTTCTAAATCGCGTTGTAGTGGTTGCTTGTATGAAGTTACGGCCACATAGCGTTTTAGTGTTGCGAGAAAGCTTTTATCGATATCGTCTTTAAAGTTAAAGGTCGTTTCGTATTTTCCCAAATGCTTGTTGTATTTTACAGACTCTAATTCGAGCGTAATTTCAGTGGGCTCTTTGGTCAGGCCTTTTACTTCAGGAATAGTAAAGGTAATAATATCGCCGGTAGAAGCATTGGGAGGCCTTTTTGTCTCCAGTGCAATACCTCGATGCGACATAGAGCTTATGGAGCAATGTCGCCCTTTCTCAAACTCAGGTGAAGACAACGTAAAGTTTGGGCGAATGGCAATGTCATCGCCAAAGTCGATATCGGTAAATGACTGACTCTCAACGTTGAACGCGTCAACGATTTTTTTAAACTGTTCTTTTTTTATCTGGTTTTGGTAGAAGTCTGAGTTCATTACCGACTCAAACACACCTACGGTATATCTGTCTTGATAGAGTGACGTTTCGTTTTTAAGGATTTGCGCCCCAACCTTATCAAGGCGCATTTGCACACCGAAGTGCTTAAATTTCATGACAGGAAACTGGGCAAAAGCAGAATTGTCGGCGGGTGCATCAGTCAGTGATGTTAATCGTACCACCTCTTCTTTCACGACCTTTCGGACACTACTAGGCAAGCGCTTCGAAAACTTGTTAATTCCCTCCAACAATCTATTTTGTTGTTCGTATGGGATTAACGCGCGAATGAGCGGCTGGTACTGTTTTATTATTGCTTGTTCATCGCCGGCTGACATTACTTCTATGTATACCGTTTATTATTATTTGAATAATATATAACCCTACTTTAGCCGGGGTCAATAGGTATAAAAATTTAAACGAATGTATATAGGGATATTCGAAGTATTAGAGGTGGAAATAGTGTAAAAACGAGTGAAGTTGTGCCCAAAGCTTATCGGCATATACAAAAAAGCCGCTATACAGCGGCTTTTTAAAATGTACTATGCGATTGAGGCGTCTACCCTTTCGCGAAGCTCTTTACCAGGCTTAAAGTGCGGTACATATTTACCGTCTAGTTTCACTGTTTCACCCGTTTTAGGATTTCTACCAACGCGTGGGGCGCGGTAGTGAAGAGAAAAACTACCAAAACCTCTAATTTCAATACGCTCACCCTTTTGAAGAGTTTGCGCCATTTGCTCTAGAAGTTCTTTTATAGCCAGTTCGAGTTCTTTCGCCGGAATATGACGCGCTTGATCCGCGAGCCGTTCAATTAATTCAGACTTGGTCATGCTTAACCTCGTTGTCAATATTATTGTTTAAACAGCTATCGCGAATTGGGTGTGCAGACGCACACCCACAAAAGCATTATTCGCCTTTAGCAGCTTTAAATGCTTCTGCCATCGCGTTAGCGAAACCAACATCTTCTTGCTGGTTAACTTTATCGATAGCTTCTTTTTCGTCAGCCTGATCTTTCGCTTTAACAGATAGGTTAACAGTGCGGTTCTTACGGTCAACGCCCATGAACTTCGCTTCGATGCTATCACCAACGCTTGCTACTTCAGTTGCGTCTTCAACACGCTCTACAGCAAGGTCTGCAACGCGGATGTAGCCGTCAACTTCTTCAGCTAGGTTTACAGTAACGCCTTTCGCATCAACTGCTGTTACTGTACCAGTAACGATAGCACCTTTCTTGTTATCTGTCAGATACTTGTTGAAAGGATCTTCTTCGATTTGCTTAACGCCAAGAGAGATGCGCTCACGCTCTGGGTCGACTTGTAGTACAACTGCAGAGATTTCGTCGCCTTTCTTGTAGTCGCGAACCGCGTCTTCACCAGACTTGTTCCAGCTGATGTCAGAAAGGTGAACTAGACCGTCGATGCCGCCGTCAAGACCGATGAAGATACCGAAGTCAGTGATTGACTTGATCTTACCAGATACTTTGTCACCTTTTTCGTGTGACTCAGCAAATGTTTCCCAAGGATTAGCAATGCACTGCTTAAGACCTAGAGAAATACGACGACGCTCTTCGTCAATTTCAAGAACCATTACATCTACAGTGTCACCTAGGTTAACAACTTTAGATGGGTGGATGTTCTTGTTAGTCCAGTCCATTTCAGAAACGTGTACAAGACCTTCAACGCCGTCTTCGATTTCAACGAAGCAGCCGTAGTCAGTAAGGTTAGTAACCTGACCGTTGATCTTAGTACCTTCTGGGTAACGAGACGCAATTTCTTGCCATGGATCGTTGCCCATTTGCTTCATACCAAGAGAAACGCGCTGCTTCTCTTTGTCGAACTTAAGTACTTTAACGTTGATTTCGTCACCAACATTCACGATTTCACTTGGGTGCTTAACGCGCTTCCAAGCCATATCAGTGATGTGTAGAAGACCGTCTACGCCACCAAGGTCAACGAACGCACCGTAATCGGTAAGGTTCTTAACGATACCCTTAATTTCATGACCTTCTTCAAGGTTAGCAAGAAGCGTTTCACGCTCTGCGCTGCTTTCTGCTTCGATAACTGCACGACGAGAAACAACAACGTTGTTACGCTTAGCGTCTAGCTTGATTACTTTAAACTCAAGCTCTTTGCCTTCAAGGTGAGTAGTGTCACGTACTGGACGTACGTCAACAAGAGAACCAGGAAGGAACGCGCGTACACTGTTAACTTCAACAGTGAAACCGCCTTTAACTTTACCGTTGATAACGCCTTTAATTGTAGCTTTATCTTCGTAAGCTTTTTCCAGCTCAACCCAAGCTTCGTGACGCTTCGCTTTTTCGCGAGAAAGGATAGTTTCACCGAAACCATCTTCAACTGCATCTAGTGCAACGTCTACTTGGTCACCGATAGCGATTTCTAGTTCGCCTTCAGCGTTTTTAAATTGGTCAGCTGGGATAGCACTTTCTGATTTCAAGCCTGCATCAACAAGAACGATGTCTTTGTCGATAGAAACAACAGTACCTTTTACAATTGAACCTGGACGTGTTTCTAGTTCTTGTAAGCTTTCTTCAAAAAGTTGTGCAAAATTTTCAGTCATAAGTCTCAAATAAACTTTTAAGTTGATATCCACGCTTCTTATCCGGATAACGCGGGGTTATTAAAATTAGTCGCCACTTCCTGTAGCAACACTGCTTTGGATGCGATCAGCTCTCGTCATTAAAGGCGTGAGGAAATAATATCCATCGCTTTTTCAAAGACTTGGTCAATATCCAAGTCCGTTGAATCTATAATTACAGCATCTTGTGCCGGTACCAAAGGCGCCACCGCGCGTTGTGTATCACGCTCGTCTCTTGCCTTGATATCGGTTAAAAGGCGCGCAATATTAACATCCATACCCTTTGCTTTCAACTGGCTATAGCGCCGCTCAGCGCGGGCTTCTGCGCTTGCTGTAAGAAAAATCTTTACAGGCGCATCTGGAAATACCACAGTTCCCATGTCGCGACCATCAGCAACAAGACCTGGATCTTGCTGAAACGCGCGCTGTCTGCGAAGTAGTGCTTCGCGAACGCGGGGTAAAGCTGCAACTCTCGATGCCACAGCACCAACTTCTTCAGTACGAATATCGTCAGTAACGTCTTCGCCTTCTAAGATAATGCGAGTAGTATCGCCATTCGTCTCGAAACTAACATCAAGACCGGTTGCTAGAGGAACAACACATTCTTCATCATCACACGGAAGGTCGTGGTGAAGAGCAGCAACTGCTAATACGCGGTAAATTGCGCCGCTATCTAGAAAGTGCCACCCTAATTTTTTTGCCAGCAAGCTACTTAATGTACCTTTACCAGCACCACTAGGACCGTCAACCGTGACTACGGGTGTGGAATGCATACCTGCTCCATCATTTAAATTACTAAAAATCGCGCGCAATTATACGCTTTAGTGAGAGATAAGCAATGCCGCCTCTAATTGGCGGCATTGTACATTAGGATAAATCTGATTCAGATCAACGAAGAAGCTAAAGGGTTAACTTGCATCGCTCTTCATTAACCAGTGACTGATTTTTTCAAGGCTCTTACGCGCTATATAGTGTTTGAAAGCGGGTAAAGTAGTCTGGGAAGGTTTTGCGAGTACAACCTGGGTCATTAATGGTGACCGGTGTATCGCTTAATGCAACCAATGAAAAGCACATTGCAATACGGTGGTCGTTATACGTATCTATCTCGGCGTGTTTTAGCGAATCAGTTGGCCACACTTTTATGTAGTCATGCCCTTCTTCTACTTTCGCACCCAGCTTTTGAAGCTCCGCTGCCATAGCCGCAAGTCGGTCTGTTTCTTTAACACGCCAGTTATAGATGTTAGTCATGGTCGTTGGACCTTCGGCAAACAGCGCTGTAGTGGCAATGGTCATGGCTGCATCTGGAATATGGTTCATATCCATGTTTACGCCTTTAAGCGGCGCACCGGTTATTTCAACATATTCATCGTTCCACACAACCTTCGCACCCATAGCTTCAAGCACGTCAGCAAAGCGGATGTCACCTTGGATGCTGTTTTGACCAATTCCGGTTACGCGTACCGTTCCGCCTTTAATGGCACCGGCTGCAAGGAAGTAAGATGCAGAAGAAGCATCGCCTTCTACCATAAATTTACCCGGCGCAAGGTACTTAGCGTCACCGGAAATCGTAAACGTCTGGTAGTTGTCGTTCTCTACAGTAACACCAAATTTAGCCATGGTGTCTAGCGTGATATCGATATAAGGCTTAGACACTAATTCGCCTTTAATACGAATAGTCACATCACCTGAAAACAAGGGAGCTGCCATTAAAAGCGCCGTTAGAAATTGGCTAGACACGCTGCCATCCACCGACATTTCGCCACCGTTTAACGTCTTCCCTTTTATTTGAAGCGGAGGGTAGCCTTCATTTTTTAAATAAGACACGTCAGCATCAGCTTCGCGTAGCGCATCAACTAAATCGCCTATTGGGCGCTCTTCCATTCGCGGTTCACCAGTAAGTACGGTATCAACGTTACTTGCGGCAAGTGCTGCGCATAAAGGACGCATTGCTGTACCGGCATTACCTAAGAAAAGCTCAAGTGGCTCAGCCACCTTAAATGCGCCACCATTACCTTGCACTACGCATTGGGTTTTATCTTCGCTTAAGCGATAGCTAACGCCTAACTTAGTAAGAGCATTTAGCATATGCTCGATATCTTCGCTATCAAGCAAGTTAGTTAATTCAGTCTCACCTTGTGCTAACGCAGCAAGCAACAGTGCGCGATTAGACAGACTTTTTGAGCCAGGTACATTGACCTCTCCCGATACTTTTGCAATCGGGTCTAATGTTAACTGCTCCATTTTATCCATTCACTCTTTCAAATTCGCGCATAAATTCAACTAGCGCAACAATGCCTTCGGCTGGCATTGCATTATAAATACTTGCACGCATGCCCCCTACCGAACGGTGTCCTTTCAATGCAAGCAAACCCGCATCTTGCGATTGCTCAAGGAATAGCTTATCTAAATCAGGATTAGCCAAATGAAACGGCACGTTCATTTTTGAACGGTTATCAGGGTGAACTTTACTTGAGTAAAAGTCAGAACTGTCGATGGCTGAATACAATAACGCCGCCTTTTCAGCATTGCGTTTAGCCATTGCGTCTACACCGCCCATATCTTTAAGCCATTCAAATACAAGCCCCGCTAAATACCATGAGAAAGTTGGCGGCGTGTTGTACATAGAGTCAGACTTTGCAGCTAAGGCATAATCAAAAATTGATGGCGTTTCTTTGCGCGCTTTGCCAACAAGGTCTTCGCGAACAATAACCACAGACAAACCACTTGGACCGATGTTCTTTTGTGCGCCTGCGTATATTACACCGTGTTTTGCCACATCTAGCGGCTGCGATAATATCGTTGATGACATATCAGAAACCAGCGGCACCTTGCCAGATTCTGGTAGCCAGTCATAAGCGATGCCGTCTACCGTTTCATTTGGACAGAAGTGATAATAGGCCGCAGACTGATCGATGTCGCTCAGAGCAGGCTTGGCAATATAGTGAAGCCCGTCCTTTTCGGTGACCTCACCCACTACTACCGCATTATTGTATTTGTTCGCTTCACTCACCGCGCCTTTCGACCAAGAACCACTCACTAAGTGAAGGCTGGTATCGTCAGCGGATGACAAATTAAGGGGAACAGCAGCAAATTGACCACGTCCACCACCGTGTGTGAAAAGCACATGGTAGTTAGATGGTACAGATAGCAAGTCACGCAAATCCTGCTCTGCTTTTGCGGCTATCTCAATGAAGTCCTTACCACGATGGCTAATTTCCATTACAGAACAGCCTAAATCGCGCCAATTTGTAAATTCTGATTGTGCCTTTTCCATCACTTCTTTAGGAAGCATGGCCGGCCCAGCACTAAAGTTAAAAACCTCTTTCATTGCGTTTTTCAACACCTGTAGATAAGTACCGTTCAACCCGCTTCATCATAAACATTTTGCGGGTCTATTAGGTAAACAAGCGGCAAAAGCCGCTTGTTTGAAAGAACACTGATAATGCGCATAGCCTATGCCTGCGCGCTATCCCTACTCTTCTGTCGTTGAGCTATCACCGTCTTCTGCGGTGTTTTCTTGCTCTTGAACAGCAGTTTCTGCTTGTTCTGGCGCATCTTCTAAAATGATTGGGTTACCGTCCTCATCGAGTTCTTGTAACTCTGCCACTTCTTCAATACGTTGTAACCCTACAACGTGCTCGCCTTCTACTGTACGTATTAAGCGAACGCCCTGTGTGTTACGGCCTACTACTGACACTTCACCTACACGAGTACGAACCAGTGTACCTTGGTCACTAATAAGCATAATTTCATTGGTTTCGTCTACCTGTACAGCGCCAACTACTTTACCGTTACGTTCAGATACCTTGATAGACACAACACCTTGTGTCGCGCGGCTCTTCGCTGGGTAATCTTCTAGCGGTGTACGCTTACCAAAACCATTTTCTGTTGCTGTCAGGACTGGCCCGTTACCTTTTGGAACAATAAGCGATACCACTTTTTGTCCATCTTGAAGACGAATACCGCGAACCCCTGTTGCTGTTCTTCCCATAGGACGAAGTGCTAATAACTCTTCCCCTGTCTCAGGGTCGCGTTTAACTTCACCGGTTTCGCTGTCGCGAAGCTTTTCGTTAAAGCGCACCACTTTACCAGCATCAGAGAATAACATAATGTCGTCATCACCGTGGGTGATATCAACGCCAATTAGTTCATCACCTTCATTCAAGTTAACTGCGATAATACCGCTTGAACGTGGGCGAGAGTATAGGCTTAGGTCAGTCTTTTTAACTGTACCGTTTGCCGTAGCCATCAATACAAACTTACCTTCTTCGAATTCTTTAATTGGAAGAATGGCGGTAATACGTTCATTATCTTCTAGCGGTAATATGTTTACAATTGGGCGTCCGCGCGCATTGCGGCTAGCAAACGGCAATTGATATACTTTCAACCAGTATAAGCGACCACGGGTTGAGAAGCACAGTATGTGATCATGCGTATTAGCCACAAGAAGTTTTTCGATGAAGTCTTCATCTTTCATCTTGGTTGCAGATTTACCACGACCGCCACGACGTTGTGCTTCGTAATCAGTTAGCTTCTGATACTTAACATAACCTTCGCGTGAAAGTGTTACTACAACATCTTCCTGTTCGATTAGGTCTTCAATATCAATATCGTGACTTGCAGCAGTAATTTCAGTACGACGTTCGTCGCCAAACTCATCACGTACTTTTTCTAGCTCTTCTTGAATCACTTCCATCAAGCGCGCTGGGCTATTAAGGATGTGAAGAAGTTCTGCGATTAGCTCTAGAAGTTGCTTGTATTCTTCAAGGATCTTCTCGTGCTCAAGACCTGTTAGCTTGTGTAAACGTAGGTCAAGAATCGCCTGGGCTTGCTGTTCAGTCAGGTAGTACTTGCCGTCGCGGATACCAAACTCAGGCATTAACCAATCTGGACGCGCTGCGTCATCGCCTGCGCGTTCAAGCATCTGCGAAACGTCACCTAAGTCCCAACCTTGTGCAACAAGCGACTTTTTCGCATCTGCAGGGC
Source organism: Alteromonas sp. BL110 (assembly GCF_003443615.1). NCBI lineage: Bacteria > Pseudomonadati > Pseudomonadota > Gammaproteobacteria > Alteromonadales > Alteromonadaceae > Alteromonas > Alteromonas sp. BL110. Next base: position 3,845,828 of record NZ_CP031967.1, on the reverse strand, counting down.
TTTGAGACGCTTTTATCAACTCAATGATTGGGTCGATATTAGCAAGTGCAATTGCTAAGCCTTCAAGGATGTGCGCACGATCGCGAGCTTTGCGTAATTCAAATACAGTACGGCGTGTTACTACTTCACGGCGGTGAAGAATAAAGGCTTCAAGCGTCTCTTTAAGGTTAAATACCTTAGGCTGACCGTTGTCTAGCGCAACCATATTAATACCGAATACCGTTTGAAGCTGGGTATTGGCATATAAGTGGTTAAGCAGAACTTCAGCTGACTCGTTGCGTTTAACTTCAACAACAATGCGCATGCCGTCTTTGTCAGACTCATCACGCAATGCTGAAACGCCTTCAATACGCTTTTCTTTTACCAATTCAGCAATCTTTTCGATAAGACGTGCTTTGTTAACTTGGTAAGGAATTTCGTTAACAACAATGGTTTCTTTGCCGTTGTTGTCAGTTTCGATTTCCGCTTTAGCACGAAGGTAAATTTTTCCGCGACCAGTGCGGTACGCATCTTCAATACCTTTACGACCGCTAATCATCGCTGCAGTTGGGAAATCAGGGCCTGGAATATGGGTCATCAGATCATCAATGGTAATTGATGGATCTTGAATTAAGGCAATACAGCCATTTATCACTTCAGTCAAATTGTGCGGCGGAATGTTAGTCGCCATACCAACTGCGATACCTGACGAACCATTCACTAGAAGGTTGGGAACCTTAGTTGGCAATACTTCAGGAATAAATTCAGTACCGTCGTAGTTAGGTACAAAATCGACGGTTTCTTTATCTAAATCGGCTAGTAATTCGTGCGCAATTTTCGCCATGCGAACTTCGGTATAACGCATCGCAGCGGCAGAGTCACCGTCTACAGAACCAAAGTTACCTTGACCGTCAACCAACATGTAGCGAAGTGAAAACGGTTGGGCCATACGAACGATAGTGTCGTAAACCGCAGAGTCACCGTGAGGGTGATATTTACCAATTACGTCACCTACCACACGGGCAGATTTTTTATATGGCTTGTTAAAGTCGTTTTTCAGTTCGTTCATTGCGAACAGCACACGACGGTGCACTGGCTTCAAGCCATCTCTTACATCAGGCAAGGCTCGCCCGACAATAACGCTCATCGCGTAATCAAGGTAGGAGTTCTTTAACTCTTCCTCAATATTAACGGGGAGGATTTCTTTAGCGTTATCAGACATAAACTGCTTAATCCCTTTATTTTGGTTTGTTCTGCGTTATCCAGCGCTTCACTTCACATCATTGTGAAAGCAAGCCATGGGAGCGCACTGTTGTTATTATGTGGGTCATAATCGTGCTTCGAGTGTACCACTTGATGACAGAATTATGTAGCGCTTAATTACGCTTATTAATCAACTAAAAGGCAAGCGATTATTTTTCGCGCACCCCTTCCTATAATTTAGCTATTTCTGTTTAAAAACAGTGAAACACAACCTGAATTTACGATATCTTAAAAAGAGATAGCTTAAGGATTGTTTTACTAATGACGAACGTCGATCAACAAGAAATCAACAAATTCTCTGAACTTGCTTCTCGCTGGTGGGATCCAGAAGGCGAATTCAAGCCATTACACCTTATTAACCCACTCCGTCTGGACTTTATTAACCAACACAGCGAAGGTTTATTTGACAAAGAAGTCGTGGACATCGGTTGTGGTGGCGGCATTCTGGCAGAATCTATGGCCCGTGCTGGAGCAATAGTTACGGGTTTAGATATGGCAGAAGCGTCGTTAGAAGTGGCCAAGCTTCACGGTTTAGAGTCTGGTATTAAAGTTGACTACGTCTGCTCTACGGCTGAAGCATTTGCACAGACGAACGCAGGCAAGTTTGATGTAGTAACCTGTATGGAAATGTTAGAGCATGTGCCCGACCCAGCATCTGTTGTTATGGCCTGCGCTAAGTTGGTTAAACCTGGCGGCCATGTTTTCTTTTCCACACTTAACAGAAACTTGAAGTCATATCTGATGGGGATCCTGGGCGCGGAATACATTCTTAAATTGGTACCAAAGGGCACCCACGATCACGGTAAGTTTATAAAGCCTTCGGAACTTATGGCGATGACAGATCAAGCAGGTTTGCTTCCGCGCGACATGACGGGTCTGCACATGGACCCAATTTCGCAAGGCTTTTATCTTTCGTCTAATAACGTAGACGTAAACTACTTACTATATACAGTAGCGCAAAGTTAATTTAACACTATATATTGGGCTGCGGCGATATTTTAAACACCATATATCGTGTCTGTATAAAAATTGAATTCTAAGAATAAATTAATTTTTGTGCTTAAGATTTTATTTAAAATGCTTGCATTCCAGATATTTTACGCTTGTAGAACGCTAAAAAGTTAGTTGTTACTAACATAAATTTCATGCCAGATTGAGTGCTTGAAATACCACCAGATATTGGGTTGCATTCAAGACGAAACCTCACTATCTTGTGTTTAATTCAGCGCGGGATCCCATAGTTAACTTTTCGGGATCTCTACTAACGACAAACTGTTTTTGGGGCACCACTGATAGTTTGAAACAACAATCTCGCTGAAAATATAAAAAAGCAGTACAGAATTTAATGAGCAGTCTCTACTACAATACCTCGCGGTATTAGTTTAGGCCGCTTTTTTTGTGTGTGTTTTTATCTGGCGTGAGCCAATGATGATAAAGACATTCACATTTAAAATTAAAAACGAAAATGGGCAACAGATAGCCCACGCATCAAGCGCTAACAGACAAACGGCCAGTAACATGAACAACAACTTATTCGTCACCAAACGAAACGGTGAAAAAGAGTCCATCGACTTAGAAAAAATCCACAAAGTCGTTACATGGGCAGCCAAGGGATTAAACAACGTTTCTGTTTCACAAGTTGAAATAAAAGCGCAAATTCAGTTCTATGACGGCATTAATACCAGCGAGATCCACGAAACACTGATTAAGTCAGCGGCTGACCTGATCTCTACTGATGCGCCAGACTACCAGTACTTGGCTGCGCGTTTGGCTATTTTCCATCTTCGTAAAAAAGCGTACGGGCAATTTGAGCCGCCAGCGTTGCTTGAACACGTTGGAAAAATGGTAGATTTGGGTAAGTACGACAAACATTTACTTGAAGACTACACGCCTGAAGAATTCGCAGAGATGGAAACGTATATCGACCATTGGCGCGATATGAACTTCAGTTATGCTGCGGTTAAGCAACTTGAAGGTAAGTATTTAGTTCAAAACCGCGTTACTGGCGAAATTTATGAAAGTGCCCAGTTCCTTTATATTTTAGTAGCGGCTTGCCTTTTCGCGAACTACGACAAAGCGACGCGCATGGATTACATCCGTCGTTTCTACGATGCTGCATCAACGTTTAAGCTGTCGCTACCTACCCCAATTATGGCCGGTGTACGAACGCCAACGCGTCAGTTCAGCTCATGCGTACTTATTGAAACAGGCGACAGCCTAGATTCAATCAACGCCACGGCTAGTGCAATCGTGAAATATGTAAGCCAGCGCGCGGGCATTGGTGTGAATGCGGGGCGCATTCGTGCACTTGGCAGCCCTATTCGCGGTGGTGAAGCGTTCCACACAGGCTGTATTCCGTTTTACAAATACTTCCAAACTGCAGTGAAAAGCTGTTCACAAGGTGGCGTTCGTGGTGGTGCGGCTACGTTGTTCTACCCTATCTGGCATATGGAAGTTGAATCTCTGCTAGTGCTTAAGAATAACCGCGGTGTAGAAGAAAACCGTGTACGTCACTTAGACTACGGCGTTCAGTTCAACAAGCTAATGTACCAGCGCATGATGAAAGATGGCTACATTTCATTGTTTAGCCCATCTGACGTTCCTGGTCTTTATGATGCGTTCTTCGCTGACCAAGACAAATTCGAAGAACTGTACGTTAAATATGAAAACGACGACAGTATCCGCAAGAAGCAAATTAAGGCAATGGAACTGTTTAGCTTGTTCATGCAAGAGCGTGCAAGCACAGGTCGTATTTACCTTCAAAACGTTGACCACTGTAATACGCACAGCCCGTTCAACCCAGAAGTTGCGCCAGTTCGTCAGAGCAACCTGTGCCTTGAAATTGCGCTACCAACTAAGCCGCTTCAGCACGTTAATGATGAAAACGGTGAAATTGCCCTTTGTACGCTGTCTGCATTTAACTTAGGTGCGATTGAGTCAGTTGATGAGTTTGAAGAGCTTGCCGACCTTGCGGTACGTGCGCTTGATAATCTACTTGATTATCAAGACTACCCTGTTCCTGCTGCGTACAATGCAACTATGGGCCGTCGTACTCTGGGTGTTGGTGTTATCAACTTTGCTTACTACCTTGCTAAGAACGGTGTTAAATATTCAGATCACAGCGCGAACGGTTTGGTTCACCGCACGTTTGAAGCAATGCAGTACTATCTACTTAAAGCGTCGAACAACCTAGCTAAAGAGAAAGGTGCGTGTCCTAAGTTTAATGAAACTACTTACTCGCAAGGCATCATGCCAATTGATAGCTACAAAAAAGACCTTGATAGCGTGTGTAATGAACCCCTTCATTACGATTGGGATGCACTTCGCGAAGAAATCAAGACTCACGGTCTGCGTAACTCTACACTATCTGCATTAATGCCTTCAGAGACATCTTCGCAGATCTCTAATGCGACCAACGGTATTGAGCCACCACGTGGGTTCATCAGCATTAAGTCGAGTAAAGACGGTGTACTTAAGCAAGTTGTACCTGAGTACGAAACATTAAGAGATAAATACGAGTTACTTTGGGATATCCCTTCTAACGATGGCTACCTTCAACTTGTTGGTATCATGCAGAAGTTTATCGACCAAACTATCTCTGCAAATACCAATTACGATCCAAGCCGTTATGAAGGTAATAAGGTACCAATGAAGCTTCTGCTTAAAGACCTTCTTACTACGTATAAGCTTGGTGTTAAGACACTTTATTATCATAACACTCGTGACGGTGCCTCAGACACCTCAGCGCTAGACGCTAAAGCAAACGAGCCTATGCCACGTCAAGAAGAAGTTGTGGTAGAGGAAGACGATGATTGTGCAGGCGGTGCGTGTAAAATCTAGAACACGCACTCTTTGCAAAAATGGCAGGTTCGCAAAAGGATTTTGCAGCAACACCTGCCATTAACGTTTCGCAGCAAGAACACAAACAATAATACGCGTTAATCACTAAGTTTTTAGTTAGGCCATCATGAAATACACTACGTTTAATCAGCAAAGTACTAATCCATTGATCGAGCCGATGTTTTTCGGTAATCCCGTTAACGTTGCACGCTACGATCAGCAAAAGCATGCCATCTTCGAAAAGCTTATTGAGAAACAAATAAGCTTCTTTTGGCGCCCTGAAGAAGTTGACGTTTCACGCGACCGTGTCGATTTTCAAAAATTAACCGACCCAGAAAAGCACATCTTCATATCAAACCTAAAATACCAGACCCTTTTGGACTCGGTACAAGGTCGTAGCCCGAATATTGCTTTCTTGCCTATTATCTCGCTACCAGAGTTAGAAACATGGGTTGAGACATGGTCTTTCTTTGAGACTATCCACTCGCGTTCATATACCCATATTTTGCGCAATTTGTTCTCAGACCCGAGTGAAATATTCGAAGATATCGTTGTAAATGACGAGATTAAGCGTCGTGCTGCTGATATCTCGAAGTATTATGATGATCTCATTTTCGCCACTCAGCTTTGGCAAACACAGGGGGAAGGTGTTCATACTGTTAATGGTGTCGCACACACGATTAATATGTACGAGCTTAAAAAGAAACTCTACCTATGTATGAACTCGGTAAATGCACTTGAAGCAATCCGTTTCTACGTTTCTTTTGCTTGTACGTTCGCCTTCGCTGAGCGTAAATTGATGGAAGGTAACTCGAAAATCATTCGACTAATTGCGCGTGATGAGAACCTTCACTTATCTTCAACCCAACACATTCTAAACTTATGGGCCAAGGGTAAAGATGACCCTGAAATGGCACAAATAGCAGAAGAGTGTAAAGAAGAAGCCCGCGCTATCTTCATGAATGCAGTAGAGCAAGAAAAGCAATGGGCTGACTATCTGTTCCAAAACGGTTCGATGATTGGCCTTAACAAAGAAATTCTTTGCCAATATGTTGAGTACATTGCGAATCAGCGTATGTCGGCAATTGGCTTAGACACACCGTTTGAGATTAGCAGTAACCCACTTCCTTGGATGAATAACTATCTGAATTCAGACAATGTACAAGTGGCACCTCAAGAGTCTGAAATCAGCTCTTACCTAGTTGGTCAGATTGACTCTGCAGTAAGCGAAGACGACTTTGCTGATTTCGAGCTGTAAAACTACAGCTTAATGAGCAGTAACGATAAATCACTCCGCATCGACGTTGTCGATGTGGGGTCGATTATTGCCCCCTCTGATATCACTATCTTGAGCGCCCTTGAATCAGCGGGCGTCAATATTCACTATCATTGTCGTGAAGGGTTTTGCGGTGCATGCCGTACAAAGCTTATTGAAGGCGAAGTTGAGTATACCACCGATCCCCTCGCCTTCATTGACGACGATGAAATTCTTCCATGTTGCTGCGTAGCTAAGTGCCCGGTAAAGATAAAAGTTCCGCTATAATGTTTCGTGCTCATTTATAGAGCAGTCTACGCCCCAGCCTCGCCGTATCAACCACTGGCCTTGTACCCTCTCTTTTTAGCAAGTTACTTTACAGTTATCTACAGCACTTTTTCGATGGCGTATAATTCTTCATCAATGACCTGTAAGCGCGTTGCAACAACGGCTCGTGCGTCGTTTACGCCTTTGTTATAAAACGATGCGCCCATTTCTTTGCTAATGAAATCAAGAAGAAACTCTCCGTCGAATTGACCCAGTTCCACACCTAACTCATTATCAAAATATCGTTGCAGTTTAGTAACCAATGCGTCTTTTTCCTCACGGGTAAATGCGATATCACTCATTTTCTTCCTTCTTCGATAATTTTTTAAAGCATCAACCTTGTTGTCTTTGGCTAATAGCAATTTGTTTAGGCTTTTTGTTAATCTAAACCTATTGGAAACATTTTAACGTTATAAAGCTCATCTTTTTAATATTAACGTTTTTGCTAACGTCTTGATATCGGTGAAGCATAACCATCTGATTAGCAAATGCCTTGCGTTGATAAGCATTTAGGCAGTGATATTTATGCCCAGGTCTGTACCCTTATTTATCATGGCTCAGAAAAATGTGAACGCCTCTTCAGATTAACTCCGCACTTCACTTTTACTTATGTCTTACTATCAACATTTGAAAATTGACTTAACCTACCTTGCCAGTAGTATCTGAAAACAAATTAAAAAACTAGAGATAAAAAATGGCAGCAAACGCACTGTTTAAGCCTTATTCACAAGGCAACCTAACTTTAACTAATCGCATTGTTATGGCGCCTATGACTCGCCAGTTTTCGCCAAACGGTGTCCCTACCAATGACGTGGCAGGTTACTATAAACGTCGTGCCCAAGGTGGCACCGGGCTAATTATCACTGAGGGCACCACAGTTAACGACAAGGTCGCCACAATGGACGCTAATATTCCTCAGTTTCACGGCGAGGCAGCCCTAGCCGGTTGGAAAAATGTGGTTAATGAAGTTCACAGTGTAGGCGGGAAAATAATGCCACAACTATGGCACGTAGGTATGGCTCGAGTTGCAGAAAAAGCGCCCTACCCCGAGCTTCCAAGCGCGGGTCCGTCGGGACTGTTCAAACCCGGAAAACAGGGTGCTGAACCAATGACAGTTAACCATATCGAATCTGTAATATCTGCCTTTGCTCAAGCCGCAGCAGATGCTAAGACAATTGGCATGGATGGAATAGAAATTCACGGAGCACATGGTTATCTAATCGACCAATTCTTTTGGGAGGGAACCAATCAGCGTACTGATAGCTGGGGCGGTAGTATGGAAAACCGCGGTCGGTTTGCAGTGGAAATAATTAAAGCCATACGCGATGCCACCGGACCCGATTTCCCAATCGTGCTACGCTACTCACAATGGAAACAGCAAGACTACACCGCTCGCTTAGCACATACACCCCAGGAACTTGAGCAGTTTCTACTTCCTTTAAGTGATGCAGGCGTAGATATTTTTCACTGTTCTCAGCGCCGTTATTGGGAAAATGAGTTTGAAGGTAGTGAGCTGAACCTTGCGGGCTGGACAAAGAAGATAACAGGAAAACCAACAATTACCGTAGGGTCAGTGGGGCTTAATGATGACTTCTTTGGCGCGTTTAAAGGGCAAGACTCTAGCACCCGAGCTGTTGATGATTTACTCGAGAGACTTAACGGCGGAGAATTTGACTTGGTTGCCGTTGGAAGAGCCTTGTTACAAGACCCCAATTGGGCTAACAAGATTAAAGACAACCGCACTGAGGAACTAGAACAGTACTCTGGAAAGGCTCTAGCTACGCTATCCTAGCTAGTGGCGTACAGCTTGATATATCAACTAGCACTGCTCACGGTGCTAGTTGCCTTTAGAAGTGATTCGAAGTCGAGCTTACTCATAGGTCTCGCTATATAATAGCCTTGCCCATAGTCACATTCCATTCCTTTGAGAATTTCAAATTGCTCTCGGGTCTCAATGCCCTCTGCAACAACCTTAATTCCAAGCTTTTTAGCCATAATGATAATAGCTTCACAAAGTACTTTATCGTTACTTACATCTGTCATCGTTTTAACAAAGCTTTTGTCGATTTTTATAAAATCGGTAGGAAACTTTTTCAGATAAGAAATGGAAGAATACCCCGTACCAAAATCGTCAAGGGCTATACCAACACCAGCTTGCCTAAACTGAAACAACTTTCTAGAGACCTCTGCGTCAGCCTTCATTAAAAGGTTTTCTGTCACCTCAAGTAGAATCGACCTCGCTGAAATATTCATTTCAAGCAATCTGTTAAGCCAGTCAGTAATATTCGACTCTTGATGAAAATAATGACTAGGTGATGTATTGATACTGATTTGAAGATCACGGCGATATTGCGACTGCCAATACTTTACATTCCTGCACACTTCATTAAAAACCCAGTCGCTTATTTCAATAATTAAGCCAGACTCTTCAGCTAAAGGTATAAATTCGTCGGGCGGGATTCGCCCTTTTTGAGGATGCTGCCATCGAAGCAAAGCCTCTGCCTTTAAAATCTGACCATTGCTAAGTGTCGTTATAGGCTGGTATTCAACGAAAAGTTCATTGTTTTTAACAGCATAACGGAGGTCATTTAAAAGAGAGAGCCGTTTTACCGCTGCTTCATGCATGTCTAGGGTATAGTATTTGTAACTATTTTTCCCAGAGGCTTTCGCTTTGTACATGGCTTGATCAGCATACTTCAACAAATCCTTAGTATTATCAGCATCATCTGGATATAAAGTTACCCCTAAACTACCGCTAGTATGCACCCGCTCTACATCGATAAGAAATGGCTCAGCTATCACTTCGAGAAGCTTCTGTATTATATCGTCCACTGAACTTAAGTTATTGATACTACTCAAAATGAGGACAAATTCATCGCCACCCAGCCTAGAAACCGTATCATTGGCGCGTACGTTTTGCTTCAAGCGCTTAGCACAATCTTTTAAAAGCTCATCGCCTACATCGTGTCCGAGCGTATCATTTATATCTTTAAAGTTATCGAGGTCCAGAAAAAGAACGGCGACCTTGTCATTTTCTCTCTTAGCTGCCTTAATCGCTAAGTCGAGATGATCAAGCATGAGGTTTCTATTCGGTAGACCCGTAAGCGTATCGTAATTGGCTTGGTTCCAAATAAGGTCGTTAGCTATATCTCGCTCTATCGCTATGCTTGCAATATGTGCAAATTGTTCTATCAGGATAACTTCTTCAGGGGTCGGTATCGCCTTATAACTATGATAGACAGCGAAGGTACCGATTACATTTCCATTTGCCCCTCTGATAGGTTGAGACCAGCAAGACGCTAATCCCGCTTTTGCAGCCAATTTGTGGAAACCATCCCAATAGGGGTGTGTACTAATGTCTTCCACAACTGTGGGACTATTGGTCGCTGCTGCATTGCCACACGATCCTACACCATGCCCAATTTGAAGACCGTCTATGGCATCGTTATAGAATTCAGGTAATGATGGCGCTGCACCTTTTCTTAGCTTGCCCTCTTGCAGCAGCAAAATACTACAACGCTTGTTGGGGTATTCTCCTTCAATAGCATCAACAATATCGAAAAGAACACTGTGGAGAGATTCCGCATTTACTACTTTTTCGAGAATAGTACTTCTAACCCGCGTGAGTTTTTGCGTTTGCTCAAGTCGGTCTTGGTACTCAGTAATTTGCTTTGATAGCTCTGTGTGTTCTTCTCTACAAATCTCTGCGTTCGCGAGTTCAGCTAGTTTTTCAAGTTGAAAAAGTTGATTTTCACTTAAGTCATGTGGCTTTGTATCAAGTACACATAAAGTGCCTACAGCACAACCATCTACAATAAGCCTTATTCCTGCGTAAAAGCGAATATGGGGTTCACCTAGAACAAATGGATTATCTTTAAAGCGCGGATCTTTTTGTGTGTCTGGGACAATAAATGGGCCAGTTTCATAGATGGTATGACTACAAAAGGCAATATCGCGTGCGGATTCCTTTAGATCAATATTGAACGAGGATTTAAACCATTGTCTGTCGGTGTCGATAAGCGTGATCGTTGCGAACCGGCAATTAAGTACGCTACTTGCTAACCTAGTAATGCGATCAAAACGCTCTTCATTAGGCGTATCTAGTAGCGCTAACCTTTTGAGAATAGATATTCTCTCGACTTCGCTAGTCAATGCTCCAGAAATTGCCACTCTATACTCCAATATACTAACCCACCATTAGCCGCCGTTTCATTTCGCCACACGGCGACAGCGATATAAGCATTGCTAACCACTAAACTTTAGCATTACTAATAGAAATGTAACATTTTTCTTTAGTATACAAAGATAGCCCCTGTTACGCTTTCCCTAAACACATGTGGGAGTAAACAGCCTATAGAGAGAACACTCGTCAAATTTGAGGTATTCAAAGGGCGATGCATTATTCTTCGCGCGGTTACTATCGTTTTATAACCAAAAAGATACCACCCAATGTCATGATAGAAGCGAAAACAACCTGAATATTTAGTTGCTCACCAAGTATAGTCCATCCCATCAAGGTTGCGATTACTGGAACACTTAACTGTACAGTAGCAGCAGTAGTTGATTTTATAAGTGGTAACACGCTATACCAAATTGCATAACCACATCCTGAAGCAACCATACCTGACATTAGTGCTAATAACGCTCCAGTATTATCGAATACTATTTCATTACTATTTAGCGTTAATAAAAACCCAAATAATGGAATACACAAAATAGATGCGTAAATAAAGTTGCCCGACGTAGCAAATAAAGCAGACTTGCTTGTTTTCCCTAATACAGAATATACACCCCACGCAATACCTGCTGTTACCATTATTATGCCAGCTAAAAGTGAAGGGGCCGATGCACTCGGCAGTAATAAAATCACGAGGCCAGCGAAAGCTAGGAGAAAACCTAGCCATTGGACACGCTTAAATCGCTCGCCTGTTGCTAAGCCAAAGGTGATCATTGTAAGTTGGACTGCGCCGAATAGTAATAACGCCCCTGTGCCAGTAGACATGGAAATATAGGCGTATGAAAAGCACAGCGCATATAAAAACAGCGAAAGGCCACCTAATAAACTCGCATTGCTTTTAAGGTTTACCCAAAGGCTTGAATCACCCGGTGCTTTTCGCAAAGAAAAGAGCGACAAGAACGTAAGTGCTAACGCGCCGCTTATTAAGCGCAACGCGGTAAAGCTAGCGGGATCAATGTCTGTATTTGCTAATGCCATTCTGCACAGTAACGAATTTGCAGCAAAAGCAACCATTGCTACCGTAACTAAAGAAAATGTTTTAAACAATGAACGCTCCTTTGCGCTTGTCTCTATTCCTAAATACGCATTCTTTCAAAGAATGTATCGCTAAAATAATAACTTAAAAAGGTTTTCTTCAGATAACCAACTTTTAAATGTTAGTTGTAGACGAATAAACAAAAAAGAGGACCCAAAGGTCCTCTTTTATTCAAACTGCAACCAGCTTTGTGACTATAAAGACAAACCTAAACGCTCGGCAACTTCAATGTAAGTTTCTACAACTGAACCAAGCCCCTGTCTGAAGCGGTCTTTATCCATCTTCTTGCGGGTTTCTTTATCCCATAAGCGACAGCCGTCAGGTGTAAACTCATCGCCTAATACTATGTTGCCATCTTTATCGACACCAAACTCGAGTTTGTAGTCAACAAGAAGCATACCCGCTTCGTCGAACAAAGCTTTCAATACATTGTTTACTTTGAAAGTTAGCGCCTTCATTTCAGCAATCTGAGCTTCGGTTGCCCAACCGAATGATAAAACGTGATAATCATTTACCATTGGGTCGTGAAGCGCATCGTTTTTAAGGAAAAACTCGAAAATAGGTGGGTTCAGGTCTGCACCTTCCTCCACTCCAAGTCTGCGCACCAAAGAGCCGGCAGACAAGTTTCTCACCACACACTCGACAGGGATCATATCGAGCTTTTTAACCAAAGACTCTGTATCAGAAACCAAGGCTTCAACTTGTGTTGCAATGCCCGCTTCTTCAAGCTTAGTCATTATAAAGTGGTTAAACTTATTGTTTACTTCACCCTTGCGGTCAAGCTGCTCTATTTTTTCACCGTCGAACGCTGAAGTGTCATTGCGAAAGTGAAGAATTAGTTTATCGCTATCATCAGTGTAATAAACAGTTTTTGCTTTACCGCGGTAAAGCTCGTCGCGTTTTTCCATTCTCAGTCTCAGTTATATATCAAGGTTATCTTCTGACATGACCTCAGCGAATGCACTGTAAAGGTCGGAAACCTGATTTGCTTCAAACGGTACACTTTCATTATTCATGAAGGTAACTGATGTGCGATTTGCACCCGCCTTTGCAACTTTCAAGCGATAATCACCCTTTTCAAGTAATTCGGCATCGCTTGAGAATAAACCATCCCACCAACTGCCCTGGTCGCCATTATAACTGACGAATAACAGGCCATTTGATTTATCTAAATCTTTAACATCAAACCCTAGTTTGCGAAGTACTAAAAGCATTCTTGGCCAGGCAACATCATATTGCGCTTCTACGATATACGCTGCATCACCATCATCGTTAAAGCCCATTTCTGTGTTAATGCCCTGACGAATCTTCGCAATTCTTCGGGTTTCAGCAAGCTGAATTTGGTATTCGTAATGACCAATAACCTGGTTCAATACCTCAACTTCTTCACGGCGTTCTTCCATAGAAGAAGCTTCTGCAACTACATCTTTACCAATTGTTTGCATGTAGTCTTTTAAATCAACCGTTAGTGCAGCGCTACGCCCATGAGGTTTAACGTCCAGGCTGAATTCAAAGCGACGACCTATTTCACTTTCTTCATCTGTAAAACTATACCACGGGCCGTCGATTTCTTTAGTCATGACCATCCAGTCGGTGACCAAAACTTTATCTTCAGGGCTGAAGCTATCTACACCTATTCCCTGCTCATCTAAGAAACTTAATAATGAGTTCCAGATCGCTTGGCTTAGCGGTTGGCTATCGTCAACTTGGTCGAACCAAATGGTTGCCGAACTCTTACCTTCTTCAACGTGAGAACCAGTAACTAGAGGAAGAACCAGCGCAGGAGATTGAACCATCAAGTTCTTACCTACCAGCGAAGGGTCTGCTTCTTTGCCAACCTCAGGTAAAGCAAAGTCTCTTGAAAAACTAGGTGCATCTAAGCCAGGCGGTACTTCTAACGTCTTTTGTTCTTTAGTTTTTAAGTACCCGTAGTTACCTGACGCAGTCTTTCTATCTATTTGGCTTGAACAACCTGCAAGTGCAACCATCGCTACTGAACTTGCTATAGCCAGCGTTCTTTTCATCTGTATTCCTTATTACCCAGAAATCAATGCGTATTTTTTTAGTAGTTCTTCGATACGTTTTTGGCTTGATAGTTCCGGTAAAACCATAGGTAATCGCATAACAGCACTTTTCATCATCCCCATTTTGTATAACGCCCACTTCGGCATTACAGGGTTTGGCTCAATGAAAAGGTCACTGTGCAATAGCTTGATTTTTTCGTCGATCTCTCGACATTTATCAAATTCTTTATTGAGGGCTGCTTCGCACATCTGCGCAATGGCCTTAGGTACGATATTAGCGGTGACCGAAATGACACCATGTCCACCCTCACACATAAATTCAGCACTTGTGCCATCGTCGCCACTAAGAATAACAAAATCTTCCGGCACGAGGGGCTGGGTTTCTTTTAATCGAGCAATATCACCAGTCGCGTCTTTAAGGCCAACAATATTCTTGTGGGTTGATAATTCTGCAACGGTTTCAGGAAGCATGTCAGCGACGGTGCGCCCCGGTACATTATAAAGAATCACCGGCAAGTCGCTGGCATCGGCGATAGCGTTGAAATGGGCAATCATACCAGCCTGTTGTGGCTTATTGTAATAAGGCACTACGCTTAAGAAGCCGTCAATACCTGTCGCACCTAATTGCTCGGTAAGAAAAATGGCTTCCGCGGTAGAGTTTGCACCACTACCCGCAATAACTGGGATAGCACCTGACGCCATTGCTACTGTTTCTTTGACCACGTTAATATGTTCATCAAACGGTAGCGTTGCTGACTCACCCGTAGTTCCAACAGACACAATACCATGAGTGCCCTGCTCTACATGAAACTTCACAAGCTTCTCTAAAGACTTGTAATCGATATCGCCGTTTTCGAGCATCGGCGTGACGAGTGCTACGTAACTACCAGTAAACATAATCTCTCCGCAAAATGTGAGCGCACATGGTAATTATGTCGGTGCTTAAACACAAGTAATAGCGCATGTAAAATGACAAGAATTTGACAATATCTTATTCAAACGCAAGAAAAAGGCGCTGACTTCTAAAAAAACTCTGTGCTAACATCGCGTCATTATTAACATTGAAGTGAAGAAGATGTCGAAACAACAACTTATCGTTACCATTTTAGGTACAGACAACACTGGCATCCTAAGCGAAATTGCAACTACGGTATCAGAAGCTCAGTGCAATATTCTAGATAGCAGACAAGCTATTTATGGCAAAGAGTTTTCGTTGACTATGATCATTGAGGGAACGCAAACTGCCATTACCAAAGCAGAGTGTATACTGCCTGCGTTGTTTCAGCGCCTTGATTTGCTGTCAATGATGAAGCGAACAAGTCACCATGAAAAGCAAAATCTCGCGCACCTCTTTAATGTTGAATTTAGTGGTCAAGACGAAACGGGTCTAATTAAAGCCGTTACCGGTTTTTTCGCAGAGCGAGACGCCATGATTAGTGCGTTTAGACAACGTACATACAAAGACAAAGCCACTGGTAAAGACAACATGCGATGCAAATTTATTGTTTCGCTTACCTCAGATGAAAATATCGATGTTTTAGAATCTGATCTAATGTCCCTGTTCGAATCGTTAAACGTGACAGGCAAAGTAGTAGACAAACATAAAAAGGATCCCAATGAAAACGTTACAAGCTGGTGATAAAGCTCCACAATTCTCATTGCAGAACCAAAATGACGAAACCGTATCTTTGACAGATTACGCGGGTAAAAAAGTACTCGTGTATTTTTACCCTAAGGCAATGACGCCAGGCTGTACAACTCAAGCACAGGGTTTACGCGATGTTAATGATGAACTGACTGCAAAAAACGTGGTTGTGTTAGGTGTAAGCCCAGATGCCGTTAAACGCCTGCCTAAGTTTATTGAAAAAGAAAACCTTAATTTTACTCTGCTTTCTGATGAAGACCACGCTGTTGCCGATGCATTTGGTGTGTGGGGACCTAAAAAGTTTATGGGTAAAGAATATGATGGCATTCATCGCCAAACTTTTCTGATAGACGAGAACGGTGTAATTGAGCATGTTTTCAATAAATTCAAAACAAAAGAACACCACACCGTCGTTCTTGATTACCTGAACAGCTAGATTTTAGTGCTAACAAAAAAGCCCCGGTAGCGCTGTGTTGTCGGGGCTTTTTTATGCGTAACAATGACTACTTTGCCTCTTCGGGAATTGCAACAGGATTGCTTGACCATGCCGTAACGACGGCTTTCACAAGCGTTGCAAGCGGGATCGCGAAAAACACACCCCAAAAGCCCCAGAGGCCACCAAAGACTAAAACAGCAACAATAATGTAAAGCGGGTGAAGACTAACCGCTTCAGAGAATAATAGCGGAACCAGTAAATTACCATCTAACGCCTGAATAATGCCGTAAGCAATCATTAGATACCAAAACTCTGGTGATATCCCCCACTGAAACATTGCAACAACGGCAACGGGTATTGTGACCACGGCAGCACCGATATACGGGATAAGTACAGAAAAGCCGACTAAAACTCCAAGCAAAATGGCGTAACGCAAGTCCATAAGAACAAAAGTCACACAGCTCACTACGCCAACGATAATAATCTCAATCACTTTGCCGCGAATATAATTAGCAATTTGAGAGTTCATTTCATGACCCACCTGTGTAATTAAGCGGCGTTCTTTTGGCAATAACCGAGAAATACTGTCTAGAAAGAAAAGCTTGTCTTTCAACATGAAAAATACCATTAAGGGCACTAGCACCATATATACTAGCAGTGCGGCTAAATTAGCAATATTGCTGAACGAAGCGGAAATAAGGGTTTCTCCTACCTCTACTAGCTTTTCATTTAACCCCTCCATCATCTGATGGATTTGATACACCTGTACGTAATCTGGGTATTTATCAGGTAACGTTAAGATCCACTCTTGGGCCTTTTGCCAAATTAATGGCGTTTCTTGAATCAGGTTCACGCTCTGTTTGGAGATAATTGGAACCAATCCAATCAAGGTTAAAATCGTGATAGTGATAAAGCCGAGCATAACCACACCGCATGCCAAAGTGCGACTGACCCCAACATGTACTAAACGACTTACCGGCCAATCAAGCAGATAAGCTATAACCGCAGCGACAAGCACAGGCATAATTAGCCCGCCCCACAACAACAATACTGTTGTGGTTAAAAGAATCAAAATGAGCAGCATTGCCGCATCAGGATCGGAAAATTTGCGTCGGTACCATCGACCAAAAACGCTAATCATAGAAACGCCTAGAAATAACTAAGAATAGGACGTGCATCATAGTTTATAGCACTAGCAATTAGCAATAAGTAGTAGTTAAGAATCTTTCAAAATCAAACTGGTATGATGTTTTTACAGTATTACTATTAGTGTGTAGAGTATCATTATAGACAGTTGTTAAATAAACTAGGTTAACTTGTCGTAATATAAGCGGAGCAAGTGGCAAGCCTAGTCAAATGTTAAAGTTCGGTCGAGTTTTCATTTGGCATGTATTTTTTAGACAACAATGTATTTGTAATCTCATTTACTTGAAAAGTGAGTTTAAGAAAATAATAAAATTTGAAACTGTTTAGCTACTTAGTGCTCTAAGCGTTATGCAGTATTAAACATGTACAATAATTGTAGGTTCATGAGAAAATATTTTTCAGCATCTTTAGTTGCCCTTTCCTTCGTGCTCACATCGAGCCTAACGGCTGTTGCACAAGATGCCAATTACAATAATAAGAATGCGCTCCCCGAAATAGGTGTGGTTGCCTCCGATGCTATATCACTTGATAAGGAAATGATTGTAGGCGATGCCGTAATGCGCCAAATGCGCGGGCAAAGCCCGGTTATCTCAGACCCCGTATTGGATGAATATTTGCAAGATATTGGCAACCGCTTAGTTGTCCATGCCGACAACGCAAAGTTCCCCTTTGAGTTTTTCTGGGTTAACAATGACGCCATAAACGCGTTTGCGTTTTTCGGTGGTCATATCGGAGTACATACAGGGTTAATGCGCAGGGCTAAAAACGAAAGCGAATTGGCTTCAGTACTTGCTCACGAAATATCTCACGTTACCCAGCGTCACATAGCGCGACGTATGCAGGCGCAGCGGCGCTCATCGCCTTTAGCTCTGGCTTCGCTTATTGGTGGTGTACTCATTGCAATGGCTAATCCTGAAGCCGGGATTGCGGCCATGCAGGCAGGTTCCGCGGCATCGGCCCAGCTCCAAATTGACTATACACGGACAAATGAACAAGAAGCAGACCGAATTGGTATTGCTATGCTGGCAAGAGCAGGTTTTGATCCAAGCGCTGCTGCTTCTTTCTTTTCTACAATGGCGGAAGAGTACCGTATGGTTTCCCGACCGCCTGCACGACTTCTGACTCACCCTTTGACCGAAACTCGTATTGCTGACGCAAGGAACCGCGCCGGAGATTACCCTCGACGTTACCTTCCTATAAATAAGCAGTTTGAATTGGCAAAAGCGCGAATAAAAGCGCGCTATTCGTTTAAAGCTGATTACGCAATAGAATATTTTGAAGCCGCGGTAGACCAAGATGTTCAGCGGAGTAAAGAGGCATCGCTTTACGGCTTGGCACTCGCCTACATGCGAAACGAACAAATTGATAAAGCCAAAAAAATAATGGATAAGCTTATTGCCGGCGATAAAGATAATCTTTTTTATCTCGATGCTATGACTGACATTTACATCTCTTTAGGGCAACCTTTAAAAGCGGTAGAAATGCTAACACCTCACGTTCAGCATAACCCGAGAAATCAGGTTTTGGCGCTAAATCAGGCGAATGCCTACATTAGTGCACACAAGTACGACGACGCTATTTCGTTACTTAAAGATTTTCTACTGGTAAGGAAAGATTACCAGCTCGCACACCAGTTAATGAGTGAAGCGTATCAAAAGTCCAAACAGTTTTCGCAAATGCATCAAAGTAAAGCGGAAGTCTATGCCCTTTATGGTGCATACAATCGCGCAGTAGATGAACTTCAATATGCATACAATTTTGCAGGTGACAACCACCTTGCCAAGCAGCGAATTAGGGCTCGCATAAAGCAATTCCGCGACCAGGAAGAGCGCTTAGAGCGGCTCTAGTGGGCTATATAGTAGAATTGCCGTCGCCCCTTACCTTTTTCACTTAACTTAAATCAATCTTGCTCAGCGCTTTTTAATTCACTAAGGCGCTGGCGCAATTTCGCTGCTGTCACTTCCCCCATTATCGTATCTTTTATATTCCCATTTGGGCCCACAATAAAAGTGGCCGGTAAATATGGGGGCTTATCCATCGGTAGTTTAGTATCAGAAGAACTAATGACAACTGGCACTGCAATGTCGTGCTTCTTTATCATGGCTGTCAGTTCAGCCTTTGTTTTGGGGTCGTAATTAATTGCGAACAGCTGGGTATCATTTGGCAAGGATTGATGAAACAACGCCAGTTCTGGCATTTCTCGAAGGCATGGGGCACACCAAGGCGCGAAGTAGTTCACAATTACCCATTGTCCTTTAAGGCCACTCCAACTATATTTTTCCCCATCCAAGGTTTCAAAATCATTCTGAAGACTCTGATAGGTAAAGAGCCCAGCTAAGGCAGCAATAGTAAAAAGAATGATAAGAAGAAGCGGTTTAGTTTTGCCCACATTGCTGTTTAAAAGTGAGAACGACATGCAACCCTCTAATTACATTTGTTTTTGCCATAGTGCCAGATTCTTCACCCCTTCTCTAATAGAATTTGAAACACCCTTCGTTAAGCTCCTTTCTGATTTAGCACGATGCAGAGGTATATTGCGCACTTTATTAACAACTAGGCGTAAACTGCTTGATATTAAGAAGCAAAAACGCAATAGTTCGCGCCAAAAGTAAAAACTTTGAAAAGGGGCCTATATGTCAGACATTACTATTATTCATAATCCACGCTGTTCTAAGAGCAGACAAACACTTGCGCTACTCGAAGAAAAAGGTGAAGCGCCAGTGGTGGTTGAATATTTAAAACATCCCCTAGATGCACAAGGGCTTAAAGCGATATTTAAAAAACTTAACCTTGAATCGGTTAGGGATATGATGCGTACAAAAGAGAAAGAGTACAAAGAAGCTAATTTAGGTGACGAAGAATTATCTGATGAAGCACTTTTCAACGCCATGGCTCAGACGCCGAAACTAATAGAACGTCCTATTGTTATTAAAGGTGAGAAGGCACGTATCGGTCGACCGCCTGAATCGGTATTGGATATTTTGTAGTGCAACCCGTTCTTGTACTTTATTACAGTCGACATGGCAGTACCAAGCGTTTAGCCGATGCTATCGCCCAGGGAATATCGTCACAAAATGTGCCGGTTATAGTGCGCACGGTTAAAAGTATTAACGAATCGAGTAGCACCTCTGAAGATGTGTCAAAAGATGCTGCAAGTGTAGTCCCCGAGGTTACACTTCAGGAACTTGAACAATGTAGCGCGTTGGCTCTTGGTAGCCCTACTCGCTTTGGCAACATGGCCGCGCCAGTTAAACACTTTTTAGACTCGACAAGCAGCCAATGGTTGAAGGGTACACTGATTGATAAACCGGCCTGCGTTTTTACTTCGTCATCAACCATGCACGGTGGCCAAGAGTCCACGCTGTTGTCTATGATGATACCGCTTATTCATCACGGTATGGTAATTTGCGGTCTTCCATACAGCGAACCAGAACTGCACAACACAACTATGGGCGGTAGCCCTTATGGTGTAACACATGTCGCGCACCACAGTTTAAGTGCACCAGAGCAACTAAGCGCGGATGAAAAAGCACTGTGCTTTGCTCAAGGTAAGCGTTTGGCGACGTTTGCAAAGAGACTGGCGAATAACGATTGATTTGCGATACGACAAACGCGTATCGCCACAACGTTTAGATAAAAATTAAAACCTGATTTCTTCGGAGAATAAACATGGCACCAGATACGCGTTTCTTTCGCTATCTAGCACTTATCAGTCATACTGGGCTAATCATATGGATAACGCTCTGGCAATTTACATTTACTAAAGAGCATACTTACTCCCCAGTCTTTATTGCCCTATTTTATATTCTACCCTTATTGTTACCCTATTGGGGCGTATTAAAAGGCAAGCCATACACTCACGCTTGGGCGAATTTTGTAGTCTTATTTTACCTCATTCACGGGTGTACCGTTGCCTACGCTGTGCCTGCTGAGCGCTGGTATGCGGTAGTAGAAATTATTTTGTGCACCGGCATGTTTGTTGGATGCAGCGCCTTTGCGAGAAAACGTGGTCGCGAACTGGGGCTAGGCATTAAAAAGCTCAAAGAAGAAATGAAAGAAGAAAAAGCGCGTTTTGAGCAAGGGCAACAGTAGCGGTTGGGTGATACAGCGTTTCTCTAAGCTTTTCACCCGTATTGGACTCTATCTGGCAACTGGCTTTTTGTAGTGGACATAAATCTGCACTTTAGCTAATTCAGGTTAAGCTCCCGCTTAGCTAATCTAGTTTAAGCTCCCGCTCAGCTAATCTAGGTTAAGCTCCCGCTCAGCTAATCTAGGTTAAGCTCCCGCTTAGCTAATCTAGGTTAAGCTCGCGCTTTAGCTAATTTAGGTTAAGCTCGCGCTTAACCATGCCCACCGATAGGCGTTTTTGTTCTTGGAGTGAGCGTGTGTCTAGGCGGGCAAGCAAAGACATGAGGCTCTTTAGATCTCGTTCGCTGTGATGCAGTAGAAACTGCAGTGCTTGGTTTGAAAGCTTAAGGCCCCGCTCTTCAGCGCGCAGGCGTACCGCCTCTTCACGACCGCTATCATCAAGCTGATTAACGTGATAAATAACACCCCACGCCAAGCGGGAACGCAAGTCAGGAAGCACGAATGCCGGGTTTGATGGACCCAAATGGCTGGTACAAATTACCATGGCTTGTTTAGCTTCCATAACACGATTGAATAAATCAAACAGCGCTTCTTCCCAGCGCTTATCACCAGCTATAGCGTGTATGTTGTCTAATGCTATAAGCGACAGGTTTTCTAACCCTTCGAAAATATCTAACGACCACGCTTTGTAGTCATTAAGATTTAAGTACAGGTGATTGACTGTTCTGCCTGCTAATTGATGGCAGGTGGCAAACAGTAGGTGACTTTTGCCTACTGCACTGCTGCCTAATAAGGTTAGCAGTGGAAGTTGTAATGAAGCCAAAGCACTCAACTTTGAGGTATCTCGCCAAAGTGGTAGCGCTTCTGAAATTTGCTCTAGCACTGAAACCACTTCTTCGTTACCCGTAGAAACGAAACTATCAAAATTTTCGTCTACAGGTAGCGTTACGGGCAAAGGCAGCTGCATGCTAATTTAATTGCTCCAATAGAAACTGTTTCCGTTAACAGTTTGCCCGTAAGCGTCGGTTACAGGACGTAGTTTATTTTCTAACTTAACGCTGTTAAGTAAATCATCGACCGTACCCACTAAAGTTAACGAATAAGTGGCCACCGTACCTGATTGCTCTACGAGGGTTGCGTTTTCGATTACACTTAAGCTGTTTAAATAGTCTGTGGCACTGGCATAGCTTGCAATGGTACCAACGTTAGCGATTGAGATTTTGATAACCTCGCGTTCAGACTCCTCGATCCCCACAACGGCGTAAAGCGATGATAGATAATTTGAATACGCGTCTACCAGTTGATTGCCCAAAGCTTCCGGTGAATCACCATAAATGCTACCGTAACTTACTTTACCACCGCCGATGAAAACCCAATCCAGCGCAAAGTCGCCTTCATCTGCTCGCTTAGCGTAATTGGCAAATTCGTTCATTGTAAATGGTACTGTTGTATTTTCTATTTGTTCTACAGGCAATGGTTTTTCACCATTTCCGCTAGGCTGACCAGTAACAGCATCGTTCTCGTTTATTGGGCCTTCACCACTACCAAGCAACGAATTCGTTTCTGCGTTAGTTGAATCGGTTGATTGATCATATTGGCGTCTAGCCTGCGCTTCATCATCGAGCACATTATCTAATGATTCCACTGTACCTGACGGCACAATATTTTCGGGTAATTCCGGTATCGCATTTGGGTCATTGCGATACACTCTGGCGCCGATAATGTTATCCACGCTATATCGCATTGAAGCTTTACGAAGCGGCTCTACAAATCGTCCCCATACATCGTAAGTAGAAATATTAACGCTGTCTGTTAAGTCCATTAGAGGCAGGCTGAGGGGCACGCCACGCTCTTTAGCAGTCTGTTTCAGTGCTTGCTGTAGCTCAGTATCGAGTGACTCATCAAGGATGGTACGCGTTGCGCTTTCATCTTCCTGTGCCAGCCACACTATAGTCTCGGGGCGTCTGTCGCCCCAAAGCGGTAGCAATTCGCGCTGCAGAATCTCATTAAGTTTTGCTTGGTCGAATTCAGCGATGTAGTAGGTTCTGTTTTTATCAAACGCAAAGCGATATGAGCGCAGTAGCGATTGAGGTGATGTTAATGCTGCTCTGACACCGGCGTTGTCAAGTACACTCGTGCTGCCCGACATTTTAATAAATACTTGCTTTAGCGCTTTTTTGAGTGCTGTTTGCTGAGTGCGCTGTGTTTGGTCTTCAACTTGGACTTGCGCTTCATTAACAACTACGCGCTGAGCGGCATGCGTAACTGCACTGTAGCTAAGTATTGCAACAAGAGAAGCACTCAGTATACGTTTTAAACCTACTCTCTGCTTATTTGCCTTATTGGTGTTACGCATTACTGCCGTCAACATTGACACTCCATACTCTCTAAAAATCAATTCCTTACCTACCCAACCATGAGCCAAACACATTTCAAAAAACGCTTGAAAGCAGCCCACCATTCACTTTGTTCACTCTTAATATCAGAGCAAGACATTTTATGTAGCAAGATGTTCACCAAAAACTAGCGTTCTATTGTCTTTTATATTCAGTTTAATTTCACCCTTAAAATAAAAAAGATCAAAAAGCGCATAAAATAGCCGTCACAAATTGGACTTGTGCCGACTTGCTGGTAGAATCCGCGGTTTTCTACCTCTTAGTTTCAGGGCCCAACCGTGAGCGAAAATAAAACCTCTTTAAGTTACAAAGATGCAGGCGTAGATATCGATGCAGGCAATCAACTTGTTGAACGCATCAAATCAGTTACCAAGAAAACCCATAGACCTGAAGTAAAAGGTAATTTGGGTGGTTTTGGTGCACTTTGCGAACTACCTACCAAATACAAAAAGCCGCTACTTGTATCAGGTACTGACGGTGTAGGTACTAAACTAAGAGTGGCAATGGATGCGAATCGTCATGACGGTGTAGGCATTGACCTTGTGGCAATGTGTGTTAACGACCTTATAGTGCAAGGTGCTGAACCGCTATTTTTCCTAGACTATTATGCTACAGGTAAGCTTGATGTTGACGTTGCAGCTTCAGTGGTTACCGGTATTGGTGCAGGGTGTGAACAGGCGGGTTGTGCGCTTATTGGCGGTGAAACTGCTGAAATGCCCGGCATGTACCACGATGGCGATTACGACATTGCAGGCTTCTGCGTTGGTGTAGTTGAGGCTGATAACGTTATTGACGGCACGAAGGTTAAACCAGGCCAAAAGCTCATTGCTTTAGGTTCGTCGGGCCCACACTCAAACGGTTATTCTTTAGTAAGAAAAATCATCGAAGTAAGCGGCGCTGATGTAAATGCTAGCCTAAACGGTAAGCCAATCATTGACCAGTTACTTGAGCCTACTCGCATTTACGTTAAGTCGGTATTGGCTTTGCTTGAAGAGGTTCAAGTTAGTGCAATTTCACACATAACAGGCGGCGGCTTCTGGGAAAACATCCCACGCGTACTTCCTGAAGATGCGAAAGTGGTAATTGATGAAAGTTCGTGGGAATGGCCTGCTATCTTCTCTTGGCTACAAGAAAACGGTAACGTAACGCGCCATGAAATGTACCGCACCTTCAACTGTGGTGTTGGCTTAGTTATCGTTGTTGATGAAAGCGATACCGATGCAGCCCTAAACATCCTTAAGCAACATGGTGAAAATGCGTGGGTTATTGGTGACATCGCTGCAAAAGACGGCGAAGAGCAAGTAGAGATCAACGCGTGAGTAGCAGTGTAACCAAAATATGCGTACTTATTTCTGGTAATGGCAGTAACTTGCAGGCCATTATTGATGAAATAAAAGGCGGCCGTCTTAACGCGAAAATCAGCGGCGTAATTAGCAACCGCCCTAACGCTTATGGCCTTGAGCGCGCAAGAGAAGCAGGTATCGAAGCCGTGTGTCTTGATCACACTGGTTTTGATACTCGAGAGTCTTATGACGAAGCACTCAAGGCACAAATTGATGCTTTTGGCGCAGACTGTGTTGTACTTGCTGGCTTTATGCGCATCTTAACTCCAGAGTTTGTCGATAGCTTTGCTGGAAAATTAGTGAACATTCACCCATCTTTGTTGCCGAAGTACAAAGGTTTGAATACGCATCAGCGAGCCATTGACAATGGAGATAAAGAGCACGGTGTAAGTGTACACTTTGTTACACCTGAACTTGATGGTGGCCCGGTTATCATTCAAAGTCGTGTGCCTGTGTTTGATGAAGACACAGCTAGTGACTTGGCTGAGCGTGTTCAGGAACAAGAACGCCGCATCTATCCGCTAGTACTATCATGGTTTAGTGCTGGTCGATTATCGATGCAAAACAATAAGGCAGTTTTAGATGAGCAAGAACTACCAGAATCTGGTTATGCAAGCGATTAAGCCTTTTGCTGTTGGTGCACTGTTAGCGGTATCCATCTCAGGGAACGCACAAACAATGTCCCATGCCGAGGAAACTGAACTATCGCTTCAGCCTTATAAGGCTACTTATACCGCTTACAAATGGGGTGACGACGTAGGCGAAGCGAATATTGAGCTTTCGAATTTAGGCAACCAACAATATTCCTTAATTTATACATCCAAGGTTTCGAAGTTTTTCTTGTCAGACAAACGCAGCGAGCACTCTATCTTCACGGTAAACGAAGATACGGTTGTGCCCTCTGAGTATTACTATAACCGCTCAGGAACTGGGCCGGATAAAGAGCTTAAAGTAACATTCAGTCAGCAAGGACAAGGTAAAATTGAAGTCGAAAATGGCGAAACCTTCGACTGGAATGGTGAATTTGATAATCAAATTTATCGGATAGATTTGGCCAAACAGCTAGCCGCAGGTAAAAAGTCGCTAGACTATAACTTTGTTAATTATCGTGGGCAGCTACGCCACTATGGCGTGCAGGTAGTAGATAAAGAAGTATTGTCGCTGCCGTTTGGAAAAGTTGAAGCAGTTAAAGTAAAGCTCATTAGGGAATCGAAGAAACGTGAAACCTTTGCTTGGTTCGCACCATCGCTAAACTATACACTGGTTAGACTTCAGCAGTTTAAAGACGGTGATGAGCAAGGTGATATCAAGCTCAAGTCGTTTGAAATACTGTGAAGTGTACTAAAACGATACAGCTCGTTTTGTAACAACTTATTCAACATGCAATAAAGCACGCTTTAAATAAGATTTAGGCGTGCTTTTTTATTAACAAACATATGTTGCACGTCTGCTGCTTACCCACTTTAAAACAGTCGCAATTCACATTTTCAATCGCCCAATATAAGTAGCGACTATACTTATAAGTAGTGATGCCCACTACCCTATTATTTATGTCGTTGTTAATAGAATATTCATGTAAAAATCTTGATCTTTGCCCTATTAAATAATAGGTTTACAGCATGCTGGTCAGACCTCGATTGTTAACGACTTTTTTTGAAGCGTTTTTATAGAACCGAGGAAATGACAAGTGTAACGTTTAACGCCTTTCAGGAGTGAAGTATGGCAGATTTTATATGGTTTTTACTGGTCGTTCTGACACTAGCGATTGCTAGCTATCAGCGTACCAGCTTGGTAACAGCTGTTGCCATGGGCGCAGGTGTTATGATTTTAGGCACCCTTTTCGGTGATATCGGCCTGCTAGGTTGGGTAGTGTTCCTTGCTTTAACACTGCCGTTCACGCTTGCTAATATCAGAAAACAGCACATTTCTAAAAAGCTGCTTGCCTTCTATCGCAAGGTTATGCCGGAAATGTCGAGCACAGAACAAGAAGCTATCGACGCGGGCACCGTTTGGTGGGACGGCGATATCTTTAGCGGTAAGCCGGACTGGGACAAGCTTCACCGCATCCCTAAAGGTCGCCTAACAGCAGAAGAACAGGCATTCTTAGACGGGCCTTGTGATAAAGTTTGCTCTATGGTCGATGAGTGGCAAATTAACCACAAAGATGCAGACCTACCTCCTGAAATTTGGCAGTTTTTGAAAGAACACAAATTCTTTGCCATGATTATAAAGAAAGAATATGGCGGTCTTGAATTTTCAGCCTACGCACAATCACGTGTTCTGCAAAAGCTTGCAGGCGTAAGTGCGGTACTATCGAGCACGGTTGGTGTGCCAAACTCACTAGGCCCGGGCGAACTACTACAACACTATGGTACGAAAGAGCAACAAGATCACTATCTACCTCGTCTTGCAGCGGGTGAAGAAATCCCTTGTTTCGCATTAACTGGTCCTGAAGCTGGTTCTGATGCTGGTGCAATTCCTGATGTTGGTGTTGTTTGTAAAGGCGAATGGAACGGTGAAGAAGTACTGGGTATGCGCCTTACCTTTAACAAGCGCTATATCACTCTTGCACCTGTGGCTACCGTTATCGGCCTCGCTTTTAAACTGCAAGATCCTGAAGGTCTTCTTGGCGATAACAAAGAGCCTGGTATTACCTGCGCGCTTATCCCTCGCGATACTAAAGGTCTAGAAATTGGTCGTCGCCACTTCCCTCTTAATACACCATTTCAGAATGGACCTATCAAGGGTGAAGAAATCTTTGTACCTATCGATTACATTATCGGTGGTCCAGCGATGGCGGGTCGCGGATGGCGCATGCTTGTAGAATGTTTATCAGTAGGACGTTGTATTACCCTACCTTCGTCTGCTGCTGGTGGCGCAAAATCTGTTTCACTTGCAACAGGTGCATATGCACGTATTCGTCGTCAATTCCGTATGCCTGTAGGCCATATGGAAGGTGTTGAAGAAATGCTTGCGCGTATTGGTGGTAATGCCTACTTGATGGATGGTGTAACGCGCTTTTCAACAGTGGGTGTTGACCTAGGCGAGAAACCTTCTGTTATCTCAGCAATTTGTAAGTACCACTTAACCGAAAAAATGCGTCAAGTCATCAACGACGCGATGGATGTTCACGGCGGTAAGGGCGTAATGCTTGGGCCAAACAACTATTTGGGTCGCGGCTATCAAGGTGTACCTGTTTCAATTACGGTTGAAGGTGCAAACATCCTTACTCGTAACATGATGATATTCGGTCAAGGCGCGATGCGTTGTCACCCTTATGTGCTTAAAGAAATTGAAGCTGCATCTATTGAAGACAAGAAAGAGGCGCTTCAAGCGTTTGATAAGGCAGTATTCGGTCATATCGGCTTTGCAGTAGCTAATACTGTGCGCAGTATTTGGTTCTCACTAACTAATGGTGCGTTTAGCAGTGCTCCATTTACTGATGAAACAGCGCGTTACTATAAACTGCTTCAAGGTTATAGCGCTAACCTAGCACTTCTTACTGATGTTTCTATGGGTGTACTTGGTGGTGACCTTAAGCGTCGCGAGCGTTTATCTGCGCGTTTAGGTGATATTTTAAGTGGCCTTTACATGGGCAGCACTACTTTGAAGCGCTTCGACGAAGAAGGACGCTTGAAAGAAGATCTTCCGCTTCTTCATTGGGCGATGCAAACCACATTGCACGACATTGAGACAGCAATTGATGACTTCTTAGCGAACTTCCCTAACCGTGCAATTGCGGCAGCGCTTCGCGTTATGGTAATTCCGTTTGGTCGTCGTATTGGCAAGCCTTCTGATAAAACAGAGCATGCTATTGCACAAATGCTTCAAACGCCTTCAACTGCACGTAGCCGTTTAGGCTATGGCCAGTATCTAACACGCGAGGAAGGCAGTTTGTTTGGCGACCTAGAACAAACACTTGACGATGTATTAGCGAGTGAGCCTATCTTTGAGCGCATTTGTAAACACAAGAAAGCCAAGCTACCGTTCACTCGATTGGACGTACTGGCTGATGAGGCATTAGCTGAAGATGTTATTAACGAAGAAGAAGCGAACTTGCTACGCAAGACAGAAGCAGGACGACTTCGCACCATTAACGTTGATGATTTCGATCACGAAGAGTTAGTAGCTAAAGTTAACTCAACGTCAGCTGCTAAGAAACGAGGTGGTAAAGCTGCTTAGTTCAATCCCCAGAATAAAAGGCCGCGAAAGCGGCCTTTTTTGTCAAAAATTCATTATAGCTACGCTAATTGCTCTGATTGCCCAAAGTACTAGCTTCGCCAACCCCGTTACCTGTGGTAATACTGAGCAAGCTCAAGCCTTGTCTTTACTTATTGCTAACGATAAAGGGCAAAAACGCAATCTGCTGCAGTGCAACCCGACACTCGTTGAATTAGCTGAAGTCAAAGTGAAAGATATGGCCGACAGAGGCTTAGTTTCACATTTTTTAGGTGGTAGCCCTAACACTCGCATTCGAAATGCGGGGCTCACTCTACCTGAATATTATGGTAAGGCTATGAGCAACCAAGTTGAAGCGTTAGCGGGCGGGTACACTACGGCTGTTGATGTTTGGTACGCATTGAAAAGGTCTAACTCTCATCGACAGCACTTGTTAGGCGAACTTCCGTTTTATGAAGAGCAAGACCAAATTGGTGTTGCTTTTTATAAAGACTATTCAACACCTCACGTTGAATACTGGGCGGTGTATCTAACTAAGTTAGCGGACACTACTACTTCTTTAAAAGACGATAACTCATCAACGACGTTACTCTTGAAACGCCAAAAGAAATTTGATCATGTACCTGATAAAGGTTTAGACATTGTAACCGAGAGCGGCAATATTATTTTAAAAACAGAACTTTAAAGACAAAAAAACCGGATGATTAATCCGGTTTTTTTTAAGGCAAAACTTACTTAGCTAAGCTGAAGCTTGTCCATCAATAACACAGCCTGCGTACGAGTATTAATCTCTAGTTTACGCAGTATGGCACTGATATGCGCTTTAATCGTTGCTTCGGTAACATTCATTTCATGAGCTATCTGCTTATTCATCAAGCCGGCCCTTAAGTATGAAAGAACCTGAATTTGCTTTGGTGTTAGCTCACGGAAACGCTGGAGAAGTACTTTCAATTCATCATCAACTTTCTCAAGCTCTTCTTCCATACCTTCCGGAAGCCACTTTTTGCCGTCGATGATATCTACGATAGCTTGTGCAATTTCACGGGTTTCAGATACTTTAGGAATAAAGCCCTGTGCGCCTAAGCTCATTACCTGAGCTACCACTTCAACCGTATCGCTGCCTGAAACCACCCCGATAGGGATATTCGGATATTGCTCGCGAAGGGTGATAAGGCCGTTGAAGTATTCACCGCCTGGCATGTTAAGATCAAGAAGCACTAACTCAACGCCGTCGAATTCATTAAGTTTTGCCAATGCATCGTCCAAACTTCCGGCTTGGATTATTTGTGCATTTTCAAAGTAAGGTTCCAACGCGCCGCTCAATGCCTCGCGAAACAATGGGTGATCGTCTGCTACTAGAATTCTCGTCATTAGCGTTACTGCTTCCTTTTTCTATTATGAGTATAGATTAATACTTTAGACCATTAACGAAAAGACCTAATACTGAAAAATACTGTAAAAAACTAACAAATTTAGCGTTTTCCATTGGCATTTACGTACCAGACGGTAAAATTGCGCCCCAAATTGGCTAATTGAAGATTCACAGTGAAGAAACACGATAATATTTATGCAAAGGCACTCAATAAAGTAGATGACTTTAAATTTGATGAGTCTGTCGTTGATGTGTTTCCTGATATGATTCAGCGTTCAGTTCCTGGATACGAAACCATTGTTCACACCATAGGCGAATTGGCTAAAACTGCAGTCACTTCAAATTCCGTGGTTTATGACCTTGGTTGTAGTTTAGGTGCAGCGAGTTTATCTGTTGCCAGGGCGCTGCCAAGCAAAACGTGTGAAATAATAGGTGTAGACGCATCTGAAGCAATGGTTGAACGCTGCAAGCGTGTTGTTCAAACGTTTTCACTTCCAAATCCTATTTCCATAAAGCATGGCTACGCCCAAAATATTGAGATACAAAACGCCTCCATGGTTGTGATGAACTTTACCTTACAGTTTATTCCACCAGCTGACCGCGAAGCACTATTAAAACGCATTTACGATGGGTTAAACCCAGGCGGTATTTTAGTATTGTCAGAGAAAATTCGTCACCCTACCCTCAATGGAAACGAATTGCTTGTAGATTTACACCACCAATTTAAACGCGACAATGGATACAGCGAGCTAGAAGTAAGTCAAAAGCGCGCAGCGCTAGAGAAAGTCATGTTAACCGACACCTTCAGTGAACATGAAACGCGCCTTAAAAAAGTAGGGTTTACAGATGTAGTGATGTGGTACAAGTGCTATAACTTTACGTCCATGGTCGCCATCAAAAGTTAGGCGCAAGCGCATTTCAGACTTCGCGTTATTTCGATTTCAATACATATAAAGAAGACTATGAGCAAACTAGAACAGACATGGTTCAACGATTGTTACAAATCATTGATAGACAGCCCTCTTTCGCATTGGCTACAAACCCTTCCTGCCCAAATGGACGACTGGCAGCGAAACGCCAAACACGGCGAGTTTGATAAATGGTGCCGGATGCTCGGAAAACTTCCATCGACCTCACCAAGCCATGTCGATCTTTCATCGAACGTTTCGATAGGCACAAAAGACGACGTTAACGAATATACGCAAAAGCAAATAGAAGGTTTGCTGAAACAATTTATGCCATGGCGTAAGGGACCTTTTCACCTGCACGGGATTCATATAGATACCGAATGGCGTTCAGACTGGAAATGGGACCGTGTAGCACCTCACATTACATCATTAAAAGGCCGAAACGTTTTAGACGTAGGTTGTGGTAGCGGCTATCACATGTGGCGTATGCTTGGGCAAGGCGCCGAAAAAGTAATAGGCATAGATCCTACTCAATTGTTTTTTATTCAGTTTCACGCTATTAAGCAATTTATAAGTAATTCCACTACGCCATGCGACAACATTCACTTTCTGCCGTTAGGTATTGAAGAGATGCAGCCGCTAAAAGCCTTCGATACCGTATTTTCTATGGGCGTTCTGTATCACCGCAAAGATCCTATGGCTTTTCTACAGCAGCTTAAAGATCAGCTAAGAAAAGGTGGAGAGCTAGTACTTGAGACGCTTGTTGTTGATGGTGACGAAAACACCGTGCTAATGGCCGGTGAGCGCTATGCTCAAATGCGAAACGTTTGGTTTTTACCGAGTACCGCCGCTCTTTCTGTATGGCTAGGTCGCCTAGGATTTGAAAATATCCGTGTTGTGGATGTTAACCACACTACTCTGGACGAACAACGTGCAACGTCGTGGATGGAATCACAATCTTTGAAAGATTTTCTCGATCAAGAAGATATTACTCGCACCATAGAAGGTTATCCTGCACCACAACGGGCCGTGATCGTAGCAAATAAGAAGTAATCCTTAGGGTACCTAGCAAGTTCCCCGATTGGCACAAATGTTGTTATCTCAATCAAGAAGAACGTGCGAACTCTGCATTGATTAAGGTGACAACATGGATATACATAGCTTTTTAACGACGCACCAATTGCCAAGTAGCTATGCAGAAACTGCACAAAAATGGTTCATACCATTATGTAAGCAGCTGCTAAAGCACCAAGAAGGTGCAACAAAACCTTTTATTGTCGGTATAAACGGTAGTCAGGGATCGGGTAAATCTACTCTGACCAGTTTTATCGAGTCTTTCCTTTCATCGGTACATAATAAACAAGTTGTATCACTGTCTATTGACGACTTTTACTACGACCAATCTCAGCGCAACGCGCTAGCGATTAAAGTGCATCCGCTTCTAGCGACACGCGGAGTGCCGGGTACGCACGACGTCACTTTAGCTTTGAATACGCTTCGTAGCCTAGCCAAAGGCACACGAACATCCCTACCTCGTTTTAACAAGGCAACGGATAACCCATTCCCAAAGGAGCAGTGGCCTGTAATAGAATCTTCACCTGATTTCATCATACTAGAAGGGTGGTGTGTAGGTGCCCCTCCTCAGGCTTCAGGCGAATTGAAACGCCCCGTCAATCACCTCGAGGAAGTTGAAGACCCACTAAGCATTTGGCGTTCGTTTGTTAACACTGAACTAGCCGGTGATTACCAAACGCTCTTCGACAAAATTGACTATCGCATCATGCTTAAAGCGCCAAGTTTCGATTGCGTTTATCAATGGCGCTTAGAACAAGAACATAAACTTGCCCAAAAAGCGTTAAAAGATAGTGACGGCGTCATGTCTGATGAAGAAGTGGCAAACTTTGTGCAACACTACCAACGCATCACTGAACACGCATTAGCGCATTTGCCTGAAAAGTGCGATACCGTGTTTTATCTTGATGAAACAAGAACGATAACTAAACAGGACGTAAAACGATGACGAAAACGCTTGTTTTCACCGATATGGACGGCACGCTGTTAGACCACCATACCTACTCTTTCGAGGCGGCGAAACCGGCTTTAACGGCATTAGAAGTACAAGACATTCCCGTTATTCCTACCACCAGTAAAACCTTTGCTGAATTACAGCCATTACGTGAAAGAATTGGCTTAGACGGGCCGTTTATTATCGAGAATGGTGCCGCCATTTTCATCCCCCATGGTTTTTTTAAACAAAAGCCTAGCGGCACGGTTTGGATAGACGGCTATTGGTGCAAAGCTTTTATCTCCAATAAAAATTATTGGATTAAGCTATTGGAAAAAATTGGCAGCGAATTTGAAGGTAAATATAAGCAGTTTTCAAAAATGTCGATTGCAGAAATTCAGGAATGTACAGGTCTCGATGAGCGGTCAGCATCGCTTGCGGCCAAACGTCAGTTCGGCGAACCCGTTTTGTGGTTGGGCAGCGACGAAGAGAAACAGCGATTTTTAAACGTTGTTAAAGATCGCGGCGCCTTTCCGCTAGAAGGTGGCCGTTTTATTCATATTTCAGGTAATTGCGATAAAGGCCAAGCGCTTAAATGGCTGGCCAGTGAATATCAAAAGCAACATACCACCAAAGTAAACACTATTGCCCTTGGCGATGGTAAAAACGACGTAGCAATGCTTGAAGCGGCGCACGTTCCAATTCGCATTTTATCACCGGTAAATCCTCCACCAGCTGTAAAAAAAGAAGAGGTCTATACCAGCACCCTAACCGGCCCTGAAGGCTGGAACGAAATGCTTACTCAATTATTATCCCTATGATCAGGAGGACACATGGCTGATTTTTATCAAAATGGTGTGGTTACTACGTTACATAACTTAGCTCGTCGTCCTACCGAAGAGCTGGAAACAGAACTTTTACAGTTTTCACAAAAGCGCCCTATGGCACTTATTCTTCCGTCACTGTTTTCGGAGCTAGAAGGTGACGCACTTCCGCATATTGTTAACGAACTAACTGGCGTTCCCTATTTATCAGAAATTGTAATTGGCTTAGACCGAGCCAACGAAGACCAGTACAAACACGCGCTAAAATTCTTTGGAAAGCTACCTCAACACCACAGAGTACTTTGGAACGATGGGCCGCGCCTTAAAGCCCTTGACGAAGAACTTCAGGCCCAGGGTCTAGCACCTAAAGAGTTAGGTAAGGGTCGTAATGTGTGGTACTGCATGGGATATGTATTAGCGTCTAACAGAGCTGAATCTGTAGCATTACACGATTGCGACATTGTTACCTACGACAAAGACTTGCTGGCGAAGCTTATCTATCCTGTCGCTAATCCCATGTTCAACTATGAATTTTGTAAGGGTTACTATGCACGTGTAGCTAACGGCAAAATTAACGGTCGTGTTTCACGTCTTCTCGTCACCCCCCTACTTCGCGCATTAAAACGCATTATGGGTGATAACGAATACTTGGAGTTTATGGACAGCTTCCGCTACCCGCTTGCGGGTGAGTTTTCGTTTAGACGAGATGTATTAAACGATATTCGTATACCTAGCGACTGGGGCTTAGAAATTGGCGTGTTGTCAGAAATGCACCGCAACTATTCACACAATCGTCTGTGCCAAGCAGATATATGCGATATTTACGACCATAAACACCAAGACCTTTCGCTTAATAACGACCAAGGTGGTTTGTCTAAAATGTCTATTGACATTACTAAGGCAATTTTCAGAAAGCTCGCGACGCAAGGCTACACGTTTAGCAATGAAATGTTCCGTTCGATTAAAGCCACCTATTTCAGAATTGCGCTAGACTTTATAGAAACTTACCACAATGACGCGGTAATGAATGGACTGAACTTAGACATTCACAGCGAAGAAAAAGCGGTAGAAATGTTCGCCAGTAATATAATGAAAGCCGGACAAAATTTCTTAGAAAACCCGATGGAAACACCATTCATACCAAGCTGGAACCGCGTAACCAGTGCGGTGCCAGATATCTTAGAACGATTATTAGAAGCGGTTGAAGCCGATACTGCAGAATATATGGAGTAAATAATATGGCATGGGAGCATCTCCATGACAAAGTAAAACACCATTTAGAAAGCATTTATGCCGATGTAGCGCTAGACGTCTCTTACGAGACGCTAGCGACTGACTTAATGAATACAATAGGCATTCAGCAGCAAACGGACATTGCGTCACCTAAGTCACACCATAATTATTGGGATGAAGACGACATCATCATGATTACTTATGGTGATAGCGTTATTGACGACGGTGAGCGCCCGCTGGTTACATTGAATAAGTTTCTGCATCGCTACTGTAAGAATACGGTGAACAATGTTCATATCTTGCCATTTTTCCCGTACAGTTCAGACGATGGGTTCTCGGTTATTGATTATTCAACCGTGAACGAATCTCTAGGCTCGTGGGACGATATTGAAGCCATAGCCGCTGATTACGGACTGATGACAGATTTAGTTATCAATCATTGCTCTGCAAGAAGCGTGTGGTTCGATAACTTTATCAAAGGCGAAGGTCCAGGATCTGACTTTTTCTTCACAGCTGACCCTAGCGATGACTTATCTATGGTGACGCGCCCTCGCGTGTCGCCATTACTTCGGGAAACAGAAACCGCAGACGGTACGAAACACGTGTGGTGTACTTTTAGTCACGACCAAGTCGACTTTGACTTTAGAAACCCCAAAGTTCTGCTAGCCTTCATTGATATCATCAAGCTGTACATCGACAAAGGTGCTAAAATCTTTCGTTTAGACGCCGTGGCATTTCTGTGGAAGATTGTAGGTACAAACTGTATCAACTTATTCCAAACCCACGAAGTTATTCGCTTGATAAGAACCCTTATCGAGCATGTGGACCCATCAATTATCATTATTACCGAGACCAACATTCCCAACAGGGAAAACTTGACGTATTTCGGTAACGCAAATGAAGCTCACGCTATCTATAACTTTTCACTGCCACCGTTGCTTGTAAACACGCTAGTTACCGGTGACTGCTCGTACTTGAAAAGTTGGATGATGAGTATGCCACCGGCGCAAAACGGAACGGCTTATTTCAACTTTATAGCATCCCATGATGGTATTGGACTTCGTCCAGCCGAAGGTTTGCTTTCTGAAGAAGAAATATCCGACTTAGTCCACGCTATGCAGCACTTTGGTGGAAAAGTGTCGTGGCGCGCATCTGAACACGGACAGCAAAAGCCTTATGAGATCAATATTACGCTATTTGACGCTCTTCAAGGCACTATTAAAGGTCCGGACAAATATCAGGTTGACCGATTTATCTGCGCCCATGCGATTATGTTAGGTATGGAGGGTATTCCGGGTATTTACATCCACAGCCTACTTGGTACATCTAACGATTATGAAAAAGTCGCTAATACCGGGCAAAATCGTTCTATAAATAGAAAACGCTGGGACTTTAACGAACTAGAGGCACTGTTAGACTCACCCTTCTCTCAACACCATAAAGTACTAACGCGAATCTCGCAGCTTATACGCATTCGTAAAGCTCAGCCTGCATTTCACCCCAACGCCACACAGTTTACGCTACAGCTAAATAATCAGCTGTTTGGCTATTGGCGTCAAAGCTTGGATAGAAAACAAAGTATTTTCTGTATTAGTAATATTTCAGATGAAGAACAAACTATTCTGCTGTCTGACATTAATCTTATTGGTACTGATAACTGGATTGACCTTATCACCCGTGATGAAATAGCGCTATCCAGTGGTTTCTTACAAATGAAGCCTTATCAAGTACTTTGGATCAGCAACAAAGATTTTGAGTAAATAGTTGAAATAAATCTAGGTGGCTAAAATATCTACCGCGGTACGGATACTGCGGTGTTATGATTACCACATTCGTTAGTTAATCAAGTTTGTAATGCAAGAAATTAATACCTTTCTTTTCGACTTAGACGGAACGCTGGTCGATTCTGTGCCAGATTTGGCTACTGCCCTTAATAAGATGCTAAGTGATTATCAACTGCCAACTTATGACGAGTACGTTATACGACACTGGGTGGGAAATGGCGCTAGGGTATTAGTGGAACGCGGGTTAAGTGGGGATACGAAAATAAACCACAACCGTAAGCAATTAGAGGTTGATACTGCGTTAGATAAATTTCTTTTCTATTATCGAACGTTAGAAACTAAAAGTACTGTGCTTTATGAAGGTGTTCATGACACTCTCCATGCGTTAAAAAATCGTGGTTTTAGGTTAGCATTGATAACTAATAAGCCTTCAGAGTTTATTGAGCCTATTTTGTCTTCATTCTCATTGTCAGCAGTGTTTTCCCTTACCATAGGCGGCGACAGTTTACCGGAGAAAAAGCCGTCTCCCCTGCCCCTCTTAAACGCCTGTGAACAGCTTAATGTTTCACCTTCACAATGTGTGATGGTAGGCGATTCCAAGAATGATATTCTTGCTGCAAAGGCCGCCAACATAAAAAGTATTGGCCTTACCTATGGCTACAATTACGGCGAAAGTATTGCGACCTATCAACCTGACTGGGTGTTTGATAGCTTTAGTGAAATATTGGCGTCACTCAGCTAATCTCTTTATTTGAATAAACTAATTGCTTTATGTGAGAAAACTGGTAAAAATCTTCGTGCTATTGAGAAAGGGACTTCCGTAGACAGCTAGGCCGAAATCAGGAATGTTTTAATAAACAACACTGAATTTAATCATCAAAGTTACTACCCTCCCCCTTTCTTTCAGCTTCAATGCGTTAGCATTTTAAAAATCATCAGAATAATAAAAGTTTTTTAAAAAGGAATATTTATGTTTAAAAAGGCACTTTTAACTGCAGCATTAGTTTCTGTTTCTATGTCTGCATCTGCGAATTGGGTTTTGGGAGTGGGTTATAGCAATTTATCCGACAGCGAGGGTGATGTTGATATTAGCCTCGGAGCAATTGTTGCTTCGGCGGGTTATGCATACGCAGTTAATGAAAATTTCACGCTGGTTCCAGAATTGAGATACGGAATCGGCGTCAGCGATGATGAAATTTTTGGCGTTGATATTGAACTGGATTCATTTTACGCACTTTCGTTGAAAGGTGAGTTTAACGTAAGCGACAACGTTTATGCGTATATTGCTCCCTCCTATGGTAAGCTTGAAATGACGGCAAGCGCAGGCGGCTTTTCTGAATCAGACACATCAGATTGGGAGTTTGGATTTGGTGGTGGACTGGGCTATAAATTTAATCCAACCACGTCTATCGAGGCGTCTTACGAGTCATTTGACGGTGCAGACGTACTTAGCCTAGGAGCTAAATTCGCTTTCTAGTTTTGTTCTTAGTGGGTGGTGGAATAGATAGCTTCTCCGTCACTCACTTCTACTGACACAACTTATTTTCCATCAACACCTTTCCCTAACCTATCAATAATTGTGGTTTTGTTCATACCTAGTTTTTTATTTCACACTTTAAACTTTGGTATAAGGATGTTTTTTTCTGTAATATCCGCCTGTTAAATAATTAATTGGAGTTGTTGGTATGTCATCTAAATGGCTTTCACTCGAAGAAGCCCTTACAAAAGCGCTTAACGCTGCAGAAGCGATAGGCGACATTGAACATGTGAGTATTTTTGACGCCAACAACCGCATTTTAGCAGAAGATGTTATTGCTCATATTGATGTTCCACCTTGGGACAACTCGGCGATGGACGGCTACGCCGTTAACGTTGAGGACCTTTCTAATAGCGCTGAGCTTGAAGTACAAGGTGTTATTACCGCAGGCATGAGTGCTGACGAGCCGCTTGAAAATGGCAAAGCGTTTAAGATAATGACCGGCGCACCTATTCCGATTAATGCCAATGCCGTCGTGATGGTAGAAAATACTGAAAGCCGCGACGAGGCTGTAGTCATAAAAAAACTTCCTTCGGTAAAAGAGAATATTCGCAAAAAAGCCAATGATATTGCCTGTGGCGATACGCTAATTAGTAAAGGCACCCGTCTTCACGCCGAGCACCTTATGCTGCTTTCTTCTCAGGGAAACAGCACCGTAGCCGTTTACCGAAAGCTCCGCGTTGGTGTGGTCGCGACTGGTTCTGAACTTGCTGCCCCTGGTGGCCCCCTTAAACCAACACAAATTTTCGAGTCGAACCGGGTTGGCGTGAGCAGTATATTACGCAGTGAAAACGTAGAACTTGTAGATTTCGGTATTGTGGAAGATGACGAAGCTTCCTTACGTACGTTATTTATTGAAGCCAGCAAGCGCGTAGACGTGATGGTAAGTAGCGGTGGTGTTTCAGTTGGCGATGCTGACTACGTAAAAGATATCATCGCTGAACTAGGCACTATCGACTTTTGGAAAGTCGCGGTTAAACCGGGAAAACCTTTCGCTTTAGGCAAAATTAATAATACCTTGTTTTGTGGATTACCAGGCAACCCCGTATCTTCATTTGTCACCGCCAAGTTACTGGTTGTGCCCGTTATCAAGAAAATGCAAGGCCAAGCCAAAAGCCACGAGCCGTTTTTTGTGAACGCGACGATTACCACATCGCTTAAGCGCCGTGCGGGACGACGAGATTTCCAACGTGCGACTATGGTGAGAAACAACCAAGGAGACTGGGAAGTCACGCCGTTTAAATCACAAAGTTCTGGTGTGATGACGTCAATCACCTCTGCCAATTGCCTTATGGTAGTGCATGAAGATATAAGTGAGTTAAACATTGGCGACACTGTTCCCGTTATGCCGCTTCATTTTTAGAATGGCTGTAGTTTAAACGCTTTACGTTAGATCACTTTTTTTGCGATGCGGTTTGACAGCTGTATTTACCTAAAATAATTATCGAAGCATTACGCGAAACAATTAGCCATTATTCTCATCGCCCTTGGCGACTTATATAGAGACAAATTACCGTGAATAAGAAACGCTTTCTTGTAGAAGGAAGAGATATTTTAAAGCTAGCCTGGCCATTACTAGTTGCGCAGATTACACAAATGCTAATGGGCGTAAGCGATACGATTATGGCAGGGCGTTACAGTGCAACCGACATGGCAGCAGTGGCGCTTGGATTTAGC
Organism: Alteromonas sp. BL110; assembly: GCF_003443615.1. Taxonomy (NCBI): domain Bacteria; kingdom Pseudomonadati; phylum Pseudomonadota; class Gammaproteobacteria; order Alteromonadales; family Alteromonadaceae; genus Alteromonas; species Alteromonas sp. BL110. The sequence goes on along the minus strand of NZ_CP031967.1, from coordinate 3,805,293 downwards.
ATAACCGTGCCACTTATGTGTTTTATTCAAGGTATAGCCCTCGCGCTTCCCCCTATTATTTCGCGGTTACAGGGTAATAAAAGTATTAGCAGCATTGCTGATGCCAGTCAGCAGGCCGGCTACCTGATCTTCTTTGTAGGACTAGCAATAGCAGGATTAATTCCCTTCACTGAAAATATGGTAGCGCTTTTTCCAATGGCGCCTGAATTGCACAGCATCACCGTAGAATATGTGCTTTACGTGCTATTCGCCATGCCGGGATTCGCACTGTACCAATGGCTTAGAAACTATTGTGAAGGCCTAGGTAAAACAAAGCCGACCATGATCATTACCGTTATCGGATTGATGGCAAATATTGTCGGAAACTACCTGTTTATTTATGGTGTTGGCCCATTGCCTGCTATGGGCGGCGCTGGTTGTGGTATTGCTACCGGCATTGTTATTTACACTATGCTGATTGCAACTTTTATTTATGTGCGCCTCGCCCCTGCCCTTCAAAAATACAATTTGTTTAGCCAGCTGTACAAACCAAACATGGTAACCATCAGCCGAACTTTTAAAATGGGCTTGCCTATCGCTATGACAATCTTGTTCGAAGTAACGCTGTTTTCGCTAGTTGCGTTGCTGTTAGCACCATTTGGTGCCACCACCGTAGCGGCCCATCAAGTTGCCCTAAATTTCTCGGCGCTTATGTTTATGTTTCCTATGAGTATTGGTATGGCCGCTGCAATTCGGATTGGCTATCGAATTGGACAAAAAAATCAGCGTCAGGCCAAGATTGCAGCCCGCGCTGCTATTCTTATCGGCTTTTTCACCTCGGCATGTACGGCTACCTTCACCCTATTGGCTAAAGGTTTCATTATTGGGCTATATACCAGCGACGATGCTGTTTACACGTTAGCTAATGCGCTACTTATATACGCTGCACTGTTTCAGCTATCAGACGCCGTTCAGGTTATCTCTGCCAATGCTCTACGCGGATACAAAGACACTACGGCGATGTTTATCATTACCTTTGTGTCGTACTGGTTAATAGGCCTTCCTACTGGTGTACTTTTGGGAAGAACAGACTGGATAACGGCTGAGCCGATGGCCGCTGCGGGCTTTTGGATTGGTTTCATCGTAGGGCTAAGTGCGGCAGCAGTAATGCTAGGAGCGCGCCTTCTTTATATTCAACGACCAAGTGCTGCCCATCGCTTAGCGAGTGCTTAAACAGAATTGTTAGCGAAGGCTGCCTAAAAAGTACTAGTCTGGCTTTTTGAAATTTTCCCAATCTTGTGGGGTGTCTATATCAAATCGTGCATTCGGTATAGACACAGCCGTTACTTTCCCTAACTTCGCATACTTTTTAATGATTGGCTTAGCGCCGGTATCGCCCTGTAGCGCTAATAATTCGCTAAACATTGCCTCTGGGAAAATGGCAGGCACTGTTAACCGGCTATTAGGCTTTCCATCCTTCTGCCCACCCCTTTGCCCGTCCTTCTCCCCATGCTTCTGCCACTCGCTACACACTATGTGGTTTGGGTAAGCTTTAGAAGTATCAATAAGGCGGATAAGATCCTGTGTGTTAAGGCTTGGCAAGTCAGCAAGAGTAAAAAGCACATGTGAAGGCTTGGTGCTCGGTAATGCTGACGTTGAAAGCGCAGGTGTTGAAAGCGAGGAAGTTTGAGGCGACGTTTTTGGGTGCAACGATAGGCTCAACAGATGTGAAAGCCCGCTGCGAATACTTGATGCTATCCCTTCTTCCCAGTGTCTATTGTGTATCACCTCAAAAGGAGTCTCAGTTAGACCACAAAAAGCCTCTGCTAACTGCGAACTTACACTGTCGTGCCATTTGCCCGTAACAACCGTGACTGGATGTTTGCTTATTGACCCTATTTTATCGCGAGCGCGAATAACTTCGTTAACACTGTGCTGAACAAGCGGTAATTTTGTAATAGGATGCTCTGATAAGAGCTTGTTACCGTTATAGCGGGAACTTTGCCCGCCTGCGAGTAAAACAAAAGCTAAGCGATAAACATCCGAACTCAATGTAACACCTATTAGTTAACGCGATTTATCAAGACAAACGCAAAATCATCAACGTCGCAATAAGACCCATCTTTAGCTAAAACGCTAGTGCCACCGTAGTATTCGCGTGTGCATGAAAACCGTTATCCATAAAATGACTTAACGGCTTCTACTAAGCCCTTTAATCGCTTCCGTTAACCCTTCGAGAGTTAACCCATACATTCTGTCTTCCATAATTTCACGAATAATTTTGATAGACGAATAATACGGCCAATAATTCTCAGCTTGCGGGTTTAGCCATACAGCATTGTTAAAGTGGTTAAGCAGTCGTTGCATCCATACACTACCAGGCTCTTCATTCCAGTGTTCTACACTGCCTCCTGGGTAAGTAATTTCATATGGCCCCATGGTAGCGTCACCGACAAAAATAACTTTATAGTCTTTTCCGTAGCGATGAATGATATCCCAAATCGGAATGCGTTCTTTATTTCGGCGGAGGTTATCTTTCCATACTTCTTCATACACGCAGTTATGAAAATAAAAGTACTCAAGGTACTTAAACTCGGTCTGCACTGCTGAGAAAAGCTCTTGGGTGCTCTTAACGTGAGGGTCCATAGAGCCGCCCACATCAAAAAACATCAATACCTTTACAGCGTTATGACGTTCTGGCGCCATATGAATATCGAGCAAGCCACCTTTTTTAGCCGTTTCGCCTATGGTTGTAGGCACATCTAAATGCTCGCTGGCACCCGTGCGAGCAAACTTGCGCAGCTTCCTTAGCGCCACTTTAATGTTACGCGTACCCAGCTCAACATCTGAACTTAAGTTTTTGAACTCGCGCTTATCCCACATTTTAGCCGCCGAGAACTTTCTATTCCCTTTTTGCCCTATTCGCACGCCTTCTGGGTTGTCGCCATAAGCGCCAAAGGGCGAGGTACCGCCCGTGCCAACCCATTTGTTTCCGCCTTGGTGACGTTTTTCCTGTTCTTCTAAGCGTTTTTTCAAGGTTTCCATCAGTTCGTCGAGGCCGCCCGCTTTACGCAGTGCTTCGCGTTCTTCAGCGCTTAAGTTTTTCTCAATTTCCTTACGAAGCCATTCTTCAGGAATGTCTTTCCCAAACAAGTCGATAGACTCTACGCCTTCGAAATACTCAGCGAACGCCCTATCGAACTTATCGTACTGAGTTTCGTCTTTCACCATTATAGTACGAGACAAGCTGTAGAAAGCCTCGATATCGGCGTACACCACGTGATGCTGTAACGCTTTAAGTAAATCAAGCAACTCGCGCAACGTGGTTTTGACCTGATATTTTCGCAGCGTATAAAAAAACTGAATAAGCATTAGCGACGCGCCATAAAGACCAATTTTTCAAACAAATGAATGTCTTGCTCATTTTTAAGCAATGCGCCGTATAATGGCGGTATTGCTGCTTTACCGTCTTTTGAATGCAGCGCCTCAGGTGGAATATCTTCCGCAACTAAAAGCTTAAGCCAGTCGATAAGTTCAGACGTAGAAGGCTTTTTCTTAAGCCCTGGAACATCGCGAATTTCAAAGAAGGCTTTTAACGCTTCATCAAGCAGCTTTTTCTTTAGGTCAGGAAAATGCACATTAACAATTTCTTGCATTTCATCTGGATTCGGGAATTGAATGTAGTGGAAGAAGCAGCGGCGCAAGAAAGCATCAGGTAGCTCTTTTTCGTTGTTCGAGGTAATAATAACAATCGGACGCTGCTTCGCAACTACACGTTCTTGTGTTTCGTATACGAAGAACTCCATCTTATCGAGCTCTAGCAGCAAGTCGTTGGGAAACTCAATGTCGGCTTTGTCGATTTCGTCAATCAGCAGTACCGGGCGTTTTTCTGCGCTAAATGCTTCCCACAATTTACCTTTTACTATGTAGTTACTTATATCGTGAACACGGTCATCGCCAAGTTGAGAGTCGCGAAGGCGCGATACTGCATCATATTCGTACAAACCTTGCTGCGCTTTGGTTGTAGATTTAATGTGCCACTGAATTAATTCGGTGCCTAAACTCTCTGCCAACTCTTCAGCTAGCATAGTTTTACCGGTACCTGGCTCGCCCTTAATTAGAAGCGGACGCTCTAGCGTGATGGCAGCGTTCACCGCCAGCTGTAAGTCTTTGGTTGCGATATAATTAGACGTGCCACTAAAAGCCATTATTGTTGTACTCCGTATAATTTTTCGTCTTTTCAATTTCAACTATAATATCAAGGCCTTCTCACGATTGCCCATAGATATAACATATAGCTAAAAAGCACTTTGCATTTTACTGATTGGGACCAATGATATAGGGGTATGACGAAATCCCCTAATTCAGGCTGTGAATTATTAACTATCACACGCGTTGAATTATTAACTACTAAAAAGGTCGTACAGATCACGACAGACGGGGTTTCCTGTAAAATAAGGAACGAGGTAAGGATTTATAATGAACGTATTTGACGACAATTCCCTATCTATTGGCCGCACGCCACTAGTTAAACTAAATCGCGTAACATCAGGCAATGTATACGCAAAAATTGAATCGCGTAACCCCAGTTTCAGCGTTAAGTGCCGTATTGGCGCTAACATGATTTGGGATGCCGAGAAGCGCGGTGTCCTTACCGAAGGTAAAGAAATTGTAGAGCCGACCAGTGGTAACACAGGTATCGCTTTGGCGTTTGTTGCTGCCTCTCGCGGGTACAAGCTAACGCTAACCATGCCTAGCAGCATGAGCTTAGAGCGCCGTAAACTTCTTAAAGCATTGGGCGCAAACCTTGTTCTTACCGAAGCACCAAAAGGCATGAAAGGTGCGGTCGCTGCTGCACAAGAAATTGTCGAATCAGATCCAGATAAATACGTATTGCTTCAACAGTTCGACAACCCAGCAAACCCAGCCATTCACGAAAAAACGACAGGCCCTGAAATTTGGGAAGATACCGACGGTAAGGTGGATGCGTTTGTAGCAGGTGTGGGTACTGGCGGTACTATTACGGGTGTAAGCCGCTACCTCAAGAATACAAAGGGCAAGGCAATTACCTCTATCGCTGTTGAACCAACAGACTCACCAGTAATAACGCAAGCGCTTGCAGGTGAAGAACTTACGCCTGGACCACACAAAATTCAGGGTATTGGCGCCGGTTTCATTCCAGGTAACCTAGACTTAGACCTAATCGACGAAGTTGAGCAAGTTACCAACGAAGAATGTATGGACATGGCGCGTAAGCTAATGACTGACGAAGGTATTCTTGCGGGTATTTCTTCTGGTGCTGCGGTTGTTGCCGCTAAGCGTTTTGCTGAACGCCCAGAAAATAAAGACAAAGTAGTTGTGGTACTTCTAGCAAGTGGTACGGAACGTTACTTAAGTAGCCCACTATTTGCCGGTGCGTTTGACGAGCAAGAAGAAGTGCAATAACTGCCTTTCAATTTAAACAATGCTAAAACGAGGCCTGGTGCCTCGTTTTTTATGTTTCTAATAAAACCCGTATATAACAACAATTTGTAAAATCCTATCGTCACTTTGCTTTTATACAGGTTTTTGTGAATAATCCGCTTAGCAAACTTCTTGGCAGTCGTTACATTGACTTAGTTAAGATATGAAACTATCAATAAGAAACGGACCTCTTTATATTAAGGAAACCTAAATGAAAACGCGTATGTGGTACGCCCTATTAGGGCTTTTTACAGTTTTGATTTTATCGGCTTGTGGTGAGAAAAAAGAAGGAATTGGGCGGTATGGCATGCTTGACGAGAGCACACCTGAATACACCACAGTTATGTTCCTAAAAAGTGTTTACGAAGACGACAATCTTGACACAGCAATACGCCTATCCAGTGAAAAAATGTCGCGCATACTGACGCGATACCACACCAATAGTAACGTTCAACGACATCTGCTTAATTTAAAGTACGACACTGTAACCGTAACCCCGCAAAGTGCAGGTAAGATTGGCAGAAACGAATTTTCAGAGAAATCCACTATTACCGTCTTTTTAAGCGGAAACTATAATGGCGACAAAGTAGAAGACCTTCGAAGCCTTGATTTGATTAAAGAAGATGGTGAATGGAAGGTAAACAAGATTCACCCCGATGCTTATCTGTAGCACTCAAAAAACACTGTTTATATAACCAGCACTCCACATTTTTGCGACACTAAAAAATAAAAAAGAAACTTTCCAGCTTTTATACTCAGTTGTGTTTCTTTTTATTTAATACGTTGTTTTAAGGTGATAACTTAGAGTAACCGAAAAGTGATATACGGATATAATCCAACTTGCATAAAGGATTTTTTCCGGACACTAAATTGTTAGGTGCTAAAAGGAAAAACTATGAAATCATGGAATGAATTAACTAATTTACAACGCGCACTTATCGGTATCGCGATGGTTGTTGCGGCGGCATTTTTACCAGAGATAGCCTTCTTAGTTCAATTAGGCGGTGTGGAAGTAGCATTTGCTCTCACTTTTGCTAGCCTTGCTCCACTCATTTCTTGGCTTTCAATTAAATACCAAGCAATTAAAGAATGTTTTAAAACTTCAGTAGTAGCTTTTAGGCATAGTGCTTCTTTTAAACCTTCCGTCTTTTTCGTTCAAGCATCTTTTTGAGCCGTCGCACTACTATTTACAAGTTCAGGTTTATTGGCTTTTTACTTTTTTATTCCTAGTATGCTGCTAAATGGGGTCTTGGCGTGAGCGCACCTAACAAAAAAATTAAGTCACTCACTTCGTTCGCTGGGACGCATACACGTGGGCTGCTTCGCAGTATAGCCCACGCGCCTGCGCCCCTTATTTAAAAGTTATACGCTCAAGGAAAGTCATGTTTAGATCTATTTTGATAATATCTGCCTTCGTTTTAGCCAGTTTTGTTACTGCCGAAGAATTTACTGATGTGTCTGAGCTCTCAAAGCGCTTGGACGATGGAATACCGAAGATTTTAGGTAAACATAAAGCTCCAGGTGTCGCACTGGCATTCGTTAATGGAAATAGAATCATCGAATTTCGCTCCTATGGTTTTGCTGACGTTGCGACAGAAGTTGAAATTACCAAGAACACAATGTTTAACGTAGGCTCTATTTCTAAGCTGGTTACTGTTTGGGGAGTAATGCAACTTGTGGCCCAAGACAAAGTCGAATTAGATGCGCCAATTAATCAATATCTCAAACGCTGGCAGATTCCTAATTCTGAATTTGACGTAAAAAAAGTAACGCTAAGAAATATCCTATCTCACACTTCAGGCTTGTCGCTGGGGCCGTATGTTGGATGGGACTCACACGAAAAGCTATCTTCTATTGTTGATTCACTAAATGGTGATAACAACGGTGCTGGACCCGTTGAAGTTATTCATGCGCCAAATACAAAGTGGTCTTATTCTGGTGGTGGTTATTCAGTGGTGCAACTATTAATTGAAGATGTATCGGGCATGGCATTTGAAGACTATATGCAGCAAAACGTGTTCGAACCTTTAAATATGAAGGATTCAACTTTCAATATTACTGAAAAAGTTTTAAGTAAGTCGGCAACACCTTATGACGATACTGGAAAAGTCACTGGTATGTTGTACTTCAATGAAAAAGCTGCAGCAGGTTTACAAACAACGCCTATAGATTTAGCTCGCTTTAATATGGCAGTGTTGAGAAATAACGATGGGCATTATATTGGTTCAAAGTTATTGCCAGAAAAACTAATTGATCTAATGATAAAGCCAGCTCCTAATACTAACGGGCGCTGGAGCATGAGCTATGTAGTTGACTCAGAGAACAAAAGTCTCGGCTTTGCTGGATTTAATCGCGGTTGGATCGCACTAACTCGGTCTATAACGGACTTGAATTTTGGTTATGTAATATTAACTAACAGTAGTATTGGGCCAGTGAGTAACGAAATAGACAGTTTCATCCTTTCTACTATTAGACAAAAACACAATTAAAGTACGTACAACAAGGCATTGCAGCGGATAAACCGCTGAATGCGGCGTTAGCCACTAAAAAGGATTCTCCATGGATACCGGTTTTCTAATTCTTTTAATATCCTGCTTAAGCGGCTTTATATATTTAATCATTGGGTATTTGCTTAGCTTTAAGCAAAAAGCGGATGTACTTAACGGCATCGACTTTTCTAAAATTTCCGACTTACCTGCTTTCTGCAAATACGTAGGCAATAGCTTTTTACTATCTGGTGTAGTACAAATCTTACTTGGGGTGTTGATTTACTTAGCTTATTTAAACCTTATGCTGTTCATAGCTATTTTTGTTCTCTTCTCGACATTGCCAATTATTAATGTCGTGAAAGCTATGCGTAAGTTTCAAAAAAGTGCTTCGTAAGCAAAACGTGGCTAACAACCCAATCAACACACTCACTGCGTTCGCTGGGACGCATACACGCGGGGCGGCTTCGCCATTATGCCCCACGCATCTGCGCCCCTTAGCTTAAAGTTAGCCATCATGGAAGGTTCAATGTCTAATTCTAGAAACAAATTTAGAATTGTGAGAGGGGGAAAGGAAGCCTATCTCAGTTTTATCAGAAATTTAACACCACAAATTTTACTTTTTTCTTTTGTTTATATTACTGGGCGTCAACTAGATTTCACCAAAATAGACCTAAATAACATAATGCCAACAGCTCTTTTTTATACATTGCTGCTCTCACTTTGTTTAGCAGTTTATTGTAATTGTAGTATATTTTTAAATGCACTTTATCCTAACAAGAATAAATGGGTAGATTCATACATTAAAAAAGCTAAAGCCATAAAAAATAGCAAGTTATATGTATTTTACTTTCTTGTATTGGCTGTTGTAAGAAAAAGGTATATTGCGTGTATTGAATTATTTTTGGTTATGTTTTTTTTACAAATAACCGTTGCAGCAGTAAAGTCAGCAATTGCAATGAGTGGCTAACAAGTCGTTTAAAAGGACAAAAATGGGGCAAACTCATCGACGCTTTGTCTTAAGCAGGTTCCCATATTCTATTATTTATAAAATTATCGAAAACAGGGAAATTAGTGTGGTAGCTATTATGCACAACCACCGAAAACGAGGGTATTGGCACGAACGCGGCTAACAAACGCATTAACTCAGTCGCTGGCGGTTTTTTTACACGTTCATTGGTATATGGTCTGTGGGGACATTTATTGTTATATGGGCAAGCCGTTAACGATGCGCTATTGTCATTCTCTGCAATCACTAAGACACTACCTGGGTACTTCGCGGTTTTGGCCCACTTCTGCGCGCTAAAGCTCAGCATTAGGTGCTACACGGATATGAGCTTCGAAAGATTTCAAAAACATCGACACATCGTAGAAGATAATATAGTTTGCGTATCTTATGACCGCTTTACGACAAAGTTTGAAGTAAAGGTGGGTGACACTTTTGCCTATTCTAAGTACTTTTGGTTGTGGCCTAGGCATAACGCCACCGTTCAAATCGGTTCTAGTTCTTATGCGCTCAGTGTATATTGTTTTTTTATATGGGGAGCGTCTTTAAAAAAGGACGATACAGTTGTTGTAAAAGAGCTACTGCCTAAACGCCGTAGGCGTTCTATTTGGCTTCTAGGCTATGGTGTTTTTATTCTTTTACTTAGGGCTGCTTTTGTTGTTTTTGCTCCATAGCACCTAACAACAGTATTATGTCGCCCGCAGGCGGTTTGGAATACAAATCCATGCGCGGTTTCGCCATTATGCCTTACGTGCCTACGCCCCTTATTTTAAAGTTATGCCCAAGTTCAGATTATGTCTTTGAAAAGTAATTTCATATTAATGGCTGAGTACAATAAATGGATTAAATGAGTCCATTTACTCGGCTGTGTCACATTTAAGTAGAGACTCACTTTCAGAAAACAAAGGCGCTTTCTTTGGTTCCATTATCGGAACCCTTAATCATATATTAGTCGCCGATCTCATTTGGCTAAAACGATTTGCGTCTCATCCCTCAAATTTTAGTTCATTGCATAGCCTCGCAATGACGCCATTACCAGAAAGGCTCGATTCAATACTGTTTAGCGACCTTGCAAAGCTAAAAAATGAAAAAAACCGATTAGATGGCGTAATTCTGGAGTTTGTTAATCAGCTCAGCGATGAGCTTTTGGACAGTGATTTATCCTATCAAAATTCAAATGGCGTCCCTTTCAAAAAGCCTTTTTCGCACCTCATACAACACTTTTTTAACCATCAAACTCATCATCGAGGTCAAATTTCTACATTGCTTTTTCAGTCTGGTATAGATTTAGGTATCACAGATTTGTTGGCTAAAGTACCCAATGCGTAAGAAGCATGATAAGACTCACGAAGGGACACATACATGCAGCGGTTTTGCCGATATTCCCCAAATATCTGCTCCTATCATTTAAAAGTTAGGTACTCATAAACAGAAATCAGCTCAACTGATGTTCTGATGTTCTGATGTTGCCTTAGTAGAGACTTATTTATGAGTACTCTATTAAAACAAACAAGCGTCTGTGCTTAGTATTTTAGCTTGCTAGCTGTCATTTGTGTCTTGTAGTCTGTAAGCTAGTTACTAAGATTTTTTCTTCATGAAACAGGAGGTTTTATGCCACATAGGGAATTCTCAGTTCTCACTCGCGGGGAACACGGCATTATCGCTGGTGTATGCTCAGGTCTTTCTCAATATTATGGACTCCGTAAAGCGGGGCTGCGGATAGCGTTTCCTATATCTTCCTTTTTCTTTGTTTTACCAGTTTTTTTATATATTGTTTTGTGGCTAATTTTGCCTAAGTACCCAACTACTCAGGCGATGGCTCGACAGCTACGAAGACAAAGTGGTCGTTTAGGAAAAAACAATTAACAAAGAATTATGTCGCCAGCGAGCTAGCTGGGACAAAAATATAGAGGCCTTGTCAGCCCATATGAATACGAAGTGACATGCACTTAACAAGGTTGTTCACTTTAAGCGGTTAAAATCAGCTTCTAGCATAGGTGACAGGTTTAATTATGGAAAAAGAAATTTCTAAGTTCATTCATGAGTTTTTATCCTTCACACCAGAAGGCTCTTTATATTCTGTAGCGCGGATACTAAATCAAGAAGAACACGAGAAGTATAAATGCACCATGATCAGATGGAGCTATTGGCATTTTTGGTATTTCCATGCTCCAAAATCAAAAACTATAAAAAAAATAGTAAAGGGTTTTCGTAATAAGATTGGCATTTATGGAATTGAAGGTGCTAACTCACTTGTCACAGGTGTTATAGCTAGAGAGTCCGGCGGTTGTGTTTTCGTAACAACATACTCTATAGGTAATGAAAAAATGGAACCATTGTGCTTTGTTATGGAAAACCAAGATAAAGATTGGGCGCTGATGCAACACCACGATTAAATAAGGTAAAGTGATAATAAATTATTCTTGTTCCAATAAAGTATTTACCGTGTTGTATATATTTAGCTTAATTGTATTTTAAGTTAACGTAACAAAAGTAAATCACAATAAAATGGAAATTTATAGGGCTGATAAGAATAACGTTGAAGCCGATTCAACAGTTTTTGATTTATATCGTCAGTTTTATAGGCAACCGACAAATTTGAACGCTTCTGTTGAATTCTTAACTGAGCGTTTCGAGAAAATGGATTCAAGGTTCTTTATTGCACTCAGTTCAGCTGGAGATCCTTTAGGGTTTATTTAGCTTTACCCTTCATTTTCATCTGTTGCTATGAAACAGGTGTGGTATTTAAACGACTTGTTCGTTGTACAGAGTGCCAGAGGTAAAGGTGTGGCTAGCGCATTGTTAGAGCATGTGAAAGTATACGCTAAAGAAAATGATAGCTTCTCTTTAAAATTAGCAACGGCAATTGACAATATTCCAGCAAAAGAGCTTTACGAAAAACACGGTTATAGCAAAGTAACCGCGTTTGACCATTATGTTGTTCGAACTGACATGATATAACAACTTACTCACTGCGTTTAGCTTGGTATTGTAGGTGGCGAATTAGTTTTCGAACCAATTTTAGACCAAGAGAATGTAAATCACAGAAGAGCAGAAGTTGGACTTCCATCATTGGAGAAATACAAGAAAGTAGTTGCAGAGGCTTATGGATTGCCAGTGAAGTGAATAGGTACGGGACTGCTAGAGCTTGGCTCAGTTCCGCGTTGCTACACAGTTTAGCCAGGCATTAATAGCGCCTTAACTCAGGCGTCATATACACATGGAGGTACTATGAATACTGCCACACTATTAAATTACCTGATTATTATGGTTGTTTGCGCTTACGGAATAGCTTTCTTTGGTGGTTATTTAAAACAAGCTAGAACATCACCCGCGCTAGTATGGGTTAAAAACAAAAATTCAAAGGCTCCTAAAATATTGGAGTGCATTTTTATTTTTGTTTTTGCATACAAAACGGCAGAGTTATTAAAAAGCTTACTGTTTTAGTTTGTAGTTCGCCGGCAAATAACATGCTAATTCACAATAGCATTGTTTGCTAGGGCGCATACACTCGTGGCGGATTCGCTATTGTGCTCCATCAGTATAAAGTTATACGAATAAATGTGAAAAATAAGAAAATCATTGGTAACCTAAAAGCTCTATTCAAATATGGAAGTTCTATGAAAAGCCGTACAAAAATAGTTTTATCAGCCGTTGCTTTCACATCTGTAATAAGCTTACAGTCCTTTATCCTGTATCAGCAAAATCAAGCAAATAGTAGTCTACATGTCAAAGTTGACAGACTTCAGAGTCAAATTGAGCAAACAAGCAAAGCTAATCAAGATCTTCTCTTAAAAATAGAAAACTTGGAAAGCAATTTAGAGCTTAAACCTCGTAGCCTTCTTTCTATGAATTAATTGGCTCTTTGAATAACAACCTAATCAACCTACTGTTTTCTTGAGCTAGGTTGTTATATGCCAACAATTTTTACGAGTCGCACAATAAAAGGGAAATATTTGATTTATCTATTCGCGTTTGTGTTGTTAGAGGCCGGAATTGTTTGGAATATAGCTCGCGAAAGGCGCTCGCTATTAGAAAGTTATATACGTTGACAGTTAGGAGGTCATTATGAAGAAGGGTTTATTACTATTATTGCTTATTTTCTCAGACAGCTCTTGGAGTCAGACATACGAAGAGAAAATTGCTGCATCTAAAGCGTTTATCGGAAAGCCTGTTCAAGAACACACTTTTTACACTTTAGATAAACAACCAATTACCTTCCAAAACCTAAAAGGTGAAGCTGTTGTAGCTTACTTTTTCGCATCTTGGTGCTCTCCCTGTTATGAAGCTCTAGAGAACTTAAACAAAGCAATCGAAACTACCCCACCAACTGTTCACATTGTTGCAATTTCTTTAGACGAAGATTGGGCCAGCCTAGAAAGAATGTTAGCAAGAACAGGTTACACTGGTGAGGTATGGAAATCGGCAAACGCAGAGTTGGCATTTCAAAAACGCTTATTTGCTAATTTTACCAGTTCTCTGCCTCATATTATTCGGATAGATACACAAGGAATACTTATTGAAGGCGGTTCAAGAGTAAAATCCTTTGAGCAATGGACAGCGGTCATCAATCAAAACGCATCTATAAGTAAAGCCAGTGGTATTTAACAAGTCGGTAAGTTCGTCCACTTAAATACCTCCTTTCGGGTCGCCTTCTCCTTTGTGCCCACTAATGGGCGCCCCTTATCTAATAAATTATTGGCTATACGGAGAAATTTAGCAACGGAACATATCGTACCAAGTAATCGTAAGGCGAATTCAACTCCGAAGCGCAACACGAAGAAGTAACTAAGCAGCTTTTTCAGCCTTGAAAAACAATCAGCAGACCACACTGATATTTAAACGATTAATTCAAGGATGAAGAAATGCCACAAATAAATAGTTTGTTTAAAGAAAAATCGATAATAGCAGTTCTAGCTTTGTGCGTTTTCTCATTTGGGATTTACGTTGTTTATCGTCTGTGGCAGTTTACCGAAATTCTGAATTCGACAAAGAAAAGTCACATTTCAAAGGCATTCACATCAACTGCAATTTCTGTTCACATACTTTCGTTACTTGGACTTGCTTACTATTTTCTGTTCCCTGCACCAGTAGCGCTACTATTTACGGCTAAGGTTCTTCATCTAATATCCACAGTTTTTCATATTGTATGGATTATCAAAGTTAGAAATAGAATCAATAGGGTAAATAAAGCGTCAAAAGGCAATTATTTATGGCTAGACCCATTTCTTAGTAGTTTTTTTCATGTCATTTACTTTCAATACAAAATAAACCAATCTATAGGTTGTAGTATCTCTAGAAAAACTGCGATATAACAATTAAAACATGTTGCTCGCAGTATCGCAGGGAGACAAGAGTGGCGCCTAAATGCTTCGCTTTGATTAAGGACATAGTTAGAAACGTATGTGAATGGTGAAATAAGTAGAAATCATGTATGTTTTGTAAACAAACACGATATGATACGTCTCTTCTCAGGCTTGAAAATATAAATTATGGGCTCGTAAAGTTGTGTAAACCTTAGTTTTTGAAAACATCAAGGGAATAACAATGCCTCTTAAGAAATGGACGTTACAATACTTAATAGCATTCCCCCTGTTACTCGCCATTTTTGCTAGCGTTCAGTATCTTAAGGGGCAATCTATCCTTTATTCGCTGGAATTCGGAGTCACTTGGGCTTTCATTTCCATCTTTATCTTTGCAGTCCGCCGTGCATACAACTTCAAAAGGCGGAACCACTGCGATATATGCATCGATTTACCGTTTCACAGCAAAATTAATTAATTAAAACTATAAGTGGTACTTCCTACTAAACCTTTATCTTAAGTTATTTAAACGGGTATTAAATGAACACACAAACCGTGCTTTTTTGCTTTATCTTTTTCTTACTAGTATCAATGCAATGCGAAGCCTCTACTCGAACACTTAAAGTTGAAGATGAGGGCTTGGCCGCTACCTACTATGCACCTGATTCTAGCGATGGCAAGATGGGTGTGTTAGTGCTTGGCGGTTCAGAGGGCGGTTTACCAGAAAAGCTTGCGAAGCCCATAGTGGAAGCGGGATTCCCTACTCTAGCTTTAGCTTATTTTAAGGAAGAAGGCTTACCGCCAGAGTTAGAGCGAATACCTCTTGAATATATCTATCAAGCTGTCTCATGGTTGAAAGTGCAACCAGAAACCATGCCAGATAAAATAATTGTAGTTGGCTGGTCAAAAGGCGCTGAACTATCACTTCTTTTAGCGTCAAAAGATTCAAGTGTACATAATGTGGTTGCTATTGCTCCTAGCTCCGTTGTGTGGGCGGGCATTTTGAAAGATTGGAGCAAGGTCCCTGGACCCAGCTGGACTTACAACGGAAAGGACTTAGCATTTGTTCCGTTCAATCCGTCGGGTGAAGTTAATGGTTTACTAGACCTCTATACACAATCTTTAGAAAACCGAACAGACAGCGGTGAAGCTAATATGCCCATACAGGATATCAGCGCTGGAGTCGTGTTGATGACTGGCGAAAACGATGAGATCTGGCCATCGCCAACGATGGCTGAAACAGTATGTGAGAGGATAAATGCACGCACTGAAAAAAAATGTAAGCACATAAACTATCAAGGTGCAGACCATTTGCTTAACTATGAGTTTTTAAAAAGTGGTAGCGATATGAACCAAACCTTTATTCAGGCGCTCACCAAGCACAATAACCACTAGTCAGTTTCTTCAATAAATAGAATGATATGACCATTGATGAATTCAATCTCTTTTGTAAAGCGCTACCCCATACTACTTATGTCGTTCAATGGGGAAACTCAGATGTATGGAAGATAGGTGGGAAAGTTTTTGCTATAGGGAGCATTGGCAAAGACGGGCCCCCTGCTTTTACCTTTAAAACGTCAGAGCAAAACTATTATTTTCTGGAAGAAAAGCCTGGCTATAGGCCTGCGCCCTATCTTGCTAGTCGTGGAATGAAGTGGATACAGCAGTACAATTGTGAGAGCGATGAAGATGAAGCGTTAGAATATTATTTAAGCGCATCATATAAACTAGTATCGTTAGGGTTAACCAAGAAAATGCAAAAAGCGTTTGGTTTAAATCAACCTCAATAGAAGGTGCTTACACCATGTTCAACACAAAAAGCTTTACGCGCAATATTCGCCCGTATGTAGAAGCTGAACTAGCGCAAGCTCATGAAAAGCGAAATCAAAACAACCAACCGTGTGCTTTTACACACTTAGAAAACGCCCATGTTCTTGGTCAAGCTTCAACAAGGCTACACGTAAAGGTACACGTTCAAATGCTTTTATGGTCAGTAAAGACAGGCAATTTGCGCGAGTTTTTTGGTCAGCTGTTCAGAATAGTAGGCGCAGCCACGAAAACTATTTTTGGGCTGGTACCTCATGGAAATACAGGCGGGGCTAACGTTAGTCCATTTAAAGTAATGCCAATTAAACCGAACCTTGCAAGAATATTAAAAAAAGCGCGATCGTATGAAAATTAAGATTAACGTTGTTGATGCATTTACCAATGTAAGGTTTAAAGGCAACCCTGCTGCCGTTGTTATAACGGGTAAATGGCTTAGCGATGAAGAAATGCAAGAAATCGCTGCTGAAAATAATCTTTCAGAAACCGCATTTTTAGTAGAAGATGACAACGGCGTATTTGCTATACGTTGGTTTTCCCCCATAACGGAAATTGACTTTTGTGGCCACGCAACGCTTGCGTCTGCATTTGTTATTTTTAGCGAAAATTACCAACTACCGCACATTTCGCTTTTCGCCAAATCGGTGGGTATGATGAAAGTCGTTAAGAAAGACGACGGATTCATTCAAATGGATTTCCCTAATAGAATGCCTAGCCCAGTCAACGACGTACCTGAAGCACTATTGCGAGGGCTTTCAATTAAACCGAAAAGCATTTTGAAAAATGACCAAGCTTATTTTGCTGTTTATTCCGACGAAGACGACGTTTTAAGTGTAATTCAAGACAGCGAACAACTAAAAACACTTGCGCCCTATGATGTGGTAGTGACAGCACCGGGTACGCAATTTGACTTTGTATCCCGTTATTTCTGGCCTGCGAACGGCGGTGATGAAGACCCGGTTACCGGTTCAATCCATACTGGGCTTGCGCCCTATTGGGCAAAAGTCTTTGGACAGTCAAAACTTATGGCTTACCAAGCATCTAAACGAGGTGGTACAGTAAAATGTGAAGTAGCAGGTGATCGCGTGCTTATTTCTGGCCAAGCGGTGTCTTACCTTGAAGGTTATATTACTATTTAAGAATTTGAAGAATAAAGCTGTAGAAGGAACTATATAAATGCAAAAAGTCGTTGAATTTAAAACTCGTAACTTTTGGTCTAGCCAACTCAATTTAGACACCCTTAACGAGGAAATTAAAAAGTACAACAATCAGAGCTGGCGTGTTATTCAAGTTACACCGGCAGCGTCGTTTTCCGCACATATTCGTTCAGTATTACTCCTTCTTGAAAAATCGAATGGTTAAAAGTAAAAACTAGAAAGAGCCGGCCATTCTATTTACATTTACTGGCGCAAACAAAAAAGCGGAAGATATTTAATCTTCCGCTTTCACTCACTCAACAACATACTGCTGTATCTTGTTCTATCTACGCAAACTCAGCGTTAGCGCCCTACTGCAATGCCTTCCCTACGAGGGTCTGCACCGCCAATTAATTTGCCTGACTTAAACTGAATACCGTGAAGACCGCTATTTAAATCTACTACTTTAACCTTGTGGCCAATTGCTTTTAATGGCTCTTCAAGCTCAGCTATTGGCGTGCCCTTCTCTAACGCCGTGTAGTCGTTTCTATTAGTGATTTTAGGAAGATTGATGGCCTGCTGAATATCCAAGCCAAAGTCTAAAACACCTATTAGCGTTTGAGCTACATAGCTTACAATTCGAGATCCTCCCGGCGAGCCGACAACAACCTCAAGGTTCCCGTCTTTGTCGAACACCATTGTAGGGCTCATAGCGCTTCTAGGGCGTTTACCAGGCTCTACGCGATTTGGTACAGGAAAGCGGTTTTTGGTTGGCGAAAATGAAAAGTCGGTAAGTTGGTTATTAAGCAGGAAGCCTTCTACCATAATCCCAGAACCAAACATAAATTCTATGCTTGTGGTCATTGATACTGCATTACCCTCTTTGTCCACAATAGAGACATGTGACGTGTTCGGCAATTCCATTGACGTACCAAGCGCTACATTCGCATCAGCGTATGGATTACCCGCACGCTTGCGGCGCCACTCTTTATCAACAGCAATATTCTCAGCCCGGCGCTCAAGATAAGCCGTATTGATCATGGCCGCAAACGGTAGGTTAGTAAAATCGCTATCTGCTATAAACTTCTCGCGATCGGCATACGAAAGCGCACTTGCTTGCGTGTACAAATTCGCAAACTCTACTGAATCCGGCGCATACTGACTAAGGTCAAAACCTTCTAACATTTTAAGAATTTGATAAACATTCACACCACCAGAGCTAGGTGGAGCCATACCGCAGATACGCTTTTCGTGATATAGCCCACAAACAGGTTCGCGTTTTACAGGCTCGTAGCTTGCTAAGTCTTCTAACGTCATCTGGCCTGGGTTGATTTCAGCGCTATTTACCGCTTTTACTATTTTCTCAGCAACCTCACCTTTCAATAAATAGTCGCTGCCCTTGTCCGCAATACCTCTTAAGGTTTTAGCTAGCTTTTTGTTTTTCTTAACCGTGCCTTCTTTTAAAGGGAGACCCGCTGGAAAGAAGTAAGTAGAGCTTGCAGGAAAGGTTTTTAGACCTGGGTGATAGTCTAAGGCCACCAACTTAGCTAACCGTGGCGATACTTTAAAACCATCTTCGGCTGTTTTAATTGTATCGTCGAATAGCGTATTCCAAGGTAGCTTTCCAAACTCTCCCTGCGCCATTTCTAGGGCTTTGACTGCCCCAGGTACACCCACTGATTTACCGCCAACTACGGCATCTAACCATCGCATTGGCTTGTTACCTTCAATAAACCAATGAGAATTGACGGCTTTGGGCGCGGTTTCACGTCCGTCGAAGGTATGAAGTACTTTGTTCTTATTATCCCAATAAAGAATAAAGGCACCACCACCGATGCCTGACGATTGCGGCTCTACCAGAGAAAGCATTGATTGAACAGCCACGGCAGCGTCAATCGCGCTGCCGCCTTTTTCTAAAATATTCTTCCCCGCCCATGACGCATAGGGGTTTGCCGCCACTACCATATAGTCTTTGGCTTCAAAGGCCTTTTTCTCTATGTAGCCTGTAGCCGCTTCAGGCTCGCCAACTTCGCGAGCTTGTTTAGCGTTAGCTCCAAAAATGAAGCAACTAGATAATGCAAGAGTAACTACTGAAGCTCTGAACAAAGCACTGCGTCTCAAAATAATACTTCCTCTTATTTAAATTTTTCGGGGTTAATTGGGCGTTTTTTAAGAAACGCATCAAACGCTTCTTGGGCCGCGGTTGTGCCCAACGCTTCTAAAAATATATCAAACTCTTCGTTCATTTGTTGGTTCGTGCGTTCCCCGTCACCTTTCAATAATGCTTTAGTCTGCCTAAGCGAGAAAGAAGGCTTGGCAACGAGCTTCTCTACCGTAGATTGAACAGTTTGATCTATCTCTTTTGCGTCGATTATTTTAGTCAGAATACCAAATTGATAAGCGTCGGCAGAGGTAAAGGGTTCACCCAGCATTAACCACTCTGCCGCTTTGATATGACCTGCAACCTTAGGCAAAAGATAACTTGATGCATATTCGGGAACAAGCCCTAAGTTGATGAACGGTAGAACAAATCGGGTATCTGGTGTGGCGTACACAAAATCGCAGTGAAGTAAAAGCGTTGTGCCTATACCTACCACCAAGCCATGAACTTGCGCAATAACCGGTAAGTTACATGCAGCTAGTGCACGCATAAACGCTGCTGTCTCAGGTACTTGAGCATGATCTTGTTGCTGCGCAAAGTCACCAATATCGTTACCTGCGGTAAAACAATCGCCGGCGCCTTTGATCACCACCACTTTCGTTGAGCCATCATTTTTAACGCTTAAAATAGCATTCGCCATTTCTTGGTACATGTCGCGGGTTAACGCATTTTTCTTGTCGGTCCGATTGAGTGTAATAGTTAAGCACTGCTGACTATTGTCGGTAATGATGTAAGACATAATCACTCCTTTACTGTCGTCTTTTTTATTTCGGGTGTACTTCAGTTTTCACCCAGTAGGCAATTTCTGTATCATAGCCAGCAAATTCTGAATTCAAAAATAACTAACACTGATGATGTCACTGCCGTTTTCGCTTAAGTATAGCGCGGGTCCCCTTTTTATTGCGCTATGCTCAGTTATCGCGTTTTTCTTTGAGCCTATGTCTGGCAATTATTTAGCTTACGACAGGTATGCCATTCAAGGTCTAGAGACTTGGCGTATAGTCACTGGTAATATTGTTCATACCAATGGCTACCACCTACTGTTAAATTTAGCAGGTCTGGTGCTGTTGTGGGCCCTGCACGGTGAACATTATCGCATTGGTTTGTATTTGAAAGTTTTTGTATGGTGCTGCTTAGGAACCAGTGTCGGGCTTTATTTTTTCTCCCCAGATCTGATTTGGTACGCAGGTTTGTCTGGCGCACTACACGGTATTTTCGCATGGGGTGCCTGTGTTGATATAAAAGAGAAGATGAAGTCGGGTTGGCTGTTACTTATTGGCTTAGCCATAAAAGTAGGTTACGAGCAAATTGACGGTAGTAGTGAACAAGTTGCTAACCTGATAGACGCAAAAGTTGCCGTAGATGCGCATTTATTCGGTGCGCTTACCGGTATCGCAATCTTTCTACTTATGTTTATTACGGCGAAAAGAAAATAAAAACTCGAGCGATATAGCGTCACTCTTATTGCGCACTTTGAGTCGTGAAATAGATAAAATGCGCTTAAGTAAAAGAATTATGATAATAAAAAAGGCCCGAATTCTTTGAATTTGGGCCTTTTTTGTAAGCTTTTATCCGTCCTCAATAGCTATCGTGCTGTGAGCAACTCAGTGGCTCTAAACCACTGGATTGCACTCGCAGTTCTGCCTATAAGTTTTCTTCGAATAGTTTGTAGATTCGGCGGTATTCATCAAGCCATGAGCTTGGCTGTACGAAGCCATGTGGCTCTACCGGATAAATAGCCGTTTCAAAATCTTCCTTTTCAAGCTCGATAAGACGCTGTACCAATCGCACTGTGTCGTGGAAAAACACATTGTCATCAACCATAGGCGCATTGATAAGCAATGGCTTTTCTAGCCCATCAGCGAAATAAATTGGCGAGCTACGCTCGAATGCGATGGGGTCAATATCAGGCGTATTCAGTATGTTTGCCGTATAGGGCGTGTTGTAATGCGCCCAGTCGGTTACCGGACGAAGTGCAGCGCCTGCCGCAAACAGATCTGGTGCGGTAAACATAGACATAAAGGTTAAGAAGCCGCCGTATGAGCCGCCGTATGTGCCAATACGTTCACGATCTACATTGGCATTTTCAACAAGCCAGTTAACACCATCACGCAAATCTTGCACTTCAGGTGTACCCATTTGGCGATAAATAGCCGTTCGCCAATCACGCCCATAGCCAGCGCTAGCACGATAGTCCATATCTAGTACTACATAACCTTGCTGCACAAGCATGCTATGGAACATGTATTCTCTAAAATAAACAGACCACCCCATGTGGGCGTTTTGCAAATAGCCTGCACCGTGGTTAAACACTACCGCTTTATTCGGCGCTGACTTATCGTAATTTTCAGGTAAATATACCCTAGCGTAAATAGGTGCATCGGTATGCGACGATTCAATTGCAACAATGTTCGGCACAGCCCAAGGCAGTGCGTTGAAATCAGCACTGGTGCTTTGTGTAATTTGCTTTGCCGCAGCGGTTTCATCTGCAGGCTTAATATAAAGCTCTTGTGGCTGATTAACTTTGCTATGACTTAGTAACAAGTTTTTACCATCAGGGCTAAGTGAATAGTCGGTCATACCATTCAAATTAGTCATGGTGTCGATGGTATTGTTGCTTAAATCAGCGCGATAAACTTCGTAAAGCCCCGGGTGCTCCATGTTAGCTTTAAAGTAGATATAGTTGTCATCGCTAGAAAGCGTTAAATCGTCAACAATAAAACGGCCGTTGGTCAGCGCGACTGGTTTCTCGCCTGGCTTTTGAACGTATAAGTGAGAGTAACCGGTATGTTCAGACTGATAGTAAAGCGTCTCGCTATCATTTAGCCAATCAAACGCGTTGAAACGGTAGTTTACCCACGCATCGTCATGAAGCCTATGCTGGCTTTCGAGTGTTTTGTTCGCTAAATCAACCGTCGCGATCCAACGATCTTTGTTGTCCCACGCTTCAAGCATAACAGCAACGGCGTTACCGTTTTTGTGCCAGCGAATCGAAGGCTTGGTCCAGTACCAACTTTGCAGCAAGGTAATATCGCGAGGCAGGCGATTAACTTCATAGGTCTCGCCTTTTGCTTTCGCGTTTTCTGCTTTTACGTCAGCAAGTACATCGTCATTGTAACCAGGCAAATTGAAGTATTTTAATTCGCTTTTCTCGCCGGTTTTTATATTTAGCAGCCAAAGTGTGTGATTTACCGATTCTGTATCAGCCACACGCTGGCGAACAGGTTTCGCAGCAATGCGGCTATCTTCTTGAATGTAATGCGGCATGATGTCGCTGTCGTCGCGGGTAGGTTTAATTTCGGTGGTGGCGACTACTGCAAAATTGCCCGCAGGGGATACACTAATCCCCGCTAATCGATGCGACTTGTCAAAGTAAAACGGCGTTGGTGCTACGCTATCATTAGCTTGAGCTAGTGCCTTATGTGCGTTTTCTTTGTCTTGTCTGTTTTTGCGCTGCTGCTTGATATATTCCACCAGCGACTGCTGCTGTTCGGCAATATAGTCTTTTGGCGGCTCTACTGCTTTAGGTTGATCGCTAAATTCCCAGCTCAACAATTCTTCGCGAGTACCGTTTGACAGATCGATAGCAATGAACTTGTTACCGCTTAGCGCCATCAAGCGACCATCAGTCATAAATGAAAGTGTTGATAGTGCATTACCGCCACGAGCAATACGCACAGTTTCACCATTGGTAAACTGTACATAAACACTGTCTTCAAATGAATAAGCAATAACCCCGTCATCCCCTACTACACGTTCGTCAAAACGGTATTTGTGCAAATCGGACAATGGTGCTTTTACAGCATTTGTAGGGTTAGAAAGCTCTGCAATATAGACATCTTTAAGCGCACTGTTTTGTCTTTCTTTTTCAAAAACAATTTTATCGCCGTTAACCGACCACCCCATGGCGTTTGGAAGCGCGCCCATCCACTGAGGATCTGACATTATTTGCTTTAAAGTAATTTCACCTTTTTGCGCGTTCTTCTGAGACGCTACATCTGGTGTAACGGTTTGCTGAACTGTGGCAGCAGGAAGCGATGTAGAGGTTGTTTGGCTAAATGGTTCGTTAGTGGTGCTTGCACATCCGCCTAACGCAAAGGTAACGCTAGCCGCGATGAGTAAAGAAGAGTATTTTTTCATTATTTTAAGTCGTTGTTATGTAAAAATCGTTAACATTATACGCAGAGCCATAGCTAAAGCGCTAACGTTCATCGAGTGTGATAGTAAACCAAACGTAAACCATTGTCGTTTATGGTCTTGAAACAAGGTCTGATGATCTTCAACAAAATAACAAAAATTAACTAATGAGGTAAAACACTATGAAAGCAAAAGGTATTGTACCTGCGCTGCTTGCGCTCAGCTTTTTCACATCTGCCAGCTTTGCGAACGAGTGCCCTAGCGTACTCAAATTTATGAAACGTAAGCTCAACTCGCAAGAAACGGTAAATTTGTGTAGTGAATATGGAGGAAAGACACTACTTGTCGTTAACACTGCCAGCTATTGCGGTTTTACGCCACAATTTGAAGGGTTAGAAGCGCTATACAGCAATTATAAAGATAAGGACTTTGTCGTACTAGGATTCCCTTCACACGACTTCAACCAAGAAGACAACGATGAGGGCAAAACGGCAGAGCTTTGTGAACTAACCTACGGCGTTGAATTTCCTATGTTTGAACCTGTCTCGGTGAAAGGTGACGACGCTGACCCAATGTATCGAATGCTTAAAACTGCCACTGGAAAAGCGCCCTCTTGGAACTTTAATAAGTACCTTATTGATAGCACAGGTAAACAAATCACTCATTACCCGAGCTCCACTAAACCTACTGATCCTGCCTTTATCGCCGATGTTGAAGCACTTATCAAGGGTGAATAGATACTCGAATATTTTTTCTTTTTTAATTCAAAAGCATAGCCGTAAAAGCTCTGCACATAAAAAAGCCCCGCCTAATAGGCGGGGCAATCAAGCACACTCAACTTGGAACACACTTTTAGCTGAAAACATACTTCCTGCGTTTTAGCTAACTGCAATAATTTAGTGTGCCTAGTGATTAGTTAGTTCAATAATTTTTTCACTTGCAACGGCAAAAGCCTTGTTTGCTTGCTCTTCACCCATGTTAAGTCCCTCAGCATAAACGAATTTTACATCACTAATTCCGATGAAATTTAAAAAGTGTTTTAAGTATGGCGTTTGCGTATCGAAGTCCGAGCCAGCATATACTCCACCGCGAGCAGCAAAAACAGTGGCTGATTTATTTTTTAGCAAGCCTACAGGGCCAGTCTCGGTGTATTTAAACGTTATGCCCGCTCGCGCAATGCGATCGAAGTAGGCTTTCAAACTAGATGGAATACCAAAATTGTACATTGGCACTGCCAATACAATTTCATCAGCCGCTTTTACTGCTTCAACAATATCGTCCGAGTTATTCGCTAGTGCTTGCTGAGACTCATCTCGCTGTGCTGCTTCAGTCATCCACGCCTGCATCTCAGCGCCTGTTAAGTGAGGTAGCGCCAGTGAGGCTACATCCACGCGGTTAATATGTACTGAGCCATCATTTTCAATTTTCGAAAGGTAATCGTTAGCGAGCTTTGACGAGTTACCCTGTGTGCCATTAAGGCTGGAAAATATAGCTAAAACTGTTTTCATGCCGAACTCCAATATTCGTTGTTTCAATGATACGCAACATTGTTAACGGAATAGGTTTGGATAAAAATTTCAAAAAAATGGGGGAATCGTTCTAATTTACCGAACAAACTAGGGTGTGAAAAACAATCTTGTTAATTATTTGAAAACATTACATTACGTTAATGTTGCAAGAAGGATGATCTTCTCATATTTACCTCGCGTAATCGAGTTTGCCACAACACAATAAAGAGGATACAAAAAATGAGAAGGACCAAAACGCTCCTTGCATGCTCAATCTTACCACTATTCTTAATCGGCTGCTCTGACGATGATGACGATGAAATCGTTGAAGTCCCCGCCCCCGTTATCGAATATTCAAATGTGCGCGTTGTCCACGCCGCATCTGACGCCCCTATGGTTAATATTACCGCTAATGATGCGATCCTTAACGGATTAGAGAATGTTGACTACCAAGTTGCTTCATCTCGCTTCGAAGTCGAAACAGGCACGTACGACATTGGCGTTACCGGCATTCTGCCAGGTGAAAATGCTGAAGTGCTTCAGGCTGACGTTACGCTAGAAGCTGATATGAACTATGACGTTTTTGCCGTGGGAAACGTAAGCGATGAAACGCTTGCGTTATTAACGGTGACCAGCATGGAAACCGCCGTTGAAGCCGGTAATGCCCAAGTGCAGATTGTACATGCAGCATCTATGGCACCGACTGTTGACATTTACGTCACTGCGCCAGATACCGACATTACTGCAGAACAACCTCTAGTTACCGCTGAATTTACTGATTCTACAGATTTGATTCAAGTCCCTGCGGGCGATTATCAAATTCGCATTACACCGGCAGGTGAAACAACGGTTGTATACGACTCAGGTACGGTTAACTTAGCCGACGGTGCTGATTTGCTTATTGCTGCAACTAACAATGTGGGAACCGGTGATTCACCTGTTACGCTCTTAGCTGCAGACGGTGACAGCAGCTTCAAGATATGGGATTCAGAAGCAGGTGCCGAGCTTCGCGTGGTACATGGTATCAGCGACGCACCAGCGGTAGATGTTGTAGCAAATAACGAAATAGTACTGGTAGACGGAATACAGTTCCCCCGTACGACAGACTACTTGTCTGTTGCAGCAGGCGACTACCTTATTGACGTGGTAGCCGATAGCGACAACAGTGTTGTGGCGGTTGACGATGCTGAGTTGACGCTAGAAGTAGGTATGTCTTATACCGCTATAGCAAATAACGTTTTAGCTGCACCAGAACTTGATGTACTTGTTGATGTGCCTCGCTCAGTAGCGACAGAAGCTAAAGTGCGTATTGTACATGCTTCACCTTCAGCGGGTAACGTCGATATTTACGTAACCGCAGATGGCGAAATAGATGCGGTTGACCCAGGCTTTGCCAATATTGCCTATGAGACTGGTGAGCTTGTCGAAACAGGTTACGTAAGCTTGGCGGAAGGTGACTACGTAGTGACCGTTACGCCAACGGGTACCAAAACAGCGGCAATTGAAACAGGCGTTTTAACCCTTGAGAATGGTGAGATTTACACTGCTATCGCACTAGATGGCGCAATGGACGGCGACCTACCTCAATTAGCATTGCTTGATGGACTTGCGCCTCCTCCACCCGCGTTCAACGCTGACATGACTTACAACATAAGCTTGAGTGGCTCACAAGAGGTACCTGCTGTTGATACCGAGTCTACTGCAACTGCAGTAGTTGAGATTGATGAAGATCTACCTGCATTTAGCGTAAGCGTTGACGTTTCAGGCCTAACTGATGTCACTGGTGTACACGTACATGACGGCGGTATTGGTATGAATGGCCCGGTTGCTTTCCCACTTACGGATGCAGGTAATGGCACTTACATTCTAACTGAAACTAACATTTCACCAAGTAACCTAGATGCGCTGACTAACGGTGAGTGGTATTTAAACGTGCATACCACAGCCAATCCAAGTGGCGAAGTACGTGGCCAGATAGTTCCTGACACAACAGCGGTAGTGACATTCTCGCTAAGCGGCAGTCAAGAAGTACCAGCGGTAGATACTATGGCAATGGGCTCTGGCTATGCTCTTTTCGATACAACCAACAATAATGTTTCTCTAGTGGCGGTGACCACCATCGATAATGCAACCATGGCACACATCCACACAGGCTTCGCTGGTGTGAATGGAGACGTTCTTGTAGGGCTTGTGGAAAACGAAGAAACAACTGGCGTTTGGATGACAGACGGAAGCGTAATGCTAGATGAAGCCACAGCTACACTACTATTATCAGGTGGTCACTATGTCAACGTACATACAGCGGCATTCACTGACGGTGAAATTCGCGGTCAGATCACGCCTGACAACATTGAAGTGTACGGCATCGTTGCCGATGGCTTACAGGAAGTGCCAGCCGTCACTACAACAGCGAGCGGTGCGGGCGCGTTTACACTTAACACATCTACAGGCGCATTATCCGGTAGCGTAACTATAACTGGTATGACTGCCAACATGGCGCACATTCATGAAGGTGAAGAGGGTGTAAATGGCGGTGTATTGCTGGGGCTGACTGACGGTACAGATGGAATGTGGACGGTGCCTGCTAATACAACGCTAACGGCCGAACAAATGGGCGTAATGGCTGACGGAGGTCTTTACACAAACTTCCACTCAGACGCATTCCCAAGCGGTGAAATTCGCGGTCAAATCACACTAGGTTTTGACTAATTGAATCACATTGCATGCTTTTTAATTAAAATTTTCCAAAAAGCATCTGAATTAAATTAAGAAAGGGGCGAAAGCCCCTTTTTCTTTACTCTACTCAGCAAAACATTGCCTAGATCGTGTTTAGCGCTGCTTCAAAATCCGCAATAAGATCCTGTGTATCTTCAATACCTACCGAAATACGTAGCATGGTATCGGAAATACCCATAAGTTCACGTTCTTCTGCCGTGTTCTCGAAATAAATAGTAGGTGCTACAGGTAGTGCGAGGGTTCGATTATCGCCTAAGTGAGTAGCGCAGATTACCAGCTCCATTTCGTTTAAAAATGCAACAGGGTCAGCACCATCAATTAGATCAAAACTCAAAATTGCACCGTAGCCACCGTTAAGGTATTCCCGTGCCATAAAATGCTGTGGATGGTCGGCAAGACCTGGATAAAACACTTTAGAGACTTTCGGGTGATTATCTAGAAAGGTTGCTAGCTGCATAGCATTGTGTTGGCTTCGAGATAAACGCAAATCTAAGGTTTCCATGCCTAAAGCGATAGCCGTGGCTGATTGAGGTGCCAATGTAGCGCCTAAATCACGAAGGCCTTTCTTTTTGATTTGAGTAATGCCCCACTGTGCTGTATCCGCAACCTGATAAGCAGGCTTGAGGTTGTCAAACTTTGTCCAGTCAAAGTTGCCAGTGTCGACTACTGCGCCGCCTAATACATTGCCGTGACCTGCAATGTATTTAGTTAATGAACAAAACACTAGTGAAGCCTTAACATCTTTTGCGTAGAAAACAGGTGGCGGCGTCATAGTGTTATCAACCATAAACAGCATTTGCTTTTCTTCACAGAATTGACCGATGGCGTGAAGATCAGCAACCTGAGTTACAGGGTTGGCCACGGTTTCCGTGTAGACACCTTTTGTGTTTGGCTGATACGCTTCTTTAACTTGTTGAATGTCGGTCACATCAGTGTAGGTAACCTGCACACCGAAGTCTTTAATGGTTTCAAAAAAGCTTCTTGTGTTACCGAAAAGGTATTGGCTTACGATTAAATGATCGCCCGCCTTTAACAGAGCGAATAAAGAACTGCTTATGGCCGCCATCCCGGTTGAGTAACATAACGTACCTACACCGCCTTCTAAGTCATTTAGCATATTTTGTAATGCAGCCACCGAAGGCGAAGAAGAACGAGAATAGACGTGAGCTACGCGCTTGCCTTGAAACGCATCTATGATGCCTTGCGCATCTTTAAACTCAAAAAGAACCGAATTAGATGTGCTGCTGTGAACACCACCATGTTCCGGGGTGTTTAGCATGCGATCAGAATGTACCTGACGGGTTGTGAATCCCAATTTTGTCACGGGTGAAGCTCCGAAAATAGATGTTTGCGACCTAGCCAATTACGCACCGTATTAGTCTATGTAAAACAGATGCGTACATACCACTTACAAAAATGGTTATGGCTTTATAATGCAGTTTTTAGGATATTTTGCGCAAACATTATCATAAAACGTATAAATAGTTTGCATTTGTTCATCTATATTAGTCACTTTCTGAATAATCGGCCCCAATACAATTCTCTTTCTAGCGTAGTCCAACCCTAATACTTGGATTGGAATTTCAGCTTGTTGTGCAATGTGCATAAACCCCGTTTTCCAAGGGTAAATGGGACTGCGTGTACCTTCAGGCGCTAAAGCAAGAATAAGCTGATCAGCCTCTTTAATTTTACTTGCAATGGAGGTGACCACGCCGTGGGCTTTGCTTCTTTCAATAGGGATGCCCCCTAACCTCCTCACAATGGCACCTAGTGGTGGCTTAAAGATGGTGTGTTTGCCAAAAAAGTTAATATTCAGCTTGAATGAAAAAACCACGAACAAGCCAATGAAAAAGTCCCAGTTTGATGTATGCGGTGCTACCGCTAGTATGGCTTTTTTCTGATTAATCAGCTCGCCTTCTACTTGCCAGCCTCTTTTTGTGAGTACCCATGCGGCAAACGACGACAGCCAATTTGGCCACTTGCGAGGAATACTGCTCCCTACGATGAATTTACTGGCTGGTTGAGAATGGTTATTAGGGTGCGAGGGTTTTGTCATTATTATTATGCTCTGCTTTTGTTCTATATTGGGTTTTATTTAAGGCTTGCTTTAGGGCTTTAAATTCCGGTGAGCTACATCGGATGGCACTATTGGCAGTTTGCTTTAAATACTTCATAGGCCTTAGTGCTTTCTTTTTCTGTTTTGTACCCGCATATTCCTTTATTACGTAACACACTATACTGCGCGTACATTGACGAAGAGTAATCAAAATAGAAATGTAACGCAATTGTTAACACAAGCGATTGAGCGATGTGTGGTGAACAAGTTAAGAAAAGGACACTAGTACGCTATGTGTATTTTATTTATCGCAAACAAAATGCGAGATGACTACCCTCTTATAATCGCAGCAAATCGAGACGAGTTTTACGCAAGACCAACTGCACCTTCAACATTTTGGGAAAGCCACCCGCACCTGCTTGCTGGGCAGGATTTAGAAGCTAATGGAACTTGGATGGGTGTTACGCGTAACGGAAAAATTGCAGCGCTTACCAATGTGAGAGACCCACACAACATCAATAAAAATGCTGTATCTCGCGGGGAATTAGTTGCTAATTGGCTAAAACAAAACCCGGCCCAAAAAGATTATGCCGAACAGTCAGCATATTTAGCTACCCTTGAAGAAACTCGTCACCAGTACAACGGATATAACTTACTATTTGGCGATGTAACTGCACTTCGCGTTTACAACAACGTAAACAATTCGACCCACTCAATTGATACCGGTGTGTATGGGCTGTCCAATGCTGATATTGCTACTCCATGGCCAAAAGTCACTCAAGGGGTTACTGCGTTAAATGACTATGTGCAGCAGCAAAGCACAATCAATGCTGACGATTTATTTAATATTTTGCGCCACGAAAACAAAGCAGAGGATGCCCTGCTACCCGACACGGGTATAGGTTATGAGTGGGAAAAGGCGTTATCTTCCATTTTCATTCAAACAGAAAAATACGGCACGCGTACATCTACTTTGTTATTGGTGGATAAAAACAATATGCTCACTTGGAAAGAGCGTCGGTTCTCAGACAAAGGAAAAACAGTGGAAACTCGTGCCTTTTCTTTTTCAATTTAAGGTATTTTTGAAATGAAACTTTCGTTTACGCTTTATAAAGCAGATTAATTGAAATATTTTCAACCTTTAGGGGTCGTTTTTTCTACCATCGGTGGCATAATGCCTGCCTGCTAATTATTGCACACCAACGTAACGTGAGGACATATCGTGTTTGAAGTATTACCCCATCTCGCCCCAGATCCAATTCTTGGCCTGTCAGCTGCTTTTCGTGAAGACACCAACCCAAATAAAATCGATTTAGGTGTTGGCGTTTATAAAGATGAGCAAGGTAATACCCCTATTCTTTCAAGTGTCGCTAAAGCGCAAAAGGTGCTTTTAGACAAAGAAACCAGCAAAACCTACATTACGCCTCAGGGCAACCAAGGTTTTATCGACGGTATGTTGTCTTTGCTTTTAGGTAAGAATAGCCCAGTACTTCTTGCTGACCGCGTTGCAGCGGTTCAAGCTCCGGGTGGTTGTGGCGCGCTGCGTATTCTTTCAGAATTGCTAGTTCGTTGTAATGAAAATGGCAAAGTATGGGTAAGTGACCCAACATGGGCTAACCATATTCCACTTATCGGCTCTGCAGGCCTTAAAATTGAAACCTACCCGTACTTCGATAAAGCATCAGCGAGCATTCGTTTCGACGCTATGATGGAAACCCTTCGCAAAACTGAAAAAGGCGACATCGTTCTTCTTCACGGATGCTGTCACAACCCAACAGGTGCTGATCTTACTAATGCACAATGGGATGAAGTACTAGAAGTAGCGAAAGAGCGTGAATTCTTGCCTTTCATCGACGTAGCTTACCTTGGTTTCGGTGAAGGCTTAGACGAAGATGCTTACGGCATGCGTTTGTTGGTTGAAAACCTGCCAGAAGTAATTGTAGCGGCGTCTTGCTCTAAAAACTTCGGCCTTTATCGTGAGCGTGTTGGTCTAGCAGCTATTATTACCGAAGATTCAGCAACCCGTAAAATTGCACAGGGTCAAATTCAGTCAATCGCACGTGGCATCTACTCAATGCCGCCAAGCTACGGTGGTGCACTAGTAGACATCATTCTTGCTGACGAAGCATTGAACAACGAGTGGGTATCTGAAGTGAACGAAATGCGCGACCGCATGAAGTCTCTACGTGCCATGCTTGTCCAAAACCTTCACGATAATGGTTCACCAAAAGACTTTAGCTTCGTGAACGACCAAAAAGGTATGTTCTCATTCTTGTGTATCACGCCTGAGCAAGTACGCGAAGTACGTGAAAAGCACAGTGTCTACTTTGTTGATTCTAGCCGCGTAAACATTGCGGGCATCAACCAAGAAAACGTAGAAACATTAGCAAAAGCATTGGTGTCAGTGCTTTAAGCAAAAGTTAGCGGTTTTAAAATTTCAAAAGGCAGAGTTGATACTCTGCCTTTTTTGTTTTCGTTGGAATTATTCTCTTTTCCTTTCGTCTTTCCTTTCGCCTTTTCTTATTGTGCGACAAGCGTATTCATACATGCTTTCAATTGCAGTTAGTCACACTTCCTAACAAATTTACGTCGTGCTTTATACACTTTTTCATAGGTCGCACAGAATATTATCGTTACACTATAACAATGTTGACGTAGACGTTAACTTTGTATTTATTAATACTGACGTATAACAATGAGATTAACGACAAGAACAAGGATCACTGATGTCTAAAGTAAGTGTATTTTGTATTTCTGCCGCATTACTAGGCAGTGCTATGCAGGTAGATGCTAAGGAAGGCATGTTCACGCCAGAACAGCTCCCTTCAATTGCTGGCGATTTAAAAGAAACCGGTTTGGAAATTCCTGCAAGTAGTATTAACGACTTAACCGCGTTTCCAATGGGCGCTATTGTTTCTCTTGGTGGATGTTCAGCATCGTTTGTGTCTGACAAAGGCTTGGCAGTAACCAATCACCACTGCGCACGCGGTTCAGTACAATACAACAGCACCCCCGAAAACAACTATTTAAAAGACGGTTTTCTAGCAAAAGAAATTGGTGACGAGCTACCCGCAGCACCGGGTACTCGCATGTTTGTTACTGTGGATTTTTCCGACGTAACCGATAAAGTTATTGGCGGTATCGATGATGATGTTCAAGGGCGTGAGCGCTACGACCTTATCGAAGCTAATCGCAAAGCACTCATTGCAGAATGTGAATCTGAAGCAGGCTTCCGCTGCTCTGTACCTTCATTTTTCCAGGGCCTTGAATACAAGCTTATTAAGCAGATGGAAATCCGTGACGTGCGTATTGCCTATGCACCTGCTGACTCTATCGGGAAATACGGCGGTGACGTAGATAACTGGATGTGGCCTCGTCACACCGGTGATTTTTCTTTCTATCGCGCTTACGTTGGTAAAGATGGGAAACCAGCTGATTACAGTGAAGACAACGTGCCTTTTAAACCTGATCATTTCCTAAAAGTATCGGCTGCGGGTCTTGAAGACGGTGATTTTGTTATGGCAGCGGGCTACCCTGGTTCTACAAACCGCTATGCCCGTTTGTCGCAAGTTTCGTACATGTTTGACTGGCTGTACCCTACTTATCTTGAACTGGTAGACGAATGGATCAAGACCATTGAAAGCTCGTCTGAAGAAGGAAGCGATGCCCGCATTAAATATGAAGCAACGCTTGCTGGACTGAATAACTTTCACAAAAATACCTTGGGCCAACTTTCTGGTGCTAAGCGTGTCGGGCTTGTTCCTCGCCGCGCCGAGCGTGAAGAGCAACTAGCAGCATGGCTAGATAAGAATGGTAAGAGTGAACTGAAGCAATCATTGGCCGCTCTTGATGCGGTTAGCGCTGAACAAATGCAGATGAACAAGCAAAACTTCTGGTACAACAACCTAAGTCGTGCACAGCTTTTATCTTCTGCTCAAACCCTTTATCGCAATGCAATTGAAAGAGAAAAGCCAGATGCGGAGCGCGAACGTGGGTATCAAGAGCGTGATCAAATTCGTCTTAAAGAAGGTGAAGAGCGATTAGAACGCCGTTTTGATCCAGTTGTTGATCAAGCTGTATGGCAAAAAATGATCAGTATGTACTTAGAGCAGCCTGAAGAAAATCGTGTTGCCGCTTTTGATAAAACAGTAGGCATTGATGGTAGTACAGACAGCAAAACACTTCATAAAACGTTAAAAGCGTTTTACGACAACACGTCACTGAACAACACTGAAGAGCGTTTGAAGTGGTTAACCGCAAGCCGTGCTGAGTTCGAAAACAGCAGCGACCCATTTATAAAACTTGCAGTTGCACTATTTGATACCGAGATGGCGATTGAAGATAAAAGCAAAACGCTAAGCGGTAAATCTGCTGCACTTCGTCCTAAATACATGAGTGCTATTATTGAGTGGCAAAAATCTTTAGGCAGCCTTGCTTACCCAGATGCAAACAGCACGCTTCGTGTGACTTACGGTAATGTGATGGGCGGCTCTCCAAAAGATGGCCTTATCTACGAACCGTTCACTCGTCTTGAAGGCATTACGGAAAAAGATACCGGCGAAACACCGTTTGATTCACCGAAAAAGCAGCTTGAGCTTATTAAAAACAAGCAGTACGGTCCGTACAAACTTGAAGACATCAATAGCGTGCCGGTTAACTTCCTTACGGACTTAGATTCTACAGGCGGTAACTCAGGCTCAGCAACGCTTAACGCAAAAGCAGAACTGATCGGTTTGTTATTTGACGGTACGTTTGAAAGCGTTAACTCAGATTGGGACTTTGATCCGAAAACAACCCGTACCATTCACGTAGACTCGCGCTACATGCTGTGGGTAATGGAGTACGTTGACGGTGCAACAAACCTTATCGAAGAAGTGACCATAGTGAAATAGCGACAACGCCAATTATGGGGTCAGAGCCTTAACTCTGACCCCAATATTTTATTTGAGGTTGCGTAGGCCTTGGGTTAAGAGGCGGTCTAGCGCATTGGCAAAATTTTGTTTATCACGCTGGGAGAAGGCTTTTGGCCCGCCAGTGTGTTCGCCGCTTGAACGCATGGTGTCCATGAAGTCTCGCATGCCTAAAATCTGCTTGATAGACGACTTGTCGTATTCCTCACCACGATTGTTTAATGCAAACGCATTCTTTGCCAACACATCTGCGGCAAGTGGGATGTCGTTAGTTATCACCAAGTCACCCGCTTCACACTTCTCTACAATGTAATCATCAGCAGCATCGAAGCCAGAAGGCACTTGCGTTAAAGTTATGTGTTTGTCTGGTGGGACAGACATAAAATGGTTAGCCACCAAAGACAAAGGCAGCTTAGTACGTCTGGCTGCCTTAAAAAGAATGTCTTTGATCACTGCAGGGCACGCGTCGGCGTCAACCCATATATGCATGGTCGTATCTCGTAATTGAAACTAATTACGCTAGCATACCACCATCTACTACTACTGTCGTGCCTGTGGTGTAGCTAGAAGCGTCTGATACTAAGTACAATACTGTCCCCGCCATTTCATCTGGATCTGCCACGCGGCCCAACGGAATAACTTTCAGCGCGTGCTTCAAGATTTGCTCGTTGGTTGTTAACGCTGACGCAAATTTAGTGTCGGTTAACCCTGGCAGTAATGCGTTTACGCGAATGTTTAAGCTACCGCACTCTTTTGCGAACGACTTAGTCATACTGATGACTGCAGCTTTGGTAATAGAATAGATACCCTGCATGTCGCCCGGCGTTACGCCATTAACTGAAGCAGTATTGAGTATGACGCCACCGCCCTGCTCTTTCATCATTTTGCCTGCTTCAATCGACATGAAGAAGTAGCCACGAATGTTCACATCTACAGTTTTGTTATAAGCGCCTAAATCAGTATCTAAAATATGACCAAAATATGGGTTTGCCGCCGCGTTATTTACCAGAATATCCAGCTTACCGAAATCACGTTTGATGACATTGAAGGCTTCGGTAATTTGCTCCATTTCACCTACGTGACAGGCCAGCGCCGTCGCTTTACCACCGGCATCGCGAATTGAAGAAGCAACCGCTTCACAGCCATCAATTTTGCGGCTTGATACAATAACGTGGGCGCCATACTGGGCCAGCAACCGAGCAATAGATTCGCCGATACCGCGACTAGCACCTGTAACCAGTGCAACTTTTCCTGTTAAATCAAATAGGTTGTTCATTAAACATTCCTTCTCTTGCCATTTGTACGCAAACTACGTATTTCAGTGTCCTATCTACGATAGCTGCATTTGTCGTGTAATAAGTCTTTTAAAGGCTTTAAAAATACGCAGCCCTAAAAGCTTATCGTTTTATCTTCATCACACTTGGCGCTTATGCCAACATACCGCCGTCAAGCACCACGGACTGCCCCGTCATAAATGACGATTCATCACTACACAGCCATGCAATAGCATTTGCAATTTCTTCAGGCTTACCCAAACGTTTCATTGGGTTGGCTGCAATTAACCCTTTTTGACCGCGTTCATCTAGTTTAGATAACACGCCTTGAACCATAGGCGTATCAACAAAACTCGGACATACCGCATTAATACGAATGCTCGCTCGCGCGTATTCCACCGCCGCCGATTTAGTTAGCCCTATTACCCCGTGCTTTGACGCACTATAGGCACTTATCATTGGCGCTGAACGTAACCCTGCTACAGAGGCGATATTGATTATGTGACCGCCACCAGTCGTGGTCATGTGCTTCAGCGCGTTTTTCATGCAGTACCAAACACCAGCTAAGTTGACCTGAATGTTTTTCATAAACATAGCGTCGTCGACTTCGGTAAGTGGCGCAGGAAAATGATCAATGCCCGCGTTATTGATGATCACATCTATCTTTTCAAGATGAGAAAGCGCTGTTTCAAACGTAGCTTTGACCTGAGCAGGTTCGGTAACATCAACAGTTACTGCATAGGCTTTGCCGCCTGTAGCAATGATTTCTTTAGCCAATGCATTCGCGTTGTCTTCATTTAAATCGGCAATACCCACAATTGCGCCACGTGCACTTAATACACGGGCCGATGCGGCACCAATACCTGACCCGCCACCAGTAATAAGAATATGTTTGCCTTCAACATTTGCAGCTACATTCATTAGCTGTACTCCAGTTCAATTTATGTGCGCAACATTGTCTTCTGCAATGTCTTATGCGCACATAGTAGTGTTATGTATTTAGAAATAGCTTGCCTTTACATTGTTGCAAGATGCTTCTCGTGACGTCAGTACTTCTATATCGCGACTTACCAACGGTAATTCCCAATTTAAGAAATATTCTGCTGCGGCAAGTTTTCCTTCGTAGAAGTCAACATCCTGATCGCCTGCACCATTACTTAACGCTTGCTCGGCAACGTTAGCTTGGCGCAGCCAAATCCAACTCACTACACAGCTGGAAAATATGTTTAAGAAGCAGCTTGCGTTGGTTAGCAACACAGACTGTTTATCAGAGCGTAGGTCTGCTGCCGCTTGTTGTATAAGTGCGCCAAGCTGGTCCAAATAAGGTTTTAGTTTTGCCGCCAGCGCCTGTGCCCTAGGGGTTTCTGCGCGTTTCATGTCGCTTGTTACTCGCGATAGTAAAACTTGCAAACCTTTTCCGTCGTGCTGCCATAGCTTTCTTCCTAAAAGGTCTAACGCCTGAATGCCGTTAGTACCCTCGTGAATTGGGTTTAGGCGGTTATCGCGCCAGCACTGTTCAACCGGGTATTCGCGGGTGTAGCCAGCGCCGCCTAGAATCTGAATAGCCAAGTCGTTAGCTTTAGGGCCAAACTCTGACGGCCACGCCTTAAATACAGGGGTTAATAGATCGAGAAGCTGTGAAAGCTCGGTACGCTTTTCACTGTCTGATTCGGTTTCCATCTCATCGATGAGCATGCTGCCGTATAAGCAAAGGGACATACCGCCTTCACAATACGCTTTTTGCGCTAGCAACATACGTCGCACGTCGCCGTGATTGATTATAGGCGTTGGGTCGTCTTCGGGGGCCAAATTCGGCGCAGCGCGACCTTGTGTACGGTCTTTTGCGTACTCTAATGAATATCTATAGCCGCGATACCCTATCATTGCCGCACCGTAGCCCACACCTATACGTGCTTCGTTCATCATCATGAACATATAGCGCAAACCTTGATGGGGTTCACCTATAAGGTAGCCATGACAATCGCCGTTCTCACCAAACGTTAGCGCCGTTGAAGTGGTGCCTCGATAACCCATTTTATGAATAAGGCCGGCAAGTGTTACATCATTGCGTACATCTGGGTTGCCGTCTGCATCAAGACGGTACTTAGGTACGGCAAATAGTGAAATGCCCTTAACACCTGCAGGACCGCCAGGAATTTTTGCTAATACCAAATGAACAATGTTATCGGAAAGCTCATGTTCACCGCCTGAGAT
This sequence comes from Alteromonas sp. BL110, assembly GCF_003443615.1. Lineage (NCBI taxonomy): Bacteria > Pseudomonadati > Pseudomonadota > Gammaproteobacteria > Alteromonadales > Alteromonadaceae > Alteromonas > Alteromonas sp. BL110. The sequence continues at coordinate 3,767,100 of NZ_CP031967.1, read as the reverse complement.
ATAAATTTTACTACCTTTGATGCGGTACGTACCATCATCCTGAGGCTTCGCAGAGGTGCGAATATCGGCAAGGGACGAACCCGCATGAGGCTCGGTAAGCGCCATCGTTCCGGTAAAATCGCCTGCCAGCATTTTTGGTAAAAATGCGCTTTTGATATCGTCTGAGGCAAAATGTTTAATCACATTGGCGGCAGCCGCTGTTAAAAAGGGATAAGCAGTAGACGACGGGTTTGCCGCTAAAAAATATCCAGCACAGGCATTCATTACGGTGACGGGTAGCTGCATACCACCATCTTCAAAATCGAAGTGACCCGCAATAAAGCCTGATTCCCTGTACGTATCGAAAGCGACTTTCACTTCGTCGATCATCGACACTTTAGTGCCATCAAACGTAGGCTCGTTTTTGTCAGCTACTGCGTTATGAGGAAGAAACAACTCTTCTGCCATTTTTTCTGCCATATCTATAACGGCGTTAAAGGTTTCAACATTGTGTTCTTCAAAGCGTGGCTTTTCGCACAGTACTGCTGTGTTCAATACCTCGTACAGCTGAAATTGCATTTCACGGCGGGGAATAAGTTGGTCGGCCATGGTGTCCTGTCCTCTACGAATATTTGTTAACGCATTGTGTCATATTCGTTACCATGCCATTATTGTCATTTATGACACAATAATGGCTAATACCGCCATTAATCACTGTGTTTTATTTTCCTTTATAAATTTAATTATTTTTATGAATAGCACTAAATTTACTGTTACTGTACTTGGGTTCGATCAAGCATTGGCATCTGCCATTACAGGCGCACTCGATGTGTTCGCTTTTGCTGGTATCAGTTGGCAGCGAATTCACAATCTGCCCACTGCACCACAATTTAAAGTGCAACTGGCGAGTCATCACGGGCAATCTATTCTGTGTACTAATCAAGTTGTGCTACAGCCCAATATTGCTATTGAAGATGTATCTCACACTGATGTTTTGCTGATTCCAACTATCGGTGGCGATATTGATGAGGTACTGACTGATACACAGCCGCTACTGGTTCATATAAAGCGCCTTCAAAAAATGGGAGCGGATATAGCAGCTAATTGCACGGGTAACTTTTTATTAGCGCAGACAGGTTTGCTTAACAATAAAACCGCAACGACTCACTGGGGTTATGCTGATAAATTCGAAACCATGTTTCCAAGCGTAAATCTGCAGCCAGAAAAAATGGTGACAGAGGACGACACCGTCTATTGCGCGGGCGGCGGTATGGCATGGATTGATCTATCCATACTTTTGATAGAGCGCTACTGTGGTCACCAAATTGCCAGCGATACCGCAAAGTCTCATGTGTTAGATGTGTCAAGAACAAGCCAAACGGTATATGCCAGCAGTCGCCAACGGCGATTCCACACCGACAAAGATATTAAAGCGGTTCAGTCGTTTTTGGAAAGAAATCTACAGAACAAATGTAAGCTAAGCGACTTGGCCCACCAACATAACATGACTGAGCGCACGCTTATTCGCCGCTTTAAAAACGCGTGCGACACAACGCCTGGCCAGTATTTACAGTCACTGCGCATTGAACACGCAAGGAAACTCCTCGAAACGTCCAGCATGCCGCTTGAGAGTTTGATAAGTGCGGTAGGATACGAAGATCTCAGTTCTTTCACTCGCCTTTTTAAAAAAACGACAGGATTGTCGCCTTCTCAGTATCGCGCGAAATTTAAACGAAGTTAATCACTTACCGAACATCGCTATATAAAGCGCACCATTAAGTATCTTTATTTGCTTTAATATGTTTCATGCCTGTGCATTAAGGCGTTTCAAGCATATGCAATCTAACTAATATTGTGCATTTATGATGAGAATGCGCGTTCTGTTGCACAAATTTGAAGTTTTTGTGTCAAAGTTTGTGTAAAATGCAGCGCCAAGCATGAATCGATTATTTTTGTGCTAAAAACACTACAAAAGTATAATTTTAAAATCATCTTGGTGGAAACATGAGAACACATAAAATCGCCACACTAGCGTTAGCTGTTAGTGCTGCGTTCAGCTCTTCAGTTCTTGCTCAAGAGGCCGCATCGACAGAAAAAAAAGAAGCCTCACTTGAACAAATTACCGTTACCGCACAAAAGCGTACCCAGTCTATTCAGGAAGTCCCTATTTCTGTTGCGACATTAAGCGGTGAAAAATTCGAAAGCCTATTCTCAGGCGGTGAAGATATTCTTGCTTTAGCGGTTCGCGTTCCAGGCCTTTACGCTGAGTCTTCAAACGGTCGTGTTGCACCACGCTTCTACATTCGCGGGTTAGGTAATACCGATTTTGACCTAGCTGCATCACAGCCTGTTTCTATTATCATGGATGAAGTGGTAATGGAAAATGTGGTACTAAAAAGCTTCCCGCTTTTTGACGTACAACAAGTTGAAGTACTTCGTGGTCCACAAGGCACGTTATTCGGCCGTAACACCACAGCCGGTATTATTAAATTTGACACCGTTAAACCTACACAAGATGTAGAAGGCTATGCGAAAGCTGGCTTTGGTTCATATGGAACTATGAATTTTGAAGGCGCGATTAGCGGCGGCCTTACTGACGAGCTTTCTGCCCGTTTATCATTGCTATCGCAAGAACGTGATGACTACATTGATAATGCCTTCACAGGCGAAAACGATGCCATTGGTGGCTACGACGAAAAAGCCTATCGTCTACAGCTTCTTTGGGAACCATCAGCTGACTTCTCTGCCCTATTAAACGTACACGGCCGTGAGCTTGAAGGTACAGCCTCTATTTTCCGCGCTAATGTATTTACTAAAGGTAGCAACGAGCTTAACGCTAATTACGATCGCGAGACCGTATACTACGATGGCGACCTGCAGGGCGATGGTATTGATAACAACCCACAAGAGTACGACGGTTTTGGTGCGTCACTTAAACTAGAGTACGACATGGATGAGGTTACATTCACGTCTATCTCAGCTATTGAGACTGCTGACGGTTCAAGCCTAGGTGATGTTGATGGTGGCTTTAATCGTGCCGATGGTACATCAGGCCCTGGCTTCATTCCTTTCTCAGCGGTAACGCAAGATAACCTTGACGATCTAGAACAGTATACGCAAGAGTTTAGATTTGCTAGCAACACGACTGATGCCTTGAACTGGCAGCTAGGTGCTTTCTACTACGATGCATCGTTTAACGTTACCAGCATCGACGGCTTCTTTGGTGCAACCACTGTATTCCATGAGAACCAAACATGGGCAGTATTTGGCCAAACGTCTTATCAAGTAAACGAGAAGCTCAATGTAACGGGCGGTATTCGCTATACACATGACTCTAAGAGCCTAGTGGTTGGTGATCAAAACGTTAACGGCTTCGCGTTAGTGATAGGCGCAGCTGAAGTACAAGACTACGAAAACATTGATGTAGACGACGGTCAAACTAGCTTTGAACTAAGCGCAAACTATCGCGTTACTGATGATATGTCTGTTTTTGCTCGCTATGCTAACGGCTTCCGTGCACAAACAATTCAAGGTCGTGACGTTGCATTTGAAGGCTCGCCTTCCGTCGCAGACGCTGAAACCATCAACTCTTTTGAACTTGGTATCAAGTCTGACTTGTTCGACGATTCATTACGCCTAAACGCAGCCGCGTTCTACTATACTGTTGATGACATGCAGTTCTCAGCCATTGGTGGTGGCAACAACTTTACTGCGCTTGTAAACGCAGACAAAGGTGAAGCCTACGGTTTTGAAGTAGACGCACAGTGGCTTGCTACTGATGAGCTTACGTTTACAGCAGGTTACAGCTACAACCACACTGAGATTAAAGATGATTCATTGACTGTTTCTCCGTGTGGTACAAGCGCTGCTGATGGTTTTACCGGTAACTGTACTGTAACTGACCCTCGTCCAGACGGGTTTGTTGCTTCGATCGACGGCAACCCATTCCCACAGGCGCCAGAGTCTATCTTCAACTTCACAGCACGCTACACCATCCCTATGGGTGATGACGGTGAATTCTTTGTATTTACTGATTGGGCGTTCCAGGGTGAAACCAACATCTTCCTTTACGAAGCAGTTGAGTTCACTACTGACGACAACTTTGAAGGCGGCCTACGCATTGGTTACGAAAACTTCGCGCACAATTACACTGTAGCGCTATTTGGTCGTAACATTACTGACGAAGATAACGTTAAAGGTGCAATCGACTTCAACAACCTCACAGGTATCGTAAATGAGCCTCGCGTTTGGGGTGTTGAGTTCAAGTACACTTACTATTAAGCAAAGATAAGTAGCAACTTTATTTACAGTAGCTACATTATTTATGAAAAGCGGTGCCGTTAAAAAACGGCACCGCTTTTTTATGTCTTTTACGCCGCCATGTGAACGTCTGAGGTTGGCACCTGCACTAACTGCTGTAGTTTTCTACACACTTGCACCCAGCGAGCGACTTTTTGATAGTAGACTTGCTCTATCAAATGCCCTTTTTCATCAAACAAAAAGCTCGCTAACTTTCCTTTATTTGCGGGCATATAAAAATGGTGCACGGTAAATTGCTTTGATAAAGGGGCGTGTGCCACTTTTTGATACATACAAAAAGGCAGTGCGTTTGCGCGCTCATCGCCCCCTGTAAGGCGAGCGCGGCGTTGAAACGTGTCTGCACCTAAATCAGCCATAATGCCGTGTTTTGAAATAAGTTGATCAACCGCTTTAATGCCTGTTTGCATAATTTTCTCCTAAAGGTTGTGCGACGTAGCCCAACCGAATAAGACTCAAAATAAACCATACTGATATTTATACAGTATATGGTCATTTGTCTAAAATGCAAACAAAAAAGCCGCTTTTTACAGCGGCTTGTTTTCTTTCGAAATAATGAGAAGTTAATTAAGCGCCGATTCTAAAAACGCCCACTGGTCGGCATACCCCTCAATTCGCATCCACGTAGGCGTACCTGCGCCGTGACCCGCGCGGGTTTCTACACGAAGAAGTACTGGGTTATCACATCCTTGATCTGCCTGTAATTGCGCGGCGAACTTATAGCTATGCCACGGTACTACTCTGTCATCGTGATCACCTGTTGTTACCAATGTGGCCGGATAGCAAGTGCCAGGTTGAGTATTGTGAAGTGGCGAATAAGCATAAAGCGCATCAAACTCGTCTTTGTTTTCACTTAAGCCGTAATCGGAAGACCAAGCGCGGGCGTTCGCACTGGGCGTGTGGTAGCGAAGCATGTCTAACACGCCCACTGCAGGTAGTGCTGCAGAGAAGAGATCAGGTCGCTGGGTAAGTGTTGCGCCCACAAGTAAGCCACCATTTGAGCCACCTTGAATACCCATTTTGTCTGGGTTGGTATAGCCACTTTCAACTAAATACTCACCTGCCGCAATAAAGTCATCAAAAACGTTTTGCTTGTTAAGCTTAGTACCAGCCTTGTGCCACTGCTGTCCATATTCACCACCACCTCGTAAGTTTGCGATAGCCAGCACGTTGCCTTGCTCTACCCAAACCATGCGTGACACTGAATACCGTGGAAGCAGTGAGATATTAAAACCACCATAACCGTACAATAGGGTTTTGTTGTTTCCGTCTAGCTTCAACCCTTTCTTGTGCACAAGAAACATGGGAACTTTAGTGCCGTCTTTACTGGTATAAAACACCTGCTTGGTTTCATAGTCGTCGTAGTTAATACCCGTGTTGATAGTTTTAAATAGTGATGACTCACCACTTTCAACGTTATAGGCATAGACCTGACCCGGGTTAGTAAACCCAGTAAGTTTATAAAAAGTGGTATCTGCGTTTTTACCGCCATAAAAACCGCTCACGCTACCGATATCGGAAAACGCAATTTCATCAACTTTTTTGCCGCTTAAATCAAAGACACTCACTTGCCCTTTTACGTCTTTTAGGTACTGAGCAAAAAGCTTTTCTCCTAAAAGTGAAACACTAGACAAGGTATCTGCGGTACTTTCAATTACAGTGCCTGTTTCTTTAACACCACCATCATATTTGACTTTGATAACCTTGCCAGTTGGCGCGCCCGCGGTAGACTTAAAAAATAGCGCATCTTTGTGTTCGCCGATTAAATCGTATCGTCCATCCCATTTATCGAAAACGGGAACTAGCTCACTTTTTTCTGTTTCAAGAGATTTAGCATAAACCCCATTAGCCTGATATCCCTCAAATACGGATATAAGCAAGGTATCTCCATCTTGCACAACTGATGGATATGGGTTCCAAGTGGGTTTATTCTCAAATGCAAAGATTTTTTTATCTGCAGTTTGCTCTGTACCTATAGCGTGAAAATAGATAGATACAGTTTGACTATCATCGTATTTACCCGCCTCATTTTGTGGGTAACGAGAATAGAAAAAACCACTTTCATCGGGAAGCCATGCGATATTTGAAAACTTAATGCCTTCAATGGTATCGGTTAAGTCTGTTTTACTGCTGGTGTTACGAACGTGGATGGTTTTCCAGTCGGTGCCGCCATCAGACAGCATATAGGCAAGATAAGACGCTTTAGGGCTGAGTTCAGTCGACGCCATTGACACGGTGCCGTCATCACTCAATGTATTCGGATCGATAAGTACTTCAGGTTCACCGTTCACGCCGTCGGACATATAAAGTACGTATTGATTTTGCAGGCCGTCGTTATAAGAATAAAACAGCTTGCCGTTCACCATGTAAGGTGTCGAATACTTTTCATAATCCCACAAGGTAGTTAAGCGCTCTTTGTAAAGCTCTCTAGAGGGTAAATTTGCTAAATAAGGGCGAGCCAAAGTGTTTTGCGATTCGACCCAAGCTTTAACTTCTTCGCTCTTTTCGTCTTCTAACCAACGATAAGGGTCGCTTACCATAGTGCCGTGATAGTTATCTTGCTGCGCAACGGTTTTAGTTGCTGGGTAACTAGGTAACTTTGGCATAGCAAGGCTTTGGGTTTCATTTTCAACCAAATTAGTATTAGCGGTATTTGAACTAGTGCAGGCAAAGGTTAAGCCTGCAGATGCAGCAACTACCGCAGCGTAAATTAGATTTTTCTTCATTTTGTCAGTCCTTAAAAGAAAATGCCGGTGTTACCCGGCATCGTCTATTTAGCTTTCTGTCGTAAGTTCTGCGTGTTTTCGACCTTTAAACACATTTTTAATGTCGTTTAGAATTAAGTACAGCGCAGGAACAAGCAGCAAGGTGATCACCGTGGCAAATAAAATACCAAAGGCCAGAGAAACCGCCATTGGAATAACAACCTGAGCCTGTAGGCTGCGCTCGAACACTATCGGCATGAGCCCCATAAAAGTTGTTAATGAAGTCAGGATGATAGCTCTAAAACGCTGCGTACCAGCACTAATAGCCGCATCCATAAGCGACATGCCTTCTTTACGCGCGCGATTCACAAAGTCCACCATAATCAAGCTATCGTTCACCACAACACCTGATAAGGCGATGATGCCGCAGACAGACAGAACGCTAACCGCCATGCCCAATACCAAATGACCGACTATGGCGCCAACAATACCAAAAGGGATCACCGACATGATTATCAAGGGTTGGCTATAAGATTTAAGCGGGATGGCGAGTAAGGCATAAATAGCAAATAACGCAAACAAGAGTCCCTGCATTAAACTAAACATAGCATCAGCCTGCTCTTTTGAATTTCCTTGAAGCTGAAACTCAACACTTGGATAGCGGGCTAGTAGGTCTGGCATTAAGTTTTCAATCACATCGTTAGTCACTTCTGACGGGTCAAGCAATGCTTTATCCACGACTCCCGTTACGGTGACTGAACGTTTACCATCTACACGAATAATTGAATCGAAACCTTGGCCTACAGTGAATGTAGCCACTTGCTCGAACGGAATTTCTTGACCGTTTGGCGCGCGAACACGCATGTTTTCAAGGTGTTCAATAGAGCTGCGCTCCGCTTTCGGGTAGCGTACCATGACTTTTATTTCTTCATCATCACGCTGAATACGCTGCACTTCTGCACCGTAAAAGCCAAAGCGAACTTGCTGGCCTAAATCGCGAAGTGAAATGCCTAACGCATCGGCCTGAGGTTTCAGTGCTAGCTGAATTTCTTCGCTACCGCCTGAAAAAGTATCGTTGATATCCGTAACGCCTTCGTATTTATCTAAAGCCTCTTTTATGTCATCACTAATAGCTCGCAATGCTTTAATATCGCTGGAGCTAAATTCAAAGCTAAGGTCAGAGCCGCCGCCAGGACCACCCGGAGAGCTAATATTAAATGACTTCACTCCCGGAATTTCAGGGACCTCTTGACGCCACATATCCTGAATTTCAAAATCAGTTAGCGTGCGGGTTTCACCTTTCGTAAGCTCAGCAAAAATTTCACCACCTAAGTTACCATTGTCAAAGGCGATAGCGTGCTTAATGACATTTTCGCCCGTCTCTTCCGCGACTTTGTCATCCATACGGTGCATAGCTTCACGAAGTGTAGTGAGCACCTTGTCGCGCTGCTCTAGTGAGGAGCCGGGCTCTAACTCAAAGCTGGCCATCATAAAGTCACTTGGGATATTCGGGAAGAACACAAAGCGCACGATCCCGCCACCAAATAGCCCTACAGTAAGAATAAGCATGGCCAAAAACACGGCCACTGTTGTATAGCGATTGCGTATCGCTTTTGCTAAAAACGGCGCGTATTTGTTATTAATAAATGTCTTTATACCTTCGCTAAAGAAGTCTCGGAACTTTTGGAACGCGTTGGCTTTTTCCGGGTCATAAGGCTTAAGCTTCATGTGCACCAAGTGAGCCGGCAGGATTAACTTCGATTCAATAAGCGAGAAAATAAGACAAACAATCACCACCATACCGATGGTTTTCCAAATAATGCCGAACGGCCCGGATACCATAAGCATGGGTGAAAACGCGGCAATAGTGGTTAAAACACCAAAAGTTGCAGGCATAGCAACTTTTTTAACGCCCGCAATAACGTTATCAGCACTGTGTCCTTTTTTATCTATTTCAGAGTAAGCCGATTCACCCATGATAATTGCGTCATCTACCACAATCCCCAATACAAGAATGAATGCAAATAGACTAAGCATGTTGATGGACACGCCAACCATATCTAACGGCATTACAAGTAAGGTGCCAAGGAAGCAGACTGGCAAGCCCACGATGACCCAAAACGCGAGCTTAATTTTCAAAAACAGTGAAAGCACTAAAAATACAAGCAGCGCACCGAAGAACATGTTTTCAAGCATCATGTTAAGTCGGTCAGCTAAATAGAATGAGCTATCGCCCCACGTATCGGCAGTAATATGCGCGGGAAACTCCGATTTTTGACTATCAACGTAATTGTTAACTTGCTCAGAAATTTCCAAGGCATTTTGATCGCCCACAGCCTGCACACGCAAGCTAACCGCTGGTTTATCATCAAACAGCGCATATTGATTGTTTTCGATAAAGCCGTCGTTGATATAGGCAACATCGCCCAACGTAACGCGGGTACCGTTTGAATTTGTGACTAATACTATTTGGGAAAAGTCCCAACCGGTATAGGCCTGCCCCTTTGTTCTAAGCAGTATGTCGCCGTTTTCCGTGCGGATTGAACCACCTGGTAAGTCAACACTGGTTTGACTCAAACGCGCTACCACATCAGCAAACGTAAGGTTGTACTTTTGCAAATCAACTTCAGAAAGTTCTACAGAAATTTCATAATCTCTCGCACCTACAACCTGAACACTTGATATACCCGGCAAGTTAGCAATGTCATCGCGTAAGTCTTTAGCAAACTCCTTTAACTCCCTTTCAGAAGCATCACCGTAAACCGATAGCCATATCACGTCCTGTTGGATTTTTTGGCGATATATAACGGGCTTTTCAGTATCCGCTGGAAAACTTGGAATGGCATCAACTTGAACCTTTACTTCATCAAGTAGAGACTGAACATCGTAGTCTTCCTCAACTTGAATACTTACCGTCCCCATGCCTTCAACGGCAGTTGAGTTTAGCTGTTTGATGCCCTCTAAATCTTTTATGGCCTCTTCAATTTTAAGAAGCACACCTTCTTCTACTTCCTGAGGTGCAGCACCTAAATAAGGAACGCGCACGCTTATAACGTCAATTTCGAAGCTAGGAAACACTTGCTTTTGTATACTGAACGCACTGAACAGCCCGCCAACGATAAGCAAGATCATTAATAAGTTTGCCGCTACATTATTACGCGCAAACCAAGCAATTAAGCCTTTATTGGTATCGATGCGACTCATTAGTTGTCACCTTTCGATGATTCGCTTTCAACGATATCCGCGCTATCGGTAGTATCTGCTTCAGCAGTGTCAGCAAGCACGGGCTCGTCACCTGGCAGGCGCACTTTCATTCCGTCGTATGGGTTTGGCACAGCGCTGGTTACCACCAAACTTCCTTCCGCAATACCTGAGCGAATAAACACATCTTGTGCTGTGGTGCGGGCTACTTCGACAAGCATGATTTCAATTTCGCGATTATCGTTTACAGTAAGTACGGTATTGTCTAAACGCAAAATACTGCGAGGTAATACAACAAGCTCTTCGTTTTGACGGGAGGTAATTTCCGCTTCAACGAATTGACCAAAACGCAACGGTGACTTGTGTGAGGACTGCAAATTGTAAGGGTCTTGCACCTCAACAATGGCATACACCACTCTGCTTCCTGTATCCAAAATACCTTCTGAACGAACCAGCTGACCTTCCCAAACGCGTTTAACACCACCAACAGTCGCTGTTAATGAAACAGGTGCTCCTTCGCTAGACTGCCCAGCAATGTTAATAAACATTAAGTCGCTGTCGGTAATAGGTAGCCTAACTTCCGCGGTATCGGTAGAGTAAATAGTGCCAAGTACAGATCCCATGGCAACAAACTGACCAAGATCTATATTTCGCTCGACCACTATTCCATTATAGGGCGCAGTTATTTGCGTTCTAGCTAGGTTTCGCTTTGCGCGTTCCAACTTAGCTTCTGCCGCTTTTACGTTGGCTTGTTCTTTTGCCAATTGAGGCTTTCTTAAGCCTAACTCAGGCGGGGCTACGTTTCTGACTGAACGCCATTCTTGTTCGGCTACTTTACCGCGAGCTATTTCTTCTTGAAGGGCTGCTTTTGCTTGAGCCAATTCAGCTTCGGCTAGTTTGAGGTCAGTGCGGTAATCATCTTGCTCTAACGTGGCAAGTACGTCGCCTTTTTTAAAAGTTCCACCAGCAACAAAAACTTTCGACAGGCTTATCACTTGACCACTGACCTGTGCACTTAACGATGTTTTATTTTGTGGTACTACATTGCCTTGAGATTTAACAACAAAATTTACGGGTTCTGCTGTTACTTCCTTAGCATCAACAAGAAAAGCGGGGATTTCTACGGGCACCTGTTCCGGCGGCTTACGTGACTTGATCATAACCGTCGCGGCGATAAATGCGACTAGCACGATGACTAATGGAAGACCACTTTTCATTAACATGGAGTTTTTCATTTACTATCCCTGGAAGAGAAGGCATCCGAGTTAGTGAAATTTCAACAGTAAATTACTGCGCTACTCACTTACCACCTGATTACCCACTAAATTCTATTATTATTGTTTCAACACTAGTGTACTGATTTTGCGTTTTTTATGCTCAGTTAGATTGTTAAATTTTGTGTCTGATTATTGTTTTTAATATGCACGCAAAAATCCGAAGCTCTAATATAGAAAATTCTTAAAAGAATACAAAGTAAGATTGATAATTATCAGGTTTTCGTTGATTATTTAAGCACTCATTGGTTATGAGTTAACCGACGGCTGTTGTTCAAGCTAAGTCTTTAATGGGAAATAGCCTCGGGAATGATTTCGCTACGTTGAAGGGAAAACACATTATGAGTCTTAAGAAACAATACCTTAAATCAAAACCTCTGTGCAAAGTGACATTTCGACTGAATGCGGAAGCAGCAAAAGATGCGAAAGAAGCTGCACTATGTGGAGATTTCACTGATTGGAAAACACAGCCACTGACGATGAAAAAGCTTAAAAGCGGCGATTTCACCTTAACCGTGGACTTGGAAAAAGATCACGAATACCAGTTTCGTTACCTTATCGATGGCGAAAAATGGGAAAACGACTGGGAAGCCGACGCTTATATCCCCTCGCCTGTTAGCATAGAAGATAATTCGGTTGTGCGTGTTTGAATAGTTAGTCCTATACCAAGCGAAATCTTGATTCGCTTTGAGTATGTCCACTACAAAAAAGGCTGCATACTGCAGCCTTTGTCTTATTTAGCTTTAAAGCGCTAATTAAAGAGAGCCTTCCAACTCTGGAAGTACTTCAAATAAATCACCTACTAAACCATAGTCAGCAACTTGGAAGATTGGCGCTTCTTCATCTTTGTTGATAGCAACAATAACTTTGGAATCTTTCATACCTGCAAGGTGCTGAATTGCACCCGAGATACCTACTGCAATGTAAAGTTGAGGTGCAACAATTTTACCTGTTTGGCCAACCTGCATATCATTCGGAACAAACCCAGCATCTACCGCTGCACGCGACGCACCAATAGCAGCGCCAAGTTTGTCAGCAATGCCTTCAAGAAGCTTGAAGTTTTCCCCATTTTGCATACCGCGACCACCAGAAATAACCACTTCTGCTGCAGTTAATTCAGGGCGCTCAGACTCAGTAAGCTCTGCTGATACGAAGTCAGACTTCTCACTACCTTTTACAACATCAACTGTTACTACTTCTGCGCTACCGCCTGTTGCAGCTGCATCAAACGATGCGGCACGAACCGTAATCACCTTTTTCGCATCAGACGATTGAACAGTAGCGATGGCATTGCCTGCATAGATTGGACGAACAAAAGTATCTTCGCTCTCTACACCAATAATGTCTGAGATTTGCGCAACGTCTAGTAATGCTGCTACGCGAGGCATAAAGTTTTTGCCTGTTGTGGTCGCGGCTGCAACAAGGTGACTGTAGTCGCCAGCCAGTTCTAACACTAAGTCAGCCGTATTTTCTGCCAGCTGATTTTTATAGACTGCATTATCGGCACACAGCACTTTTGCAACGCCGTCAATTTGCGCCGCAGCTTCAGCAACAGCTTGGCAACCTTCACCCGCTACTAATACGTGAATATCTCCACCCATTTTTTGTGCGGCATTAACAAGCTTATGCGTTTCAGTTTTTAAGCTTGCATTATCGTGTTCTGCATATACGAGTACGCTCATGAGATCACCTTTGCTTCATTTTTTAACTTGTCTACTAACTCAGCCACGTCTGCAACTTTAACACCACCCTCTCGTTGAGGTGGAGGTGTAACTTTAAGTACCTTGACGTTTGATTCCAGTGCTACGCCGAAATCTGCCGCAGCTTTAACATCAAGAGGCTTACGCTTAGCTTTCATAATGTTTGGGAGCGATGCATAACGTGGTTCATTCAAACGAAGATCTGTCGTTACAACAGCCGGAAGCGAAAGCGCTACCGTTTGAAGGCCACCGTCAATTTCACGAGTTACATTCACTTTCTCGCCATCTACAACCACTTCTGATGCGAAGGTACCTTGAGGCATACCTGTTAGTGCTGCCAGCATTTGGCCCGTCTGGTTGTTGTCAGAGTCAATACTCTGCTTACCAAGAATAACAAGTTGAGGCTGTTCTTCTTCAACCACTTTAGCTAAAAGCTTTGCCACTTGAAGTGAATCAAGATTTTGGTCTGTATCGATTTGGATACCACGGTCAGCGCCTAGGGCTAGTGCTGTACGTATTTGTTCTTGGCAGCTTTTGTCACCAATTGAAACAACAACGATTTCAGTGGCCACGCCTTTTTCTTTTAATCGAACGGCTTCTTCAACAGCAATTTCGCAAAAAGGATTAATAGCCATTTTCGCGTTTGTAAGATCTACGCCTGATTCATCAGCCTTCACTCTTACCTTAACGTTGTAGTCGATCGCGCGTTTGACCGGTACGAGTATTTTCATATTTACCTCAATTGTTGAGTTCGTCAGTGCTAATTACGTTTCATTAATAATTAACTATTAATAATTAAAAACGTATTACTTCACCACGCTTTTTGAAACTTTAACAATGCTTATACGTTAAAAAAGAAACTGTGGAACGCACGTTTTTTAAAGGCTAGCCTTAAAACGACGTTAACACCACGTTTACGAGCAGGTATAATGCGCCGCCAGTTAACGTTAACGTAAACTGCTTTGCAATGTACTTACTGTTGACGTAAACGTCAACCTGCATTACCTTGCAAAACGACAATTAATTTACATGTTTTTGACACAAAGCATTATTTGTTTCATCAATAGTGCACTATAAAAATACAAACATAAGGAGCCTCCCGTGGAACGAGAATCGATGGAGTTTGACGTAGTCATCGTCGGTGCCGGCCCAGCTGGATTATCAACTGCTTGTAAGCTTATGCAGCTTGCGAATGAAAAAGACCAAGAACTTATGGTTTGTGTGGTCGAAAAGGGCTCCGAGGTAGGTGCACATATTCTCTCAGGCGCGGTATTTGAGCCCCGCTCGCTAAACGAACTATTTCCCGATTGGAAAGAGAAAGGTGCGCCACTTAACACGCCGGTAACCGAAGACCACATCTATTTACTTAATGATGAAACGTCAGCGAAGAAGTTACCAAACGGTATTACGCCCAAAACTATGCACAATGACGGTAACTATATAGTGTCTATGGGTAACGTTAGCCGTTGGCTAGCAGAACAGGCCGAACAGCTAGGTGTTGAAGTATTCCCCGGCTTTGCAGCTTCTGAAGTTATTTATAACGAAGACGGTAGTGTTGGCGGCGTGCTTACCGGCGACATGGGCGTGGGTGAAGACGGCGAGCCTAAGGATGGCTACATGCCAGGTATGGAACTGCGTGCTAAATACACAGTGTTTGCAGAAGGCTGCCGCGGTCATTTGGGTAAAGAGCTCATTTCTCACTTTAAGCTAGATGCAGACAGCTCACCTCAGCATTACGCTATCGGGTTTAAAGAGATTTGGGATATCGACCCAGCGAAGCACCAGCCGGGCTTAGTCGTGCACAGTGCAGGTTGGCCACTTGATGATGCCACAGGCGGTAGCTATCTATATCACGCTGAAGATAATCAAGTATTTGTAGGCTTAATTGTCGACCTTAACTACGACAATCCGTACTTAAGCCCATTCGACGAATTCCAGCGCTTAAAACACCACCCTGTTTTTAAACAGTACCTTGAAGGCGGAAAGCGAGTATCTTATGGTGCACGTGCAATTGCTAAAGGTGGGTTTAATTCGTTACCTAAAATGACTTTCCCAGGTGGCTTACTGGTAGGTTGTGAAGCAGGCACCCTGAATTTTGCGAAAATTAAGGGTAACCACACAGCGATGAAGTCGGGCATGCTCGCAGCCGAGAGTATTTTCGAGGCCATTTCAGAAAACGCAGAAGCACCAGTAAAAGAGCTAACTAGTTTTACAGATAAATTCAAATCCTCTTGGTTGTATGATGAATTATTCCGTTCTCGTAACTTCGGCCCTGCTATTCATAAGCTAGGTAATTTCTGGGGTGGCGCGTTTAACACAGTAGAACAAAATTTCTTTAACGGTAATTTGTTCTTCACTATGAAAGACGAGCATAAAGACTACGCGCAGCTTAAAGAAGCAAAAGATGCCACAGAGATATCATATCCGAAGCCTGATGGCGTGCTTAGCTTTGATAAACTCTCATCCGTGTTTTTATCTAATACAAACCATGAAGAAGACCAGCCGTGTCATTTAAAATTAAAAGACCCGTCTATTCCTTTACAGGTTAATTTACCAAAATTCGCAGAACCCGCACAACGTTATTGCCCTGCTGGCGTTTATGAGGTTATTGAAGAAGAAGGTGAAAAACGCTTCCAAATTAATGCGCAAAACTGTGTTCACTGTAAAACTTGCGACATCAAAGATCCTAGTCAGAATATTAAGTGGGTTGTACCAGAAGGTGCTGGAGGCCCGAATTACCCAAATATGTAAATTAATGCATTATTCGGTTATTTAACTTATATTTTTTAAAAGCGAGCCTAGCTCGCTTTTTTTTTGTGCTACTTTTAATTATTATCCTATAGAAATTGAGTACAACGTATTAAGGTTAATTAATGAGCGAATTTTTAGATATTTTAACCCATGGAAGACGTTTACAAGGTGCTGTTAAGGAATTAAGCATAGAAGAACTTGAACAGGTTCAGGAAAAACTTAGCGGTATAATAGAAAAAAGAAAAGAAAAATTACTCGAACAAGAAAAACTTAAAAAAGAAAAGTTAGAAAAACTTGCCGCAATTAAACAACAAATGGAAGAAGCAGGTCTAAACGTAGAAGATTTACAAGCTTTAGATACCAGCACAAATAAAAACGTAGGTAAGAAGCGCCCTGTTAAATACAAACTTGTGGATGACAGTGGCGAAGAGCACTTGTGGACTGGCATTGGTCGTATGCCTCGCGTTTACAAAGATGCACTAGATAGTGGTAAATCACTTAGCGATTACGCTATTAATTAATATTACTTCTTAACGTGTTAATAAGGTCTGTTTTTACAGGCCTTATTTCGTTTCTAACGACTAAAGCAGTGTTTAGCAGACAATATTCATGGGTAAATAAGTCGTGAAGTTAAATTATAAACTTTCAAAGCGAGATTCATCATCACCATGGTTAATTTTAATCCATGGGCTTTTTGGTAATGCGGATAATTTAGCCGTTGTTAAACGGCATTTTGAATCAGCTTTTAATATTATAAGTGTAGACCTTCCGGATCACGGTGAGTCTCCGTGGACTGATAGTTTTTCTATGTCAGATGCCGCGGACGCAATTTACAGCATTATGCAATCTTTAAATATTAAAAAAAGCGCTGTATTAGGGCATTCCCTTGGCGGAAAAGTTGCAATGAAGCTGGCCTTAAATCACAACGAGAATATTACACATTTGATCGTAGCTGATATTGCCCCAGTGAGTTATGACCACAGCCACCAAGCTGTATTTGATGGATTGAATTCAGTTTCTTTGGATACCATTGAAAGTAGAAAGGACGCTGAAAAACAAATGGCTGCCCACGTTAAAGAAATGGGCGTTAGACAGTTCCTTTTAAAGAGCTTATATCAAGATGAAAGTGGAGCATGGAAGTGGCGCTTCAACGTGAGTGGGCTAATCAAAAGTTACTCGCACATTATTGATTGGGAGCAAACAAATCAAACGTTCGATGGGGTAACCTTATTTATAAAGGGCAGCGAATCCGACTACATTACACCGGCCTATCGCAATGCAATAGCTCGCTACTTTCCAAATGCGAAAGCGCATATTATTGAGGGTACAGGGCACTGGTTACACGCAGAAAAACCAGCGATATTTAACAGTATTGTAGAGAGAACGCTCAACAAATCGTCATAAAGTGTAAGATTTCTCATTCGACAGGATGAGAATGACTATTATTACATATTTTTGAACGTTTTAGGCTCTTACAGGCGTACATACTGTGATATAGTTGCGCCAGAATTTTTTAAGTAACAACACTATGCTTGCAGAAAATTACGAACTCATTGAGTCCATTATGCTGTATGGCGGCTTATCTATTCTTTTTGGATTGATGGGTTTTGCCGTACACGATGTACTGCGTAAGAACGATGTTCCACTTATTGGACGAGTGGTTACCTATGGCGTGCTTGGTTTAGGCGCTTTAGGGTTTCTTGCGAAGGGCATAATTGAATGGTTTTGGCTAAGCACAGGCGTTTAATTAGTAACGATTAATAGAGGTTAGATATGGCAAGCGTTGGCCTATTTTTCGGAAGTGACACGGGTAACACCGAACATGTTGCGAAAATGATCCAGAAGGAATTGGGTAAACAGCTAATTGATGTAAAAGATATTGCCAAGAGCAGTAAAGAAGACATCGCTGAGTTTGATTTGCTTATCTTCGGTATCCCTACGTGGTACTACGGCGAAGCACAGTGTGACTGGGATGACTTCTTCCCTGAACTTGAGCAAATTGATTTTAACGACAAGCTAGTTGCTATTTTTGGTTGTGGCGACCAAGAAGACTATGCAGAATACTTCCTAGATGCTATGGGCATGGTGCGCGACATTGTTGAAGCCAAAGGCGCTATTTTGATAGGTCAATGGTCTACGGAAGGCTATGACTTTGAAGCATCTAAAGGCATGGCAGACGATAACCACTTTGTTGGTCTTGGTATTGATGAAGACCGTCAGCCAGAACTAACAGACTCTCGCGTTAAAGCCTGGTGCAAACAAATTCACGATGAGCTTTGCTTGGCAGAATTGGCGTAGACGTTGTTGAGACAGCTATAAATTGGCTATCAAATAGCTATCAAGTGAAAAGCCGCTCTACTGGAGCGGCTTTTTGTTATGTATAAAATAACTCTTTGAATTTTGGCTTATTCTTTTGCACCATTGAACTCACTATAGCTGAAAACGCTCTACCGCCTTTCTTAAACTCTCTGTTTGCGCGTCTAGCATCATAGTCGATTCGTTCGACTGTCTGGTACTCTGTGCACTTGAATCGGCCAGCGCTACAATACGGTTTAAACTTGTGGCCACGTCACCAAGTAACACATCCTGCTGCTCTGTGTCCTCAACAATGTGTTCGTTAATGTCGCTCAAACGTTCAATTATTTCTCTAATGCTTTCGACTTGTTGAGAAACTTGTTGGGTTATTTCCACCCCTTCTTGCGCTTGCTCTCGACCAGCGTTGATGGCTTTCACAGCCTGCGCTGCATCTTTTTGTAAATTGCCAATCATTTGCTCAATTTCTTCCGTGGAGTCATGCGTTCGATTTGCTAATGTTCGTACTTCATCTGCAACTACTGCAAAGCCTCTGCCCTGTTCACCCGCCCGCGCAGCCTCAATAGCGGCGTTTAACGCTAGTAAATTAGTTTGCTCTGCTATAGTTTTAATAACGTCCAAAATGCTACCAATACTCCTGGAGTTATCATCTAAACGCGCAATAATCTGAGCAGAAGACTCAGCCTGGTCGGCTTGATTACTAACTTGCTCACTACTTCTTTGAACCAGCATCCCAATGCCAGTACTTTGCTTTGTGATAGTACGTAATGCATCCATCGCTTCATTAATTTGTGTAAGGTTGCTGCGACTTTTGTCTTGAACATTTCTAGTGTTGGTGGAAGTAACCGTAACTTGCTCTCGTTGTTTATCCACTTCAGACAAGCTCTTATTACCAAGCTCAACACTTTCTTTAGTAATTTCAATTAAGCGCTTTTCCTGCTCAAGAATATTCCCTACTAATTCTCGCAGGCTGTCGGTTAAGCTGTTTACCTTTGCTGAAAGTGCAGAAAACTCATCGTTACCCTCTTCGGGTAATTTGGTACTTAAATTCCCTTGACTTAACTGGCTTAGCCCTTTGTTTATGTGCCCAAGCGGCTTTGAAATACTGCGCGTCACAATCACCGCGAGAAATATGGCAGCCGTAAGCCCTAAAACAGCAACTATAGTATTGCGAACTAAATTTTTTTGTACCGATTCAAGTATCGCGTTTTGCCCTTCCAGAGATTTCGCTTGAACGGTATCAAACAGAGTATTTATATCAGCAAGCGCGGTTTCTAGCGCTTGTTTTGCCCGTTTTTGCGCTTGCGCTGCTTTGTCGACTTCAGCGAGTTTTTGACGTTGCAATGCGATTAGACCGGTTGAACCATTCACCGCGCCTATTAGTAACTCATATTGTTCATTGAACGCTTCTATTGTGCCACCGTCGTCCACACTAGTAGCCAAACGGTTTACATAATCCTTATCTACTTGCAAATTACTTAGCTGGTATTCGAGATCTTCAATAATATTTTGGCTTTGCGTAGCATCGTTCGATTCAGCTAATTCAATAAATGAATCGTTCATAGTAAGTAACTTATTATCAATAGCGGTACCAGCGCCAATAAGCGTATCAAGGCTAGGGTCATTGCTATCAAGATAAGAAAGATCTAGCATCAATGCGCTCGCTTCGTCTGCCGTCATAAGTACTTTCTCAAGCTGCGTAGCAAGTGCATTTTCAATATTCATTCTTTCATTAATTGCAATGTACATTTCATTGCTGTCGCTCACATAGCTTGAACTTACTTCAACAGCATTTTTAGCTATTGCGTTGTTCGGCATCAGAGATTTAAGTCGCGACAAATCATCGGAAAAACTAGAAGACAGCGTATCGAAGGTTTGCTTGTTAACCTCTAATTCGTCTCTACTTTCTACGTGATAACCATTGGCCGTTATGACCGATAAAGACAATATTTCAGTTTTTACTTTGACCATACTGGTCTGTACTGGCATTTTTTGTTCTACAACGTCTTGTGCAGAGTCCTTAATACTGCTTAAGCCGAAATAGGAAAGGATACTTGTAAGCAATAGTAGGCAGCCGAATAGGCCGAAACCTAAAGTGATTTTATTTATAATTGTTAACCGCATGGACACTTCCACTTAAATACGCGCAAAAAACTACTAAATGGGCGAAACTCTTTAAGTTTAGTTTAACAGGATGTTAATTCAATACATTAAAAGTTTTATTTATTTTACTTATTCGTTAGAAAAATCGTGCACTTACATGCTGGTCAGGCCACATGCTACAGGGTCTACATATATATACAGATTTTTTAAAAAGTTTATTCATGGGCAAATTTTCGGCGAGAAAACAAAGTTTCCACAGTTTTACTTTTAAATTGTTTCAACTTACCTATAATAACCACCAAATACTTATTCACTCGTTCTTAGTAGGCTGTAATGGATCAAAATAAAGAATTGAAGAAAGCAGGGCTTAAAGTTACTCTGCCTCGCCTTAAAATTTTACAAATTCTGCAAGAGCCAGAAAACCAACATATCAGCGCTGAAGACGTTTATAAGATCCTTATCGAACAAGGTGAAGAAATCGGTCTTGCTACCGTGTATCGGGTATTAAACCAATTTGATGATGCAGGTATTCTTAACCGCCATCACTTTGAAGGTGGGAAGTCAGTATTTGAAATCAGTCATAAAGATCACCACGACCACCTTGTGTGTTTAAAGTGTGGCAAAGTGATTGAGTTTGAGGATGAAATCATTGAAGAACGTCAGGAAATGATTGCTAAGCAGCATAAAATTAAGCTGACGCACCATAGTCTTTACCTATATGGTGAGTGCACAGATGGTAACTGTGACAGCGTTTCTGAATAGGTAGCCCTATTACTGTTAGTAATAAGCCCGCTTTAAAGCGGGCTTTTTATATTTATTAGGCTTGGAATTTATATGCATGATAGGCATTGATTGCCTTTTCCCAAACATCTCCTACTTCTCCTGAGCCTATCTGCTTTCCTTCTATTTCAACTACCGGGGCAACTTCTTTGCTTGAAGACGTTAGCCAAACCTCATCTGCTTCTAGTAATTCGTCTTTACTGAACCAGGTTTCTGTTACCACTAAGCCGGCCTGTTTGAATGCTTCAATTGCTATGGCGCGAGTAATACCGGGAAGAAGCTCATGGTTTAATGGCGGTGTAAAAATACACCCGTCTTTCACCATAAATACGTTACATGAACTCGCCTCGGTTATCATTCCTTCGCTGTTGTACAAAATAGTTTCGTTAACACCTGCGTCAACGCCTGCCTGATAGTGCATTACATTGCCTAACAAGGATGTAGATTTGATATGGCAGCGTTGCCATCTTTTATCCTGCTGAAGCGCTACTTTGAAAGGCTTAGCATCAGTCTTAGCAGTAGGCTGAGGGGGCGCTATTTCAAAAGCGAATCCAAATACGGTAGGTGCTATATTCTTCGGGTATGCATGAAAACGCTTTGTATCGGCGCCACGACTTACATGGAAATAAACACCAATATTTCCGCTTTCTATAAATGCTTTGTTTTTCTCAACCAAGCTGAGCAAAATGGTTTGCCATTCTTCTGTCGTAAACGGGTTAGCAATTTCGATAGCTTTAAGGCCCTGCGACATGCGAGACGTGTGCCCTTTAAACCCTACTGATTTACCTGAATAGGTTGGAATGACTTCATAAATACCGTCTCCAAAAAGGAAGCCTCTATCCATCGGAGAAATCCTAGCCTCAGAAAGAGGCATATACTCACCATTTAAAAACGCAATTGTCACAATATTTCTCCTTGTAATCGACGACGCCTACTTGTCATCAGTAGCCAATCCGCCCTTGCTTCTTCTTCGTTTTGAAATACGAAATTCACTTCTTCACCTGGCACGGCTTGGGCTAAGCGACTTATATCACAGGGGCTTACACAGCCAAGTTTAGGGTAGCCTCCCAGTGTTTGCCTGTCGCGCATCATCACAATTGGCTGCCCATCACCAGGCACCTGAATGGCGCCCAAGTGAATTGCCTCAGAACGCATATTTTCTATATCGGCGGTAACTGATTCACCGGTAAGTCTATACCCCATTCGGTCTATAGATGATGAAACCGTGTAGCTACTGGATTCAAAAGTACGTAACGCAACTTTGTTAAAGCTTGAAAACTGATAACCAGGGATCACGCGTATAGACTCTATGAAGCCATAGTCATCAATGTGCTGATGTGGAAGCCTGCGCATTTTAGCCTTGTCTTGTTTTCTGGTGTTAGCTAAAACCTCGATTAAATCGCCGTCTTTTAAGGCGCTGCCTTGACCATTTAACCCACCCAGCTGCTCACGTACTACTGTACAAGCACTCCCTACGGCTTTTGGTACTTGCCAGTTTCCGCCTATGGCTAAATAAGCTTTGCTACCCAGTAACCCACTTGAAAATGTGATTACAGACCCTGCGGTTGCCTTTTGGCTATGATAAGGCTCTCTAGCACTTCCATCTATATTGAGGGTGGGCTCCCTTCCAGTAACGGCAATTATGCAATCTTCTTCAACCCGCAGTCGCATTTCGCCAATGGCTTCAATGCAGGGCGTGCCATCAAGGTTAAAGGCGAGAAAATTAGCCCAATCATAGGCGTTGCTGTCCATAGGGCCTGATTCACAAAAACCATCCCGTTGTCGCCCTACTCTTCCGCTATCAATAATAAGGCTAAATAACCCTTTACTGAGCACTTCAATTTTCATAGTTCAACCTGCAATCCTGCTTTGTATTCCTGTTCAGTAACCGAAACAAACTTAACGGCGTCACCCGCTTTTAACCGCGACTCACTGTGCTCATCGCTATGAACAAGCATGTCAAATGCCGTAAGCCCCAATAAATTCCATCCCCCCGGTGATTCACTGGGGTAGACAGCGGTTTGCCTATCAGCTATTGCGACCGCACCTTTGGGAACGCGTTTACGCGGTGTGCCAAGCCGCGCACAGCTCAGCGCTTCTGGAATATCCCCCATATAGGCGAAGCCTGGAGAGAAACCCACTGCGTATACTTTATAAGTTATGCTAGTGTGCAATTCGATAACTTCTTCAATAGACAGCGACGTTTTCTTACTCACTACACTTAAATCACTGGCATTTGGCGCGCCATACCACACAGGGATTTCAATCACTGCGCTACTTTCGTTTCTGTTAAATTGTATTGATTCCGTTTGCTGATTTATGCCTTCAGCGCCTAAATTGCTTAAGGCACGGTATACACCGTGGCTATCAATTAGTGCCATATCAAAAACAATTAACAAACTGTCGTAGGAAGGCACGCATTCGCGTAACCAGCACCATGAATTTCTACTCTTGTTACTATCAATAGCTGCCAACATGTTGTGGCAGGCATTATTCGCGTCATCCAAATTTGCGCCATCAAAATACAAGATGATGGCGTCTGCACTTGCTGTAACTATTCGTTTAATACAACCGAAAGCTTGCATCTACTGTCCTTGTTGTCTCACTGGCCATTACGAGTTGTGTTGCGCTTTAGGTATTCGACGCTTGGTACAACAAAGGTTAATAGCCCTGTGTATTGTTCTTTTAAATTGTGTTTTTTATATGGCAGGTTTATAGAAATGTTCTGATTTTACTTGCAATACTTACCGCCCCTTTAGTATCACCATGTACACACAAAGAGTCAGCTTCTACTGCAAGTGTTGCGCCCGACGCTGTCGTTACCGTTCCCGATGAAATAAGCTGTTTAGCTTGAAGCAGAGCGTCACTTTCGTTTAGCACGGCACCTTCTACAGTGCGAGATTGCAGTAAGCCTTCATCAGTATACCGTCTGTCTGAAAACGCTTCGAAATACAAAGGTAGCCCCCAATGTTGCGCCGCTTCTTTAAGCGCCGCATTTTGCGAAGTAGCCTGCACCATTAACGCAAGGGGCGTATGTGAAGACTGTTCGTTTATTTCAGCTATGCTATGCATTACTGTTTTCATGATAGCAGTATCTTTCATCATGTCGTTGTACAATGCACCGTGAGGCTTTACATAGCTGACTTTAGCACCACAAATCTTTGCCATACCCCTTAAGGCACTAACCTGATATTGAATCATAGCCTTAAGTTCGTCAGCGGGAATCGCCATACTTCTGCGGCCAAAGCCTTGTAGATCTGGATAAGCCGGATGGGCGCCAATGGCTACATCATGCTGTTTGGCTAACAAAATAGCCTGCTTCATGACTAATGGGTCGCCAGCGTGAAAGCCGCACGCAATGTTTGCCTGATCAATTTCCGCCATAATGGCCGATTCCACTGGCATAGACCACGCGCCAAAACTTTCACCTAAATCGCAATTTAACTTCATAATGGTTTAGCTCTTACCTTCATTCCAGTATCATGTTACCTGTTCTTTTTAAAAAGTCAGTGCTGATGATAAATATTGGAAAAATTAATACATTACGCGTGGTAGCCCAATACCCTTTTGGCTACGCTTTAGCGCCACTTGTCGAAAACAACGACGAAAACGACAGCGTAATAGAAATAGATGATGCTGAAGAGCTGCAAACGGTTACCCTTGCGATTGACGAAGTAGAGACTTCGCTTACCGAAGGCCAGCAGATAGACGTATTTGTAGCCACGGATCAGCGCGGCGATCTTTATGCCACTGCGAAGAAACCACTAATTCAAGTTGGCGAAACCAAGGTACTTAAAGCGGTGTCTGCTACAAATTTTGGTGCATTCTTCGACTGGGGCTTGGACAACGATCTATTAATGCCTGACGACTACCAAGCACAACCTGTTAATCCAGGTATGTATTACGTGGTTCACACCTTTTTTGATGATAAAACCCAGCGTATTTTAGGGGCCACCAAACTTCACTATTTTCTGAAGGAAACTAGCGCCTACCTCAATGAAGGCGATACGGTGGAGTGCTTAGTTTATGCCAAAACTGATTTAGGTTTTAAGGTGGTTATCAACGAAAAAAGCTTAGGGCTGATTTTCCACAGCGACGCCTTTAAGCCGCTTAAAATTGGGCAAGCCACTGAAGGTATAATCAAAACGATTCGCGAAGATGGTAAAGTCGATGTTGCCCTTCAGCGTGTTGATAAAGGTGGCCGAGATGCGCTTCAGCAAGCCATCTTAGATGATTTAGAAGCCCATGGAGGCATTTCAACGCTAACAGATAAGAGTGCGCCAGAAGCCATCTACTCTCATTTTAACGTGAGTAAAGCGGCGTACAAAAAAGCGTTAGGGGCGTTATATAAGCAAAAGAAAATCTCGTTTAGCCCAGATGCAGTCCGCCTTAACAAATAAACGCACATGTCACAGCTGCATTGAAGCGCTAAATTAGCCTGCATTGCAGCTTCCTTTTTTTATTCTTATGACATTAGGAAAAACAATGAAAGCACGTGTTTCTTGGGATCAAGATTTAACTTTTACAGGTACAACAGACAGCGGCTACAAAACAGTGATGGACGGCAGCGGTAAAGCCGTATCTCCAATGGAGTCAGTACTATTAGCAGTTGGTGCGTGTTCAAGTGTTGACGTGGTAGATATTCTTAAAAAAGGCCGCTTTAACATTGAAGCCTGTAATTGTGAATTGGAAGCTGAGCGTGCTGAAGAGCCACCTCGAGTATTTACTAAAATACACGCACATTACACGGTGTCAGGTGAAGGCATTAGCGAAAAGGCTCTTGCCCGTTCTGTGCAGTTGTCGGCAGAAAAATACTGTTCCGTCATGCTGATGTTAACGGGTAATGTTGAGATCACCACAAGCTATACTTTGGTTTAATAGACTATTGTAGAACTCACCGTTTATTAGCAATTCTCGCTAAGCATTAGCGTAAAAAGCCAACCAATTAGGTTGGCTTTTTTGTTTAAACTGCATTTCTCACTTATAACATATTGAAAATATTGAGATTTAACATATGTTAACGACTTTGGCATATTAGCTGCTGTATATGGTCATTATTATATAACGATAATTACGTTAGGGTTATTGACCATGGAATATACAACACACAGCAACACCTTTCTTTCATCAGTACGATCTTCAATTCCGTTTTCACCAACATCGCTAAAACTGCTCGTTGGAAGCGGGATCATCGCCTTTACTCTTTCGATGACCGCGTGTTCAGATGCCGATGCCGTTAACGACCAAGCCAATACTTCCGAAACTGAAGAAGCGATTTTTGCTATCCCTGTTGAAACTCAAACCATTGTTACCGGTGACATTACATCCACTTACGATACAACCGCTATACTAGAAGCTCGTGAAGAAGCTTTTGTGGTTGCGAGAGCGTCTGGAATTATCGAAGAAATTTTCGTAGAAGAAGGTGATTACGTTGAAAAAGGTCAGGTACTGGCCCAACTTGATAAGCGCCGCTACGAGCTGAACTTGTCAAAAGCATTGGCTGATTTAGCTGGCATTGAAAGCGAACTAGAAAAGGTTAATAAAGTTTATTCTAAAAAGCTTATCAGCGATGACACTTACGACAAACTCACTTCGCAATTTGAATCAGCTAAAGCATCTGTACGCTTAGCTGAACTTGATTTGAAAGAAGCTACGATCACGGCGCCGATTGATGGATACATTGCAGAAAGGAATGCCAAAGTAGGCAATTTAACGGAATCATTTCAGCGGGAGAGAATGTTTCATATCGTTCAACAGCGCAATCTTCAAGGCATAGTTTATCTGCCTGAAAATGAGTTACCCAACGTAGTGATTGGACAAGGTGCACTACTTACTGTGGCGGCTTTAGGCGACAGAACTATCATAGCGAGCGTTCAGCGTATTAGTCCGGTTATCGACGCGACCACCGGCACGTTCAAAGTGACCTTAAAAGTACCTAACGAAGACAATAAGCTCAAAGCCGGCATGTTTACTGATGTGTCGCTTGAATACGCGACCCACGCTAACGCTACCCTATTACCCCGCAGAGCCTTAGTCACCATTGACAATAGCCATAGCGTATTCGTTGTCGATAACGGCAAAGTTAAAAAAGTGAATATTTCTACTGGCTTTGAAAACAACGAAGTAATCGAAGTTACCAACGGTTTAAGCGGCAATGAAGAAGTAGTGACTGCAGGCCACCAGAATTTGAAAGACAGTGCTACCGTTGAAGTCGTAAACAGCTAATTCGGCCTAACAAGGAATTCACACAATGCGTATTGTAGATATTGCTGTAAAGCGCCCTGTTGCCGTTAGTATGTTCACTTTTGCGGTATTGCTATTTGGTATGGTGTCGTTAGGCAGGCTGTCAGTTAACTTACTGCCTGACTTATCCTACCCTACTCTCACTATTCGCGCCGACTACGACGGTGCAGCACCAGGCGAAGTAGAACAACTGGTTTCAAAACCTATTGAAGAAGCCATAGGCGTAGTGAAAGGGGTACGTAAAGTCACATCCACATCGCGAGCAGGTCAGTCTGACGTGGTGCTTTCTTTTTCGTGGGGTACTGACATGGATTTCGCGAGCTTAGAAGTGCGCGAAAAACTCGATGTGTTACAGCTTCCCCTTGATATAGAAAAGCCAAGACTTCTTCGTTTTAACCCAAGTTTAGACCCTGTTATTAAACTGGGCCTCACCGCTCAGAGCGACACATCAACGCTAAGCGTACCGCAAATGAAGCGCTTACGTTTGTACGGTGAACAGCAGGTTAAACGTGCGCTTGAATCGGTAGAAGGAGTGGCTGCCGTGCGCGTTGGCGGAGGTTTAGAAAACGAAATTCATATACTTATTGATCAGCAAAAAGCTAGTCAACTGTCTATTCCTATATCGCGTATTATCGACCGTGTGAAAGCTGAAAATATTAACGCGGCGGGTGGACGAATCGATAACGCAGCCCAAGCGTTCTTGGTGAGAACCTTGAATCAATTTGAAACGCTTAGTGATATCGAAAACCTCTTCATTGGCCGTTTTGAAGGCAGAAACATTCAACTTAAAGATATTGCTACGGTAGAAAATGCGTACAAAGACCGTGATGTGGTAACACGCTTTAATGGTAGTGAAGGCATTGAGATTGCCATCTATAAAGAAGGCGATGCTAACGCAGTTGACGTTGCGCAAAAAGTGGCTGGTCGGTTAAACGAAGTAAATAATAACCTTCCAGAAAATTATATGCTTAACGAAATTTATGATCAAAGCGTGTTCATTAAGCAAGCCATAGATAACGTTAAATCAGCTGCAATAATGGGCGGTATTTTAGCCATGTTAGTGCTGTATCTTTTCCTGAAAGATTTTTGGACCACTGTAATTATATCGGTTTCTATTCCAGTGTCCGTTATTGCTACCTTCAATTTAATGTATGCCAACGACATAAGCCTAAATATGATGAGCTTAGGTGGCATCGCTCTTGCCGTAGGGTTATTGGTAGATAACAGTATTGTTGTTCTTGAGAACATCGATCGCCACAAAAAACTAAAAATAGCAGGTAGTGATAATGCTATAGCTGACGAAAAATCGGCAACAGAAAACAATAAGACAGAGGCGTCTGCCGCCAGCGAAGGTACAAAAGAAGTCTCTGGCGCAATTGTGGCTTCAACACTGACGACTATGGCCGTGTTTGTGCCGCTGATATTTGTAGAAGGCATTGCAGGACAGTTGTTTAAAGACCAAGCGTTGACCGTGTCGTTCGCTTTAGCGGCGTCGCTTGTTGTCGCGCTGACACTTATCCCTGCGATGGCGCACAAGAAGAAAAAGCAACAGCTAGATCACGAAGATGTGTTCACTACCCAAGTACCCACCCCACCTACATCGGTGTTTGGTAAAGCCATGTACTATATTACCTTGCCAATTCGTTGGGCATTCCGGCTTATCTTTGTATTTTTACCTGCTGCCTTAGTGACTTTGGTAGTTGGTACATGGCATATCGTGAGCAAACTACTGGGCGTTGCCTTTAAACCACTTATTTGGGTATTTAATAAAGCATTTGACCTTCTCGCTTCTGCTTATGAAAAACTGCTGCGCGTGAGCCTTAGAGCCAAAGCGCTGGTGTTAGCTACTGCGTTTATTCTTGCTGCTGGCGCGATAATGCTTGTACCAAGATTAGGTATGGAGCTGATACCAACCCTATCTCAAGGAGAATTCTCGGTGGAAGTTACTCTCCCCGCGGGCTCGCCTCTCGCACGCACCGACGCTATTATCAGCGAGCTTGCAGCGGTTGCGGTAAATAACGACGAAGTTGGCGAAACCAGCGTACTTCGCAGCGATACTAAGGTGCTTCGCACGTATGCCATGTCGGGTACGGGCAGCCTTATCAGCGCTGCGCCTAATCAAGGTGGCGATCATTGGGGCCGCTTAAACATTGTGATGCAGCCTACTGCGACGGCTGAAGATATGGACGCCGTAAAACAAGCGCTTCGCGATCATTTAGCCTTTAAACCTCAGGTTCAGGCAAGGTTTTCAGAGCCAGAACTATTTAGCTTTGCATCGCCTATTCAAATTGAAATTGCAGGCTACGATCTTGATCAATTGCAGCAGCATAGCGACGCCATTGCGACTAAATTAGCCAGTTACAGTAATTTTGCAGACGTTACCACCAACATTCGGGACGGAAACCCAGAACTTAAAATAGCTTTCCATCACGCAAAACTTGCTCGATTAGAGCTTGATGCGTCTACCGTTTCCCAGCTTATTGCGGCGAAAGTGGGTGGCCGTGTCGCTACGCAGTATAGCGTGGAAGACAGAAAGGTAGATGTACTGGTAAGAACACAAGAAAACCAGCGTGATGACATTGCGAGCATACGAGCGATTGTTGTTAACCCCGGCTCGGCGCAGCCTATTCCTTTAAGTGCCGTCGCAGACGTATACATGAGCGTAGGCCCCAGCGAAATCACCCGCGTTGGACAGCAGCGTGTAGCATTGGTATCGGCAAACTTAGCCGAAGGTAAGCTTGATGAAGCAGTTGCCGTAACAAATAAAGTTATTGATGAAACCCAGCTTCCTCTATCTTTAAGTGCAACAGTAGCAGGGCAAAGTGAAGACATGCAAAGCAGCTTCCGTTCGCTACAGTTTGCCCTAGCACTTGCTGTGTTCATGGTGTATTTGGTTATGGCTTCGCAGTTTGAGTCGCTGCTGCACCCACTGCTTATTTTATTCGCAGTGCCGCTTGCCGGTGCGGGCTCCGTATATGGCCTGTGGCTTACCAATACACCGCTTAACGTAGTGGTATTTATTGGTTTAATTATGCTGTGCGGAATTGTCGTGAATAACGCTATTGTATTAGTTGACCGTATAAATCAATTGCGCCGCCAAGGGGTAGATAAAGACACGGCTATACTAGATGCTGCTAAGACCCGCTTACGCCCAATTGTAATGACAACTCTAACCACGGTACTGGGATTACTGCCTATGGCATTTGGTTTTGGCGAAGGTGCTGAAATTCGCACGCCAATGGCTATCACCGTTATTTACGGCCTTCTGTTTGCAAGCTTGCTCACCCTCATCTTACTGCCAGTGCTTTACAGCCTGTTCGACGTTAAGAAAGCGCCTGTGAAAGATAACTCTAGTGAAAAAGTAAGCTTTGGTGACGAAGAAGCAATGTCAAAAGGAGGTGTACTATGAGTACATCTTCCCACAACGCTAATAACAGGTCTGAAACCAATACTGAAAAGCGTCAAACAAATGATCCGAATCAACGCCGAACAGATATAGCTTCACAGCCGCGCCTCTCAAAAATTGCAGGTATAGGCGCTGGGCTTGCACGCTTTGCGTTAAATAAGCCTGTTACCATCGGTATGTTGTTTTTGTCTATGCTGCTGTTCGGTATTGTATCTGGCCGTTTACTTCCTTTAGAAAAATTCCCCGGTATTGATATTCCAGAAATGGTAGTGCAAATTCCCTACCCTGATGCGACACCTGTTGAAATTGAGACCATGATCACTCGTCCGGTTGAAGAGGCCGTCGCTACCATGTCGGGGATAAAGCGCTTAAGGGCCCGCTCGTACGACAATATGGCTGAGGTCATTGTGGAATTCGACTGGGATGAAAACCTTAAAGCTAAAAGCATTGAAGCGCGGGAAAAGATTGATGCTATTCGCCACGAGCTTCCTGACGATATAGAGCGGATCATGGTGTATAAATTTAACACCAATGATATGCCTATATTCCAACTGCGCGTATCGAGCGACCGCGACTTATCGAATGCTTATGACTTGCTAGAACGTAACCTTAAGCGCCCACTAGAGCGTGTTCCGGGTGTATCGAAAGTTGAGCTATACGGCACCATGAAGCGCCAAATTACTATTCGCTTAGATCCTAAAAAAATGGCGGCCTACCAAATAGACGGTACCCGTTTAGAGCAGCAGCTTCAAAGCGCAAATTTCTCGCTAACCGCGGGCTACATGTACAACAATGGTGAAAAAATCCTAGTTAACCCAACTGGCGAATTTACCGATGTAAACGACTTTAAAAACATGTGGGTTACCCGCAGCGTGCGCTTGTCTGATATTGCCAGCGTGACCTACGAACTTCCTCAGCGCAACGAAGGACGTCATCTAGATCGCACCTTTGCGGTAGGCTTTAACGTATTTCGCGAGTCTGGCAGCAACCTCGTTGAAGTTTCTGATGCGGTGATGAAAGTTATCGAAAAAGCCAAGGAAGACCCTGAGTTTACAGGTATTAGTTTATTCGTAATGGACGACACTGCGAAAAGCGTAACATCATCGCTTAGCGACTTGCTTAATGCTGGCCTTTTAGGTGCCCTGTTGTCTGTCGCTGTACTGTACCTATTTTTGCGCCAGCTTACTACGACCTTGATTGTGGTGCTGTCGGTGCCGTTTTCTATCTGTATCGCCTTAGGCGTAATGTATTTATTGGGTTACACCCTTAATATTCTGTCCCTTATGGGCCTAATGTTGGCGGTAGGTATGCTGGTAGATAATGCCGTCGTAATCACAGAAAGCGTATTCCAAGAACGCCAACAAGAGAATAATGTTAAACGTGCAACACAAATTGGTGTTAATAAAGTCAGCCTTGCCGTTATTGCCGGAACGGCTACCACGGCCATTGTATTTTTACCCAATATTATTGGGGTAAAAATAGACGTAACTATTTTCTTAGAGCATGTAGCCGTGGCTATTTGTATATCTCTGTTCGCGTCGCTATTCATAGCTAAAACACTTATCCCATTACTGACGACAAAGGTAAAAATTCCAGTAGTAAAAAAGCCTAAAGCGCCAACTTATATCAAAGGCTATGGCCGAGCGCTTAACTGGATGTTGAAGCATCAAAGCTTAACCTGTGTTATTGCTTTATTGCTCCTTGCCTCGACCATTGTGCCCATGCAAATGGTTACTTCAGATGATGAGGGTAATAATAACCAAGAGCGTATTTGGCTTAACTATCACGTAACACAGAATTTTACCCTTGAAGAAGTAGAAAAAACCGTAGATAAAATGGAAGCTTACCTTTATGAAAACCAAGAACGTTTTCATATCAAACAGGTTTATACCTATTTTACTGCCGGCCATGCGGTGAGCGGAATTACGCTTAATGACGACCTCCCCGTCAGTGTAGGAAAAATTAAAGAGGATATACGTGAAGACATGCCCTCTTTTGTGCGAGCCCGTCCATCTTTTCAATGGGATAGCGGCAACGGTGGTGGCGTAAGAGTGACACTATTGGGTGAATCATCAGAAACCCTGCTGACAATTTCAGAACAAATCGTTCCTATCCTTTCAACCATTGAAGGACTTGAAGATGTAAAAGCCGACACCGGCTCTACCCGAGATGAAGTACAGATTCGCATTGACCGAGAGAAGGCAAACCGTTTAGGAATTCAGGTCAACGACGTAGCTAAACTTATCTCTACAGCACTACGGGGCAGTAATTTACGGACATTTCGCTATGGTGACGCTGGTGAAGTAGCAGTACAGCTTAAATTTGGTAGCGATATTCAAGCCTCACTAAGTGAACTTAAGAACATTAACATAGGGTTTACGCAGGGTCAGTCGGTAACGCTGAACATGATTGCAGATTTTTCTGTGGTGCCGCAACTATCTCAAATAAACCGAAACTATCGCCAAACAGCGCTAGCTATAGGTGCAAATTTAGAAGGTGAAACCACCACAGAACAAGCTCGAGAACGTATCGAGAACGCATTAGCTAACATTGACCTGCCTACAGGTTATGAGTGGACACTAGATGGCAGCTTCTCTCGACAAGATGAAGCCAATGCCGTCATGCAAATGAACATGCTATTGGCACTTTGTATGATATACGTAGTGATGGCTGCACTATTTGAATCTCTGATACTTCCAACGTCAGTAATTACATCACTGCTGTTTTCTTTCACCGGTGTATTCTGGGCATTTATGGTAACAGGGACGTCTATGTCTATTATGGGCATGATTGGCATGCTGATACTGATGGGAATAGTGGTAAACAACGGCATTGTATTGGTAGACAGGATAAACCAACTCGTCAATGAGGGGCTATCGCTGTATGACGCAGTAATTGAAGGCTGTATTACACGTATTAGACCTATTTTGATGACAGTAGCCACTACAGTATTAGGACTTATACCACTGGCTATGGGCAGTACCCGCATTGGCGGCGATGGCCCCCCTTATTCACCTATGGCAATAGCTATCATTGGTGGGTTGGTATTCTCGACGCTAACCAGTTTGTTCTTAGTTCCTCTTGCCTACGTGCTGCTGCTAAAGCTTAGGTTTAAAACGCAGCGTTTATTTAAAACCAGTAAAGCCCGTGTAGCCACGTATATAAAAATCGCTAATTAAGACGCATAGTTAAACGAGCAATAAGACAAAAAGCGGGTCTAGTTTTTATCATTTAGGTCATAACGTATGGCCTTAAATAATATCTAGCCCGCTTTTTCTGGACTTCTCGTTACAACAACCAACGCCTTAGCTTCGCGACGTCAAGTATTCGTGTACCGCATCTGCGTGACGCTCTTCAGAAAACTTAATAAGGCTGCTTCCATTACATGTAAGACCTTCTTCAGACGTTACCATGCGCAATACTTCACGTTGGCTAGCGCCAATACGACCTACGTTACGTGAAAGACTCGAACGAAGCACTCTTACGTCATCGTTGACTATCGCTTTACAAAACCCTGCAAACTGGGTTTCGCCTACGAAGCGAATGTCTTTTGACTCAGTGGCTGCATTTGCATTGATACTAAAAGCGACAGTCGCAGTAGCTGCAAAAACTTTAAGTAAGTTAGATAATTTCATTTTAAAATCCTCAATGTGTGGTTAAGGGTGTTGCGCAAGTTTGTGGCAAACTCATAAGTTAAGTTGAGCAAAGCTGAATGAATCAACAATTTGTTCAACGCCCTTTATTTATGCATCAAGAATGAAAAATTTTCTGTTGAATGATTGTGTAACCTGGGTAAACGCTTGGTAAATCAAGTTGTTACGCTGTTGTTACTATGCTAAGCCGTTGAATTTACTATAATAATATAAATTGCATATTACTAATATATCTAGCCAATATATCTATAGGAAGAAAGAAGTATAAGACTTAAGTATAAAAAAGCCCCTTTCGGGGCTTTAAAAGTGTAATTTTAACAAATTTAATAATGTTGCCGCTCACTTATTATACTAATTTACACGATTTTACGTAATTAAATTACACAATGTGACGCAAATTATTCATATTTACGCACGCGCTTAGTCTCAATTGCATCAATGTAAGCGTGCCATGAAGCATAGCCGATAATTGGCATTAGCACGATGAAACCCACAAAACCGGTTACATAGCCAATTGCTACTGTAGAGAAAATAATGGCTCCCCAAATGAGCATGGGTATCTTATTTAACCACACCGCATTCACACTGGTAAGCACTGCAGTAGCAAGGTCTACTTTACGCTCCATCAAAATAGGTTGAGTAAACGCCGTGATGAATAGCATTGCCAGTGTAAACCCCGCACCAACAATTGTGCCTAGCACTAAAAACGGTAATAAGCTTTCTAAATCGTTCTCTATATAAGGCGGATAAAGTGCATGGATGAGCGATGCAACACGCAACCAAAATATCATCATTACCATAAGTAGTATGGCAAAGCCCCACTCGTTAAACGCGTTTCTTCGCATTGCGCGCAGTGAGTGACGAAGTGAAGGCTTATGGCCTTTCTCCATTTCCCAGCTTACATCGTAAAGGCCAGCGGCCAGAAATGGCCCTAACAACATGAAACACACAATGGCGGGTAGAATAACCAAGTGCCAACCCGTCATTTCAACCAAGTACATAATAAACCAAGGAATTACCGCGAAAAGCACGCCATAAAATAAGGTGAGACCAGGTGCGCGCATGGCGTCTCTTAATGCCAGTGACAACCACTTTATTGGGTCGCCGACGTCTAATTCTTTACAGGGAATAACGCGTGCTATACCACTTTGCGTGATCGCATTCTCTGGTGTTTCTTTGAAATGGTGGGACATATTCTTATCACCTCTGCTTGTTAGCCTGTTTGTTACTAACGCGTTTTTTATACACGCCTTACTATTACGATAGGCGCTGAACGAAAAGTTCACAAGCTATTAACATAAATTTTATACTTAAGTGACAATAGAAATATTTATCTCGTTATATGTTCAATAAATAGTCACTTGATAAAAAAAGTGGTACTTAAAGAGGAAATACTGCAAAAAGGCCATCGCATATGGCTTTGTATTGCGATAATCTCAGGGTATGTAAATCAACCAGATAGACCATGAAAACTGTATCTCGCTCACATAAATTAGATAACGTTTGTTACGACATTAGAGGCCCAATCGCTGCGCAAGCACGCAAAATGGAAGACGAAGGTCACCGTATATTAAAGCTGAATATAGGTAACCCTGCCCCATTTGGATTTGAAGCTCCTGACGATATCGTAAAAGACGTTATACATAACCTGCCTACGTCTCAAGGATATTCAGACTCGACAGGAATTTATGCCGCCCGCGTGGCCGTGATGCAGTATTATCAACAGCGCAACATTAAAGACATTCGTGTAGACGATGTTTATATTGGTAATGGTGTATCTGAGCTAATCATGATGGCAATGCAGGCGTTACTTAATCATGGCGATGAAGTACTTATTCCAAGTCCTGACTACCCGCTTTGGACAGCCGCAGTAAGTTTATCATCAGGCTCACCAGTTCACTATCGCTGCGACGAGCAAGCGGGCTGGTTCCCCGATATTGACGATATAAAAAGTAAAATCACCAGTAAAACTCGCGCGATCGTATTGATTAACCCTAACAACCCTACCGGTGCAGTCTACGACAAAGCCCTCCTGCAAGACGTGGTTGAGGTCGCCCGCGAACACGGCTTAGTCGTATTTAGCGACGAGATTTACGACAAGATTCTTTACGACGAAGCAAAGCACACCAGCATTGCTTCACTGGCTGACGATGTATTTTTCGTTACCTTTGGCGGATTGAGCAAAAATTATCGCGTAGCGGGCTTTCGGTCAGGTTGGCTTGTTGTCAGCGGGAATAAACGTCTTGCTACCGATTATATCGATGGGCTTAATATATTATCTTCTATGCGTATGTGCGCAAACGTACCGTGTCAAAGTGCTATTCAAACTGCGCTTGGTGGCTATCAAAGTATTAACGACCTAGTTAATGAAAATGGCCGACTACGCATTCAGCGCGACGTAACCACAGATATGCTTAACGGTATTGATGGTATTTCTTGCGTTAAGCCCAAGGGAGCAATGTACTGTTTTGCCAAGGTGGATGAAAAGAAATTCAACATTCAAAACGATGAACAAATGGTGCTGGATTTATTGAGTTCCGAAAAAATTCTGCTGGTGCACGGTCGCGCCTTTAATCTGACGGAAGGCACGTACTTCCGATTAGTATTTTTACCGCACAGCGATGTATTAGTGCCTGCACTGCATCGTATTGGCAACTTCTTTAGAACGTATAAGCAAGGGGCGTAACGTGTCTGATAGAAGTCACTTTTTTGCTCATTTAGCGCGTTTAAAGCTTATTAATCGCTGGCCGCTAATGCATAATGTGCGCACAGAAAATGTGCAGGAGCATAGTTTGCAGGTGGCCATGGTTGCCCACGCCCTTGCTTTAATTAAAAATAAGTTTTTTGGCGGCACGTTAAACCCTGACCGCATAGCTACCATGGCAATATTTCACGATGTGTCTGAGGTACTGACGGGAGACCTCCCTACCCCAGTGAAATACTTCAATCCAGCGATCAAAGAAGAATATAAAAAAATAGAGAAAATTGCAGAGAATAAGCTTATTGAAATGGCGCCTGAAGCGTTTCGTGAAGACTATGCAGCACTGATTGATCATCACTACCATAGTGAAGAAGAAGCTTTTATTGTGAAAGCTGCCGATGTGCTTTGTGCCTACCTTAAAACGCTCGAAGAACTGGCTGCTGGCAATCAAGAGTTTAAGCTAGCTAAAAAGAGACTAGATAAAACGCTAAAAGAATATCACTCTGAAGAAGTGGACTACTTCTTAACGCGCTACGTACCAAGCTTTTCTCTAAGTCTTGATGAAATTACGCAAGACGATATGTAAGTAAGGCGATTCACCGCCCACGAATTACTATACTGACGAAACATAAATAGCGAAAATAGCATGGCAGCGAGGTTTTTTTGGCAACAAGTGAATGGGAATTAGCATTACACGAGCGTCGTTTACCCCGTAGCGAAACAAGGGACGGCGATCATCGTAATCCATATCAACGTGATAAAGCACGCGTGCTTCACAGCGCGGCGTTTCGCAGGTTGCAGGCGAAGACCCAAGTGCTTGGCGTGGGGCTAAGCGACTTCTATCGCACGCGACTTACACACTCTCTAGAAGCCGCCCAAATTGGCACGGGAATAACGGCTCAGCTTTGGGTGAAATTTCCAGATATTGCCAATACGTTGGCACTTGACCCTACGCTAATCGAAACCCTCTGCTTGGCTCACGATATTGGTCACCCACCTTTTGGTCATGGCGGTGAAATTGCGCTCAATTATATGATGCACCAATACGGCGGGTATGAAGGAAACGGCCAAACTTTTAGGATCATCACTCAACTAGAGCCCTACACCGCCGAACACGGCATGAATTTGTGTAGAAGAAGCGTATTAGGCTTGGTTAAATATCCGAACTTTATTGATGCCCTTCATAGTAAAAGCCCCTCGCCTGAACGTCCGCTTTCGCTTCGACAGGTTAAAGCTCATGACTGGCATCCGCCGAAGGGGCTATTTCGTTGCGACGAACCTTTATTCGACTGGTTACTTGCGCCATTTAGCAATGAAGATAAAGATGCATTCATGCAGTTTACTGCAAAACCGAATTCCCACAGCAAAACTCGATTTAAGTCGTTTGACTGTTCAATTATGGAATTATCTGACGATATCGCCTATGGCATTCACGATTTAGAAGATGCCATAGTTATGGATATGGTCGACAAAGATCAATTTGTAGTTGATGTAACCGAACCACTTGCAGCGCTTGATGTGAAGTGGCTTTCAAAGAACATTGAAACATTAACTAACAAACTGTTCAGTGCAGCACATCACGAAAGAAAGAATGCCATTGGTGCATTGGTAAATAGCTTTATTACAGCTATTGAAATAAAAGGCGTGGAGGGATTCGCTCATCCGCTACTTGCGTTTAACGCAGTAATGCCTGAAAAATTTGCGCACGCCCTAGAGCTTTTCAAACGCTTTGTGTTTAACAAGGTAATACGCCGCCCCGATGTGCAGCTTCTTGAATACAAAGGGCAGCTGGTGGTTATGGAGCTTTTTGAAGCTTTTGCATCAGATCCTGACCGTTTACTTCCCGAAAATACCCAAGTCCGCTGGCGTAAGGCCTGTGAGAACGACAATGGAATGCGCGTTCTCGCCGACTATATATCTGGCATGACCGACGAATTCGCCTCTCGCTTGTACAGCAATATCTTTTCACCAAAACAAGGCGGTATTCAAGATAGTTTGCATATGTAAACTAAGCGACTAATTTGCCAATCATGCAGCAATATTTGTTTCTAGAAATAGCGTTGGGCTTAACTTACAAATGAGTAGTCGTACTTGCTAACCAAGGAAGGTGCTCAATTTCAATATTGCTGTACACTCTGTTTGTTAGCGATGCTGCTGGTATTACACCTTCATTTTCAAGTTGTTTGATCAAGCGCTTCGTAGTCAACTCGAGGGATTGGGCACGCATTTGATTATAGCCAACGGCCAAGTTTCGCAATAGCAGGGCAACATCAATGCGCTCATCTAATACGCTTTCGGGATAGCGTTTGTGAAAGTTAAGAATTGCGCGATGTGTTTTCGCCATGAAAACTGTTTCTCTGGTAACCATCCCGTACATTTGAGCGGCTAAACTTCGCGTTAGGTGGTCTGTTTCTCTAAAGTGCCTCATTTGGACTTGATTAAAATATTCATCATTTGCATCAACCAAAGTGTCCAACGCTTTAAGGGTGTATTTTACTTTTTTATTCCCATAAAGCATGCAGCTTAAAAAGTTTCGACGCTGCAACCTATCGTTCTTTAAATTTGCTTTGGCTTTTTCATACAGGTCGGATATATCTTCCAGCAAAAGTGGAGAAGTACCGTTAGCGATGTTCGCTGATAAAAATTGAAGACCGAGTGAAGCTACTACCATATCGGGCAATTGCACGTTGGGGTCAGTTAATATGTTTTCAATTGCACTAAGCGTAGAAGCTTCGCTTTGATTTGGGGTGCCCGAAATAATGGAGTAATATAGGGCTGCACCTTTATCTGAACTACGCTCGATGAAAGGAAATGCATCGATGTTGGATAATTCGTTAGCCCAACTGATATTTGCCACATGTACGCACAAGACAAACACGATTGCCGAAAATACTCTCATAGGGTGCTTTCCTTCGCTGTGAACATCAACTTTTTTGTCTGATTTAAACCCTACTGCCATTATTACAACATGTCAAAATCGAAGAATTGTAACAACACCGCATTTTCTTGAAATTTAATACCAAGTTTTAAGGTCCAATTTAATACGAACCTAAAACTTAATTACTGTGCGCTCGTATTACCAGATATGTAAAGACATTAAGTAAAGCTTAATGCGCGCCAGAACATTCTCAAGTGTCAAACATACACAGAGAACCCATTTAGAAACGGCGTTTTTAACGGCAGATAAAGGTAAAGTGATGGCAAAACCATTTAAATCCTCAGTAAAATTAACTGACAATGACGTAACCAGTGAAAACGTTTATATGAATCGTCGTTCATTGCTCAAATCTATGGGCTTTGTGGGCGCGTCCACACTGTTAGCAAAGTCAGCAGGTGCTGCAGGTTGGTTTTGGGAAGATGAGGAAGAAAAAGCTGCGTTTAAGGGGAAAGCGCTTGAGTTTAGCCAACCATCTAAATTTCAAATAGCGGAAACCCGAACGCCTGAAGATAAAGTCACCAGCTACAACAATTTTTATGAGTTTGGTACCTCTAAAGATGCGCCAGCCAAGAATGCGACTGGATTTCAAACCAATCCGTGGACGTTAAAAGTTGATGGCATGGTGAAAAACCCTCTTGAACTTGATCACGATGCCTTAACCAAACGCTTTCCCTTAGAAGAGCGCATTTACCGTTTGCGCTGTGTTGAAGCATGGTCGATGGTGGTGCCTTGGATTGGGTTTGAGTTAGGGGCGTTATTAAAACAAGCCGATCCGTTGATGTCAGCCAAATATGTAGCATTTGAAACTTTATATGACCCTGAGCAAATGCCTGGACAACGAAATCGCTTTACCGGTGGCGGTATTGATTACCCATATGTAGAAGGCTTGCGACTTGATGAAGCCATGCACCCGTTAACGCTTATGTCGGTTGGCCTTTACGGGAAAACCTTGCCGCCTCAAAACGGCGCACCTATCAGACTTGTTGTACCGTGGAAATACGGCTTTAAGAGTATTAAGTCTATTGTAAGAATTCGCCTTACCGACAAGAAGCCCCCTACCACCTGGAATAGACTGGCCGCCAATGAATATGGTTTTTACGCCAACGTAAACCCAAACGTATCACACCCTAGATGGAGTCAGTCCAGTGAACGAAGAATAACCACAGGTGGGCTACTCGCTAGAAATCGCATCGACACCCAAATGTTTAACGGCTATACCGAAGTTGCGCCATTGTACAAAGATATGGATTTATCCCGTTATTATTAATGAGTAAAATTCTTTGCTAGTGGGGGACCAGATGTAATTTAACCGCTCCCCACCTTAAAGCAATTGCCCCTATTTTCCGTTCTCTTATTAAGTTGTACGATTAATGACGCTAAGAAAAAAACCGTTTCGATTCTCTATCTGGCAACGTCGTGGCCTAAAAGGTCTTATTCACCTTTTCGCATTAGGCTACATCGCTTGGTTGTTTTTTGCAGGGATAACCGATCAGCTTGGTCCAGACCCTGTAAACACGCTCATCAACGAAACCGGAACCTGGGCAATACACTTTCTTTTACTAACACTTACTCTTAGCCCACTTGCTAAGTGGCTCCCTAGCCCTGAACCGATGCAATTCAGACGTATGATTGGCGTATACACCTTTGTGTACGCCATTGCACACCTGCTCACTTACATTTTGTTTGAGCTTCAGCTTGATATGGCATTAATTGCTAGCGAGATAGTAAGCAGGCCTTATATTATTGTTGGCATGGCGGCACTACTTCTTCTTTTAGCACTTACGGCTACGTCGTTTAAGCGCATCCAGCGCAACATGGGTAGAAAATGGCAAAAGCTTCATAACAGCATTTACTTGATACTGCCCCTTGCACTACTGCATTTCAGTTGGTCGCAAAAAACTTTTTGGCAAGAGCCGGTTTGGTATTGGATGGTTGGACTGATATTAATGAGCCCAAGAATGAAGCAGTGGTATGTATTGTACCGAAAAAAAAGCCAAAAGAAGTCGAGAGACAAAAACGCAGTGGCGTGAGAAAACTAAAGCCGAAAAACATTCAATTAAGTACATAAAGCAGCGCAGCATAACGCGCTGTTTTGCTAATAGTTACCGCGAGGATAAAAAACCAAAGCGGGCTTCTCAGTACACCTGCTACTAGCGTTATAGGGTCTCCAATAATAGGTACCCAGCATAAAAACAAGCTCCACTTCCCCCACTTTGTAAAGGTGTGGCTTGCACGATTAAACGCCGCTTCGCTTACTTTTAACTTATGCGTCGCAATTTCTTTTCCGAACCTGAAGCCCAATGCATAATTCACTACCGAGCCCAGTACATTTCCTAACGAAGCAACAACAAGCAACAACACCCAGCTCAACCCATTACTGTATAAAGCACTAAGCACAATTTCAGAACTAAAAGGCAATATAGTGGCAGCCAAAAATGCCGATAAGAACATCCCCAAGTAGCCTAAATGTATTAATGCGCTCAACGCTCCTCCAGCTTTATACAGTAGTTTTCTATGTAAAATTCGCGCGCATCTTACCTTAATCGGAGTATGAATACTTCCTTCAGAATTCGATAGAACAAAAAAACCATTATCTTTTATATAGTTACTGAGGAAGCGCCAATTTGTGTGAAAAAAGTACAACTAAATACTTGCCAAAACCCTCTTTTATGAATACTGTATACGCATACACACTGTATATGTAAACAGTAATAATTAATAACAGTATTCCCGAGGTTCGAATTATGAACTTTAGGGCAAATGCATAAAGGGTTTTACTATGAACACATCTTCAGTTTCACGATTTAATGCTTTGCGCGCTTCGGTTTCAAATGTTGTTCAACTACCTTTGCCGATTGAAGGGTTTCCTGGCGAAAAACAAGGTAATGGAAAAGGAAGTAACAACAAAGGTTGGAATTATCTGCTTTCAAATACGGTGTCGTTTTCAAAAAACGTTGATCACGCTATTCGTATACAAAAGCCCGTAAAAGAGAAGATACCAGAATGGATCAGTAAGCTTATTACGGGCGGTCAGTGTAAAACGCTTTATGTAGAAAACATCGATTTAGACCTTCAACCAACAGACAGTGAAATGATTAGAAAGCTTTGTGAGCTGTACTCTGTCAGCCTAGTGAATGTGCGTGTTAACAGCATTAATGACGAACAAAACGTTGCATTAGGCCCTTGGTGATACAAAGCCTGTTTATGCTTAAATCTTGCTTTTGCTTGAATAGAGAGCCGTTAGCAAAGTCTAAACATATATTCTCACACCGCTCTTTGGTGTGGACTCTTTAACATGTACCCTTAGGCACGGACCGCCACGGATTCTTTGAATATCGGCAACATTTACGTTTAAAAAAGTTGGGGCTAACGCCACTTCTATTTATACTGTAGCGCTTTGTAATTCTCTTAAATTGCGAGTTGTCTTATGCGCTGTTACTGTTGCTCTTCAAAGCCCTTCAACGAATGCTGCGAACCTTTTATTAAGGGCGTTAAAAACCCTAGTTCTGCAGAGCAACTTATGCGCTCACGATTTTCAGCTTACGCTACAGCGCATTATCAATACATTTTGGAAACCTACACCAAAGAAAAACAGCAAGATCTTTGTGTAGAAGATTTGGTTCAAAGTGCACAAGGTGCGACATGGTTTGCGTTGAAAGTACACCCCACTCTAGCGACTAACTCCAAAGATAGCTTGGTGGGTAACTCGATCGGCAGCACTGAAGCTAGTTCGATAGACAATTCTG
Source organism: Alteromonas sp. BL110 (assembly GCF_003443615.1). Classification (NCBI taxonomy): domain Bacteria; kingdom Pseudomonadati; phylum Pseudomonadota; class Gammaproteobacteria; order Alteromonadales; family Alteromonadaceae; genus Alteromonas; species Alteromonas sp. BL110. The sequence continues at coordinate 3,723,290 of NZ_CP031967.1, read as the reverse complement.
TACATGTTCCCGCTAAAGTCGAAGCGCTGACCGACGCCGAGCCTATCTCTGAGCCTAATTTAAAGTCCATCGCCAAGCCCAATACTGCCGTCGTTGAATTCACTGCTTACTACTTTGAAAATAAAAGCATGTATCAGCTTCACGAAACGTCAAATTTTAATATTGAAGACGGTAAGTGGCGTTATCACGACGGTGTACTACACGACGACTGCGGAAAAATTAAGTACGGAAGAAACCTCCTATGCGTTTGCGGTAGCAACAAGAAATTCAAACAATGCTGCAGCCTTAAAAACCATTAATGTTTTAGAATATTGAAAAAGTTACTCTAGAAGGATAATTGCTCTACACTAAAATAAGATGATGAGCTCGTTCAGGAAAATAGCTATAACATGATCAACACATTGTCGCTTCCGCTTTTTGTGACATCTAGCATCTGCTTGCTGATGAGCTTTTTTTTTGCTTTGCTCTATTATCGCTTAACTTTCCACCACCAAGAGCCCGTTAAGTACTATTTCCTATTTGCTCTTTCGGCTTTCATAAGTTCAATTTTCTTCGGGGCTTTTGGTGTACTGGTCAATGCAGGTGAGAATCTTTTTGCTCTTAGTGTTTCAAATAGACTTACCATTATTGGGGCTATGTTCACTCTAGTCACCAGCCTGCATTTTTATCTTGCTTTTTATAAGTACAAAGCTCCGTATTTATTGAAATGGTGTTATGTCGTTTGCGGAATATTTTCTCTTTTAACTGCAATACCTAGCCCCTATTTTTTAGACAACGCCTTTTATGCTACGTCTAGGTACTATACCGGGCTAAAGTACGGGCTACTTTTCGAAATCTGGGGTCTTTGGATTTTAGTATTGGGATCGTACTGCATATATATACTCGTTCGAGTTTTTGTCCGGCAGCGCTCAAGACTTGAAGAAAGCGGCCCTATTCTACTGTTACTTTTAGCTAACACTCTATGGCTTATAACCGGTATTGGCGATACCCTAACCGGTATCGAAATTATCGACCTTCCACCGCTCACATGGCTTGGCTCTTTTGTAGTTACCAGCACCATCGCATGGGTTCTAGTGCTTCACATTGATGGACTTTATAAAGAAAGACGTACGCTCAACAATCGATTGATGTACGATCATTTAACTCAAGCACTCTCGCGTAGTTTTTTAGAAGTAAAGCTAAATGATGCCATTTTTAGGATTAAAAATAGCGACATAAATCGATTAGTGGTATGCATATTTGATGTTGATAATTTTAAAAATATCAACGACAACTACGGTCATTCCAGTGGTGATGTATTGTTGAAGAACATCACTCAGATTGTAAAAAAATATTTGAGTCCGAGTGACTGTATTGCACGTTTGGGCGGCGATGAATTTGTAATCTTGTTTACCAGTGAGCACGCTTCTCTTAATGCTGATAATATTGTAGAGAGAATTCGCCAAGAAATTTCGTCCACAATATTTGTTTCAAAAGAGCACACATTTAGTACAACTTGCTCATTTGGGATAGTAAACATCTTACCTGGTATCGAAGTAACTGAAGACCCAGCGCATGATATTTTATCCATCGCTGACGAAGCGCTATACGCCGCGAAATTTAACGGCAAAAATACCATGAAAACATCGACTATAAGTAGTTTTACTCGCTTTTAAAATGTGAAGGCTTAATCGGCTTTCAATTTTATAGTTCAACAACCAAGTAAAGCTAATAACTTTGACGTTAGTGGGTCCATGCCTGATTTCACTTAGCTATATATGTGATCTTTTACCTCTATTTTTAGGAAGGAACCTATGACTGTAACTAAATGGAGGTACTACATTATGGATTTACAAGGTAAGACAGCGCTTATTACAGGTGCAAATCGTGGGATTGGAGAGGCAACTGTAGACGCTCTTTTCGATAAAGGCGTGAGCAAGGTCTATCTGGCAGTACGCGATACTGAATCAACTACTCATCTTCATGACAAATACGCAGATAAAGTAGAAACTCTGCAAGTCGACGTTACTGACAAAGCGTCAGTAAAAAGCCTCGCTGACAAAGCAACTGATACTCACATTGTTATCAATAACGCGGGGATTATGAAGCATGAATCACCGTTAAGCGAGAATGCTGAAGACGCACTTCGTAGTGAGTTTGAAGTGAACGTGTTTGGTTTAATTCATGTTGCACAAGCATTTGAATCGACATTGGTTGCAAACAAAGGTGCCATTGTTCAACTTAATTCAATCGCATCAGTTAAAACGTTTGGCGACATATCAACGTACTGCGCATCTAAAGCAGCAACCTATTCGTTGACCCAAGGCTTGCGTGAAAAACTATCTGAAAAAGGAGTAGCAGTCATTAGTATCCACCCAGGCCCTATTGGAACTGACATGGGTAAAAATGCGGGCTTTGATGATGCTCCCGGACCAGAAGTTGTTGCAAACGCGATAGCAGAAGCGCTAGAAAGTGAAGATTTTCACACATTCCCTGATGACACAGCCAAACAAATTGGCGATGCATACGAAAGTTTCGCGGAGAACATTATTTTAGGCGATATGTCGTTATAACCTTCAAAATGGACCGCCCCCGTGCACAACAATCAGGGGGCGCTGCTCTCTGCCGTTCATTACACCTTACGCACACCTCTTAGTAAGCAACCTATATTAATCAAAAAGCACTTTTTTCTTAACCAATAAAAAACATGAATACGTATGCAACTTGTTTATCAGTGGTTAATAAATTGTAAATATAAATATCATCTTTTATCCGTTCCCTTCTGAAAGAGATCACACTATGAAGATGAAGAAACATGCAGCAGGTTTATTAATAAGTGTCGTATTGAGTACGCCAAGTTATAACAGCCATGCAGACGTTATCCTACACGCGTTTAACTGGACCTACGACGATGTTGCCGCAAAAGCGCAAGAGATTGCAGACCTAGGTTACAAGAAAGTACTTGTTTCGCCAGCTTATAAATCAACAGGTAATCAGTGGTGGGCGCGATATCAACCACAAGATTATCGAGTTATTGACAACCCTCTCGGTGACACTGCTGACTTTCAAGCGATGGTAAGTGCATTAAATGCCAAAGGTGTAGAGACCTATGCGGATATTGTCTTTAATCATATGGCGAATGAAGCATGGAAACGTTCAGACTTGAACTACCCCGGAAGTGAAGTACTACAACAATACTCTTCAAATCAGGGATACTACAATGGCATTACATTATTCGGTGATGTAAGTAGCGGCCTTTTTGGAGGTGGAGACTTCCACGGTACGTATGATCAAGGTGGCCCTAAGTGCATCAGTAACTACAGCAACGTTGGTGATGTTCAGTACAATAGGTTATGTGGAGCGGCGCCAGATCCTGGTTTGCCCGACCTAGACCCCAATAATTGGGTAGTAGTCCAACAAAAAGCGTATCTTCAGGCATTAAAAGACATGGGTGTTACTGGTTTTCGCGTTGATGCTGCAAAGCATATGACCAACTATCATATAAACGCGGTGTTCGACAGCAATATCAAAAACGACGTACATGTTTTCGGAGAAATAATTACCACAGGCGGTGCAGGCTCTAGTGAGTATGATAACTTCCTTGCACCTTATTTGTCAGCAACAGGTCACTCGGCCTACGACTTCCCGCTTTTCGCGCAAATACGCAGTGCATTTAGCTTCGGTGGCTCGATGAGTGCCTTAGCTGACCCAAGTGCATACGGTCAGGCTTTATCAGGCGAGAAAGCCATCACGTTTAGTATTACCCACGACATACCTCTAAACGACGGCTTCCGCTACCAGTTACTTGATCCTACCGACGAGTATTTGGCAAATGCCTATGTACTAGGGCGTGATGGTGGTGTTCCACTACTGTACTCAGATAACAATGAAAGTGGTGATAATCGCTGGGTAGATTTATACAAGCGAGATGACATCAAGGGTATGGTTAAATTTCATAACAGTGTTCAGGGCAGTGGCATGCAAGTGCTAAGTCATAACGACTGCATTATTTTCTTCAGGCGTGATCATCAGGGTCTTGTGGGTATTAATAAATGCGCAAACGGCCAAGATATTTGGGTAGATACATCAACAGACGATCTATGGTGGCACAGAAACTACCGCGATACGTTAAGTAACGATGTGCAATATATTACCACTCAGTGGCACAAGTTCTATATACCAGGAAGAAGCGCCCGAATGTGGCTTATGGAATAAGTCAGCGTCACAACGTTCTTGAGTGAAATTGTTTACTTTTACATCAATTATATTAATATAAATTTTATAGCGGTTTTGTATTATGTGAAGTGCAAAGCCGCTTTTTTATTTCTAATTGCCACAAAACTGCCGCGAAACCTATTATCGCGGCTAATTATGAAAAATAAAAAACAAGGAAAGTTATGATTTCTATTTTACGTATTGCTACGGTGATTTCTGCTACTACGCTCTTATTAGGCTGCGGTGGTAGCGATTCAAACGATGTACTCGACGACCTGAACGCTAATCGCGCAAAGTGGGAAACCGAGAACATCGACACTTATCAGTTTGAGTATCAAGTATCATGTTTTTGCACCGAAGAAACTACGCTACCTCGCTTAGTCTTGGTAGAAGGCAGCCAGGTCACCTCTCAAACTATTATTGAAGGCAATATTGCCTTACCCTTAGATGATGCAACTACAGAAAGCATTGATAGCTTGTTTCAACTTATTGCATTAGAAGAAAGTCGCGCAGAATCGCTATCGGTAAAATACGACCCTGAACTCGGCTACCCGACCGAAATTAACGTGGATATCAACGAGCAAACAGCTGACGACGAATATACCCTAACAATTAGCAACCTTGTTGCCGAAGGCGATGTGGCTTGTACAGCAACGGTAGAAGATGGCCTCTTGCTTTCGGTAACAGATCAAACAACGCAAATGCCGATTGCATGTGGCGTTACGGCTACTGCAATGGAAGAAGCGTATTCTGAAACTGTTATGGTTGATGATACGGATTGTGCAGATGACGGTTTAATTGCAATGCTTGACGAACGTTCTGGCTTTTACACCCTCACAGTACAAAAGCAGGGTTATCAAGACTATCAGGTAGATAATTTAGGCATTGGTAAAGACTTGTGCCATGTGTTGACCAGAGAGTTCAACGTAGAGCTAGTTCCTGAATAACTATTGCTCAAAGATTCACGAAAAGAGCCTGAACCATAGAAGAGTCAGGCTTTTCACGTTAGTTTACCTTTTAGTCGTGCCTGCAGCGTTAAGGCACAAGTACCATCTTACCTTTTACCTCTCGGTTCATAACCTTCGCCATAGCTTTGGTCGCTTGTTCTAATGGCAGGGCTTCATCAACCACAACTTTAACTTTTCCTTGCACGTACCACGTAAGCAGCTCTTGCATATTCTCAGCGAACCCCTTCGGATCGTGCTGAGTGAATGAGCCCCAAAATACGCCCATGACCGAGTAGCCTTTAACTAGAGCAAGATTTACTGGGAACTTTGGAATTTCACCACCCGCAAAGCCTACAACGAGTAAACGCCCTTCCCAAGCCATACTGCGACTACAAGCGTGGAAGGTATCGCCACCAACGCATTCATAAACTACGTCAGCGCCTTTCCCGCCAGTCACCTCTTTCAGCGTTTCTTTTAGGTCTTTTTCTTTGTAGTTAATTAAAACATCAGCGCCATACTCTTTGGCAAGGGCTAGCTTTTCTTCAGTTGAACAAACGGCAATAACTTTAGCCCCCATTATCTTGCCTATTTGCACAGCTGCTAAGCCAGTACCACCAGCAGCACCGGTTACAACCAACGTTTCGCCGGGCTGCAGCTTTGCCCGTTGTTTCAAAGCGTGATGGGCTGTTGCATGGGCAGTTACAAGGGCAGCCCCTTCGTTTACGTGAATCGGATCGGGTAACGGCATGACATGCGTAGCTGGGATTAGCGCTTTTTCTGCGTAACCACCTAAGTTAGAGAGCGCGATAACTCGCTGCCCTTCTTTTAGGTGGCTTACGCCCTCGCCTACTTCGCTTATAGTACCCGCCACTTCGTTACCAGGGACAAATGGGAAGTCTGGCTGCATTTGGTACAAGCCTTGAACTAATAAACCATCTGGAAAATTAACGCCTGCGGCTTCTACGTTCACCACCACATGGCCTTTCTTAACTACTGGGTCTGCCACATCTTTTAATTGAAGGTCATCAAGTGGCCCGAAAGATTCGCATACAATTGCTTTCATACTGTCTCCAGTTTCTATGTTCGACGTGCCCGCTGTAAATAGCATGGCATGTCATTAAATACGTTAAGTGGCGTTTATTCGCTGTGGTGTATGGTTTGATTTGCAATTTGAGCAAGCGGTCGCACCATTGCCCCCAGCTGCATAGCCTTTTCACTTGACGCATTGCCATCGTGAGCGCGCTTCACTACACCTTGTAAAATAGCGGCCAAACGGAAAAAACTAAATGCCAAATAGAAGGTCCAGTTATTAATGGCCGCAATACCTCTGCGCTCGCAGTATGCATCGATATACTCTCTTTCTGTAGGTATACCTAACTGTTTTCTATCAAGCCCACCTAAACCAGCGGCGTGGGCAATGTCAGAAGGCAAACGCAGCTGCATACACTGGTAAGCCAAATCGGCGTAGGGGTGACCCAAGGTTGAAAGTTCCCAGTCTAATACTGCAACCACCTGCGGATTATCAGTATCAGACATATCAAACATCATGTTGTCTAAGCGAAAATCACCGTGAACTAGCGACACTTGGCCATCGTCCTCAGGCAAATTAGTTTCTAGATACTGAATAAGACGCTCAATCTCTTCAATATGCTCAAGTTCAGATGCTCGATACTGCTTTGTCCACCTACTTAATTGACGCTCGAAGTAGCTACCAGGCTTGCCGTAATCGCTTAAGCCAGCACCTTCAATATCGACACTATGAAGCGCAGCAAGAACTTGATTCATTTCATCGTACATTGCACCGCGTGTCGCAGAAGACTCTACTTCCGGTAACGCGCTGTTCCAATAAATCTCCCCCTCTACAAACGCCATTATGTAAAACATGCTGCCAATAATGCTAGTATCTTCACATAAGTGGTACGCTTTAGGCACTGGCACTTTTGAGCCCTGCAAGGCATTAATAACGCGGAACTCTCTGTCTACCGCGTGCGCAGATTTCAGTAACTTACCCGGCGGTTGGCGACGTAATACATAAACGCCATTATCCGTGGTTAGCTTAAATGTAGGGTTCGATTGTCCGCCTGCAAATTTTTCAGCGCTTTCAACGTGCCCAACACTTGGGCACGCAGAAGATAAGTATTCATTAAGCGCCGTTAAGTCTATCGCGTGTGGCGCATTAGCTTTGTCGTTTGGCACACTTACTCCTTATGCGTTTTTTTCAGCAATTAAATTGCGTCCAAGCTGCATCATGTGAACTTCATCTGGGCCATCTGCTAACTTTATTGTGCGCGCATACGCATACATCGCAGATAGCACGAAGTCTTGACTGGTTCCGGCAGCACCATGCATTTGAATGGCTTGGTCTATAACTTTACATGCCATTGTGGGCGCTACAATTTTGATAGCTGCAATTATGTCTCTAGACACCTTGTTACCGTAGCGATCCATTTTGTCTGCCGCTTTTAATGTCAGCAAACGTGCCTGTTCAATATCGCAGTGCATTTGAGCAATATTTTCTCTTATCGACTGCTGCTTTGATAAAGGCTTACCAAAGGCAACACGCTGTTCAACACGTTCACATGCCATGTCCAAAGCACGCTGTGCACAGCCAATAAGGCGCATGCAGTGGTGAATACGACCGGGCCCTAAACGACCTTGGGCAATTTCAAAACCGCGACCTTCTCCTAGCAATAAGTTCTCGGCCGGTACGCGGACATCTTCAAACAAAACTTCAGCGTGACCTACTGGCTCATCGTAGTAGCCCATCGCTGCCATAGGCCGCACTATAGTTACGCCTTTTGTATCCATTGGCACTAAAATTTGAGACTGCTGTTGGTGACGAGGAGCATCAAAATCAGTTTTGCCCATTACCACCATTATCTTGCAGTTTTCGTTCATTGCGCCGCTGGTATACCATTTACGACCATTTATTACATACTCGTCACCATCGCGTGTAATAGACGTTTCGATGTTTGTCGCGTCACTCGATGCCACTGCAGGCTCAGTCATCGCGAAAGCGGAGCGTATTTCTCCGTTTAAAAGCGGCTCTAACCACTGCTTTTTATGCTCTTCGTTACCGTATTTGGCTAACACTTCCATGTTGCCTGTATCCGGGGCACTACAGTTAAAAATCTCCGCACTAAACAACACACGCCCCATTTCTTCGCAGAGCGGCGCGTACTCAGCATTAGTTAGACCTGCACCATAAGGCTTATACTCTTCAGGTAAGAACAAATTCCAAAGACCCGCTTCTTTGGCACGTTGCTTTAACGTCTGCATCATTTGCGGCGTTTTCCAACGACCTTCACCATTATTGGCTGAGCCATTTTCTACGGCATGAATGTACTCTTTTTCAATTGGATACACTTCTTCTTTCATAAACGCTTTTAGCTTTTCTAAAAGCGCTTGGGTCTTCTCATTATACTCAAAGTTCATAACTGCCCCATTTAGCTGTAGGTAATGGCGTGTAACCTGTCTATCACATCCAGGTGAGGTACGCTGTTGAAGTTATTTAAATGTACACCTCGCGCATTGGCGAAGCATTGTGAAAAGCTGGCATTGCGAATTTGTAAGTTCATATTCACAACCGTTTTAGCATCGTAGCCGAGGATGTGTTTCAGCATCATGGCAATAGCGCCACCCGAGCTAACGACCAGTACTCTTTTAGCGTCTGCCGTTTTAAGATGAGCAAGCATGGAGTGGACACGGCCTTCAAACTGTTCCCAAGTTTCATCTAACAATTCATGAGCTAGCTGGTCTTCAGACCAAGCTATCATTGCCTTTTTAAGCAGTCGGTAGTATTCGGAGGGCGATGCGCCTTCTGGCACCTTCGCTTCGGGAAATCGTGTTAAATACGCTTTGGCCACCGCTTGGAAATTAAATTCGTTGAGCGCGCTGTTGACTGTTGCATCAGGCAATGCGTATTCGTTAGATGCTATACCTTTCGCGATACCCTCTTTAGTTTCGTGATGGCGAACCATATCACCAGAAAATACCGAATCGAACTGAATGTTGCGATGCTTAAAATAATCACCAAGCCAGATAGCTTGTTGCCCACCTAACTCGCTAAGTTTGTCATAGTTCGCTTGCCCAAAAGACGCTTGGCCATGGCGTACTAAATAGATGTCTGTCATACCGCCGCCTGATGTTATGAATATGTTAATCATTTCAAATCACATACTAAGTAAAACGGCAGTATAAGTTTAATTAATATTTTGAATGAGTATGCATCATGTGAAACTATGCACCTGCCTTCTGTGCTCTTTTAGCAAATGTTTTGAACAAAACTTGACATATACGTTTCAATTGCGTGGAATGTGCTCGCTTTATTTGTCTACTTAACAGGCAATCAAGACGTCTTATTGGAGTAGAGACGACCGAATGTAAGGGACTGCGCGCACATGGACGCGACTTTGTCGTGATAAGTTTGGCTAGAGGCGTTTAGCTTCTGAACTATAATAAGACCTAAAATGAAGTCACTTACATACGCCTTGCCCTACCTTTCTGCAAATGTAAGAGCAACTATAAACCCTATCACTTACTGCATTTTAACTGCGCTTGTATTTTCTGCTAGCTCTGTTAACGCCCAAGCAAATATCTACGATGGCGAACGAATAAAACCTGCGAACAAGGCACTGGAACACATAGTAGTTCAAGCACAGAAAACGTCACAAAATCTGCAGGAGGTTCCCGTTGCTGTTACTGTACTTTCAGGGCAAGACTTGGTTGAAACCGTTAGTCGCGATATGTTCGATTTGCAAAACTACGTACCTGCTTTTGGTGCGTTTCAAAACCAAAGTGTGACTAATTCAGGCTTTTCTATTCGGGGTATAGGTACTTCTTCTCAAAACTTTGGCTTCGAGTCATCGGTAGGACTGTATGTTGACGGTGTTTACCGCTCCAGACAGAATGCATTAATTAGCGATCTTGTTGATATTGAATCTATAGAAGTGTTACGCGGGCCACAGGGCACCTTATTTGGTAAGAATACCGCTGCTGGCGCGATGACGTTAACTACGGTTGCACCTTCACATGACGAACGCGACGGGTTTGCCGAAGCCATTATTGGCAATGACGACTTGGTTCGCTTGAGTGCTGGATCGTCGTTTTCGCTTATCGAGGATATTCTCGCCATGCGAGTTTCCGGCTTTAGTTCACATGGCGACGGCTTCATCATCGATGAGGTTAGCGGGCAAAGCTTGAACAACCGTAACCGGTCTGCGGTAAAAGCGCAGCTACTTTACACACCAACAAAAAACGTCAGCGTAAGATTAATTGCCGATTACGGAGAGCTAGACGAACGGTGCTGCGGCGCACTGACGTTTCAAAATAATATTCAGGCCAATGACCTAGCGGGTAAATTCGGCACTGATGCAGTGTTACTTCAACCGCCATTCAACGCCACCATCTACGGGCGCGAGGACTTTTATAATTATAAGACATCATTGTCGCAGGCTCCCCTTTCAAAAATGGAAGATAAAGGAGTATCAATTCAGGTAGATGTAGCATTAAACAAAGCATGGAATTTTATAAGTATTAGCGCATATCGTGCGTTTGATAGCTTGGATACTGTTGATACTGACTTTTCTGATGTCGACCTGCTTACTGCGACAAACGATGCCAGACAGCAATCGTTCTCTCAAGAAGTCAGGCTGCATTACAGCAGTGATGACGTACGCGGCCCTAATAGGTGCTTATTACTACAGCCAAAACTTAGACTTAACCTTCGATACTACAACGCAAGGTGATTTTAGCGTATTTTTCAATGCCGCTGCGCCTGACCTGCTGCCGCTAGCTAACGCTATCAACGAATTTTCTGCAATTACATCCGGTTTTATTGCGCCTGCTGCAGCGCCAGCCCCGTCTGGAACCGCTTTTGTACACACGGCTAATCAAGAGCAAGACAGCATTGCTTTATTCTCTCAGTTCGATTGGCTGCTAAACCGTAATTTTACGCTTACCACTGGCTTACGCTATACCCGTGAAGAAAAATCTATTGACGGAGCTTATGACGAACGAGGCCCCGGTATTGATGGGCTAAGTCAAAACCCTGCGCAATGGCCTAATATCGGGCGTGCAGTACAAGGTTTACAAGACATTGCTGCAGCCTTGACTGTCGGCCAAGCACCGTCAGCTGAATCACTGAATGCCATCGCACCTTTTCAGCAGGCAGGCTGGGGGTACTTTTTCTTAGGCTCGGCAGCGGTTATGCCTCGCCCTGATTTAAACGAGCAGCTTGATGATTCCCAGCTGACAGGCACAGTAAAACTGGCTTATCACCCCAACAACAACACGTTAACCTACGCCAGCTTAGCCACTGGTTACAAAGCAGGCGGGACGAATACAGACAGGATCTTGCCTTCACTTAGCCCGCTGTTTGACGCTGAAAAATCACGAAGTGCTGAAATAGGCGTTAAACACGATTTCAAAGAACATGGTATTCGGGTAAATGCCGCTGCGCACTACACACAAATTAGCGACTTTCAAGCGACGACCTTTACCGGAACAGGTTTTAACTTGCAAAATGCGGGCGATATCATAGTTAAAGGCGTAGAACTTGAAGCCACATGGCTAGTAACAGAAAACACCGAATTACATGCCGTTGCCTCCCGCACACTAGCTAACTTTGATGAGTTTAAACGCGGTACCTGTTGGGTAGCGTACACGTGGCACACGGGCATTGACGACCCGGGCCGTGTGGAGCCTAATGACCCGTTCTGCTCAAGAGACGGAGACCGCGTAGGCTTCGAGCCTCAGAACTCACTATCTCTTATGCTGAATCACTACTTTGAAATTGGCAAATACCCTGCCTCTGCAAGTATTGATTACCAATACACGGGTGATGTATTTCTTGACGATGCCAACGACCCGTATAAATACTCAGACGATTTTTCACTGTTTAACGTCCGTGTAAGCTTCACTATTCCACAATGGGATAGCGAAATCATTGCATGGTCGCGCAACGTATTCGACGAAGAGTACGTTGCGCGAAGCGGGTTTGATGTGCCAGTGCAAACCGGTAAAATCATGGCTTACCCAGGCGCACCTAGAAGCTTTGGTGTTACCTTCAGAAAGTCTTTCTAACGGTTCAAATGCGCAGGTTTAGTATGAAACACCGCATGGCACTGTGCAATAACAGAAAGTGCTATGTGCTCTGGTAGTTCACCACCGATGTCAAAGCCAGCGGGGCTTGCGAAATACTGGGTAAAGTTGGTATCGCCAAGCCCAGCTAGATCCATTATTTCCTGCTTACGGTGCAGAGGACCAAGCATTGCTGTATAGGTTAATGACTGTTTGCTTAGTACCTGCAGCGCTTTTGCGTCAATTTCGCGGTGATGGGACATAAGCACCGCCGCTTGAATATTATGTTCGCCCATGTGAAGACGTAAGCCTTCCGTAGACGGGTCTTCAATTAAGTAATTCACTTCGGGAAAGTGTTCAAGTCTTGCTTGTGCTGGCCTTGGGTCCCAAAGGCTTACCAAATAGCCTTGCAAACTAGCAAGCTTGGTCATAAAGGTAGCGTCGTACCCTCCGCCAACAACAAGAAGGTGAATAGGCGGCAACATCAAAACCGACAGTGTACGCCTGCCGTCAATTGTCTCTAATATAGCCTTTCTAGGTTTAGCTGTATGGTCTTCTAATTCCGTGCATTCACCCAATGTACCGTCTACAGCGCAGCGCCAATCACACGCCTTCCCTTTTGATAAGACTTCGCTGACCACATCCAGTGATAAGTACTGATTGCTTTCATTGACTGGCACGAGTGCCAAATGCACTACACCGCCGCATCCAACACCTAGCTTGAAAGCAATATCTTCTTCATCTTCATCGTCATAAACCGCAGTACGGCTAACGCCGTCAGTCATTACGCGCTGGGCTTTTTTAACGATGTCACTTTCCAAGCAGCCGCCGCTTAAAATGCCAAGTTGGTGCCCGGCGTCACTAAACAGCATCATGGCGCCGGCTTTGCGATAGCATGAGCCTTCTGTTTTAAAAATAAACCCTAACACCCATTTGTGCTTGTTCTTAAGTGGAAGCCACTGCGCTAGCAATTGGTTAACGTGATTACTCATACTTACCTTAAACCTGTCTAACCTGCTTATTGCTGCGATGCTGCTTGGGAAATAAATGCAGCCAATGTTGCAGGCTCTTGCGCACCTGCTACGCCCTGATTGCCAATCACAAATGTAGGTACACTTTGAATTCCGCGCTGCATCCAAAGGGTCTCTTCTTCCCGCACTACTTGCGCGTATTTTTCACTTTTAATTACTGCTTCAGCTTCGGTTTTATCAAGGCCTACAGACTCTGCCAACTCTACTAGAACACCAAGATCGTTCACGTCTTTACCATCAGTGAAGTAGGCGTTAAACAAGCTGAGCTTCATTTCTTCTTCAAGGTCGTTTTGTGAAGCAAAGTGAATAAGCTGATGGGCTTTGAACGTATTCTGCATACGGGAGTCGTCAGTAAAATTGAATGCAAAACCCAACTCTTCACCTGCTTGTACAAGTCGCTCTCGGTTCTCCACACTTTGCTGCTCGCTAATGCCGTATTTTTCCATAATGTGCTCACGAAGGTTTTGTCCTTCTGCCGGCATATTAGGGTTTAACTCAAAAGGATGGAATTTGATATCTACTTCAATATTATCAAGAGTTTTTATCGCTTCTTGCAACCGCTGATACCCCACAATACACCATGGGCATACCACATCAGATACCATATTAACCGTTACTTTCTGTACACCCTGTGCACCTTGCTCACTTGCTGCCATAATAGGACTCGCTTTATTGAAGTCGTGAATTTATAAGGGCTTAGATAAGGTTACAAAAAGAAACTTCAACCCCATTTAGTGATTATTTCTTTGTCGCCCGTTGGTTTTACAACGTCTTTTCTGAACCGTTTATATCGGCCTGATGAATGGGCGTGAGTCTGTCTAAAGCTAAACGCGCCCACATCTCATAACCTTTAGAAGACGGATGAAAGCCATCTTCAGCCATTAAGCCACTTTGCTGTATGTCGACAACAGTCCCCCTTACGTTAAGCGCGGTGACATAGAGTATTTCTGCGTTAGAACATGCTGTTACGGATTTAACCAGAGCTTGGTTTAAAAGTAATGCTCGCCAGCCTAACAATGCCCGTAATGGCTGCGGAAGCGCAGGAAAGCAGTGGATTGGTGGAAGTGCTGTAAACACTATTCTTTCACAGCCAAATTTATCTATTAATAGCGCACTGATGGCATCAATATTTTGCTGCCACCGCTTTAGTGACACAAATTTAGTGACATCGTTAACACCTATAGAAATAAGCGCAGACGAGAAGTTTTCGGAGGGGAGATCTCGCAGAAGACTAAGCACATCTTCACTTTTAAACCCTGTTTTGGCATGTAGCGACACACGGGCTGGGCCGATTTGGCTAAGGCTTGCATACAATAAACCGGTTAGCGCGCTTTCTTGCGTTAAAGCGCCTACCCCAGCCGCTGCAGAATCACCCACCACCAGTAAATTAGTGGGTGGTAACGACGAACCTTGCACTGAAGTTAGTACACGCTCTCCTTCGGGTTCTGGCAGCACAGCAGTCTTTTTGCGCACCCACAGTGCTTGCATCAAAACAACAGGGAAAAGTAAGACAATAGCTAGGTTTAACGCCAAAACCTTGAAGTAGATCAAATCATATACCTTAGCAATCACATAAGCTTAAACCATAACGCTGAATTCGCGCCTATACATCTAAAGACAAGTGCAAACCTATGAATAACACTACCACTTTACAACAAAAAGCCGTATCGACTATTACCAAATATGCGCTTAATGCTCCTCGTTATACGTCTTATCCCACTGCACTTGAGTTTGAACAATTGCAAATTGACCCATTACCACAAGCATTAGCTAATTCTAAAGCACCTGATGTAAGCTTGTACGTGCATATCCCGTTTTGCAAGACGCTATGTTACTACTGTGGCTGCAACAAAATGGTGACGCGTCATAACGAAAAAGCGGACGAATATTTAGACTATCTAGAAAAAGAAATTTTGTCTAAACGTTATTTGACAGAAGGTAGGCGCGTGGTTTCCCTCCATTTAGGTGGCGGCTCCCCGAGTTTTCTAAGCAAGACTCAACATACCTATTTAATGTATCTGCTTAAGAAACATTTCACGTTTGAGGCAGGGGCTGAGCTATCTATTGAGTTAGATCCCAGAAATATAGATAAACGCTATCTTCAAAATTTAAAATGTTTAGGTTACACGCGCATCAGCTTTGGCTTGCAAGACACCGACTACAATGTACAGAAAACGATTAATCGCGTGCAAAGTACATCGCACATTGCCGACTTAGTGTTTGAAGCACGCTCGCTGGGTTTTGACTCAGTTAATTTGGATTTAATATACGGTTTACCAAACCAATCACTAGACACATTTTCTTCAACTATTGCCGCCACGAAAGCCATGATGCCAGACCGCATCTCGCTTTTTAGCTACGCCCACCTGCCCGAACGATTTGCCGCGCAGCGCAAATTTGCGGAAGAAACACTGCCAAGCAGTGAACAAAAAGCGTCGTTATACGACCTTGCCGTTAAAAGCTTTACGAGCATCGGTTATGAAATGATTGGCTTTGATCACTTTGCCCTAAGCAAAGATTCATTAGCCATTGCCAAAAATAAAGGTGTACTTCACCGAAACTTTCAAGGGTATACCTTACGTGGCGACGCTGATCTTGTAGGGTTCGGCGTATCAGCCATTAGCACTGTAGGTAATGCATTTGCGCAGAATGCTAAAGATCTAAAGGAATACTATAGCCGCTTAGACTATCACCTACCCTGCTCAAAGGTTGGGCTTTCACTCACGGTAGACGATCTTATACGCAAAGATGTGATTGCTAGCCTGATGTGCAATCTAGTGGTGGATAAACAAGCAATTGCTAGCAAACACCATATCAAATTCGATGAGTACTTTGCTTCAGCTTTAGATAATCTTGCAGAGATGAATCAAGATGGGCTTATTGAGATTACATCCAAGTATATTCGAGTGCCAGAATCGGCGCGAATTTATATACGTGCAATCTGTGCGCGATTCGACGCCTACTTGAATAACAGCGAAACACTGAGTAGCTACTCCAAGGCCATCTAAAATTATGGCAATTTGAAACGCGCAATTACTTGCATACCCTTTACAAGTTTAAGACGCTTAAGGGAAATATAGCTGATGCTGGCGTAGAGGTTCTGGGTGCTATCGAGTACATTGAGTGTTAGCAATACTTTGGCGCTTTTTGTAGTATCTCGCTCAGTTTGAGTGATATTTGCAGCGCCTTCTGAAGAGGTAAGTGGAAACGATACATACTCGATACTAGATATAACGCACGGCAACGCATTTAAAATACTACTTGTACTGGCAGTACCAAATTCAGTGAAGTTGGTATCGATACTTACATCACAGGATTTAACCGCAAACCGAACCGGAGTCTGCCCATCGCTTTGCTGAGGCAAATAAGACAAAGATTCTGTAGTAACGTATATCTCTTGCCTCGCTACCTCAACACGCTCAATTCCGTTTTCCGTCTGACACTGCTCGTTACCCTGTAAGGGCGGAATATTTTGACTTTGTTGCGCATCGCTACCGTTTTTAGAGCCAATAGCGGCATTTTGCGACTGATTGCTATCGAGAGCTTTCCTTGGTAATACAAGTTTAACCCCTTCAAGCACGCTAGAAGGCGTCGCAAGCCCGTCTTTCTCATAGGCTGTAGCCAAAACATCGCGCGTTTTTCCACAAAGCTCGACATGGCCTTTATCAATATAAATTAGTTCGTCACTAAATAAGGCAAGGTCGTCTAAATCGTGAGAAATAACAAAGCAGGTAAGCTGCCCTGTCACACATAGGTTATTTAAAAATTGATAAATTTTGCGGCGAGTGAAGATATCAATCGCGCTTAACGATTCATCTAGCAATAACACATTAGGGCCGTTTACCAAGGCTCTTGCGATCGCTATCCGCTGAGCTTCTCCACCCGAAAGTGCTTGAACCGGTTTGTCGATCAAATGCTCGCTGCAACATCCGCGCAAACTCTCCTCAATAGACAGAGCATTCGAGCTTGCGTGGCGCTGTGCTAAGGCCAAGTTGCCACGCACATCGGTGTGGGGAAATAGCATAGGCTGCTGAAACACGATACCGACTTTTTTATCAGCCCACGGCGTTTGCACTTTTGCGCTTTTCTCTACACCAGCTAGGGCGCGAAACAAGCTGCTTTTCCCCGCACCAGACGGACCTGTAACCCCAATAAATCGGCTATGGGGCTGAAGTGAAATTTTAGCGTCAATGCGATTAGGTAGTAGCGCTGATATTTGCACGTTAACGCGCCTCATCGCTAGAGGTGAGACCGTTAAAACGGTAGAGCGCCGCGAGCATCACGAATGAGAATATCAGTAGGGCCAGTGCAAGGTTGTGTGCGTTGTCATATTCGAGCGCTTCTACCTGTTCATATAGCGCAATAGACAGCACTTGAGTTTCTCCTGGAATATTGCCACCTATCATTAATACTACGCCAAACTCGCCTATGGTATGGGCAAAGCTTAAGCCTAGCGCTACCACAATAGGAGCTTTGCTCAAAGGCAGCACAATTTTGATAAAGGCTTCACTGGCTGAAAAACCCAGTGTTTTTGCCACATCTAGATAACGATTATCTAATTGCGAAAAGCCGCTATACAAGGGCTGTAAGGCAAAAGGAAGTGAGTAAATCACAGAGCCTAATACCAAACCTTCAAAGCTAAATGCTAAATTGCTCCCCGTTAGGCTTTGCCACCCCTGCCCCAATACACTTTGCGGCGAAAAAGCAATAAGCAGATAGAACCCCAGCACAGTTGGTGGTAACACTAAAGGCAATGCAAGCACAGACATAACCAAAGGCTTAGCTTTGCTCTGCCAGTTTGCTAAAAACCACGCTAGCGGCAATGCAAATAACAGCAACAAACCACTGGTTATAAAGGCCAGCTTTAAGGTAAGTAATATGGCCTCTAGTGACGATGCTCCAAAAAATTCTGTGAGCATACTTAGATACCAACGCCTGATGCTATGGTGGGTTCGTAACCCCATTCGATTAAACTATGCTGCACCCCTTGCGACATTAAATATTGAACAAACAGACTGGGTGATGACACACCATTAGCGTCTGCCAAATTAAATGCCCTGGTTGTTTCAACGTCGTCTTTGTGAGCGGGCTCGTTAACTGGCGCTATCGCATTTTTGATCGGACGTGGTTCGAACAGATTCGGTAATAGTGAAGCTGCTGTTTTACTGTTAACCACCAACGACTGAACAATGGGTTGATACAAGGTTTCTGGTACTGGAACGATAACAGTGGTGGAATCAGCAATCTTGGTGTTACCGGTAGTTGCAAAATTTGAAGGTAAATCTAAAGCTAATGAGTAGGCAACGAACGCGCCTTTCACGCTGCCGGTAGTATAAAACTGCAAAGTTTGTAGCACGTTTTTACCCATTACTCGGTGAGGTAAAAACTGTTGCCATAGAGACAAGTTTTGCAGCGCCTGCTGAGCCGCGTCACCATAGGGCGCCAATTTAGGGTTCGCGATAGCTACCTTGTTTTGTGGGTTTTCCATTAATTGAACAAGCTGCTTAGACAAGCAATCGGTAAGCTGAACGTTTAGTTGTGCAGCTGTGTCTTCCGTAGATGAGCCCGCGATTTCTTTGCAATTTCTTTCGCTAGATGCCTCGTGCGATGCTTCACTTGATAAGTCGCCAGTATAGACAAACGCCAGCTTGCCTTTAGCGTAGTCCACCAGATTGCCGTGGTGAACTACGTTGTTATCAACCAAGGCTTGCGGCCTTGCGCGATCTGCAGATAAAAACACGTCGAAGCTAGCACCATGCTGAATTTGCGCATACAAAGTACCGCTAGAAGATACGGTTACCGCTACCTCTATACCGGTAAGCTCGGTAAACTGCTTAGCGATACTTTTTAGTGGCTTTGCGAAGTTTGCCGCAACAGCCACGTTGATTTTTTCGTCGCGCTTGAAAACAACTGAACCGCTTTGCTCACCGACATCGCTGTCGCTACTTTCACTAGTAAAAGCATTTACTGGCTCAAAGCCGGTTGCATGCACTGCAGAACTGGAAAAAGCCATAACGCCTGGGGCTACACTTGGGCTTGCGCTTGCACTAACACTTACCAAAATAAGCATGGCCAAGTTAACAAAGCTTGAAAGTCGCATTGCTAAAGAAAAAAACATTACTTTTTATGCATCCACTTAAGTGCCGCTTTATCGTCAGACGCTTTTGCCGCAACCCACTCAGATTTATCGCCCTTGAACTCTTTCTTCCAAAGGGGAACAGATTGCTTAAGCATGTCCATCAAATAGCTGGCCGCGTCAAATGCGGCTTGTCGATGGGGAGCGGCAGCACCTACCCATACAATTTGTTCGTTATTGTATATGCGCCCTACTCTGTGCAGAGCGCCAGCACTATTAAGTTCGAAACGATCTACAGCTTGCCCAAGTAGCAGCATTAATGCCTTTTCGGTCATACCGGGATAGTGTTCTAATTCGATACCATCTATATCGCCAGAATTATTATAATCTCGCACTAAGCCAGTGAAGGTAACGATAGCACCCGTGTTGCCTCGGGCTTTTTCATCTGCCGACTGTTTTAGCCTAGCGTAAAGCTCGCCCTGGTCGAAATCTTCAACTTGAACTAGCGCAAACATAACTAGCCCCCTGTCACAGGTGGAAATAGCGCCAGCTCATCGCCGTTGCTGAGTACGGTTTGCAGGTCGCAGAGTTCTTGATTGCAGGCAGTGAGCACACTGCCTTCTAGGGCTAATGCCCACTTGTCACTGCGCGTCTTAAGCTGAGATATTACGGCTTCAATCGTGCTGTTGTCGCTTACATTGAGCGCGATATTGTCCTCTCCCGTAATCTCTCTGGTTTGTGCGAATGTTTTTACCGTTACCTGCATGCTTTGCCTGTTATGTACTTTGTTAAGGTCGCTTTGTGCGCGCTGATTGATCTTTTTAAGCCTCGAAAATGCATTGCGCCTAAAGTGCGTGGCTTTTCGAGTGCGTGTACGCTTTATGCACGTTACTTTTTTAGTTCACTGGCCTTTATAAAAACTAGGTATCAGACTGCCAGTGGCCAGTCTTACCGCCTTTTTTCTCAAGTACTCGTATCCCTTCCATATGCATAGCTGGGTCGATGGCTTTACACATATCAAATAAGGTTAGCAGCGCCACATTAACACCCGTGAGTGCTTCCATTTCAACACCGGTTTTACCGCTTAGCTTGCAATAGCAGGTGGCTTTAATTCGGTTTTGTTCAGCTTGAATGTCAAAATTAATATCCACCTTCGACAATGCCAATGGGTGACAAAGAGGAATAAGATCGGCGCAGCGTTTCGCCCCTTGAATACCCGCTACTCGGGCAACAGCGAATACATCGCCTTTTGCAATTTTTGCTTCTGAGATTTGGCGAATTACGTCTTCGCTTACGTACAAGAACCCTTCTGCTGTGGCTTCTCGCTTGGTAACGTCTTTGTCGCTAACGTCTACCATATTGGCTTCGCCGCCAGCATTTAAATGACTAAATGTACTCATGCTTCCACCAAATGCTTTACGAAGTTACACGGTCTGAAGTCGGCATCTAGCTGGCTAGAGATAATCTTTTCCCACGCTGTGCGACACGCCCCTGTTGAGCCTGGCAGACAAAAAACAACCGTATTATTGGCAAAGCCCGCTACCGCGCGAGACTGAATCGTAGACGTACCAATCTCTTCATAGCTAATTTGGCGGAATAACTCACCAAAGCCGTTCACTTCTTTGTCGAACAATACGCTGATGGCCTCTGGCGTTGAATCGCGATGCGTAAAGCCCGTACCACCGGTAATTAATACCGCGTGAATGTTTTTGTCGGCAATCCACTTCGACACCACCGCGCGCTGCTGATAAATATCGTCTTTTACCAAATCGCGATCGTAAAGCTTATGGCCAACCGAAGTCAGTGCCTCTTTCAGGTAATCTCCCGACTTGTCGTTTTCAAGAGTGCGCGTATCGGAAATAGTAAGAACGGCTATATTAAGGGGTTGGCTGACAACTGACATATGAAATCCTAATTTGATATGCGACATTTTGGCGGTTTTTGATAAAGTACCAGCCAAAATACTATTTGGTAATCACTTTATAAGGGTGCATGCCATGAATTCAACAACTAAGTTGGCATAAACTATGTCTGAAAGCCTAACTAATCAGCAGGCTATGCGTTATAACCGCCATATTGTGCTTCCTAAAGTGGACCTAGACGGTCAAGAAGCGCTGCTAAACGCCAATATTTGTATCATTGGTATTGGTGGGCTTGGCACCGCGGCCGCCACTAGCCTTTGCGCCAGTGGCGTGGGCTCTCTTACCCTTATTGACCACGATACAGTCGAGGCAACTAACCTTCCAAGGCAAACCTTGTTTTGCGAGAAAGATGTAGGCACAAATAAAGTAGAGGCGGCTAAAGCGCGGCTTACTGCAATAAACAGCGACTGCGACATTACCGTGATGGCAGAACCGTTTTCGGCGCCCGGCAGCACTAAGGGCACTAGTCAGCTGTCACCAGCTTTAAGACAGGCCATAGAAGGCGCTGATGTTGTGCTAGATTGCACCGACAATACAGACTCAAGAGATTTAATAAATCTATTGTGTTTTAAACTAAATACCCCGCTGGTGTCGGGCGCAGCCATTCGCTTTGAAGGCCAGCTTTTTGTAGCTATACCCGGTGAAAGCCGTTGCTATGCATGCTTGCGCAAGCTATTTGAATCACCCGATTTAAGCTGTGTTGAGGCAGGTATATTCTCACCAGTAGTAAATATTGTTGGTACTTACCAAGCCATGTTAGCTATGCAAGTATTGATGGATTTCGATAATATTCCTAAAAACACGTTAATGACGTTTGATGCTTTGTCGCACGAATGGCGAAACTGGAAGCTACCTAAAGGCGTGAACTGCGAGCTATGTGCTTGCTAACTATACGTACTTTCGCAGCACGAATAATAAAAGCTGTGTTGAAAAGCAGCATCTTTAAACAAAGAACAAGACAGAAAATAGGTTGATTTAAATGACAACCCTAGTAGTAAAAAAACACATGGTAGTGGCGCAAAACGCGTCTGGCCGTAACATGAACGTGCCAATTTATCGAATGAAGGGCGCGCGCCCTGGCCCCACCGTGTATATTCAAAGCTCTATTCACGGCGCAGAAGTGCAAGGCAACGTGGTTATTTACCATCTTATACAGCGCTTAAAAGACATGGATATTTGCGGCGAAATTATCCTAGTACCCAACTGTAATCCCATTGGAACTAACATTAAAGCTGGTGAGTACACATTAGGGCCGGTTCGATCCTGTGAACGGCACAAACTGGAACCGCGGCTATTTCTTCGATAAAGAAGCGGTTAAGCATTTCGCCAAAACGGTCACCCGCGAAGAGTCTATTGAAGGCATAAAACAACGTTTTCGTGCGCATCTTTCCAATGCTATCGACAACAAACTGGCCGAACCCTGGGGTTTAGGCTTGGCGCAGCAGCTAAACCTGAAACTACAACAAATGGCGGTAAACGCCGACTTTGTTCTAGATCTTCACAACGGCCCGGTGTCTACCCGTCACGTTTATATTCCCGAGTATGCCAAAGACAGCGCCAAGCTGTTTAACATCCCCCATTGTATTTTTATTCCAAACGTATTTGCGGGGGCGTTAGACGAAGCGACATTCTGCCCATGGTGGACACTGCAAGAAAGCATAAAAAGTAATTTAGAGCGCGAGATTAGCTTTAATGTGGAAGCTTTCACGCTAGAAATGGGTAGCCAAGAAGTGATCGACTTTAACGAAGGCAAAATAGACGCCACCAGCATTCTTAGCTACCTAAACGCTAAAGGTGTATTGCACGAATGCGATATTAAACCGAAAGCAATGCAGCGTTTAGGCGTGTATTTAAAAGACTATAAAACCCTGTATACTAACTGGGGCGGCATGGTGGAGTACATGGCGAAACCAGGCCAAACCGTCAAAAAAGGCGAACCGCTAGCGCAAATTTTAAATATCGACGACCTAGATACCGACAACGGCAGCAGGACGCTAGAAGCCCCTTGCGATTTAATTCCTATCCTGCACTTCCCTTCTGCTTCGGTATTAAGTGGAACGCAGTTGTATAAAGTGTTTACTAATTACAAGGAGTTGTAAGTTTTTATATGCAAGTTGATGGAGTAAAAATTTATTACGACATAGTTGATTAGGGTATGTAAAAACGTCTCCCGCAAGCTACTGGTTTATTCTTTGAATTACGTCCTGCCGTTCAATTATCTGGAATTAAAAGGCAAGAGGGCACATCGCTCAAAGACAGTTCGATGGCTGTAATGAGCGTTTAGCGGACGTTGGATATTTCTAACTCGCGAGACCGCTTCAGACAAACTATAGTCACTCGCATCCTATAAACGATAATGTAGTTTTTTAGGATATGTGCTCAGTTCATACGAATCTCAGACAACAACACTCGATGTTTACCGCTTTTTTTTCGATGTTCTGAGTGCGCTTAGTCTTAAACGAATACTCAGGGGTTGCTTTAAGAATAGCCGCTATATTTTCTTCGAAAGACTGAGCTGACATATCCAACACGTTAACTGTTGGGAGAGTAACTATGTCTAGAACAAATGATTTTAGCGTTCTTATTGGATTAGATTGGGCTTCGTCCAAGCATGATGTTTGCATCCAGTATGCTGATGGTACAAGGGAGTTAGCTGTTGTAAAACACTCGGCTGAAGCTATTGAACAGTGGATTACGGAGCTGCATCAACAGCACCCAGGACAAATTGCTATTGCGCTTGAGCTGCCAAAAGGGCCAATCGTCTATGCCTTGCAAAAGTATTCTTTTGTCACCTTATTCCCAATTAATCCGACGATGCTGTGCCGATATCGTAGAGCGTTATCACCGAGTGGAGCTAAGGATGATCCAACTGACGCGTCAATCGCACTTGAGTTGTTAGTTCGCTATCCAGATAAAATAACTCCACTTAAAATGGCTGACGATAAAATCAGAAAACTAGCCTTTTTGGTGGAGGAACGTCGTCGATTAGTGGATGAAAAGAAACGGTATGTAAATCGGCTTATCAATGCGCTTAAGCAATATTACCCGCAACCTCTCGAGTGGTTCACGCATAGAGATTCGCAGTTATTCGTCGAATTCATTACTCGATGGCCGTCGCTGGATAGAATTAAACGCGCAAAACCCGACACAATCTCTCGCTTCCTTACCTCTCGCGGTAGTTTTGCCAAATTAGTATCACCTCGTTTAGAGGCGATAAAAAGTGCGACACCGTTGACTTACGATAGTGTTGTCATCGAATCAAACAAACTGCTTGCGATAACACTGGCTAATCAGATACTTCCCATTGTCACAGCGATTAAAACATTCGAGCAAGAAATAGAAGCCATCTACCACGAAATGCCAGACGCCGCATTGTATGAATCTTTACCTGGTGTTGGAAAATGTCTTGGTCCGAGATTATTGGTTGCATTTGGAGAAGACAGAAACCGATTTGGAAGTGCTCAAGAAGTACAAAAATATGCAGGCATTGCGCCTGTAACTGAGCGCAGCGGAAAAACCGCTTGGGTCCACTGGCGATGGGGTTGCTCGAAATTTATTCGTCAAACGTTTACTGAATGGTCAGCAAAATCCGTTCTATACTCTTATTAGGCGCAGCTTTACTATGAGCAGCAAAAGAAAAAAGGAAACTCTCATCATCAAGCAGTGCGCTCACTTGCATTCAAATGGATAAGAATTTTATACCGCTGTTGGAAAACTAATACTCCGTACAATGAAACGCAGTATTTGAAGGTTTTAAAGGAAAGGAATTCGCCTTTGCTTGGATAAATATGGTTGACGAGTGGCTCAGGGCATTAAGCAGACGTTCACCTATCGCTATAAGGTATGAAAACGTTTATGCTGCTATTTCATTTAAGCACTTGATAAATTTGATTTTACTACTGGCAACGCAACCATTATCTTCATAGCCCGATATGTAATAGCCATTTGAGATTAGCAATTGTAACATTGCTCGATATCGGTTCATCGACTTTACACTGATGGTACTATAACCATGATTAAACGCCCATGATTCTTGCTTCTCACGAAGCTTAGTGGCCACACCTTTTTTAAGAATAAGATCTATTCATTCAGATAAAGAGTTATGAAGGTCAGTTGTACGTACTTTTAAGCCCCACAGTGTTAAAGGCTTCTTGAGACAAACAACGGACATTCACGCCTTAGGATTAATACTTCCTATTTGCGCCGGAAACAGTTATTAAAGCTTAGCGGCTTAGAACAACTAAGATTGAAAAAGCAGACGTTTGGTCAAACTCTCTTCAGAGACAACAACACCTTAATACATAGATACGTCTGTGACCTTGCATTCTGCTTCAGATATTTTCACACTATTAACTTCGTCGTACAGCCCAAAAACAAAGTCAAAATCAAACGTTCTTCTTGAGCTATCGTGAGCATACAGAGTATGAGAGTATCGTTCTGATTCACTCTCATTATCCGTGGAGTATGTGTTTTTTCCGATATACTCTATTTCGACTTCACAATTTACAGTGGCATCTATATAAGCACTGCCAGAATAATCCGTTTCGACTTTGTAAGACAGTTCAACTTCACAGCTATCGTAATAATTACCTGAATAATTTTCATCACAATCTAGATCACCATCTAAAATCGAAACACAAACTTCAGCGCCAGTTTTATATTCTGTTTCACAATGACCAAGCGCCTTTTGTCGTTTCTCGTATGCTGCAATCTTACGTTTTAATTCCACTTCTTTAGCAAGTTCGGCTTCGGTCATTATTATACAGGTATTCCCCACAGCTTTATAACCGCTATTGCATGACCAACCTTTAGCGGTGTAATCATTGATACGTGCATTCTGCGGTACGTTTATCTTTTTGCATTGATTAGCATGTTATTTATAACCGCTATTGCACGACCAACCTTCATCAGTAAATTCGTTGTGTCTCGCGTTTTTTGGAATGTTTTGCGAAAAGGCATTGCTTGCCAACAATAGTGAAATAGTAATAATGATGTAATTCATATACTTCAATCCTTGTAAGAGCAATCCTATAGAAATAATTTAAATGAGTGTCTGTTTTGCAGCATCTCACCATATTTGTGTCTTTCACTCTAGGTCTCTTTATCGCTCATCGCAAAACCTTAGCTTTCTTATCGCCAACTTCCGATTTACGTACGGAACTGCCAATCAACGATCGCTGATTGAGATCGTAATACAAAACACAGACGCACTGCGATTTTACTAAAGCTATAGTTTGAATTTAATTATGCGACGGCGACGAAATAGACCTGAATACATTTTGTATGTATATAAAGAACACATAGACTGAAGATAATGCACAGTAACTTCACTACTCGGTAATATCTTTGTATGCAAACACTTCATCAACAAGTCGACCAACTTCGGGACAGCTAAAGCTCATGGTAATTCTTAATGTCTATTTCGGATGTTCAAATATCTGCGTGTGTTAGAAGTAACCATGCCAACGTAACGCTTTCGCGTACACATATTGTGTATATATTCCAGCGTCTAAATACTAAAAACATGTCAAAAAAATTTACACAACAGAAGAGTTCAACAAAAATAACTTTAATATCAGAACCTTGCGTGTGGCCCGCTTTTTGCTTAAACACTTTGCGTTATGTAAACGTATCAGTTTAGACATAAAAAGAATAAGGATTATTATGAAAACCGCTGTATTTGTTGTATTTCTGTTATTAGGAGTTCTTTCTAACATCGCGCATGCCGCATTAATTCATTTTGATGGTAATATTAAGTTTCACAACGATATTATCCAAATAGACTTTACTTTAAATCAAGATGTAAACAACATTCGAGTTTGGACGGATTCCTTTCAGGATGGTATTAATTTTGATCCTATTACTGCATTATGGTCGGCTAATGGAGCACTCATTCAGGAGGATGACGACAACGCACATGTAAATCCATCTACTCAAACTGATTTTGATTCAGGCTTTGAATTGCCATTCCTTGCCGCAGGCGATTATATTTTTACGGTAGCCACTTACAACAACTTCGCACAAGGCTCCGTTTTGAGTGATGGATTCCTGTTCGACAGTCAAGCGCCGGTTGAATTAGCGGATTGGACGCAACCGGCAAACGGCATTAATATGGGACCTTATTGGAGCGTATGGCTAGACGGTGTTGATGCCGCAACGAACCCTAACGTTCCTGTTCCTGCTCCTAGTTCATTATTACTATTTGCTTTAGCACTAGTAATGTTAAGACTCAAAAAGTCTTAATTCGAAAGTAAACCTTAATTAGTAATGTAGGTGAAAGGCACTTAGCTTTTGCCTACATTTCTCCCGCTTTCAAACCGAAGTTATTATAGATTTTAGTCTTTAGTTGTGACTATTTAATTCATCGTAGATTGTAGACCGATTTAAGGTGCCAACGTTATCAAAAAAGTACCACGCTTTTTCATTCGATTTAGCGTATTTGTAACAGGCTTCGAAGCGAAGCAGCGCTTCTAGCGGTCCAGTACGAAGTGCGTTCGTTGACAAACTTGTTATGCGTTTTTCTAATTTCACTATCCCAACTCTCTTCTACGTTTGCCAATTTTTCATCACTGTCTTTTAAATTAGTTTTAGCAGGTACAGGGTTGTAGCTAAAGCTGAATTTATCCATCGTGGTAAATAAAAATCCAACAGGGCAGAATTAAAAATGTCTAGGAAAAGACGATTAGCGCCAGCAGACTTTGCACAACACGTTATTCAAAGAGGCAATAACCGATTATATTGTTTTGCCTGTGAAAGTGACTACATGGCTTACATCCACTGACTGAAGAAATTTTCTCTACAAATTGATGTTCGCATTCATACATGGGTTAATGACTAATAACACTCTCCTTTTCTGCCCCCCCCTCAATATGATAACCGTGGTGTAAGCGCTATGATGCAGTCTTTAGGGCGCATGTATGTTAGGTACTTTAACCAAAAATACAAGCGGACTGGAACCCTGTGGGAAGGTAGATTTACCTCCAGCTTGATAGATTCAGAAGAAAATCTGCTTACCGTATACAGATACATTGAACTCAACCCCGTAAGGGCGAAGATGGTGTTAGACCCAGCGGAATATAAATGGTCTAGCTACCCAATAAACGCGTTAGGGGTAAAATCGACACTATGCTGTGCCCGCAGAGTATATTTATCTTTAGGGAAAACTGAAACTGAGCGCATGAAAGCCTACCGTAGACTTTCCTAGACTGAAATCTACCAAACACTTATTGGCAATATTCAGTACTGTTCAAAAAAAGAGTTAGTATTAGGTAGCAATAAATTTAAACAATAAATTGAAAACCTAACCGGTATAGCCCTAAAAGCGAAAGATTAGGGCGCCCCCCAAAAATGAGGGCTGAGTATTTTTGAAGGATTATGTACTCCGCCTCCTCTAATCTAAATTAAAATGGAGCTGTATCAATATTGATTTGATAAGGCTTACTGACAAAGTCGGCCATTTTTATACACTCCTTAACTGCAAACCCTCGTCCTTTGTAGCTTGCGAAAGCAACATGAGTATTATCAGTTAACACTGCATATAATCCATAGTTATGTCTGTAGCCTTTTTTAGGTATAGCTCTAAAACCTTTAATATCTGATAACTTATAAACACGTTTAAAAATAGTATATAAGCTACTAGACCTTAATTCCAAGGTTTGATTTGCGAGATCAAAACGGCATACATAGCCACCAAACGAACCACTCCACCCTAGCCAACATATAAACCCAGATACCCATATCGGTAAAGAATCTACGTCATTAGAACTGAACACATTAATTAACCCGATAAATAAAAAGAAGCCACACAACAAAATTAGTAATAACCGAGTTAACCTTGTTTGTCGATAAACAGCCAGTTCACTAGATAGTTTTTTAAAATACATTACAGCACTCCGTATTTAACTAAGCCGGCAATGGCTGTAAAAACAAAAAATGGCAGAGATAGTTTTACCAGCGATTTTCGATCCCATATTTCAATGAAGACGAAATCCTCTTTATTAAAGTCTACATCTTCCAAATGAGGTTTTGAGTTAGAATTTTTAGTATTATGTGTAATTTCAGGTGAACTATATAATTTACTTTGGGAAAACCTTATCGGCGTTTTATTAGGCCAATTCGATATGGTTTCAACAGCAGTAATATTATATTCCGTATATAAAAACGAAATAAACATATTAGCATCTGTATAATGTTTAAATTCATATAACTGATCAGCAAACTTAATTTGATAAGGGCCTTTCGTACCTATACTACTTAGTTCAAATGATAGTGTATCAAACGATGTAACAACTTTACTTTTTTTAGAGCAACCCCATAATGCGGTTTTTAAATTAAGCTGTTTTTCTGTCTTGTTAAACTCTAAACGGCACTTTCGACCAAAAAGTAATATAGATATACTTAAAAATAAGATTGTCAAAATCGCGAAGAAAATACTTTCCCCTCCATCGCTATTAACTGTCATCACAATACTAGTGATTCCTGGAATAAGCATAGTAAACGCAAAAAACTTGCTTATCATTTCGCGCTTTGAGGGAATTGTTGTATTACCACTCTTATCTGTTTTGAGCACTTTTTTTATAAGCTTGGATAGATTGTTATATTCCATTACTTCAACCTTAAAAATTAGGTATTACCTTATTTACATTAACATAAAGTAGCCAAGTAAACCTTACCTCACGATACATATATCGTTTGTTATACAGGAGGAAAATTCCTATCTCCAATACACCAGTTAGTTTAAGTCCCAGAAATTTCAAATGCATTTGATATGAAAAAATGACCGTCCTCTATTCGCACATTGCCGCCATTTCAATTGCAATTATCCAATGGCCGCTTTACGTACTTTTCTGCCATTTAATTTCAAATATTCGAACGGCTGTTTCTGGCACTAACCGGAAGTAACGAAAAAAACTGCAGTATTCACCAAATGTATTTAAAATGAATCAACGCTAATCTAACAAAAAGCGTCTGAGATCTTGTTCTTGCCGCATTACATGCAAGATAAAAACTTTGCTACCCTCGAATTTATAAAATATTCGACAGGGCTTCACATAAAGCTCGCGGTAATTTAGAGATGGTAATTCAGAAACTGACTTTCCTGATGTAGGATATTCCTCAAGCATGTCTACTTTGGCGAAGACTTCTTTAACCAGTTGCTTTGCCGCAACTAAAGTAGAAACCGCTATGTATTCAGCAATATTGTCCAAGTCATTTAGAGCAGGTTCCGTCCATACTATTTCAGCCATTTATCCATTTTCTCATTGGCCTGCAGGTTAGTTAAAACGTCATCATTTCTTATTGCCTGCTCACCTTTTGCAATACCTTCCAGAATCGACATGCGCTTTTGCATCATCTCATAATCATCAACATCGACTAAGTAAGCCGATGGCTGACCATGCTCTGTAATCAAAACAGGCTCTTTTGAAGAGTGCAGGTCTTGCAAAATCTTTGTGGCTTGTCTCTTCAATGTAGTAACTAATTCTACTTTCACTATGCAGGTTCCAGCTTTCAAATGTACCACTATAGTATCACTTGTCGATAACCACACAAGAATTCATTCACTCGACGCTGAATTACAAGCTAACTAACCACACCCTACTTCACCCAAACTAACGCGATATTTAAATTCACCACGCTGATTAAATACGTCAAAACCATTATCAGAGGCTTTAAGCTCTATCTCCCGTACCCAATGTGTCTTTTCAATAAGCTTTAATTCATAGCGGTTTAAAGGAAGTGGGCATTTTAGATAAAAATAATGGTAGGCCGTACCCATGGCACCTGGGTCTGCGGTAAACACGTAAATAGTGTTATTTTCTATTGCAAACTCTTTATGAAAGTAGTCTCGGTTAGTTCCTAGTGTTGCATCAATCAGTACACCTAATAGACCTATCGCAATCTGAATGAGCGCCACTATTGCTAAAACACTGCTCAAAACAATAGATAACCATTTACTTTTAACAAGATGCCTAAATGTACCGTGTTGCTTAAAAAGCAGGTACACACCTGCGCAAAGCGCTATAAGCTTAACTAAGGCTAACGCGTCGCCAACCTGTGACATAAACTTGGGGGAATGGTAGTTTAAGCCCCACAGCACACCGCCATGCAGACTTTCTACTAATGGAACTATTATTAGAAGTAGCACTGCGAGGAAGGTAGCAATCAAGGCCGCAAAGGTTTTTTGCGGCACTTGCTTGTTACTTGGGCTATGGTTTTGCTTTAATTGCGTTGTCCCTAACATTAATTATCAGCTTCCTTAAATCGGCGAACCTGGCGGCAGGGGCTCTACTTCAAAGCTACTTGGCCATGTCTTACTAGCCCAATATGTATCAAACTGCGCTTTCAGTATTTCATACTGATTGTCGTCAGCCTTATCGTCTAACCATTCGCTAAATTCAAGCAAGGCGAGTTCAGCTTCCATTCTTACTTCAGGCGCCAACTTATCGTTAGTTACTGCTTTCATCACCGCATTCAAAGCCACCAGCTGTAAGCGCTTTGCTAGTGGGCTTTGCGTCTTATTTTTATACCAGTGTACGCTAAGTATTTGCTTCACTAGCATTGAAACGCCTACTTTTTTGCGTCTATCGTTAGTGCTTCTTGTTTGCCATTCTAAGCGGTTTAAGCGTTCTGGGTGTAATAGCAATTCAAAAGCAAAGTTGGATGCCGAAGCTGCGGCAGAAACCGGGTCTAACATTAACCCCATTTTGCCCTTAAAGTGCTCGCGGGTAATATCGTCACCGTAGGCTGTAGGTGGAATAAGGGCGAGTACCGACTCAGGAATAGTCAGGTAATCGGCGGTAGTCGCGGTCAGTAACTGTTGCATTGCGCGTTGCTGCACCGCGGGTGCTACAAACTGTTGGCCCTGCGCTTGGGTGTAATCTCCTTTACGTTCATATTCATATACTAAGCCGCCTACTTGCTTTGCTACAGCTTCTAGCTGATAGCGGTGTAGCAGGTAAATAGGCACTAAAGTATTTTCAAGGGACGATAAACTGCTGTTTGGGCTTAAAGTATCTAAGCCTAAATTGGCTAATGCCTGTTCGCGTACTTGTGAAATTTCATCAAAGGCATCTAGCGGGTTGCTCCCGTTTTCCCACATATGGCCGTTTGCTGACGCATGACGGCTACTGCGGGTATCTGGGTCTGATTTAAAGCTTAAGCCCTCGTTGCGACCTTTTACAATAATTTTTGCCAAGGCTTCGGCCTCTTCTACGTCGCTGGCAAAGTCTTGATAACCATATGCTACGGCGTGTATATCCCATGCGCCTATACCTTTGTCATAAGCGCCTTCTAAGCTAATTTTGCCATTTTTAATGCTAATTTTGGGGTGAGGATAATCCATCACTGACGCACGGTTGTTTTCACTTGCTGCAAAATTGTGTGCTATGCCTAACGTATGCCCTACTTCGTGAGCGGACAGCTGCCTAATACGATCTAATGCCATTTCTTGCTGCACAGTGGTGTCGGTATTACCCTCTTTAAACGGGCTAGTTAGGCCAAGGGCAATTAAATAATCTTGTCTTACACGCAGCGAGCCTAAAGTAACGTGACCTTTGATGATTTCGCCCGTACGTGGGTCGACAACCGAAGAACCGTACGACCAACCGCGCGTTGCGCGGTGCACCCAGTTAATGACGTTGTAACGCACGTCCATTGGGTCGGCCCCTTCTGGCAATACTTTCACCTGAAACGCGTCTTTATAACCTGCAGCTTCATAGGCTTGATTCCACCAGCTCGCCCCTTCTTTAAGTGCCGTCATTACCGGCTCAGGAATGCCTGGGTCTAAATAATACACAAGAGGCTCTACTGCTTCGCTCATTGCAGCATGCGGGGTTTTCTTGTGTAAACGATGGCGGGTAATAAAACGCTGTTCGGTAGGCTCACTTATAGGCGTGGAATAGTCAAAGTAGCTGAATTTCCAGTAGCCTGAGTATGGGTGATACTCTCTGGGCGTGTAGTTTTCATCAGGCAGTGCCACAAACGAGTGATGTAAATGAACCGTCACACTTTCTGGATCGGGTGTAACTTGCTGCACGTATTCGCCCGGCTTTTTACCAGCAAAAGTGACTAAAGCTTCTAGCTCAGTGTTTTTTTCAAAGCCTTTGGTTTTAGGTAAGTATACGCCGCTGCGCATTTTATCAACGCTGAAGCTACCTTGGTTAGTGCGTGCCATGCGATTGCCGATGCCGTGAATATCACTTAACAGAAAAGACGTATAGTCGATAAGGCTGGCGTTGTCGCTTTTCGCTACCAGCGTAAAACCAGCAATGACCGAATCTGCGAAAGCTTCATTAATACTCTGCTTTTCGGCGTCGCTACCGTGGGTTGCACGGTATTTGGTGTTGTGCTGCTTCAATAAAACTTTGTTACCAAATTTTTCAAAACTGACTAAGCGCGTATCGCCAAGTTGCCCGCGATCAAGGCCTATATCGTTTGAACCTACGCCATATGGCAAACTGCTTTGGAACAAATATTCGGCATCGCTTGTTGGCACCGCCAAGTAAACTTTGTCGCTTACATCATCATAGTAGACGGGGATCAACCCGTCTTTTTTAGTCATTTCGCTGGCGAATTCAGCAATGCTTGGCAGCGCTGCCCAAGCTGAAGATGCAGACACGACAAACAATACCGTAAACGCAATAGCTGATTTACCCGATGCTTTCACCTGTCGCGCGGCTTTGTGAAAAATGTTCAATTGCAGCATGCAGTTAGTCCTTATTATTGTGAATTTCTAGCCTACCCTATGTAAGAGATTTTGCCCATGGTAATTCGTCGTTTTAACGCCCGCGCCAAACTGACCACTTTTTCTGGATAATTTACTTGAATCACAGCCAAGAGTAAGCCCTAATTGCGTTATCGATTCAACCAGCTCAAACTATGAAGGGTTTAATTTTGAAGTTTACCTCTCGCGCTACCGCTATTTCTCCGTTTCTTGCCATGGCCTATGGCGAAAAAGCCACCGTACTAGAAGGGCAAGGTAAAGATGTTATTAGGCTTAATTTAGGTGAGCCTGATTTCGGTGCACCTGCGGCAGTACTTGCAAAAATGAAAGAAAGCTTGGACACCCCTGATTTTCCCTATACCTCTGCATTGGGTATTCCAGAACTACGTCAATCAATCGCTAGCTTTTATGAAACCCAACATGATGTAAAACTAAGCCCATCACGAGTCGTAGTTACCGCTGGTGCTTCAGGCGCGCTACTTTTGGCAAGCGCCGCATTAGTAGAGCCTGGCGACAACGTGATATTGGGCGACCCATCTTACCCGTGCAATCGACGCTTTTTAAACGCGTTTGGCGCAGAGGTAACGCTAGTGCCAACACGCAGTGAGGATAGCTTTCAACTAACCGCAAAAAGTGTTGCCGATAATTGGAAACACAACACTAAAGGCGTGCTTATCGCCACACCTGCCAACCCTACAGGCACGGCGATAGATATAGACGAGCTGTGTAAGATTGGACAATACTGCAAAGCCAAGGGTGGCTTTTTAATTGTTGATGAAATTTATTTAGACCTAGCACTTTCATTGGATGGTCGAGTCAATACTAGTGCCTCTCAATTAAATGAGAACAAAGGCGCACTCCAAACTGTACTTGCATTCGAAGAACTGCGGGACACCGTGGTAGTTATAAATAGCTTTTCAAAATACTTTGGGATGACGGGCTGGCGCCTTGGCTGGTGCGTAGTGCCTGAGACTATGACCCCAATAGTCGAAAAGCTCGCGCAGAATTTGTTTATTTGCCCCTCTACCCTTTCTCAAAAAGCCTCCCTTGCGTGCTTTACCCCTGAAGCCTTGGCGCAGTGCGAGCAAAACCGCAACACGCTAATAGAGCGTGCATCTCTTGTTTTTAATGCACTTCAAAATATGGGGCTTAGTTTGGATGCTCAACCCGACGGCGCGTTTTACGCTTACATCAACATTAAGCATACAGGCTTAAGTGCTATTGAATTCTGTGATGCTCTGCTGTCGCAGTATTATGTGGCGCTGACACCGGGCAATGATTTTGGCGAGCATAATGCAGATCATTATGTAAGGCTTTCTTTCGCTACCAGTATAGAGCGCTTGAATGAGGGACTGGCTCGGCTAGCTACTTTTGTCAAATCATTGTGCTAGTTACTTTGTATCCACTGTTTAATTTCGTGAATAGACAAATATTACCTAAAAAAATGATAGATATGGGCGCTAGTGCGTATATTGGGGAGTGCATTTTGATGACACGTGTCGAAACGGAATAAAACAGGACAAAACAATGAGTAACGAACGCGAATTTGATGTAGTTATCTTCGGTGCTACAGGTTTTACGGGCAAACTAGTGGCTGAATATTTTCAGGCGCAGTATGGCAGTGACAGCAATGTTAAATGGGCAGTTGCAGGTCGTAACGAAGCTAAACTTAATGATGTAAAACAAGAACTAGGCATTAGCGATAGCGTTGCTAGTATTGTAGCCGACGGTGATGATGCCGACGCGCTTGACGCAATGACAAAGCGCACAGCTGTTGTACTGACTACCGTAGGGCCTTATCAAATTTACGGCGAAAAGTTACTTTCTGCGTGTGTTGATAACGGTACAGGCTATACAGATTTATGTGGTGAGCCAGCGTGGATGCACCAAATGATCAACAAGTACGAAGCAAAAGCTAAGGAAACGGGTGCAAACATTGTGTTCTCTTGCGGCTTCGATTCTGTGCCCTTCGATTTAGGTGTTCACTATTTACAAGAACATGCGAAGAAACAAACCGGCGAAGTAATCGAATATGTAAAAGGTCGTGTACGCAAAATGCAGGGCACGTTCTCTGGCGGTACAGCTGCTAGCCTAAAAGCAACCATGGCTGCGGCGCACAAAGACAAGTCAGTAATGGCAGCACTTATCAACCCTCTCTCGCTAACCGATGGTACGACTAACCAACCTCAGCCAGATGGCAACAAACCATATTTTGACGAACAGTTAGGTACGTGGGTAGCGCCATTTATTATGGCGGCTATCAATACTAAGAACGTGCACCGCTCTAACTACCTAGCTGGCTACGCTTACGGTAAGAATTTCCAGTACGATGAAATGATGATGACGGGGCCTGGCGAGAAAGGTGAAGCCATGGCAAACCACGTCGCTAAAGATAAGTCGCTGGCTAGCGATGATGGCCCTAAACCTGGAGAAGGCCCAAGCAAAGAAGAGCGCGAGAACGGTTTTTACGATGTGATGTTTGTAGGCACAGCCACCAATGGTGATATGCTAGCGGTATCGGTTAAAGGCGATAAAGACCCTGGTTATGGCTCTACCAGCAAGATGATTTCAGAATCGGCGCTTTGCTTGTGTAAAGACGTAAACCTAACTGGGGGCTTTTTCACACCAGCAGCAGCCCTAGGCGATAAGTTAATTAGTCGCCTAGAAGAAAAAGCAGGCTTAACGTTTGCTATCGAAAAATAAGGGCACAAATAAGGGCTAAAATAGAGGCTTAAGCAAGAGCTAAAGCAAGGACTAAAGTAAAGTTTAAACTTAGTCTAACCTATAAAAAGCTAGCGTGCATTTTCGCACAATTAATATGAAAAAAGCTGAACACAAATAGTGTTCAGCTTTTTCTTTCTGCGCTAGGTCTTATTATTGTTGTTTCTAAGCAAGTACTGCTTTTAATGCTTTAACGCACGCGTCTGTTTCTGCTGGCGTACCCACACTTATTCGCGACCATGAATCGTAACCGGGCCAGGTGCGCCCTACTACCTTTATACCCTGAGCTTTCATTTTCTCCGCAAACTTGTCGTGCGGCATGCCGGTATCAATGTAGATGAAATTCCCTTGTGGATTCGGCGCATATGGCTGCTTTAATTCTTCGGCGACTTTTACTAACTTGTCACGTTCAGTTTTAATCCGTGAACGCATGTTGTTTAGGTTCGCGTGGTCATCCATGCTAGCCATACCCGCAACGAGTGCCAAGTAGTTTACGCCCCCCATACGCAGCATACCGCCCATGGTCTTTGCTTGGTCAGCCGGCATTATGGCGTAACCTAGACGCTGGCCTGCCATGGCGTGAATTTTCGAAAACGTACGGCAAATTACTACGTTGTGCCCTTCCGAAATAAGCTTCGACTGAACGTTAGCCGGATAAGCATCAGACATTTCAATATAAGCTTCATCTATAAAAACTTGCGCTTTCTTCGACACGCGTTTAGCAAAAGCGGTAAGTTTGGCCGCATCTACCATGCTGCCTGTCGGGTTATTTGGGTTACACACATAAACGGCGGTAGTGTCTTCAGTCACTGCTGCTTCAATGGCGTCTAAGTCGAAAGTCATGTCATTAGCGAGGGGAACGTAAGTGACATCTGCCCCCATAAATTCAGCGCCTCGCGGCACACCTTCATAGGTTGCCATAGACGTTACTAGCTTATTACCATTTTTCGTGATCCAGTCGGCATAACCAAAAAGGATAGGTGAAGAGCCATTTGTAATTACTATTTGATCGGCAGAGACGCCCTCTTGCTTAGCAATTTTTTGCGCTAACACTTCAACCGTAGCATCGGTATAGCGTGCTAGGTTTAAAAGCTCGCTTTGCATGGCTCTTGCCGCTTTTTTCGAAGGGCCGAAGGCGTTTTCATTCGACGATAAGCGAATAAGGCCATCGTTCACGTTAGGGGTAGCCGACGGAAAATGTTCTGTGGGCATTCCGGCAGCATGCAGGTCGCCCATTATACTATCGACACTTGTAGTTAGTGCCACGGCACCAGCCCCTAAACCTACGGATTTTAGCCAATTACGACGTGAAGAATTAACTGTGGTTTGTTGGACATTTTTATTCATATTTCGCTCTGCCTGCCATCTACATTCCCTTTAGACTAATGGCTTAATTTTTAACGTGCAATAGCCTTAAAACGCT
Source organism: Alteromonas sp. BL110 (assembly GCF_003443615.1). Lineage (NCBI taxonomy): Bacteria > Pseudomonadati > Pseudomonadota > Gammaproteobacteria > Alteromonadales > Alteromonadaceae > Alteromonas > Alteromonas sp. BL110. The sequence goes on along the minus strand of NZ_CP031967.1, from coordinate 3,685,175 downwards.
AAACCATTGACATAATTGCACTTTCCCTGTGCAGGAAACGCACTAAAATAGACAACACAAGAAGTTTGAACGTGTTAAGCGGTAACATTGCGGTGCAGCACCTTTTTACCGATTTAGGCGTTTGCGATGAATGACATTTTTTCTCGTATTAGCAACAAGACTATTACTGACTAAACCTATTGCTCTATAGCCTGAATCTCCAAGTAGCTACCCGAACCTAAACCATCTAGGCGAATACCAAGTATGAAATAATAAAGACATCACAGCCTCTTTCACCATGCACAACAGGAGTTTTAAAATGGCTACGGACCACGGTAACCAAATAAAAAACGATGATACTTATGAAGCCCTTCGCGACGAAGGCTATAGTAAAGAAAAGTCAGCGCGCATTGCCAATGCACAAGCCAATAGTAAACAAACTCCGTCAAAAGACGGCGGCAAAGCAAATAAATACGAAGATCGCACTAAAGATGAGCTCTATCAAAAAGCCAAAGAAGTCGGCATCGACGGGCGTTCAAACATGAGTAAAGACGAGTTAATTGATGCGCTGCGTAATCATTGATTGGGGCGGCGCATGCTTAGCTATTCATCTTGTAGCTTGACATTTAGCGGCGTACTGGCAGCATGCTACTGTATTAAAGTTCAGCCGCATTCCGTTGTTCTACGGTTTCTAGAAAATAAAGGTTACCTTTTAAACGGCATCAATAGCATTGCTCTATAGTCCGGCTGAACATCATCAATACCAGTATCTTTCGTATCTGCGTCTTTGAACGTGCCAAATAAACGATCCCATACGATGCATACACAGCCATAGTTGGTGTTGCTTTCACTGATAACTTGAGAGTGATGATGAATATGGTAACGATTAGTTGTGAAGAACCAGCCAACCAACGCTGAGTTTAAATGCAAGTTGCTATGTGCAAGTATGGCAGTAACTGCCGTTAAAGAAATAAATGCAGCACCAACGGCTTCTCCGCCTAGAAGAAAGCCCACAATAGCCCTCGGAAGTATAAGGAAAAACCCTTCTAGAGGATGGTTAGCAACAGCATTTAGACCGCTTAGTTTTTTAAACGCATGGTGTGCACTATGACCTGAAAGCCTCCAAAGCCATCCCCATCGGTGAGACGCCCTATGATACCAATAGTTAACAAATTCAAATGCTGAGAAAATTAGCAACACTTGCGCTATCTTAGGCCACTGCGAAGGCCAAATGTCTAATCGCCATGCTTCGCTTAAACCCGCCATCCACTTAAAAAGCGATGCTTCATACAGTGTTTCTATCAATGCATATGCTGCCCCAGCAAGGAACACGAATACCAAAAGTGCGGCAGTTTCACCCGCGCTTTTTCGCCATTCAGGGCGCGCCGGTATAGTAATTTCAAAGAGTGTAATAATACAAAATGCTGCTGTGATAAATAAAATATGCGTATCAAGGGAGGCGTTAGTATGAGCCAAGTAAAGAGAAGCAGCTATTAATATAGGCTGTAAGGCCCAATAGACTATTTGACGCGTTCCGTGTATTAAAAGCGCACTAAACGAAGTTTCAACACTCATATCAATTCCTTTTTAAAATTCACTTCCATCTGCGAAATTTGTTGTGTGTTCTTGCGTCACACATCACTCTAGAGGTTATCGCACCTTACTAAAGCGAATTTGATTAATAAACAAGCGAAATGGTTTAAGTTGTTACAATTTGCTACCTTATTGTTTCTAAATGAAAAACGAGCCGAGTTTGTTATTTAACGCATAAGGGTTGCACGATGAAACACCACGAGCGAGATAAAGTTGAAATTGTCCCCTATAAAAAAGTGTGGCTTGAGCAGTTTGAAATTGCTAAGCGCTGTTTATTAACTGCGCTAGGCGATATTTGCGTGTGTATTGACCACATTGGCTCTACTTCTATTCCCAACATGCCAGCGAAAGATCGTATCGATATTCAAATTGGGGTTAATGAAATGTCTCCTGCTATTTGCGACACGATAAATCAGCGAATAAGTAAATTAAACTTGCCTAACGCTTACATGAGTCAAGATCATTTACCGCCTAACGAATCATGCCTTGCGGACTGGCGTAAAATTTACCTGCAAGGTGTCACAGACCAATGGCCGTTTAAAGCGAATATTCATATACGAAAAGTAGGCGCAAAAAACTTTAAGTATGCTCTTTTGTTCAGAGATTATCTTAGAACTGATGACGATACAGCAAAGACTTACGCGTTCTTCAAGCAAACCCTCTCCTCCCAAACTCCAGACGATAGAGACTTATATTCACAACTGAAAGATCCGGTCTGTGACCTAATTATGATTAATGCTCGGCGTTGGGAAGACAGGCAGCCTTCAATATCTGACTAATAACGGTTGCTCTTTTCTAATTTATGGCATGAGTGATTTGTAACAACGCTTCTATTCTTTATGTTTTGAAAATGACCTCATTTTTTCTTTAATAATATTTTTTTCAGAAACTTGAAAAAGTCGCGAACCAAATTAAGTCCAGCTTCGTCTTTCTATTGTTTTTATCAGGGAACTAACAAAAATGCTTATAGCAATACTCTATTTGGTAATGCAATTCCTATTAGCACTTATTGAATTAATGCTAAGCGTATGAAAGAAGCAGAGATTGAAATATTAGTATTAAAGCTACAGGCTGGACAAACAGAGGCTTTGGGTGAACTATACGCACTATTACATGCAAGCATGCGTAAGTACGCAGCGATTAGAGTAGATGATGCTATGGTCGCTGAAGATTTGGTTCAAAACGTTTGGCTGCAAGTCTCAAAACGTGTAATGCGACTTAGAGATGTATCACTATTTAGGAGTTGGCTATTTAAAGCATTGCGTTGGGAAATTACTGACTGGCACAGAAAAGCTGCAAAAGAAGTCGTGTCATCGACGCTTCCCGAAAAACCTAACTGTAACAGTAAAAACGACGACACCTTTGTGCTTCCTTTGCTTGAAAAGCTCGTAGATGAGGAGCGTGAGGTAATAGCACTTTATTATTTAAACGATATTTCCGTGCGAGAAATAGCACTTATTATCGACTGTCCGCTTGGTACGGTGAAATCTAGATTGCATAGAGCACGCGAGAAACTCAAGCAATTATTAGAACAAACAGAAGAAAGGTAACTGAAATGAAAAACGATTTTGATAAAGAAATTTCGCAAACCCTTAAAAACCAAGCACAGGAGTTAGACGCTATGCTCGACGGCGGTATGTTTAACTACTTGAAATATGGTTTTGATAAAAGTTTTGCAGGCATAATGAAGTTAGGCTATGCCATTGCAATAGTACTATCGATTGTAATGTTTTGGGTAGGTTTTAAGTTTTTTACCGCTATGCCAGAGGAACAATTGTTTTGGGGAGTATTGCTAATTCTCTCTTTCATTGCACAGGTCACAACTAAGTTGTGGATTTTTATGCAGACAAACCGAAATATCCTGTCCCGTGAATTACGCATGATGGAACTACGCCTATCTACACTAGAAAAATGACTATTGATCCAAATCAAGGGGAAAATACTTAACACCATCAAGTCATGAGATAATTTCATGCAAAAATGAAATTAAGTCATTTTTATTCATAGATAAAACCGCGTATAAATTGACCCATAGCTTTTACAGCATTCACATTACTCGGTTTAATCTTAGGAATAAAAGCGCATTCTCATGAACAAAAACGTGGATACAAATTTCTCTTTTACTATAAACAGCGTTCAGTTTAATGAAGATTATCGCCCTTCAGACAACACGCGCATTACTACTAATTTTGCAAATTTAGCGCGAGGTGAGCGCCGAAAAGAGAACTTACGCGATGCGTTAAGCATGATTAACAATCGGTTTAACGCGTTAGCTAGTTGGGACAATGAGCGTGGTGACCGCTATGCTGTTGAATTAGAGATAGTATCGGTAGATATTGACGTAGAGGGTAACGGCAAAACCTTCCCTACTATCGAGATTTTGCAAACTAACATTGTTGATAAAAAAACGGGGAAGCGTACCCAAGGTATTGTGGGCAACAACTTTTCGTCTTATGTTCGGGATTATGATTTTAGCGTTCGTCTTTCTAACCATAATCGTGGCCAATCATCGTTCAGCGTACCTAAGGACTTTGGCGATCTGCACGGTAAACTGTTCCAGTATTTCGTTAACTCAGAAGCCTATAAAGCACATTTTTCAAAACTCCCTGTTATTTGCTTAAGTGTTTCTGACAACAAAACCTATCGCAGAACGGAGAACCAGCACCCTGTTTTAGGCGTTGAATATCAACCTAACGAGTCTTCGTTGACCGAGCAGTATTTCAAAAAGATGGGCTTAAACGTTCGTTACTTTATGCCACCTAACAGTGCCGCGCCTTTTGCGTTTTACTTCTTTGGCGACTTACTCAACGACTATACAAACTTAGAGCTTATAAGCACTATCGCGACGATGGAAACGTTTCAGAAAATCTATCGCCCTGAAATCTATAACGCTAACGCGCAAGCAGGTTTAAGTTATAAGCCGAATTTGAAAAATAGCGATCACTCATTAACACGCATTGTGTATGACCGCGACGAACGCAGTCACCTTGCCATCGAGCAAGGCAAGTTTGTGGAAGAGAATTTTATTAAGCCTTATCAACATAGGCTACAGCAATTTACAGCAAGGTACGCCAGATAAACCCTCTGATACTGATTGTTGGTAACTTGCTCGTTGCCAAATGCAATCAAGGGCTCACTAAGGTGAGTCTTTAAATTTTGCTGGGGCGCTACGGCCTGCCCCACAGGCATTCACAATAATTACTGACTTAAAGAATACGAATCACATGAAAAAACTACTCCCCACCTCTATTGCCGGCAGCCTCCCAAAACCATCGTGGCTTGCTGAGCCTGAAACCCTGTGGTCGCCGTGGAAGCTAGAAGGCGAAACATTAGGAGAAGGCAAAAAAGACGCACTGCGCATTTCGCTTCAGGAACAAACTATATCAGGCATTGATATTGTGTGTGACGGTGAGCAAACCCGTCAGCATTTTGTAACCACGTTTATTGAACATCTTGACGGCGTTGATTTTGAAAACCGTAAAACTGTGCGTATTCGCAATCGTTACGACGCCAGCGTACCTGTCGTAACACAAGCAGTTAGACGACCCAAATCGGTGTTCGTTGAAGATGCTAAATTTTTACGAAGCCAAACTGATCAGCCTATAAAATGGGCGTTACCTGGTCCAATGACAATGGTCGATACCTTATACGACGACCACTATAAAAGCCGCGAAAAGCTCGCGTGGGAATTTGCAAAAATTCTAAACCAAGAAGCGAAAGAGCTCGAGGCCGCTGGCGTAGATATTATTCAGTTCGACGAACCTTCATTTAACGTATTCTTTGATGAAGTGAACGAATGGGGAATTGCTGCGCTAGAGCGCGCTATTGAAGGGCTAAAATGTGAAACTGCGGTACACATTTGCTACGGTTACGGTATTAAAGCGAATACCGACTGGAAGAAAACGCTAGGCTCAGAATGGCGTCAATATGAAGAAAGCTTCCCAAAGCTAGCGAAATCGAACATCGATATGGTGTCATTGGAATGCCACAACTCCCATGTTCCTATCGAACTCATATCCTTGCTAAAAGGAAAGAAAGTGATGGTTGGTGCCATTGATGTTGCCACCGATACCATAGAAACCCCAGAAGAAGTGGCCGCTACTTTGCGCGAAGCTTTGAAGTACGTAGACGCAGATAAGCTCTACCCTTGTACCAATTGTGGTATGGCCCCCCTTTCACGAGATGTTGCACGAGGGAAACTTGAAGCACTTAGCGCTGGTGCTGCGATAGTAAGACAAGAATTAACGCAAAAGATCAGTGCATAGCATTCTTCCCGTTTCCCCTAATTAGCGTTACTTTAATGCTTTTTAGGGGAGTTTTCTCGGGGTATAGATAAAACCCTGCCTTATCTTACCTCATCTAATTGTCAGCGAAATAACAACCCATGCGTTATCCTCGTGACATAATTAAATGGTTGCAAGCGTTCGGATTAAAATAAAATTACTCGTATAGCAAGCAATCATTATCCAGTGTAAAGAAATCTGCAAGTCGTTAATCGTCCAAAAACCACTCAGCCATTGCGATAAATTTAAATCTTGATTAACACTTTTATTAACAATTCAAAAATTAGCGTTAAAGTAACGAATAATTAGGTTAAATTACGAAACCAATCAAACGCTGGTGCGATTTAAACTAGAGATAACATTAAACTTCATCATATGGGTAGTTTTTTTGTTGACTTAACGCAGAATGGGTGATCAAAGTTAGCACAAATAAAGGGCTATACCATGGAAAACAGACAATGCGCTCAACAAACAACCTAAACCCGTCTAATATTAATACTTTCTACAATATATAATTAAAATCTACTATTTATTCCTAGTTTAATAAATTGTTACAAAGCCAAAGTACCCGCTTTTATTCATCGCAAAAAATTGATTTACCTTATTTCGAATAATTAAAATGCGCGCCCTCTTAAACATAAGTATAAATTCAAAACAAATTGGCTAAATAAGGCTTGCCTAAATTTTGGGCCTTATTCAACAACAAGCATTAAAAATCTAATTCATTAGGAACACACCATGAAAAATATAGCAACTGCAGTAAGGTTAGCTCTAGCGGGAAGTGTCGCTCTGACATCTGGCAACGTAATAGCGCAGGACTCAACTACTGAAAGCGCGGATGTTGAAAAAATTCAAGTTACGGGTTCACGTATTTCTCGTCAGGGCGCAATTGCGCCTTCTCCAGTTACCGCTATTTCTGGCGAGTCGCTACTTAACTCTGGCGCGATGAACATTGGTGAAGTGCTTAACGAGCTGCCTTCATTAGCGAATACGTTCTCGCTAGGTAACTCAAGTCAATTCATCGGTACTGCGGGTTTAAACATTCTAGACCTTCGCGGTATGGGCACCGACCGCACGCTTGTTTTGGTTGACGGCAAGCGCCATGTATCTTCATCAGCGGGAACCGCTGCGGTTGATACTAATACCATCCCTACTTCATGGATTGAGCGCGTAGAAATCGTAACAGGCGGTGCATCTGCCGTATACGGTGCTGACGCTGTGACCGGTGTGGTTAACTTCATTCTTAAAAAGAATATTGAAGGGTTTGATATTAGCGCAACGCAAGGCTTTGCGCAGGAAAATGGCTATAAAAACGATAAGTACCAAGCGTCTTATGGTTTTAACTTTGACAACGACCGCGGCAACATCGCTTTTGCAGCTGAATACAGCTCTCAAGAGTCGCTAGATGCCTTGGACAACCCTTGGACTGCTACACCCTATCGCAACATGAGCTTTGAAAGCATCATGGGTTACGAGCGCAGTGAAGATCAGCTAGATTCAACGGCATACCCGGATGATATTTACACCGCTAACGCAGGTTACTACGTAATAAACAATGCGGGTGTATTCGGCGATGGCACAAAAACCTTCAATGCAGACGGTTCAATTAAAGACATTTACATTGGCGACCAAGTAGATGGCGTTTTCTGCGCAAACTGTGACTCTTTCAACCTTCGCCAGTTCACACAGCTACAGCCAGAATTTGACCGTACTAACCTAAACGTTAAAGGTAACTACGAGCTTAATGACGACACTACAGTTTATGCGCAAGCTAAGTACGCACGCACACGTGCTATTTCTATGGCGCAACCAGCGTTCTTTTTCTACAGCGACGAAACAACTATAACGCGCAACAATGCATTCCTAGATGACAGTGTTGCTCAGTACATGGACGAAAACGATCTTGATAGTATCGTGCTAAACCGCATGATGACCGATTTAGGTGTTCGTACGGAAGCTGACGAGCGTGAAACCTATCGTTACGTGTTAGGTGTAGAAGGCTATATCAATGATGAATGGAACTACGAAGCGTTTGTAAACTACGGTAAAACAGAGCTTGAGCGTGAAAACCGCAATAACCTGATTTTGCAAAACTTCTACAACGCAATAGATGCTGTCACAGACGACAATACCGGCGAGATCGTTTGTGCATCAGGTAGTGAAGATGGCTGTGTGCCACTTAACATCATGGGTTATGGTCAAGCCACACAAGAAGCTATCGACTATGTGAATACCACATCTATAGGTACTAGCAAAATTGAGCAGTATAATGCTGGTGCAACTATCGCTAACTCGGGTATCTACGAGCTGCCAGCGGGCTATATAGGTTTCGCCGCAGGTGTTGAATACCGCAAAGAGAAAAGTGAAATTGATGAGCCTGAAAACGCTGCAGGAACCTTCTTCAATGCGCTAGGAGAAGACAAGGGTGAATACGACGTTTCTGAGGTATTTACCGAAGTAACTATCCCGCTTCTTGAAGGCCTGCCAGGTGTAGACATGCTTACGTTCGACACAGCCGCGCGTATTGCTAACTATTCATCTATTGGTAACGCGAAAAGCTGGAAGCTTGGTTTAGATTGGCAAGTTTTCGAAGACTTGCGTGTTAGAGCAACTAAGTCATCTGCCCTTCGCGCACCGAATATTAGCGAACTTTACGGTGAAGCCAGCCAGACTTTCTTCAACGTTGACGACCCATGCCGTACAAATAACCTGGAAAACCTAGCTAATGCCGACCAGCGTATCGCTAACTGCGCAGCACTTGGCGTTCCGGCAGACTTCAACTCTGACTACGACGCGGCTACTTTGGAAGGCGTAAACGGTGGTAACATCGACCTTCAAGCAGAACAGTCTATCTCTAAAACTTTAGGTTTAGTCTACACACCAGCTTGGTTTGAAGGCTTTACTGCGACAGTCGATTACTGGGAAATTGAACTTACTGACGCGATAACCAACATTGATGGTCAAACTATACTAGACCGTTGTGTAGACTCAGAAACAGGGATCGATAACCCATACTGTGGCCTTATCGACCGTGACTCTGAAACAGGCGAAATTACTGAAATTCGCAGCTATGCGCTGAACATTGCTGGTCAAGAAGCAAAAGGTGTAGATTTCGAGTTAGGTTACGATTTTGATGCACTAGAAGGTGCTTTCCGTACAAGCCTAATTGCGACTTACCTAAAAGATCGTAAAGAATTCCCATTCCAGGACAACCCAGAGCTATTTTATCAAAACGCCGGCACTGCGGGTGAGTCTGATTGGCAAGGTGTATTCACGGTTAACTACAGCCGTGGCGATTGGGAAGCAAGCTGGAAAACGCGCTACATTGAGCGCGCAAGCATTTACGACAACCAAGAGCTAGCGCTAAACCCTAACCCAAGTAACCGTATGGAACTGCCTTCATACGCAGTAACTGATGTAACTGCGGGTTACAACTTTAAAAATGGTGTAAGTCTAACTGTGGGCATTGATAACCTGTTTAACCGCGCACTACCTACAGGTACAACAGGTACTGGCTCAACGGATGCTGCATATGACAACATCGGGCGCTTTGGCTATGTAACCGTAGCGTACAAAATGTAATTTACGATTAAGTACGTAAACTCTAAAACCGGCGTTTTTCGCCGGTTTTTTATTTGAGCTTTGCTTTACATGAGTAAGCAGCAGAATTAGGAATATTATAAAACTCATCATACCTCTATCTTCAGTGCCGACATGATAATTTCTGACTAATCCTTTACGACTTCTCTTTCTGCAGTGTCTTGATGTCTTTTATCAGGTACTGAACGGAGGCGGCATTCAAACCATTGTATATTCCTCGAATGTGTTTGTTTTTATCGATAAGTAACAGGCTTTCTGTATGCAAAAAGTCTTTGTTCTTTTGTACGTTTCCTAGGTCTTCACTGGCGAAGTAAGCTTGTTTTGCAATAGTATAAATTTCGTCTTTGTCGCCGGTTAGCAAATACCACTGCTCGTTATTTATTTTGTTTTTATTGGCATAGGCTTGCAGCACTTCGATAGTATCTGTTGAAGGTCTTATCGAATGCTGAACTATTCTTACGTTATCATTTCCTTTAAACGTTTCTTGTACTCGTATAAGTTTCGAACGCACTGTGGGGCAAATACCTGGGCACGTGCTGAAGAAAAAACCCGCGACGTAAATTTTGTTGTCGAGATCCTTGTCACTAATTGTGTTACCGCTTTGGTCGGTAAAGCTAAAGGCTGGAATACTGTGAAAAGAGGTTAAGTCTACTTCACCCTCTGATAACCAATAAGGCGAAAATGAGGCATCTTGGTAGTATGGCAACTCTTCAACATTGGCGCTGTTGTTCTTTTCGGTCAATACGTCGGGCTTTTCAGCTTGGGAAAAACCGCTACAGACCAGCAGATTGCAGGCGATAGTAATCAATAGAAATTTCTTCATCTTCTAATCCAACACAGTTATTTGCTTTTCTTAAGCCGAATATTCGACCATTTTTGTATTCAAAATTACTAAAGAGCTTGCCGTTTTGACGCCACGCTTGCTGTAGCCCGTTTGGCTGCCCTCTCTTGAAGTTAAAACGCTTGAACTTTTCGCCACTGCGATACCATTCCATAGCAACACCTTCAACCTTTCCGTTTTCAAAATATCGCTTGGAACGTAAAATGCCGTTGGCCCACCAGCTTATTGCTTCCCCTTCCCGCTTTGCATCGTTAAATGTAGCGCGAAACGCAAGTACACCATTGCTAAACCATTTCTTGGTTTCACCGTGGCGTCGACCGTTTTTAAACTGCTCACGAGCTCCAATAGCACCGTCGGGGTATCGTGTGACAACTTCTCCAGTAAAAGGCTTTCCTTGGAATGTACGAAGACCTTCTCGACTTATCGTAATGTCGCTATTGGATACAGGCTGCAATTCGTTCCCATGAAAAAAGGCCTTTAAAGACACGACCGCGCTTAATACAACCCCCCCTATGATTAAAGCGATTAAATACTTCATAAAAAGCGCTGCTTAATTCACTCCGTTTGGCGTACCCTGAAAATCGCCTGGAAAAATAAGGTAATAATCGCCGTTTAGGTATTGCTCTGCTGAGACATGGTAATGATACTCGCCGTCCTCATTTGCCGGGTCGGTAAATTGAGTGATACCCTCATGGCCATTTGATGCATCGAGATCGGTGGGATAGTCGGCGCTTGAATAACAACGTCTACCATAAATAAAGAAGCCGTCGGACATAATACCTACCAAGCTGTCGTCGTCATAAGTAATGGCTTTAGGTTCAAGGTGATAATGATAGGTTTGTGGGCCTGTATGTGCCCCGTTTCTATCAAAACCTTGAATTACACCTAGCGAAACATCACCGTTACCTTCAGAGTCATTAAAAATAGGCGCACCACTGGTCGCAATACCTATTGCACCTAATGGGGTAGCAGAAGAGGAATCCGCTAACTCAGGGTTTACGGGTACCGTAAGTTGAAACAAATTTATATAGTCCTCAATATCACCAGGTGAGCGCTGTTGGTCAAATAAATCTGCGTCTTCAGGCTCTACATAAAGGCCGCTTTCATTCCCTGAGTCCCAGTAGGAAGAAGTGTGGTTAGGCTTACCATTTGCTTCAACTGTTACAGTACAACCGTCTGAGGAAAGTACAGCAGTCACATTTGGTGACGCGTTAAATTCTAGGAAAATGGCGGGTAAAGTTGTTGCCGGATTATCGCACGCGTCAGCAGTACTATCGGTACCTGTATTACCCGTATTGCCTGAATCTGCCCCGCTGTCTGTAGATGAATCGGCATCGACAAACAAACTATCGTCGTCGGTGCCCCCGCAAGCGGCGAGCGCCCCAACCAATGCCATCGTGATTAATGGACGCGCCAGGAAAATAGGCTTTTGCATAACTGACTACCTCAGCAACTGTAAATTTTATTAGTTTGTCACTCTAAGATACTGAAAGTTTGTGCAGAGAATGTGCAGAAAGCGCACAAATAATGATGAAAATAGCGACGCTAAAACTCAATGACACTCCTTATCATGATTTATAGCCAAGAACTTCAAACTGCAGGGTTAAACACAACGTTAGAGTCACGAAGTGGTCGGCGTTGATCCATATTGTTGTCGATGGAATAGTAAGTAGGCTAAATATCTTCAATAAACGATTTAAATATTTAAGCCGCAATATCGAAGCAGGGAAAATTTGCACATGAATACTACTAATCGATGTAAACTCACTAGCGCTATACTTGCTATCGTCATTGCTTTGTCGCCTAATGCATTTTCTCAGGACCATCCAAAAGGCCCACACCCTGACGGTCCACCGCCTCCTCGTCCTGACACACCTGAGACCTTGGCCATAAAAGCTCGAATGGGCGATACAAGTACGCTTATGGGCGATATTAGTGTTCCCACTTCAACAAAAGAGTGTGAGAATAATGACCATATTACATCGCTGATATGTCTTACCTCGCTACTAAAATCAACATTATCTGAAGACGCGTTATCCCACGTACAAACTGAATATTCCGTGGAACAAGCGAAAAGCTGGAGTAATCTACCAGCCGGAGCTTTTCCCGAGCGCCCCGGGATATTTCTTGGTGAACTCTCCATCGAACAAAGGGGTATTGTTAAAGCGATTTTGAAAGAGGCCGCTAGCGAAACCATGGATGAAGGTTTTGATGAGATGGTGCAAACCCTTAATGCCGATGACTACATCGGCACTATTAGCACTGACTATAAGGCGGCGTATTCATCCTACAACGGTAAGCTCGCTTTTTTAGGTGAGCCGACTAAAGATGGGCTGTGGGAGTTATATTATGGTGGTCACCATTTCGCCTTTTCAAATACTTATGATAACGGAAAGCTTATAAGCGCAACGCCGTCTTTCCGAGGAATTGAACCCTTTCCCTCATTTGAAATGAACGGACGTGAAAATAAACCGCTTTTACAAGAACGCGATGCGTTTGCAAAATTGCTGACTTCACTCACTAACGATCAGCAAGAAAAAGCTACGTTAAAAGGGACTTACAGAGATATTATCGCTGGCCCGCAGGCTGATGACGCTATTCCTGATATTCAAGAGGGGTTAGCGGTATCCGCTTTATCTCAGGCACAAGTCACCTTATTAAAAGAAGCCATTTATACCTATGTCGGAGATATCCATGAAACCGAGGCTAAAGAGTACATGGAGAAATACTCGAATGACTTTGATAGTATGGTTATTGGCTTTTCTGGTACGACGGCGCTGAATTCTGAGGATGATTATGTGCGCGTTCACGGCCCTGCCCTATGGATAGAATTCTCAATGCAGTCTAATAAGTCTACAAATAAACCAGGTAACCACCCTCACTCAGTTTGGCGTGACAGACAAACCGATTATGGTGGGCAAGACCAGTGACAATTCAATATTTCTTGAAAGCCTATCACTTATTTCTGCGCGCTTTCTTATGCTGTTTTACCGCCCTAGCATGTTCCGTCAGCGCCCATTCTTTACCTGGCAGTGAGTTGGTATTTAAGAATATAGGTCCGAAAGCGTCGTTATCTCTAAGCTTCCCTCTAGAAGAGCTTATAATCGCAGCGCCGGAACTAGACTTCATCGAGCATGCTTCGAGTCTCGCCGATTTAACAAATCGCGAGAAGTCACAATTAAACCAGTATTTCAGACACCATATTCAGCTTAAACCCAGCAATGCCAAGTCGCAATATGCATTCCTATCGCCCTCATTGCACTCCCTTGTACTTACTGAAGCATTTAATGAGCATGTTGGAAACTATAAACGGGTAGAAGCACAATTTTCATTAGGTATAGAAACACTTCAACACGACTTTTTCCCGCTAGCACTGCGTTATGATGCGATTATGCATGAGATAAGAAGCCACAGAGTAGCGGTATTTTTTGAGAGTGCGAAGAACCGTAAAACAAAGCTCACCGACTTTATTTACCGTGAAGTAAATGGCGAACCGACCGTCCATGTCCTCTCTCCGGCTAGTTGAACGAAAGCACTTAGTCGCTAATTTATCGCTATGTATACATCAATGTGATTGCCGTTTACATAGTGCTCAAAATCCACCGTGAATGTCCTTTCATACTCTGCGTTTTCTTCGGTAAAGTATTTCCAAACATCGGTCCATGCATCAATAGCGATTTGCGGCATTTCCCCTTGTTTAGTAAAAACGAGATACTTTCCTTGTGGAATCGTGATGTTTTCGACTTCTGCATTTTCTGGCACTTTCTTACCATCATAGCCTGCAAGCACTGTAAAGTTGCCAGCATGATCACTCTCATAGTTAAAGTACACCCCATACACGCGCTCGCCGCCCAAATAATCTACAGGTATGGTGTTGTCGAAGCGTTGCCATAGCCCAGGAATCTTTCCGTTTTGAGAAAACTCGACTTCGTTGTTCGTTTCCACCGAAAAACCGCCAATGTCTATCGGTTTGGCAAGGCGCCGTATTTCCATTATTGCTTCCTACTCAATATGCATGCTGTTTTTACTTAAGCGAAAAAGTAAATGTTAAATCACACCCGCTCAGAGGGTTAAATATACATTAACCTAAGTTTAGCTTTTAGTGGTACGTTTCTTGATAATATTTTTTGATAAAATGACAAATGATTTACAACATAAAGAACAAATTTAGGACATGCCATGGCACATTCAGGAAACGTCGTTATTTCAGGCGATGGTTATGATGTTATCGATTGCAAAACGTGCAGATTCAAGCATGTAACGCCACTTCCAGACAAACAAGAAAATGAAAACCTTTATCGAGATAGTCACTATGACGACGGTGAACGCGATAGGCTAAACTATTATGAGCGAGATCGAGATTGGTGGCTTATGAGCTATCGAGATGTTCTCGGTGAAATCGCACAATTTGTTTCGCCTAGTGATAACAATACATTAGTAGATATTGGATGCGGTGCAGGGCTTTTTTTGGAAGCTGCTCAAGGTGAAGGGTGGAATTCTGTTGGTGTAGAAATAAGCACTATCGCGGCAAAACATTGCCGTGAAAAAGGTCTGTCTATCGTCAATAGTAGTTTTGATGCGGACCTAGATGACCTTCCTAAAAATATTGAGGTTGTTCACATGCGGAATATTCTTGAACATGTGCCTGACCCCTTTTCGCTTATCAAAGTAGCGTACGACAAACTTGCTAGTGGTGGAATACTCGTTGTGGGTGTACCCAACGACTTCAATCCACTTCAAGAAGGCCTAAGAAAAACGCAAGACTACAAGCCATGGTGGGTTTCAGTTCCACATCACTTGAATTACTTTGACTTCGACTCACTTGAAGAACTTGTAGAAAAATGCGGTTTCAAGCCAGTGAGTCGTTTTTCAAGTTTTCCTCTGGACCTATTCCTAACAATGGGCGATAACTATATCGAAACACCCAGCGTCGGCCGCGAATGCCATCTTAAAAGGGTTAATTTTGAATGGTTCATGGAAAATGCAGGGTTGAGCAACTTACGCCAAGATATATATCGGGCTTTTTCTAACCTAAATTTGGGTAGAGAAGCCATTGTTATTGCTCGAAAGCCTTAGGACTGTCGATGAAGATTGAATACGTAACCAATGCTAGCTTTTTGTTTACTT
Organism: Alteromonas sp. BL110; assembly: GCF_003443615.1. Taxonomy (NCBI): domain Bacteria; kingdom Pseudomonadati; phylum Pseudomonadota; class Gammaproteobacteria; order Alteromonadales; family Alteromonadaceae; genus Alteromonas; species Alteromonas sp. BL110. The sequence continues at coordinate 3,669,752 of NZ_CP031967.1, read as the reverse complement.
TCAGTGATGGGACTACCGTTCTTACTGACCCATGGTATGAAGACGGTATTTATCATGGACTTCTATTTAATTATCCTCCTATTCATAGCAAGCAGCGAGAACGCTACCTTAATTTAAAGCCCGATTATTTATATATCAGCCACATACATGGTGACCACTTTAATCCTTTTACGCTCTCCCACTTTGATAAAGGTATTCCGATACTTATCGGCAAGTTTCCCACTCCCGCACTTAGTCTAGCTTTACAGCAATTAGGGTTTACCAATATAAAAGAATGTTCCTTTGATGAACCTTGGAAGTTGGGTGAAAACAGTGTCACGATCATAAAGGAATTCTCTGGGTCGTCCGATGACATTGTTAATGAAACTAACATACCTGTAGATTCTTCTATATATCTAGAGGACAAAAACGGCTACAGCGTGTTTTTCGCCGTTGATAATCCAATGCAAATAAGACACGCTGAGCAGATTAAAACGACGTTCGGCAAGCTTGATGCTGCTATTCTTGCGTATAGTGGTGCTAGTATTTACCCCTTCGTTTTTTCTCACTATTCTGATGATGAGAAAAAAGCTCGCGTAGAGCAGTTAAAGTCATCTCGATTGAAGAAATTCTGTCAGCTAGCTGAAATCATCGATGCCGATTTTAGCATTCCAGCAGCAGGCTCTTTTGTGATAGGTGGCACAGGTTATAAATATGCGCAGTATCAACACCAAGCATGCCCCTCTGAAATAAAGTCAGCTTGGCATCAGCACAAACTTGAAGAATCTAAACTGGCTATGTTATCAACTGGAGACGTGCTCGACTTATCTTCGCGTTCAACATCGCTCTCACCACTTGCTCTTGATAGAGACTTTACTCAGCAAGATAGGATAGATTACGCAAAATCGCTTAAAAATTTCCCTTGCGAGCTTCACAGTATAGCTTGGCCTGAGGGGCTAATGATGCCCATTAACAGCTTGTTATTTAAAGCTAGAGCAAACGTTTGGCGTGCTCAAGAGAAATTATCTACGTACCCAGACACTGATGTGTTTTTGCATATTGAGCCAGTAGAGATGCTACCAGCTGGGTTAAAGAGCCCAATCTACGCCAAGATAAGCATGGACAGTGAGCGAGTTAAGATAGACACAATTTTTGAACCTACAAAAGACAAACCCTATATTGTGTTCTCGATGACGACCCAAGTGCTTATCGCTCTGCTTTTAGGCGGAACGTTCTGGAACGTGGCTGAATACCACATGACTATTGAACGGGTTCCCGACCAGTTCGACCCAACGTTACGAAGTCTAATGGCCTATTTCAAATTGTAACAACTTGAAATATTGATACGAGTACATAATCAACTAGTGTCAGTAGGCACTAGTTGTTGAACGTTTATTTTCAATACTTACTCTTATCAACGCGCATTTCGCTTTCAGAACAAATATAATTCTGTTTTACGTCATTGAAGCAGCAATACATTGTGAATCAACGTTTTTTACTTGCCATACTCGCAGTGCTTTTGGCCATGATAACTATTCAATCGGGTGCATCATTTGCCAAACAACTCTTTCCTATCGTGGGGCCTGAAGGTACGAGCGCCCTTCGCGCATTCTTCGCAGCTCTTGTGTTGACCGTAATTTTCAGACCTTGGAAAGCAAGCTTGAGTGCAAGAGGATGGCGAAACGTTATTATTTATGGCACCTGTTTAGGGGCTATGAATATCATCTTCTACCTTGCCATTGAACGTATTCCATTAGGTATAGGCGTTGCACTTGAGTTTACAGGTCCACTAGCAGTGGCCTTTTTTAGTGCAAGAAAAAAACGTGATTTTGCGTGGGCAATCTTAGCCGTTGCTGGCGTGTGTTTATTGCTTCCGGATATTGGCGGCGCGTCAGCAGAAAGCCTAGATCCTATCGGCGTAATGTTAGCGCTAACCGCGGGAGCTTTTTGGGCCGGTTACATTGTATTCGGTAACAAAACAGGCAATGAAGGCTCTGGCGGCATTACGGTTACCTTAGGTATGTTGGTAGCTGCCATCTGTGTGGTCCCCATTGGTATAGTGAGTCAAGGGAGTGCTTTGTTATCATCAGAAGCGGTCCTCATAGGCTGCGCCGTAGGGATCTTCTCATCCGCTATTCCCTATACTTTAGAAATGAGTGCCATGCGCAATATGCCCAAACAAACTTTCAGCATAATGATGAGTGTAGAGCCTGCTGTTGCAGCTGTAGCAGCGTTTATCATTATTGATGAAACACTTACGCTGACTCAGTGGCTTGCAGTAGCTTTAGTGGTCATAGCTACCGCCGGAAGTTCTGCTACACAAAAACAAGTGCCCAAACAAAAGCAGCTTGAAACGCTTTCTTAGGGTTTCAAGCTTAGTTGCTTAGCTCTCTTTGCCTTAGCTCTTTTTACCTTAGTTGCCTGTACCTTAATTACCTGTACCTTACTGGGCGTTGCCTTTCTTCTTTTTGCTGTATTGCTTTATGAACTAAGCGACTCTTTTTCCCGTTTAACACTGTGTAAATAGTAAAACTATCGCTACAGGGAATAATGATGAAACACTACGCGGTAAATACACAAGTTGAATGGGAATGGGGTAATGGCAGTGCCACAGGCAATATAAGAGAGAAATTTACTAGCGACGTTGAACGCACTATTAAAGGTTCATCAGTAAAGCGTGAAGCGAGCGACAATGACCCTGCGTACCTTATTGAACAAGACGACGGCAGTAAGGTTTTAAAGTCTCATAGCGAAATTAAAAAGTCGTCGTAACTTACCTAAATCTACTTTAGCAAAATGCAGCTTTCTTCTTTCACTGACAGTGATGTAGTCAATATAGCAAGGTCACTCGTAGGCAATTTTCTATTTAGTAGGGTCGGTGGTGCACTTACCGGAGGAATGATCACGGAAACTGAAGCTTATTGCGGTCAACGCGACCTCGCCATGCAAAAGCACCTATTGCGCCGGCCCTCATCTGTAACAACGCTAGAAAAAAGGGGCGGCATAGCCTATATCTACACGGTTTACGGTTACCACAGCATGTTCAATATTGTCACCAACGTGGTGGGCAATACTGATTCTGTGCTTATCCGAGCAATAAGTCCTACCGTTGGCTTAGATATCATGCAGGAACGACGAGGGTCAAACGTTGCAGTGCGTAACTTATGTTCTGGCCCAGCGAAGCTTTCGCAAGCTTTAGCGTTAACACCAGCGCTAAATGGCGAACCCGTGGTAAACAACAATACTATCTGGATTGAGAGCAACGCCGAATTTAATGCCGCCGAAAGTATTGTCAGCGCACCTCGCATAGGCATAGATTACGCAAAAGAAGATAAAAATGAAGATAGAAAAGACGATAAAAGCGAAGTGCATCCCCCACGGGATGATACAAGCCTACCTTGGCGCTTCACACTGGAGCAAAGTGTATGAAAAGGCGTGGTGTTGTAATCTTTTTCGCACTATCTTAACTAAAACCTAGTTAGTTAGGGCGTATGTAAGCTTACAGTCTATATACTTCAGCAGTTTATTTACTACCCTTGGTACGGTGATATCCCCATTAGCATGTTTGGATTCTACAAAGATATCACAGTCATCGTACTGAATTTGCTGGCGTATAACATAGTCATTGAGTTCGTCGAACAGCGCTTCCTTTAAAGGCACCATGCCGACAAAAACATCAGCTTTTTGGTTATCACCATTCCCTTCACGCTTAATAAAGTAAGCGCCTTCAATTTCTCTTTTTAGCGTATAGGCCTGCATGGCATCTAACTTTGTTAAGCGAAAGTGCACGCTTATTTGGGGTTCTGTCACTGATTATCTCGGTATGTTTATTTAAACGGTTACTGCTTAATCTCTACTTTCCAAGGTGGGTTTACTCTGTTCTCTCCCGCCCAATAAAGCTTTATTTTATTGCCAGATGGGTCTTTTAAAATAGCTTCTTTCCAAAGATAACGTTGTTCAGTTGGCGGCTGTTCAAACCCAATGCCCTTTTTTACTAGCGATCTATATAGCTCGTCTAACGCTTCATGCTCAAAGTAGATCACGCTGTGATTTTGTACGTTTTCGCTTTCTAAAGAAAGCGAAAACGTAGAGGTGCCTTCAGGGCAAGTAAATCTTGCATAATGCGGTGTATCTACTATTTGTGTAAACCCAAGGGTAAGATAAAACTCAACCGCTTCAGCCATATTGATAACAGGTAGTGTAACTTGATTCAATTCCATGAGCACTTGCTCCTATAGGGTTTTACTGCAACTTAGCTTAATCTTCACGCCCTAGATAAGCATGAATAGAGGTGATTTTACCGTCTTCATCAAATGTTACGACATCGACAACAAATAATGTTTCTGCTTTATCAACCACAATTTTAAGCTCTCCAGACACCATATTATCGTTTGCCATGGTTGATAGCACGTGTATTTCTATTGAATCTGCATTCGCAAAGTTTTTACGTGTTTCGTCAATTGCTAAAGATTTACCTTGTACGGAAATTTTCCAATCACGTAATGCGATGTCATCTGAAAACATGTCGGAAATGCTGTCTAAGTTCTTTTTTTCATAAGCATTTAGGTATTGAATGAAGTTACCGACCAAATTCATTATTCGCGTTCCTTTCATCAAGTTTTTAAAAGACACTAGCTAGTCGCCTTTCTCTAAGAGCTTGCACCAAGTTAATACAAACGTTACACAATTAAAAACAACGTTGCAGCTGTGGCCGCGCCCATTGTAAGGTTAAACTTCCGTCTTCGAATTGGCGAACTCAACCATACACGAATTCTTGCACCTACTGCAGCCCATAGCGAAATACAAGGAAACCCAATAACTGCAAAGGCGGTAACAATTGCAATGCCAGATTCCGTATAATGCTCGCCAGGCAGGGAAAATGTGCCTACACTCGCTAACGCCATCATCCATGCTTTAGGGTTTATCAACTGAAATAATGCCCCTTCCCACCATTTGAGTGGCTCCTGACGTCTGGCTGATTTTATCTCAATTTCATCCACAGGCCCGGTGGCAATTTTAAATGCTAACCATAACAGATATGCAACGCCGAGCACCTTAAGTACACTGTACAATACGGGAAATATGCTAAATAACGCACCAATGCCAAGCAGTGTGCTAACCATTAAACCTGCAACACCAATCACAATACCCAACATGTGCGGCAGCGAACGTTTATAACCGTATTGTGCCCCTGAAGCCAAAAGCATCATATTATTTGGGCCAGGGGTTACCGTACTGATGAATGCAAATGTCGCCAGTGCGATGAGAAGAGATGTTTCCATGACAATCCTTATGTGTTGAGGTAAGTAATGCGTTTCTTTGAGAGAAACTGGGTTAACCAAACGATTATTTTTCGCTAACACATTACAGCCATATTTCTGTATGCATCAGACTCAAACACTTTTAAAAACAGCCATACAGTTTAGCCATATTCATCCCTGTATGGTTGTTATTTGACTAATCTGTATGGTTAAAAGCACCCGTTAACTAAGATATAGTTATCTGTATGCAGATGACTTCAGAAGAATAAAGGTTACGATGACGCTTTATGAAACATTAGCCAATGAACTTAAAGCCCAAATCGAACGTGGTGTTTTTGAGGTGGGAAACAAATTACCTTCTGTAAGGCAGCTGTCAACGGAACATAAAGTAAGTATTGCTACCGTGCAGGAAGCTTATCGTGTTTTAGAAGCGCAGCAACTGATAGAGGCAAAGCCTAAATCAGGTTATTTTGTTGCCCGTAGTGTATTAATAGACAACACGCCACGCATGACGAAGCCACCGCAGCGTCCTATGGATGTGTCTCAATGGGAAGATGTGCTAGACACTTTGCTGAATACCTTCAGTAAAGACCACAATGTTGATACCCTTTGTCAGTTCCAGCATGCCATGCCTGACATGACCGTCAAAACCCTTAAACCGCTGATAAAACGTCTGCATGAACTAACCAAACATAGAGCCTTAGACGGCATGATATACGGTGACGTAAAAGGTGATGAAACTCTGCGAAAACAGCTAAGCCGATTGGCCGCAGCATCTGGCTGTGTGTTACAAAGCGATGAATTTATTGTGACCTCTGGCTGCCAAGAAGCACTATCAGTGTGTCTTCGTGCAGTGGCAAGCGCTGGTGACGTGATAGCGGTAGAGTCTCCTGGGTTCTACGGTGCTATGCAGGCTATAAAGGGCGCAGAGTTGAAAGCGTTAGAAATTCCCACTGACTCTGAAACGGGGCTAAGTATAGAAGCATTAAAACTAGCGCTTGACCAATGGCCGATAAAGGCAATTTTAGTCGCTCCAACGGTGAATAACCCGCAGGGATTCGTTATGCCTGAGGCAAAAAAGCAAGCGCTATACGAGTTGGCGAGAGAATACGACGTTGCCATTATCGAAGACGATATTTACGGCGATATAGCTTATTCTTACCCTCGACCAAAAACGATAAAATCGTTCGATGAGGACGGTCGCGTTTTGCTATGTTCGTCGTTTTCAAAAACCCTCGCGCCTGGCTTTCGCGTAGGTTGGATAGCGCCCGGTAGCTATAGAAACAAAGTACTACATGCTAAGTATGTCAGTAGCTCTATGTGCCCTACCTTGCCCCAGTTAGCTATAGCAAGCTTTATTGAACAGGGTGGCTACGACAAACACATTAGGTCCATGCGCCATTACTACGTGAGCGCGCGAGATGCTCTGCGCGCAGACATTAAACGCTTTTTCCCTTCAGACACGTGTATTAGCTACCCTCAAGGTGGCTATGTGCTGTGGGTAGAGCTCAACAGCCGTTACGACAGTGTTAAGCTTGCCGATGAGGCCAAACAACATGGTATTTATGTCGCGCCCGGACAGCTGTTTTCAGCGACGGGGAAATATCGGCATTGTTTGCGTTTTAATTTTATTGATAGTACTCAAGCTGAACGGACCGAAGCTATTAGGCGCCTTGGCGAATTGCTTAACGCGCAAATAGCTTAGTTCACTATCCAAAATATTTGGTGCTGACTTTTTCATACGACCACCGTTTTAAAAATAGCTTGTAGCCCAGTATTTGCCTCTGATTGATCCACATCAACGCAGGACAAACGTAACTCCACCACAATAAAGTCATCAGAATTACCCCGTGAAACTTTGTATGCTAACGCTAGTGAATGATACAGATGCAAATGATGATATTGTGCCGGAGTCACATGGGCTATATCGGCTGCATATAAAGCCGAATACGCAGATGGCTATAGAAAACAAACCCGTTTTCGGCGCGAACATTACGTTACACAGTAGCCTATTAAAGCACGATCATTTTGTTGCGACACCAAATAATATATTGGGCTGGCTAGATCATTTCGGCTTATCGCACTTCTCCATAAAAGCCGAAACTAATCGCCTAGAAAATGATGACAATTCTGTGCTTTTGCCTTCACAGTTTTTAAACGCTGAAGGCGGTATTTTGCGCGTAAGCGCACCCACCCGCATTTATTTGATAAGCAAAACGCCAATTGCTATTAACAAAAACGGCCTTTGTCTGTTTACGCCTGTGAAATAACAACGCAGAAATGTACCATTCCTAACTAAGATGGCCCCCCAAATTTTGGGACCAGAGTACATTTTCTTCTACTCGATTTCTGTGGTCGCGTTTGATGTGCTCTCTATGTGCAGGCTTATTGCTTCTGACAACCCTGAATAGCGCTTATCTACACGCTGAACCATATGGCTAAATGTCGTGTTGTCTGAAATAATCAAACAACCGCCTTTCGCACGGGTTAAGCCGGTATACACTAGACCCCGATGGAATAGGTTGGCGGCTTTATCGCTATCAGGTTTGGGCAGCATGAGCACAACGTGATTAAACTCAGAGCCTTGAGATTTGTGAATGGTCATGGCATATACAGTTTCAAACTGTGGCACTCTTGATAACGATATACTGCGTAACGCTTGTTTTTGCATTTGGTGTTGTACACCAGTAGCATTCTCGCCCGTACCTGACGAGGCTTGTTGGTCTGGACTTTTGGCATCTTGGTAAAACCATGCATACAGCTTACCCGTGCTATCAGGCCAAATTACGCCTACTTCACCGTTCGATAGCCGCTGTGGATGATGATTCTTTACAATCATTATGGGCTGACCTTGATAGAAGTGCCCTTCTCGCCTCTTAATTTTATGCTTAATGGCATCGAACACCAAGCTATTTAGGCCCTCAACTCCCATTGCACCCTTGCGCACCGGCGTGAGCCACCTAACATAGTTTAGGCGATTAAGCGCTTCTCCAGCATTATCGGCATCAAAAATGGGGAAGAAGCTTTCTTTAGCTAACTCATGTAAATCACGACTGCTAACTTCATCTTCTGGCCACAAACACACGCCATCTTTTAAGCGTGGCTTATTATTTGAATCTAAGTTTGAGGCTATGTGTGAAGCTAAGTTAGCGGTTTTACTATTCTCATTGCCCTTTTCGGCGATGGCAGCGAGCGCACCACCAGCGTTACCTTGCTGTATGGCCGTTGCCACTTTTGCAACTTGTCCTTTAAAACGCTGCGGCGCCTGCAGTGTTGCCACGTAACTTTTTGCTCGTTCATTAACAGGTAACATAGGAAGATGAGGACACAGTGTAGCAATATGTTGGCGCATTAACGATGGTACGCCTCCCAATGAAAGCGGGTCGTTAGGACTGTGTAGGCTATTTTCACTACTCGGCGATGCATTCTCTTCTGCGACGAAGCTTGTTGTATCACTAACGAGCTGCTCTAGCACATTGCCAAGCTCAACGGCTGGAAGCTGGTCGGCATCACCAATAAAATAGAGTCGTGCATGGTCCGGCAATGCACGAACAATGCGCGTCATTAACGCTAAATCGACCATACTCGCTTCATCGACGATGAGTACATCTGCTGCCAATGGGTTGTGTTGATTGTACTTGGTCGATACACCGTGTTCTCGTAACCCTAATAACCTATGCAGCGTTACAGCGGCTGTAGGTACGTTATCAAGCGCAGTATCGTCAACCTTACCGCGAAGCGCTTCAATACTATTGACTATAGACTCGGTCATACGCTGTTGAGCCTTACCAGTCGGGGCGGCTAATACAATATTCAAGTCTTTGTCACACGCCTGTAACGCCAGTAATAGCCGTAATACGGTATAGGTTTTACCCGTGCCAGGCCCGCCGTTTATGACACAAAACCGCTGCATCAAACTTTTAGCAACAGCAATTTGCTGCCAATCTTGTTGATCTGTAGTTTCGGTAGGGAATATAGCGGGCCACAGTTGCTTTACTTTTTCAGTTGCTTCTTCTGTAAGGGGTGTAATCGCCGCCCGGTCCACTATGTTTCGCGCCACTTCTTGTTCAAACCCATAATAGCGTCGGCTATACAGCCTACCGTTTTTATAAACAAATAGCTGAGCAACTTGTTCGTTTTCCAGCGCGCTTTTTACAATTTTTAGTAAAGGCGTAAGCTGAGGTAGCTCTACACCCGTTTGGGGGACTTTTTCGGGCTCTGTTTGTTCTATAAACGCTTGCGAGTTGTGATTCGATGATGCGCTTTCGCTTTCTTGCACGTCGGCCGTCGAACCAATCGCTTGTTCGGTGTCTATTTCTTTGAAAAGGGTTGTCCCCGCTATATCTTTAAGATAGATACAGCTATGCCCGTTACGCTGCATGTACGACAAATACGCCAGTAACCCAGCCCAGATAAACCTCTCTTCTTGCGCAATTTCATCAATAAAGCCAAATTCTTTTGCGACAAATTTGTCGATAGCTTCGATGCCAAACAAGTTATCAAAAAACGACGATACAGAATGTTGATTGTTGTTCATTATTTTCCCAACTATATTGTCCTCGATGCCACTACTCGTCATCGAAACTAAACTGCTGCTGACCTGAAGGCTGTTGAGTAGTGCCTGCATTTTTCGAATTGTCGCTTTGCTGAATATTGCCACCTCTTTCAAATATCGAATCTATTTGCATGAGAAAAGACGAAGGAATATCGGTATAGAATACCCCTTCACCCCGTTCGTTTTCGGGGTGCATGCCGCGTAAATATAGATAATACACACCACCGAAATGAACATCAGGGTCGTAATCAGGCAGGGTGTTTTTTAAATAGCGGTGTAGCGCTAAGCAGTAAATTAAGTATTGGAGGTCGTAAAGGTGATGCTGATTGTTATGAAACAGCGCAGCGGGTAAGTAGCAATCTAACGTATCTCCAAGCCAGGTCGATTTGTAATCCGCAACAAAAAACTGACCATCATATTCAAAAATCAAGTCAATAAAACCGTGCATCATTCCCTGCAGTTTCGCCGTGATTAGCTGAGGCGCAGCATCAACCTTACCACCAATGGAATCAGCTACAGATTGGCGGTGGCGGGAAAGAACATCACGAAGTTGAGCCCATTGGGTATCGTTCATGGGAAAGTAGAACTCCGCTTCGCGCAGGGTTTGCGCTAACGGTAAATCACTCATGCTTAATTGCATTTTAGGATACAGGGGCGTCTGCAAAGCTTCTTCTAGCCAGTCGTAAAGTAGCGGTGTACGCTTTTCATCTAGGCCAAAGCGTTTTACGAGCTCTTTGCCAGTTTCTTCCCATTCGGGCGCACTAAAATCATTGTTTTCAAGAATATCGTGCAGTAAATTACCTGCGCTTGCACCTTTCTCTAACGTGAAGCGTAAGTCACTTTTACTGGTTGTCGTCGCAGCGCTAAACGAAGGATCTGTACCACTTACACCAAACAGCGCTTCTCCCCCCACAGGTGAATCTGCGGCGTAAACCTCTTCGTCACGAATAGTTTGAATTACGGGCACACTCGGAAGGGTTTGACCTAATGGCTCCACTACGGGTGTGTTTGCGCCCGTACTCACCGTAGTTAGGCGGCTCATAGCAGAAAATGAATACAGCCGCCATTCTTCGCTCGCCGTGCCGCTAAATTGCAACACGCTAAGCTTTGGCAGCTCGTCTTCTTGCTCAAAGACTGAATACACTTCGTCGAACTCGTCGCCGTCGATATGGCTTGTATGAGAGGCGTCTTCTTGGGCAACCCGGCTTAATACACTAGTCCAATCATTGCTGCCGCTGTCACCACTGACACCTAAAGCTCGTGCCAGTGCGCTTTTTTCATTATTAGCCAGAGGCACAACCCCCATGTAGCAGCGGTGCGCTGCCCGAGTTACCGCCACATACGCCAAACGCATATCTTCCGCTTCGCTTTCACGCTGAACCCGAGCTATGGCTTGTGGCGTCTGCCCTAGCTGCATCTGTAAGTCATGCTTCTCTTCGTCGTAATAAGTAAAGATTTGCGATGTCGCCTTTCCATTTTTTGACGCGTCTTTATAGCCCGTGGCATAGGGCACAAAAACGATTGGATACTCAAGGCCTTTTGAGCCATGCTGAGTAATAAGGCGAATAAGCTGACTATCACTCTCAAGGCGCAGCGTTAGTTCTTCATCACTTTCCGGTTTGTGGATTTGCTTATTCAACCAATCTAGTAGTTGCTCAGGGCGCTGGTGTGTTGTGCTAGCCTTTTCCAACACTTCCGCTAAATGCTGATAGTTAGTTAATGCCCGTTCTACACTGTCGGCATGGGGTTGATAACTGTCTTGCATTAGATGTAGCAGTACGCTCATACAACCTTTTTGCAGCCACATATCACGCAGCGCCAGTACTTTATCGATAGCGGCATCCCACTGAGCGTCGTCTTCGTGATATAGCAGTTCGATAAGAGTATTTGCGCTATAGCCCCAAAGCGGTGAAGCCAAACTTGAGGCAACTTTACTTGTGTCGTTCGCATGCCAAATACCATTAAGCAGTCTAAGCACGTCTTTCGCCTCAGCGCTGGCAAATAAGTTACTTCGATCACTTAAATAAACACAGGCCAGCCCTTTTTGCTGTAATACATTTTTGATGGCGCCCGCTTCAGTTCTGTCTTTGACCAGAATTGCGATATCTTGGGGCTTAACTGGCGTTGTGTGACCGTCCGCCGCTTTAAAATGCGCTTCATTCAACAAGCGATAAATCTCTTGCGCAATCCACTGCGCCATTTTACGGCGCATAATGTTAGTGTTTTCTTTCTCCTCTAAACACATGCTCACGTAATTCATTGCGCTGCGTTTCATTACACCAATTTGCTCAGCGGGGTCTACCAAGGGTGTCTTAGCCGCAGCTGCTTTAGGAGTAAATTCAACAGGGTTGTAATTGATGCCGAAGCCAAATACATCAGTGGGCTTGCCCGATGCCACTGGCGCACCATAAAATAATCGGTTGTAGGCCCTTACCATACCTTCTACAGAGCGCCAGTTGGTGTTCATCACCCAGCGGTAATCCGCCTGCCTACCCGCTTTCAAATAGGTAAAAATGTCACCTCCTCGAAAGCGATAAATAGCCTGCTTCGGATCACCTATCATTAGAAGCGCACTTTCATTAGCTTCAGCTAAATTAGGATAAACCGCATCTAAGATAGCGTATTGCTTAGCATCAGTGTCCTGAAACTCATCGATTAGTGCGACTGGGAACTTCTTGCGAAGTTCTGGCACAAGGGTATTGTTTGGTTTTATAACCTCATCGGCTAACATGCGAATAAGGTCATCGAAATCGATAACACCAAGCTGCTTTTTCTGCTTTTCAACCCGCTTTTTAATAAAGGTAATAGCTTCGATAACCAGCTTGAAAACAGGTACTTTACCAAGTGCTTTGTCTTTCTCGCCAAAGGCTTTTTTAAGGGCACCAGCAAATTCCTTAATTGGCGTTAAGATCTCTTTTACGCCTGAGGAATTTCGAGCATATCGATTCCCCTTAACAAAAGCTTCTGCTTCAGGGGGTGCCAGATAATACTGCTGCTCATTAATGCAAGAGCCTAACCAAGCCTTTAGCGCTGCTAATTCTTGTGGCCTTTCTTTTTTATGCGCAGGTGTTTTAATAAGTTGCTCTATGATTAACCCTTCGTTTTCTTCCACACTTTGCAGTAACGATTTCACATAGGCTAAAGACGTGTTTGGCGCGTCATCCAACTGTTTATCAAAAGCCGCTTCAATATCTTCCTCGGTTAGCATCAAAGGGGTCAGAGTACTTTTTATGCTTACGCTAAATTCACGCAGCAGACTTTCAGGTGTATGCCAGCCAGACTCTGCCAATAGCCTGAAATCGTCCTCGCTTTTACTTATTTTTCGAATGAAATCTTCGGCAGCTTGAAGGTATAAATCGCTAGTATCGTTACCCAAGTTGAGCGACATAGCAAAGCCACTGTTAAACGCCAGTTGAGTAATAACATGCTGACAAAAACCGTGGATAGTGAACACCGATGCCTCATCGAGTTCCAGCTGCGCAGCTTTCAAGAGGGCCAAACTCTCATCAAGATCGCAGCTATTAAATAAGCTCTGATAAACCGGGTCGCAGCTAGCGTCTATTTCGTTCCCATTGTCTTTGGCTTGCTGCCAAATAAGCAATGCCTCTCTTAACGTCGCCGCAATCCGCCCCTTAATTTCTTCGGTCGCGGCTTTGGTGAAGGTCATCACCAATATTTCTTTAACGTTAAGCTTTTTTTCTAACAGCAAGCGCAGGTACAACCGCGTAATGTTAAAGGTTTTACCTGTACCTGCGCTCGCTTCAATAAGGTGTCGCCCCTTTAGCGGCATAGCCACAACGTCAAGCAATTGTGCTTCAGTATGGGTTTGCTTGTTCTCGTAATTTTCAGAGGATACTGAATTCTGGCTCATAACTTCTCCTCCTGAGATGCATTATTGACCATGGCTAAAAGTACAAAGGCACTTAAGTGCGGGACATCGTTCCAGTTCACACCTTGCGGGAATAGCCAGTTGAGGTAAGGGTTGCTAGCCATATCTGCACTATACTGCCCATTACTTTGCTGCCAATCGGTTAGCGCACGCTGTAATTCAATCGTCTCAAAAAGTGCAAAGGCTTGGCCAACTACCTGCTTCGCTTTTCCGTTTCTGTCACTTGTTATCTCGCTTGCAGTGTCGCTGTCTTTATCAGAAAACGGGCACACCTCGTCAATTACCTGTCGAATTTTTTCAAAAACCGCTTTGTCAGTTTCACTTGTACCATCTGTACTATGCAGTAGCGCATGCAGGATGTCGTTAAACATATCCGGTTTTATGCTTTCAACTACGGGCTTAGTCTCTGAGTTTCTTGTGCCGGGCATAAAAGAGCCAAATAAGCTTAAATGCACTGGCGTTGGCGCCGTATAAACAGCCATATAAAGCTGTTCTATAAACAAGAGTAACCGCACGGCAGTTTCTTGATCATAAGAAGGGAAGCGCTGCTTTTTCAATACAGTTTCGCCCTTTTCCCATGAACACGAATAAATATCCAATGGATAATTGCTGTATTTCGTTGCTTCATCACTGCATGAAAATACCAATTGAGAGATGAAAAAGCTCAGCGCGCGGTGAGAATCTATTTTACCGGCACATAGCTCAACTAATGCGTCACTGCCTACTAGAGCAGCCGTGGTAAAGGTGATGTATTTACCCTGAAATTGCGCCTTTACAGGTTCAGCATCGTGGGGCCCCATAGCGTGACTCAATGCCAAGGCCCCCTCTTTCCACATTTCAACTTCATCTCTGGCAACGGGGTTATTGGGAATATCGCCCCTAAGTGACGCAAAAGTGATCACCTGTTCACCGTATGAAAGCATGGTTGAGTCATCTTCTACTGACGACTTGCGTTCTGGCGACGAGAAGATAGCATCAAGCACCTGATAGCGCAGCAGCGCATTGGTTTCAAATGGCTCGCTGTTTTCGAGCAGTGTAAACGACTGTGATAAATTCACACCTAGCCTTTGTATAGAAAAGTACTCTAGTGGATCTTTAAAGGCTCTTGCAATTTGGCTGTTTGATAGTCGAAGTACTTGGGTTGACAGCATATTGGATGAATGTTCTGGCACCGCTAAATGGTCAGGTTCATAGCCTTCTGCACCTGTCTTGTCGGAGCGTGATTTTGTATGCTGTAGCGCACCGGCCAGCCTAAGCCAACCGGTTTCGTAGCTGGGCAATCGCCCTGCGAAACCCTCTTCACTAAAAGGGTGAAGCGGCGCATTAACACGGTATCTAGACAAGGCCAGTGCGTAGCTATTTTCTAGCATGTCCATAAACTCTGCTAAAACCAGACTAGGCTGGCGTTCACTATTATTGGTGACATCGTTCCCTTGGTAGCTTAAGTACAGGCTTTCACGCGTTGAAATAATGGCTTCAAGGAATAAATATCTGTCTTCTAAACGCCTTGAACGATCACCGACCCTACGGTTTGCGCCTGCCATCAAGTCAAGGCCTAACGGGCTTGATTTTCTTGGGAACTCACTGTCGTTAAGGCCAAGAATACACACTTTTTTAAACGGTATACTGCGCATTGGCAACATTGAACATACCGTGACTTGACCGGTCATGAAGTGGTTACCTGCGTCTGGCGATGAAAACCGATTAAGCAAAAGGTCACGTACTTGGCGCAAGGACAATTCGTGCTGATACCCCGCTTCTTCACATCGTGCAGCGAGCTCGGCTGCAACATTAGCAATAAGGTCCCAACTCTGTTGCTGGTCTTTTGTAGGCATAAAGCACGCGTCGCGTAGGGCTATTAATGCTTTGGACCATTGTTCAGGCGTTCTTAGAGCGGTTAGCTCTTGTGCAAATTCCCCCAGCATTGCCACGATATCGATAAGTTTGCCCAAGGCCAGCGCACTTTGCCCTTCAACGTCTGGAATCGTCAGTAAGTCACTAACAACTACTTCGGCGTCTTGCGCCAACATGCCCATTAGCAATCTGCGAATGCCCCACCACCAGCTGTACGTTTCATCTAGGTTAACGCCCTCTGATACGGCGGTTTTATGTGCACTATTGAGCCCCCAATGGATATGGGCTTGTTTTAACCACACCACCATTTGCTCTATGTCGTCTTGGGACACTGAAAACCGTTTCTGCACAGAATCCAGCTGTAAATAATCCATAATATCCGATACGCCAAAGCGGCTATCGGGCAGCTGTAGAAGCGCCATAAACGCTGCGATAAGCGGCTCTGCGTCCATAGGACTTCTATCAGCAATGGTACATGGCAGTCTAACCTGCCCAGTACCAGCTAAGGTTTTGGTACCTACTCGGTGAAACACTGCATCCACAAATGGTGCATAGTTTTCAATAGCCGGACACATCACAAGAATATCTGACGGGGTACGCGCTTTATCTTGAGATAACCAATGCAGCAAGTGGTCGTGCAGCACTTGTACCTCGCGAAGCGCGGAATGGGTGCACATGATGCTGACGCTATCGTCACATTGTTTTAGTTCGCCAGTGAATGGCGTCGGTTGAGCGGCTTGTAAAATATCCTTGTGGATGTAATCCAGCAGACCGCGAGTAGGCTCTGTCTCACCGTTTTCAACCACTTCATCAAAATCGGGCGAATCAAAAGCACTTATTTCAAACGTATCCAGTTCGGTAAGTAAGTTAAATAGTTCTCTGCCCTGCTTGCCCAAGTTGCCAAGTAAAGGGTTGGACTGGTCTTCTTCCATCCACTTTTTAAGCCCTTCTAGACGCAATAATTTTGCTTGTTCGCTACTACTTTTCGCTTCCCCCCAATAATTTACGCTGGGGTTCAGGTGGAATATATGAATATCGATATGCTGTGCAAGGGCATCAAAGAATGCTATCAGTTGCGGAGCCATGGTATTAATGGCAAAAACAATAACGCGCTTGGGCAAATGACTGAATGGGTCATTTGGTATGTCACCCACTTCTAATGCCCCTAACGCCTCTAAAGTCATTTGATGCAAACGGGCTGGATGCAGCGGCTGCTCTTTTACTAAATTACGCCAAATTTCGCTTTGCCATATTTCCATATCATCTAATACAGCGCGTTCATTAGCTTCCCATTTGAACAACCAATCGGGGCGGTATAAGAGGTACTGTTCGTATACGTCAGCCAACGCAGTAGCAAGTTGAAGACGCTGAAGACCCTGCTCTTGCTCACTACCGGCGTTTTTCCAATACCTATTTACTTGTTCAAAAGCTTCACTGTTCATTAATGAGTCATCTTGAAGAATATTGTCAATACGCCAAGTCAGCACTTCACGACGATAAGGAGACTGCTTAGGCACTTTATCCTGCCCTAGTACAGCGCGTGCTGTATTCCACATAAAGCGTACTGGAAGCGGGTAGTCAATATTCATCGCCACGCCATGTTCAGTGGCTAATTGCATACTAACCCAGTGTTGCATACCTGGGCTTTCAACCAAGATGGTTTCAGGCGTGAATACACCTAAAGGTTGCTGACGTAGAAGCGTGGTAAGAAGAAAACTCAAGTGTTCTAATTTATTAGAGGGATATAACGCAAGCAATCGAAAAATCCTTTGTAAAACGTGCTATTAGGTTCTGTATAAAGACTATACACGCATCGTCGAACTTATAGATTAAGTGTATCGCATTAGGCAAAGTAGTTAAGTTATTTCTTGAAAAATTAGATAAGCGAATGCTTTGTAATGGAAAGGAAAAGCAAAGGTTAGGTTTTTGCAGGCGGCGCCGCTCTCCAATTAATTCGGTAGCAAGCAAGAGAAGAAGAAATTGAGTGCTCAGATCTTTGAGGAAAATAAAAGTATCGTTTTTCAGACAAAAAAAACCCATACAGACCTCAGGACACGAAAAATCTGTATGGGTAAGGTTTACGGTCTACTCAGTAACAACGTGAATAAGCGTTGCCTGGCACTCATTCACGTTAGCGCTACTGGGCAGCACTGTTAACGCTTTAGATTTTGCAGGTTGAGTGCCAACTTTTTAATTCTTACAATTCATACACTTAGTAAAAATGCGAAAATATGACTATTCAGTCATGGTTTTACTCTGGTGCAAGTGCACCACAAGCAAGCATTCAGTAAAGAGGGGCTGTAATATTGTTGGCTAAAATTTAGCAGTTTCTCCTTAAGCAGCATTCAAGTACAATTTCGCCTTTAAAAATGCATCACATTTTCACGCTCAGGAGCAACAATGTTAACCGCCCAACAACTCGCCACCATGCTTTCTCTTCAAGATAAAATGAACGCCAAGGTAAATCCAGACTGGCTAAATGCAGGTTATGGTTACTTGCGTGCAGCAATGGTTGAGTCGGTTGAAGCTATTGAGCACCACGGTTGGAAATGGTGGAAAGCACAGCAAAAAGACTTACCTCAGCTTCAAATGGAACTAGTGGATATATGGCACTTTGCGCTGAGCGCCTGCATTATTGAATATAAAGGTGACATCACTGAGTCAGCCAAAAGTATTGCGTCTGAACTAGCAAGTGGCAATACGCAAGTGGCCTTCGATGGTAAAGACTACGACGCATCTAATCAGTCGCTTCTTGATAATTTAGAATTAATGACAGGTCTATGCGCCGCTAAACGCTTCAGCGTTCCTTTGTTCATGTTTATTGTGAGCCAATGCGAAATGTCGGCTGACGAATTGTATCGTCAGTATGTCGGTAAAAATGTTCTTAATTTCTTCCGCCAAGATAACGGTTACAAAGAAGGAACATACGTCAAAGTATGGGAAGGACGTGAAGACAATGAACATTTAGTTGAGGTGATGGACGCTCTTGACTTAACTAAGCCTGAGTTTAGCGATTTAGTGTATGAAGGGTTGCGCGCTCGCTACCCTTCGTAAACCTGGTAAAGGCGCATTCTAGTGGCATGCTGATTGTAAGCGTGGTGCAAACAAAATAGCGGTGGTGCGTAATAAATAGCGAATGGAAGGTAAAGAGCGCAGAAACGAAAGGAATAGCCGGCTTAACGCCTAGCGCCCTTTGTATAACACTTTTCATAAAAAAGCTCTGTCAAAGACAGAGCTTTTAAAATCTCGTTAGAAACAATGCTGCTAATCAGTCTGTTTACGCGTCAACCCAGACCAATTTATCGCTGTAGCTACCCTGTATAATGTCAACGAAGCGATCTTCTAACACATGACGCTTAACTTTAAGTGTTGGTGTAAGTAAGTCGTTCTCGATACTCCATTCGTTTTTCATTATTACAACGCGGTCCATTACCTGATGGCTTTCTAATTTAGCGTTTATAGCTTCAAAGGTTTTCTTAAGGCTAGCTTCAATGCTGGCTTTATCTTTCTTCTGCGCTTCTTCACTTAACACTAACAATGCCACTGGCTGAGGCAGATTTGTACCCGTTACACACACCTGTTCAACTATAGGGTTTTCCATAAATTTAGCTTCAATGGGTGCAGGCGTTACGTATTTACCCTTCGCCGTTTTAAAGATGTCCTTCAAACGACCAGTAATTTTAACGTAGCCATCGGAATCTATGACGCCTTTGTCGCCAGTGCGCAGGTAGCCGTCTTCGGTGAAAACTTCAGCGGTTTTATCGGGCTCTAAATAATATTCCAGCATGTTGCACGGCGACTTCACCTGAATTTCACCTTCCTCTGATGTGCGAACATCTACACCGTCATAAGGCTTACCGATACAACCGATTTTGTCATGTCGAAAAGGAACGCTACCAGTACCATAGGCACTGTTTTCCGTCATCCCCCACCCTTCAGAGATGTAGATACCAATTTTCGCAAACCACTCAATAACTGCTGGAGCCAGTGGTGCTGAGCCGCTCGCCCATAGACGCGCATTATTTATGCCCAAACCATTTCGAATTTTCTTAGCAACGATTTTGTTTAGAAAGGGTATTTTTAGTAGGGTATCTAGTTTTTTCTGCGGCATTTTCGCCAAAACGCCCATTTGGAATTTAGTCCATAAGCGTGGAACAGAAATAAATAATGTAGGTTGGCAATGACCGACGTCGCGCTGAAATGTTGCCAAATCTTCCACAAAATGAATTTTCCCGCCACTGTAGTAGCTTGAAAGCTCTACAAGCACCCGCTCGGTTATGTGCGCAAGTGGCAAATAACTCATTGTACGATCGTTTTCGTTGATACCTAACTGGTCGAGTGAACGACGCGCTGCCCAACATGCCGTGTTGTAGCTATGCACTACCCCTTTTGGTTGCCCCGTACTCCCTGACGTGTAGATAATTGTCATCATGTCGTCCATGTTGGGCACAGGAGAGTCAGCTATCGGTGCTATATCCATAAATTCTTTCCACTGCTGTTTGGTAGCAATGTTTGGATAAGGGAACGCAACAGTGTGATACTCTGAAGGAATTGAAGCGACCTGTTCGGCAGTATTGTCTAACTTTCCTACGAACAATAGCTGCACGTCAGCGTGTTTCAGCACATACTGAATGGTATCAGGGCCGGCTGTAGAGAAAATAGGTACCGACACGTGACCTGCCATCATTATGCCCAGGTCGACAATAAACCACTGCGCACAGTTTTTAGAAAAGATACCAATACGGCTTCCTTGTGGGAAATCTAATTCACGTAAACGTGCCGCCACCTGTCGGGCTTGCTCCGCAACTTGTTTCCAAGTGTAGTCGTGATATTCACCGTTGATCGGCTGCGTAAGAAATACGTCGTTGCCACGGTTTTTTTCCCAGTGGTACAACATACTTAATGGCGATGTTATTACTTCCGTGGTATTTGCGTTTACTGTCATGTCTAGCGGCATAAGTCACTCATATGTTGTTATAATGTAGCTCATTTTTACAATGATTTCACAGTCTTCTAATAAGCCTTATTTTTTATTGAAAAACAAGCTTTTTAAACAAGCGTTTACATTATTTGCGATGAATAACAACACTTTGAGCGCTGAATTTAGTTTTTTTATACATGCGGCTTTTCACTCGTTATGATTGTTTAAGATCAACAAGCCGCAACTTAGCGCCATTAGTTAGCCCAGATTTTAAACAGAATGGAGACTATTTCATCTGCTTTGCACGGTTTTGCGTAAAAATACCCTTGATGGAAGTAACACCCCCTTTCAATAAGCTCATCGACCTGCGCCTGTGTTTCAACGCCTTCCGCAACACAGCTCATGTTTAAGTTAGCCGCGAGCGCTATAGTCGTTGTTACTAAGGCTTCGTTGGCATTACCCGGTGCCATCTCATTAACAAAACTTTTATCTATTTTTAGTACCGATAACGGGTAGCGTTTTAAATAGCTTAGCGATGAATATCCAGTCCCGAAATCGTCTAAAGCTAAAATAAAACCTTCTTTAACGAACCGCTCAATTTGCCTTAAAGCATTATCGCTATCGTCCATCAGAACGCCTTCGGTAATCTCAAATCTAAATGCTTCTTTTGGTAAACCAAACTCGCTCAACAGGCTTAATACACCACTTAAATCGAACTCAGTTTTAAAATGAAGAGCAGATAAGTTTATTGACACATACCCATCGAAGCCTTTTTCGTACCACGATGACAGGTCTTCTGCCGCGCGGCGCATGGCTTGTCTCGTCACTTCAATAATGTATTTAAACTCTTCTAAAATTGGGATAAATTGATCGGGGAATAGCGGTTTCTCGTCTAATCTTCCCCTTAACAGGAGCTCTACTCCAATCGTTTTATTAGTTCTAGCATCTATGATCGGCTGATAATGGTTAAAGAAGCAATCATCAGAATAAGCGCGTTTTACTTTGTTTTCTATCTGCAGGCGCGTTTTCGCACGCTCATTCATATCACTAGTAAAATAAGTAAAACCGCTCAGCGCATCTTTTTTAGCGCTGTACATAGCTACATCGGCTTGCTTGATAAGCTCTGCAGGTTCAGACGCATCTTCAGGGTAAAAAGCAACACCAATACTACAAGACACACGAAGCACTTCTTCAGCCAATGAAATTGGTGTTTCTACTGATTCAATAATTTGCGCTACAAATGAGCTTAAGTCATCGTGCGCCCCCACTTCTTCGATTACAATAACGAATTCATCACCACCAAGTCGCGCAACCGTTCCCGACTCCGCCACCAGGTTTCGCATTCTATTAGCCACAATGCGAAGAAGTTTGTCGCCATAATCGTGACCTAGGGAATCATTTATGCCTTTAAATCTGTCTAAATCGACAAACATTACCGCTACACGGTGCCCATGGTGACGCGCAAGCCCTATGGCGTGTTCAAGTCTATCAAGAAGCAACGTTCTGTTGACCAAACCAGTAAGGCTGTCGTAGGTGGCAATTTTAAGCAGTTTGCGTTCTGCATTTTTTTGCTCGGTGATGTCAGATATAACTATCAGGTAGTGTTCCGCATCATTAGATTCGCCACTTACCGCTGTTATATCTATCAACACGTCGTAACGCTTACCGTCGGCACCATCAATAACGGTCTCATCTTTCCAAAAGTCACCGCCTTGCATTTCCGGCAACTTGCCCGAAAGGTGTCGATTGAGGTTGGGATAACGCAGGTAAAGGCGAGCTAATTGTTTAGGTAGTGGATCCCTGCTATTAAATCCAAACACCTGCTCAAAGGCGGGATTAGCAGCAACCAATCGCTTGTCTTTATCGAAAATTAATACCCAGTCCCGGGTTTGTCTAAACGCATCGCTAAATAAGGTAACTTGTTGCTGTGCTTTTTGAAGCCTAAATAAATGACGCTGTCTAGAGAGTAAATAAGCCACTAAAAGGCCAACAACAAGCGTAGCATATAGGGAATACGCGAGTGGTGAACGAAGTGGAGCATAAGGCATAGAAAGGGTTATTTCCGCCGGTAACACGTTAAATTCAAAGCTACCGGGCGTGGGGGCCACGGTAAAGATATAATCGCCTGGCTCTATGTTGGTAAAGGTTATCTTAGCATCGTCGGTAACGCCTTCAGTTACCACGCGGTCACCATTAAGAAGCTTATAGTAATATTTAACTTTACCTACTCCAGACATGGCGAGCGAAGAAAAGTGAATGGTTAACCCATAGTCTTCATAGTTTAAATTAAAGTGGTGACCACTTAAGTTTTTTAAAGGCTGGCTAAGAGCACGATTGTCTACCGCAACTTCTGTAATCGCTGTTTTTTTGCTTAGAAGGCTCTTGTCGGTCTCTAAACTTTCAAGCTGCGAAGCCGAGAATACAACGGCCCCGCTTGTTGAACCATAGGCAAGCCTTCCATCATTAAGCTTTAGTGATGCACCTTGATTAAATTCAGAAACACTTAACTCACGACCGTAAATAAAATTTTTGATTTGTGCAGTGGAGGGATTGTACCGGTGAAGGCCTTTATGCGAGCTAAACCAAACGTTCCCAAACTCATCTTTTTGAAGCCCGTAAACTATGTTTGATAACAAAATATTGGTGTCATTCAAATTGTATAGAGGTTCGAAAGTATCGGCATCGACGCCAATTAACCCAACACCACTATAGGCAAGCCAAAGTACGCCCATATCGTCAATGACCCAAGATGATATTGAGCGCTCGTTTCCGCGCTGCGACTCAGGGAAACGATAAACAAGTTCATGCCGCGAAGTCTCAGGATCTATTAACCACAAACCTCCCTTGGTAGCCAGAAACAACCTATTATTGTGATAGGTAGACTGCCCTATAAAGCCATAAGAGAAATTGATATCGAAAACTCGTGGGTCTAAATTGAGTGGAGAGACGGTTTTATTATTAATGTCATATTTATAAAAACCTTCATAGCCAATAAAGTATAAAATATCCTCGTTAGATAGAACCATGCCGGGGATATAGGTATCAAAAACACCATTACCTCCTTCATTGAGTACTTCGGGGCGAGATATTTTTCCCGTTTTCGGGTCGAATACTCGGATGCCTTCATAAGTACTTACGAACAGTTTTCCGTTTTGCAAAGGGATAATTTTATCTACCGCCCCTTTACCATAAACTTCGTCGTCAAAATAAAGAAACTTATCAGATGTTTTTGTCGTGAAGTCATAGTGATTTAGCCCATTTTGAGTACCTATCCATATTTTATTGGGCTCTGTTTCCGCGAAGGTCCACACTACATGGCTGGTTAGCGCACTTTCTGCTCCCGCTCGCTCGTTCTGAATGGCAAAAATATCAGCACTTTTGATACCAAAGTATAGCGCGCCGGCATAGACTGAACTCATCCACAAGTTATCAGCTTCGTCTTTCGCTATTGCGGTAATTTTTTTATTCGAGATTTCGGTGAACCCGTTGTTGGGCTCTAAAATGTGTTCACTCTTCCAGCCAGTTGGTGTCTCAACGAGTTGATACAGACCTTTATTGGTCCCCATCCAGAAGGCATTGTCACTGAATTGCACCATAGTCCACACATTTCTATCTGTAACTACCTGCTTAAATACATTTTTTTTAAGGTTGTTTACTTGCCCTAAAAAATCGTTTTTCTGTGCGACGAATACGCCAAGTACCGTTGAAATCCATACTCTGTTTTGGTCATCCAATAGCAGGAATTTCGCATTAATATTGTCAATGTTTTGTGGAATATCACCTAAGTAATCTAGGCTAACCAAGGGTTGCTCAGTATCTTGGATATTTTTTACGTACACGCCTTTTGACGTTGCTACCAACAAGATATCGTCGATGGTAATGGCTGCGCGAATGATATGGTTATTTTCCAAAAGCTCTGTAGGTAGCTTTGCAATGCGAATTAATTTACTGTTTTCAGTATCAAATAACTGAACTTCTTCGTTTAGCGCCATGACCAATTTATTTGGGGTGTACCAATGGAATGTTTCAGCATGTTGGACAACACCTTCTATATCGTGGTAACTCGCGGGCTCTATTTGAACGACTTTTTGCGTGGTTAAATCCAGATAGTAGTTACCTTGGCCAAAGATGCTAAACCAAAGCCCTTCAGAACCTTGCAGCGCTAATCGGTGAACCGAGGCATCAAGCAGCGTTTTTGTTGAATCCGTTATCCGTTTAGTTCTTACACCATCCCAGCGCACTAAACCACCTTCTGTGGCAATCCATACAAACCCATCTTCACTTATTGCAATGTCGTTTACGACATCCTGAGGCAGGCCGTTTTTTGTCGAAAGCGATTGAAAAACTGGGTTGGTAAGCCGTGGAGAAGCCTCTGCATAAGTACAAACAGTAAAAACCAAGAGAATCAGGTAGGATAAAAACTTCATCACAAGTTGTTCGCATAATTTAAATTTTTATTATGTATTTAAGTGTATCAGAATGTACGAAACATGGGCAGATTCAAAACAAGGTTTTTGCAAAACTCCATAATAGAGCTATCACATTGATATTAGTAATTTTATTTAACTTAAGCACGAGAGGTAAGTTGCGCGAAAAGTACGCCTTTAGGGGGGGATTAATGGTTAAATCACGTAGGGCTAGGCGTCTTATATTCTATAATTTCCGAAGATTTACTCTTGTTGAACAGGTACCCGTCCTACTGGCACGACTTGACGGCGGATGCTGGGCTGCGGCGATAACCGGTACAAATCACCATTTTGACCCACATAGTGTTTCATTACCCCACATGCCTTAGCAATATCTGCATGTGCCTGTAAATGCTCATGTTCACCATGAACCGGGATAGCAATTTTAGGTTTAACCCAGTGATACATGAGTTTTAGTTCCTCCGCGCAAGGATGGCCACTGGCGTGTATAGGCAAGGTGCTATCTTCGCTGTGAATAACAGTAACGCCTTTTGCCGACAGTACTTTACTTAAGCGCCCTACACTCTCTTCGTTGCCAGGGATTATGATAGAAGAAAATATAACAGCGTCGCCTTTGTCCAAACTTAAATGTGGATGATTGTCGCGAGCCAAACGGGCTAAGGCTGTATTTTTCTCCCCCTGACTTCCCGTTGCAACTGCTAAAACCTCATGGGGGGGTAAGTAACCCAGGTGTTGAGGATCGGTTATCGGTAAATCGTCGGGCCAAATGCCTTGCTGCTTAGCAATACTGTACATATTTAATAATGAACGTCCGTAGAGCGCCATGTATCGTTTCGTTTTTTTAGCAATTTTAGCTAACGAAATAAGCCTTGCGATGTTGCTGCCGAAGCACCCCACAACCACCCTGCCACTAAGCGGCAAAATAGTACTGAGTAAGCCGTCATAACAATTTCTTTCGGAGATGGAAAATCCAGGCTTTGGCGCGTTTGTAGAATCGCCCACTAACGCAAGGATGTTTTCGTTACCTAGTTGCTTGTAAAGGTCTACATCGAAAGGTAAACCTGTAATGGGGTTTGCATCGATTTTCCAGTCAGCAGTGTGTAAAACAGTACCTGCGGGGGTTTTAATTTTGAGCGCGAAGGGTTCAGGCAAAGAGTGCGTAATTGCTAACCAACTCACGCTAAATGGCCCTATCTGGCGAGTTTCACCAGCCTCTACTTCAACGATAGGAATACGATTGGCAAGCTTGCTCCTTGCGAGCTTCCGCCTTAAGACTTCAGCGGTAAATGAGGTAGTGAATATTGGTTTTTGAAACCGCTCCCAAAGATAAGGAATAGCGCCCACGTGATCCTCATGAGCATGCGTGATTACTATGCCAGCCAGTGAATCTTTTTGCTTCGCTATGAAAGTCGGATCAGGCGCCACTACTCTATGCGCAGCGCCCTTTATCGAAGCCTTGCCACCCGATACGTTGCTTTTGTACCCCGGAATGAGGGGTTCATCAAATGATACACCACAATCTACCATCAGCCATTGACAATCGTGCCCGTATAAATTTAAATTCATTCCGATTTCGCCTGTCCCACCTAACGGGACAAACCACAAATCATCAATGTTTGGGTGCAACAAAGCGTTTACTGCCTTTTTTAAAGATTAGAAATAAGGTATGAGAGCGGTAGATACATGCTAAAAAGTTTTATTCGTGCAGTTCTGCATTTAGCTGGTCAATAACCTCAGCCCATGCAGCATCTTCTATGATAGCATCCTTTAAAAATGCGGACTGGCTTTCATTCCAGTAAGGCGCCTCGTGTAGGTGCTGGCTTTTATTTAGTCCTTTATGTGTTTCGAAAAACTCTGCAATTTCTTCGTCTGAACTTCCTAGACCGAGTTGACTAAATAGGCTGTTCATTGTGGGCTGTTCAGTAAACATAACGCCTCCTTGGGTCATTTAATAACGAGATACATAGATACGATTAAGCGGCGTGAGGATTACACTACCGCTCAATTGATTCCATCTAGTTACTAGGTAATTACCTTAAGCTTTATGCTTAAGATCACCCGGAACTTTTGAACTCACAGCGTCCTGAACAACTATTAAAGATACTCGGCAAACTCTTGTGGTGAAATCACCTCACCTTCTTCAGCTGGAACAGGACAAATAATGACCATAAGTTCGTCTTGCGTCATACCTGGAACCCATTTGGTTAAAAACTCCTTAGTGGTGAGTTCCATTGCTTCACAATGCGCCCAATCTTCTGTAGCCCACAAAAGCGCAAGTTCAGCGTCTGGCCAAACTGGTACACCGTCTTCCTCGTCAGTCGTTAGCATAACGCAACCGTGTTCATCTTTAAGGATAAACAATTTTTGTTCGGCTTTGATCGTCGCCAGGCTAGTTTCTAATCGTTGAAACGCGTTTTTTTCTAATAAAGGGTGTATTTGAGACATAGTACTCTCTTTTCAATTCTGTCATTCATTGGCCATATGTTATGGCACTCGCGCAAAACCTATTGGTTGCATTTAACTTACTGTAGATACGCTGTCTATTATCTCTGCAAGGCCCACGCGTCGTATTTGCTTCATGCTGTGTATGTATAACCTTAATGGTACATTTTCAAGGGTTCTTATTTTAGTTACGTTAACATTGGCCGGTATTTGATTTTCTATATTGGTGGGCAGCACGGCTATCCCCCCTTCGCTGAGTAAGTTATTTAGAGCAAGATTTAGCGAATTTGTCCGTAATTTTGCATCGCGAAGCTGCGGGTAGGCGGTAAGAAGCCAGTCTCTTGCCTTGCTACCCCAGTCAATTGCGACGAAGTCAGCTGCATTAACAGCATCCGAGTTCTTTCCAACGCGATAAAGTGCTATTTCGTGTTCCATCAATACGGTGCTATTTACCTCTTCAGATTTGAGTGGCTCAGTAGAAAAAGCGAGATCTGTAACTCTTTCGTGCAGTTGGCGTGAAAGCGCGTCCAACGTCAACACTTCTGCCTTTACAGACCAATCAGGAAATGAGTTGTGAAGATGGCTGAGCATTGTGGGCAACAGTAGTTCGCTTGCTAGCTGTGTTGCGCCACAGACCACATACTCAGACGACTGGATTTGCAGCTCTTGCTTTGCTTCGTTGAGCGTGGCACATAATTGCTTTGCGTATGGTAGCAGCTTTTCTCCGGACTGCGTGAGCTGGATACTGTTACGCTGCCTAATAAAAAGCGTTGTGTGAAAATACTCTTCAAGCAACTTTATTCTAGCACTAACGGCAGATTGGGTGAGGTAAAGGTTTTCAGCGGCTTTACCGAAGTGACGAGTTTTTGTCACCTCTATGAAAGTGGTGAGAAAGCGTATGTCCATGCTTTGTGTACAACCGAATTGATATGGCTTTAAACTGCCACACATAATACGGTAAGTAAATACAAATGCACAGAAGCGCACCCCTTAAACCGGTGCGCTTAACTAAAAATCCAGTTAATACTCTTCTTGATGCAAACGTCGCTGCTTTTCACGACGTTGCAAATCACGCTTCTGTTTTACCTTCACAGAAATATGACGCTTAGACGTAGATTTTTTCGCGTGGAGCTCTTCCTCTTCTACCGAGTCCCATTCATCACGCTGGTAACGATAGTCTTTACTCATTGACTTCTCTGGGTTGTTAACACACCTCAATTATTATCCTAAGCCGAAAAATAGAAAACGAATTTTAATCATCGTAGCGATAAGAATTTTTCATTACGTTCTTCATGGATTTTCACAAACGCGTTTCGCAAAAACATGTGTCATTTTTGTTACAATCCGCCCACAGCCGCAACTTGTTAGAAACCCCTATTTTAGATATATATTTCAGATAGTTAGATAAGTTAAAAACTGAACTCATCGTTCCCAAAGCAATCCATCAACAAAAATATGTTTCTCATTTGCTATTACTTTTTAACCCGTTAAAAATTTTTTATTGATAAGAGAAAAATCTTTTGTTTTATCTTCATTTTTATTTATTTTAAAAGTGCGCTGAACAAAACATTACGTTGGGTACAACATGAAAAGTTTAGCTATTCGACTATCTGCAAAACCATATATTGACCGTCAAAAATTTCCCTATGGTTTTCGTAAATCAGGTGATTTCAGTATAAATGAAGCCGATCTTTTAACTAACTACGGCAAGACCTTAATAGGTCTTGAAAGCGGTGAACTTTCGCCAGAAAGTGAAGATGAGCAACATTTCGTTGCATTCATTAATGGCAAAGTTGAAGCTGTGAATAACCTTGAAAAAGCGTGGGCAAAATATGTCAGGCTGGCGAGAGGGAAAAAACATTTTTATACCCTTCATAGCAGTGCTAGTAATCAATCAGAATACGATGATGATTATTCTGATGAAGAATTTGATGTAGCCTAAGCTTAAAACATACCGGTCTAGGTTAGAAGCTCGCTCAGGCGAGCTTTTTTGTTTTAGACGATAAATGATCCCAATCAAGTCTAAGCAAGAAGAAAATGAAGAAAGGTTAAGGACTGTCTACACTTAGAGTATTAAAGAGTGACGCTAACTAATTTTAGCTGTCTCTCTATACAAAGAGCCCTAGCAAAGGAGGCGCAACGATGATCATTAGTTCAAAACAGCTTACTCATTTTTCTATTCATGCCGTTGATGACAAAGTAGGCGGCATCCGCGATATTCTTTTTGACGATGAAACGTTTACCGTACGTTACCTGGTTGCAGATACAAATACGTGGCTTCCACTTAGCAGAAAAGTGGTAATTTCTCCCATCGCCGTAACAGAACTTGATAGTAGTGATGACACTGTTCATGTAAATATGACTGTTGAAAAGTTAAAGAACAGCCCATCAATTGACGAACATAAACCTGTTTCTCGTGAATATGAAGAGAACCTCTTTAAATATTTCGGCTACGGCTACTACTGGATTGGGCCCGGGGCTTGGGGAGAATTTGCACATCCCAATGAGCTTGTTGAATTACAGCAAGCGGAGGAATCTGAAACACTCCATCCTAAAAAAACAAGCAATCACCTGAGGGCTGTAGGAGAAGTAGGTGGCTATGAAGTTGCCACGACTACTGACAATGTTGGTCACATAAGCAACTTTATCATTGATACGCGAAGTTGGAAAATCGTAATGCTAGTAGTTGATACCAACAACTGGCTTCCAGGCGGCAAGCATCTTGCGTTATTACCAAGCGATATTGAAAACATTGACTGGGCGGCCCACAGTGTTGCTGTCAGCCTCAGTCACGACGAGTTGGTCGAAAGACCAGAAGTTGATAGCGATAGAATTGCAGAAAAAGATTACATTGCTATGTTGTGCAAACAACACGGTAAATAATTATAGATGAAACCCTAGGGAGTCTTCAACGATACAATGTCCGTGATAGCGCGGACATTGTCGTTTAGATAACAAGAAAAAACTACTCGCAGAAGAATTCATACATAAGCGCAATAAGACGTTTCACACGCTCATCCGCAAGACGATAGTAAATCGTTTGGCCTTCCCTTCTAGTAGCTACCATTTTTGATTCTCGCAATAATGCAAGGTGTTGAGAAATCACAGGCTGTGAAACATTGACCACTTCTAGAAGCTCGGTGACCGACTTTTCCTCTTTCAATAATGAACAAAGCACCATAAGACGCGTTTTATTCGCAAATTGCTTAAGGAAGATCTCAGCTTCCACCGCATGTTCCATAATATCATCTGAACTTATTACCATATCCTCAGACATAAGCACTTCCTTTCTTTAACGTTTCTGGCAATAATTTAGCCATTAATTATACTAAAGTATAAGACATTTTGCCGACTTGCCATTATATGCGATGAATTCCGGTAATTGATATTGTTTTATTGAGTTTCCACTCGCATATTAGATACAGCTTATTCATCTTGTAAAAAGTCGTTATAAATTAGGAATGCCATGCTAATAGATATTAGAACTCGAATTGAGAACATCAGCTTCGATATTCGTTGCGTCACTGCACAAAAAGCTACTGAAGAGTTAACGCACAATAATGGCATCCTTATCGATGTAAGGGAAAGCAACGAAGCGGCGAGCCAGCCAGTTCACTGTGCCCTCAATATCCCTCGTGGGGTGCTTGAAATGAAAGTTCTAGAGAAATTCCAAGATGCGTCTATACCGCTTTACATTCATTGTGCGTCTGGCGTTCGTGCAAAATTAGCAGCCGAGCAATTAATACAAATGGGATACGAAAAGGTATCAGTTGTAACCTGTCCTATATCAACCATCAACCGTACCCTTAAAAAATGACTTGTATAAACTGTCTATGCTATAAGTAGCTAAAAACAGTCAAAGGGCGTTGTATGCTTAAATCCACATTAGAACAATGGCGTATGTTTAAAGCCGTTGTCGATGCTGGTGGCTTCAATCAAGCGGCTACAGAAGTACATAAAAGTCAATCTAGTGTTCATCACGCTGTTCAAAAGCTTGAGAACGCTATTGGTGTAACACTATTTGAAAATATTGGCCGTAAAGTACAGCTTTCTCCTCAGGGCGAACTCATGTATCGCCGCGCTTCGTTTTTGCTAAATGAAGCTCATAAGCTTGAAGCGGTAGCAAGTAGTTTAAAAGTAGGAACAGAAACAACACTGCGCATAGCTGTGGATATTATCTTCCCTTCTGAACTGTTGTATAACGTACTTGCTAAAGTCTCTGCTGAATTTCCTCTCCTGCGTATAGAGATTGAAGAAACCGTGCTAAGCGGTGCTAACGCGTTGTTAAGTAGCGGAAAAGTAGATTTGGGCATCTCTCCTTTTGTCTTTCCAAATGGTTTTAGCGAAGACTTATGTGAAATTGAGTTTGCTGCGGTGGCTCATGCCAAGCATCCTTTACATCAATTAAATAGAACTCTTACATTAGAAGACCTTAAAACTCATCGACAGATTGTAGTTCGCGATTCCTCTGCAGAACGCAAAGCAGATGTAGGTTGGCTAGGTGCAGAACAACGTTGGACGGTGAGTCACGTAAGAACATCGTTAGATATCATTGCTCAAGGATTGGGGTTTGCGTGGCTGCCTATTGCAATTATCAAAGACGAATTAGAAGACGGTACTCTTGTCCCGCTTCCTTTGGATAACAACGCTGCCTTGAGAAAGGCCCTCCTCTATCTTTCTTTTGAAGATGGAGACACCTTGGGTCCAGCAGCGCGTGCGTTTATGGGAGAACTGAGGTACCAAACAATGAATCTGCCCACTTCAGATGTTATGCTCGAGTCCTGCTCAGACTAGCAAGCATATTAACTAACCGCAGCAGGCAGATGTTGAAAGCCTAACAAAAACCCAAACAGCGATATTGATACACCTATCAAGGCGACTGCACCATCGTCTGTCGCCATTCCGACAGCCATAATGAACACTGACAATGCGGGAATTAGGCCCATAAAGGGAACAAGCTCGAGGGGGATCATTACCAAACCGCAGCCTACACAATTCAGTGCAATTAAAGAACGAAACACGGGTTGCCTCATAAAAAAACAACGGGGAACAAGAAAGCGATCGACGCTAACAGCATAGGGTTTTACTTTTTCAACAATATGGCGTAGTCGGTCAGCGTCGCAGTGTATGTCCATTACTTTTTGAGGTAACCATGGATGTCTGCTACCGAGTAAAATTTGCAATGCAATAAGTAAAATCGTCACACCGGTTAAAGAAGGTACACCTGGAATAGCGCCTAATGGCGTGCAAGCGATAAAAGATGGGAGTGCCAGCATAGGACCAAAACCACGCTTTTCCATCACTTCCCAAAAATCTGCGAAATAAAACGAATTCTGACTAGCGCGAGGCTGCATTTTTGTCAGCAGCTCTGTCAAGGTCATTGATCTTTCAGCTGTTTTTGTCCACATTTTCAATTCCTTTGATATAAATTTCGCTGTAGTCCTCTTATTTAAAAGAGCAAACGCGGTCCTTCAATACGCAAACATTACAAATCTTATCTTTATACATCACCAATAAAAGGGGTGCTCTTCTTCCAATTTGTGCGAAAAATGTGCCACAGCCTTCTTCACCAGCATCTCAAAAGTTATTGGGAATACTTTTTGCAACTGTGTGTAAATAGGTAACACCTTATGTTTATTTGATATACCGAAAGCCAATTAAATCAAATTACGATAGTGGCGTATCGAACGGTCGTTCACATTACTGAGTTTAGATATTTGAGGCGACTTATTTAAACGCTAACTTTGTGTTACTCGAACTAAACAACATAACGCTAAGAAATAAGTGACTATAAGTAGGTATCTAGTTATCTTTTCTTGCTGTTTATGATAAAACTATGACATTGATTTTCTTCCATATTTTAAATGGAAAGTAATAGAGAGGGACATCCACGTGCTAACCGTACTTTTAGTTGATGATGACGCCGAGTTTACAGAAGTAGCTTGTACTATTATTGAGTTTTTAGGCCACGACGTCCTCACAGCTGCGACATTAGCTGAAGCTCGCGACTGGCTACAAAAAGAAACTTTCGATCACGTACTGTTAGATTTTATGTTGCCCGATGGAAGTGGCGCTCATCTATTTAACGAGCTTGATGCGCTTCCTAAGCGTCCTCGCGTTACTTTGATTACCGGCCACCCATCGGTTAAGAGCGTAATTAAAGGCTTATGCGGACCTACCGTAGACTATCTCGTCAAGCCAATACAGCGCGAGGAAATCGAGGCAGTATTAAGTAAAAAAACAAAAGAAAAACAACCTAAAGAAGAAACGATTGAAAAACACTTCGACTTACTTATCGGTGAGTCACCCGTGATGAAAGAGTTATACAAACTCATTTCAAGGGTTAGCAAAACAAGCGCTAACGTTATGCTGTTAGGTGAAAGTGGCGTTGGTAAAGAAGTGGTTGCAGCTGCAATTCACCGAGCTTCAGAAAGTGAAGGCCCATATATCGCCACAAACTGCGGTGCATTCTCTAAAGAATTAATTGGTAGTGAACTATTCGGCCACGAAAAAGGCGCCTTCACCGGAGCAGTAGGTCGTAAAGAAGGTGTTTTTGAACAGGCTGAGGGAGGCACCCTTTTCTTAGATGAAATCACAGAAATGCCTATTGATATGCAGCCTAACCTTTTACGCGTACTTGAAAACAAAGTAGTGCTTCGCGTGGGAGGTACAAAGTCAATTCCGGTAAATTGTCGCGTGGTATCTGCAACAAACCGGACAATGGAAGAAATTGCGCAGAGTAAAGTATTGCGAGAAGATATTTATTTCAGGCTGGCAGTTTTCCCAATTACTATCCCACCTTTACGTGAAAGAAAAGAAGATATTCCCCTGCTAGCGAAAACCTTTATTGCCGAATTTAATAAAGACAACGGGTCTCATTTTAAATGGGAAGATAATCAACTTGAGACACTTCAAGCTTACGATTGGCCAGGTAATGTTCGTGAATTGAGACACTTTGTACATCGTGCCGCAATTATGAGCGACCCTGAGAAAAGCGAGATTGAGCTACCCAAAACTATTGAATCTCCTTTTGCACAAAAGCAAAGTACCACTCCCGCCCTTCAAGCTGGCAGAACCATTGAAGATGTAGAAAAAGAGCTTATATACGCCACATTAGAGAAAGTAAGTGGAAATAAAACCACGGCCGCAGAAATGTTAGGAATAAGTACAAAAACGCTGTACAACCGCCTTCATGCATACGGCGACCTAAGCAAAGACGAGTAATGAGAGGTATTCGATATGACTAGCGAAGAATTCTCACGGCTGAGCGTTTTCGTTCACGATGCTCGGAAACCTTTAAATAGAATATCTATGCAGGCAGAGCTAGTAAAAATGGCACTAAACGGAGACGTTGCGCCCGAAAAGGCATTAGCGGCGTTGGATAAAATAATAAGCAGTGCAAAAGACTGCAGCGAGACCCTTTCTGAAATGACGTCAGAACTGGGTGAGAATGATGCGGAATGAATAAATGATCTCTAAAATTCTGTCTTCTATTTACAGCTGGATAATTTTGGTTGTAGTCATCATTGTTGTTATGACAGCGAATTCTTTTTATGTAGTCAGTACACTTAACGACCTGTCAGCACTCGAAGCGCGGTTGTTTACCACTAACCGGGTAATCAATGCAGTAAATAGGCTTCATGTAGCGGTGCTGCGCGTAGAGTCTGGTCAAAGGGGCTACATGCTTACAGATGATGAAGAATATCTAACTGATTACACAGAAACCCTTGGCGTTATCGGCGAGTTGATGGACGAAGTGGAAGTAAGCTCCTATTCCTCTGATATCGATGAACAATCAGTAAGAATTGAGGAACTGCTTAATCTAACTAAGGCAAAGATTAACGAGGTTATCAAAGTCGTCGAACTCATAAAGGAAGGAAAGCAGAGAGACGCCATCAAATTAGTCGAAAGCGATAAAGGTATTGATCTTTACAGACGCTTTGAAGAGTTATTCCGTGAAATTGATACATCCGAACGTGGTATGCAAGGTACGCATTTAGCAAATTTAATGAGCTTGCGAAGGGACTCAGTAAACACACTGATTATCTCATCGGCTACTACCCTATTACTCGTTATTGCAGTTTTTCTATTACTGAAAATCAACTCTCGAGAGCACGAGAAGTATCAGGCCGATCTTGAATCGGTAAATGAAGATTTAGAAACTCGCATAGAAGAACGTACACAGGAACTGAGTCTCTATTCCGATGAGCTAGCCAGAAGTAACCGAGAATTAGAAGATTTTGCATTTGTCGCGTCACACGATCTGCAAGAACCTCTTCGTAAAATTCGGGCGTTCGGCAACCGGCTAGAATCGGGGTACAGCGACGTTATTGATGAGCGAGGTAAAGATTATCTTGCGCGAATGTTAAACGCAGCTGAGCGTATGTCGATGCTTATCTCCGACCTTCTCGCGTTTTCACGTGTTTCAACCCGTGGTAAAGATTTTAGTGAAGTGAGCTTAGATAATGCTATCCAAAGTGTACTGGACGATTTAGAAATCGCCATTGATGAAAAGTCGGCACAAATAGACGTAAGCGAAAATATGCCTACCATTCGAGGTGATAAAACACAGCTCGAGCAACTATTTTTAAACTTGATCTCTAACGCACTTAAATTTCAAAGTGAAGGCGTTACACCCGTTGTCAAAATCAATCTACACAAAGCAAGTGAAGAAGATACACGGGATATAATTATGTCTGAGGAATACGACTGGATAAAAATTACGGTTACCGACAACGGTATTGGTTTTGACCAGTCATTTGCAGAGAAAATATTCGCTCCATTCCAACGCCTTCACGGTAGAAGCGAGTATAAAGGCACAGGTATAGGGCTTGCTGTATGCCGAAGAATAGTAGAAAGACATAATGGTCAAATTACTGCAATGAGCGCACTAGGACACGGGGCTACGTTTTCAATAATAGTGCCGGTGGACAGCGAGCCGTTTGGTTCTAACAACAATAGTGGAGAGACACACAATGACGCGTAAACAAACCCAACCAATCAATATCTTGATGGCCGACGATGATGAAGACGATCGTCTATTAACCGTCGACGCACTACAAGAAAGTCGCGTCCTAAATAATTTGTTTTGTGTTGAAGACGGCGTGGAGTTGTTAGAGTTTCTCCGTCATGAGGGCAAATATACAGATCCTGCTTCCGCCCCTCGACCTAGCCTAATCTTGCTTGACTTAAATATGCCAAGAAAAGATGGTCGCGAAGCACTTCAGGAACTTAAAAACGACCCAAAACTACGCAGTATCCCCGTTGTTATCTTAACAACATCAAAAGAAGAGGAAGACATGCTCCGCGGTTATGACCTCGGGTGCGCTTCTTATATTACCAAACCAGTTAATTTCGAGGGATTGGTTGAACTAATGCGTGCCTTAGGACGTTATTGGATAGAGTTTGTAGAGTTACCACACGAATAAAAGAGGTACTAGATGTCAGAGGTTATTAAAATTCTATTGGTAGAAGATGATGAAGATGATTACTTCTTAACTTCTGACTATCTAGAACAGTGTGAGTCACCTAAATTTGAGCTAACGTGGGTGACAAACAGTCTCGACGCAATAGAGGCACTGAAAACCGAAAACTTTGATTTGTGCTTGCTTGACTACTTGTTAGGCGCTGAGAATGCCATAGACGTATTGGGCGTTCTAAAATCGAATCAATTTAGCCTGCCTGTGGTTATTTTAACGGGTCAATCAGACGTTACCGTAGATGAAATGGTAATGCGCGCGGGCGCCGCTGATTATCTGCAGAAGTCTGAGATCGAAACGCCGCGCTTTATGCGCACTATCCGCTACGCTATGGTTCGTCGCGATATAGAAAACGAGCGACTTGAACGTAACAAGGTTGAACAAAAGAATAAAGCGAAAGACAAATTCCTTGCCCACCTTGGTCATGAATTGCGCACTCCTCTCACCTCTATTTTAGGCTACACTGAGCTTCTCATTGATGACTCAAGAAATAGTCCGTTTCAACAAGAGCTATCGATAATTCATTCAAACGGAAAACATTTGTTGAGCCTCCTCAACGACTTACTCGACATGTCGCGCATAATGGCAGAGAAGCTTGAGCTAAACATTAAAGATGTGAATTTATCGGCATTTTTGACCGATATTCACTCGTTGATGCGACTGAACGCCAAAGATAAAGGGCTGAGTTTAAATGTGGTTTCTAATACCAAAATTCCTGAATTTATCCAGACAGACCCCACTCGACTTCGCCAGGTGCTCCTTAATCTTATTTCTAATGCGGTTAAGTTCACCGATAAGGGCAGTATCACACTCACTATAGCCCTTGACGATAATCCAATAGATAGTGAAAAGTCTCATTTACTTAGATTTTCCGTAGACGATACTGGCATTGGTATGCCTCCAGACAAATTGATCAATATCTTTCAGCCTTTCGAGCAAATTGAAGATGTAATGCGCGCTAATCACGGTGGCGCCGGCCTCGGTCTAGCTATTTGTAAAGAGCTTGTCACTAAGCTTGGCGGCGATATAGATGTGTCATCTCGACTTGGGGAAGGTAGTACATTCACATTTGATATTGATCCCGGCGATATATCTAAACAACCTCTCGTTGACTTAGAGCTTGGTCAGATACAAACCGTCGAAGCTAGCAGTATCGATTTGAATGTTACCGGCAGAGTACTGATTGTCGATGACTTAAGAGAAATTCGGCGCCTTACCGGACACCTAGTAAGCCAGTCTCAGGCAGATATAAGTTACGCCGAAAATGGTGTTAAAGCACTGGAAGCCGTTTTACAGGCCGATGAACACAATCAACCTTTTGACTTAGTTCTCATGGATATTCACATGCCTGTAATGAACGGTATTGAAGCATTACACGCTATCCGTCGCCATGGCAAAGATATTCCCGTTATTGCGGTTACCGCAGCCAGTCGCAAAGGACTAAGAGAGTCACTGATACGGGAAGGTTTTAACGACGTTATAGGTAAGCCAATAGATCGCTTTGCCTTAGCTCAACTTCTTTCTCAATACCTTCCTCCTGGCGATCACGTTACGTTTACCAATGTAGAAGCACAAGTTGCAGACATGCCGATACAAAAACCTTATGCACCAGAGGAAAACATGCCTTCAAACGAAGAGTTTGAATCCTATATGAGTACAGCTTCATCAGCGAAAAATACGCCTCAGCACAATAATGAAGATAGTCCCGGAAGCAAACGTATCTTGGTGATTGAGGATGATGAAGATGCTGCTGAACTACTGCAGCTATTTTTAACGCACTTAGGACATGAAGTTACTACCGAGTATTGCGGTGCTGATGCACTAAGTACCGCACAAAACGCTGACTTTGATCATGTATTAATGGATCTAACGTTACCAGATTACAATGGGTATGACCTTGCTGGTGAGCTCAAAGAAGAATTACCCGATGCACTGCTTACTATAGTCAGCGGACATGAAGCCGAACAAGAAGCAATGGACGCAATAGGAATAGATAGTGCGCTGCTTAAGCCGGTTTCAAAAGATGACCTCGCATCCGTCGTAGGTGGAAGCTAAGCTTTCGTTTTAACGACTAAGAAAATATTACAGGGGTTTGCAAGGATAACGCGTTTCTTTTGCAAACCTTTCACCCTCCCAGATAACCAACCTCTCTATCCCTTTGTAAATAAAGGATTTATTCTATTGGTACAGCCGTTGCAGTAGTTATTGTGAACCCAAAATATTAAGGAGAGTATTATGGCTACACAAGCTTCAGCAAAACCCCAAACTGTTAAAACCAATAGTACTAACAGTGTGGCTGAACCGAGTCACCCAGTAACGGACCAACTAAAAGACACCCTTCACGCATCAGTAGACAAGCTTGCAGATAGTGCGGGTGTTGCGGAAGAAAACATTCGCCGTACAGCCTCATCGTCTGCAGAAAACATGTCAGAAAGAAAGCGTTTAGCGGAGCAGAAGTGGCAAGCATCGAAGGTACGTAAATACGCAATTGAAAATCCTGTTACAACTGCAGGTATCGCTTTTGCGGCGGGTATGCTAGTAACATCGCTTCTGCGTAAGAAGTAATATTATGAGAACTCCAGATTTTCACAAAGCACGTTACAGCGCGTGCCATGAAAATCCATTTCGCCTGACGCCACCTTCGGCGCAGGCGAAGCTTTACGTAGACGCTACAGTAAAGAAAAACTCCTCGGCGTCAGCGGCTGACGAATCGTCAACCCAGCAACAATACCCCGACCCGTCATTCTCAGACGTATTCACCGCGTTCAAAGAAGCATTTTCTCAAAAGAAAGAACAGGGCTTTGCATTTCTTGAGCTCACTAATAGTGAACTCATGCTGGTTAAGAAGAGTTTTTTCGTCACTGTTTTTGCATGTCTCGCCGCGTTCGCCGTTGGTACGGTCTGCTGGCTTATTTTAAATATCGCTATTGGCGCTATTCTACATAATGCAGGCGTGCACTATGTGGTAGTACCGCTTGTGCTATTAGTATTAAATAGCCTTGCGGCATTTGGTTTCTTTAAACTTGCTCAAAATGCGTTTAACTATCTAAGTTTAGGCAGATTAATTCAGACATGGCGTAGAGTCTTTGAATAGAACGTACACTCAAGGGCATGTTGAGAACCCCTTTGTTTGAGTCCCTTTAATGTTTGTGAGGTGAGTACTATGAACATATTTTTAAAAGCAAATATACGAGATATTGCGCAAAAGGAACACGCCTATTTTTCTCAAAAACATCATGCAGATGTTGCACTTACACAAGCAAAAAGGCAATGTTCATTATTGATAGGTAAGCCAGAGACTTTACTTGGCATTGCCTCTGTTGGGGCGTACAAGGGCGCAGTAGACGCTAAACCTAAAGCAAAGCGCAATCGGGCGTTAATGGTTTTAGGTAGAACTGCATTATTCTCTTTGTTTCAGTAGTCACAGTATTAAGGAATTTGTGAGATGAACATCAAAAGAAAAATTAAAAGTAGCCGTATACTCCTTACCTCTGTAGGTGCGGCATTAAGCTTTGCGATAGTAGGGTGTTCATCAACACCAGTAGCAGCCCCTACCCCATACAAGTCAGCAAAATCTAAAGCCGCGTATGGCTATTCAAGCGAAAAAATTTCTGCAAATCAGTATCAAGTCCTATTTAAAGCGACCGATAAGACGCCTGCCGACAAGGTACAGCAGTACGCTCTATATCGCGCTGCCGAAGTCGCCCAGGAGCAGGAGTTTACCTATTTAGAAGTGGTTAAAACAAATATTGATAAAAAGCCTGTTATAGCGCGAGAAATTACAGCAGGCAAAGAGAAGCCGGCGGTTTTTCAAACAGACAGGCAATGCACAATGTCTGGTTGTGATGAAGTGGCACAGCCTATGGCCGTACCAAGCACAAACGATGTAGTGACAACTCAGATTAACGACATCTACTTTACTATTGATGTAAAGATGGCGAATGATAAAACTCG
Organism: Alteromonas sp. BL110; assembly: GCF_003443615.1. Taxonomy (NCBI): domain Bacteria; kingdom Pseudomonadati; phylum Pseudomonadota; class Gammaproteobacteria; order Alteromonadales; family Alteromonadaceae; genus Alteromonas; species Alteromonas sp. BL110. The sequence continues at coordinate 3,628,991 of NZ_CP031967.1, read as the reverse complement.
ATTAGGTAAGAAAGTCTTCACTGTTTCAGAAATACTTTCGGAGCCTCTAGAGTCCAAAAACGCCAACTAACTGAACGTCATTGTATTTACCAATACATAGCAACTTCAGTTTTTTAATAGAAATGCTTTTCGGTACGTAGTTGGAGTTACTGAAAAGCATGGCTCAAATGCACGAGCAAAACCTTGATACCTTCTAAAACCAACAACTAATACAATAGTCTCTATTTCTTTTTCTTTCGTGGTTAACAGCTCGCAGACTAGCTGCATTCTATTGTTTTCTACAAATTGTGCCGGTGTCAGATTAGCCTCTTTTAAAAAGAGTCGATGACATTACCTTTCGCTCAGATTTACTAAATCAGATAACTGTTTAACAGTGATAACTCCATCAATTTTAAGCAAGCAGTAGAATAAGGACTTCTCACAATCATGTAAAAAATGCATTCGTTTGTGTAATCGTGTCCTTTATTACTAACCATTTTTCATTCTAAACTCTAAAAAAAATAGATTTAAACCATATTTTTCAATAACTTAAAAACTAGGCATAAAGCTAGCATTAGTTACTACGAAAGTAACGGAAGCAATACGAGGATTTAGTTATGCTAGGTTGGGCAATCACATTTTTTATCATCGCCATTATTGCAGCAGTTTTTGGTTTTGGAGGCATCGCAGGTGCAGCAACAGGTATCGCACAATTTCTTTTCTTTGTGTTTATCGCGTTGTTGGTAATTTCACTTATCGCTAATGCGCTACGTGGAAAATCACCAAGGGCCTAAAAATATTTTATTAGGAAAAAGGAGTAAGGATATGTTTACATTTAAAAATTTATCAAAGGTATTAGTAGCATCAGCATTTGCACTATCACTAGCGGCATGCGGTGACGGTGAAGCAGAAGACGCAGGCGAAGAATTAGACGAAATGGTTACCGATGCAGGTAACGCCGTTGAAGACGCTTGTGAAGATGTGAAAGAAGGCGCAAACGCTGAAGATAAAGACTGTTAATTTTATCTTTATGAAAGAAGGGTCAGACCGCTGTCTGGCCCTTCTTGTATGTATTGATTAAACCTATACTGTCTAACGGTCTCGTTAAGAGACTTCTTCACCACCTAATTCTCGAGCAAGATCATCCAGTGTAGATAGCGTAGAATCAAACTCCCCTATCCCATAACGATACCGTACACTTACATGATGGTCAGAACGTCCAAATTTTACTCTCAACCCTTCAGCATCAATATGCTTTACGGTATTTAAAAAACGATACGCAGACATTTCAGTTTCAAATTGAAACTCAACACTGTTTTCCATTTAGTTTTCCGATTAAGCCACTATTTCAGGGTTAGCACCAATTACTGCGACGACACGTTGAATCAGATTTTTGTCCGCCTTATCTATCGAATCATAAGATAGCCAATCAGCAAGAATGTCGGAAGCCGTAGCCGCCTCACCCTGTTCTAACTTAGATGTCATCATTTGTAGTTGTACGCTAGAGCGAATCGAAGCATCAGCGTCAGGACTAGGCACACCCGCCGCTACTTCTAGCGCTACCGTCAACCATTGCCTATCGTGTTGGCTCATTGCACTACCAGTAGACTGTCCAAGTAAACTTGACCACCGCTTGCCCATTGTTTCTGCCAATGATTGTTCATCACCACTGCCCTCACCAACGCTCAACTGAAGTAATGAGACAAGCGCTTCAGCTCGGGCTACGCGAGCTTGCGACTGTGCACTTTTCGCTAGCGTCTCTCGCTTTTTTTCAATAGATTCTAGTTTTCGTTCGATTTTACTTCTCTGCGCTTTAGGCAAGTCACTTAGCTGTGCTTGCACTGCGTCGACGGCTTGGGTAAACCCAGCATCATCACTGTTAATATCGATAGCTTCAACTTGACTCAGCAAAGAATCAACTAATGCATTTGATGCATTGTTCTGCAGTTTGCGCTGCGCTTTTAAACGTTCAAAAACCGAATCGTTTGCCGCTTTAAACTCTGCCCACAACTTACTCTCTTCGCGTTTGCCGGCGTGACCTATTTGCTTCCATTGCTTTTGCAATTGCTGGGCCTTATCGGCAGCATCTGCTATATCTTCTCCTGTGGAAAGCTGCTGAGCCTTAACAACCAAAGCGCGCTTTTGAGCTTTGTTATCACTTTGCCACTGGCTCACTTTATCTTGGATAGGCGAAGAAACCGTCTTCCACTCTTGTCTCAACTGCTCGTATACTTCACGCTCAACCTGGCCTGCGCTATGCCATTTTTTAGATGCTCTATCAAATGCCTTCACCAGCTCGGCTTCTGGCATATTAATATCCATTGCCTTAACTGTATTGATGATGGATTCGCGCTGCTCACGCGAGGCGATGCGTTGTTCGTCTAATTTGGCGTAATACGCTCTGCATGGCTCGAACGCTTTTTCAAGTGCATCATCAAACTGCTGCTGTAAACTGTTATCGCTGCTTTCGTCGTTATTTGATGAGGACGGCGTTAGCGATAACCATTGCTTACGCAGATATTTAATGGCCTCACTTCTCTGCTTAATGTCATCAGGCGCAGTATCTGCGAGTGCCTGGGCTTCTGCCACAAGAGCGGGCTTGCGTGGCGCTGCCAGGTAATCTTGCCATCCTTCTAGGCGCGACACATCGCCAGCTGTCTTTTCAAATCGTTTTTCAACACTCTTTTTCGCTGTGTTTGGCAGTGCATCATAACTTTCTTGGAGCTTTGAAAACTTCGAAATAGCAGCGCGAAACTTGCCTTGAGAAATCAAGTTATCAATAACGCTAATGTGCTTTCTAACGTGCTTCACTTGCTCATTTTCTTTAGATTTCTGAGCACGCTCTTTGGCATTCACACTGCTAGTCGCTGCGTTAAAGCGCTTAGAAAGTGCTTTAGGAACGGCACGGATTTCGCCACTTAGCGCTTTATACGCTTGACGCGCTTCGTCGAACTCCGCTTTAAGCGTCGCTTTGACTTCGTCGCCACCATTCAGTTGGCTCAAGTCCTCAGCCGAAGCGCTAGCTTCTCCGGCGCTCAAATCGCGAGTACTTTTTTCCGAAACGCTATCACTTAACGCAACGATCTTTGCGGCGATATCCTCGAGAGACTGAAGTTTTATCAGTAGCTTTTGACCGTATTGCTGCTGCATAGAGAAGCGATCAAGCTGCTCGTTTAGCTCGTCAACAGAGTGTTTAATCTGTGTAATGCGCTTATCAGTTGTAGACTCACCATCCAAGCGCGCTAGCTGTTCGAGTGTTGCTTCAACTCCGCGTACGCTTTCATTAACTGTAGCCACATCAGCAAGCGTAGCGTCACAAAGCCTGCTGTTGTAGAGCCAGGAAACCTGCTCTTTGGCGTAAGTCAGCTGCTGCTCGCACAAGGCTTTAGTATTAGCCCGTTGTGACGCTCGTTGCTTTTCTTCCCACGCAGGGCGAATACGGCTTAAGTATCGCTCGAGTTGCTCACTTATACGTGCGCGCTTTTCTTCGTAATCAGCGCGCTCGTCCTGAGTGAGTAAGTCAATTTGAGCAAACAGGCCTGTCAACCCGCTTTCAAGCTCATTACGCTTTTCATCAATGGTTTCTACATCTGACTTGTCGAGCAGAGCCTGATATTTAGAAAGCCCCAAAGTAAGTTGTTTTTTAAGCTCTACAGGGCGCTTTGCAGCCTCTTTGATAGCTTCAATACGCGCATTAATTTGCGCTGTAAGCGCATCACAAGACACTTTTCTAGCAAGCTTCTGCAAATCTGAAACGTCTGAATGGGCGTTGATTAACTGGGTTCGCAGCTGGCTACTAGCCCCCTCTAAAAAGACAAACTGAGTAAACGAAGGCTTGCCCACTTTTTCAATAAGCGCCCTAGCTAAATTGTCGTCTTCCAAGACCGTGGGCTCTTTTTTCAACATTTGCGGTATCAACTGCACCACTAAGTCGGCGTTGGCCGTTTCAGTTAAAAACGAAAAAACCTCTTGGCGGGAAAGCGTGACATCACCATCACCTAACAAAGCGGCGTTTACCTTTTTCTCAGCCACTTTTTTCACCCGGGACTGCTTGGCAATTTGCGACATTTTAAGCCACAGTACAAAGCTGTTTAGCTTTTCGAGTGCCGCTAGACTGACATTTGCATCTTCGTCATTAAATGCCAGTTCGTGAAGAATTGTTTTTTCCTGTGCCTTATCGGGAGAAAGATTCTCGATTGCCTGCATCCTTTTTTCAGGCTTTGGGCTTTGGTGCGAAGGCGCAAATATACGACTAAATATCATCCTGTTTAAACCGCGCTATTGTATTTTTATCATTCTGCTCATCGCGTAACGAGCGTTTAAAGTCGGCTTTGCTTTTATGCACAATTTCGCCGCTTTCGCCTACAGTCATGTGTTCAGAGGACTTTTCTATTTTTGCTTGATAGAGCATTACAGCCTGCATGCTGCTTGCTCTTTGTTCTTCGTTCAGAGCCGTACCGTCAGGCCATTTACCTGTTTCAACTGCCTGACGCAGACGCTCGTAAATCTCCGGCGTCATACTGGCTAATAGTGCTTCTATATTCATTTAGGAAAAACGCTTTATGTAAACAATTCGCGCGCGGTTTACTAAGTACCATACAAAGCCAACCACAGCGCCCAAAATAGCTAAATTATGTTGCAAATCGCCCGGGCGGGTTCCGCCCCAATACATGAAGCCAAAACTCGCAACAAATATCAGCATAGCAATAAGCGACTGGTTCTGGATACTCGCTAATTTTTTAAATCTTTGTAAGCTTTGTTTGCGCTCTATATCTTCTGAGGTAGCGTCTCCGATTTTAAAATCGCAGTGAGGGCACGTCTTTGCTTTATCAGACGTTTTTTTATTACATGAAGGACAGTCAACTAATGCCATATGTTGCTCCTGTTTACTGGGTGCGGATTAGAAATGCTTCAGCGCAATCAAATACGCCAACATTCTACGCGGACGGGTATCATACTGAAGTTCACCACAACAATGAAGTCGATTCTATGGATTAGCTTCTTCGTTACAAAACAAAAATGCGCAGGGTGTTAACTTTTGTACAAAGTTCACCACTGCGCATTTTTACTGGCTAGCTTTCTGTACTCTCCTTCTTCTAAATACCTGAAAAGAGCAGTACTAAAGGTAGCTTACATACTATTTTTTGTGTCGAGACCAGTAGTCGTTGACCGTTTCTTTCATTTCCTTACATAGCAGCATGATGCCAAACAAGTTCGGAAGCGTCATTACTACAATTGCCACGGCAGAAAGCGCCCAAACAAGCGTGGTATCAGAGAATGCCGCCCAAACAAAGCCTGCCACGTAAATAACGCGATACGGCATTACAGAGCGAGGACCAAACAGGTAGGTCATTGCGCGATCGCCATAATAAGACCAAGCGATAGCGGTTGAGAAAGCAAATAACATTAAGCCAATTGAGACAATATACTGCCCCGCATCGCCAAAGAAACCACGCGTAAAAGCAATAGTGGTGAGCGCTGCTGAGTGAACTAGCGACTTACCGCTCACTTCAAGATTATCTTTAACTGGTTTTCCGTCGACAATTTTTAATGTACCGGTAAACAAGTCTTCACTACCTACTGCGTACTTCACGTCTTCTGCGATAGAACGCGCGTTAAGTAGGGTAAATCCATCGCTTACGGCAGTACCATTTACTACGGTGATAGACCCTGTGTACGGCTCTACGCTGTTTCCATCAATCTCATTCAGATATCCGTAAAGTTTATCTACATCAGCTTGGTTTGAATCATCATATTGCCCGGCTACAAAGTACATGTCTGAACGGTCGAATACGTTTTCGTGTTTTTCTTTCCAAACGCCTGATGAAAGAATAACTAAACCAGTAACAGTACATATTAGAATGGTGTCGATGAAAGGCTCAAGTAGCGAGACCATACCTTCTGACGCAGGCTCTTTTGTTTTTGCTGCTGCATGCGCAATAGGCGCAGAGCCCTGGCCCGCTTCGTTTGAAAACAGACCTCGGTTAACGCCTCGGTTAAACGCATAAGCTAACGAAGACCCCAAGAAACCACCTGCTGCAGCTGAACCGGTGAACGCATCACCGATAACTGCGGCAAACGAAGGCCCGATATTTTCTAGATTAGCGAAAATAACGGCAAGTGCACCAATAAGGTAAATAACTGCCATAACCGGAACAACACGCGCTGTAAACGCTGCAATTCGTTGGATACCACCAAGAATGACCAAGGCAAGAAGAATACCCAGTACACTACCTACCAACCAAGGTTCGAAGCCAAAGGTAGCTTCAATACTTTGCGCTATACCATTACTTTGCGGAAGATTACCCGTACCAAATGAACTTACTACTGTGGCAATAGCAAAGGCTACCGCTAACCACTTCATGTTAAGGCGACGATCCATATAATACATAGGGCCACCAGCCATGGTGCCATCTTCTGTTTTTACGCGGTATTTATGTGACAGAGTTACTTCAACAAACTTCGTCGTCATACCCAAAAAGGCGGTCACCCACATCCAAAATAGTGCAGCAGGACCACCAAGGAAAATAGCGAATGCAACACCTGAGATATTACCTGTACCCACAGTGCCAGACAGTGCGGTAGTTAGTGCGCGAAAATGCGTGGTGTCGCCTGGATCGCTTTCTTTATCAAACTTACCGGTAACAACCTGCCAAGCATGTTTAAAGAAACGAATTTGCGGAAACTTAAGATAAACCGTAAAGAAAAGACCTACGCCTAACAGTACATAAGGAAACCAGAACGCGCCCCCTAAGAAACCATCGAGCATAGTTAGAAAACCATATAACCCTTCCAACGTTATTCCCCTTTTTTATTATGTTTAATTGTTGTTTTATTTTGATAATTAAAAGGCCTCTTTTTGTCGAGGCCTTTTTTGCGGAAGCTTTTACTTCCTTATTTTTATTTTATTGCTCTGATGCTTTTAGCTTTTTAACAACTGCGTTTACACCAATTAGCAAATCTTCACCTAATTGACGGCTGCGCTGTACTGACCAACCGTATATGTCGTCTGGTACATCTGCGTTGTCTTTAAATGGCATTTCTACCGTGTAGGCCATACATTTGAACTTCTCGCCCACTGCATTCGAAGCCACGGTTAAGTTAGCCTTACCTGGCTCATCTTTATCGTAGCCAAACTCATCTTGAAACTCTGGCGTTGCGTTTAAAAGCGCGCCTTTAAACGTATCTTCAAGCATTTTAATGGTGTCATTGTAGCTAGGGTTACCTTCACTTCCTGCAACAAAGTTGTACGGCAATGCCTCATCACCGTGCAAATCAAGATACATATCTACACCAATTTCGCTCATTGCGTTAAGTACGTAAAGTACTTCCGGGCTTTTTTCCTGCGTAGGTGTCGCCCACTCGCGATTAAGATTGGTACCTACAGCATTGGTGCGCAGGTGACCGCGTGCACTGCCGTCTGGGTTCATGTTTGGTACTATGTAAAAGACAGCGTTATCAAGCAACTGTCGCGCCAAACCATCTTGCCCATCAAGCAAACGGTAGATGATACCTTCTGCACACCACTCGGCCATGGTTTCACCAGGGTGTTGACGAGCCGTAATCCATACTTTTTTCTTTTCCGGCGTTTCTTCACCGATAACCAGCATAGACATATCACGGCCATCTAGGGTAAGGCCTAAGAATTTATGCTCGCACAGTAATGACATTTGCGCGTCGTGAACAAGATCGAGATGGCGTTCGTAGCTGTAAGGAATAAAATACGCAAAATAGACGCTCGGTTGTTCTAGCGTTAGCGAGAACGTAAGGTTGTCGCCGTCAAATTCACTAGGAATTCTAAACCATGTTTGACGGTCGTAAGACGCTAGAACGTTATATCCCTTCCAACCCTCTGGATACGCTGATTTTGTCAGGTTACCGATGGTCATGGTGTGCGTAACAAAAGTTTCGCCGACTAAACGGAAATGGAACCACTGTGCAAATTCAGATTGGTTGTCGTTGGGAATGGTTAGACGGATATCGTCTGGTGATTGTGCGCTAACAACTTCAATGTTACCGCTGTCGAATTGACTGGAAATATGCATAGACTGTCGTTTTCCTCATTATTTGAGCGCTAATTTAGCATAGACGTAAACAGAAATTCCACGCACACAGCGGGTTTTGTACTATCAATAGTATACAAAATGTTTACACCATCAAAAAACCGACCACTTAGGTCGGTTTTTTGTACAGTTTCTTGTAATGCGTGTTACTTACAGCGGCAACGTAGGGAAACTTAGCCCTGCCATGTCACGCACTACGCGCAATACCTGACAGCTGTAACCAAACTCATTGTCGTACCATACGTAAAGCGTTAGACGGTTGTCTGCGGCGATAGTTGCCTGAGAGTCAACCACAGACGCAGCGCGAGAGCCTACTAAGTCTGTAGATACAATCTCTTTACTTGCCGTGTAGTCAATTTGGTGTTGAAGCTTTGAGAATAACGCGGTATCGCGCAAGAACTCATTAACTGTAATGCGGTCCACTGACGTTTTAAGGTTTAGATTCAAAATCGCTAGCGATACATTAGGTGTAGGTACGCGGATAGCGTTACCGGTTAGTTTACCTGCTAATTTCGGGTAAGCTTTGGCAACTGCTTTCGCTGCGCCCGTTTCGGTAATAACCATGTTAAGTGGCGCACTACGTCCACGACGGTCACCCTTATGATAATTATCGATAAGATTTTGGTCATTAGTGTAAGAGTGAACGGTTTCAACATGACCATTCTCAATGCCGTATTCTTCGTCTAGCGCTTTAAGTACTGGCGTAATGGCGTTAGTTGTGCAGCTAGCAGCAGAAACAATAGTGTCTTCTGGCGTTACCTCTTCATCGTTCACACCGTGTACGATATTTTTGATGTCACCTTTGCCTGGTGCGGTAAGAATTGCTTTAGCCGCGCCTTTCGCCTTAAGGTGAAGACCAAGACCATCGCGGTCGCGCCAAATACCCGTGTTATCTACGATGATAGCGTTATCGATACCATACTGGGTGTAATCCACTTCATCAGGGCTATTGGCATAAATCACTTGAATGTACGAACCATTTGCTTTCAATGCATTGCGTTCGTGATCAACTGTGATACTCCCATTGAATGGGCCATGTACGGAATCGCGACGAAGTAAGCTTGCGCGTTTTTCTAAATCGCCATCACGCCCGCCACGTACCACAATGGCACGCAAGCGAAGCTTGTTGTTTTTACCTTGACGCTCTATGAGTAAGCGAGCAAGTAAACGACCTATACGGCCAAAACCATAAAGTACAACATCCTGAGGCTTCTGAGCGTCCTCTTTGTCGGCAACGTCGTTTAGTTTTTCGTTGAGGTAGGCCGTAAGGTCGCTGTTGTCGACCGCAGAACCGTAATGAAAATCAAAAGCCAATTTACCAATATCAATTTGGGCGGGAGCAAGTTTCATATTGCTCAAAGCTTCTAAAATGGGATAGCTTTCGCGTAGGCGTAGCTTAATGCCTTCATGCAGACGCACTTTGCGGTGCGCTTTAATAACATCAATAGCACTAGCGTTCAGTAGCGAGCGTCCATAAACTGAAATTTCAACTGCCTTATTGCGGTACAACTTACCAATAAGGGGCAACATCATTTCTGCGTATTCCTGACGCTCTTGCCAGCTGCTTTGTAATTCCTGCTCAAACTGTTGATTCATGCTTCTGCCTTCATCCATCGATATTAATTTAACGGTGTTGTCATTGTTAAAAGCCCGGCCAATTATTTATTGGCATAGTCGCTTTCAAACAATCCTAATTACGCGTCAGCTTTTTATTATTTTTAGGGTACACTAGGTGAGTTTTCGCCTGACGGTGACGAGCAGTATCTTAAATAAACAAGCAAGGAAGACCAAATTGTTGATAAGTTTCAAAACCTCTATGAAAACCACTACAACGACGAGTTTATTTAGTAAGTTTCCAACAAAAGGTCGCGTGGCTGCTCTTTGGCTAGCGGCAGCGTCGGCTCTCACGGGGTGTGGCGATATCTTTGAGCCTACTATCAGTGAAATATGTGAATCTCATAGTGAGATTTGCTTAGATTTGAGTTTAGACGCACGCTGTCGCGCTGAGCGTGCCGAGATCATCCGTCTTCGTTATTACAACCAAGACTCAATAGACGAGGCATATAAATACCCTCTCCTTTTACACTTCGAGGAATATCTAGTTTGCGTCGAAGAAGCGCAACATATCGAACATGTAAAACGCAAAGGTAAAGAGGCGACGAGACTTAAAGGCGTTATTACTGCTCAGCGTGAAATTAAACGCCTCAGCCGAGAGACGAAAAACTCCCTTGACCCCTACCTTTCTTACTACCATTGGACACGCTATAACGACAAAGATGCTTTTCATCGCTTCGAGCGCTATGCGGCGAGCAACCGAGTTAGCGACCCTAAATTATTGGTTGAACTCGCCTCTGTGCAAATAAAAACGGACCAGGAACGTACCGTCAATACCCTGTATCGCGCGCTGAGTTTGTACACAGATAGTGACAATATTGATGTCAGTATCTTTTACTCACTCGCTTCGATGGGAATGGACAAAGATAATTTTCGCCTCGCCTATGTATGGTATGGCGTTGCTGAATATTATGACGAACGACTTAACGAGACTCAACGCATGCAACTTGGCAAGAAATACGCATTACCGGTTGAAATATTGGACAATATAGTCGATGAAATAGTCAGTAGCTTGAACAGCGCGACTTTTGATGCCGACTCGTTAAAACTGCACAAAATTTGATTTTTTGAAATTCAATTACATAATTTCGTTAGTAAATAATTAAAAAAACCGCCGTTTATCGGCGGTTTTTTTCATCTGTGTCTTAAGGTATTTCGTTTGAGGTTAAAATTTAATCAGATGTTTACCTTAACCGATGCTCACAGAAGATAAAGCGAAATTCATCTTGGCTGTTTATCCTTTGATCTTTATATCGTCTTCACCTTTGAACGTCATAGATAGCGAGTTCACACAGTAGCGTTGTCCAGTTGGCGCGGGGCCATCTGGAAACACGTGGCCTAAATGTGAGCCACACTTCTTACAGAAAATTTCAACTCGACGCATACCATGCGTTAAATCTTCCCTATAATCTACGTTGCCGTCTTCAAGCTGTTTATAAAATGAAGGCCAGCCACAGCCCGCATCAAATTTGGTATCTGAAGGAAAAAGTGGCGCTTCGCAGCACTTACAGACGTATAAACCATCTCGCTGTTCATCTAGCAGTACCCCTGTGAAAGGTCTTTCAGTACCGGCTTCGCGACATACATAATATTCTTCGTCGCTAAGTTCAGCTTTCCAGTCATTTTCAGCCAATGATGCGTTTGGTTTTTTACCTGTCGACATAAATTACCTCTTAAACAAAAAAGGTGTATTTGAAACAAATACACCTTTTCATAGTTTACGCTCAATAATGAACGTTTGTACCACTATTTAGTTCATGCTATCTCTTGATAGCAGTTTGGGGTCGTGCCGGATCACTCCATTCGATGTGATACTTCTTGCCCACTGGTTTATCTACACGCTGGTAAGTATGCGCGCCAAAGTAATCGCGCTGCCCCTGCAACAAGTTAGCTGGCAGCACTGCAGTGCGATATGAATCGTAGTAGCTAAGCGCCGACATCATCGCAGGGCATGGAACACCTGCCAGTGTCGCCTGAGCGATAGACTCGCGCCAGTCAGCCTGATACTGCGTAATCTGCTCTGCAAAGAACGGGTCCAATAACAGGTTCGCTAAATCTTCATTATTTTCATAGGCCTGAGAAATAGACTGTAGGAATACGGCGCGAATTATACAGCCTGCACGCCATATTTTAGCTATTTCACCGAACTCTAGCGTCCAACCGTGCTCCTTGCCCGCCATCGCCATAAGCTGGAAGCCTTGTGCATAGGCGCAGATTTTAGAGCAGTAAAGCGCTTGTTCCAGCTTATTGATGATAGAAACTTTTTGATCATCGCTAAACGCGGGCGTATCTGGACCTGCAAGCACTTCACTCGCAGCGACACGTTCGTCTTTCAAACTCGAAATACTTCGGGCAAATACTGCAGATGTAATGGTTTGTGCAGGACTACCTACTTGAAGCGCACTTACTGCTGTCCAAAGACCCGTACCTTTTTGGCCCGCTCTATCTAAGATAACATCAACCAATGGCTGTTGAGTTTCAGGGTCCATTTGCTCAAGAACTTCAGCGCTGATTTCCATCAGATAGCTATTTAGCTTACCGTCGTTCCAACCACGAAATACTTGTGCAATTTCAGTAGGCGTCATTTTAAGCGCTTCGCGCATTACATGGTAGGTTTCGCAAATAAGTTGCATGTCGGCGTATTCAATACCGTTATGCACCATTTTTACATAGTGGCCCGCCCCTACGGGACCAATGTAAGTGGCACATGGTTCGCCTTCTACCACTGGCTGACCTGGCGTATGGCTTTCAAGTGGTTTACCTGTTACAGGGTCAACCTTTGCCGCAATAGCTTTAAGAACAGGCTCAATGCGTGTCCACGCATAAGGATTACCTGAAGGCATCAGTGACGGCCCGAAACGCGCGCCCACTTCACCACCCGACACAGCGGTAGAGAAGAAGATAAATTTGCCTTTATACTGTTCTTCGCGGGCCACTGAGTCGGTCCACAAACTATTACCAGTATCAACCACGATATCGTCAGCGTGTATTCCCGCGTCGATAAGGTGATTACATACGTGGTCAACGGGGGCGCCTGCCGGCACAGAGATAATGATAAGATGCGGGGCTTTTAACTTGCTTAAAAGCTCGGTGTAGGAGCTGCAGCCTTCAACGCGAGGCTCAGTATTTGTGGCTCTTTCGCTTGCGTCTTTAGCCAAAATTGACTCAACTTTGTTTTGATCTAAATCGAAACACGCAACACGATAGCCGTGGTCTACTAGGTTCATGGTTAGGTTACTACCCATTACCCCTAAACCGATAAAACCAATATCACACGCTTTGTCTTCGTGCGAATTACCACCTTTCTTTTGCATAGGAACACCCTCACATTTCAGATGGCTGCGCATGATACCACCAGAAAGAATAAAGAACAGCTTAAGCTAACAATTTAGTGCGCGCTGGTGTAAATGTCACCAGCGGTAAACATTAGCAGCTTTTCGAGGCCAGTTTGAATGATAATTTAGTATTTATTTAATGCCAGCTAACATACGCATTACGCCGCCGAACAAAATTTATACAACTGTAAAGACTCAGTGGCATGTTTCTACTGCGCGCGTTGCTCGCTATTGCGAAGCGCTGCGTTTATTTAATTGGGCTTATCTACTAGGATGTGTTCGCTGAGCGCTAATGATTTAGACTCGCGCTCGCTAATTGACGCCGCTAGTCTTGATAGGACAAGCGGCATTATCCAGCGAATCAAGACCCACAAGCTCGGTTACCACGTCTTGCCTCTCTAGGCACTCAACTTTTATTCCGAAAATTGGGAAAAACTAAACAGCGTGAGAGATTTACCGGCTTGTAAAAACACTTTTTGAATACAAATAGAGGGTTGCTCTTCTAGTGAACTATAGCGCGTGTCTAAATACATGGTCCACCCGCCTTTCGGCATCACAGTTGGCAGGTGAAAACGCACGTCGCTATCGCTAGCATTCACACACAAGAACCAGTGCTCGGGCTTTTGGTCGGGCTCTCTCTGGCTCATGACACAGCCCTTTATTTCAACACCAAACGCTTTGTTGTGATGTGCATTCCAATCTTCAGACGCTTTATCCGAACCGTCCGGTTTGTACCAATTAATCTCTTTAACGTTTCTCGATAACGTAAAAGCGTCATCATGAAGCTTTAATTCACTCAACAGCGATGATGATTGACGCAAGCGCACCACATACTGACAGAAGCTTAAAAAGTCCTGTTTACGCTTGTTTAGCTCCCAATTTATCCAGCTAATCGGATTATCCTGGCAGTAGGCATTATTGTTGCCGTTTTGGGTACGACTTAGCTCATCACCACCGAGAATATGGGGCGTGCCCTGAGAAAAAATGAGGGTTGCGAAAAGGTTGCGTTTTTGGCGCTCTCGCATAGCGAGAACTCGCTCATCATTCGTTTCCCCCTCCACACCGTAGTTTGCAGAAAGGTTATGTCCATGACCGTCCCGATTCTCTTCTAAATTGTCGAGATTGTGGCGCTCAGCGTAGGTCACCATATCATGTAGGGTAAAACCATCGTGATAAGTCACGTTATTCACTGACGTACTGATATGCCGCCGTCCTTTGTGAAAAATATCTCGTGAGCCCATTAGCCGAGTAGCAAAGTCTGCTGTTACACCACCATCTCCCCGCCAAAACGCGCGCACTGTATCGCGGTATTTGTCGTTTACCTCTAACCATGGTGACGGAAAGTTGCCCACTTGGTAACCGTTTGGACCAATATCCCAAGGCTCAGCGAGCAGCACCTTACCTTTTAAAACAGGATCGCTACTGATGGCTCTTAGTAACCCAGACTTTTTATTATATTGTTGGGGCTCTCTCCCCAAACAAACTGCCAAATCGAAGCGAAAACCATCTACACCAATAACGGACACCCAATGACGCATAGCATCTAAAATAAGCCCCATCATAAATGGCTGCGCAGTGTTTACTGTGTTACCGCAGCCAGAGTGATTAGAGTAAACCAATTCACCGTTTTTCGTTTGTTCCAACAAATAAGCTTGGTTTGGACAAAACCCTTTATAGGATAAAATAGGGCCACCGCCGCCCGCCTCTGCTGTGTGGTTAAATACCACATCAACTATCACCTCTAAGCCTGCACTATGGTAAGCGTCAATCATAGACTTAAGTTCAGCGAGCGCATCTGAAACGCCATAGCGTGGTTCAGGCGCAAAGAAGTTAACGGGGTTATACCCCCAATAGTTTGTTAAGCCCTTATCGGTGATAAAAGGCTCTGGCATAAACGAACACAAAGGCATAAATTGAACTGTTGTTACGCCTAATGCCTTAATGTGTTTGATGACGCTAGGATGAGCTGCGCCAATGAATTTACCACGGTGTGCTTTTGGCACATCAGGATGAAGCTTTGTTAAGCCTTTTACGTGTGCCTCATAAACCACTCGCTTATGTTTAGGTATAACGGGCGAACGAACATGATTAGTTGCATAGTCATTGTGATCTATCACTATGCATTTAGGGATCATAAACTGAGAGTCGTGCTTGTATTGCCTTGCATCCCACTTAATTGCCCGGCTGATTTTTTTGGCGTACGGATCAATAAGTAATTTGTCAGTAGGGACAGCATGTAAACCACCTTGCCCACGCTCTACACGGTACCCATAGTATTGACCAACCCTTACGCCGCTAAAATGACCGTGCCAAACATCGCCAGTTTTTTCTGGCAGAGGATGTTCACTTATTGCCTCTTCAGTATCGCAGTTGAAAAAGCACAATACGACCGCTTTAGCATCAGGAGCATAAACGGCAAAATTACATCCATCGTGAGTCAGTGTGGCGCCAAGTGGATGTGCATTACCCACCCCACTTTCAACAAATTGCACTATCTCTGAAATTTCGTTCACTGCGTTCTCAATCTACTTATACGCTAAGGCTATAACACCTAAGACGGATTAACCTACATTAGCAACGTAAAAAACGGTGGCTAGCGGTGGTAAAGTTATCTCTACCGAGTGGGCGCGGTTATGGAAAGGCGTGTTTTGAGTGGAAACTTCACGCACGACCTCATAGTTGCTCCCCCAATACGCGCTATCATCGGTGTTAAGTGCTAGCGATAACGTACATGCATCATCTACGCCTATTCTGAAGTTTTCTCGAGGCACGGGCGTAAAATTAGTCACCACATATACTTTCTGCTTTGCATCTTTTGACTTACGCACAAATGACACTACGCTTTGGTCTGCGTTACTGTGATCTAGCCACGCGAAGCCACTGGGTTCGTGGTCTTGCTCGTATAGCGCTGGTGTTGATGTATAAAGGTTATTGAGCGCTTTATAAAGTGTTTGGACACCTTTGTGTTTATCGTAATCGAGCAAGTACCAGTCTAGGCTGCTGTCATGGTTCCACTCACGGGCCTGTGCAAGCTCATTGCCCATAAAGTTGAGTTTTTTACCGGGGTGGCCATACATAAATCCAGCATAGCAACGAAGATTAGCGGCTTGCTGCCATTCATCGCCCGGCATTTTGTGCAGCATACTGCCTTTACCGTGCACAACTTCATCATGCGAAATTGGTAGAACAAAGTTTTCATCAAATGCGTAAACCATACTAAATGTGATATCACCATGATGATAGTTACGGTACGAAGGGTCTTTAGCAATGTAATGCAATGAGTCGTGCATCCACCCCATGTTCCACTTAAAGCCAAAGCCCAAACCACCGTCAAAAACAGGTCGAGAAACCTTAGGAAATGAGGTCGACTCTTCCGCAATGGTCATGGCGTCAGGGAAGTGTTTATAAACTTCTTCATTCATCCATTTTAGTAAGCTGATGGCTTCATAGTTTTCGTTGCCGCCATCCACGTTCGGGATCCACTCACCGTCGTTACGTGAATAATCGAGATAAAGCATGGATGCCACAGCATCGACACGCAATCCGTCCACGTGGAATTTATCTAACCAAAACAGTGCATTTGCTACCAAAAATTGACGTACAGTATCTTTGCCAAAATCATAAATGCATGAATTCCAATCTGGATGCCAACCTTTTCTCGGATCTTCATATTCATAAACACAAGAACCATCAAATCGCGCCAAGCCATGGCCGTCTTCCGGGAAATGGGCAGGTACCCAGTCGATAATTACGCCTATACCTGCTTGGTGAGCCTTATCAACAAAGTATTTAAATTCATCTGGGTTTCCAAATCTACTCGTTGGTGCGAACATTCCCACGGGCTGATAGCCCCATGACCCATCGAAAGGAAACTCGGAAATAGGCAGCAATTCAACGTGAGTGTAACCCATATCGCTGACGTAGCTTATTAAGTCATCGGCCAGCGCTTTATAAGTAAGATAGCGCGCATCAGTTTCAATACCCGGGCGCTTCCAAGAGCCAAGGTGCACTTCATAAATGCTCATTGGGCTGTTGTATTTGTTCACCTTTCGCTTTTCCATCCATGCACTATCATTCCACTCATAGTTATTGTGGTTGTAAATTTTCGAAGCATGAGAAGGATACTGCTCTGCACTGAAGCCAAGTGGGTCAGCCTTGTGCGGTAGGTCGTGGCCGTGTGAATCTTTAATGTGATACTTGTAGCGCTCTCCCTCTGCGAGTTCTGGCACAAACAGTACCCAGTATCCCATAGAGGTTTTTTCCATAGGATGCGTGCGGCCATCCCACTGATTGAAATCGCCAATGAGCGACACCGTACTCGCATTGGGCGCGAAAACGCAGAACCTGACACCTTTTATCGCATCGCCTTTTGAAGAAGTGAGTGTTAAAAGTTGCGCGCCCGCTTGCTCGTACAAATTAGCTGGCGTGCTATCGATGTAATGTACAGCATGATAAGCCTGGTCGGTAAACTGATAAGGGTCGATAAAGCCTTTTTTGTCTTCACCGCCTTTGGCGACAATGCGATAAATTTCACCCTGATAGTTTTCCGGCAGTGGTGTTTCGAACAAACCATTGTTGGAAGTAACAGTTGTGTCCTTTAGCGCAGGATTGCCCCATTTAATCGTTATCTCACTTACGTTTGGGTACCAAACACGAAGTATAGAACTTTGCTCTTTCGAAACTATACCTAAATGAGAAAACGGCTGAGAACATAATACCTGTTCGAACTGCTGCGCTAATTGCATTCGCTACTCCTAGTAAAAACCCGCATGACAGCGGGTTGAATTGAGAGCTTAAATGCGTTGTTCACATTTAAGCTCTATCAAGTACCGTCTTGGTACTTTATCTTACTCGTTAAAGTTGCCTAAGCAACTGCCTCTTGTCGATTCTTTGGCAACGGCAGTTAGTCCCGGCTTGCTTTTTTCCTAGCATGAGTAAGTTTAGACGCTAACTCATTTATATCATGTCTATCAAACATCGACTCAATATTTTCAGTCAGCTTTCTGCGCCAGTTTGGGTACTCATTGAATGTACCCGGAATGTTCACTGGCTTATCCATTTCTAGCCAGTCTTCTAACTGAAGGCTTAACAGCGCACTTGACCCCCCTGCCATATGCACCTGCATACCGTTATTTAAATCGCGATTCATGCCCGTGTGATTCACATCGCGACCAACACTCTCGTTCACTGACCCGTGTCCGTGCAAAGTATCAAGAATCGCTTGTTTATTTTCATGGCGATCTGCATAAAGCGTCTGAAGAATTTCTTCTGTTGGGTATAGCCCTATTTCTTTACCCAACTCTAAATCCAGACAGTGCCAGTAACCAATCAACGTCGGCATATCGTGAGTAGTCAAGGTTGACATCGACTGAACAGGATAATGACTAGGCGAGAAGAAACCGCCGTCTTCTGCTTGTTCGAAGAAAAATACGCGGTATGAATACACGCCATTATCAGCAAGCTTACTGCGAATTTCTTCGGGTACGGTGCCCAAGTCTTCACCTATAACCAAACTTTCATTGCGATGACTTTCTAGTGCCAGAATACCCAGCAAGTCATCGACAGGGTAATAAACATAGCCACCGTCTTTCGCGTGGTCGCCTTTTACTACCCACCACAAGCGGAGTAACGCCATAACGTGGTCGATACGCAACGAACCAGAAGACGCCATGTTAGACGCAAACAAGTCAATAATTGGCTGATAAGCTTGCTCGTACAACTTGCGAGGGTCCATTGGTGGCAATCCCCAGTTCTGACCAAGCGGGCCTAAAATATCTGGTGGAGCACCTACACTTGCTCCTGTGCAGTACAAATCCTTATTACCCCAAATCTCGGCACTGCCTTCACTTACGCCCACAGCGAGGTCGCGATAAAGACCAATAGTCATGCCAGCATCGGTTGCTTTATTACTCGCAATGTCTAGCTGCTGGGCTGCAATCCATTGAAGGAACAGGTAAAATTTAACTTCATGCTGGTTAGCATTTTTGAACTTAGCCACTGCAGGGTTGTGGTAGTCTTTGTATTCCTGCGGAAATACCGGCCAACCCCAGCTTTCTTTGCCATCGGCTTTAAGGTGTGACTGCAGTGCATCGTACACCGCTAACATGTCTAGGCTTTCTCCGCCCGCTTCAACAAAAGCGTTAAACGCTTTATTTTGTTTGGTATTATTACGAAGGTACTTAGCCTCGTAAACATCAAACACCGCTTTAAGCGCTGCTAGTTTCACATGGGCTACTGCTTCGTAGTCTACATGCTCAACGTTACGGGCATGGTCAAGGGTAGCTTTGAAGTCATCACTGTTAACTACCGTTTGCACCGATGCATCATCGAAGCCATCAATAGCGGTTACATCGATATATAAATAGTTTAGCCAGCGACGTGAACTCGGCCCATAAGGAGAGCACGCGTTAGGGTTAGCTGGGTAAAGCGCATGAATTGGGTTAAGCCCGATAAAATCAGCCCCAACGCCCGCGGCTTTTTCGATAAGTAGTGCAAGGTCTGAGAAATCACCAATACCCCAGTTCTTTTCGCTGCGAACGCAGTAAAGCTGAACACTCAGGCCCCAGATTTTTTTGCCTTCTTTAATCTCTTTCGGTGTATAGCATGCCTCTGGTGCCACAATTAAGCGAGAACGTGCGAATTCATCGTCATCTGCACTTAATGCAACATCGTGATATCCAAGTGGTAAATCCAAAGGTAGGGTTACTACGTATTCATGAAATTCAACATCGTCAATGTGGGCCATTGTCGTCATTTCTTGATCGACAGGCGTAAATTGATGGGTGTGTACGTCACCGTTTTCACACGTAACAGTAAGTGTATGGTCATCGTTAACCAACTCGATGGGTAAACGAACGGCTACATTTATTTCTTGGGTGTTTCGTACAACTTGAACAGGATTTAAAGGCGACAACCATACCGATTTAATATCTTGTGTAATTTGTGACTGAATTTTTTCATCACTGCTGGTGTCATAGCCAAGCGTGTTTAGCAATTTCGCTTTGCTTGATTCTGCGATGGTTGCTGGTTTTCCCCATGCGTCGACGTACTGGGTTTCAATTCCCCGCATTTCAACCAGTTGTTGCAGAAGTTGTTGTGTCATGGTGTGTCATTCCTGTTATTCGGTGAAAGACGCATAGGCCAAAGATGCAAAGTGCGTCTGCAAACAAATTTTTAACATTATTCTAGAAACAAGGGCTTCGCGATATGTGAATACGATTGCAATAGCACTTATTCGTAATTTTGCAACACTTTAGCTTTTTATTTTGCTAATTATGGCATTTTGATCCATACTTTACGTAATTTATTTTCATTTTATTTGAACAATCGGGGTACGTTATGACAATCCGCATCGGTATCAATGGTTTTGGCCGTATTGGTCGCCTAGTAATGCGTGCAGCAGCTGAGCGCAACGACATTGAAGTTGTAGCTATTAACGACTTGCTTGACACAGACTACATTGCTTATCTTTTGAAATACGACTCGACGCACGGTTTATTCGACGGGGAAGTTTCAGTTGATAACAACAGTCTAGTTGTAAACGGCAAAACTATCCGTATTACTTCTGAAAGAGATCCTGCAGCACTTAAGTGGGATGAAGTAGACGTAGACGTTGTTGTTGAATCAACAGGTCTATTCCTAACTAAAGAAACTGCCGCGAAGCACATTGAAGCTGGCGCGAAGAAAGTTGTTATGTCTGCGCCGTCTAAAGACGACACGCCAATGTTCGTAATGGGCGTCAACCAAGAGAGCTATGCTGGCGAAACTATCGTTTCAAATGCGTCTTGTACCACTAACTGTCTTGCTCCACTTGCCAAAGTACTTAACGACAAGTTTGGTATTGTAGACGGTCTAATGACAACAGTTCACGCAACGACTGCTACACAGAAAACCGTAGATGGTCCTTCAATGAAAGACTGGCGTGGCGGACGCGGCGCGGGTCAAAACATCATCCCATCATCAACGGGTGCTGCCAAAGCGGTAGGTAAAGTGATTCCTGAACTAAACGGTAAACTAACAGGTATGGCTTTCCGTGTACCTACACCTAACGTTTCAGTTGTTGATCTTACGGTTAACTTAGCGAAGGCTGCTAGCTACGACGAAATCTGTGCTGCAATGAAAGAAGCCTCAGAAGGCGAGCTTAAAGGTATCATGGGTTACACTGAAGATGCAGTTGTATCAAACGATTTCTTAGGTGACGCACGCACTTCTGTATTCGACGCTACTGCAGGTATCGCGCTTACTGACACATTCGTTAAGCTTGTATCTTGGTACGACAACGAATGGGGTTACTCAAATAAGGTTCTAGACCTAGTAGCTCATATTTCTAAGTAATAAACAAAATATAGAACAAATAGTTAAACTATTTGTTCTAAAGTTGAGTTAATCTAAAGGTGCAAGCATTGTGTTTGCACCTTTTTTTGTTGTCTCAAAAATAAAGACGGTTTTTCAGCGACACACATTTTTCCGTCGCCTATTTGTAAGTTTAGTATTCAGTCCAAGGGGGACGTATGCCATCTGTGTATTCAGTTACCGTTAGCGAGTCTAATGGTCTTACATTTTTAGACGTGGATAACGCTTTCGCCACAGCGCGCATAAGCTTATTTGGCGGCCATATTTTATCTTTTGTTCCAAAGAGCGATAACAAAGAGCGACTTTGGGTAAGTCCACATGCCTATCTAAACGGCGAGCGTCCAATTCGCGGGGGTATTCCAGTGTGTTGGCCGTGGTTTAGTGACGACCATGGTCGCGAAAAAGGTGCCCTTCCCGCTCACGGCTTTTTAAGAACCCAGGTGTGGAAGCTGGTTGATTCAGAAGAATCAGCAAGCGGAACCACCATAACACTCTCGCCAAGTTTCACCCGGGCTGAAGGGTTTGAAAATGACTGTACCGTAACCATGGTGATCGCAATTGGTGAATCTATGGACGTATCTCTGGTTACTGAAAATATAGGAGTGGCTGCATTTGACTTTAACTGTGCTCTGCATACTTATTTTCATGTTAATGATATTCAGCAAACACTTCTAAAAGGCATTGATGGACAATATAAAGATAAACTCGACGAATGGGCTGTAAAGCCTACGCCATCGCCTTACGCCATTACCGGCGAAACCGACCGAATACATCTTGCGCCGATTGAAACGACTGAGATTGAAGTTGGCGGCGATGCATTTACCGAAGTTATCTCACAGGGCAATGACTCGCTTGTAGTATGGAACCCATGGCAAGGTGCTGCGTCCATTTCAGACATGGACCCATTTGGCTATAAGCATATGCTGTGCGTTGAGACGTCGTTAACTCAAGGCAGAATGTTAGCACCTGGTGAAAGTCATACACTTAGACAAACTGTCGTACCTAAGTAGAAGCATAACTGGATAAGTATCGTTTGCTAAGACGCTAGCCTGCGAACATTATCCATTTGCGTAAATGCATTACAAAAAAACCTGCCAATCGGCAGGTTTTTTTAACTATAAAGCGAGATGACTTCTACTGCTTAGCACCCGCAACGGCTTCTTTAGCCAGTTGGGTAATACGCGCCCAGTCACCTGACTCAATTGCATCATCTGGCGCTAACCACGAACCACCTACGCACTTTACATTCTTAAGCGCTAAGTAATCGTTGTAGTTGTTTGGACCAATACCGCCTGTTGGGCAGAAGGTTACATCAGGGAAAGGACCGCTGATAGATTTGATAGCCTTAACGCCACCTGACGCTTCTGCAGGGAAGAATTTCATGTGGGTATAACCCGCATCTTTACCCTTCATTAGGTCAGACGTTGAAGAAATACCTGGAATAAGTGGGATATCAGCATCCATACCCGCTTTCAACAAGTCCGCCGTCATGCCTGGGCTAATAGCAAACTTAGCGCCCGCTTCAACAACCGCTTTAAGCTGTTGTGCGTTGGTTACTGTACCCGCACCGATTAGAGAGTCTGGCACTTCTTGTGCAATTCGCTTAATGACGTCTATTGCTGCAGGTGTACGTAAAGTTACTTCTAAAACTTTAATTCCACCTTCCATTAGCGCTTTTGCCAGAGGTACCGCTTTTTCTACGTCGTTGATAACCAACACAGGTACAACTGGGCCGGCCGCAAAAATTTCCTCTGGAGAGGTTTTCCATTTTGATGTCATAATTTAGCTCGCTGTATTTTGATTCAGATATGCAGCCGCACCCAATAAACCGTGATCAGGTTCTGCAATAAGATAGGTGGGAATGTCTTTAACGTAATGCTTCATTTGCCCTTTCGCTTCAAAACGCGCTCTGAAATCGCTGTTTTGAATAAACTCAGGGAAACGATTTGCAATACCTCCACCAATAAAGATGCCGCCAGTAGTCGCCATATTCAGCGCTATATTACCCGCGAAGCTTCCCATGATTCGACAGAACTGAGTCAGCGTTGCTTCAGCTAACTCACAAGTTCCATTTAACGCCGCTTCTGTAATTTGCGCTGGCTCAGTAAAAGCTATAGGGGCAGACGCATCGTTAGCTAAAGCAGTGTAGATATTGTGCAAGCCTCGTCCAGACATCACTTCTTCAGCAGAAGCACGTCCCAATGTTGATTGCAAATGACGCCAAACCACAACATCGGTTTCATCAACGGGAGCGAAGTCAACATGACCACCCTCACCGTCTAATGTTTGCCAGCCTGTTGAAGTCATAGTGATATGCTCAACGCCAAGGCCGGTACCTGGGCCAAATACAGCAATATTGCCATTCTCTTTTGGTGTGCCCTCACCAATTTGAACAACTTGGTTTTTACTTAGCACAGGTAATGAATGTGCTACTGCAGTGAAGTCGTTTATAACGAACAGCGCGTCTAGCTTAAGCTGTGAACGCAAAGCGTTTTGAGAAAAAGCCCAGCTGTGATTAGTCATTACGACTTGATCGCCTAACACTGGGCAGGCAATTGCAATACAACCTTGGGTAAAGTTGTGCTCTGGTGTGTCTTCAAAATACTGTGAAATGGCTAAATCGATACTAGCAAAGTCATTACACATGTATTTTTTAATGTCAGTGACGCCCGACTCGGTTACTCTCGCAACGCGAATATTGGTACCGCCGACATCAGCCACAAACTTTTGGCTCATTATGCTTGCTCCTGCGTGTAAAACAGTGAACACGCTCCTTCCTCTGCACCAGTAAGGATGGCACGCATACCAGCAAACATTTCACGTCCCATACCAACATGATGCTTCGCCAAGCTTGCTGGAGCTGCTTCGCGAGCGGCTAGTGTTTCTTCATCAACATGCAAGGTAAGCGCACCCGTTTCGGTATTAAGCTCGATAATGTCGCCTTCCTGCACTTTAGCCAGCAAACCACCTTTATAAGCTTCTGGTGTTACGTGGATAGCAGCAGGCACCTTTCCTGACGCGCCCGACATACGACCATCTGTAACAAGGGCTACTTTGAATCCTCGGTCTTGAATTACACCAAGCGGCGGCGTTAGGCGATGAAGTTCTGGCATACCAATGGCCGATGGACCTTGGAAGCGAACAACTACGATGCAGTCTTTATCTAACTTGCCAGATTTAAATGCGTCATCTAGTTCAAACTGATCTTCAAACACAACCGCTGGCGCTTTGATGTTGCAATGAGGCGTACGAAGCGCTGAGGTTTTGATAACCCCACGACCCAAGTTGCCGTCTAGAACACTCAAGCCACCATCCGGCTTAAATGGTGCTTCTACAGTTGCAAGTACTTTTTTGTCTAGTGACTCCGTGGGGCCATCGCGCCACTCTAGCTCGCCGTCTTTTAGGACAGGCTCTTTGGTGTATAGGTCTAAACCATCACCAACAATAGTTTTCACATCGTTGTGCAGTAGCCCTGCGTCAAGCAGTTGCTTGATAAGCAACGACATACCGCCAGCGGCAACAAAGTGGTTAATATCTGCTGAACCGTTAGGGTAAATGCGAGTAAGTAATGGAACCGCATTTGAGATATCAGAAAAATCGTCCCAGTTAACAATGTAACCAGCAGCTCGCGCAACGGCGATAAGGTGCATGGTGTGGTTAGTAGAACCACCCGTTGCAAGTAGACCTACAAGACCATTTACGATGGCTTTAGCATCTACAATGTGACCAATTGGCGTGTAGTTGTCGCCAAGGTCGGTTAGGCGAGTTGCTTGAACCGCCGCTGCTTTTGTCAGCGCATCGCGCAGTGGCGTACCTGGGTTAACAAACGAAGAACCCGGTAAGTGTAAGCCCATCATCTCAACCACAAGCTGGTTTGAGTTCGCTGTACCGTAGAATGTACAGGTACCCGCAGAATGATAAGACTGAGATTCGGCTTCAAGTAGCGCGTCACGGCCTACCTTACCTTCAGCAAACTCCTGTCGAACGCGTGCTTTTTCTTTGTTTGGTAAGCCTGATGGCATAGGACCAGCTGGAACAAACACCGTCGGCAGATGACCAAACGTAAGTGCGCCCATTAGCAGTCCGGGTACGATTTTATCGCAAATACCCAGCATTAGCGCGCTATCAAACATGTTATGTGAAAGCGCGATAGCTGCACCCTGAGCGATGTTGTCACGGCTCATAAGGCTTAAGTCCATACCAGACTGGCCTTGCGTCACACCATCACACATTGCAGGTACACCACCAGCAAACTGCGCTACACTGCCCACTTCTTTTACCGCTTCGCGAATAAGCGCTGGGTAAGTTTCATAAGGCTGGTGAGCAGAAAGCATGTCATTGTACGCAGACACAATAGCCACGTTGGCTTTGGTCATTGAACGAAGGTCTGCTTTTTCACTTGTACCACACGCAGCAAAGCCGTGGGCCAAGTTTCCGCACGATAGTACACCGCGGTGTGGACCTTGACGGCGTGCGTCCTCAATCTTTTCTAAATACGCTTTACGCGTTTCTTTACTACGCTCGATAATTCGTTGCGTAACTTCAGCAATTTTTGGATTCATATAGTCTCCTATGGCGCCCACATCAGAGTTACCGGTGCTCTATTTACAACGGCAGTGATGGGCTTTTGCGCTTCGGTAGCATTTTCAATAGCGTCTAAAAGCACTTGCTTTTTCTTTTCACCCGTTAGGTGTAAAAAGATGTTTCGGCTATTGAGTAACGCAGGTAGCGTTAATGAAATACGTTGATGAGGTGCTGTTGTAGGTTGAACAGCGATGCAGGTTCTGCCGCTGCTCATATCTAAGCCGTCAAGTACTTGCTCAGAACAAGGGAAAAGCGATGCAGTGTGCCCGTCTTCCCCCATACCAAGAATTAATGCGTCAAAAGGCTGTGACATGCTAGCTAAATTAGACTCAGCTGCATTTACGCCTTTATTTGCATCGTCAACATCGCTTTTCAATTCGATAAAACGTGCTGCTGCGGCTTTATTTTGAATTAGGTTATTTTTAACTAGGCTAGTGTTGCTGGCTTCGTGGCCTTCTTCAACCCAGCGCTCGTCAGCAAGGGTAATATCAACCTTATCCCACTCAAGGTCGGTCTCGCTTAACTGCTTGAAAAGCGCTAGAGGAGTACGCCCACCACTAACTACAAGAGATGCACGGCCACGAGTTTTAATACCTGTTTTAAGAATGCTTACTAAATCTTGTGCAAATGCATCGGTAAGCGCGTCAGGTGTTTCAAATGATAGAGTTGTTAACGCCATATTACTTTTTCTTTCCTGTTTTGCTTTCGTACCAACTGCGATTTTCACGCGCTAGTAGACCTATAGAGTCTACCGGACCCCATGTACCCGCTTGGTACGGCTCAGGCGGCTCACTAGATTGCTTCCACGCTTCAAGAATTGAATCTACCCATGTCCAAGCTTGTTCAATTTCGTCACGACGAACAAATAGCGCCTGGTTTCCAAGCATCACTTCAAGCAGCAGTTTTTCGTAAGCGTCAGGAATACGCTCGTCAGCAAACGCTTCCGAGAAGCTTAGGTTAAGCTTAGATTTTTGTAGGTCCATCGAGCCGGAGCTAGTTAAACCTGGAACTTTATTCATTACCGTGATTTCTACACCTTCATCAGGCTGTAGACGTATAACGAGTTTGTTAGGCGGAAGATTCTTAAAGCTATCGCCAAATAAATTGTGCGGCTGGCGCTTGAAGTAAATAACAACTTCACTCACTTTAGTTGGCATGCGTTTACCTGTGCGCAGGTAGAATGGCACACCAGCCCAACGCCAGTTATCAATTTCCGCTTTTATTGCAATAAAGGTCTCAGTTTTACTCTGCGTATTTGCACCTTCTTCTTCAAGGTACCCAGGTACTTCTTCACCTTTAACAAAACCAGACGTGTACTGACCGCGTACCGTGCTTTCATTAATATTAAACGAGTTGATAGGGCGAAGCGCTTTAAGCACTTTAAGCTTTTCATCACGAATGCTATCGGCATCTAGCGTTGTTGGCGGTTCCATCGCGACCAAGCTTAAAATTTGTAGCAGGTGGTTTTGCACCATGTCACGCATTTGTCCCGCATCGTCGAAATAGCCCCAACGCCCTTCAATACCTACTGATTCAGCCACTGAAATTTGAACGTGGTCAATACAGTTGTGATCCCAGTTTGTAGCAAAAATAGAGTTGGCAAAACGAAGCGACACTAAGTTAAGAACGGTTTCTTTACCTAGGTAATGGTCAATACGGTATATTTGTTTTTCGTCGAAATATTCAGCAACCTGTTCGTTGATAACTTTGGACGACTCCAAATCATGACCGATTGGCTTTTCAAGCACTACGCGAACGCTTGAATCGATAATTTTGCAGCTATGCAGGCCGCGACAAATGTCGCCATAAATAGCAGGCGGTGTAGCTAAGTAACACACCATTGTGCGAGTTGGGTCAACGTGGTCGTCTAGTACGCAATAGCTTTCGACATCTTTCATGTCTACGCATGCGTAATGCAAACGCGCTTTCATTTTTTCCCATGTAGCTTCACATAAGTCCTTTTCACCAAACTTTATAAGATTAGCGTGAACTTCTTCTATGTAAGCGTCTAGTTCCATTTCCTGACGCGCCACACCAACAATTGTGGTTTCAGGGTGCATCAAGTTGGCTTTTTCTAGCTGGTATAAAGAAGGCAATAACTTGCGTCGTGAAAGATCTCCCAGCGTACCAAAAAGTACAAAATCACAGGGCTCGTAGGAATTATCCAATACCATATTCGTCGACCTTTTAAATGTATGTGTGCGCAGCGTATTGTACAGTTATTTACAACACTAACGACTATTTTTACCGTATAGTTAACACCAAATGTAGTAAAATTACAACTTGAACCAACTATAGGATCTGAATCTTTACTATTTCCCTCAGTTTACCCTGATTTAACCTGTTTGAAACAACAAATTTTGTCAAAAAATTACATTTTTCTTGTCACGGTCGTCACATTGGGTACTATTACAGGTGTACCTTACAATAATTTATGCTAATCAATTGCTATATCTGTATGAACATTTTAGAAAAAATCACACAAAATCAAGCGGCATTCAGTAAATCTGAAAAAAAGGTAGCTGAAGTAATTTTAGCTAACCCACAGACAGCCATTCATTCGAGTATAGCAACCCTCGCTAAAA
This sequence comes from Alteromonas sp. BL110, assembly GCF_003443615.1. NCBI lineage: Bacteria > Pseudomonadati > Pseudomonadota > Gammaproteobacteria > Alteromonadales > Alteromonadaceae > Alteromonas > Alteromonas sp. BL110. The sequence goes on along the minus strand of NZ_CP031967.1, from coordinate 3,600,479 downwards.
TGTCGGATGTTAGTGAGCCCACTGTTAACCGATTCTGTCGAAGACTCGACACGAAAGGCTTTCCAGACTTCAAGCTTCATTTGGCGCAAAGTCTAGCTAACGGCACGCCGTACGTTAATCGCCACGTAGATGAAAATGACAGTCCGGATGAATACACGAATAAGATTTTTGAGTCGACTATGGCATCTCTTGAAGTTGCTCGTCAGTCGGTCAACGTTAATGTAGTTAATCGCGTAGTTGACCTACTCACTCAGGCTCAGAAAATTTCATTTTTCGGTTTAGGCGCCTCGGCATCAGTGGCTCACGATGCACTCAACAAGTTCTTCCGATTCAACGTACCTGTTGTGTACTTTGAAGATATACTTATGCAGCGCATGAGCTGTATGAATTGTTCAGCCGGTGATGTTGTGGTTTTAATAAGCCATACTGGTCGTACTAAGAGTCTTGTTGAAATAGCGCAGATCGCTCGAATGAACGATGCAACCGTTGTGGGCATTACGTCAGCAGAAAGCCCTCTTGCCCAAGAGTGCAGCTATGTACTGTCGTTAGAAGTACCAGAAGATACCGATATGTACATGCCGATGGCTTCTAGGATAGCGCAGCTTACGCTTATTGATGTTCTCGCTACTGGATTCACATTGCGCCGCGGTAATAAGTTCAGAGAAAACCTTAAGCGTGTTAAAGACACACTGCGTGGTTCACGATATGAAAAACGTGGCGATTAAATTACCACTAATTTGATCATAGTAGGATTTGCCGCCGTAGCTATTAACGGCTAATAAATCCAGAAATCCGCCTAACTGGTCGAGCCAGTTGGGCGTTTTTGTTTATTTCATTCACATTATTGTCAAATTCAACTATTATTCTGTAATAAAATTACGTAAAGCGATTACAGGCGTTTATATAATAATCAACGCTTATCACTCTTTGTCTTTTCTAACTTAGAAACAGCGACGGAATCACATGACCAGAAGAACTAAAATTCTTGCCACCCTAGGACCTTCAACAGACTCACTTGAGAAAATTCAGGCGCTAATAGCCGCTGGCGCAAATACAGTGCGAATGAACTTTTCACACGGGCAGGCTGAAGACCACATCGAACGAGCTAAGCGCGTTCGCCAGGCTGCAAAGAACTTAGGCAAATATGTAGCTATTTTAGGTGACCTTCAAGGACCTAAAATTCGTGTTGCCCGTTTTGCCGAGGGTGCTGTTCATCTAGATATCGGTGCTAAGTTCATCTTAGACGCTGAGTTAGGTCGTGACGAAGGCGATATCAACCAAGTAGGCATTGATTACAAAGCGCTTCCTGACGATGTATCTGCTGGCGATATCCTTCTTCTTGACGATGGTCGTATTCAGCTTCGTGTAACGGGTGTTGAAGGACGCAAAGTTGTTACTGAAGTTACCGTTGGTGGTAAACTTTCAAACAATAAGGGTATTAACCGTCAAGGCGGTGGCCTTTCGGCAGATGCGCTTACTGACAAAGACAAAGAAGACATCAAAACTGCGGCAAAAATCGGTGTTGACTACCTTGCGGTTTCATTCCCAAGAAGCGGCGCAGATTTAAATTACGCGCGAGAACTTGCTGAAGCAGCAGGCTGCTACGCCAAGATTTGTGCAAAAGTTGAACGTGCTGAAACCGTAGCGTCTGACGAAGCCATGGATGATATTATCGTAGCTTCTGATGCTGTGATGGTAGCTCGCGGTGATTTGGGTGTTGAGATTGGTGATGCAGAGCTTGTTGGCGTTCAGAAAAAGCTTATCGCCCGCTCTCGCCAACTGAACAAGGTTGTTATTACCGCGACCCAAATGATGGAGTCGATGATCGATAGCCCAATGCCAACTCGTGCTGAAGTTATGGACGTAGCAAACGCTGTTCTAGATGGTACTGATGCGGTTATGCTTTCAGCGGAAACCGCTGCGGGTAACTTCCCTATCGAAACAGTTGCGGCCATGGCCCGTGTCTGTGAAGGTGCGGAAACTCATCCAAGCGTAAAAATCTCTAAACACCGCATGGACCAGAAGTTTTCATCAACAAGTGAGTCAATTGCACTTTCTGCCGTGTATGCAGCGAACCACCTACCAAGTGTTAAGGCGATTGTAGGTTTAACTGAAAGTGGAACTACGCCAACGTTGATGTCTCGTATTACTACGTCACTTCCAATAATTGCTATGTCTCGTCACGAATCTACGCTTAATACGATGGCACTGTGCCGTGGTGTGAAGCCGGTTTACTTTGACTCATCTAACAGCGAACCTGGTAAATTGAAGTACGATGTTATTGCTTCGCTAAAAGATAAAGGCTTAGTGAAAAGCGGTGACAGCATCATCCTCACCTATGGCGATGAAATGGAAAAGGTAGGCGCAACTAACACTTTAAAAATTGTAGAAGTTGAATAGCCTAAAATGAATATTGAAAGCGAAGCTTAAACTTCGCTTTTTTTTGCCTGAAATTTAAATGGGTACTAAAACCAAAAACGCCCTTTACACCTTTATGATGTAAGGGGCGTTTTCGTTAATACTGTTTAGACTAGATTGCCTGTGCAGTGTAGGTCTCTGTCTCTTGAGCTATATCGTTCGCATATTGCGTAAGGTGGTGGCTTATGATGTTTTCAGCCCGTTCAACGAACTCGTCACGTTTAAACTTCCAGCCTCTTAAATCGGCTTGTTTTGCCTGCTTAACATAAAATTCTAATCGTGTTTTTCTAAGCAGATGCGCCTTTTTAGATAAATCAAACTCTACCAGTGATAAAGTCTGTTCAACTTTAACAATATCGGCGTGAACAGTACGTTCTGCGTCATCGGCCGTTGCTTGGCTAACTGAAAGCTTACCCTGCCCGAACATGCCGATTAGTGCTATGACCACTGAAACAACAATAGCTGAATAAACCCACTTTAAAATGTTCATGCCTCACTCCTTGACCAACTGTGAACTGCTCATAATTTGGATAACAATTATATGGTTAACGACTTCTATTTGGTTAACGACTTCTTCGGCGCTGAAAAGGTAATGTATGCAAAACAGCACGCTAATATTAATTGCTAAATGTAATTTATAATTTGGGATTGCAGCTTCTATACCACAATATATTTCTTTGAATATCAGAAAGATATGAAACAAGACTGTTACTACAAAATGTATATAAAGAATTTTCTACACACTTTAAGAGAATTTTTCCGTTTCTTTCCTTCGGGTTTAATTTAAGCGCTTCTAAACTTAAGTTTGTGAAACAGGCTCAAACAAACACTGGGTAAAGAATATAGTGTCTATTGCATATTTGGTATTACCAAAAAGTTTATTTCTCGCGCTGAATATCGAGATGCGCATAGACATAAGTATGAAAAAGCCTCGAAATTAACGGTAGAAGCAACGGTTATACACTCACAAACCCTGCTGGACGCCTCTTGATTTAACGACTTGATAACATTTTGCAATTGGTTTACAAGAATGATAAATTGGCATTACAAATATAAAGCTTTACCCACAACCGGACTTACCAATATTATTGACTTAAGTATGAGTTGTATTCGTAAGCGATTGTCTACCAAGAGGTTTAAATGTCTAAAATAAAAACAATGCCTACTGCCTTCTCGTTATTCGCCGTCTCTGTTACCCCATGGACAAAGCACCTGTCGACGTGCCTTCCATTGCTCTTCGCTTCAGGTCTTGCTAATGCTGAGGCACTTCCAGCTGAGCAGTTTGATTTAAGCGAATGGAAAATTACAATCCCTACAGATAAAGACAACAATGGGAAAGTTGACGAAATATCCGTAAAGGATATCCAGAGCTTTGAGCACAGAGACTTTTTCTATGTGGACGATGAAGGAAATATGGTGTTTGCAGCGCCCAATAAAGCACTAACCACTCAAAACTCATCCAATACCCGTAGCGAACTGCGACACATGCTTCGCGGTTCTAACACACGTATTAAAACTCACTCACCCAAGAATAACTTTACCGTTGCCAGTAACCCTATTTCAGACCGCTTTGCTCAAGTAGGCGGAAAATTAAATGCCACGCTTAAAGTGCAGCATGTCGCTACGAGAGCTAAATACCCAGATAAAGCGCCAGCTTTTTCGGTGGTAGTAGGTCAGATACACGCTAGTAAATGGAAGAAAAAGGTTAAAGGGTTTGGTTGGGGTAATGAGCCACTCAAGATTTATTACAAAAAGTGGCCTCAGCATGAAACGGGCTCTGTGTTTTGGACTTACGAGCGTAACTTGCCCAAAAATGATAAAAACCGTACTGACATTGCTTATCCAGTTTGGGGAAATTTATGGACCAATCCTGAAAATCCGGGTAGCGAAGGTATTAAACTTAACGAGAGCTTTAGTTATGAAGTGAACGTTCACGGTGATGTAATGTACCTGAGCTTTAAATCAGACGGACACAAAACCGTTAATTATGCTATTAATCTTGCCAATGGGGTAAATGCTTATGGTGAGTTGGACCAGCACGATCATCCTTACGGCTATACGCTAGATTGGAATTATTTTAAAGCGGGCGCTTATAACCAGTGCAGCACTAAAGATGATGACGGCTTTTGGTACGCGGCATGTATGGGTACAGGAAACTGGGAAGAAGATAAGAAAAATGGTGACTATGTACAGGTCGCGTTTTCCAACTTAACGGTAGGTGAAAGCAGCGAACCGACTGAAACCTTCAAAGCGAACCTAATTACGCAAAGACCTGTGGCGGAAAGCGACAATGTTAAGATTGGCGCTACGCTAAACAAAAAAGAAGCGATATCCACAGATGCTATTCCTACTTCCGCGTTAACAGCAATAAAAAGTGTTGCTCCTAACTTTGCGATACAAGAAGTTGAGAAAGAATACAAACACGGTAATGTATATCTTGATGTTGAAGGTGAAGACGCTAACGGAAATGAAATAGAATTCGATATGCTGCAAGACGGAGAGCAGTGGAAAATTGTTGAAGTACAGCGGGATTTAACTATGGAAGATTTACCTTCCGCTGTAAAAACACTTATCAAGAAGCAGGAAAACTCTGACCAAGTTAGGCGTATCATTGAAAGTAAGCAATACGGAACTGATATTACGATTTATGAATTTTATCTTGTGGCAGAAAATGGCACTGAGTCCCGTAAAGAAATTAAATCTGAAAACGATGAAGTTGTCTTATTGGATGAAGAGTGGAAACATTAGTTAAGTCGATGTGCTGACCGGTATACCTAATTTACGTTAGGCAAGAAAAAAGGGGCGCATGCCCCTTTTTTGTAATGTCGGATACAGAAACTTTAGTTCATTGCAGTTTCAGTAACAACACGTAGGTCACTCTCTACGTCTTTGACATCAGAAGCATTTTTAGCAATTTCTACTGCTAGGTCACGCTCAGCGTCAGAATCAACTTCGCCAGTCAGTGTTACCACACCGTTTTCTACGTCAACATCAATGTCAAATCCTGAAATATCAGTGTCCATGAGTAGACGAGTTTTAATTACCGTTGCAATTTTTGCGTCAGTCAATTCACTTGTGCCCTCATCTACAGTGTCTTCCATATCGTCAGACATCTCTTTGTGCATATCGTTATCAGCAACAACAGTAAGCTTGTTGTCTACCGAAGTAACACCGTCGATGTTAGTTACCAACTCTTCAGCTAATTTTTTATCGACAGAATTTTCAACCTTACCTGTAAGAACGACATTGCCATCTTTCACATCGGTGTTAATGTCGAATGAATCTAGATTGCCATTGAACAACAGCGTAGCTTCTGCTTTACCGTCAATCCATGCGTCCTTAGCACCTTTTTCCCACTTATTGTCTGTGTCCATATCACCAGCATAAGCAGCTGTAGTTAATGTTGTAGCAACAATCATAGAAATAATTGAACGTTTCATAACATTTCTCCTTTGTCGAAACTCACAACTTCAGGTGCTAAAACCTTGCCAACCTAATATCCTATTGTTTTATATGGATTAATTATTGACTTCGATTATATCGGTCTTCTGAAGTTTGCAAACTTTGCCTGATTTCGAGAATTTTTTACTTAACACAAGCAAATTGTGTATGCCCCTTGGAAATTACGCTATTTATAAGTTGCCACTTAATGTTCCTATGGAAATAACACAGTGGAAACAACATGGTGGAATTAACATTAAAAAGATACATAGAACTATGCACAGATACTGACGCTCAATAGAAAGGTAAGGTTAAACTTATTTTAGGAAACCGCCGTAATTATAACTATTGTTTTATCATCATCCACATAACCTTTACAAAGCCAACTAACTTTTTGGTTTAGGTAAGATGTGTTTTGTCAGTTTTATTCAAGGACCTTCTAGACATGGATACTGCGCTCACTGCTGCTTCGGTTTTATTTATCGCCGTAAGCTGGGCTCCACTTCTCCCCTCTTCCCACTGGTTGGTAAGAGTGTGGGAGTTTCCAAGGCTTCAAATAGCTGCAATTATCTCCCTATTACTTATTGGGCACGCATTTAAAGTAACGTACTACGCCCCAATAAATAGCCTTTCGCTAATCGAAATAGCGGGCCTAGTTGTTAGCTTAATTTACCAAGTTGTCTGGATAATCCCCTACACTCCCCTTTACAAGCGTGAAGTGCAACGCCTAGGCAGTGATGATTCAAGCCAAAAGCTAAGTGTGCTTTCTAGCAATGTATATATGCCAAACAATGATTTTCGCAAACTCATTGAGCATGTGCGCAATAAACATCCCGATTTTCTGGTCACCCTTGAATCTAACGAAAAGTGGCAGAAAGGCATAAGCGAAATCGAGTCAGAATATCCTTATCGTAAATTTTGCCCCCTAGAGAATCTTTACGGTATGCACCTGTACAGTAAAATTCCATTTAAAGAGGCTACACTACGTTTTATGATTGAAGACGATGTGCCATCTATGAGGGTAAAAATCAACCTCTATGGTAAAGATATACTGCTTTATTTTCTTCATCCAAAACCGCCAAGCCCAACGGAAAATACCTATGCTAAGCCTAGGGATATCGAGCTAACCGTAGTCGGGGAAGAAATTGCCAAAACAGAAGGACCTATAATTGTCGCTGGCGATTTGAATGACGTTGCATGGTCACCTACTACCAGAAAATTTAAGAAAATAAGCGGACTGTTAGATCCTAGAGAAGGTCGAGGATTTTTCAATACTTTCCATGCAAAGTACCCATTAGTGAAGTGGCCACTGGACCACGTTTTCCACTCTGAACACTTTGGGTTGGTAAACATTGAGAAATTAGAGGGTGTAGGCTCTGATCACTACCCTCTTTACACAGAACTTGCGTTAATTACTGACAAGAATTAGCGTACTTTAAAGATGCTCAACGAGCACCACGATGCTTTACACACCACATGAGGCTGTCGCAAGCCTCTTCACGCTTTTTGAAATGTGCTAAGCCAATCAAGCTGTGCTCTCTAGGCCATACAGCTTGATTAAGTACCCCATGGTCCTTTTCAAGAAGTTTCTCGCTATCCAGCACTATCTCAATGGCTTTTTTATTGGGTTTTATTAGCGTAGGCTTAGCGTCTTTAACTAAAGCAGAACGTACACAAATATACTCTCGTTTTGCAGGGTCGCGTATTACGCCGATATAGTCATCGTCGCAAATTATAGCAGGCCAGCCCTCCGTGATTCTACTTTGCCCGAACATAATAAGTGTAAAAGCAACTAGCACAAAGAGCGTTAAACCAATAAACTGCGCGCTTAAATCAGGGGCCACGCTGACGATAACCCCGACAACAGCCGCGAAAAATATCCAGCCACCAAAAACTCTACGCATAGCATTCGGTGAGATACCTGTTATAACATCAACCGTTTTTAAAGATTGCTTGTCATAGTTTCGAATAATTACAGACGATTGTGATTCCACAGCCTTTGTCCACCAAAGAAAAAATACGAAATACAGAAATTAATACGTTACAAGTAAGGCTGAAGATTTACCTACACTTTGAATGAGTAAACACCAATTTAAAGGGACCAATTTCACTCGAAGGGAAACGTGTTAAGTAATATTTGTAGGAATATGCAAACTATTGAAATTTAATGTTTAACCTACCAGTTAAGCATATCAAAATTTGTATCGGGGGCAAAGCTATTACGTGCTAAATACGCGGTGAAAATCGACATAACAAACATCGAACAACACCGCGATATGTGAAGTGTATAAAATTATCTTTGAGGGCGACGCTCTGGCATTGCAACAAGCGTCTCATCTTTTAGCGTGCACGTTCCTTCAACTGTTTCACCTCTTGGCGTTTCAAAGGACACTGTTTCACCCTCAGCTTTTCCTTCACAAGCTTCTATAGCCTCAGGAGGCGGTTGTCTTGGGTGCTCTCTATCGCCTTTCGCAAAACAACCTGTGGTACTTAAACTAAGTAGACCAATTAAAATTGCCGTCTTATTCATATTGCTACTACTCCTTACTTTTGTATTCATAATACTTTCAACATTTACCGTAATTAGTGCCACTTGCAGTTACCGTAGATGGCGCCGACTCTATAATTCTAATCATAAAGTTAAAATGTGCAGAAATAGCGCAGAACATGAGTATTACTCCGTGATTTGCATGCTAATCACGTTGTCAATATTGTAGAGATGCGCCGTACATCGCTATACTCGAAATATGAAGTTATCTCATAAACTTACTATCATTTTACTCGCATTTTCTTGCATGTCTCTAATGCTTGCGCTTGCGACTGCCCGTTGGAGCTTTGAACAAGGCTTTAATAAATTTATTGTCGCGCAAGAAAAAGAGCGGCTTAGTCAGCTAGGAGAAATGCTTGCGTTAGAATACGAACTGAATGACCTAAGCTGGGAAGGAATATCACCCTATGCATTTTCTCACCAAGGTAATCGTCCCCCGCCCCGCGGCCCAAAGCGCAGAGACCAAGAGCTTATGGGTATAAATCAGCCTCCTCCAGAAAGGAATACCTATCGGCTACCTGATCGTGAAGAACAACATATAGGCCCACCTACCACATTACTTGACTCACAAAACAATGTGATAGCAGGTAGCGTGCTTAGCGATGCTGTGCGTAAACAAGACATTAAAGTATCTGTTCCTATTATTAGCGAAGGCCGCACGATTGGCGCATTGGAAAGCTACCTTCCGCCCTCCCCAAGTTCTACAATGGCGCAAGAATTTATGCGACAACAGCGCACTTCGTTTATCGCTATAGGCGCATTAGCATTAGTAGTTTCATTAATTACTGCCGTCATCATCGTTCCTAAACTTCTGTCGCCCTTTAAAAAGATAGTAAAAGCCGTCGAACAGCTAGCAAGGCGCGAGTACGATGTGAAATTCAAGCAGCCCCCCAACGATGAATTTGGCGAGCTAATGAAAGACGTCAATGCACTTGCCGAAGCTCTAAACGTACACGAGGCTACCCAAAAGCAGTGGCTAGCAGATATTTCTCACGAATTGCGTACTCCGCTATCAATACTCGCTGGTGAGATGGAATTGGTCGAAGCAGGTGTTAGACAATTCGATAAAGTGCAGCTCGCTTCATTCCAGGATGAGGTCAGCCGTTTAACGCGCTTGGTTGATGACCTATATCAGTTGTCCTTATCAGATATAGGAGGTATGCACTTCGTTTTCGAACCGGTTGATATCAGCGATTTGTTGAAAGATATTTTGGCGCAATTTAATCTAGCTTTTGGGTCTAAATGCATTACCGTTAGTACTTACATTCCTAGCAATATTAAGGTAACAGCCGATGCCCAACGCTTACACCAGGTGTTTTCGAATATTTTGAGCAATAGTGTTGAATACACAGATGCGCCAGGTCAACTGCGGATAACATTAGTTGATGCAGGAGATAAAGCCCTCATCGACATAGAGGACAGTGCACCGGGTGTATCTATTGGAAACGAAAAGCACATGTTTGACCCGCTTTATCGAGAAGATTCATCTCGAAAACGGCGAGCTGAAGGCGCTGGCTTAGGTTTATCGATAAGCCAATCCATTATTCATGCGCATAAAGGTACGATAGACGCTTCGAGTTCCGACCTTGGAGGCGTTAAAATATCAGTCGCTCTACCAATTGAGGGAAATGTCACTTAATGTCCACTGAACATCCTGTCTTAATTGTTGAAGACGAAGAAAAAATTGCCCAAATCCTTGTAGATTTTTTTGCTCTAGAGGGTTTCAATACAAAAGTACTGCATAGCGGTGAACACGTAATCTCCTCAATTAAAGAAAGCACCTTTAGCGCAATAATTCTAGATCGTATGTTGCCTGCGATAGATGGGCTCACGTTATGCAAACAGATTAGGCAATTTTCAAATGTGCCTATCTTGATGCTAACGGCTCGGATAGATGAAATAGATAGGCTTATTGGATTAGGCGCAGGTGCTGATGATTATATTTGCAAACCGTTTTCACCACGTGAGGTCGTAGCGCGAGTGCAGGCGATTTTAAGACGAACTCAATCACAAAATAGCTCTTTAGAACAATCTCAAAGAAAATTAGTGCATAAGGATATAATACTTGATTTAGACACCTATGTCTGTGAGCGAAGGAACGAAACAATAGAACTCACACCGGTTGAATTCAGGTTACTTAAAACATTTATAGAAAAGCCGGGGCACGTATTTTCTAGAGAACAGCTTATGGACAAGGGCTATGTTGACGGGCGTATAGTAAGTAATCGCACCATCGATAGTCACATGAAAAATTTGCGTCACAAGCTAATGCAAGATGACCACACTTCACCGCTTCAGGCTGTTTACGGTATAGGCTATAAGCTGAGTTAGATTAAACTTCTTTTGTTATACGGAGAACTTGCTGATTATCTGCACATTTCTCTCTTATCATGATGGCTATTAACCGAAGCTATGTCGAAGAGGCTACATGATTCAGTCAGATAATACGCGATTTCCTGTATACCTATGTCTTTACGCTGCCTGCACTATAGGTATAAGCGGGTGCTCTGGGGATGATTCAGCAGACAACTCAACGTCAATAGCTGACGATACACCTTCTAGCGAAACTATCGACAATGAAGCAATACAGGCAAATTTAGACCCCGACTTATTCCTAGCGGCAGGCCTTTCTGACAGCATTTCTACCACCGATTGTACACTTACAGATGGCACGCAGACCGAATGTTTCAAAATAGTAATTAGTGGTACACCAGCTAACGCCGATATTGGACCATTCTGTCCTCGCAATATTACCGACGATGCAACGCAAGGTGGTGTGTGGTTTGATGGGAGCGGAGAACTTTACCAGGTTGACGGTAGCTTTATTCTAAGTCTTTCTGATTTATACGGAAGTGACTGGCAGCTCTATGATGAAGCAACAGGAGAAGTATTTGTTACTGATTCGCAGATTGCATGTGAAGCTGCCGCCCGTCCAGATGTAGACCCAGAATATCAAAACCACTGTGTAGAGTGTTCCATTGACTATTATGGGGGTGGAGTTGCCCAGACACTACTTATTCCTGTTAAACCCGTTGCGCTTTCGAACCCAAATTCACTATCAGCAGATGTGGGGGTGACTCTCAATGGAGTAGTCATTGCTGGCCCTGCCCCTTTAAACGCTATTTTAAGCGCTAATACCATAGCCGCTTTCGATGACTGTGGCGGTCACGTTAATCCAGTAGAAGGATACCACTATCACGCGGCGCTAGGCTGCAGTGACATAATATCTTCACTAGATGGTCACGCTAATATAATAGGTTACGCGTTGGATGGGTATGGTATTTACGCCATGTTAAATAGCGAAGGTGAAGAAGATTTTGACCTTGACGAATGCAGAGGTCACAGCGATGAAAACCGTGGCTATCACTACCACGCAGCGAGCGCCGCAGAAAACATGTTCATTGGGTGCTTTAAAGGGGCACAAGGTAGTATTACCGTTGATAGCAATTAATCAAGGCAAATAAATGGGAGATAATAGTGATAATTAATATAAAAAGGTCAGTAGCATTTAGCTTGTCGTTTTGTTTTGCAACACTAAGCTTGGCGCACAGCGGGCATGTACACAAAGCCCCACTTGTAGCCTGTGATTCACTGAATAGAGGCGAGCTATGTAGCTACACGGTAGGCAAAAATAAAGTGTATAAAGGAACATGTCAGCGATTCGAAAAAACACTTATGTGTGTTAGGAATCAACCCATTGAATACCTAAATCCCCTTAATAATTCAAAGCTTGAAAACATTCAAAGCAAGACCCTTCAGAAGCCGTAAAAGTAGCCAATCTAGTAGAACTATTTTGCGGATAAAACACCTTACATTTCTAATTTGTAAATTTTTCTCTTTCTTTGCAGCTCTTGCGCGCTTTTGATCGCAACCTTTATCAAAATAGCACCGAAAAACAATAAAAAACTTTTATTTTCAACCACATAAAAACATGGAGCACTCTTTGCTTTATACGAAAGTATAACGTGCAAGGTGCACTGTTTTAGCCAAAGGCTTTAGAAAGGTTAGCAAAGGAGGTTGAGTATGCGTTCACCAGTAAGTGCAGTAACTATTGTTAAAAGTAGAACTGAGAAGCTTTGCAATTTAATTTCGCAGTTGGAGCAATGCTCACCAACACCAGATGAACTTGTCATCGTATGGATGGCACCGCCTTCTGACCTCTCCCTTATTCAGAGCGAAAAATTCGATATTGTGCACAAATTCACCACCCAAGGAGAACTGCCAATAGCGAAAGCGCGCAATAAGGGAATGCTAGCCGCTAAGCATGAAAACCTTGTTTACCTAAATGTTGATGCGGTAATAGCACCTACGCTTTGTAGAGACGGGCTCTTAGCGCTAAAAGACAACACAGTAGTATTTACTTCGGTCGTCTTTTTACCTAACGAACGCTGCAACAAGCCGTATTCAGACATTTCAAAAAATGAAAAGCAAATCGGTTATCTAGCGAGTAACGATGAAACGTTACCGAAAGAAGATAACAACGAAATACCATCAAGAGATCAGGGAAATAATCATGGAAAGTTTAGTGACGATAGTATTTGTTCTACAGTGTTTTTTATTCGTAAGACAGACTTTCAGAAAACCGGCGGCTTCGATGAAGGCTACGCGGGTTTCGGACTAAATGACGAAGATTTTTTCACCAATTGCCGAGCGCTAGGCTATTCATTAGAGCAGTTGCCTACCCGTACATTTGCACCAACTCGCCCCAACTATCAATGCCCTGTCAATCACTTATTAGACTTTGTGCATAATGCCCAGCGCTTTCACTCTAAATGGGGCTTCTACCCTTGCTCAGAAGTGCTAACAGCCTATGCAGACAAAGGTTTTATCGATCCGAACTTTCACGAAAATGGTTTGAAAGTTATACAACTACCAGAACAGGAAGACGGTTCGAGCAACCCGAACGAAAACTCGTTTATACCTAATACGACTACATCAGGGATTGAATTTACATCTTTCCATTCACCGGTTAAAAATCAAGAACGCTTAAGCAGTACCGCGTAATTTCTCTCATAGAAGTAAGCGGAAATGTTTAAGTAGGGAGATATGGAATGTCCTTAATAAAACCTGATCTAACACATCGTTTTCTATCATTTGTGGGGGAAGATGACTTCCCCTGTGTAGGTGCTAAAACGGCCTTTAATAAAAAGCAAATTCACGTTCTACAGTTTGACGATATTCGTTGTGAAAGCAATGAAACTGATATTTTGGCTTCAATTCACAAATTCGTGGAAACATTTACGTTAAAGCGTGATATGTACTCCTCACTTGTGGTGACCTTCGAACAACCCGATAGCATAACTGAAACTGAGTTTGATAAGGTACTTTGGGGAAAGCTTCAACGTCTTCATGAAGTAGACGCTTGCTTAAAAAGTTGGGATAGTAAAGTGTCAAGCGACCCTCACAGTGCGCAGTTTAGCTTAAGTCTTGGCGGTAAAGGCTTTTTCGTTATCGGGTTGCATCCAAATGCCTCTAGAAAAAGCCGACGTTTTTCTCATCCCGCCATTGTATTTAATTTACACGAACAATTTGAACTGCTTCGTAAACAGCAGAAGTTTGAAGCATTTAGAGATCATATTAGAAAACGTGATACCGCCTACTGCGGTAGTAAAAACCCACTGCTTGCGAATCATGGTGAAAGTTCGGAAGTTTATCAATACAGTGGTAAAAAGCATTCAGAAAATTGGGAATGTCCCTTTAAGCAAGTAAAAAACTAACTCTTAAAATATAAAAGGCACAGTATGAGACAAACTATACAGCCAAGAAGTGGTACTGCATTTACTATCAAAAAAGGTGAACGTCTTAAGGTAATTGACCCTGAAGGTGAGCAAGTAGCAGACCTTTATGCGTTTAATGAGCATGATAAAGATGAGTTTATCTCTTCTGGCAGAAGCCTAGACTACAATGAAAGCCTACAGTTTAAAAAAGGCAGCCTGCTTTATTCTAATCAAAGTAACGTTATGTTCGAGATCATCGAGGACAAAGTAGAAGATCACGATTTTTTACTAACGCCCTGTAGTGTAGATACCTTCAAACATTTTTACCCTAATGAGGAACCGGTCCCAGGCTGCCATGGTAACTTAGTGGCCGCTTTTGCGGAGTTTGATATCCCGGAGCATCACGTATGTACAACCTTCAATACATTTATGAATGTTGAGGTAGACAGTACGGGTAAAATTGCTGTTTTGCCGCCAAAGTCAAAAGCCGGCGATTACACGATATTTGAAGCTAAAATGGATATGATTGTAGGGTTAACTGCATGTTCTGCCGGTGAATCTAACAACTTTAGATACAAGCCAATTCAATTCGAAATAATGCCTGCGAACCCGTTGTAGTTCGCAAGCATCATTCTAGCAAATTAAGCCAACGCTATTGCGCCTGTGCGATAGCGTTCGGGCTTGCTTGGCGCCAGTTAAGCCGCATATCCCACTTAAAGCGATGTTCAGGTTTCAGCGGCGGCTGATCGGCATCAATAGTACTTAATACGTTATTTGCTTTGGTAAGCGTAGCATCGCGACCAAACAGATAGCTTTGCTCTCTAACTATGGTTAAGTAAGCTTTGTTTAATGCATAAGCGCGCTCCGATGAAGGCGTGATGATGTCGTATACTGACTTAGCACGCTGTACCTTTTCTCTGTTTACCATGCCTTTTTCATCGAACCACTTTGCCAACATTTCACCGTTTTGACGGAATTCATCACCGCCTCCTACACGTTCCATGTAGGTCAGGTATTCACCTTTTTCTTCATTAATGTTTGGCACATCTTCGATGGCACGCAAATCAATATAGCCCCACCCCGCCTCGCCAGGTACTTTACGAGCGAATGAAAATGTCTGGTCAAATGTTGACCCTACTGTTTTATGACAGCCGTTACAAAACGCTAGCTCTTGATCGTGCTGCGCACGCAGCTCCCCTTGCTCATCTTCGATAAAACCATTAATTGTCCAGCCAAAGCCGTTGTCTATCCCCTTTTCACCCAAGTAGCGAGTTTGAGGCAGCTTTTCGAAATGCTTATCTTTTGCCTCGGCATAATAGGCCGATGCTAAGCTTTCTCTGCTTCTAAACATATGCTTTTTCATGTAGCGCACTTCTTTCATCCGCGGCGCATTATAAATATTCCCGTTATCGTCCACACCGATGTAGCGAACAGTATGCAAAAACTCAGTGCCTTCAGGGTAAAGCATATGGGCCAGAGGAACCTCTCTCGCATCACCAACATAATGTGAAGTACGAACAATTTCTGTTACAGACGCTGTCAGTTCGCCGTCTTGGTTAACATCTACATTAATGGCTGTCTCATCTACTGGCGCTACACTTAGTTTATTAAGTTCTTTAAGCGTCATTTCAACCAGGCTAAGGTTTAAGGTATAAACTGTTTTATTAAACTTGCCATCTAGGGTTTGAAAGTTATTTGGGAGCCTAATCATAGCATCGCCCGTTGACCCGTTGGTCGGCCAGAAGGTACTAGGAAACGGTTTGTAATTATAAGACACCCACCCACTGCCATCTTTAGCGAAACCATCTTTGTCAAAAGCCTTCTCAGCTTCACTTAAACTCTCGATACGCATATATTCTGGCATCGCATCTTTTTGAATTGATGCAGTGTAGTTGTCTTGTTCTACATATTTTCTAATTGTAACATCGTCAATGCCCGCTATAAGCGAGGTACGGTCAATAAACAGGTTCTTCCAGCTATTTGTTAACCCAACATCTGAAAATTCATAGTTGCCCTGCAGGGTACCATCACCCATTTGGTTAGGCCGCTTTTCTATCGAATCGTAGCTTTGGTGGCATGCGTAACAAGGGTTATTTACGCCTTCTGTTTTTGTATAGCACTGGGGAGGAATAACCGATTCGGGGTTATACACTTCATTATGTTCTATATACGCGAGTGCGGGAATATCGTCCCCTTCTTGGTATGGATAAGCGTGTGCACTGTCTGCGTTTATTTGCGCTGATAAAGGTTCTTTCCCATTAGCAGAATAAGAAATTGCGCTTACGCCACTATTTAATTGATTGCTTACATCAGCACTTGCGCTTTCAGTGCACCCTGCACTGACAAGTAGTGAAAGCAGAAAGCCTGCACTTGAAGTTATTTTTAGTATTTTCATAATCGTCACAACGGAAAAAGCCGGATGTGTAAACACCCGGCATATCTTAAATTAAAAAGAAAACTTATTTATCTGCTGGTTCATACATCCACAGCGTGTTGTTTTCTTGGAAACCATCTTCACCGATAAGGATACGGCCGTCGTTCATTACCACAACGTTATCTGGCTGAGATAGCTGCTCAACGTCACAACGCTCTGCACCGGTCAGGCTTGAACGGTAGGTACCGCCCATCACAACGGGTTCGATACGAGAAATGTTGTAGCCTTCTTCGAGTTTGGCGCGATAAACACCACCACAATCTTTAACGCGGGCAGATAATTGCATATCGCCTTCATCATCAATCATGGTGTTATCGATATCCGCAATGCCGATATAAAGGTATGCATTTTCTACTACTTCACCTTCAATAGTATCGACACCCTCAACGGCTTCTTGTGCGCGTTTCTGATTAATAGAGATACCTTCCAGTTTTCTCCACTCTGCCGTTGCGCCTTTAAGACGAGCCGCCGCACGACTTTCTAAAAATGCAACACGGTCATCCATTGGCTCACCGGCTGTAACGCTTGAACCGCCCTCTTCTACCGTTGGGTAAGTTGCATCGCCATCTGCCCACGCCTGAACGTCTGCCATTGTGATGTAAGAGCTTTGGCCATCTACGTAATCGTCGGTACCAATACCGTTGTACTCGTCAATCCATGCGCGAATAGTCATATTGTCGCCACTAGCTAGCTCAACCCACTCAACAGCAAAGCCCGTTGTTGCTGGGTCATTTTGACCTGCATCTTGAGTTAGTTTAGCCCCGTAAAGCGTACCTGCAGATAAGTCTTCTGCAGTATCAGCAACAAATTTAAACAGCACGCCGCCCGTATCATCTTGAGAAAGATAAACGGTTTTTCCATCAGGCATTACCGTAGAGTTTTCGTGCTCATAACGCCCCATCGTGAAGTGCTTAACAATCACCGGCTCATCAGCCAATGGCTCTGTTACTTCTGCAATGTAGCCATAGTTATAAGGGTTTGGCGCATCCGGCGCCGTCATTTGCCACATTCGACCTAAGCGTGCATCTGTAGATACGGCTTCAGGGTTATTCCAGTTAGGAGACGTTGTTGTGTCTACGGCTGAATCAACCACCCACTCTTCAGATGTAAGTGGCGTACCCCATGGTGACATTGAACCGAAACAGTTAGCCGCCGTGCCCCATACTGGGGAGAAATCTAGCATCATTGCTTCTGTGACTTCCCACATACCGAATTCATCTTTTTCTACTTTCATGCGGCTCATACCGCCGGGTAGTTCTTCCCAGTTCGAGAAAAGATACCCTTCGCCTTCAGCAGTTGAAATAAAGCCGTTAAAGTCAGGCATATCATTTTCCAAAACTAGCTCTTCGCCATCGAGGGTGTAGATATGCCCTAAGCCTTCTGGCAGGTCAGTACCAAAGGTATCACCCGTTTGACCTAGTACTTGATATTGACCAATAGCAGAAACAACCAGCTCTTTTTCTTCGTCAGAGCTAGGTACTGGAGAATTTGGTAAAGTAACAGGCAAGTTATTAAAGTTAGCGCCTGCCAGTACACCCACAGTACCTGTGTTAATCGGCATATCATTAACGCTTGTAGTGGCAGCGTTAGTGCCTGAAGGATGCTGAACGTTAAAGAAGAGGTCACCTTCATCAGTCAAGAAAATACCGGTAACTTCTGCGCCAAGAGGAACCGTTGCAATACGTGTTAGCGTGCCCGCCGTATCACCTTGCGGACCTTGCTCACCTACTGGACCTTGTTCACCTGCCGGGCCTTGCTCTCCTACTGGACCTTGTACACCATCTTCGCCGTCATCACCTTCTAGTGAACAGGCTGTCATTCCAAGTGTTACAGCTAGAGCTATCGCTGAATATTTAATTCCACGAAGAGTTTCGCTTTTCATTGTGGTTCCTTGCTTATAGTTGTTTTCTATATTGAAGAGAGGCAAGCAGAAATCTCACCTCAGTAAACGGTCTTAGCGGGCGAAAATTCTGGAGGACATTTGTGACATTCTAGTGACAGTGAATTGACGCCAAAATGAAGCTTTATTGACACAAGAGTTTAAAAAGTCGATTAAAACTATTAGAGAAAACAACCTAGCCTAGGTAAAACCTAAGTTTATTGAATGTGTGATTAATAAAAGTTGGGCTACTTGGTCAGTTTATGAATTTTTTGTTGCAGGGCGCTCAGCACAGCAAGATACCCTAACTATTTCTCCTATCAGTTTGCGTAACTAGTTGGCATCTATTATCTTTTAGTTACCACTGTGCATCTCTTTACCTTATGTCCATACGTTTTCGATATATTGTTGCTTTAGCGCTAACAGCATCGCTGATTACCCTGTCTTTTTTCATTCTTTCTGGCTTAATTAAAGAGCAAAAGCAGGATGGGGAAATTATTAATATTGCGGGCCAGCAGCGTATGCTATCGCAACGCATAGCTATGTTGGCAGCTTCATCGACACTATGTGAAGACAATCAAGAATCAGCCTACTTAAAACAAGACCTTGCTAAATTCAAACAAAACCATGAGTATCTTGTTTCGTTGGAACATCTGCCTATTCAAACTTTTAACACTTATTTTCAGCAAGGACAGCTTGATTCAAAGGTCAAAAATTTCGTTGATAAAACTGAGATATTGTTAACGAACGCACGTTGCGAAACCTCCTCCCTCATGCCGATTGAAGAGCTTACGTCGCTCCTTCAACAGCTAGACAATGTGGTAAATCAATTTGAACAGGACGCAACATCACGTGTAGATACCGTTCTTACTATTGAAATGTACCTGTGGCTAGCAGCACTTGTTCTATTGAGCATTGAAGCCGCGTTCATCTTTTTTCCTATGGAGCGACAAGTTAAACGCTCTATTAACTCGTTAGAACACTCGAAAGAACTGGCACAAGATGCCGCAGAAAAAGCAGAGAAAGCGAGTAAAGCAAAGTCAGAGTTTCTTTCAAGCATGAGCCATGAATTACGTACGCCTATGAATGGCTTATTTGGCATGATTGAACTGGCGATCGATAACCCGGAAAAAAGTAACTTGTATTTAAAAAAGGCTAAAACAGCCGGCCGGCAGTTATTGGTTTTGATTAATGACATACTCGACATATCAAAGATTGAGGCGGGCAAAATAAAAATAGAGCAGGCCCCTGTTGATTTATTGCAAGTACTAGATGATGTGGTGTCGTTACAGCGGGTTTATTGCCAGCGCAAAGGTCTTGAATTTCACTATTTGAAAGATGCTGACCTTCCCCATGTTATTGAAGGTGATCTAACGCGTATAGCACAGATTTTACACAACCTGCTTAGCAACGCGATTAAGTTTACGTCCGAAGGTTCGGTAACACTAAAAGTTACACACACTAAATATAAAAATGGCAATCGTCTGGTTTTCGACGTTATCGATACAGGCATTGGTATACCCGCTTCTAAACTGGAAAATATATTCAAAAAATTTGAACAAGCTGACCAATCTACAACGCGAGAATTTGGTGGTACGGGGTTAGGACTCAGCATAGCAAAGCAGCTAGCTAACTTAATGGGTGGCGACATAAATGTGGTTTCATTCACAGGTCAAGGCAGTACGTTTAGCTTCACAATGCCCGCTAAAGAAGCGCAGCTACCAGACATTGACATTGTGCCCAATGTCAACTTGCGCTGTGCAATCATCGACGACTTGCAAACCAGTCGCGAATACTTTGAGCACATCGTGGCGTCTATGTCGATTGAGCCTTGTAGCTATGAAAGTGCAAAAGCATTTTTAGATGACAAACCTTTTAGTTTTGATGTCATTATTCTTGATCTTTCTATGCCAGTAATGAGCGGCGTAGACTTACTGCACCAGCTTAAGAGGTTAACACCGCCTAAGTTTCCTAAAGTGATATTGATTTCGGCTGAACTAGAAAGACTGGAAGACGAACACGAAATACTTAAAAGTATTTGGAAAACTCACGCCAAACCAATCAACCGACGTGAACTGGAAAATGATTTGAGTAAGTTAATTGAATCTAAACCTGTTAGCCGCCAAGAGATTCAAGAACTTAATAAAAAGAAACGGATACTATTGGCCGAAGATAACGAAATTAACGCTGAGATTGTTAAAGCTATATTGCAAACAGAAGGCTATAAATTTTTGCATGTTAAAAATGGTCGCGATGCCGTTGAAGTAAGCAAACGGCATAATTTCGATCTTATTCTTATGGATTGCAATATGCCAATTATGGGCGGTATCCAAGCTTCAATAATTTTAAGAAAAACACTGGAAACTAACACTCCTATAATCGCACTGACTGCAAATGCATTTGCAGAAGATAAAGAAGAGTGCTTGGCCGCAGGCATGGATGATTTCTTGCCCAAACCCTTAGACAAAGACACTCTACTCGCTACGATTAAAAGATACATCAGTTAGTAAAGACGCTTGGACTTATGGGCTAGGTTTACCAAACGTCAATTATAAGGCATGTAAACGGTATCTAAGCGGTATAAGCCTCTTGCTCGCCCACATAGCCTGGGGCTATAGCAAGGTTATCCGTGTCTGCTAGGCTCTGCTGATTTCTAAGCCAAAGCTGGTATTCACCGGTGCGTAAACTGGCATGCTTCGTACAGTCAACGTTCCAACGCCTTAACAAATATCCTGCCATGGCTGCACGTACTTCCAGAGTTAACACGCCCTCTTCCATGGCGTAGTCGAGCTCTATTGCCGTAGAATATTTGATATTCTTTGGGTGAGGCACAATTTCAAGGGAAATAAGCCTTCCCCACTCTTCATCGTGTTCAATACATTCGTGGGCTTCAGGCTCAGTTTTAACCGTTACCTTACTAATTCTTGTCAGAACAAAATCGCGAAAACTTTGTGATTTTCTGTCGAAGGCACGCACATGCCATCGCTGACCGTTGTCAACAATACTATGAGGCACTAATTCTCTTGCGCCACTGCCACTTGACAGCGATGTGTAAATAACGCTCATCGCCTTTTTGTTTACTATGGCTTGTACTACTTTCGCTACCACAAAAATATCGGGTACGTTCAGCGAAGAGGCACTTTCCACCGGAAAGTGAACGTCGCCAATAGCATCGAATCCGTCTGATATGTCGTTGGCAAGCTTTACCAGGGTGCGTTTAGCATCATGCTCAAAAACAGGAACGAAGTTTTCTGTTTGAAAGTAACGTTTTTCCCTTGGATCGTAAATTAAGTTATCAGGAGCAAGTTCTTTGTATAGCGTAAAGTCGCGAGAGCCCGCCGATAAACCTACTTCAAAACGGTTTATTAAATCTTGGCGATGAATGGCCCCTTTAAATAAAAGGCAGAAATCGATATACGCCAGTCGTTGGCGTTGAGAAAAAGAAATAGTCTCTAGCATGGTGCGCACTTATTGTATTTTTATTCAGTGTGGTTTATTTAAAGCCGCATGTAAATAGCAAAAGGAATAAAAAAGCCCAGCGCTTGGCTGGGCTTAAATGTTTAGCATTTAAGGTTAATTATTTCGCACGCTTACGAGCGAAAAGCATACCAGCTAAAGCCAGAAGCGATAGCGCAAAGGTACCAGGCGCAGGTACTTGAGCGATTTCGAAGCTCGTGCCTTCAATAGTATTACTTTGAGGGTTTCCTCCTTGAGCCAAGACAACACTAGTTGGAGTTAAATCAATGATACCAGCGTTCAGTGCTAGCAAGCTGAACGAAAAGAGTTCCACGACATCTTTACCTTCTTGTGCAAATACAGCCCCTGGAAAAAAAGGGGTAGACGACGCAAAGATAAATTCAATTGCATCTATACTTAACGTATTACCATCACTTCCAAATGTACCCACCATTGGCTGTGCACCTAATGCTCCTAAGTCCACGATAGACGAAATATTAAGACTTAAAAGTAAGCTATCGAAGTCAAAGAGTGCATTATAGCCGTTGAAGTAAGTCTGAACTGCGTTATCGTCGATTAACTCAGTTGCACTTACTGTGGCGATTATTGTTTCGCCAACGTTATAAACATCTTTATTAGTTGTAATCGAAATGAGTGCTGCGTTTGCATTGAAAGTAGCAGCAGCCAATAATAGTAAAAAGAATTTTTTCATTGTTATTATCCTTAAATTAAATTGCACAGTTTGCGCGTGTACACATCGCCATTAATGCTTGAATATCGAAGAAGCTAATTTGGCCGTCGCCGTTAAAATCGTAGTTTTCACCCGTCGCTTGCCCTTGTAAAAACAGCTGATAGAAGGCCATGATATCGTTGTAATCTACATCGTTATCACCATCAAAATCTCCAACTGTGACCTCTTCCGGGAAGTTAAGTACTACCACTACCGGGTCGTGATCTGAAGAGCGATACGCATCGGCGCTGTAGTAACTAGAAAGCTGAGTTTCAGTTTTAAATTCAACGTTATAGTCAAATACGCGAGGTTCATCAGCATTGATGTGCCATACCGTTGCGTCTACCACATATTCAGTTAATGATGGGCTTGATAGGGCGTGGTCTAGGTAACCTATTTCGCCACCGAAGCTATACGAATAAGCACTATCGCCATCAAAGAAGTTAACCAAATTGCTGTAGCCAGCCTCTTCAAGCGCAAGGATAGGCTCTTCTTTCGCATAGGCATTCAAATCACCCATTACGATAACGCGATCGGACAAGACGTCGCTATTTTGTTCAACAAGAGCAATTAGGCCTTGTGCTGCTTGGGTACGCAGTTCGTTCCAACACCCTTGACCGTCTCCTGAGTCTGCGTTGTTGCCTGTCGCGTCACCACAACTTTTCGACTTAAAGTGGTTTATCGCTAAGGTAAAGTCTTCACCATTACTGTTTACACTAAAGCTTTGTAGTAGAGGTTGACGGTTACCATAGTCAAATGGTGCGTCAGATGAAGTCACAGGGTTACCCTGTAGCGAAACTACAGCAGGCTTATAGATTATACCAACAGCAATTTCATCACCGCCTAGCTGAGATTCTAATGCAACATAGCTATACTCATCACTGCCTAGTTCAGCGTTGACACTATCAACTAATGTAGCAATTGCAGAATCACTGCTATAACCATCGTTTTCAATTTCAACAAGGCCAAGTACATCGGCATTCATCGCTACAATAGCAGCAATGGTCTTCGCTTTCTGTCGTTCAAATTCAGCAACTGAATCTGCGCCTCGCGAGGTCGGGAATTCCGGGCCATTGAAGTAATTGAGCACGTTAAAGCTAGCCACTTTCACGTCACCGATAGCATTTAGCTGTGGTGCAGCAATTCGTGGGTTCGTGCTCACGGTTTGTATATCACCAACAGGGATGAGGTTGTAAGCACCAAAAGCGTAATGTAAAACACCTTCCAAAGCTTCGATACTGTTACCCAAACGCAGTGGATTGTTGTGCGATAAACCACCTACAGGGAAAGGAATATCATCTAAATTCTGTGATGTTTCTCCGTCATCAACCAATAAAGTGTTGCGTGCATTGATTTCCGCCAGCGCTAACGCTTCTTGCGAGCCCGCTACAAACTGATTGGTAGGAATAAATAAGCGCTCTGAAGACACGTTAAACTGCCCGTAGCGCCCTAGATTGTAGATATCAGAGACTTTAAGCGTTTGCTCAAAACTAACATGCATGCCCTCTAGTGCTTCTAAATCAGCGTCAAGGCTGAATGGCATAGCAACAGGTGTGTAAAGCACATTACTACCTACACCCGTAACCTCGAGTTCTGCAGACAGAGTTAATTGAGTTACACCAAAGCGCTCGCCTACTGTACCTAGCAAACGCACCGCATCCCCTGCTTCCGGCAGGTTAAATGACCCTGCGTAAACAAACACACCTTCAGACGTTGCTGGGTTATTGTCTGAATCACTTGCTTCTTCCTGAACAAAGAAACCGCTCATGGCTGGTACAACTTTAGTTACTACTGCTTCTACAATAACATCCGTGCCGACAAGCGTTGATTCTTCACCATCACCTTGAATTGCGCTGATAAGAACTATTTCAGCAATTGGATCTGTCGGGTCAGTAGGATCCGTCGGGTCGGTTGGGTCTGTTGGCTCACTTACTGAACCGTTGTGAGAACCAAAATTACTTAGCGTATCTTTTGCAAAGCTATCCCATTCATCAGTGGTAAAAGCAGGGTTGCGGTTAGGGTTTCCGCCTGTCACTGAACTCTTACGTACTAACGTGACGTCTTTCCCCCAATTAGTCTTAACGCCAAAAGTACCTAATGCATCAACAACTTGACCGTTATATACCAACTCAACGTAATCATCGCCGTTGAAGTTCATTACGAAACTGCTGATTGTAGAGCCAGTTGTTAGTAAGGCATCAGCGTCGGCGTGAGCGAATGTTGCTACGCCACCTGCAGGAATTTCGCCCTCAAGCGCTAGTACTTTACGGTCGGCGTCGGCAGTATCACCATTTGAAAGTAAAACTAACTCATAGCCAGACAAGCTCACAGGCTGAGTCGAGCTATTAAAAAGCTCTATCGCTTTGTTAAAGCTACCACCCTCAATATATTCTGATATGTAAACGCTATTGGTTGACGGCCCAGTATCACCACCGGTATCACCGCCGGTATCGCCACCTGTATCGCCACCTGTATCGCCACCTGTGTCACCACCGGTATCACCGCCCGTATCGCCACCTGTGTCACCGCCGGTATCACCGCCTGTGCCGTCGCAGTTTTCGTTATAAATAAGTGAAGCAAGTTCAGGCTTATCAATAAACGGGTTACGGTTCCCTTGGAATTCAAACACACGCTCGTTACGGCGAAGCTCAAATTCATCCACTGGATCGCTCTCATGCCACTGAAGCAGCACACAAAGCTTGCCAAATGCTGCTTCGTCGGTAGAGGTTAAGCGGTTTAACAGGACTAAATCTTCTTCCGTATCACCTGCGGTATTACCGTCGTAACGCACATCCATATAAAGCATAGAACGAGCAACGTCGCCTTTCACTGCATCGCGCGGTTCAAAAGAATCGCTATCAACGCGGTTCGCTGGCGCTTCACTTAGAGGGCTATCGCTGAAGTCAAAATCTAAGTTTCCGCGCGAGCTATTTACTGAAATATCAGTTGGACGTAGGTGAAGGATATCACTGTATGCCGTTAAGCTTGTGCTTGAAAACCCATGACTTTTTGCCCAAACATGTTCGCGGTTCCAATTTTCTTGGTTAGAGCTTTGACTACCGCTTCCGTTGGTAAACTTGCCTTGTGATATCCCTTTGTAAAATAAGATAACATTGTCAGTATTTGTAGGGTCTTCATCGGTATAGGTAAGTGCAGTCCACACTTCAGAGTATGATAATGTGCGATGACCGTTTTCAATGATGTTGTGTGTTGTTTCTTTCAGTGTTTGTGCACTATCGCCGTTAGCAATAGCGGTATCTAATGCGGCATAGTAGTCTGATGCGACAAAATTACTCGCTAAATTAATCGCCTCTAAATCTGGGCAATTAAAGCAAGTACCGCTTAAGAAAAGAAGTTCGTTCGAAGGTTCACCACCATTATCGGGGTTATCGCCACCATCGCCATTGTCGCCGCCATCGTTGGTACCCTCACCGCTAACCGAAATACTGTCTAAATTTAGGTATTCAGAGCTAGAATTATTGGCCATAGCAACTTTTAATACTAACGTGCTTCCACTTCCAATTGTCTTATTTATCGTGGCACTACCGAAATCATCTTGTACGGTATTTGATGTCCCTTCGGTGAGCGTTATAAGCTCAAAAGCACCACCATCTAGTGAGTAAAATACGTCGACGTAGTCTGCCGTTTCAAATGTTCCGCTTTGAGAAAGTGCTGCATTGATAGTAACTTCACCCGCACTAGCGATATCAATTGATTCACTCAACCAAACCACTTCGCCATCGACATCACGGGCTTGCATGACGCCATTTTCTACACGAAACCAATCTGTAGTTGCAGTCAAAGCGCCTGCAGAAACATCAACTGACCAACGCTCTACTCCCTCAAGGCTAAGAACAGCCCCTCCGGGATTAGAACCCGTTGCGCCCTTTCCTTGCAGCTCGCTGGATTCAAAATCTTCTTGCCAAACCGTATCGGCCGAAGCACTAACTGAAACTACGCCCAGTGACAAAGCCCCTGCTAACAACGCATTTACGACTTTAGCTGATTTGCTCAGCTTATACTTTTGTGTGTTACCCTCATTAATCATTTTGCTTTCCGCTTTTTTGTATAAGGAAGGTATAAAATCTTATACATACGTATTTGCAGCAAGTACTTAACAAAAATAATAATAGAAACGTAACAAAGCTTATATATCAACAACTTACAACCTTAAAATAAGGTTATTTATTGATTAACTCGACTGAACTTTGGTATAGGGAAAGTTGATTTGTAACATTACTAAGTTGTTTCAGTTTTGAAACATTTTTATGTTACAAAGCAGTGCATGTTACATTTCAAATGCACAGTAAAGGAGCGCCTGCTTTGGATGATTTTTACTTCATAAGCACCTTGCCACCTACAATCTTAAGCGCAGGGGCACCACGTATCATTGTATTCCGGCCAAACTGAACATTACATGAGGGGCAGATCCCTTCTTCATTCGTGTAGTCTTCAACAATCCGCTCTTTAAAGCATTTGACCAGAGCCCCTTTGCCCCCTTTTCGGTATTTAAGCAGTTGGAATCTGCATTTGGCGCAAAATATTTGCACAGTCCTAACCGGACCTTTTGCATTGGGTTTTGCCATAACAGTAATTACGTTCCTTGTTGTAATATTCGCCTTTTGTTGAAGTGCGACAAATTACAAATCTTGGTTATACTTTACGAAGGGTGATGTGCCCTTTTATAACAATGTCTCTGAAGTTTATTAACGTAGCAATTCAGCTGTCAGAGAAAGGACTAAAGGTAATACCAATGAAGATAATTGCAGCCCTATTTTTAATCTTGTCGGCACCACTTTATGCGGGCACCGCCGTAATTGTAAATGCTAGCAACAATTCAGGTATAGATATCGACACTGTGAAAAAGATTTACTTGGGCAAAGTAAAAGCCTTTCCGGATGGCAACCGTGCAATTCCACTCACATTCGAACAAGGAAATGCTGCAAGAGATGCATTTAACAACAATGTGTTAGGAAAATCTGAATCACAATATTCTGCATTTTGGTCAAAGCTAGTTTTCACTGGCCGGGGTACACCACCTGAAATGATTGAATCAGAAGATGAAATGTTAAAATTAGTTTCAACCAACCCAAATACAATTGGTTTTATCGATGAGAGCAAAGTCGACGGCCAAGTAAAGGTTGTTGGTACGTTTTAACTTAGTCATTTGCAAAAGCAGATTTTAGATACCGTGCGACACGTACTCCTATGCGTCGCACTTAACCTAAAGCTTAGTTTGGGTAACTGGCTAAATAATTAATGTTGGCAAATGCCATTATTACGTCTTTCGCAAAGTCTACTCTAGGATGTCGCAGCGCACCTTTCTTCCACACCAAGTAAATCTCGTTTTCAGGCCCATTTTTTCCAAGCGGAACTAGCTCGCCTTTGACAATTGCTTCCTTACAAAGGTAATCGGGCAGCACAGAATACCCTATTCCCGCTTTAACTATGCTGCTGATTGCGCGGATATCTGGGCATATTGCAGCTACAGGTGACTCGCATGGCGCGTTAAATACTTCTGAAAAATAACGGCGAATAAGCGGCAGTTGTTCGTCATAGCTTACTACTTTATGTTGATTCAGTAACGACGGCGTAATCTCTTTATCACCAAGTAATTTACCTTGAACCCGATTCATCACCAAAATCAATCGCTCCTTGTCTAACATCTGATATTCGTACATAGCATCCGTTGGCTCAGAGGCGGTAATAGCGAGTTCGGCGATATCATCTTCTAATAGCTGATAAGTGTTATTTTTATTACCGGTATGGATAACCAAATTAACTTTGTCTGCTTGAAGTAAGTTAGCCAACGCAGGGCCCGCAACAAAGCTTAAATATTCGGCGGGGCCAGCTAAGTGCAAGGTACCGTGGTCGGTAGATGCGCGACTGCGGATAGACGCTACTTTTTGTTCTAATGTATCTATATGACTGGCTACTTGAAGCGCTAAATCATCGGCGATCGCCGTTGGCTCTACGCCCCTAGCTTTTCTCACGAACAATTCTTTTCCGACAATATTCTCCATTGCCTGAATATGTGAAGTTACTGCTGGCTGAGACATATGAAGCCTAGCTGCTGCACGTGTGATGTTGCCGCATCGATAGACTTCTACAAAGGTTTTTAGTTGTGTTAGGTAAGACATAATACTCCACCCATCAGATTTTTGATGACTCATCATAATTTATCTGACTTCTGCTTTTAAACCAATAACTCTAAGATGCACACACTTTCAAATGCGACAGGAAAAGCACATGAGAACATCATCATCAATTCTATCACTTGCGATCATTGTTGGGTTGACACAGTCGACGTATGCTGCAGATTTTCAGTCATCAAAAGCCAGTAAAGGCGAAGTGCTTGTTCTGCTTTCAAGCGAAAATGTAATGCAGCTTACAGAAGGTAAAACTGAACCTACCGGTTACTATCTCAACGAATTTGGCGTGCCAGCTAAGGCATTGGCAGATGCGGGCTACAAGTTGGTATTGGCAACTCCTAAAGGCAATGCGCCAGCAGTAGATAAAAAATCAGTTATTCCACAGTACTTTGATGGCGGCGAATCACAAATGCGAGATATTCAAACGTTTGTTGCGTCTATAGATGGCATTAATGACACGCTGTCACTAAGCGAAGTTATTGCACAGGGGCTTGATAAATTTGAGGGTGTATTTATCCCAGGTGGTCATGCACCGCTTATCGATTTAGCAAACAACCCACAGATAGGCGAGATTTTGGCTCACTTTCATAATGAAGGAAAACCTACTGCTGCAATCTGCCATGGCCCAATCGCCTTACTTTCTGGGCAATCTAACCCAAAGGCATTCGAACTGGCATTGAAATCAGGTGAGCAAGCCGCATCTGACAGTTGGATTTATGAAGGCTACAAAATGACAATCTTCTCGACGCCAGAAGAAGAGTATTTTGAAAGCACCTTAGATGATGCAAGTTTATTGTACTACCCAGCTGATGCTATGGCACAAGCGGGTGGCAAGATGGAATACAAAGACATGTGGGCGCCTAATGTAGTCGTAGACCGCGAACTTATTACTGGCCAAAACCCATTTTCTGACGAACTGCTAGCTGAGAAGCTATTACAACAGCTAAATTCACAAACTAATTAAGGGCAGGCAACACGATGCTTAATTTTACATTTAAAAATCAAACCGAAATTTTGTTCGGCAAAGGTCAACTAAGTGAAGTGTCTTCACGTTTGCCGGAACAAGCAAAAGTCCTCTTCCTGTATGGTGGCGGCTCAATTAAGAAAAATGGTATTTACGATAAAGTAAATACCGCGCTGGAAGGCGCAGACGTTATTGAATTTCAAGGCGTTGAACCAAACCCAGAATTCGAAACATTGATGAAAGCGGTGTATGTGGCCCGTGAAAATGACGTTAACTTCATTCTTGCTGTAGGCGGCGGAAGTGTTATCGACGGCGCAAAATTTGTGGCAGCGGCAGTAAACTTTGCAGGAGACCCATGGGATATATTAATCAAGGGTGCATCTTTCGAAAATCCACTACCTATTGGCGCAGTACTTACGTTACCTGCAACAGGCTCTGAAAGTAACGGCAACTCTGTAGTAAACAGAAAGGAAACTTCACAAAAGCGCGCGTTTTCATCGGAAACAGTGCAGCCTGTTTTTGCTGTACTTGACCCTGAATTCACCTATTCACTGCCACCTCGTCAAGTTTCAAACGGTGTAGTAGATGCTTTTGTTCACGTAATTGAGCAGTACTTAACTTACCCGGTAAACGCGCCGCTTCAAGACCGTTTTGCTGAAGGTATTTTACAAACCTTAATTCAAGAAGGCCCTAAAGCTTTAGCGACACCTGAAGACTACGACGTACGTGCAAATGTGATGTGGTCAGCAACTATGGCGCTTAACGGCCTTATCGGAAAAGGTGTACCACAAGACTGGGGCACTCATATGATTGGGCACGAACTAACGGCCTTACACGGTTTAGATCACGCCGCGACTTTAGCCATTGTGTTGCCATCGCTAATGTTTGTGCAGCGCGACAAGAAGCAGGAAAAAATACTGCAGCTAGGCGAGCGCGTATTCGGTATTCAAGAAGATGACAAAGAAAAGGCCATCGACTTGACTATTAAGGCTGTACAAGACTTTTTCGAAACCATGCAGGTAAAAACCCGCCTATCAGACTACGACATTGAAAAGTCTGCAATTGATGGGCTTATCGACAACTTAGAGCGCAACGGATTAACAGCGCTTGGTGAGCATGGCGATATCGACCTGGCAAAAGCCCGCGAAATTTTAACCCTCGCAGCATAAGCCTGGTTGCATATGACGCAACGCGCATATGCTTTTTCAACATTTAAGTACCTAGCATAGTCTGGGTACTTTTTATTCTTATCCTAATTAGAGAGAAATATGACTGCACTATTTGAACAGTTTTCGTTAAAAGACGTCACGCTTCGCAATCGTATTGCTGTACCTCCTATGTGCCAATATTCGGCAGAAGACGGCTTTACCAACCAGTGGCATGAAGCAAACTATCAGTCGTTCGCCCGTGGTGGCGCAGGGCTTGTAATCGTTGAAGCTACAGCGGTTTCTCCGGAAGGTCGTATTACGCCAAATTGCTTAGGCATTTGGAAAGACGAACACGTCAGCGGCCTTAAAAACATCGCAGAGCGCATCAAAAGCCAAGGCGCCGTTGCAGGTATTCAAATTGCTCATGCAGGACGAAAAGCTAGCGCTAACCGTCCTTGGGAAGGCGACGATCACATACAGCCAAGTGAAGAAAACGGTTGGCAACCTATTGGCCCATCTGCACAAGCGTTTGGCGCGCACCTTCCGGTAACACCTACCGAAATGACCAAGGCCGACATTGAACGTGTTAAGGGTGACTTTGTTAAAGGCGCCGAGCGTGCACTTGAAGCTGGGTATGAGTGGCTTGAACTTCACTTTGCTCACGGTTATCTAGCCCAAAGCTTTTTCTCGAAACACGCGAACAAGCGAACAGATGAATACGGCGGTGACGCACAAGGTCGCGGTCGCTTCTTGCTTGAAACACTAAGTGCAGTGCGTGAAGTTTGGCCAGAAAACCTACCGCTAACCGTGCGTTTTGGCGTTATTGAATACGATGGTGAAGACGAGCAAACACTTAGCGAATCTATCGAACTCATTAAACAGTTTAAAGAAATTGGCGCTGATTTTGTAAGTGTTAGCGTGGGATTCAATACCCCTGAGGCAAATATTCCGTGGGGTCCAGCTTTCTTAGCGCCTGTAGCAAAACGCGTACGAGACGAAGCTGATATCCCTGTTGCAACGGCTTGGGGTGTAGACACACCAGAGTTAGCTAACGAGACAATCGAAAACCAACAGCTTGATGTTGTTATGGTAGGCAGAATGCACCTTACTAACCCGCATTGGACTTACTATGCAGCAAAACAATTAGGCGTTGAGAAACCATCATGGGTAATGCCCGCGCCTTACGCTCATTGGTTGGAGCGTTACGCTCCTTCTGATGAAAGGTAGCGAGTAAAAATACAGGCAGCAAATGCTTTAAGCTATGCTGCCTTTTTAGTTTGCACTTGTTTTGGTCTTATTTTGCTCTTAAGTAATGTTCCTTTGGCTTGGCGATGCTTTGAAAGCTTTCGAGGTTTCAAAGGGATCTTTTTCTTGGCGGTGATTTGACGTAGCTTCAGCCCACCAAAGCATTTGGCTAAGCGCCCGACCAAAGTAAGTTCGCCAGTTATCTTCTTGTTCACTATCAGCAGCCCCGTCCTCATTGAACGCATTTTGTGCGTGTGGCACGTGGATCATTGCTGAAACCGGTAGACACCCAAGTTCAGATAGAAAGGTTCTCATTGCGACAGCAGCTCGCATTCCGCCCCACTGCCCTGCTGAATAAGTGGCAATAACGCTGGGTTTGAACGAATATAAAGAACTACCAAAGTGATTAAGTAAATCCGCCAAAGCGGGGCTCATTGTGTGGTTGTACTCAGGACTTACCATCACATATCCATCAGCCGCCTCTATTTTCTCGGCAAGAGTAGATAGCGCCTCGGGAGCTTTTCCTTGCGCGTACGCAAAATGAGGTTTGAACACTTCACCGGTTTTGTAATCTAAAGGGTCTATCAATCCAAACTCGTGTTCAGCCATATTATCTTTGGCCCAATTCAATATCGCTTTTGCGACTCGAAGGCCTAACCTTGCTGGTCTAGGGGGCGTGCTGTCACGTACGGTGCCGAGAAAAACTAAGAATTTCACCTCGCTTGCTCCTTTGTTAGCGCATTGTGTAGCCCAGCCTAGTGTTTCTTAAAGGAGGGCACAACCGTTGCGCTATCAAAAAAGCAAAGCATAAGCTTAATAGGCTAAAACCCGTGATAAGTCACAAACTCTTCGTTGTCAGCGCGAGTTGAGCGGACGTCGTTTGCTGGGAAATCTGGGTCTGGATAACCTAGCGCAATACAAATCATAATGGCTTCATCATCTGGAATATTAGCGTACTTATGTACTACGTCAGACTGCATAATACCTTGGCCATTAATAACGCAACCCAGACCTAAATCCCACGCCGCCAGAACAATACCATACGCTAACGACCCTAATCCAAACTGCGTTATACCTGCAGGCTCTAAAGATTTATCATACGTCAGCACTAAAGATACCGGCGCATCGAACTGCCTAAAACCTCGCATCATCCAATCCATGCGCTTTTCTTTGTCTTCGCGCGCTATGCCCATCACGTCGAACAGCTGTATTGCTACATCTATTTGGCGCTGTCGATGTATACCTTCATAGTCTTCTTTATAAGGGAAGTCTCGAACGTGAGGTTTGCCTTCTAATGTATTCTTGGTATTACCTTCTCGAATTTTATCTAAAACCTCACCAGTCACCGCGTGAATTTTCCAAGTTTGGGTGTTATATGATGATGGCGCCCACTTCGCAGCGTTAATAATGGCGTCCACCGTTTCCTTAGCAACGGGCTCTTTGGTGAATCCTCGAACACTTTTTCTTGATGCTGCAAACTCTGCAAAATTCATACACTTCCTTAAACACGGTTATTGAATTTGTTAATTTAGAGTAAACATGGGGACGTGGCTCTTCAATAGGAGGGAACGCTTATTCGGATTGATTGTTTTTATAGATATATATAGGAACGTTTAAAATTTTTAATTAAGTCACGTTTAGTCAAAGCATGAATTCAGTCAGAAATAACAATCGTTTTCCTTAACAAATCAACGGCATTCAACTTTAGAACAAAAGTTTATTCACAGATTTGCGAGAATGAAAATTGTGGCTTACGTTTAGGGTATCTAATCGTTCACTGCACTGTGTAT
This sequence comes from Alteromonas sp. BL110, assembly GCF_003443615.1. Taxonomy (NCBI): domain Bacteria; kingdom Pseudomonadati; phylum Pseudomonadota; class Gammaproteobacteria; order Alteromonadales; family Alteromonadaceae; genus Alteromonas; species Alteromonas sp. BL110. The sequence continues at coordinate 3,566,557 of NZ_CP031967.1, read as the reverse complement.
GTCGTTATTCAAAAAGTCTAAAACTGAACAAAACACCCCTCGTTTAGCACCGTGGAAAATTGCCGTTATCGATGATGAAGCGGGCGTGCACGAGGTCACCAAACTCACACTACGTAAGTTTCATTTTGAGAAGCGTGGTGTAGAGTTTTTATCTGCTCACAGTGGCGAAGAAGGTTTAGCGCTATTTAAAGCTAACCCTGATATTGCGCTTGCGTTTGTTGACGTAGTGATGGAAACCGACGATGCTGGCTTAAAGCTGGTAGATGCCATTCGCAACGATTTAAAAAATCATATTACCCGATTAATATTGCGAACAGGCCAGCCAGGGCAAGCTCCTGAAGAAGATGTCATTAGAAGGTATGACATCAATGACTATAAAGCCAAAACAGAGCTTTCTTCACTAAAGCTTAAATCTTGTGTTTATACGGCTATACGCTCTTATCGCGATATACAAACCATAGAGCAAGGTAAACGTGGTATGGAAGAGGTCTTAAAGTCATCCTCTTCTGTGCTGGCGAGCCAGTCGCTGGCTCAATTTGGTACTGCAGTACTGAAACAAACACTTACTCTTCTGAATTTAAACAACTCAGTGTTATATCTTTCGACACAGCATACCGATTTGTATGGCGACACCAATATGACGGTGTTGGGCGCAAGCGGAGACCTTGTGGGTTTGTGTGAACCGGGTATCTCAACACGTATACCAGAAGAAATTGAAGAAGAAGTTAAACAGGTATTAGCCAATAGATCGCACTTCCAGAGCGATAAAGTATTTATCGGCTATTATCCAACAGGTGAAGACAGTCACAATATTTTGTATGTAAAGCTAGACCAACCTTTAGATGCAATGCAGAGAAAAACACTGGAAATGTTTGCATCCAATGTAGCGGTTATTTTCCAGAACCTTACGCAGAAAGAAGACATTCAAAAAACCCAGAAAGAACTCATCATGGTGCTAAGCGACGCTATCGAAATGCGTAGCAAAGAAACCGGTGGTCACGTTAGACGCGTTATATTGATGACAGAGTTTCTTGCAGAAAAGCTACACATGAGCCGAGAGTTCATAGATACCATTCGCTACTCTGCTGCCCTACACGATGTAGGCAAAATCAGCATACCAGAATCTATTTTACACAAGCCTGGAAAACTTGACCCCGACGAATGGGAAATAATGAAAACCCACGCGCAAAAAGGCTATGAATTGCTTGCCGATTCTGACCGCATCGTTGCCAAAATGGGAGCAATCATTGCCAAAACCCACCACGAAAGATGGGATGGACAAGGCTACCCAGACGGGCTTGCCGGAGACAACATTCCAGTTGAAGGGCGGATTATGGCTATTGTTGATGTGGTCGACGCCCTACTTTCTAAACGTTGCTATAAACCTGCGTGGAGCGTTGACGAGGTTAAAGCTTACCTACAAGAAAACGCGGGAAAACAGTTCGACCCGCTAATTACCCATATCATGCTAGAGCACTTTGATAGAATACTTGAGATCCGTGCCACAGAACCGGACGCAGATGAATGAAAGAGACGTTAGAGTTAATTTTGCTACGCGTTAGCCAAAGTCCAGACATTGATAAAGGTGAGCTAGACGTTGCTTCAAGACTCATTATCAATTCTGTATGTGAAGGCTTGGAAATTACTCGGGCGGGTATTTGGTTATATGATGAAAACCAAACCCTTGTGCAGTGCACATTGCTTATAGACAAAGGCAATGACCTTGATAGCGAAAGCTTAGTGCTAACGCGAAGGGATTTTCCCCATTACTTTGAGGCGCTCGACTCAGGTCGAACAATAGCGGCCCACGATGCGCTCACCGATGTTGCGACATTTGAATTTGCCGAAGTATATCTTACGCCACTGGGAATAAGCTCTATGCTAGATGTTCCCATTCGCCACCGCGGTAAGATGATAGGAATAATCTGCTGTGAACACCAGGGTAAGGCCCGTAAATGGCTTGACGATGAAATGGTATTTGCGGCTTCGCTTGCCGATCTTTACGGGCGTGCGGTAAGTGCTAACGAACGGGCTGACTATGAGCAACAGCTTATTGAAGCTAACCAGAATCTAGAGCAAAAAGTAAAAGATCGCACCGCCGAACTTGAAGCAGCCCAAGAAAAACTTGTTGAATCAGAAAAAATGGCCGCCCTGGGCAACCTTGTAGCCGGCATAGCTCACGAAGTTAATACGCCGTTAGGCATTGCGCTTACTTCTGTAAGTAACTGCAAAGAAGAATTAAAAGAGATTTATCGAGACTTCGAAGATGGTGAATTAACAGAAGACGGTTTTAAGGATTTTGAAGCTATTTGCACTGAGGGACTAACGTTAGCTGAAACAAGCCTGATGCGGGCCGCGAACCTAGTTCAAGACTTTAAGCGAACTTCAGCCGACCAAACCTCGCTGGAAATTGAAGAGATTGCACTAGATGAATATATCCCTCGGGTTTGTAACCCATTAAAACCCATGCTTCATAAGGAGCAAATCGAGCTTGATATAGATGTTACACCAGATCTCGTTATCACTACCTGCCCTGGCATTATTGCCCAGTTGCTTACGAATTTGATATCGAACGCGCAACGTCATGCTTTTGGCCCATCAGTAAATAATGAGGTGAATAAAGTTACTGTTAGCTGTAGCCAAAACGACAACGGCGTTGTGGTAAGCGTTCAAGATAACGGAAAAGGTATACCTGCAGAATTTCATAAAAAAGTATTCGAGCCCTTTTACACAACGGCCCGCGACAAAGGCGGCACAGGTTTGGGCTTAAATATTCTATACAATTTAGTTCGTCAGAAATTTAACGGAGAGATTGGCTTAGTATCGTCGCCTGGTGAAGGAACCACTGTAACAGTTTGTATACCTGCGGAGAGTTAGTGCAGTAAACCCACTATCACCCATTTGTTTTGGTTTAAACTAATGTAACAAGCGCGACATAGTTTAAATGTCGCGCTTACGACAGACCTAGAGCTTCACGAAGGGCAAGCTGAGTATAAAAACATAATAAGGCTTTTCGCGATGCAACTTTCACAATGGCGTAGCTCAGGCCAATCCCTAAACGTTAATGATCAGCACATTTTCTACACTACCCAAGGCAAAGGGCCTGTGCTGTTGTTAATTCATGGGTATCCTACTGCGAGCTTTGACTGGGTTAAATTATGGCCTGCGCTTACTCAGAAATTTCACTGTGTAACACTCGATATGCTGGGGTTTGGTTTTAGCACCAAAGCGCCCAAAAAATACAAAATAAAAGAACAAGCCGCGGTGATAGAAGCCTTAATGGAACACCTTCAAATTACGCATGCTCACGTTCTATCACACGATTACGGCGATACCGTTGCGCAGGAGTTAATGGCCCGTCAGTTAGACGGCAACCTTGCATTTCGTATGGAGTCACTGCATTTGCTAAATGGCGGCCTTTTTCCCGAAACCCATCAAGCATTACCCATTCAAAAGCTGCTGCTTTCCTCTATTGGCGGGCTGCTCATTCCTTTTTTAAGCAAAAACGCTATTCGAAAAAGCATGCACAACATCTTTGGCCCAAATACGCCCCCTTCAGACCAAGACATTAATGATTTTTGGACGCTTATTACTGAAAACAATGGCCACAAATACATGCACTTGCTTTTGGACTATATGAAACAGCGCAAGCAATACAGAGAGCGTTGGGTAAGTGCACTTCAAAATGCCGACGTGCCGGTTCGACTAACCGCCGGCATGGCAGACCCAATTTCTGGTGCGCATATGGTGGCCAGATATAAAGAGCTTATTCCCAAAGCTGACACAGTAGAACTTGCTGATATAGGCCACTACCCGCAGATTGAAAGTGCGGAATTGGTTTTAGAGTCTGTTTTTGGATTTATCGAAGATTAGGTGCTTGGGTGTCGCTTCAAAGAAGAGAAGTTGGTCGGTGTGAGAGGATTTGAACCTCCGACCCCTGACACCCCATAAAAATATATATTAGCTAGCATTAGCGTTGATTAGTTTTAATTAGAAACAACAATAGCAACAACCAGTTGTTATTTAAGAATTTTAATTGATTTCAAATGTATAATTAGAATTAAGTAGAACCAAGTAGTTGAATCATCAAGCTGCTACACATATGCTACACCAATCTATTTCAAGATTATTTTGGTGCTACACGTGTCTACCGTAAAGCTTCTCATCAGCGATACCTCACTCAGCAAAGTCCCTGAACAAATCAAACGAATTAATGATTCTAAACTCAGTGGTTTTCATGCTCGGATTGGCAAAGTATCAGAAGACAATAAGTCAAAAATAGCGTTATACCTGAATTATCGAATTGGTGGCTCGGGCGGTAAACAACGTAATTATCTATTAGGCTATCACGGAGAGCGAGATCTCAAAGAAGTTCGTAAAGAGGTCGAAAGCTTAAAAGGCCGTATAGCAGCTGGTGAAGACGTTTATGAAACTAAGCGAATAGCTCAGAGAGAGCAGTTTATTGAAGACAGTAGCCCTTCCCTTTCAAAGCTAGCGAATGAATTCCTTACGCGATATATAGACGTTAACCGAAAAGACCCGAAAGAAGTTCGCAGAATGTTCGATAAAGATGTTCTGCCTACACTTGGCGATATGAAACTGAAAGACATCACCAGGCGAGATGTTATTGAAAAGGTATTAGACCCTATCACTGACCGTAGTTCTGGCACTCAGGCCAACAAGACGCTTTCAATACTCAAACAAATGTTTGATTTTGGCGTTGATAGAGACCTACTTCAGGGCAATCCCATTACCACAGTCAAAAAGAAGAATATTGGCGGGTTTGAGAAATCCAGAACAAGAGCACTTACCTTTGATGAATTGGTACAGGTATTTGAACGACTACCTAAGTTAGGAGTAAGCCCACAAGTTATCTATGCTCTTAAGTTTATAGCGCTTACTGGCTGTAGACCGATTGAGGTAACTGGCGCGCGCTGGTCTGAATTTGATTTTGTAACAATGCTATGGATCATACCCTGTGAACGAGTGAAGCAGAAGAAAGGCGGCGACCGAATACACAAGGTACCAATCACTCAAAATATGATTGTAATGCTAGATGAGTTACGCTCTGCTTTTGGCTACCTCAACTCAGAGTTCGTATTCCCTAGCACCACATGTATCAAACGTAGTCCTGGCGAACAACCAATTGACAGGCACTCATTATCGCGAGCTGTAGACAGAAAGCTTAAACAGTTGGGAGTGCCAAAATTTGTTCCTCATGACTTACGACGAACTCTAGCTACACGACTGGGCGATTCTGATATCGGAGCCGACCCAATAGTTGTTAAAAAAATACTCAACCATCAACTTCAGGGAGTGCAAAATATTTATAACTTACAGGAATATATGGAAAAAAGGATGCAAGCCTTAGTCGCTTGGGAGCGCAAGTTTTTTGAACGTGGTGAACACTAGGTCCCTCACAACCTACGCCGCATTATGGGCGTTTGTAACAGGAGCATATGGAGGAGATGAGAGAAACAATAAATGCTTTGTGCTTGCTTTATGTAGGCAAAACATTTTAAAGTTTTGAATAATTCAGATTCATAAAAAGCAAGGATTAGCTTTTCTCTTCTTTTGGAAGTTCCTTGTCAAAAAACCAACAGGCGATGTATGGCAATTAAACACGTAATTATTCATGTTGTAAAACGTGACAAAGATGGTGAACAACTTTCAAAGCAACTCAGGGATAATGAGAATAGCACGGAAGGAATGACGGCACAGCTGACGGACGGCTTGTTGGAGCTTTTTTCAAATGCTCATCTTAATATTGGCGAATTTGGCGTAGATGGTGATAGCGAAGTTGAACCTGCTTTTGAGCAGAAACTAAAAAAATATTACGACGATGAATGTAAATGTTCTGACTTTGTTGCTATGACAAAAGAATTGGCGAACAAATATGAAAGTGTCATCGTAGGTGATCAACTACATTCTGTTAAAGGCGGTTATTTGGTGTTCTATCAGTATGAAAGAAACGATGATAATTGGTTAGCTGTAGCTATTTTGAATAAAACCGAAGGTATCGATGTAGCAGCTAATCTGGAAGTTGTAGCCAGTGAAATCTTAGATTTGAAAAAGCTTCATTTAGGAGCCGCTATCAACCTTACTCAATGGAAAAGTGAATTAAGCACAAGATATGTTCGCTTCCGAACAGGCTTAGCAGCCGAGGTGAGAGATTATTTTGAAAAGTTTATCGGGTGTCAAAGAGATAAGCTGGCAGCAACTGTTGAAACCAAGAAATTAAAAAGTGCTATACAAGATTACGCAAAAAACGCTTGTGGTATGGACGATGATGTTGTGTCACAAAAAGTTGCACAAGCGCATGATTACATTAAAGAGCAACAAAAACTTGGGAATCAAGTCCAATTGAGCCATGTATCAAATCATGTCTTTCCAGATCGTGCCGATGAATTCACTAGGCAGGCAAAAGAAATACATGATTTACCTGAAGAGCTTGCTATTGACGCAAAGGTACTAAAAAGCTACAAAAAACTTGCTGGTAGAGGAAAGGGTATTGCGATTAGCTTTGATAGAGATATGCTAAACACCACTGTGAAATATGATGATGGAGAGCTTACCTTTTCAGAAATCCCAGACTCTTTGCGTGCAGCGATTGAAGAAGAGCTAGAAGACGATCTTGGTCAAGATAACTAATGAGCTCCCCAATTCTCAACGCATATGCCCTTGTTTTCGCTGCACTTGATCAAAAAGAATATCAAGACGGTGAATTCAAAGGATGGCTTAGTCTTACACCACAGCTAAAAGATAAGTTGGAGTTACTAGCTGATGCGGGATTAACTGCAGGTTCGTACGATTTTAACAAAGATGGGAAGCCTCATTCTAGTGTAAACCTCAGCCAGCTTAAGCCAGCACACTTTGAAAATAATATACGATTTCACGTCGAGTTAACCGCACAACAAATCAAGTCAGATTATGCAATTTGTTCTGAATGGAATGAGCTTCTGGCTAATGAACTTCGCGTGAAGTCACCGGTTAAATATATCTTTTTCACTAAAGCGGCCACGTTATTGACACCAGAAAGTGAAGACGAAAAGTATGTTAATTATCTGAATGTTCACAAGGCCTATGAGTTTGTAAAAGAGTTAGCTGAATCTACTGAAGGTGGGGATAGTACCATTTTCTATGAGCGCCCGTTGAGGTTCGAGTTTGTTTTGAACGAGTCTGATTTAGAACGCTCGATTGACCTAGATGCCCTTCAGAAGTTGCTAAGTAAAGATTTACACAAGGAAGCAATCACTTGCTTGATGTGCAAGGAATTAGTCTCTTTTCTCAAAGATAATGCTTCGAAGCAACGCTTTAGCTATTTGATACAGCACATGGACTCTTTGGTGTCGAATGTGTTGTTGAGCTACCAAAGCTATGTTGAAAATTACACCTTTGATAAAGTGCGCAAGGAATATTTGGAAAAGCGTACTGAGTATGTAAGCAAAATTCATGGAGTCTTCGACAATATAGCAACTAAGCTTTTATCCCTACCGGCGGGTATTTGGTTTGCAACTACCCAAATAAAGGAAGTTGAAATAGGTGGCTTAGAAACGATGGCATTCGCAAAAAATGTGTCTGTTATTGTTACAGTGGCAGTATTAGCGGTTTTACTGATTTTTAATCTGATCGGTCAATTTTCAACTATAAGCACTATGAGTAAGGAATATCGCGGTGTATTCGATTCATTAGCTAAAACATACGAAGAAGAGGCTTCGGCGATAGAAAAAGCCGAAGACGATATCAAAAGTGCTCAGACACAAGTTGAAGTGAAACTTTACTTGGCAGTAGGGGCAACACTTTTTCTTGTTGGTTTAACAATATGGATGTTTTGTAAAGCTTATAACTAATTAAGCCGTGGTTCCCTACAATAATTTGTACACAATAATGTCTTTTTTGACTTTCAGAAGGAAGCCATTCTCACTCTTTGGTTGACAGTGAACATATGCGCGTAAAAACGCGCAATTCGTGCACTAATAAAATGTCAGCTGAGGTGCATTATTATACCTTGATAATCACATCTGTTCGATTAGTAGTTTTTTTCAACTGTTCATCTAATTCGCTTAATACTTCCATATTGCGACTATTCAACCTTCTTATCGAGACTTTGCAAGTCGAGCCCTAGCTATTACTGCGGTCAGAGCTACTACAGCCTCTATATTGCCAGTAGTGTCTATACACTGATTAATCATTTTTCCAATAAGCTCATCATCATAGTTTGAGGCGATTATTTTATCTGCCGCACTATCTATAGATGAGAACTTTTGCTTTTTGCTATCATGACTCGGAGTATTACCTTTAACAATAGTTTGATCACCCCTCTGAGGAGCGAAATCAAACCTATTCTGTTCTTGCTGAGAAGTTTGCGCTACGTCTGTACTTGATGTAATAGACTCCGTAGGCATTTGCTTTTCAGTCACCGTAACTTTAATTTTGGCCCTCCTTTTCGCTAAAATAGTCTGTCCAAATGGCAGCTTAAACCATTGCCAAATCGAGGTTCCATTTTTGTATTCTTCACTTATCGGCTCTAATTCTCCAACGCCAGCCAAAGCTAGTTGATCATCAAAATTTACGACAGCATCTGACTGATTTCCTGGTGGGTTCCAAATCGAAACATCAGGATAAGAAAAGCTTTTTGCTGGTTCATTCAGCGCTATTTTGCACATTCTTCTTGCTTCAGACTCAATATATTCTTTGTCCTGAAGCTTCCACCTCGGTGCAACATCACTTATCGCCCCTAAAAGGGCTCCAGCCATCGTCGCTATTGTATCTGTATCACTTTCAAGTTCATTAGCTGACGCTATAAGAGCGTCTTCAATTTTTTCTGCAGAATACAGCTGTGCAAGGACAAATGCAGCTAATGCAGTCTTAAACCCTGATCCCCTATAGGTATCATTTAAACAGTTTAAACGCTTTAATAAATCATGATAATCAGGTCTCTTCGACTCTTTAAAAGCTTCCTCAACTATAGAAATATCTAACTGGGCATCACTTTGAAATTTTCTGATTGATTCAGAAAAGCCCTGTTCGCTCTGTTTTTCCCAGTTACTTCGCCAAAAAGTCTCTAACTCATAATCATTTGCGACAAGTTGCGGAATTCGGTCCATGTACGCAACAAACTGACTAGCAGCTTTTAACGGTGGGATCTTTTTGTTTGATAGCGTAAACCACAAGCATAAAGCATGAAAAACTGCCCCACAAAAACCATGTGGATGTCCGTGTGTAACTATCGAGTCTCGCAGTACGTTTTGGATCGTTTTGTCTAAAGACCCCCTCGAACTCCAAACATGCGGTTGTATGCGCATCGCCGCTCCATTACCACCACCTGAGGTATATTTTTGCTGTCCGCTAACAAAAAAGTTTGAAAACCAATTGACCCCTCTTTTAGATAAATTGGAGGCTGCCGCCTTTGAGCCCAAGCCAGCTCCTAGAGCGTATCCTTGCCAAGCGGTGACTTCTATCTTGGCAAATGCTTCTACATCAAACAGGCCGCTGCCTCTAATAGAGCGACTCACACAGAGCCTCAGCTGTGTATCATCTGAGTATGAGCCGCCCGGGAAATTTACTGTAACTCCCAGTCTCCCCCCTATGCGCCGCTTCCAATCGACAGGTTCTGTAGCAAAAGTTGAACCTATTCTATTCTTAACGCCAGAAGTACCCGAAGTTAATTCAGTCATCCAGCCTAACGCATCACCAGCCGCCGCCCACAAAGCAGAATTTGAAACAGCTCTTTCATATTCATTTCTTCGATACCAATTCACTGGTGATTTCGACGTATCAGCACTCAATTTGGTTTGCCCTCAAATTTCTCTGGTTGGAATAAAACGTTTACATCATTCATACCAAAATCAACAAGCCATCCGACCACCGTATCACGATGCTGTTCATCCTCTACATATATCGTTCTTAAATGATCCAAGCTTAATTTTTCGTAATACAATATCTCAGCTTGCTCGCATGTCGGCAAACTGCTATGTCTACCAGCTCTTCTCACTGACCAAGGGTTACCCGAAGCTCCAATTCGCTTACGAGCAATATTTTCAGCGAAAAGATTATCGAGCCCTTGCTCCCCTTGCGCTCTCCGACATTGATCATAGCTGTTGTTAGTCGTAGCGAAATATACACCCTCATGTGTCATTATGAGTGGGTCAAAAGATAAAATACACCACCAAACATGCTTATCGTTGTGCCAACGGCGAGAAACGTTTAAAAAGCGCCGATTAATCTCTGATATCGATAGATTGACGTATCGCAGCCAATCCTGCTCTTTGTCAAAACTATCACATTCTTCTGGTCGTTCGGATGAGTTGAGCTGTAGTACATGACGAAGATAGTTTTCTTTACTAAGTAATGGGCGAGAATAAATGTATTTGGTTGCAAGAGCACCAAGTAGTCCTTGGTTCGTTGAAAAATGTAAGATTTCAGAGATTCCTCTTTGCTCTAAAATATCTTGTATGCTCAAAGTACAACTTCCCTATATGTTCCTGGTTCAAAATAGTCGACAAGACGGGATTCTTCCCCTGTTTTATAACCTACAACAACGTGCTTTCTTGCTCTTGCCACTGCTACTGCTAGTAGGCGCCGTAGTACTACAATTTGATCAGAGAATTCCTCTACGCCAAATTGAGTGTTTTCTTGATTAAAACCAATTATGATCACATGATCGAATTCTAAGCCTTTAGCGGAGTGGAAAGTTGATAACGCAACATTCTCGTTACCTTCTGGCCATTCGGCATTCCTTTGAATCTTAACAAATTCAATGCCTTCTTCTTCAAGCTTTGATTCAATCGCTCTAAACCAAGCGCCGCCTTCTGGCTTAAGGAATGCAACTGTTTCATTAGCTAAATCAACCTGATTCTTTATATAGTTTACTGCCCAGTTCATTTGAGCTTGATACCTACCTGAAATAACCTCTGGTAACATCCCCCTCGTGCCCGCCGCATTTAAGTCGGGAAGAGCGCCGTCGCTATCTACAACTAATCCATTCATAATACCAGCGGCAAAAGCCGCTATTTCCCTCGTGTTTCTATGGTTTTCACCCAAGAGGTGGGACCTATTTGCAGAAATCGTGACACCCGCCTCCACCCAAGTAAACCCCCTAGCATAAATACGTTGCGCCGTATCTATAACGAATGTGACTGCGTGCTCTCTGGCTAAATGATGCTTAATAGTTCGAATCTGATTTGCTGAAAAATCCTGGCTTTCATCAACAACAACAAGATCATATGAAAGACTCGGCAAGTCCGTTCTCATTTTAATCGCCAATCGGTTCCAGTCTAACCAATTATTCTGCTCCAGATACTGCAAATAAGGATAAACAATGGTGTCTAAAATTCTCCGACGCAATTCAGCGCCAACCCTAGGAAGTGCTCCTCTTCCTGTTCTCTCTGTTGTGATGTATAGCTCAAGATCTTCAGGTTCAAATCGCCCCAAAAGATAATCAACCTCTTGGACAACATACTTAGTTTCAAGACCTTGAAAACATGCAGACAAAGCAATCAGATAATCGTAAGCCTCATTTGCATTAGTATTGTAAATGCCAAGCTTATTAACTGCCCATTTTGCAAAAGTTGAAATTTCAATAGCATGACCAGTTTCACCCACTTGTGATTCAGCTAAGGCCGTCACATATCCCGCCAAAGTTCGATTGAACGTCAACAATAAAACTTTTACAGGACTAGGATCATCTACCCTGTCTTTTTTTGCTCTCATCATGTTTGCCAGAGAGGACAACCTTAAAAGAGCAGTAGTAGTTTTCCCGCTTCCCGCCGAACCTCTAATCAGCTCAGCGCCCAACTGGTTGGTACTGATAATTTTTAGCTGCTCTGCCGAAGGTGTTATACGAGCCAAATGCTTCACCGAAAAATCCTTATTAACCCTTAGAGAAAGTAACCATCCTGATATAAAAGCTGTAAGACTGAACCAACGGACCAACGTTAGAATCATATAAAAAGCTTGGCAGTTTTGGTTTACAGAAAATATCTTGTGCTGAAAAATATTATTAAAGCACGAATTTAGCTTACGAAACAATAACCTTAAATATCATTAGGGCATTGAGTTCATAGCGAGTACTTTGTCTATTTTTTTTTGTTATTAGGGTCAATGGATACATTTAAAATTAATGATGCAACTCGTAGCAACTCACTTTTGTGTGTAATCCCAGATTTAATTTGGAGCACCAAAACGGGTTTTCGTCCTAATGTAATAATCTTATTTTTCAAGATAAACTTCTGTAATCTCCGGCCTAAAATGCCACATTTCCTGAGATACTGTCTCCAAGGCTATTGCCCTGCTGTAGCCTTGAGCTTTCAATTCAACCATACGCTCCTGTGCGTAACTATGACGCAAGCCATGAGCTCCAGTTGAAAAAAATAATTTCCGATTGGAAGCCTTGTTAAAGGAATCGGACCATTTTTTCCCACCACCGATATCATAGCGCTGTAGGTACTTTATTTGACGGTCAGTAACAGTCACAGGGCTTTCGAGTCTGCGCTGTTCGAGTTGATTGACTAAGGCTGTAGGAATAAGCACGTGCCGTTTCAACCCGCCCTTCCCCACAACAGTGTAAAGTGAGCCTGAACGGCCTTCCCATTTAGAATTTAAAGCTTTTCGTCTATCTGGCTGACGTTCATCACTTTTAGCCAAAGTTAAAAGCTCATGAGCCCGTAGCCCGGCAGCGTATGCGATTTGTGTTGCTAGACTATGCTTAGACGACTGTCCCAGAGATACGGCCTCGGCTTGGTTGCCAGTATAAGCCCTTGACCGTTTTGCCTCAGCGAGCTCTGACTTAACGATATATAGCTTTCCGTTGTCGGGTAGCTTACCATTTAGTTGCATCATCGCTTGCAAGGCCTGGCGCTCCATATCAAGTGTTTTTTGCCCTACACTCTCGGCGCGATACTCAAGGTAAAACCGTGCTTGTTCTAATGATAAAGATTGCAAGCCGTTGAGCTTATTTTCCTTAACCCAAAAAGAAACCCTTTTCAGGGCATCTTCGTAGTTTCTAGCTGTCCCAAGAGATTGTATTCTCTCAGCCTTTGTTAGTGCCTTTATGACGTTATGAGCCTGCGTACTGGCCTTTGCAAACTTAGGCATTTTTATCAAGCCATCGTTTTACTGTTGTCCAGTCGACACGCATCCCCTTTTTTTTGATCAACCACCTTTGCAGCTCTGCTTTTGTGGCACCGGCATGAAAAAGTTTACATAACTGATACCGATGAACATCGAGCTTTGAAGCTTTCTTTCTTTTCCTGGCAATTAGTTTGGTTTCAGCTTTTAGCTGAGCAACTTCGTTTACTTCATTAAAATTCATGACACACCCTGCGTATTGTAAGATTAACTGGCCTTTTATGGCTCAGCGACACTAAAGCCTATTCGCCCCTGTTTAGCGCAACTACGCCTGGCTCGGACTGATCCCGCCAAAATTTAAGACCTCAGATACGTGGAAACGGCAGCTGAATGCGCCGACTTTAAAAACGCCTGAAAATGCGGCGTGACATGAATATAGATATGAGAAGTGAGGGTCCTCATTACGTGTAAACGGCAGCTGAAAGCGCCGACTTTTTTCGATGCCCGAACGGGCTATACATTTAGAGACTACCTGCTGAAAAAATTTTTTTCAATCTGCAAATGGCTTCTGCAAACAGATAGCTGCGCGTAAGAACGCAAAACCCAGACGCCCGCTATGTTGAAGACGATTTTCGGCTTCGACATAGCGGGCGGCAACGCGCCCGAAAAAAGAGAGGGATATTGCTCGTGATGCCTCGATAGCAAGGGCTGGGTTTTGCGCTCAGCTTGCTGTTAATGACAAACTATCTTACGCTTTAATCTCAGCATTCGAGGAGGTTTTTATGGCACCGCTAATAGTGAGCAATCTGATGATACTTGGCTTGGTTGCATTCTTCGCTGGCTATTTTCATTTCGCGTCAAAGCAAGTGAATAACAGCGGTGAGACCTAACCATTTTTAAAACTGGCGATCTGTTCCGCTAAGCCATCTTCTTCACAATAAAGAAAAGCTGTAGGAACTTTCAGTACCTCCGCTAAGGCCTTCACCGTCTTAAAGTCGGGCGAATGGACTCCTTTTTCATATTGGTTCATACGAGCGGAAGCTGAAAACTCGTCCATCCCCGACAGGATACCGAGTTGCTTTTGAGACAATCCCCGATCTTTTCTGGCCTGCTTTAACCTTTTAGGAAAAGGCGACTCATCATTATTCATGTTTGAAACTAACTAAAACTTGAAAACTAAGAGTTTCTTAGCTTTAATAAGTCATAGATACTCAGGAATCCTTAGCTTTATTGGAGTGCAAGATGCTTTCGAAGATATTAAAAGCAACCGCCCTGGTTGCGTTAGAAGTTCTGCTAGATGACCCAAATGAAGATGCAAAAAAGCAAGACAGGTTTATTGATGAACATAGTGACGGCGCAGGAAATGTAAATTTCTTCGGGGATGATTATTCTGAACAAGAAGCACGAGATGCTCACGACCGCGGTGAGTTCTATTACTAGCACCTTTGACAAGGTGATACACCGGTGTAATTCTAACGTTGGGTTTTTACTTTGCATTGGGATGCGCAGCCGTTGGCTGCGCAGCATGCTTTTCTACAATAGGTACAATTCTTTACTCAATTCTAATTATGTAATAACCTAACTCCAATGACGTAAATGTCAGAATCGCAAAAAAAGGCGCTCTAACCGGCTGCCTGTTACACGTAGTGAGGAAAAGGACGGACCTTCCCTAGGTCAATCACTTCATAAATGTTTAACAGGTTTAGGTATTACGGTTAGGAGGGCTCATGTCCGCATTTATTACCACGAAACAAGCAGCAGCGTACTTAAACTGTACGCCTCAGCATCTATACAATCTGCGAAATAAACGTAAATCTGCCATTGAAGAAGGTAACAAGGCTTTAGCTAACAAGCTCGCGCCTGAAGCAATTAAAATTGGTGGAAAACTACTCTTCGAAGAATCCAAGCTGGAAAACTGGCTGCGTACCTACGGCGAAGTTGCTTAGTCTGAGAATACGGCAGGCATAAGCGACCAAACTCACTGCCTGCCGTGTTGAACTGAATTTCAACATTGGTAGTTTATGTTATCTGAAATAATTCAGCCAGTCTTGGCGGCGCCTGCTTGTGCGCGAGAGAGACTAATCGAGCGGCTAGAAATCACAACTCCCCCACAAACTCTTTGCGCTCAAGAAGATGTGACAAAGAGTTCTTTTCGGTACAAATATAGTGCCTTACAAAAGTATCTTCACATCCAGGTTAATCCAGCAAACACCAAATGCTGGCTGATTTTCGATTTAGACGGGACAGATCCATTTATTTGGGAAGACAAACTGTTACCGCCTCCAAACATTATAGTGAGTGGGCAAAGCCCTAAGGCGAAGTTGAAACAGAACTCCGCACACCTTTTTTACGCCATTCAAAATGTATCAACTAGCCGGAATTCTCGTCGAAAACCTGTAAATTTCCTAGCCGATATCAAAAGGAAGATGACTAGCGAATTGATGGCCGATAATGCTTACACCGGTCCACTTTGCAAGAACCCACTTCATCCGTTTTGGAAAACAAGTTTCCTACACCATCACGAATATAACCTAAACGAACTAAACAATGGGTTTGAGCGACCAGAAATATGCAAACGTAGGGACTTTGATTGGGATAATGTTCCCGATTCAAGAAACTGCACCGTGTTTCATGAACTGCGGTTTGAAGCGTACCGCAGAGTAATTTTCGCTAGGAAAAACTGGAGCTATGAGCAATGGGAACAACACCTTTTTCAGCTCGCGATTTACTTTAATGATTTTACCGGAAAAGACCTTAGTAAAACGCAACAATTGCCCCTTAATGAGCTTTCTTCGATAGTTCGCAGTGTATCTCAATGGACCTGGCTGAACTACAACCCATCGCATAATCGGGGCGTTGCAGGCCTTTGGAATTTACCTATTCAAGCTACTACCAAAAAGCTGGCACAGCAAGAAGGCGCACGGTACACGCACCGGACGCGACAAGAGAAAACCAAACAACAGTTATTGGAAGCTAGATCTCGTCTTACAAAGCGAGGCGAGCGCCTTACTCAAGTCAATCTGGCAAAGGAATCTGGACTAACGCGTCAGACAGTAGCGAAGTACAAAGATTTGCTTAAATGTTAAGTATGCTGACAAGCAGGGTATTATCGTTAAGCAGATGCTAAAGGGAGCGGAAATTAAGAAATTATGTATGAGTAAACCAAGCTACATATATGCTACATGGTTTAAAAAATCAGAGTTCTCTTTGCTACATATACTGGGGATGATATTTGTAACTTTCTGATCATTAAAGATATAGATTGGTCGGTGTGAGAGGATTTGAACCTCCGACCCCTGACACCCCATGACAGTGCGCTACCAGGCTGCGCTACACACCGACCGAAAGAGCGAGTAATACTACTCATATTTGTTCACAATGCAACGAGAATTAGCAATAAGCCTGTTCAAGCGCTCAAATGCTAACCATCTTTGCAAATTTCTACATTAAAACACCTAGTTGCCGTTTTTTTGATATCAGGCCAAAGTGACGTAGCACACCGCGGTTACCACAAGTGCAACCAACACGTTTAGCATTATGCCTTCTCTTGCCATGGTTTTAATATCAAACTTTTCCGTTGAATAGGCAATGGCATTGGGAGCGGTTGCTACTGGCAACATAAAAGCACAACTTGCGCTAATGGCAGCCGGTATCATCAGTAATTTGGGGTCAACGCCTACAGCTAAGCCTGCTGCGGCCAATATCGGCATTAGTAATGTAGACGTTGCTGTGTTTGAAGTAATTTCCGTTAAGAAAGTCACGAACAGGCAAATACCCAGTACTAGTAGTAATACAGGTAAGGTCGCAAGGCCTGTTAACCATGAGCCCATCAATACGCTTAAACCCGACGACATAAACGCTTTCGCAATACAAATTCCACCTGCAAACAGCAGCAGCATTCCCCAAGGAATATCGTTTGCGGTTTTCCAGTCTAGCAGCTTATCGCGGTTACCTTTTGCATCTACTTCGCCATTGTCATTGCCGCTATTGGTGAAAAACATAGCGGCAACACCTGCAACGGCTATAGTGCTATCACTGATGGTGGTCACGCCTATCCAAGCGGTCCAAAAAGGTCTGAATATCCACGCCATTGCTACCGTACCGAAAATGGCAAGCACACGCTTTTCCGCTTTTGTCCACGCGCAAGGTACAGGCAAATCGATATTGCCCACTTCTTTAATTCCCCGCGCTAACCACAAGGCCATAATAGGCACACCAAAAACAACAATCGGTACGCCAGTTTTCATCCATTCAATAAAGCTGTATTCCATACCTTGTGTTTCTTCATACACGCTCATGAAGATAATATTAGGCGGCGTGCCAATGGGTGTCCCTACCCCGCCCAAACTTGCTGAATAAGCAATACCCAGAATTAGGGCCACGCCAAATCTTGGGTTATCGACCGCATTAATAATGGCAATGGCCATTGGCAACATCATTAACACCGTGGCGGTGTTACTAATCCACATACTAAGGACTGCGGTGGTGAGCATAAAGCCCAGTACCAGTTTAAGCGGGCTGCCGCTGCCTGTTATACGCAGCATGTAAATAGCAAATCGCTTGTGTAAGTTCGCACGTTCAAGCCCTTTTGACAGCATAAAAGCCGCCATTAGCAATATAATGACATGACTTCCTAGGGCAGACGCAGCTTCGCTGTGCGACAGCACGCCGAATAATGGAAATAACGCGAATGGCAGCAGCGAAGTAGCGGGAATGGGGAGCGCTTCGGTTACCCAAAGTATTGCTACAAAAAGGGTGATCGCGGCGGTAAATATAATCTCGCTGGGCTGATTTACAGCCCATAAGCCCATACCGCTAAGAACAGAGGCGATAAACGCGAAAAGGATAATACTGTTCTTACGTGTTGGCTGTCGTTGTTGGGTATCTGAAGAAGGTTCAGGATTTGTGTGCATTGCGCTTCCCGTTACTAATCGCTTTATTATAAGTGCTAGCGCCTTAGTTATAGGCCCTAATTATTGCTCTTATATTTTCTATCAGTAATTAGCGGGAAACGCACGAGGCTTTTCCAAAAAAGTTGTTTTTAGGTTGTTTTTCTCACTTACTTTCATCGTCAGACGAAATACGGCTGGCCACTGCACCGGCTTGATCTTTATATTTGGCATCAACTCTGGCGTTATACGGTTTTTCAGCTGGCGCTGATAGCACTTCAAAGCTCAGTGCGCCTATTTTCATTTTAGGGCGAAGCGCAAGTGGTAATTTACCGCTGTTGTAAAACTCAAGAACGATGTTGCCAGACCAACCAGGATCGATTCGATGCGCGGTTACGTGCACCATTAAGCCCAAACGTGCGAGTGAAGAACGCCCGTCTAACCAGCCAACGATGTTATCTGGTAAAGTTACCGATTCGTGCGTAATGGCAAGCGCCAGTTCGCCCGGGTGCAAGAAGAACGCTTTCCCCTCTTCCAACACAATTTCGTCGCTCATTACGTGGTCCAGCGCCTCTTGTACTTGCGCTTTTGGGCCACTCAAATCGATGAACGGCGCTTGATGGTCTTCAAACACACGAAATTTGTTACCAAGGCGGATATCTACCGTTACACCGCTAATCTGATCATAGTTAGGTGTAGGCTCAATTTTTATTTTTCCATCTTGAAGATGTTGGTAGATATCGCGGTCGCACAAGCGCATGGTGTATTCCTCATTTCGTTAGGCCGCTATTATGCGTTTGTCACCGCATGCATTCAACTGCTCAAAGGCTTGTTTTATCTGCTTTTGCGCAATTTTTATAAAGTTTTAGTCAATTTTAAATTTGAGCACCAAAACTTGCCTCTATTTTTCCTTAATTAAGCATCTAACTAGGCTTTGAACTATATTTTCTTAACTTTTGCACACTATGTGTCAGCACTTAATTCTACTCTTTCATCCAACCTTTCCCATCTTTCAATCTTTCAATCTTTCAATCTTTCAATCTTTCCCAAGAATGCCAATAGGGTCGCCTTTAATGTGTTTAACCGCCCCTTTTCGTGGTTCAACCGTAAGCGCCAGCTGCATAGACAGTGCTCGCGCAGCCTCGCGATAGCTTTCACTTAAGGCACCATCAGGCGAGGCCAGTAACAAAGGTGTACCTGCATCGCCATGTTCTCGAATATGAATATCAAGGGGTAACTGGCCTAACAGGGGCAATCCATGGCGCTCAGCCAGTGCCTCTCCTCCGTCTTTGGCAAACACGTAGTCTTTGGTGCCGCAGGCTCTGCATTGGTAATAGCTCATGTTCTCGATAAGGCCAAGCACAGGTACGTTAACCTTTTCAAACATGCTTATGCCCTTTTGGGCGTCGGCTAACGCTAAGTCCTGCGGCGTGGTAACTACCACAGATGCGGTTAGCGGTACTTGCTGCGCCATCGTAAGCTGAATGTCGCCGGTACCTGGGGGCATGTCTACAATCAGGTAATCCAGCACGGGCCACAAGGTTTCATCTAGTAATTGCTTCAACGCTCTGCTTGCCATTGGTCCGCGCCATACAGCCGCGTCTTCCTGAGGAACTAAATAACCGATAGAGTTTGCTACCAGCCCATGTGCCATAAGCGGTTGCATGTGCTTATTATCTTCACTTTCAGGGTGTGCGTTAGGGTTGCCCAGCATTATAGGAATAGACGGCCCGTAAATGTCAGCATCTAAGATACCTACTTTCGCGCCTTCTTGCATAAGCGCAAACGCAAGGTTGATACTGGTTGTAGACTTACCCACACCACCTTTGCCAGAGGCTACCGCAATAATATTTTTGATATTAGTAACAGGGGCAACTTCAGTTTCGCCACTGGCAACGTTTTGCTTAAAAGTAAGCTTATCGGCATCTAGTCTCCCTTTAAGCTGGTTACGCACTTCTTGTTTAAGCGTATCTAACTGAGTAGCAATGCAAAATGGCAAAGTAACGGTAATGCCCGCATTTTCATTTTCTGGCTGACTAAAAGCACACCAAGGTAAGGTATCGTCTACGTCTAGCGAGAAATACTTGGCTAAAATAGCGGCAACTTTGTGAGTTAGCGGCTCTGCTTTGCGAGAAAAGAACATAAAATGCCTTACTAGTAGTAGAATTGTGTGAATTACGAGATGCAAAAAACGCGGTTTTCCGCTAGTATTTGCAGCCATTTTGAAACGCAAAGAATCAATAACGTCATTATGTCAGAAAAACGCCGAATTCTGGTAACCAGTGCGTTGCCATACGCAAATGGTTCTATTCACTTAGGTCATTTGCTAGAACACATTCAAACCGACATCTGGACTCGTTTTCAGCGCCTTCGCGGAAACGAATGTTACAGTGTTTGCGCCGACGATGCACACGGTACACCGGTTATGCTTAAAGCCCAAGAGCTTGGCATTACACCAGAAGAAATGGTGGCTAGAACCCGTGCTGAACACCACCAAGACCTTGTTGATTTTCACGTTGATTACGACAACTACTATGTAACCCATTCGCCAGAAAACAAGGCATTGTGTGAAGAAATTTACACTCGCCTAGATAACGCGGGTTACATTAGCAAGCGCACTATTAACCAATTATTCGACCCTGAAAAAGAAATGTTCCTGCCAGATCGTTTCGTTAAGGGTACTTGTCCAAGCTGTGGCGCAGAAGATCAAAACGGCGATAGCTGTGACGTGTGTGGTGCAACTTACAGCCCAACTGAAGTTAAGAATCCACGTAGCGTGGTTTCTGGTGCTACGCCAGTACTGCGTGAGTCTGAGCACTTCTTTTTTGACCTGCCAAAGTTTGAAGGCATGTTAAAAGAGTGGATCCGCTCGGGTGCCCTACAAGAAGAAATGGCAAACAAACTACAAGAGTGGTTTACCGAAGGTCTACAACAGTGGGATATTAGCCGTGATGCGCCGTATTTTGGTTTTGAAATTCCAGGTGCACCTAACAAGTTCTTCTACGTGTGGGTAGACGCTCCGGTTGGTTACATGGCTAGTTTTAAAAACTTCTGCGACCAGAACAATCTAGAATTTGACGATTTCTGGAAAGCCGATTCTGACGCTGAGCTGTACCACTTTATTGGTAAAGACATTACCTATTTCCACTGCCTATTTTGGCCTGCCATGCTAGAAGGCGCTGGCTACCGCAAGCCAACTGGCGTAAATATTCACGGGTTCGTAACCGTAAACGGTGCGAAAATGTCGAAGTCGCGCGGTACTTTCATAAAAGGCCGTACTTACCTTGACCACCTAAACCCAGAATATTTGCGTTACTACTTTGCGTCTAAATTGGGTGACGGCGTAACCGACATCGACCTTAACTTTACTGACTTCGCACAAAAAGTGAATTCAGACTTGGTAGGTAAAGTAGTTAACATCGCAAGCCGCTGTGCAAGCTTTATCACAAAGCGTTTCGACGGAAAATTATCAGACAACGTGATTGAACCAGAGCTTATTGCTGAGTTCCAAAACGCGTCAGAAAGCATTGCTGCACTATTTGAGAAGCGTAAGTATCACCAAGCTGTGCGTGAAATTATGGCCCTTGCTGATAAAGCAAACCAATTCATCGACAACAACGCACCTTGGGTAACCATTAAAGACGAGACTAAGCAGCAGTTCACACACGATGTGTGCTCGCTAGGTATTAACATGTTCCGTCTGTTGGTTATCTACTTAAAGCCTGTACTACCGGTACTTGCAGAAAAAGCAGAAGCATTCCTAAACGACTCGTTTGACTGGAATTCACTGCAAACCCTATTGAAAGGACACGCCATCAACAAATTTAAGCCGATGATGCAGCGTGTAGAAATGGAGAAAATCGACGCCATGGTTGAAGATTCAAAAGAAAGCCTAGCGCCAGCTGCACCGGCCATCGACCCAGACAGCCCGCTAGCTAAAGACCCTATCAGCGACACTATCTCGTTTGATGATTTCGCAAAAGTAGATTTACGTATTGCTCGTATTGCTAACGCAGAGCACGTAGAAAAAGCCGACAAGCTTTTACGTTTAGAGCTGGATTTAGGCGGCGAAACTAAGCAAGTTTTTGCAGGTATCAAATCGGCCTACTCGCCTGAAGCCTTAATTGGTAAGCATACAGTAATGGTAGCCAACCTAGCTCCTCGTAAAATGCGTTTTGGTATGAGTGAAGGCATGGTACTAGCCGCAGGCCCTGGCGGCGATGAGCTATATATTCTTGAGCCGCACGAAGGTGCAAAGCCGGGTATGCGCGTTAAGTAAGCCTGATAGCGTTCAACATTGAAGTAAGGTGACATTCAGCGCTGTAAAGCGACGGGATGTCACCTTTTTTATTGAGCAATTGATGAAGCGGTCTTATTTATGAAGCCCCAAATCACATAGATAGGCTCAAAACTGAAGCACACTGCCGTTTAAGCTCAATCTTCCCCCACATTCTTTGAGCCTGCCATTACTTACACGTTCTTTAGCCTATTGCTCTATTGCTCTATTGCTCTATTGCTCTATTGCTCTATTGCTCTATTGCTAAATAGGCTACCGACTTCAAATCAACAAACGCACTTTTTCCCCTTGTATTAATTCAAGGCGATCTATCATTCTTTCCTTAACGTAACGAGGGTGTTTAATCATCGAAAGAGGTACTTATGGAAGATTTGTTCGGGACTAATATCGATTTATCGGAATTAACCGAAAAAGCTATATCACTGGTGATGACTTATACCCCCAAATTGCTATTGGCTATTCTTACTTTGGTGGTGGGTCTTTGGCTAGTAAATCGTTTTATAAACCTATTGGATCACCGAATAGGTAAAAAGGACCCTACTTTAAATAAATTCTTATGCGGACTTATAAGTGCCGTTTTAAAAGTAATGTTGTTGATTTCCGTTGCCTCTATGATAGGTATTGAAACCACCTCATTTATTGCCGTGGTTGGGGCAGCAGGTTTGGCTATTGGTTTAGCATTACAAGGCAGTTTGGCTAATTTTGCTGGTGGTGTGCTAATACTGATTTTTAAACCCTTTAAAGTGGGTGACACCATTGAAGCAGAAGGGCATTTGGGGTCTGTCGCAGAGATACAAATTCTTTATACTGTAGTTAACACCTTTGACAATAGGCGTGTGGTTATTCCCAACGGGAATCTATCCAATGCCACATTAACTAATGTTAGCGTATACGACAAACGCCGCTGCGACATGACATTTGGCATTGGCTACGATGACGATATCGACAAAGCTAAGAAAATTTTGCAGCGTTTGTTTGAAGAGGACGAACGCTCATTGACCGATCCAGCACCTAGAATTTGTGTTGGGGGATTAGGTGATAACTCAGTCGATCTAATGTTTAGACCCTGGGTCGGCACCGATGATTTGTGGCCTTACTATTGGGACATGCAGGAAAAAGTTAAAAAAGCTTTTGACGAGGAAGGCATTAGCATCCCTTATCCACAGCGAGATGTTCATCTCTATAAAGCAAACGACGAGTAACCTACCAATATGGAGATAGCTTTGTAAGCTATCTCCTATTTTTCGTTTTGCAATTTGGCTTATAAACTCAAAAGCCTGTTGATAAGGAATATAACAGCATAGCGAGTGTTGCGAATACTTAGTCGTCTGTCATCATCGTCACACACCTAATAACGAAGCGCGTTGCATGTGCGTGAATCTATATTAACGCAATGAACGGTTCGCTGCCGACGTCCTTGCACTTGCTCCTACCGCTGAGAAACTGGGTTTTAAATTGCGTTTCGGTTTTATCGCTGTCATAGGAATTACCCGCTTTTTCGCGAGTATTACATATACCGCGCTACACCAAGGCAAGTAAGACGCTAAATAATTTTGAAGCTTAGCGGCCCCTTTCCACCGTTGCTGAAAAAATAGCGTAGAAAACAATATCTGACGCTGTTCAACAATTTCAAAGCCCAATAACTGAAGCCAATCTTTGATGCGATATGACGTAAAAAAGCGAGCATCATGCAAAATATTTCCGCGCTTAACGGGCAGGAATTTAGCGATACCGGCAAGGCTTAAAGGGTTAAACCCACTGATAATGACGTAACCATTTTGCGTAATAACACGGTCTACCTCTCTTAAAATCTCATGGGGATCCTGCGCAAAATCTAGCTCGTTAGCCAATAAAAAGCCATCAATACTGTTTTCTGCAAAGGGTAAGGAGTGCGACTGTCCTACGACCGTATTTTCTCTGCTAATTGACGATTCGCGACTTTCATCATGAAACTGTGAAGAAGAAACATTGTTGTCTGAGGTATCGCCAAAGGCGGAGTTAGCGTTTAACTGGCAGCCAAATTGGTTATCAAATGGCACCTGATTGATATGATGCCTTATTGGGCTAGTATTTAGATTAATTTCGGCACTTAAAGAGCCTAGCTTGGCAAAATGATACCCGAATATACGCTCAGCGTAATCGCTACACACAGTATTCACGGCATCGCGGATGTGCTCGCCTGCGGGAAAATTATCCCAGCTTGTAGGGTAGCGAGGCGGTTTGGCTTTAAAGGCCGATCTCATTAACACTGCGCGCTCTTAGGTTGCTCTGCTGTTCACAAGCCCCTATAGTAACGCATAATTCTACCTACACAAGCAGGTACTCTTATGACGGCAGAAACGCTTTCTTCAGATGTAACTATTCATCCTATTCCCGCTTTCACTGACAATTACATTTGGTGCATTCACAACGGCAACAGCGCTATAGTCGTAGACCCAGGCGATGCTGAACCTGTGTTGGCTTTCCTTAAAGCCAACAATTTAATGCTTAGTGCAGTTCTGATTACTCATCATCACAGAGATCATACCGGTGGTATTGCTAAGTTAGTGTCCACCGTACCGGATTTACCGGTTATAGGGCCAAGAGGCAATCATATAAGAGGCATTACTAAATCTGTTGCTCAAGGCGATACGGTTTCACTTCCCGTGTTCAAAATGGCTCTGCAAGTTATGGAGGTCCCAGGTCACACGCTTGATCACATTGCATTTTTTGGTCACGGCATACTATTTTGCGGCGACACACTGTTTTCTGCAGGCTGTGGGCGTTTATTTGAAGGGTCACCAGAGCAAATGCATCATTCTTTGAATAAGTTAAAGCGATTGCCTGATACTACCAAGGTGTATGGCGCCCACGAATACACGCAGGCTAACGTTGAATTTGCTCTTGCTGTTGAGCCTGATAATACCGCACTGAACGACTACGCAGATTGGGTAAACGCTAAGCGAGAACAGAATCAACCTACTTTACCGAGTAACCTCAAAGAGCAAAAAAGCATAAACCCATTTTTACGCGCTCATGAACTTTCCGTGAAAACTGCTGCCGAAGCCTATTGCGAAAGTAACCTGGCGGATGATGTAGCAGTGTTTGCTGCGGTTCGCCGCTGGAAAGATGAGTTTTGATGCAAAAGTAAGCCGTTTATCGTAACATTGCCGGTTTGCAGTGCTCCAAGAGGTTTCTTCATATATGCAGTTGAAGTTTTTTTCTCTATCGCCATTGTTGTTGGCGATAGGTTTAACAGGTTGTCAGATAACAAATAATAATAGTGACAATGCACAATTAGAGAGTAGCGAAAATGCTTTGTTAGAAGCGTGCAGTGAAATTTATAGCAACGAAGAAGCCATTTCTGATTGTGAGCTAGCAAGAGATGGCGTTGTCGAAGTGGTTCATCCAAATGACGATACGCTAGCAGAAAGTGCCGAGATTACCGCTACACCTGACATGCATACGCAAGCTGTTGTAACAGACGTGTGGGAGCGTGCTAGCGCAAACTTCGCTTTACCCATACCTGACAATAAACGCCTTAGTTCGCAAAGGAAATGGTATTTAAAGCATCCAGAATATATGGCTCGCGTGGTTAAGCGTGCTAAGCCCTTTCTTTATTACATTGCAGAAGAAATTGAAAAGCGTGACATGCCGATGGAGTTAATACTCTTACCCATCGTAGAAAGCGCGTTTGATCCCTTCGCCTACTCTCACGGTCGGGCGGCTGGTATGTGGCAATTTATCCCCGGCACTGGAAAGCGATTTGGTATGGATCAAAACTGGTGGTACGACGGGCGTCGCGACGTTGTTGCCTCAACGCAGGGGGCGCTGGACTACCTTACCTACTTAAACGAAATGTTTGATGGTAATTGGCTGCATGCGCTAGCGGCTTATAATAGTGGTGAAGGCCGTGTTCAACGAGCAATTAAAGCTAACAAACGTGCGGGAAAACCCACCGATTTCTGGAACTTGAATTTACCCAAAGAAACCCGTGCTTATGTACCGAAGTTACTGGCCCTTGCCGATATTCTTAAACACAAAGATGAATATGCGTACTCATGGCCTGAAGTAGAAAACGTGGCCGTCATTGAAGTGGTGGATATTGGCTCTCAGGTGGACTTAGCATTTGCAGCTGAACTTGCCGGTATGTCTTTGAAAGAGCTTCATGGATTGAACCCTGGGTTCAATCGTTGGGCCACATCCCCAGACGGTCCGCACCGCTTAGTACTTCCTCTTGATAAAGCCGCAGCGTTTTCGCAAGCTCTTGCTAAGATTGATAAAAAAGAGCGTCTTAACTGGGTACGCCACACCGTTAAGCCCGGCGATAGCTTAGGTAAGATTGCAAAACAGTACCATACCACCGTGAAAGTACTGAAAAGAATAAATGAGCTGGACTCTTCTATGATCCGAATAGGTCAACCGATAATGGTACCTGTCGCGCTTCAAGAGTTAGACAGCTATACCTTATCGCAAGAGCAACGTTTAGCCAGTTTGCAAAATAGCAGCGCGTCTCAGCAAAAAGTGCGTTATACCGTTAAATCCGGTGATACGCTTTGGGACATTGCGCGTAAGTACAAAGTAACTACTAAGCAGTTAGCAAAATGGAACGGTATGGCGCCGGGTGATACGCTTCGCCCAGGTAAAGCTTTAGTTATTTGGCAGAAAGGCAAAGAGCAAACTGGCGTTACCAAGAAACTGACCTACACGGTAAGAAACGGTGATTCGTTATCTGTGATTGCAAACAAGTTCAATGTTAAGGTAAGTGACATTGGCAAGTGGAACTCACTAAACACTCAGCGCTATTTGCAACCTGGTCAAAGACTCAAACTGTATGTGGACGTGACAAGGTTGAACGCATCGAGCTAGTGATCCAACATAAAATAGCATTAACGCGTTTTGCTTTCAGCGGACATATCATGCGTTAAATCACGAAAAGGATATGGAAATGCTAAGAATTAACCGAGAAAATTTGCGAAATAGTCACGAGACGCCTTGGTTAATTTTAGATTTAGTCATGCTAGGTATACTATTCGTAAATCTAGCATGGCTTATTTTCGATGCCCTCTATGCTACAGACTTTGTGTACGGTCTATTAGGTACATATTTTCCAGCTTTCCTTACCGCTTACAATCCAATTCACGCCAACTTTTTGTTGGTCGATTTAGTCTTTATTGCCATATTCTTTACCGAATTTTGTTTTCGGTGGGCTGTTGCTATTGTTCGTAAAGAGCACTTACGCTGGTACTTCTTCCCATTTTTGCATTGGTACGACATTATTGGCTTAATTCCAACAGGCCCTACTCGTCTATTTCGCTTCTTAAGAATACTCTCCATACTGCATCGCTTGCACAAATTCAAAATTATCGATTTATACCAAACCGCGGTCTTTCGCTTTTTTGCCTTCTATTACGATGTTTTCGTTGAGGAACTTAGCGACAGAATTGTTGTTAAAGTGCTGAGCGATGCGCAAAAAGACATCTCAGCAGGCTCGCCTTTGTTAGATGATATTAATGCACAGGTATTGGCTCCCCGTCGGCCTGTTATAACGCAGTGGATGGCTGGCGTAATTAATCATTTAGGTCAATCTATACAAAGTGAAGAACACGGCGAAGTGATTCGAGAGCACGTACGAAAAAGCGTGGGAAAAGCGGTGAGAAGTAATGCACAAGTCTCGTCGCTGCATTACCTTCCTGTTATCGGCAAAACCATTGAAAATACATTAGAAGAGTCAGTCACCGATATAGTTACTACGTCGCTAGTAAACCTGTTAAGCGACCTAGATGCAGAGCGCATTGACCACTTTATTTCAGTGGGTATGCACGACTATACCTCTACTGCAGACGCGCTAGATAAAGAAGTGCTTAACGTCGTAAACGAATGTTTAGAACTGGTGAAAGCCCACGTTGCACAGCAGCGCTGGAAATCACATTTAACTGAAAAAGAAAGCGCTATGCCAACGGGTAATCCGGACATAAATCGGTAGATGAAGCCCGCTTCCAGCAAACAAACGCAACAGCTAATAACAACTATTATCATTTCCTTTCAAGTGATAGACTAAGTCTTCATGTAAACATCTATCATTCGAGGAAGGAATCTATGGCGTTTAGTAAGCCATCATCAGCGAAACCTAGTACTTCAAAAACGACTATTTTTTCATTGTCAGCTATTGCGTTAGCTGTTTTTGCTTCAGGGAATGCACTTGCTCAGCAAACTGAAGAAGAAAAATTAGAACGCATTGAAGTAAACCCCATGCAGTCGTATAGAAGTACGGCAACTAAGTCATCGCTTCGCCCTATTGAATCGCCTGTAAGCATTAGCGTTATTGATCAAGATTTACTGCAGCTTCGACAAGCTGATTCAGTGAATAAGGCGCTGCGTTACGTTTCTGGTGTTACTACTGAAAGCCGCCCTACTATTACTATTTTCGACCAGTTTACTATTCGTGGTTTTACAACATACCAGACGTTCTACGACGGGTTGCCACTGCTCACTAATAATAGTTGGAATCTATATCCTCAAGTTGATGCGTTCGCTACTGAATCTCTAGAAATATTAAAGGGTCCTGCTTCGTCTTTGTATGGCCTTGTCCCGCCGGGTGGCATGGTTAACCAAGTGGCCAAATACCCCAAAGATGAAGATGAAACCCTTGTTAGAGCAGCGTTGGGGTCTGACAGTCTATTTGAACTAGGCTTGGATACCGCAGGCGCACTTACCGACAATGCAAGGTACAGGCTTGTTATGTTGGGAAGAAAGCGTGACGGATTTCAAGACACTACAGAAACCGAGCGCTACACCATAGCGCCTTCTGTAACGGTTGATATCAGCAGGGATACAGAACTTACGCTATCTGGTTACTATCAAGATGATCCAGAGATGATTCCCTCAACTCCCCTACCTGGTCAAGGCACCTTATACAGCGACCAGTTTGGAAAGTTAGACGCGAGTACCTATGCAGGAGATGAAAACTGGAATAGTTTTTCCCGCGAAGTGCTTATGCTTGGCTACAAACTAAATCACCAGATTACAGATAGCTGGTCGATACTACAAAAGTTCAGATATACAGATTCAGAAGCGCTTCAACGCAATACTTACCATTCAGCATTAGACGCTGAAAACAATTTATACCGCTCTGCATATTTAACTGACGAAGAAACCGACGGCGTAACGGTAGATACTCAAATCGCAGGGCAAATCGTTACTGGCGAGATAACCCATAACCTTTTATTTGGCGTCGACTATCAAGATTCTGATTCCACAGTAGCCTATCGCGATACGCTAGGCACGAATACGCCGCCAATCAACCTAGTCAATATTGATAACGATCTTTTTGACATTAACACGCTTCCGCTCGACTTCTACCAAGAAGATCATGAAATCGATGTTGAACAACTCGGTTTTTATATTCAAAACGAAATGCAGTTTGACAACATCACTGTGTTGTTAAACGGTCGCTATGATAACTTTGAAAGTACCGATGTGGCTGCAAATGTTTACGACGGTTTCGAGTACGGTAACACTACTGAGATTGACCAAGACGAATTCTCAGGCCGCATAGCTACTATGTATACCTTTGATTCGGGTTGGCGCGTATACGCGAACTACTCGGAGTCTTTTGAACCTGTAACAGGTGTAGACTCGTTAACTGGTGAGGCCTTCAAGCCGACCACAGCCGATCAAGTTGAAGTAGGTACAAAGTTCCAATCGAGCGATGGCGCAACCACGTTTACAGGTGCTTATTTTGTTCTCACTAAACAAAATGTTGTAGTAAATACGCCAGATTTTCTTCAGCGTACCCAAACTGGCGAAGTTGAGTCGCAAGGGGTTGAGCTTGAGTTAAATACAAATATCACTAATGCCCTCTCACTTCAGGCCAACGCAACTTTCTTAGATATGGAAGTGACAGAAAATGAGCTAGACCCAGCGGAGGTAGGCAATACGCCGGTATGGGTAGCCGAAGAAAGTGCTTCAGTGTGGGCTAATTACCTATTTGACGACAGCCTAGATGGTTTTATGATAGGCGCAGGCATACGCTACGTGGGTGAGACACAGGCTGACAAATACAATACCGACCAAGTGCCTTCATACACCTTAGTCGATGCTGTTGTCACTTATGACATGCCAGAGTATGACCTGAGGTTAACAGGTAGTGTAAGTAACTTGACCGACAAAGAATATGTGGGTTCTTGTTACGATACCAACAACTGCTGGTTCGGTGCACAGCGACGCTTCGAAGTGGGTATAGAAAAGCGCTTTTAAACGATACAAAAAAGCCCAGGTTACGTGGGCTTTTTCAATCTATAAAACTCTCAACGAACGCTTGTCGATTCCGGCTAGCTACGCTTTTCGCCACGTCGTGCCGCTTGGGCCATCTTCTAGCACTACACCTTTCGCATTTAATGCATCACGTGCAGCATCTGCGGCTGCCCAGTCTTTCGCTGCACGAGCATCGTTGCGCTGTTTAATTAACGCTTCAATCTCTGCTGCTTCGTCGTCATTGCCTTCACCGCCTTTTAAGAAGGTGTCTGGGTCACTTTGAAGCATACCCAAAATTGCGCCAAGGCCTTTAAGAACAGCAGCCAGTTTGCCCGCTTCTTCAGCGTTATCTTTTTGGCGGTTAAGCTCACGCGCCACGTCGAATAACACCGAAAAGGCTTCAGGCACGTTTAAGTCATCATTCATAGCTGCTTCGAAACGCGCTAGATAGCCACCGTAGCTAAGGTCTGTACTCTCATCTACTACAACACCACGCAGCGCAGTGTACAAGCGCTCTAACGCTGCTTTTGCTTGAGTGATGTTGTCTTGCGAATAACTTAACTGGCTACGGTAATGGGCCGACATCAAGAAGAAACGCAAAGTTTCTGAATCGTGCTCTTTGAGCACATCACGCAAGGTGAAGAAGTTGCCTAATGACTTAGACATCTTTTCATCATTAACTTGAACCATACCTGCGTGCATCCACACGTTTACGTAAGGTGTGTCATAAGCGCAGCACGACTGAGCCACTTCGTTTTCATGGTGTGGGAAAGTTAAATCTGAACCTCCGCCATGAATATCAAAGTGCGCACCAAGGTGCTTGTGGTTCATAGCAGAACACTCAATATGCCAACCCGGACGGCCTTCGCCCCATGGTGACTGCCATGCTGGCTCACCAGGTTTGGTGGTTTTCCACAATACGAAATCTAGCGGGTCGTCTTTACCTGCCGCTACTTCAACCCGGGCACCAGCTTTAAGCTGATCTAAGTCTTGTTTGCTTAACTTACCGTAATCTTCATACTTGCTTACGTCGAATAGTACATCGCCGCTTTTAGCTTGATAGGCATAGCCTTTGTCCATTAGACGCTGGATGATTTCAATGATCTCATCCATATGACCACTTACTGTTGGCTCAACATCTGGTTCTAGTAAGTTAATCGCCGCAAAGTCTTCGTGCATCATGGCGATAGTACGTGCAGTTAACGCTTCAAAACTTTCACCATTTTCATTAGCGCGAGCGATAATCTTATCGTCGATATCCGTAATATTACGCACGTACTTCACTTCTAAACCAAGATGACGCAAGTAGCGTACTAAAACATCGAAACTTAGGTAGGTACGGGCGTGCCCCATATGACTTAGGTCATAAACGGTTATACCACACACATACAAACCCACTTTCCCTTCTTGAAGCGGAACAAACTTCGCTTTTTCACGGGTTCGGGTATTGTAAAGATGTAGCATGTCTATATTTCCTATTTGTCATAATTTTGGGGCGCAAAGTTTAGCACTGTCACGATTTAAATGGTACAAGCCTTTTGCAGCGATATTGCCGCCATTTGCCATAACCGTCTCTTTGCGCTATCGACTCGTTTTGCGCTAAAATGCCCCCACTTTGCATATACGCTAACACACAGGACAAACCACAATGGTTAAGTTAAAAACAAATTTCGGTGACATCACCTTAGAGCTTTTTGAAGATAAAGCACCTAAAACAGTAGCTAACTTCCTTTCTTACGTAGAAGACGGCTTTTTCGACAACACTATCTTTCACCGTGTAATTAACAACTTTATGGTCCAAGGTGGCGGTTTTACGCCTGATATGGAACAGAAAGATACTAAAGAGCCTATCGAAAACGAAGCTGACAACGGTGTTGCGAATGAAGTAGGTACCATCGCGATGGCGCGTACTCAAGACCCACACTCAGCTACCGCACAATTCTTCATTAACGTGAACAACAACGACTTCCTTAACCACACTAGTAAGTCTGTAAATGGTTGGGGCTACTGCGCGTTCGGTAAAGTGGTTGAAGGTATGGACGTGGTAGAGAAGATCAAAGCGGTTAAAACCGGTAACAACGGCTACCATCAGGATGTACCTGTTGAGCCAGTGATCATTGAAAAAGCAGTTGTGGCATAAGTAACGGCTTAGATAACTGTTAAAACAACTGGCTAAATTTTGGCTTGGCTGGAATGCTTTTCAAAACAAGCCTTTAGCTACATTAAAGCCGCGTGAACGTTAACGCGGCTTTTTAAGACCACACTTAAGAAGATTTATGTCGTTCACCTACTTCATTGCTGATTTACATCTAAGTGCAGACCGCCCAGATATCACCGAATGCTTAATGCGCTTCTTAAAAGAAGACGCCATTAACGCCGATGCTCTATATGTTCTTGGAGACTTATTTGAAGTATGGATTGGCGACGACAACATTACCCCATTTAACACCGCTATTGCATCGGCCTTCAAAGAAGTGAGTCAGCACTGCCCTATTTACTTTATTCACGGCAATCGCGATTTCGCTATACGAGAAAAGTGGTTATCGAAAGCCGGTATGACACTGTTAAACGAACAAGAGGTCGTAGACCTATACGGTACACCTACCCTA
Source organism: Alteromonas sp. BL110 (assembly GCF_003443615.1). Classification (NCBI taxonomy): domain Bacteria; kingdom Pseudomonadati; phylum Pseudomonadota; class Gammaproteobacteria; order Alteromonadales; family Alteromonadaceae; genus Alteromonas; species Alteromonas sp. BL110. The sequence continues at coordinate 3,533,459 of NZ_CP031967.1, read as the reverse complement.
CTGACCCATGGTGACGAGTTATGTACTCGTGATGTTGCCTATCAAAAGTTTCGCAAGAAATCGCGCGGTTGGTGGTGGCCTCGGTTAATGCTTGCCCTTCCTCTATGGTATCGACAGCGTGTTGCCGATAACGGCCGTAAGGAAAGTAAGGCTAAGCAACAAAACCTTAAACCAGACATCATGGATGTTACCCCTGAAGAAGTGGTAAAAGTGATGGAAAAATGGGGCGTGCAGCGCATGATCCATGGCCACACACATAGACCAAACATTCATAACCTTACAGCAAACGGTAAACCTGCGACTCGCATCGTACTAGGTGATTGGTACGACCAAGGGAGTGTTTTAAAGATTACAGAAAACGACGTAATGCTGCAGCAACATAACTTCAATTGATACTCGGTTTTCAAACGAATTCACAATGTTAGTAAATAAATTATAGCTTTACCTCTGTCTAACCATTATGACTCTATTTTTTAGCTAATAAGTTTTTTGTTTTCGGTACTTTTATGTTCGGTACTATTATGTTCGGTACTATGCAATTACCCCTCCCCCTCTTTTCAGCATAACTAAGCAGCGTTGACGTCTTACCAAACATCATTTTTTACAAACTAGCCCAAAGTACATGCGTTGCGCACTGGCTTAATTTTTGTTCTGTGGTATAAAGAACAAAAGCAAGTTAGTCATCATGGACGGTGTAAATGACAGATGTTCTTCTTTCTCCCGCAAATTTCTGGTTTAGCATTGCGCTCATAGCCGTATTTTTTGTTTTCATATTAGAACTTATAAGTACTATTTTCGGTGCAAGCTTTTTGGGGCTTGGCGACGACTTTGCTGAAGTAGATGGCGAAGGCTTTTTAAGTACGTCGTTAGCCAACTGGTTAAATATCAATAAAGTCCCTTTCCTCATATACCTAGTTGTACTGCTGACTTTATTTGGGCTTGCTGGCCTAATGCTTAATGGTCTAACAGCCAGCATATTTAGCATTATCTTGCCTGCCGCCATAGCTGTTCCTCTCGCCCTTATTACTGGACTGCTTGTTACAGCTAAAACCGTAAAAATTATCGCGAGCGTGTTACCAAGCGTCGAGTCTAGTGCGGTCAATAGCGAAGATTTTATTGGGTCCGTGGCGGAAATCACTATTGGCAAAGCAAGCCGGGGGAATCCAGCAGAAGCAAAATTTACCGATCATTATTCTCAGCCTCATTTTGTGTTAGTTGAACCATTCGAAGATGAAGAATTGTTTGCACAGGGAGAGCGCGTCATTTTAGTTCAGAAAAACCAACACAGCTGGTTAGCAACCCGCTACCTATAACCTAAAAGAGATAAAAGTATGGATACAATTCAACCATCTAGCTTGCCGTCAATACTCTTTGTTGCCGGTGCTATTGTTGTAGGGCTTATCGTTATTGGCCTTATTTTTGCCAAACTCTACACCCGCGCGACTAAAGAAACTGCGTTCGTAAGAACCGGTCTAGGCGGCGAGAAAGTGATCAAGGACGGCGGCGCTTTAGTTCTGCCTGTTGTTCATGAAATTATTCCGGTGAACATGAATACCCTTCGTATAGAAGTAGAAAAAATTCAAAAAGACGCACTGATCACCAAAGATCGTATGCGTGTGGATGTAAAAGCCGACTTCTATTTGCGTGTTGCGCCGAACGCTAACGGCATTTCAATGGCCGCGCAAACCCTAGGTACTCGCACCACCCGCGCTGAAGAAGTTAAAAAATTAATGGAGTCGAAGTTTGTTGACGTACTACGTGCCGTAGCCGCTGAAATGAGTATGACTGAGATGCACGAGCAGCGCGCGGATTTTGTACAGAAAGTTCAGCAGAGTGTGGCTAACGACCTTGAGAAAAACGGTTTAGAACTTGAGTCAGTGAGCTTAACTGGATTCGACCAGACAGATCTGCAGTTCTTTAACGAAAACAATGCATTCGATGCAGAAGGTCGCGCTCGATTGACTAAAATTATCGAAGAAAAGCGCAAAGAAACGAACGACATTCAGCAGGAAAACCGTATTTTTATTGAGCAGCGTAACCTAGCCGCCGAAAAGCAATCTTTAGACGTAAAACGCGATGAAGAAGAAGCGCGCCTTGCGCAAGAGCAGGTACTTGCGTTTAAACGCCAAGAGCAAAAAGCTGAAATTGCTAAGCAACGAGAAATGAAAGAACGTGAAGAGCGCGAAGCAGAGATTGCTAAAAACCGTGCTATCGAAGCGGCAGAAATTGAGAAATCTCGTGAGATAGAAACGCAGGAAATTGCTAAACGTCAAGCGTTAGAACAAGCGCGTATTCGTCAGCAGCAAGAAGTTGAAGTTTCAGAGCAAGTGAAGCAAATTGCTGTTGCTACCAAGTCGGAAGAAGAGTCTGCTGCACGCGCTAAAGCTGCGGAAGCTGAAAAGCAAAAAGTGGAAAAAGAAGAAGCAGTACTTACCGCTAAATCGGTAGCAGAAGCTGAGCGTAAGAAACAAATTGAAGTTATCGATGCTCGTAAAGAGGCGGAGCGTGAAGCTGTAGGTATTACCGTTGAAGCACAGGCTAAGAAAGAAGCGGCTGAAAACTCTGCTGCCGCTATTCTTACGGAAGCCAAAGCTGCAGCCGATGCTAAAATGCTGCAAGCCGACGCTGACGAGAAAGTGCTTGCGGTAGAAGCGCAAGGTAAACAAGCCCTTTACGAAGCTGAGAATACGCTTAAGACCGAACAAATTGAGCTACAAAAAGCCCTAGCTATGCTTAAGATATTACCTGAACTTGTCGAGCAAGCGGTTAAGCCTCTTGAAAACATTGAAGGTATTAAAATTCTTCAAGGATACGGTCAAGGTAGCAGCGCTAATGGTGAGCATACCCTTGCAACCTCGGGCAACGGCTTAGCTGAGCAAGTAACACAGGCAGCGCTAAATTACCGTGCTAACGCGCCCCTGGTAGATTCTATGCTGCGTGAAGTGGGTTTAGTCGATGCTGACAAAGGCTCTTTAGCAGACTTAGTTACCGGCAACAGCGATATTTTGGCTAAAGCAGGCGCAGTTAAGCCTAAGCCGGTTGTGGCCGCACCAGGAAACCTAAATGGCCAAACAGCGCAAGACGGCCAACCTACTGATTAATGCTTATTAGCGAAGCAAGAGAAGCTAAGCCCTGTTATTTAACAGGGCTTTTTGTTTTCAGGCGTTTTTGCGCGTAACATTATGTTTTGCGGTTTCAACTTCCTGCGTTTACGGGTGACGTTAAAAATAAAGAATACTCTTAGCGCATAGGATATTTTTGAAAAGAGAAAGTAGGCACAATTTTTATGACGTCACTACCCGAGGAACCAGAAAAACCATTAAAGGACGATTGTTGTGGCGGTGGTTCGTGTTGCCCATGCATTTGGGACGTGTATTACGACAAACTCGCTAAGTGGAAAGAAGCGAAGCGAGAATACGACGAGTTAAATAACAGTGAGTCTTCAAACACTGGGGCAAAAGAGTAACGGTTCCTGCACGCACGTGGGTTTCGTGTTCGCTATTACCTTCTAATGAGTAGCCCTTAAATAATCCTCTTTACCGTAAGATATGCGTATATAAAAACGCCACAAAGCGGTTTAAGCGTTCCATTTTTTAAACTTCTCATTTACAAATATCTTTTCTACTGTTATTTTAACTTAATCGATTAAGTTTCTTTTCTCTGTATGTCTCAACCTAGTTTGGTCAGTCAACAGTGGAAGATTAAGAATTAAGTTAAACCTATTATATGTTCAAATTTGAACCTGACAGACTGGTAATGCTTAATTCGAAGTAATGCGTGCTTGCGAAACAAAAAAGCAGTACGCACTAGCGCATGCTGAATTTTGGAGAATTATCATGTCTATACGCAATGGCGTGCAATTAATCACCTATGCAGATCGACTAGGCGATGGCAACATCGATAGCCTTACAAGTATACTAGAAGGCCCATTAAATGGTCTGTTCACCGGTGTTCACATCCTTCCTTTTTACTACCCTTACGATGGTGAAGACGCAGGCTTTGACCCTATTGACCATACATCGGTGGATGAGCGCCTAGGCGACTGGAACAGCATCAAAAAGCTGGGTGAGTCTGTCGATATTATGGCCGATCTTATTGTTAACCATATGTCTGGGCAAAGCGAAGCATTTAAAGACGTGCTGAAAAACGGGCGCGAATCTACCTATTGGCCACTGTTTTTAACTAAAGAAGATATTTTTAAGGGTAATGACCCAGCGCAAATCGACGAACAAATAGCACAAGTGTTTCGCCCTCGCCCAACGCCATTTTTCAGTGATTATGAAGTAGGCACAGAGACTGGTAGCCCAGAAACGGTACCATTCTGGACCACCTTTACCTCTAATCAAATTGACATTGATGTAGAGTCAAAGTTGGGCAAAGACTATCTATCGTCTATTCTTCAGTCATTTACCGAAAGTAATGTTGACCTTATACGCCTTGACGCAGCAGGCTACGCCATAAAACGCGCAGGCTCGAACTGTTTTATGCTTGAAGAAACCTTTGAGTTTATTGAGGCACTATCACACCGAGCGCGTAACATGGGTATGCAGTGTTTAGTAGAGATACACAGCCACTATCAGACTCAAATCGATATTGCCGCACGGTGCGACAGCGTCTACGACTTTGCTTTACCTCCGCTAGTACTGCACACCTTGTTCACCAAAAATGCAGACGCATTGGCATACTGGCTTTCTATTTCGCCACGCAACTGCTTTACCGTACTTGATACCCACGACGGCATTGGGATTGTTGATGTAGGCGCAAGTGGTGACAAACCTGGTCTTTTAAGTGCCGAATCAATTAACGCACTTGTAGACCAAATACATGAAAACTCTAACGGCGAATCTAAGAAGGCAACAGGTGCCGCGGCGAACAATGTGGATCTTTATCAGGTTAACTGTACTTATTACGATGCATTGGGTAAGGATGACTTCGCCTATTTAGTTGCTCGCGCCATTCAATTCTTTAGCCCGGGTATTCCTCAGGTTTATTACGGCGGGTTACTTGCCGCCCATAATGATATGGAATTGCTTGCCAACACTAATGTTGGTCGTGACATTAACCGCCCTTATTTGTCTTCCGCTATGGTCGAAGAGGCGGTTAAAAAGCCGGTAGTTAAAGGCTTGATGCAGTTAATAACGCTAAGAAACGAAAGCAATGCCTTTAATGGAGCGTTTGACGTAAATTACAGTGATAATGTTTTGACTCTGTCTTGGGTAAATGGCAACAATGCAGCGTCACTACGCGTAGATTTCAACGTGATGGACGCGACGATTAAGACAGTTGCAGATGGTGAAGAAAGCGTATTGTCTATTGGTTCGTTAATCGCTTAAATCATAAAAAGTACGACTACTAACGCGAGTACTGCTATCTGCTCAGTACTCGCCGTTCTTAGCCGTTCTTATCTAATTCGTTGCCCACCATCGTTATTATCAACAGCTTAAATGATTTTATTTAGCACGCATTATCTGTAGTCATCATTGTATGCCCTACCCCAATCACATAGCTGTCGTAGAGTTGGTTCTAACGTGCGACCTAATTCAGTGAGTGAGTACTCCACACGCGGAGGCACCTCAGCATACACCTTCCGGTTAACCAAACCATCACGCTCTAACTCTCTTAATTGCTGAGTAAGCATTTTTTGAGTAACGCCTTGCAAACGCCTTCGCAATTGACTGAAGCGTAGTGTTTTATGGCAGAGGTGCCACAAAATAACGCCCTTCCATTTACCACCGATAATCTCAAGCGATACCGCAACACCACAAATGTATTGCTTAGAGTCGTTTGAGCTTTCACTAGAGCACTGTTTTGCATTCGCGGCGTTCCCTTTGACTTTAGTAACCGTATCGCATGGCTCTGTTTCTACACTTTTCAAATTTGTTGCCATTTCGCCCTCTCAGCTCAATCAAACAAAAGATACTGCTTCAATATCAGCTCGCCTTTTGCAAAAACACGTAAGTAAAAAGCCCAATACACTCCAATAGTATCTTTTAGGGTACTAGCCTACTAAAAAGTGCATACTTGCGCAAAGCTTATATATAGTCACAATGGGTAGCGTAAATTTTCGACCAACGGAGACGGATATGACATCGTTTAAGGCTTTGCTTGTAGAAAAACAGGAAGATAAATCATTTACCCGTGGCGTCACTGAGCGCTCACTCAATGACTTACCAGAGGGCACACTGCTCATCAAGGTAGAGTATTCATCACTTAACTATAAAGATGCCTTGTCTGCGACAGGTAATCCAGGCGTTAGCAGAAACTTTCCTCACACTCCAGGCATAGATGCAGCAGGCACAGTGGTGTCATGTGATAACAACAGCTTCAAAGAGGGCGATGAAGTTATCGTCACAGGTTATGACCTTGGCATGAATACGCCCGGCGGCTTTGGTGAGTACATTAAAATTCCTAGTGAATGGGCAGTCGCAAAGCCAGATGGCCTTACGCTAAGAGAATCTATGGTTATTGGCACTGCGGGTTTCACTGCAGGGCTTTCGGTACAAGGATTGGTTGAACATGGCGTAACACCTGAAAAGGGTGATATTTTGGTTACAGGCGCCACAGGGGGCGTAGGCTCTGTAGCAGTTGCCCTACTAGCGAACGCTGGCTTTTCTGTGGTGGCATGTACTGGCAAAAAAGAACATGAGTCATTCTTACAAACACTTGGTGCCAATAAAGTAATAACTCGCGACGCGCTGTTAGAAAATAAAGAGCGCCCTATGTTAAAAGAGCAATACGCTGGCGCTGTAGATACTGTGGGCGGAGAATACTTGGCGCAAGCTATCAAGGCAACTCAATATGGTGGTTCGGTTACATGTTGCGGGCTGACGGCTTCAGCTGATCTAGATGTAAGCGTATTTCCTTTTATTTTACGCGGCGTATCACTACTTGGCATTGACTCAGTACAATGCCCCATGCCCCCTAGATTAAGGCTTTGGGATAAATTAGCCAGCGAATGGAAACTAAATTGCCTCGATGACCTTACGGAGGAAGTTTCGTTAGACGACGTTAGCCAAAAAATAGATGCCATTTTGAAAGGCGAACTGTGGGGTAGAACATTAGTTAAGCTTTAGTTTGAATTATACAAGGGCTGTCGTGAAGGCAGCCTTGCGACGTTTACTACAAGCAACGCCATTTTCTTTTAAAAGTTGATGACTTCTCATGTTAACAACCGAGCTTGCTCGTGCATTTATCGCAAAAGCACTGCGACACTATAGTAACGAGGAACAAATAAGGGTATTACCTGTCTACTATCAAACGTTTAGTTAATTCATAAGCACTATCTCATAGTAGCTAATACAATATAATAAGGTCAGATACTCTATGTCATCTCTTAAAGCTCAAACTCAAGAAAAAGTAGACGCTGGACGAAAAAACAACCCTGCATTTATGGAAGGTGTTGATAGGGAGATTGAAAAGGCCCGCACATTCCAGAAAGGCGAAAAAGCGCTTGATGTAGATAGCACCGCGCCAGATTTCAAACTTCCTTCTGCAACGGGAACGTCATTTCAGCTATCCGAGGCACTACATAAAGGCGCTGTAGTACTTACGTTCTATCGAGGCAGTTGGTGCCCATATTGCAACCTACAGCTAAACGCATTGCAAAAAATCAATGATGAAATTAAGGCATTAGGTGCACAACTTGTCGCCATTAGTCCAGAAAGCCCAGACAGCAGTTTAAGTGCGGAGCAGATCAAGCAGTTACCTTTTACTGTCGTATCAGATCAGGGCGCAAAAGTTGCCGCTACCTATGGCGTGGCCTGGGAAGTACCTGAGTTTTTACTTGAGCATATGCGTAACGACCGCCAGCTCGATTTAGAAGCGATTAATGATGGCAATAGCAATATTCTTCCCATACCTGCAACATTTGTTTTAAATAAAAGTGGAACAGTTGTTTGGCGCTACGTTGATGTAGATTATAGAACGCGCGCTGAGCCCCAAGAAATTATAAGCGCGCTTCAAAAGGCTAACTAAACTCACAATGACCGTTGGCAAAAAATAATGAAATATAGTTAATCTTCTATCACGATATGTCGGTACAAATAATTCTAACCGACATTTTAAGGAGAGAACTATGTCATCTACTGCAAAAGTGATATCGGAACTATGCCAATTAGACTTTGATGCTCTTGCTGCCTACGAGGCAACACTAGAACGTATAGAAGAGCCGAGTCTCAAGGAGACAATAGCGACGTTTCGAGACGACCACCAAGCGCATATCGAATCGCTAAACCAAATGCTAGTCCAACGGAGTGAGGATAGAATTACCGAAGCCGATTTCAAAAAAGTACTGACGAAGGGAAAAGTTGTCATTGCAGGGCTTATCAACGATAAAGCGATTCTTAAAGCGATGGTTGTTAATGAAGAGGTCACAACTAAAGCGTATGAAAAAGCCGTAGACCATGACGGTTTTACACCACAGGAGCGTGCTACGATAGAAAGGCACTGGGCAGATGAGAAGCGTCATAAGCAATGGTTCTCTGACGCTGCTGAAAGATTGTAATTGCAATGCACCTGCGAACGCGCTTTTTAGCGCTAGGTGCAGCTGATAATTTTAAAAAAAAGGGGCGTTATTCTACGCCCCTCTCAATTTACAACATCCCTTTTGCAAATAAAAATCCTGTTTAAAATAATGTTATGGAAGGTGTTTACCGCCTGTTACCCCTAATATTTCGGCAGTGACATAGCTAGATTCTTGAGATGCTAAATACACATACGCTGGAGCAAGTTCAGCAGGCTGCCCTGCACGGCCTAGAGGCGTATCTTCACCAAAATCAGGAAGCTTACCCGGTGCTTGCCCCCCACTCTGTTGTATTGGCGTCCAAATGGGTCCAGGGGCCACGCCATTCACCCTGATCCCTTTTTCTATCAACATTTTGGCGCACGATTTGGTAAACGAAGTAATGGCACCTTTAGTTGAAGAATAATCGAGTAGTCCGGGTGAAGGCTGATAGCACTGAATAGATGTAGAATTGATAATGCTACCACCTGGCGGCATATATTTAGCCGCCGCTTTAGTAATCCAAAACATGGCGAAAACGTTGGTTTCGAACGTCGTTCTAAACTGCTCGGTAGTGATATCCTCAATATTTTCTACAAATTTCTGCTTGCCAGCATTATTTACGAGAATATCGAGACCGTCTAAAAAGGCGTTCGCCTCTTCTACAAGGGAAACGCAGAAGTCTTCGTCTTTGATGTCTCCGGCTATGCCCTTCGCTTTTACACCTGCCTCCTCTAAAATGGCAACAGTTTTTTCTCCATCTTCCTGCTCAGAGGGAAGGTAGTTGATGACAACATCAGCCCCTTCTCGCGCATAGGCGATAGCGACTGCTCTACCAATGCCAGAGTCTCCGCCCGTAACGAGTGCCTTTCGACCTCTTAATCTATCACTTCCTCGATAAGTATCTTCACCATGATCAGCTGAAGGGTCTAACTTTTTATCTAATGCTGGGTCAGGTTGGTCATCGTTATAATGGGTCCCACCGTTATCATATTGAGTACGAGGGTCGGTCATTGTGTATTGGTCTTGCTTTGACATATTTATTCCTCCTTAATGAAAACACACATACTTATAGGTGCATGACCCATGCCGAAGGGACAACGTATAAAGGATTAATTCACTTCTCCCAAAAGTGCGCATAAACCCATAAAGCATTGTAATATAACGAATATATTAAAATTTAATTACTAACCCTCTAATTTAGAAAGCAGTTAAACTGTTTTAAGATAACGTTGTCAGTAAAACATTCGTACCGTTGAAAAATAAGTACAGATTCACTGAGCATAAAAGTTAAGGCCATAAAAAAGGACGCTCAAAAGAGCGCCCTTCTATTACCTGAAAAAAAAAGCAAAGGTTGAGTTACGATCTCGCCCAATAACGAATACCACGTAATGTTTTAATAAATTCGTCTGCTGACTTTTGTTTAAGGTCAACAAAACCTTCGTCCATCATGCTATCTAAGCCAACTGCCTGAATAAGCGGCATAGCAGCATCTGTGTAACCAATAAACTTATTGTGAGCAAACGCATCTGATACAAAGTCTTTTGCTTCAGGCTTGCCCGCTAACTTTTCAGCTCCAGACTTAGACATCAATAACAGCACTGCATCGTACAATACCGACGGTCCGCCATCGACCTTCTGCTGCGCATCTACTGAATTGCCCTTATCACAAGTAACACCACCAATTTGCGGTGCAACAATCTCGTACATCGCGCCTTCGTTATCTAAAGCAGTTTTTACGTTACTAAGTAATTCACCGTCAAGGTCATCACTTACCAGTATACCGAGCTTTCTTCCCTTAAACGTATCTGGCGCATTTTTAAGAATACTTAACGCATCCGATTCAACTAGATCTTGTCTAGTCTCCATTGCAGCCTCTGCCGGCTCAGGCATTTCGCTAAAGCCTAGCGCTTCAGCAACCGCTTCAGCTAAATCCTTATCAACATTTAGCAGATGTGAGACAACTCTTTCACGGATGGCCAAACGCTCTACTTTGGATAGCTCAAAAGCGAATGCATCGCGAATATGTTCTTTCTCGGTTTCAGTTTGGCTGATATAAAACTGACGTGCCTGACTATAATGGTCAGCGAAAGTTTCTGAGCGGTGTCTAACTTTTTCACCAGAAACCTCTTCATTATGTGACTGGAATCCATGGGCAGGACACGCGCGCGGGTTATCTTCATCAGCTTCCCAAGAATTCGGTTCGTAATTGGCGCGCCCTTTCGGATTATGCATCGCCATGTGGCCGTCTTGCTGAAAGTGACGCATCGGGCATTTAGGAGCATTAATGGGTAGGTGAGTGAAATTGGTACTACCTAATCGTTTTAGCTGCGTATCTAAATAAGAGAAGTTACGCCCCTGTAGTAATGGATCGTTGGTAAAATCAATACCGGGCACAATATTTTGTGTACAAAATGCAACTTGCTCAGTTTCAGCGAAGAAGTTATCTACCACTTTATTAAGTACCATTTTGCCTACAATCTTAACGGGTACTTGTTCTTCTGGGATAAGCTTTGTTGCATCTAGCACGTCAAATTCAAAATTATCGGCAAACTCTTGATCGAATATCTGCATACCTAATTCCCATTCTGGGAAATCACCAGCAAGAATAGAGTTCCACAGATCTCGTCGGTGAAAATCTGGATCAGCACCGTTAATTTTCAGTGCTTCATTCCAAACGACTGACTGCATGCCCTGTTTCGGTTTCCAATGAAACTTCACATACTTCATTTCTCCTTTAGCATTTATCAGCTTGAAAGTATGAACACCAAAACCTTCCATAAAACGGAATGAACGGGGAATAGCACGATCTGACATCGCCCACATAAGCATGTGAACAGACTCTGGGCTTAAACTGGTGAAGTCCCAAAAGTTATCATGCGCGGTTTGCGCTTGTGGAAAACCTCGATCAGGCTCTTGTTTAGCCGAGTGAATTAGATCTGGAAACTTGATAGCATCTTGGATGAAGAAAACAGGAATATTATTGCCAACTAAATCCCAATTGCCCTCTTGGGTGTAAAATTTAACGGCAAAACCACGTACATCTCGCGCTAAATCTGGAGAACCTTGGTTACCCGCTACGGTAGAGAATCTAGTGAATACCGGAGTCTTTTTGCCTTTCTCTTGAAAAATTTCCGCGCAAGTTATATCGGAAAGAGACTCATATGTTTCAAAGTAACCGTGGGCGCCATAACCTCTTGCATGGACTACCCTCTCTGGAATGCGCTCGTGGTCGAAATGAAAGATCTTCTCACGCATTACGTGGTCTTCTAACGCTGTTGGTCCGCGTACGCCAGCTTTTAAAGAGTTCTGGTCGTCATGTACAGGACAGCCTTGAGCTGTCGTCATAGTCGGATAACCATCTCCTGCCTTTTGGTGTAATTCGCCGCCTTTTCCCTTGTTTCCTTCATATTTGAATGATTCAGCCATGATTTTTCCTTGTCATTTAAGATTGAACACATTTCACATTACTTTTAATGCTATGCGTCACTTATACAGCAAGTTAGATTCCATGGAATAAAATCAATAATTTCAATACTTTAATCAATTCAATTCTATTTGGGTCGTCACTTTTACAAAGAGGCTAGAAAGTTTTACATGATTAGGGGTAAGGCCCAGGGTACTCATCTCCCCTGAGCCAAAGTGTCAAATTCGCTTTTATTTAGCATTGATAAATAGCGAATCAACAAAGGGAGCAAATATAAGCCAGAGACTAAAAACCCTCTAATACAAGCTTGCCGATTGCGCTTCCCTCTTCAAGTATCCTATGGGCTTGTATAAGATTTGAAGCATCAATTTTACCCAAATGCTTACCTACCGTAGTCTTAACTTTACCCTCGTCGATAAGCGCTGCTACGTGTGAAAGTAGACGACTTTGCTCTGCCATATCATCGGTTTCGAACATAGAACGGGTAAACATAAATTCCCAATGAAGCGACAGGCTCTTTTGTTTAAGCTTTGCTACATCCAAACTTTCTGGGTCGTCAATTAATGCAAGCTTACCTTTGGGTTTCATCACCTCTACATAAGTATCGATGTATTGATGGGTATTATTCAAACTTGCAACGTGTGTCACTTCACCTATTTCTAATGCTTTAATTTGCTCAGCCAGAGGTTTACTGTGGTCAACTACATGGTCGGCACCTAATTCCTGTACCCACTTTTTAGAGCTTTCACGGGATGCGGTAGCAATAACTGTCGCCCCCGTTAGCGCTTTGAGAAGCTGAAGCATGATAGAGCCCACGCCTCCTGCTGCGCCTACAACAAGTACCACTTCGTCGCTTTTTTCTCTCTGCTGCTTAAGGGCGAGATGGTCAAACAATAATTCATAAGCAGTAATTGTTGTAAGCGGAAGTGCTGCTGCGTCACTGTCAGATAAAGACTTAGGTGCTTTTCCGACAATACGTTCGTCGACCAGTTGAAATTCTGCGTTTGAACCAGCTCGGGTGAGATCGCCAGCATAGTAAACCCTATCGCCTACTGAAAATTCAGAAACATCAGCGCCAATATCAACTACCTCACCTACTGCATCCCAGCCTAGTATCTTGGGCTCTCCGCCCTCTGGGTTTACGCGCTGCCTAATTTTATAATCAACAGGGTTTACCGCTATCGCACTTATTTTTACAAGCAAGTCTCGACCTGAAGCACTAGGTTTATCGACTTCTAAGTCCATTAATACATCAGGTTCATTTATATCGAGCGAGCGGGTATAGCCAATAGCTTTCATCATTCGTTTCTCCTTTAAGTAATATATCCATCATACCCTTGATTAAATTTGTATAAACAGCACAATATAAGAAACATTATCAAATGGTTTTTGAAAATCATGTTACTCGATGACTTAAATGTTGTAATAAAAGTAGCCGAATTTAGAAACATTACCGCTGCAGCAACACATTTGAATATGCGAACCGCAACGGCAAGTGCTGCGGTTAAACGCGTAGAGCAAGCACTTGGCGCGGAACTGTTTGTTCGCACTACCCGTTCGCTTAGGCTTTCTTCTGCAGGTGAACGTTTCCTTCCAACGTGTGAACAAGCCATGTCGATGCTGGCCACTGCTAAACAGACCTTAAAGGGTGATACCGGCGTTATTGAAGGTGAACTAAGGCTTGGTTTATCGTCTGATCTGGGGCGCAATGTGATTGCCCCTTGGCTTGACGACTTTATGGAAGAGCATGAAAAAATAAGCGTTAAGCTTAATTTAAATGACAGTAATATCGACTTCTATCGCGACCCAATAGACTTAGCTCTACGTTATGGCTCGCCTGACGATGCGAGCGTTTACGGGTTTAAGATATGTGATGTACCGCGCTTACTTGTTGCCTCTCCGTCTTATATTAGCTCTTATGGTGCACCTAAAAACTTCGAAGACCTGCAAAGTCACAACGGCCTTTTTTATCAGCTGCACGATAAAGTGTATAACCAATGGGAATTCGTACAAGGCGATAAACCGATAAAGGTAATAATGCAGGGCAACAGGACAGCAAACGACGGTGAAATGGTTAGAAGATGGGCGGTAGCAGGCAAAGGCGTAGCCGTTAAATCGAGTCTAGACTGTTGTGACGACATTATAAATGGCCGGCTTGTTACCTTGTTGCCAGATTACCAACCGAAGCCCACGCAACTTTGGCTTATTTGCCCAAGCCGCCAGTCTATTACACCAGCGGTTAGGCTATTAAGAGATATGCTAAAAGTGCGCTGTGCCGAGTGTTTAACACAGCTCGAAAAAGCAGGCGTACATACCAAAACTTAGCTTAATCATGATACGTTAAACTTATTGTTTAACTCTTGAAGTAAGCTGTTTGTATGCTTCGTCAAAGCCAGCTAATGATATGGGTAGGGTAACTTGTTGGTTCTCAGACTTTTGAAATGCGACTAGCATGGTTCTACCGTTATTCATTTGGTCTAAAAGCTCACTATCTATTTTAATTATACTCTGGCAAGTCTTTTCATCACACCCGGAAAAGGGTACTTGTAATGGAGCAAAATCATCTATTTTTACTCCGACCCCATTTTTAGTAAGCGTATTTTTAGGTAGCTTTATTATTAAAACGGGAAAATTCTTTGAATAAGAATAATCAACGTTAACGCCCAACAACACCTTAGTTGCTTTTTTATCTTTGGCAACAAGTTGGCTAAGCGTGCACACTGAAGAATCATTGCACAGTAAACTCCAACTTTCATAATTACTCGTTGTTACAGCCCATGAAGAAAACGATGCGAGTATCAAACTAACTAATACTAAATATTTCACTTCTACCTCTTAACGAAAATGGGGAGCTTATGCTCCCCTTATTGTACTTATTTTTACTATTTACGCTTTCTTAATAGGAAAGTGCTGAATAGCGCACCTAGCATAAGGAACAAGGTACTAGGCGCAGGAACTTGGGTCGGGTCTGGTACGAATACAGTAACTGCATTTTGGTTCATATTAATCACACCTGAACCATCGAACGTTAAGCCAGTTACAAACGCATCTGGCGTAGGTTCAAGCATATTCGAAACGTCAATCCCCATAATTCTGAAGCGATCTACAGGTGAAGTGAAGTCGTATTCTACACCTCCAGCAATATCTGTGCCTGTGTCTAACCAATCCATAAGGCCATCATCCCAAAGGAATAGATCAAACAGGTTGTCATCATAACCTTCTGGCAAAAGAACCGAAGCGATATTCGGGCCACTATTCACAATGTAGTCATAGCCTACTGCCACATCCGGATCGATAAAAACAAGTTCGTCTGGATCATCAATAGAAAATTCAAATTCATAGTCAGTTGGTGTTTCTGGATTAACAATTGGCAATATAGGGTTTTCTGGATTCTCACCCGGTAACACACCATCACGAATAGCAAATTTCCAAATACCAGGCGTGCCCGTATTGCTGTTACTTTCGTCTATGTCAGCAATAGCTGCAGTCTGAGAACCAGGTACTGTGAAAAAGTTTTCGCCATCACCTGCGTCATATCCCGCTTGAGCAGGAACACCGCTCGATGCTTCACCTGAAGTCCAGCCGATATCTTCATATCTAAACTCAACATCGAAATTGCCAGCACCAGTGTCTTCTCTATCAATCAACACTAATTGAAACGTATTGGTAGGGTTACTATTTTGGTCGTAATAGCCAACATCATTCCATGTCACTACTAGCGTGTCTTCGTTCGGCGAGCCAATGAATACCCCACCGCAATCACCACAACGAGTGTCAACATCCCCCCAAAACGGTGCGATCATTGGTTGTTCATTATTGGGAAAAGCATCTGGAGTAAACGTACCTACAGGACCATTGAAAGTAATGTTTCCGTTATTGTTGATGAAAAATCTATCGTATGAAGTACCAAAAAAATTTACGCCGTTATCAAAACCGAGCGCTTCGAATGTGTTGAATACGATAGGGCCTGAAGAACCATCATCATTACTATTCATCGCTAAATTGCCATATCGACTCTCCGTAGAGCCTTCCCAACCGGAGAGGAGTACAGAAGCATTGGCAGTGGTACTTGAGATTGAAAATGCTAGCGCAGCACTTGCAAGCAGAGATAGTTTAAAACGCGAAGGTTTACTCACGGGCACGTCCTTGTAATTATTGTTAATGAAATTTTTTATATGTCAGCAAAACGTTAGCAAATTCCAGACCAAATAGTTTTATCGTTAAAATTCAGCAATATAAAACAACTGCGATTTATTAAGTAAATCATATGTAAAAGAAACTGACATCCTTGTCCTACCTTCGAGTCGTACTACCGCTTATACATTGCAGGCGCACCTTTGCGTGGCGTGCTTGCTTCTATAAACTCGCGTAAGTCTTGGTTTGATTGGTTCAAGTCATCGCGACGCAGGTACATCATGTGCCCGCTGCGATACCCTTTAAAGCTTAAACGGTCTTTTAAGGTGCCACTTTGATCAAGCTGCCACATGGTATATTTGGCATCGAAGTAATTCGTTGCACCATCGTAATAACCCGCTTGAATCATTACATTCAAATATGGATTTTGCGCCATGGCTAATCGTAAATTCTGCCCCGTTTGATTGTTACTTCTATCCCATGGGTGCACGTTTCCGAACATGTTGTACTTAATATCGGTTTTGTAGTTTAACTCTTCACGCAAATAGTAATTGATAGCAGGCGTGAAGGAGTGAAGCCATGAGGTAAGTTCAGCCCAATAGTCAGGGCGATCGCCACTTTGCTTAGCATCTATACCCAAATAGCGACTATCCAAACGGCCTAAGGTCTTCCCTTCATCTCGTAATAAATCTTTCCAGAAGAAAGCTGTGCTTACGTCTAGGTTATTTTGCGCAATAGACGCTTCAGTTAAGCCAGAATAACGCGCCATTTGTTTTAGTACATCACGCTTTTCTGTATCACTAATAAAGCCACCTTTAGCAAGTGCTGGAATAAGCGTGTTGATAGTGAAATCTTCGACTTCGGGTAAGAGTTCAGTTAGGTCTTTATTTTGCAGTTCTGGTTCAAGCTTATTGTGATACCAGGCTGCGGCGGCAAAATAAGGCAGCCGATTAGCGGCTTTTACTGGTCCATTGCGCTCAATGCCAATATCTGTTGGTGACACCAAAACGACGCCGTTTAAATACATCCATTGGCGATTTTGAAGTTCTAATGCTAGGCCTGAAACCCGTGTTGTACCGTAACTTTCGCCAATGAGGTATTTAGGAGAGCGCCAGCGATTATTGCGTGTTACAAAGGTATTCACCCAGTCTGCTAAATAGCTAATATCGGCGTTAACGCCAAAGAACATCTTCTTTTGTTCATCCTGCGAGGGCATGCTGCCGTCAGCTTTCGGCAGTACTCGGCTGTAACCAGTGTTCACTGGGTTAACAAATACAATATCAGCGACATCCAAAATAGAATAAGGGTTGGTTTGAACGCCATAGGGCTGAACAGGGTAACCTTCGTCATCAATATTAAGAATACGCGGGCCTGTGTATGCTACATGCATCCATACTGACGCTGAGCCCGGGCCACCGTTGAAAGAGATGATAAGCGGGCGCTTGGTATTTTCTTTTACGTCGGTTCGCTGGTAGTACGTATAAAACAAAGTGGCAACCGCTTCGTCTTTACTATTCCAAACAGGCTGTGTACCCGTCGTTGCACTATACTTTATGCGCTTACCAAGAATTTTGGTTTCATGCTCCGTTACTACACTACTATCAATTTTAATCGCGCGAGCATGTGCAGATGCGCTTTCTTCTTGGGCTGAAGCACTGGCTATCAAACCGAAAAAAGCAATCATTACCGTTGTAAGCCATGCTAATGGACGGTGAGTTTTCTTAGTACGTGCTAGTAAATGGTGAATCTGTGATTTGTGTTTGGAGTTAACCTGACTAAATAACAGGTCTCTCGTATTTCTATTTGATGTGAGATTATTTTTCATTTTTTCGTCTTTTGTATGTCGTTAGATTTTGGTTTTGTATTTGTTGAGTGCAAGCTAACCTGTTTTCCATACCGGGCATAATGCACCATATTAAGACTATATCGCTGTTAATAGGTGAGCTTAGCAATCAACGATAGAACTACCAATTTCTTCGATACGTTTCTGTTAAGGCGGTTTTAACCGTTATTGATATTTTCAAGGCCCCTGTCTTTTATATGGCCGATGAGGTCCGGGAAAAATGCAAGAAATCTCGCCTCTATTTCCTTTTTATTCGCACTAATATCATCTACCGCGCGATGAAAAGTGTTCGTGAACCGAATTCGTTTAGCAACGACAGAAATGGCCTTGGCAATGCCCTCTTCTTTTGCATAATCAGCAAACCAATCGTGGGTAATCATGTGCCCTACGCTGTGCTGCATTGCCCTTGGCATAGTTGGTAATCTCTGCTCAAGCAAAGAGAAGCTTTGCTCTCGAAAGTCACTAAAGCTTTGTGATGTAAACGTCGACCAATGTTTTATAAGCAAGTGGTCGAAGTAGATATCTAGCGCCACAGGCGCAAACCGCCTGCGACTCTTATCAAATAGTTTTTTTGCGGCCAAAACACTGTCGTGACTGTCGGTGAATTTATCTACTTCGTAGTGGTTTTTAAGCCCCAACTGCACTGCTTTTCCATATGTGTTTACATCAACACCACGCCTGAAATCGCCAAGTAAATTACCAAAATGGGAGTCGGCAGTAGGACGCGCTAAAAAAAGATGAGCAAGGTAATTCATTTTGTAATTTATTGGCCTCGATTTTAAGTTGTAACGGCTTATGGGTATCAAGTAAAATCAGCGCTCAGCTCAGAAGCATCGAATTTGGATAGCCTCAGTTTTGATCGCAGGCAACTGCGTTGCCGACACTAACGTTGAAAGTATGACAAATTCAAATGTAACTGAAAATTTGTAGCACTTAAAATTGAGTTTCAACATGTCTGTAATATCTTCTTCTGAAGTCACGTCTTTACTGTCCCCCGTCAATGATTTTTTACATTGCGAGACGCCACAGTCGTGGATTGACGAAGCGCAGAAAGAAGAAAACCTCCGGGTTATTCTTACTGATCACTTAATATGCGAGCTTAAAGCCGCGCAATCTGCAATGTACTTGCTTCGCCGCTATGTTGCCGATGCGGAAACCAGCAAGGTTTTACTTAGCTGGCTGAAGCCCTATGAAGACTTCACCTACCGCCATGAGGGCGATTGGCAATCGCTTAATACTAAGCACTTGTCTAAAAACGTGTTTAATGTTGAAGGTTTGGATCCGTTTAAAAAAGACATGTTAGATAAGATGGTCATGCTTATTAAAGAAGAGCTTCACCATTTTTATCAAGTACTCGAAATTATGCACGAGTTAGGCTTTGAATATAAGTCGGTGACATCAAGTCGTTACGCCAATGGTTTGCTACGTCACGTACGCACCTACGAGCCTGAAAAGCTGGTTGATAAGCTCATTTGTGGTGCTTACATTGAAGCCCGCTCGTGTGAGCGTTTTGCGAAGCTAGCCCCTTATGTTAGTGAAGATTTAGGCAAATTCTATGTGTCACTGTTACGCTCAGAAGCCAGACACTTTGAAGATTACCTCACCCTTGCTGAGCAAATTGCCAAAACCGATATTTCAGAACGGGTTACTCACTTTGGAAGCGTTGAAAAGTCGCTAATTGAAAGTGACGATAAGGAACTGCGCTTTCACTCCGGCGCTCCTCAATTAACCTAGCAGCCTATAGCCGTCTATAAATTAATCAATTTATATTGACGGCTTTGCATTTGTGCTGCACACTCAGATTGTAA
This sequence comes from Alteromonas sp. BL110, assembly GCF_003443615.1. Taxonomy (NCBI): domain Bacteria; kingdom Pseudomonadati; phylum Pseudomonadota; class Gammaproteobacteria; order Alteromonadales; family Alteromonadaceae; genus Alteromonas; species Alteromonas sp. BL110. Next base: position 3,513,747 of record NZ_CP031967.1, on the reverse strand, counting down.
ACATATTGTTAATGGCAGTGTTTGGCGCTTTGCGTTGTGTTCTTGTTCTCCTGATTTTACGGTTTGTCCGTGTGTTTACCCTGCCTCGCAACAATATTCTTTAAAATAATAACGTTGGTGAATAAGGCAGGACTCTATGATTTTGAATCATCTAATCGGTATTTACACTCATCCAAGAGAAGAGTGGCAAACCATTGATACCAAACACGAAACCTATTTTTACGCGCTTACCCATATTGCTTTTATTGCACTTATCCCTTCCCTTGTAGCCTATTACTCCAGTGCTCATACAGGGTGGAGTATTGGTGCTGGAGACATAATACGACTAAGCGAAAATACCGCCATTATGATGGGTATAGGCATGTACTTTGGTTTAATTGCTGGTGTGGTAGCGCTGGCAGTGTTAATTCATGAATTGGCTAAGGCCTTCGATGCTACGCCAACGTATACCCAGTCACTAGAACTGGCGGCTTATACTGCCACACCATTGTTCATGGTCGGCTTTGCCGGTCTTTATCCTGAACTATGGGTAGTGATGACAGCACTGCTAGTGGGTATTAGCTACTCGGTTTACCTACTCTATTCCGGCGTACCTATTTTGATGCATATGCCAGAAGACAAAGGCTTCATTTATTCCAGTTCGGTAGTGACATGCGGGCTGGTTTTATTGGTTATTCTAATGACTGGTTCGGTGTTAATGTGGGGATTAACTGGCGGGCCAGTGTTTGTTCACTAACGCTTGCAACTATTCACAAAAAGAATAATGAAAAAGCCGCTTTAAAAGCGGCTTTTATCGTTAACTATTAACTTATCTCAAAGTTGCTAATCAGCAGCGTCAATATTGTGCACATCAAGGTTACTCAGTTCAGCTTGCACCACAGGTGCTTTTCTTGCTGCCTCACCCCGCGACATATCGATGCGCTCAAGATACTCCTGGTTAATATCGGCAGTGATATAGTTACCGTCAAATACTGATGTTTCGAAACGCTGAATCGTATCATTCTCTTCGCGAACGGCTTCAACCAAATCAGAAATATCTTGGAAAATAAGACCGTCTGCTTGAATAAGCTCTGCAATTTGATCTATTTCTCGTCCGTATGCAATTAACTCATTTGCAGAAGGCATATCAATACCGTATACATTCGGGAAGCGAATTTCTGGTGCCGCCGACGCAAAGTACACTTTCTTTGCACCAGACTCTCTGGCCATTTCGATAATCTGACCCGATGTAGTACCGCGCACAATAGAGTCATCTACAAGCAATACACTCTTGCCTTTAAACTCAGAAGAGATGGCGTTTAGTTTACGACGCACTGACTTCTTACGCATGGTTTGGCCAGGCATAATGAAAGTTCTGCCGATATAGCGGTTTTTAACGAAACCCTGACGATAAGGCAGTTCAAGTGTGTTAGCGATTTGCAGCGCTACATCCATCGACGTTTCAGGAATAGGAATAACCACATCGATATCGAGGTCTGCCCATTCACGCTTAATCTTTTCACCAAGCTTACGCCCCATGTTTACACGGGATGCGTAAACAGAAATACCGTCAATAAAGCTATCTGGGCGAGCAAAATAAACAAACTCGAAGATGCATGGTGACGTTACTGGGTTCTCTGCACACAATCTGGTATGTAGTTGACCTTCTTCGGTAATAAATACCGCTTCACCTGGCATTACATCGCGAACAAATTGGAAGCCTACAGCATCAAGTGCAACGCTTTCCGACGCTACCATCCACTCTTCACCTAGTTCGCTCATACGCTTACCAAGCGCAAGCGGACGAATACCGTGGGGGTCACGAAAAGCCACAATACCCTGACCGATAATGGCTGCAACTACAGCATAAGCACCGCGTATTTTTTTATGAACTTTAGTTACCACTTCAAAAATGTGTTCGGCGCTTACGCTTAGACCTGCAACCTGCTGAAGTTCATGAGCAAGAATGTTAAGCAGTAGCTCGGAATCTGACGTGGTATTGATGTGACGGCGTGCTATGCGGAACACTTCTTCTTGTAGCTCATGAGCGTTGGTTAAGTTACCGTTGTGAGCGAAGGCAATACCAAATGGTGAGTTTACGTAAAATGGCTGTGCCTCTGCAGAGCTTGACGTACCCGCCGTTGGATAGCGAACATGACCAATACCCATGTTGCCAGACAATCTTTTCATATGACGCGTATGGAAAACATCTCGAACCAAGCCATTTGCCTTACGCAAATTAAACATATTTTGGTCGATAGTCATTATGCCTGCGGCATCCTGTCCACGGTGTTGAATAACCGTTAGACCGTCGTACAGTGACTGAGCTACGGGCGTTTTACCAACTATTCCGACTATACCACACATGTGCGTTACCTATTTCAAGCGGGATTTAAGAAACTGGAGGAGTCTTTCACATAGCTGAAAAACCACTCAATGATGACACCAAACTCTGGAATGAGCACCGATGCTTGCCACCAATTAGAAGATGCAGCGCCGGTGAAGGTATCCATAAAAAAGAGCAATGCGCTAACTATCAGCACGCCACGCAGAGCACCAAAAACTATACCAAGGGCCCTGTCTGTACCAGACAACCCCGTTGCCTGTACCAACTGGCTTATAACGTAATTGATCATTCCGCCCAGGATGAGCGTTGTAATAAATAGCGCAGCGATTGCAGCGCCATTTTTCAAATAAGGTTCGTCAATGGCTGTAAAATAAACGGCGAGGTCAGCGTAGAAATTGCTTGAAATAAAGAGTGCAGCAAACCACACCACTAACGAAATGGCTTCTTTAACAAACCCTCTAATAAGGCTTATTAAGGTAGATACCGCAATGATACCCAGTATGGAAAAGTCTACCCAGTTCATCGTCTCTTTATTGCGTTGATGTTGCTTTTTAAGGTAAAGCAACGAGCCTTTGGCGAGATGGCGCGCATTCTAACAGAAGATAGAAATATTACTAGTCTGTAATGCAAACCCTGACACTCCCGTTTTCAGTAAGCGTTGTTCAATATAGAAAGAATACGTCCTACTCGACTTTGAACGTGGTGACCTTACCTTTAAGTTTCGTGAGCTCTTTTAAATGGGGTAGTGCCGATTCTAATTTCTTTTTGTCTAAATCAGGGCCTACAAAAACTTTATTGAGCGGACCAGAGCTGGTCTGAATTTTACGACTGAACGCGCGATACCCTGCCTTTTCTAGCTTTGCCAACAATGCCTTTACGTTTTTTTCATGACGAAAGCTGCCTAGCTGGATTACCCAGCCTGCGTCGTCATCGGCAGTGGCGCTTTTCGTATCAACAACTGTTTGGCTCGCTAGCTTGTCCTTTTCAACAAAGGCTTTTGGGGCTGGCGCTCTAGTGACGGTAGCTTCGTCAGTGTTTGGGCTGTCATCAGCACTTGAAGCAACCAACTCTTCATCTAACGCTGTTTCATCTTCAATTTCGACAGCTGGAACCGCTGCTTTCGCTACCCGCTCTGATGGAAAAGATTCAGGCTCTACGATGGGCTTTTTAGGCGGATTTGCAGGAACAGAGACAAATGGCTCTCTGTTCGTTTGCTTTTTGCCATCAAGAAAGTCTGGTAAAAAGATAACCGCTAGGGCGACAACAATAATTGTCCCCACCAGTCTATTCTTTAATGCCGATGTCACTGTGCTCTCCTGCTTGAATACACGGTTTTACTTACAATGCGCGTGTTAGTTTTGCTCAGCAAGCACGTCTGCAACGGTAACAAAAGAACCAAAAACGAGAATAAGTTCACCAGTTTGATAATCTGCAAGCGCACGTTGATATGCTGAGGTCACGTCTTGAAACGTGTCTATATTCTCTATGGTTGTGCCAGCATTAACAAGTGCATTTTCAAGTACTTCTGCACTGCAGCCTCGCGGCCCACTTGTTGAAGCTAAGTACCACTTGGCGTTAAGACCCGAAAGTGGCGCCAAGGTTTCAGCAATTGATTTATCTTTAAGCATACCCACAACTATACGCATTTGGCTAACATCGTAACGGTTAAGCCACTCTTGCATGGCCGTGGTCGCTTGGGGGTTATGGGCGACATCTACGACGACAAGAGGCGATTCACTAATTATTTGTTGGCGACCCGGCATAGTAGTGTTTTCGATAATATCTCTAATTACATGCTCTTCGGGCAGTAAGTTAAGCAGCTCCAACGCAGCTAATGCTGTGCTTGCATTTTGTAGAGGGATTTTAGGATAAGGTAGCGACGCGAAGCTGTTACCCTTTCCTTGCCAGCTCCACTCGCTGTAATCACTTGCCACTACTGTTACGAAGTCTTGCGTAGCCCAACGCACGTTTGCCTGTAACTCGTTAGCTACATCGTATAGCGACGATGGCGGGAACAGTTCACCCACTACTGCACTGCCATTTTTACGCATAATTCCTGCTTTTTCGCGAGCAATTTTTTCGCGCGTATTACCAAGCCAATCTTGATGGTCAAGATCGATAGTCGTAATAACAGCAAGATTAGGGTCGATAATATTTGTAGCGTCTAGACGCCCGCCCAGTCCCACTTCAAGAATAACTACATCGACCGCCCATGACTGCATCATTTTCATTGCAGCGAGGGTACCAAATTCAAAATAAGTTAGGGTAATAGGGTCGCCGGCAGTGTCCTTTCGTGCACGTTCAACAAACTCAAAAGCATCGACAAATTCTTTGGCAGGCGGTAGTTCGCCATTGTAACGCACCCGTTCTCGGTAGTCGGTTAAATGAGGCGAGCTGTATACCGCAACACTTTTGCCTTGCGATAGCATGGCTTGTTCAAGCAAACGACACGTTGTGCCTTTACCATTTGTGCCTGCAACGGTAATAACCACCGACTGGCTGAGGGATAATGCCATGGCGTTAGCCACCGCTTTCACTCTGTCTAGCCCCATATCGATGGCACTAGGATGAATAGATTCTAGGTAGGATAACCACTGGCTCAGGCTTTTTTGCGAAGCTGAAGGCGCAGGGGCGCCTTCTGTATTTGGCGCTGAGCCAGGTTTAAAATTATTTTCGTTATTCACTAATTCTTGTAATGCAACTTAACCAACAGGCTGTGTAATCTATCACGCATATCTCTGCGGTCAACAATCATATCAATTGCACCTTTCTCAACAAGGAACTCACTGCGTTGGAAACCTTCCGGCAGTTTTTCTCTTACTGTTTGCTCGATTACGCGAGGACCCGCGAAGCCGATAAGCGCTTTTGGCTCGGCTACGTTAACGTCACCAAGCATTGCCAAACTTGCAGATACACCACCCATTGTAGGGTCTGTAAGTACACTAATATAAGGCAGGCCTTTTTTGCTCATTTTGGCAAGGGCTGCAGATGTTTTAGCCATTTGCATTAGCGACATCAGTGCTTCTTGCATACGCGCGCCACCACTTGCACTGAAGCAAATAAGCGGCATATCATTTTCTAAACATGCATTAACAGCGGCAACAAAACGTGCACCTACTACTGACGCCATTGAGCCGCCCATAAACGCAAACTCAAAACACGCAACCACTACCGGCATACCTTTTAGCTTGCCCTGCATTACCACTAGCGCATCTTTTTCGTTAGTCGACTTTTGCGCAGCGACAATACGGTCTTTGTAACGTTTAGAATCTTTAAACTTGAGTACGTCTTGAGGCTCGTGCTCTGCACCTAACTCAACGCGATCGCCATCGTCTAGGAAAGCATCAATGCGTCGGCGTGCCGTAATACGCATGTGGTGGTCGCACTTAGGGCAAACTTCCTGAAGTTTTTCCAGTTCGCTCTTATACAGCACTGCTTGGCATGAACCACACTTTGTCCAGATACCTTCTGGCACATTACCTTTGTGTGAAGTTTGCGTGCGAGGAAGAATTTTTTGAATCCAGCTCATGGAAATTGAATCCTTTGTTTTTGTTTGCCGACCATAACGATTAACGTTCATTCATACTTGTGGTCAACAACGCATTAAATTTTTAAGTTTCATACTGTATTACAAAGAAAAAATACGTAACACAATAGAACAGCTACCTAATATAGCGCGCTATTAGACCACAATACAACGAAATGGAAAAAACAAAACTGGTCTTAGAAGTTGGTAAGCAGTGGTTTAAGGGGGGGGCCACCAGATTTTACCTAAGTTAACCGCTGATGAAATAGCAGCTAACTAAGGCGTGAGGTATTTTGGGTGCGTGGAGAAAAGCTTATACTTCTGGAAGAAAAAGCGGCCCTAACGGCGGTTTAGGTAAGTAATGCTCTTCAGGGTAAGTTACATCTACCAGATACAAACCATTTGGCTTCGCTGTGGCTGCCGATTTACTTCTATCTTTTAGACTTAATAAGTGAGCAATCCAATTCACATCTTGATCCCCAGCCCCAATTTCAACGAGCGCACCAGTGATATTGCGAACCATGTGATGTAGGAAAGCATTGGCACGGATATCAATAATCACATAGCGACCTTGGCGATACACACTTACATCGGTCACATTGCGAAACGGGGTTTTACTTTGGCACAACGCTGCACGAAACGACGTAAAGTCCTGTTCACCCAATAGCGCTTGGGCGGCAAGGTGCATTTTCTTCTCGTCTAATTCACGGTGAATGTGGGTAACGCCCGAGTTCAAAATTGCCGGGCGCATTTTTGCATTATGGATGACGTAGCGATAGCGGCGGTGGGTAGCAGAAAAACGAGCATGAAAATCATCACTTACGTTTTTCGCCCAAGTAACAGCAACAGAGTTGGGAAGGTTAGCGTTAACCCCAAGCGTCCATGCGCGCTCTGAACGAGGAGCATCGCAATTGAAGTGAACCACTTGCCCAGTCGCGTGCACACCTGCGTCAGTGCGTCCAGCGCATTGCACTTCAATAGGTTGGTTGGCTACTGTCGATAGTGCCTTTTCAAGATGCTCTTGAACACTCGGTACTTCGCGCTGGCGTTGCCAACCGTAAACTGCAGCACCGTCGTATTCAATCCCTAAGGCAATTCGCCCCATATCAATTTTACCCCGTTTCTTAAAAGGCGCTAAGTGTAGTCATCTCGCTTGCAACATGCAATGCTGCTTATAATCAAAGCCCAGCTACTGCATGGCAAATAAATGCAAGTTGATGAAATCAAAAGCGGCCTGTATATCTTTTCAATATACAGGCCGCTCAATACGACAATCAATGCAGGTTTAAGCCTACTCCTACAAGTGAATTAGGTTATTTTTTGTAGAATTGAAGCCGCTTCCTGTTTCTGTTCTTCGCTGCCTTCTTTCATGACTTCTTCAAGCAACTCTTTTGCAGCATCCGCATCTTCCATTTCAATGTATGCACGAGCCAAATCTAAATTGGCGTTTTGCCCTGCATCTTTATCTATATCAATTACCGTGTCTTCGTCAGAAACGCCAGTAAAGTCAGATAAACTCACATCGAGGTCTAACGCTTGGCTATCTGGGTCAAGTGCGTCGGTATCGTCGCCATCATCCATCAGCGCTTCTACATCAAGAAAATCTTCGGATGGCGTTTGAGGTTCACTTTCCGCGTCGACATCGCTTAGTAAAGCAGCCAAGTCTAAGTCAGGGTTATCAAGCTTCAGCTCTTCCTCTTGTTCCTTTTCTGGCTCAGCTTGTTCTACCCCCTGCTGCTCCTCTTCTATCTCCGTAGGCGTGGCGATATCTAAGTCCACATCATCTGGAATGTCGAGGTCGTCTAACGCTAGTTCAGAGTCTTCGTCTTCAAGAGCGAATGTCTCTTCTTCGTGTTCCTCCTGCGCTGATTCTTGGTCACCGCTATCTTCTAACTCAAAAGTTTCGTCGTTTTCATCTAGCTCGACAGTATCATCGTTTTCAGTTGGCTCAAGGTTGTCATCGACATTCTTTTCCAACTCAAACGCAGCTTCGTCATCAGCTTCCTGCTCAAGTTCGAACGTATCTTCATCATTTTCGGCAACAGACTCTTGTATATCTTCACTTTCGATGTCGCTTGCATCTGCGGCATCATCTGACTCAAGGCTCTGAAGAAGTTCATCAAACTCAGCACTGTCTAAGTCATCAAGTATCTCGTTGTCGTCAACAGCATCGTCTTCGTCAGAACCTGACAACCAGTCGTCAAGACCAGGCACGTCATCAAGTTCGTTGAATTCTTTTTCTTTACTGTCTTCCGAGTCAATCTCGTTTGGGACTGGCTCTTCGTCTGAGCCCACTTTTTCAGCGCTACCAAAGTCTTCGAGCTGCTGATCACTTTCATCAATGCCGTCGACTTCTTGTTCAAGTTCAAAGCTGTCTATTTCATCGAATGCTTCATCTAATAGACTGTCGTCGTAACCATCAATGTCTTTTTCTACCGGTGATTCTGTTTCCTCTTCGGCAAGATCATCCGGTGAAAGCTCTTGCGACGCCGATGACTCTTCGTTAGCGGAAGGCTTTTCTTCTGCTGAAGGCTCTTCCATGTCGCCGAAAGAAGGAATGTCGTCCATCATTTGCTTTTCAAACGCTTCTATGGCGTCGTCTAACGGATCGTCTGAATCATTTTCCGTATTGCCTTCGCCGCTCTCATTAGCACTTTCGAGTTCAGATTCCGGCTCTATCTCAGCTTCTGCTTCTTCCTCGAATTCCAACTCTGCTTCAGGCTCAGGCTGAGACTTTAGCTCCGCTTCTAATTCAGGTTCTGACTCTGACTCTAGTTCTACCTCTGTACTGGCTTCTTGTTGAGGTTCTACTTCAGTGCCAAACTCTGGCTGCCCTTCTAGCTCTGGTTCTGATTCTGACTCTAGTTCTACCTCTGTACTGGCATCTTGTTCAGGTTCTACTTCAGTGCCAAACTCTGGCTGCCCTTCTAGCTCTGGTTCTGGTTCTGGTTCTGGTTCTGGTTCTGGTTCTGGTTCTGGTTCTGGTTCTGCATTATCTTCTAGCTCTAACTCTGCGTCTTCTTTAAGTTCTACCTCATCTTCAGGTGCTAATTCGCTTTCTTCTGATTCAGTAGCAAACTCTAGTTCTGCTTCAGATTCTGGCTGAGACTCTAGCTCTGGCTCTGTACTAGTGCTTTGTTCAGGCTCTACTTCAGCGCCCAACTCTGGTAGCGCTTCTGGCTCTAGTTCTGGCTGTGGCTCTACGTTATCTTCAAGCTCGGTAACAGCTTCAGCTTCCGCCTCAACCTTGTCTTCTGGTGCTAACTCGCCGTCTTCTGATTCAGTATCAAAGTCTAGTTCTGCTTCGGGTTCTGGCTGAGATTCAAGCTCTGCTTCTAGCTCAGGTTCTGACTCTAGTTCTACCTCTGTACTGGCATCTTGTTCGGGCTCAACTTCGGCGCCCAACTCTGGTTGCCCTTCTAGCCCATGCTCAGCTTCTTCAGATTCCGACGCGGCCTCATCATCAGGGTCAAACTCTGTGTCTATGTCATTTTCAGACTCTATTTCAGATTCAAGTTCAGAAAGTAGTTCGTCTGTTAGCTGTTCTACGTCTTCGTTACTTTTAGATTCCTCAGCTTCTAGTTCAGCGAGAAGCTCATCAGTGAGAGGATCGCTAAAGTCTTCTACGCTTTCTTCTCTTTCAGAAACAGCTAGGTCGGAATCTTCATCGGCCGCGTCTGGATTGGCGTCAGGGCTAACTTCTGGTTCACCTTCCAGCTCGGCTTCAAGCTCAGCGAGCAACTCGTCAGTAAATGGATCTTCAAAATCCCCTTCAGGCGTATGATCCGCTGGGGGCATTTGATCCGCTGAAGGCATTTGATCCGCTGAAGGCTCTTGCGCAAGTTCATCTTCTGCCTGAAGTTCCGCAATAAGGTCGTCAGATAAAGGGTCACTGAAATCAGCATCCGTTTCTATCTCGTCCGTGACTATTTCATCTAAATCATCAGTAATAGCATCAAGGCTTTGGATTGACTGAGGTGACGGTGCCGATGTAGTTATCTCATCTTCAATATCGTCTTCGTCATCTTCTTCGCCTAAACCACCCATCATTTCAATTTGCTCTATTTCGTTAAGCAAGTCGTCGGTGATTTTATCTATTTCGTTGTTTTGCTGATTTATTTCATCGTCGAGCTTACTCAGCATGTCCTCGTTGATAAGGTCATCGTTGCTGTCTAGCTCATCGGTAAGGCCTGCATCAACACCATGCTCTTCAAGCAAATCGTCAATGCTTATCTCTGGCTTGTCGTCTTCATCTTCTACACTCGGCAAAGATGCAGTACTTTCTTCCTCGTCTTCAGCCTCTGACAGCGAATCAACAGAGCTTGCAAGTAAGGCATCTATATCGTCTTCGTCGACGTTTTCAGAATCGGTTGTTCCGTTAACCTCGGCAAGGATGTCGTCAGGATCTATATCGCCTGACTCATTGAGTTCGTCACTTTCAGATTCTTCGGTACCTTGACTTTGTACATCATCAAGCAAGTCATCAATATCAAAATCGTCGTCATCTACTGATGCTGTATCTTCAGTAGCCGCTGCCTCTGACTCACTATCATCTGCGCCATCTTCATCAAAAATGTCGTCGTCCGCTGAAAGGTCAAAGCCTTCTAGGTCATCTGCGTCTTTGTCATTTAACACCTTGTCAGATAGGTCATCATCATCAAACAAGCTGTCTAACTCACTCTGGTCGAGCTCATCATCGCCAGCCTCGAACAGATCGTCTCCACCATCGTCTGGCACTAACATATCATCTTCAAGATCTGCGAAGGTTTCTAACTCATCATCGAGGCTTTCTTCTAAATCTGAAGTCAGAACGTCATCGAGCAGGTCGTCATCATTGAACAAGTCGTCGTCTGACAACTCCGCTTTATCGTCTAGATCAGGGGCTAGTGCACTTGAAAGGTCATCAATGTCAGCATCTGGCACGGGTACTTCATCGTTATCAGCGGTAATAGTAGGTCCAGGTGCAGGCGCTTCCTCAGGCTTACTGTTGCGTCTAAGCAGCCACATGATTAGGCCACCAACCAACAAGAGCGACAGAATTGCAGAACCGATGATTAAGCTTAACGGGCTAGTAAGTGCGCTCAAAAACGAAGACCGTTTTTCTGCTTCGCGCTGCGCTTGCTCGGCTTTAATCATATCGAGCAATTCTTGCTGAAGCGCCACTTGCATATCAAGCTGGCTCTTAACGTCTCCCTCCACTTGGCTACGCAAGGTTTCTAGTTCGCCATTAACGGCCTCAACACGCTCGTACAAACGTCTGTTTTCGTTGAGGATCGCTTCAACATTTTCGAGTGAGGCGGCAAACTGCATACGCAGTTCGTCAAACTGACGGGTTTGTTCCTGATCTAAACGGGTGATCTTTTGCTCGATATCAGTTTGCGTTTGAGTGAGATCTTGTTGGTTAACCAACGGCGATGCTGGCTTAATATTTCTAACACTGCTACCAGGCTTGTTAAGCGTTTCAGCAAACGCCCTATCATCCTGCTCAGCACGCATTTGTGCTTTTTGTTTGTCGATTCTGGCAATATAACGCTCAGAAGGCAGCTTCAAAACCGCGCCATCTACTAGTAAGTTTAAATTACCATTTTCAAATGCATTGGGGTTGAGTTCGTAGATAGCAGTCATAACCTGATAAACACTCAGGTTATTGTTTTGGCGATAGCGCTCGGCGATACGCCACAGGGTATCGTTAGCGTCGATAGGTCCGTACTCTAGACCCGAATATTGATCAGTTGCGTCTTTCGGACCTTTTAAGAAGGTAGCGCGTTCTTGTGCATCAACAGTGATTATAGGGCCAGACAAACATAGTGTGAGTAAAAGTAAGCCCGTCAAATGCAATTTCATAGCAGTCCTATATGCCCTCAAGCGTCTTTACCGCCCAGTTTGTGTGGGCGGATTTTTCAGCCAATCACTACAGAAAAATATATTGGCTTTTATTTTTATTCTTAAGCCACCTTGAAATTATTAATTGTCAAGCTAGCGTTTTACAGTCTCTACGACCCTGGCAGTAAGATTTGTTTGCGCTTTTTAGAGTTCTTACTCTTTGCCTAAGTGTCTGACTGACTATTGTTTTTAACGTTGTTCTATTCCTAACTCTACAAACTATAAACCAGTTATTAAGGGTGATCTAGTTAGACAGTAGTATTGGTCTAGTCTAATGCTTAAAGTTTTGCTAAATGCCGCCTATTTATTGACCTGAGAATTATCTTCCCATCCCATTGAGCGCACCAAATTCGCTACACCCGCTATCTCTTTCACAGTACAACAGGCGCAGTCTTTGCTTCGCATCAGACCCTATGCTTATTTTGCGTATCGGCAAGCACAGAAAAATGTTTACCTTTTCCTGTGCTTATCCGATTAATCAGAGGCAGAACCTCTGCTGAAGTATTTACAGGTAATCGCGAATTAGCGTTTCAGCAATTTGAATGCTGTTTGTTGCTGCGCCTTTACGGATGTTGTCAGACACAACCCACAAATTTAAGCCACACGGGTGGGTAATGTCGTTTCTAATTCTGCCCACGTGAACAATGTCGTTACCGCTAGCACTACTAACCTGAGTTGGGAACTGCTCATTTCCGTCGTAAACCGTAACACCTGGTGCATCAGCTAGAAGCTCTTTAACCTGCTGTGCATCTATGGGAGAGCGTGTTTCTAAGTGAATTGCTTCCGCATGACCATAAAATACAGGCACGCGCACAGCTGTAGCGTTAACCAAAATACTTTGGTCGCCCATGATTTTTTGGGTTTCCCATAGCATTTTCATTTCTTCTTTGGTGTAGTCGTTATCTTGGAAAACATCGATTTGAGGGATAACGTTAAAGGCAATTTGTCGACTGAACGACTCTGGCTTCACTTCGCGAGCATTTAGCAAACCCGCAGTTTGTTTAGCCAGCTCTTCCATGGCCTCTTTACCCGCACCAGACACTGACTGGTAGGTACACACGTTAATACGGTCAATACCAACAGCTTCTTGGATTGGTTGAAGTGCTACCAACATTTGAATAGTTGAGCAGTTTGGGTTCGCAATTATATTTCTATTGCGAAACTCTGCCAATGCATGCGCGTTAACTTCTGGCACTACAAGAGGGATATCTGGCTCGTAACGAAACTCTGAAGTATTATCGATTACAATACAGCCTTCTTCTGCGGCTAGCGGAGCAAATTTTGCAGAAATGCTGCCACCGGCTGAGAAAAAACCTAATTGTACTAATGACCAATCGAAGTCGTCAGCATCTAATACTTCAATGTCTTCGCCTTTAAACGATACAGTACTACCAGCTGAACGTTTACTGGCAAGCGGATACAAACGGTTTACCGGAAAATCTCGCTCTTCTAATAGTTCAATCATGGTTTGGCCCACTAAACCAGTGGCACCAAGTACCGCTACGTCAAACGCTTGCGACATAATGCTTTATGCTCCTAATAAAAAAATATCTAAACCAGACTAACGGAAAAGCCTAGTTTGGTGAAAGTGTTTTGAATTTGTTTGCTGGTGTTCTTTGGCAATTGTAACGCATAGGCGCTGCACTCGCGACGTACTCTGTATTGCTTGCGCAATGCAGAAAACGTATTCGCGACATCAGAATTCGTTTTCTCGTTATTTTTTGACGTTGATGAAAAAGCGTTTCGCGTTATTTCGTCATCAATAGCGACATCGTACACCTTGTGAAATACTGCAATAAGATCTTCAACCGATAGGCGAGATGCTTCTGGCGATGCCAACTCAGCGTTTATTGGTCTGGTCTTATCTAGAAAATCGCTGAGCTCTTTATCTGGTGCTGTACCCACTACCTCACAAATTTGCTCGTAAATCATTTGCGTACCGCGCACTTTGCCTTCTACAGAATGACCCGCAATATGTGGCGTAACGAACCAAACGTGGTCAAATAGTGCTGTGTTTATGGCAGGTTCATTATCGAACACATCGAGCACCACCGTTGGCGCCTGTTCTTGTTGAATCAGGTTAAGTAGTGCCTCTTCATCTATAACCTCGCCCCGGCATGCATTGATAAGCAGCTGGTCAGGTGTTAATGCTTCAAGAAAAGGTTTGTCGATCATCTGGTAAGTTGGATAATCGCCGTCTTTGACAAAAGGCACGTGAAGGGAGATAACGTCGCACTTTGCGATTTGTGCTAAATCTACAAATGACTGCCCGTTATGCAGCGTCTCGCCAGTTCGCGCTAACGCTTGCTGTAGCGGTGGGTCGTACAAGCAGTGTTTAACATCAATTGCCGTTAAAATACGTGATAGCGCGCTTCCCACGTTACCCGCTCCTACTATACCGACTGTCGCATCGTATAAGCCGAGCTTTTGCGCTTTTTGTGCATGTAATAAAACACTTAATACATACTCAGCAACTGCAACGGCATTACATCCTGCTGCGCTACTATGTGCGATACCGACCTTGTCTAAATGTATTTTATCTAGATGATTGGTCCCTGCCGTTGCTGTAGTAACAAACTTAAGCATAGTAGCGTTGCTCAGCAGTTCAGGGGTAACTTTAGTGGTAGAACGCAGCGCAAGAATATCAACATCGCACAACATCTCTGGCACAAGAGACTGCCAAGCATAGGTTTCAACTTGACCTACGCTGTTAAGGTATTCCGTGCCAAAAGGGATGGTATCTTCAAGAAGTATTTTCATGGCGCTAAGTGTACCTTAAGTTAGGCTTTTAGTAACCTAGCCCCCTTAATTTACTTGCTTTTAATTGGCTTTAATTTACGTCATTTAATACAGGTTTGGCTGCAATATTCAAAATAAGGCCGAAATACAAACCACCTGCTTAAAACCATTACTTATCGTATCCAGGGAAGCGACGCTCAACACGACGTTTAATGCCCGGCCACGCCAGTGACCCACCCGCTTGCTTGGTAACTTGCTCGGCTTGAGCGCGAATACCCTCTAAAATTTGTGAGTGAATTGGAATTAGCGGCTTCCCTGTAGCCTGAGCTTTTAGCTGAATTTCACAGGCGCGCTGCATGATAAACATAAACAAAAAGGCATCGGGAATATTGTCTGCACAGGTTAAAAGCCCGTGATTGCGCAAAATCATAAATTGGGTATCGCCTAGGTCGCGAACCAGCCGTGCTTTTTCGTCTGGGTTTAACGCCACCCCTTCATAGGCATGATAAGAAAGCGACGCTAGCGGAAACAGCGATTGCTGCGAGTATGGCTGCAGGCCGTCCTCTAAAATGGATACCGCTACGCCTTCTGCTGTGTGCAAATGCAACACGCATTTGGCATCATCACGCGCTTCGTGAACAGCGCTGTGAATAGTAAAACCCGCAGGGTTAATGTCGTACTCGCTTTCCATCACTTTATTGCCGTTAAGGTCAACTTTTACTAGGCTGGATGCAGTAACCTCATCAAACATTAAACCGTAAGGGTTAATTAAAAAATGATGGTCAGGCCCTGGTACACGAGCGGAAATGTGAGTAAAAATAAGATCGTCCCACCCATACATAGCAACCGCACGATAACACGCGGCAAGGTCAACACGGGTTTGCCATTCTTCACTGCTTACCTTCGACTTTACTGAATCTGTCATAGCTTTACTCTTGTTATGTCTAAAATAATTTCATCGAAATCTGTCAGCCGTCTTTTGAAGGCTCTACAACATAAGCGCTTCAACGAAACTTCCAATTACTTTCTCTTACCGCCTACATTACGCGCAGTAATTGCTATACACTGTCGGATATACGACATTGTAAGAAACTTGTTAAATGGAAAAATTCAAACCTGTTCTGGCTGGCTCTACTTGGTTTAGCGCAATTCCTTCTTATTTACAGGAAGCCATGTTCGAAAAGATGCGCCTTAAGCATTTAAAAGCAGGACAGCAATTGCATGCCAAAGGTGAAGACGGCGCAGGTTTTTATGGTGTGTGCGAAGGCCGCTTAAGAGTTGTGACCGTGGGAGTAGACGGCCGCGAAATGCTATTTGCGTTGCTGGGGGCCGGCACCTGGTTTGGTGAAATATCAATGTTCGACGACCTCCCTCGTACCCACGACAACTTCTGTGAAACGAACTCCACCGTTGCTATTATTCAGAAAAACGCGTTCAAGGCATTACTTGAACAGTATCCAGAGCTGTATCCGCATTTTACTCGGCTTTTATGCACGCGAGTGCGCAGTGCATTTCAATTTATTGACTCAAGCGCAGGGCTTAGCCTTAAACACCAGCTGGTAAAACGGCTATTGATGCTTACCACCAGCTATGGTCAGCATTTACCTAAAAACAACGCGATTACACTTACGCTTTCGCAAGAGTCTTTGGCGCAAATGATAAATAGCAGTAGGCAAACGGTTAATCAGCTTTTAGGTGAGCTTGAAAGTGAAGGTTTGCTGAAACGGCATTATGGGAAAATCACTATTCCCGAGCCAGATACTTTGTTTAGCCGTTACCAGTTTACTTGACCGAAAGAATTAGCTGTATCGCGCAAGAGTTTGTGGAGTATTATTAAAATCGTAGAAACGCAAAGAAAAGGACAGTTCGCATTGAAAATTTTATCTGCCAGCATAGTTTTGATTTTATTGGTTGGTTTTGTTTATCAGTCATATTCAAGCTATGCCGACTCCACCTCTTTTGACAAGCGTGGAGAAATGATAAACGTCGGTGGCTACAGTCTTTATGTCGAGGATTCTGGAACAGGAAAAGTTACCGTTATTTTTGATGCTGGTATGGGTGATGACTCATCAGTCTGGAATAAAGTAGCAGATGAAGTCTCACAGTTTTCTCGGGTCATTACCTATGATAGAGCTGGCCTTGGGTGGAGTGAAAAAAGCCCGCGCGAAAGAGACAGTAAAGTCATTGTCGCTGAACTTCACTCGGTTCTAGAAAAAAAAGATATTACCGGACCAATTATCCTTGTAGGCCATTCATTTGGCGGGGTAAACATGCAACGCTATGCCCTCACCTATCCCGAATATATAGCCGCTTTGGTGTTGGTAGACTCAGCCCATGAAGATCAGATAGATGAGATGCCTCAAACGAATTCTCTTCAAAAATACCTTTTTAAATTTGGAATGTGGGCAGCCCCTGTCGGTATTCCCAGATTGTATCTTTCCAACACTTATCCAGAAGAAAAAGCCAAAAAAAGTACAACCAAGCATCAATATACCAGCTTAGATGAAGCCGAATACTTTCCAAGAAGCCTTAGTGAATTAAATGAATTAACGCCTAACTTTGGCAATTTGCCTTTGGTGGTTGTAGCTCGAAATAAAGCGTCTTCTGACATCGATAAGACAAAAACCAGAGATTTGGTATGGGCGACTTTGCAGGAAGACATTGCCACTCGCTCTACCGATAGCACAATTGTTTTTTCAGGGAAACGTCAGCATTCTATTCACAAAAGGCAGCCAGAAATTATTATTGAAGCAATTCAAAAGTTAGCTGAAAAGCTTTAAGTAATACTAGAACTCCACTGTTGAGTGCCTTGTAGTTATTTTCTGAAAACCTAGTAATGACAAAATAGATGTCCGCTACTACCAACGTGAGCTTACGGTTTTACTTAGCTAGATATGGATTTGTACGTGACACACTGTGTTGAGCGGTGCAACTTCGTTTCCGTCTTTATGGTCCGCTTAAAACAAGGAGCGGCCACCGAGTTTTGTTTGTTCGCTTGATTTAGAGCCAGTTAACGACGTCTTGCCCACCCAGAATTGCCATTATCTCAACTTCAACACCATTGTATCGATAGTAAATACTGTCTGAGCCATAAGCGCAGCGTCTATACCCCTGTCGAATATGGTCAACTGATTGGTATGCCGATGGATTACTCGCAATTTTTTCAAATGTCTGAAAAAAACCTTCGAAATACTTATCTGCTTGGAGTTCGCCAAATTCTACAAATCCATATGTATAAATACGCCTGAGATCCTCTTTTGCATTCAGCGATAACTTGTAGCTTTCCATTTATCTTTTTAACTCAGCCTTGAATTCTTTCAGCATATCTTCAGGTGATTGCTCAATGAATCCGCTTCTTTCTGCACTGACGAGCTTTTGATTTATTTCCTCAGCGCGTCTGGCTCGGCGAATTAAATCATTCACGAGTTCACTTTTGTTTGCATATTCTCGCGTATCTTCAACATGACTCTTGAGCCACGCATCATTTTTTTCAGTCAGAGTGATACTTTGACGAGGCATGACATTTACTCCAATAAATATTAGCTGGTGCAATATTACACCAGACTTGGTTAAACATCAGCATTTTTTAATTTAGAGAAGACAAAAGCCAAAATTATCACAGGCAGCTTGAGTGACGGGTAAATGCACGCAGCCGAAGAATAGTCTTTTCTGGCAACTACAGACAAACAGCAGACCTTCTCCCCCACACAAATGGTCGATAACGCGTGGGATAAAATTAGAAACGAAATGATGTAGCCCATGTATTAGCTTCCCAACGATCAGAACAAGCGCCTCAAGTGCACTATTAGAACTTGCCAAGCGTTTTCCCTAAAAATATGAATAGAGCGCCGCCAACGAGAAGGCTTATAGATAATATTAATCCATTTAATAAAACTCTATTAAGGCCTAGCGCTTGAACATTTGTAAATTCGTAAGGGTAAAATTCTGTCCATTTTCCATGAGACATTGTGTACGCCGCATAAGTCAGCGGAAAAATGAGCCAATAGCCTAAATTAGAGTATTGAAGCTGCGTTTTTTCCACAAAGAAAAACCAGTAGGAAAGTGTGATTACGGGTGTAACGGCATGAACTAATAAATCTGAAATGCGTTCAAACAATGAGAGTTTAAGCCACCCATAGATAAGGTAGTTGGCAATTCCAACTGTAACTATATAAAAAGTAATTGCAGTAGCTACATTCGGATTTTTAGCAAACTGAGTAAGTGAGTGCTCAGGCCAAAAGGTCAAAGCCGCGAACCAAATTAGGACAAGAAGGTTCGAGAGCGTTGTGTAATAACTAAAATATTTCCAGACGACAACGCCTATGCTGTCGCTGCCTCGTTTCCTAATTTCTCTTATAAGGCTAATTATTAGTGCTAATGCTGTAATTAAAAAAAGAACAAAATCCATTTAAAGTCTTTTCGAAGAAAGAAGGTTCTAACAAATAGATAAGGCTCAAGTATTAAACTAGTCGAACTCTAAAAAAAAGGAAACTGCTTTTTAGGCCTACCGATACTAAATAAATTCGTCATAAACTTAGTATATTTAGCAAATGATAGGAAATAGCAGCCGAGTCAAAGTGATAAGAACAAGTGCAAAAGCATTTTCGTCAGTAAGTAGTTAATAAAAAATATGTTTGCCTACAAATTAAAACAACTTTACTCTAACCTTTACCTGTGAATAGCTTTTGCGTTTTTCTACAGCGTATTGATGTTTGCTCTTCGTCGGAAAAATTGAAAATTAGTGATAACAAGGAATCGTTATAATGCCCAAGCTTGCAGCCCGTCTAGTCATTAGTTTTCTACTATTGATTGGTTTATTCGCCTGCCAACCATCTTCAAAACCTGAAAAGCCTCTTAATAGCCCATCACAACAAACTATCGAGTTTGACCGACTATTTACCCAATTCGATGATATTAATAAGCCAGGGGCCTCAGTTGCAGTCCTGCAGGATGGAGAGATTATATTTTCAAAAGGTTATGGTAGTGCAAACCTAGAATACGATATACCTGTTACGCCAGAAACTATGTTTCACGTTGCTTCTGTATCCAAGCAATTTACCGTATTCGCCATTCTTCTACTTGCAGAAGAAGGTAAGTTAAATTTCGATGATGACATACGACAATACATTCCAGAAGTGCCAGACTTTGGTCACACCATAACTTTACGACACTTAGCATCACATACAAGCGGCATGCGAGATCAGTGGAATTTATTGCGTATGGCTGGTTGGCGATTAGATGATGTGATCACTACCGAACACGTACTCAAAATAGTAGCGAGACAAAAAGAGCTTAACTTCGAACCTGGGGAAGAGTTCCTGTACTCAAATACTGGGTTCACACTATTAGCGGAGGTTGTTGCACGTGTTAGCGGTAAATCTTTTGCTCAATTCACACAGGAAAGGCTGTTCACGCCATTGAATATGAGTAACAGCTTGTTCTATGACGACCATCAAAAGATCGTTAGCAATAGGGCCTACTCATACGAGCGCAATGGCAATGGTTACAAAAAAAGTGTGTTGAACTATTCAAATGTAGGTGCAACCAGTTTGTTTACGACCGCAGAAGATCTGCTGAAATGGTCAGCTAATTTCTCCGAACCAACTGTGGGTAGCCCTGCTATCGTCAAGCAGATGAATACCCTTGCGTCCTTAAACAACGGAGAAACATTTGGTGGCGCATATGGGCAATTTATTAGCCATTACAAAGGTACCAAATATATTCAGCATAGCGGCGGAGACGCAGGATTTCGTTCGTATTTGGCTCGTTTCCCTAAACAAAATTTAGCAATAGCAATATTGAATAATGGCGCAGATGCAAGGCCATGGGAATTGGCTATGCAAATTGCTGACAGACTTTTGAAGCAAGACAACCCTCCCCCTCAGAACGCGATTGCTAACGCATTTCTGGAGTCAATCTCACCTAAACAAATATCTGATTCTATTGAGTTAGATGAAGAGACACTCAATGCCTATGTGGGCCACTATTGGCATGAACCAGAAACGTACTCGCGAGAGATATATTTAAAAAACGGTAAGCTAATGTATTCTAGAGGCAAAGATGACGTAAGCGAACTCGCTCCTATCAGCGAAAACACCTTTAAAATGCTGAATGTAGAGGGAGAGATTTATGTTGAATTTACTAAAAGTGACGGGAAAAACTTAATGACAGTACGGGTAGACAATGTCGATACGTATGTGTCGGTTGCCTATACACCAGTCAAAATAACCAAAACCTGGTTATCGCAATACGCCGGCAGTTACTTCAGCCCTGAACTTTCTTCCACTTATCACTTGTCACCAGAAAATAAACAGCTGAAAATTTCTCATCACCGCCTAAGCGACCATTATATTGCGCCAGTCAAAGATGACTTTTTTAGCTCACAAGTTGGCGATATCCTATTTGAGCGCGATGGTCACGGTGAGGTGAATGGCTTCAGGATATCTAACGGTCGTGTGCGCAATCTTTATTTTAGAAAGCTATAGACGAGAACAATAAAAACAATTTTTAATTTTTACTCTCATTAATAGGCGGCACAAACATGGCGGCTATAATCGGAACGAAGTGAAACATCCCCCATGTTTGTAGCTCAGCGCGAACGCGAGCGACTTTATTAGATTGTTAGCAGACACCAGCTAGTAATGGTAACGACACGAGATAACCGTAATTGCGGTATCGTCCACGGCATATACCAAACGGTTGGTGTCATCTATTCTACGGGACCAGAAACCAGCAAGATTTTCTTTTAGAGGTTCAGGCTTTCCAATCCCATCAAACGGAGAGCGCTTAACATCGGTTATTAATTTATTGATACGTTTCAAGGTTTTCTTGTCTTGAGATTGCCAATAAACGTAGCTATTCCAAGCTTCATCAGTCCATGACAACAACTTGTCACTCATCAATAAGTTCTCGCTGTGCCGTTTTTGCCGCTTTAAACTGTGTAATCGAACGATTTAAGTGTTCAGCGTTAGCTGGAGAACGAAGTAGATGAACGGTTTCCATAAGGCTGTTGTAGTAATCTAATGACATTACAACAGCATCTTCTGAGTCACGACGAGTGATTACTGTTGTATCTGCATCGTTGACTACATTGTCCAAAACGGCTTTTAGTCCATTTCTTGCTTCTGTAAAAGAGACGATTCGCATTTTTCACCCCACTTGTACATTATATAGGACAATTCTAGACCGCAAATGAGCACATGTACAGGATATTGTGCATTACGGAGGCGTGATAGCTAAAAGCTTATTGCTGACTCTTCACAATAACGAGTGTGGACGTTTGCTTCACGCACAAAACTCTCGATTACGATCACTTAAGCAACAATGTTGCTAAAGTGATTGTAATCGAAATGCAGGTTTAATTGAAAAACGGCAATAAAAAAGGGCGTAAACACAAACACTCATGGTGTTCAGGTTTACGCCCTTTTTGTTTTTGAAACTTCTTAAATAAAGCTAAAAAGTTTACTAATTCAAGCGGTTTTATTTAACCGTTGTAACGCTGCATAACCAGCGTTGCGTTAGTGCCGCCGAAGCCAAAGCTATTTGACATCACTGTGTTCAGTGTTGCTTCACGTGCTTCAGTAACAATATCTAAGCCTTGTGCTGCATCGTCCAGCGTGTCTATGTTAATTGATGGCGCGATAAAGTTATTTTCCATCATCAACAAGCTATAGATAGCTTCGTTTACACCCGCTGCACCTAGTGCGTGACCTGTTAGTGACTTGGTTGCACTAATTGGCACGCCCGCTTGACCAAACACTTCTTGAATCGCCGCAAGTTCTTTTACATCCCCCACAGGCGTAGACGTGCCGTGAGTGTTCAAGTAATCGATTGGAGCATCGATATTTTGCATCGCCATTTTCATACAGCGAATTGCGCCTTCACCCGATGGTGCAACCATGTCGAAACCGTCTGATGTAGCACCGTAACCTACTACTTCACCGTAGATTTTTGCGCCGCGTGCTAGTGCGTGCTCAAGTTCTTCAACAACAACCATACCACCGCCGCCAGAACTTACAAAGCCGTCGCGTGCTGCGTCATAAGTGCGTGATGCCACAGCTGGATTATCGTTATATTTAGAGCTTAGTGCGCCCATAGCGTCGAACTGGCTTGATAATGACCAATGTAGCTCTTCACCGCCACCTGCGAATACTACATCTTGCTTACCAAGTTGAATAAGCTCTAGCGCATTACCAATACAGTGGGCACTGGTTGCACATGCAGAGGCAATTGAATAGTTCACGCCGCGAATTTTAAACGGTGTGGCTAAGCACGCTGATACCGTAGATGCCATACAGCGAGGAACCATGTATGGGCCTACACGTTTAACGCCCTTTTCGCGAAGAATATCAGCAGAAAGTACTTGATTTTCAGAAGACGCTCCACCTGAGCCTGCGATAATACCTGTACGCTCGTTTGAAATGTCGCTTTCTTCTAGACCAGAGTCTGCAATAGCTTGTTGCATAGCCACATATGCATAGCCTGCCGCATCGCCCATAAAACGCATTGCTTTACGGTCGATGTGCTCTTTTAAATCAATATCGATGTCGCCCCAAACTTGGCTGCGAAGGCCCATTTCGGCGAACTGTTCTGAAAATGTAATTCCAGACTTACCTGCCTTAAGTGAAGCAAGTACGTCTTCTTTATTTACGCCGATGCTTGATACAATACCAAGACCGGTGATAACTGCTCTTCTCATAGTTTACCCTTTGCGTTGTTGCGGCTTATGGTAACGATTTTGAATGGTAAAGTGGTCTGCTCTGCCGACTGCCATACTCAAATTAGCCAAACTTAAGCGTTGCAGTACCTGTTTCAATTCTGGGCTTATGTGTATAAACAGGTAGTTTCCACTTCCCTTCTTTTTCGTTTTTTGCCGTCTTCGTCTAAGTTTTCTTGTTCTGAATATTACCAATGTAGCACGAATGCACAGGGTCATGACTAGCGTTAATTTATACCTTCACAAAACCTTCAAAATAGCTTTAGTGGCTTCTTTTATTGACTAAATTGGGCTCTAAGTTTGTTCTTAAATATTTTACCCGTATCTTCTCTGGGCAGAGCATCGAGTATTTGCAACATTTTAGGCCACTTGAACCGCGCTAGCTTGCCACCTAAATACCCTTGTAGCGTATCAATAGAAAGCGTATTGCCGGGTGAGCATTGAACAGCCACAACAACTTTTTCGCCATACTCAGCATCAGGCACACCGAATACCGCACAGTCTGCAACCTCAAACATTTCTATGATGACGCTTTCTATTTCAGCAGGAAATATATTGGCGCCACCTGAGATGATCATGTCTTTTTTTCTATCGCAAATATATAAGTAACCATCTTCGTCCACATAACCCATATCGCCTAATGTTGTGAATTCACCAGCGTGCAAGTCACTCGGCGCGCCCGTAGTATTGGTATATTTGAATGGCGCGAACATAGAGAGATGCGCGTATATAACGCCAACGTCCCCTACTTCACACGCCTCTTTATTGTCGCTCAGTATTTTAATTGCGGCACCGGGAATGGGTTTACCCACAGAGTTAGGCTTAGCTAATGCCTCTTGAGACGAAATTAGGGTCATAAATCCCAATTCACTCGCCCCGTATGATTCATAAAAAATTGGACCAAACCATTTTATCATTGCTTCTTTAACATCGCTTGGCAGTGCAGAGCCTGTCGATAGCGCAAACCGTAGGCTTGAAATGTCGTATTTGCTTTTTACCGATTCAGGAAGTTTGAGTAGCCTCACCATCATAGTAGGTACGATGTAGGCGTGAGTTAACTTGAACTGCTCGATGTCTTTTAAAAACCGTTCCGGGTCAAACTGAGGCTCAATGTATACGTCTATATTGCCTGCCGCTAAGCAGCATAGGGTAAGTGCGTGGGGTGCGCTGTGATAAAGTGGGGCAGAGACATAAAAGCGATCACCTTTCGATAATTGCATTAACGCTTCAGACAAACCCTTAAATATTAAATAAGGGTCCGGCCGTGTTAGGTCTTCATCACGCTTAATACCTTTAGGTTTTCCTGTACTGCCCGACGTATACGGAAACATGCCCTTGAAGCGTTTTGGCGGTTTATTGTGGCGCTTTGCGTTTGGGGCAGCTAATAGCGTATCAAGGCACTGATACTGTTCCCTAGTTTTCGGTTCTGATGCTAACAGTGAATTACCTTTAAGGTGATAGCGCTCTAAAATGCTGTCCGGCGTTTTAATCGTGTATATCACTGACAAGGTGGGAACGAGTGACAATGGTTTGAGGTCATTCTCACCGTTTAATAAATCGCGATGAGCGAACAGCACTTTAGCGCCACAGTCGTCCAGAATAGGCAGAAGTTCGGCAACAGGGCTGTGCCAATTAAGCAGAACATAGCGCGAACCCACATATCGGCATGCCTCTACTATTTCGAATATATCGACGTGGTTTCGCATAAAGATAGCTACCACATCGTCTTCTTTTAGATCTTGCAAAGCAAGTGCATGCGCGATGATACGTGCACGATCATCCATTTCGTCTCTTGTGCGTTTGCAGATGCTTTGACCACATTGGTGAAACACGCCCGCCATGCCTTCTCCTTGAACTAACTTCAATAGACTTACAGCTAAATTTAACAAATTATTTACAACAACAATTAAATAAACGTATTGTTTTTACTGATAGATTGTTATTTGCTGAAGCAATAAGAAAAGAAGAGTTTTAAGCAGACACAAACTTTTGCGGAAAAACAAAAAGGTGACAGGTAGAATACACGGCAAAACGTACGAAATTTAGATAAAACTGAAGATTGCTGTGTTATTAAAAAAGCTAAGAACCATTGCTCTACGCATTTACCAAAGTGCAGTGCCCCGACTCTCTTTTATGGTGTCTGCCTTTATCATTGCTTCTGCAGCGACTGTCTCAACAGCTGAACCTATCGTCCTTCCCGCGCTGCCAGAGCCTGTTTCAAACAATGCCGTAGCTTCTGTCACCATAAACGACACACAATATGTATTTAGTTTTATGGGGCTTGGCAAAGGCAAGACCCATAAAGACGTGCACAATCGTGCTTGGCAGCTTTCTATCGATAGCAAAGATAAACCTTTGCAGTGGCAAGCCCTTCCCCCAGTTCCATCCAGCCTTGCACTAAAAGGTCGTTTGGCTTCCGTAGCAGTGGGCGTTAATGACAGCGTTTATATTTTTGGCGGTTACACGGTTGATGAAGATCACAATGAAATTAGTACGCCAGATGTTTATAATTACTCGCCCACGAGTGGGGAATATACGCTATTGGCGCCTATGCCCGTCCCTGTTGATGATGCAACTGCACTGGTTTACCAAGACCGCTACGTTTACTTAGTTTCTGGTTGGCACAACGATGGCAACGTAAATCTTGTGCAGGTTTACGATACGCAAACCGACCAATGGCAACAGGCGAGCCCTTTTCTAGGGAATTCGGTATTTGGTCAAGCTGGCGGCATCGTTAATAACACTATGGTAATTTGTGACGGCGTATCAGTAACACCGCACAGTGACAAACGCCGTAGCTTCGCTGCAGAAACTGCCTGCTTTAAAGGCGTAATTGATAAGAAAAACCCTTTAAAGATTGATTGGCGTACACTTGACCATCCAACAGGTACTGCGCGCTATCGCATGGCGGCAGCGGGCGATGAGGCCACCAATAAAATCTATTTTGTGGGCGGTTCGACTAATCCGTACAACTACAATGGCATTGGCTATAACGGCGAGCCTTCAACTGCGGATGACGCCATTTGGGCCTTTGATATTGCAAAAGAAACTTGGGGTATATCGAAAACAGAAGCTGAAGCGCCTACCATGGATCATCGCGGATTAATTAACGTTAACGGTTCTTGGGTCACCATTGGCGGTATGCTTGGCGCGCAGCGCGTTACTAGTAAAGTCACCAAGCATTTTTCAGCACACGCAGACGCGTCTTGTTCACCAACACAACAAACTAGCTCTAACGTTTCAAGTCAATCGTCGGATGGGCAAGCTGATGAACGAGTAAAAACAGCCCCCAATTTAGAGTGCCAACACCAAAACAATGTAAACGGAGAAAAATAAACAGTGAAATCTAAGCATGCACAGGTTCATTTTAATGAGAGCGGTACGCCTGTCGCCGACCATTTTGACGACGTTTATTTTTCTAACGACAGCGGAATTGATGAAACCCAACACGTTTTTGTTGCAGGCAACGGCCTTGCTGAGCGCTGGCAACAGTGGCCCAACCCTACTTTTGTCATCGCCGAAACAGGTTTTGGAACTGGGCTGAACTTTTTGGTCGCCATGCGTGCCTTTAACGAATTTAGAGCAGCGAACCCGAATCATCCGCTTAAGCACCTTTACTTTATTACCACGGAAAAGTTTCCTCTGCCTCAAGATGATATGCAGCGTGCGCTAGAAGCTTTTCCTGCACTTAAAGCAGAAGCGCAAGCACTCGCTTCGCTTTACCCTATGGGACTTGAAGGTTGTCATCGCTTACATTTCGATAGCCACTCTACAACGCTCGACCTGTGGATTGGTGATGTTCACGAACTTCTACCTCAATGGCATTCTCCTGTAAATGGTCTCATCGATGCCTGGTTTTTAGATGGTTTTGCACCAAGTAAAAATCCGGACATGTGGACCGATGCTCTGTTTAGCCAAATGGCTCGCTTGTCAAAAACTGGCACAACCTTTGGCACCTTTACCGCTGCGGGCATCGTAAAGCGCGGGCTTGCGGGTGTAGGTTTTACCATTAAAAAACGCAACGGTTTTGGCCGTAAGCGCGACATGCTCACCGGCGTTTTTAACCAAAACAATGAAAACGTGCAGCATAAACTTCGCCTGCCTACTGGCCCCTATTACAGGTACGCTAACGGCAGTTTGGATAAAACAAGTAAAGTCGCAGTAGTAGGCTCCGGCCTTGCCGCAGCCTCAGCGTGTCTTGCGTTAGTGAAGCGCGGTGTTAGCACTACTTTGTATTTTGATGGTGACACCCTTGCAAGCGGCGCGTCTGGCAATCCGCAAGGTGGTTTTTACCCGCAGCTTCATAGCGAAGCAAGTATTGCCAGCCGTATTCAGGCGCACAGTTTTTTATATGCTAGACAAGCCTACGACCACACTATTGAATATGTGAAACCCAATGGTCTCACCAACGTTGCTCATGATTTCTGCGGCGTTATTCAATTAAGCTTTAACGACAAGGTAGCAGAACGCCAAAATAAACTGGCAACAGCCGACGTATGGCCTGAAGCTTTGATTAGGACCGTGGACAGCAAAGAGGTGAGCGATATCGCTAACCTAGCTCTTCCCTACTCTGGCTTATACATCGGCCTCGGCGGATGGATTTCTCCTCCGCAACTAGTTACTGCCATGATTGAAGAGGCACTTCAAAGTGGCAAACTCGAGCTGAAATCCAATCATACCTATGTATCCCATAAAGCGATTGAGGGAGCGCCACACAATGAAGATAGTGGCGTTTCAACCGATGCTCTTGATGCGGATGATGTGGATATAGCTAAAGGTGACAGCGTTAACGGGTCAGCAACACAGAAAGTGCAAATTTGTTTTAACCCTGGTGAGCCTGACAAATGTGCTAAGGGTGATCTTGATAGCAACACTTTCGATAGCGACTTACCACAAGAAAACGTTATTGCCGATCACCTTATTCTTGCCCTTGGCGCAGGTGCCGTGAAAGCTAGCGATTTTGACAGCCTGTCTCTTCGCCCTGTTCGCGGTCAGGTTGAAGCTATTCCCACCCAAATGCCAATTGACCAGCTTAACACTGTGCTGTGTCACAAAGGCTATATGACACCTGCGCTCGACGACAGACACGCACTTGGTTCAACCTACGTTAAAAACGACCTAAGTACCGATGTGCGAAGCGAAGAAACCGAAACAAACCTAGCCACACACGAACAGGCGCTGGCAAACACCAGCATAGTTCAGGCATTACAACACGACGGCCAAGCAAGAGCGGCAACGCGTTTAGGTTCACCCGACCACCAGCCTGTTGTCGGTGCACTGCATGATTTTAATGCGCTGAAAAAACACTACGATATGCTTGGTGTGGGCAAGCCGTTGACTAGCGCGCCAGTCTTACCAAACAGCCTAGTTTCCACTCTTACTTGCTTAGGGTCACGAGGGCTAACCACGGCGCCTTTAATGGCAGAGGTTTTGGTGAGCAGCCTATGTAAGGAGCCGTTACCTTTAAGCAATGATCTGCTTAATGCTGTAAACACAAGCCGCTTTATGACTCGCGAAGCGATTAGAAGTCAGGGTTAATAAACGAAGAGGCCTTTGTGAAAACTCTACTGTGCCTAGACGTAGAAGATCGGATGTTTAGAGGTTATGAAGCGAACACAAAATGAGTTCGCTTTAGAAGGCAAAGGACAAAAGAAGTAAATGGCTAGTTAACGCTAGCCATTTTATTTAAATCCATCACGATAAACGCAGGAATGTAGACGTTGGCACTAGCCACCACTTGTTTATTTTCCAGAGACACAATACGGGCGTTTACTCTAACGCCTCTGTCATCTTCAATGATGGTGCCGGTTACAACATGGTCCATTTCAACCTGTTTAGCTAGTGCAGTACCATCTCGAGTAAGTACGAAATCGCCAACTGGCGTTACGGTAATGCCACCTGCAAGCTTAAAGTCGACAACCGCTAACCCAAAGTCTTGCAGCTCGGCTATTAGATACTCTGAAAGCTGATTGCCTAAGACGGTGCTGTCGCTCAACGACTGATTAAGCCTCACAAAACTCGCCACACCCACCATATCTTGCTGCGTAAGACGGGTTGCATTGTCCATCAACTCCATCGCAAGCTGCGAAGCGTAATCGTTTAAACGTTTGTGCGTTTGTGAAGGTGAATAGCCATGGTGTAGCGGGTCTTTGTAGCCGGGCTCTACTTCCACGTGCTGTTGATATTGTCTATCGCGAGAATCTGGTGTGTACTCTAACCCTGAACGGCTTGGCACAGGAACTGGCTCGGCGTGATGCGTAATTTCACCGTCTTCACCTAACCAAAATGAGCCAATAGACTCTGTGCTAGTGCACCCTGTCATACAAACACTCAGCATTACGCCAACGGCTACCCAGCTATTTGCAACAAGCTTCTTTACAAACACCATACTGAAACTCCTAGCCGCGACTTAGCTTAACGCCATCGCGCATGCCGTTTTGCTGGCTGCCGTCACTTGGAATAAGTGCATCTACCACGTAGAAGGGCACTAACATTTGCGCTGTTGCCACCACTGCACGCGACTCCATGCCTAAAATACGGGCGTTAACTAACACGCCACCTTGGTGCTTGGTCATTGTTCCGGTTAACACGTATTCAATAGGAAGGCTGCTGCTCAATTCCAAATAGTCTCGGCTTAATACAAAATCGCCATCGTCAGTAATGCGAATATACTCGGTAGCTTTGAAGTCTATAACCGGCACGCGGAATTTATGCAGTTCGTGCACAAAGGATTCCGCCATCTGACGACCAAGCAAATCCGTTTTCTGCAAGTCTGTATCTAGCAGTGCAAAATGAGTTACACCGATTGGCGTCTTGTTATTCACGTATTCCATATTGGCAATTAAGTCTTGCGCCATGTTCTTCACATAGTCGCCAATGTGCTTGGTTAGAGGTCGACCTTTATACGCGCCCTGTACGCTCGAATACAAAGGAGGTTGACCGATAGCGCCATACGCATCCATCCCCTGAGACTGGATCTCACTGGTATTTTCAACTGGCTTCGTAGGAGCGCGATCGGCGGCAGTAATATCAATCACGTTCATGGCTGGGCGCTGAGGCGCTTGTTCTGCTACCTCTTCTTCCCCCATCATCATAGAGCACCCGCTAATGCTTAGCAGTGAAGCACAAAGCGAAAGCGCCGCGTATTGATTTCGTCTTTTCATGGGGTTACCTCGTACCTTCAGTTCTGTATAACTTGCCGTTTCTGGTGGTTACTTGTTCTTCGCGCCAAAACAGTTCGGCAGGGAAAAAGCGTGTTGCTGCAGCGACAATGTTTTTATTTCTAGCGTTGATAATTCGAGCGTTAACCACGGCACCAGACTCTTGATACACCAAGGTGCCGGTGATATAGAAATCGACGCGCTCAATATTGGAAAGCTGGTCGATATTGCGCGTTAACACTCTGTCGCTTTCGTCACTAACAATTATATCGTTCGAAAGCTTAAATTCTTGAGTAGAAAAGCCTCTTTTCGTGGCCTCAGTAATCATTCCCTGTTCCAGCTGATGGCCCAATAGCATTAACGGGTGTTGATGGTCGGCACTGTATTTCATAGTATCGGCAGGTACGAAGCCGACTACCGCATAGCGAGACTGACGTGCTGGACCCACATCAGCAAAAAGTTCGTTCGCCAACATATAGGTATGGTATTCCACATTCCCCAATGCCGATACGCTACTGGTATCGGCTTGCGCGAATTGGCTTTTAGGTTCGTCAGATGAAGAGCAACCAGAGAGTAAGCCCAAGAGAAGCGCGGTATATGCCAAGGCTTTCGCGACTAAGCGACCATTTTCTGTCAGCAAAGCGTGAGAGACAGGTTTTGTCATACTTTTCATTACACGTGTCCAGTGAAAAACGTCAAATTTCTATCGGAAAGAAGCAAAAACTCATCGAAAAACAGTGATCAGCTACTACGCAAACCGACATTTTCAGTGTCTTTAAACAGGCTTTTGCAAAATTCACACCAAAGAGAGGCTGCAAGCTGCATTAAGAACGCTACTTTTAAACGTGTTAGATATGGCGGCTATATTCAGGGGATATATATTTTTTAATGCTGAAAGAATTCGATATTCATCGTCATACTATTCATAAAAAGCGGAGGTGACTTGCCGCCTTTAAACGGAAAGTTGCCGTTGTTTGAAAGACGATAATTACGATACATAGTGATTTGAATAAACTTGAGAACTCTTAAGACTTTCATGTCGCGTTAATGACCAGGTAGCTAAATAAACCTGCACATGCCTAGACCTAAACTTTCACCATCACGAGGTTCAAAACCGAACTTAAGATAAAAACTTTCCTTACCATGCGCAGCCAACAAGCCAATCGTTGCGCCAGGTGCGCAGCAAGACTCTAAATGTGTAATCAAGGTGTTCATTATTTTCGATCCCAAACCTTTATTCTGATGTTCTGGATGAATAATGACGTCTTGAATGTAAAAATACATTGCGCCATCGCCAATCACCCGACCACAGCCTACAAGGTTGTTTTCGAGGTAAATGGTTGCCCAAAACAACGAGGCATCAATACTTTTTTGAACAACCGATAGGCACGGGTTACTCCATCCAATCAATTTTCTTAAACTGGCAAAGTCTTCAACTGACGGAGGGCTTTCTTTAATGGTGTAATTCGTATGCATCATTCGTCATTCCGTCCCTCATTCTCGCAAAAGCTAGCTACCTAATTCAGTAATATGAAGAAGCTCGCCCGACGGGCCCCATAGATAGAAAACACTTCCCCAATGTCGTTGCTCAATTGATGAAATTTTCGTTTTATGTAACGAGCGCGAGCACAAATCAAAAGCGTCCTGAATGTCTGCTACACAGATTTGTAGCATAAAGTTATTCGCCAATTCAGGATTATAGAAGCGCTGAAGAAAGAAGAGACAATCACCATTTTCAAACAGTGTTAGATCTTCATTTACGTATTCTGCATTAAATCCAATCTCAGAATAAAATGCTTTAGAAATGTCGTAGTTTTTGCTTGGAATAAAAGTCTTAATATCTATGACGTCCATATCTTGAGATCCCTCGCATTTCGCTGCTTTAAATTTAAATCGTGGCTAAATGGCAATAACAGCAAGCATGTCTTCGCCATCTTCATCTAACCCCACCTCTTCGAAACCAAAGCTTGAATAGAAGGCTTTGGCGACAGGATTCTTGGGGTTGTAGCATATCTCTATTTGTTTTAGCTCTGAAGTTTGCTTTATGAGCGTGATAGCTTGAGATAAAGCAACTCTGCCAATTCCCCTATTTTGATGGCTCTCATCAATCATAAAACGCCAAATAGACACCTTAGTTGGCGTTTCCTGAACCCACATAAAGAACCCTACGGGCTGGTTGTCGCAATAAATAGCTTTGCAGGTATGGCTCTGGTTGTAAAAAGACTCAACCAGCGACCACATATTGCACGCTACAAACGCTTGCTGATCTTCGGCCACGTCCAAGTCACAAACCTGCTCATAGTTAGATTTGTTTATTTCTTCCAGTGAAATTTTCATCCTGTTTTCTTTTATGCACGTTTTATTTCAATACGCATTATACGCAGAATTTTATTCAATTAATCAACGAGCGATTATAGCCAGCTCTAAAGGACGGGCCTAAGAACCAATGCCGAAAGGTACAACCCTAAGCCAAATACTGCATGGTTTAAAACGCTATGTAGACGGACAGCGTTAGGATTAGGCGCTTTCGACGCAGCAATTCCTGCGCCCATACCAGGCTGCAATACGAAAAATGGTGCAACTACTGTGGCTATACCTAGTGCTAAAGCTGGCCCTGCCGATGGTTCTAGCAACCAAGCCTCTCCAAATATAAGAAAAAGTAACACCGCATAGCCAATACCGATCACATAATGCGCTGTCCACCCAATAGTTTTCTCACCACTCACAGCATTGGCGTTGGCAATAGAAGTATGGAAGAACCGCCCTTTTCTCATATGCCCTATCCAGCGCCCCACCATGCCCCAATTTGTTGGAGCAATACCAAATAATTGTTGCCTTAGCAACGCCCATAAATCCATCACTAGGGTAGCCCCAATGCCAATCAGTACGATAAAAACAATGTTCTGCATATTCACACTCAACAGCTAGTTTCAATTAGTAAGAAATGCTAGCCTACAACTTAAAGTTAACTTTAAGTCAAGTAATCCTTTGGAAAATGTATGGAAATATCTCAAGTAGCCAAAAAGTCAGGAGTGTCAGCATCAACACTTCGGTTTTATGAAGAGAAAGGTCTTATCAGTTCTATTGGTAGGCAAGGTATACGTCGTGTGTTTAGCCCGAATATACTAGAGCGTCTTGAGTTAATAGCATTAGGTCGCGCTGCAGGTTTTTCTTTAGAAGAGATTGCGGGTATTTTGGGGAACGAGGCAAAGCCTGAAATTGATCGTGAGCTACTACTGAGAAAAGCTAATGAACTAGACGGAACAATAAAAAAGCTCACAGCCATGCGCGATGGTCTGCAACATGCGGCAGCCTGCACCGCGCCAAGCCACTTAGAATGCCCGAGATTTCGTCGTTTGATGAACCTTGCCGGTGCGGGGGCAATAAAAGGTTTAGCATCGGGTAAAAAGTAAAACGAAGCGATTATGAGGCCCTGTTCATCGGTTGCACGCCCGCATAGCACAGGCGCTTGTTGGTTTCATGCGAAACAGCTCTACCTACCAGCATCGGAACGTAGAAATTATTTGTTCAAACTATCGATAAAACCCTGCTGCGATGACGTCTGCTTAGGAGGCAACAACACGATTTTACCCACGTGCTTTTTCTCAGAGAAATCTTTTTGGGCTGTAACGATATCTTCCAGCGGGTAAGTTCTAGCTAACATAGGTTTTATTTCACCGCGTTCGATATATGAAATAAGATTCGGGAATACCGGTTCATCCCACGCGGTACAGCCAATGAAGGTAAGATCTTTTAAATAAAAGTTGCGCATATCAAGGGTGACTATTGGCCCCGCGATGGCGCCGGAAGAAGCGTAGCGACCACCGCGTTTCATAACCACGGACATTTGAGTGAACCCTTCACCTGCAACGTTATCGATAACTACATCTACCGACTTTTCTCCTAACACTTCAACTAGGTCGCTGTTGCGTTCGATAACGCGGTCTGCACCTATTTCCTTAAGCACGTCCATTTTATTTTTACCAACAACGGCGGTAACTGTCGCACCACGGCGTTTAGCTAACTGCACAACAGCAGAACCTACGCCACCGGAAGCCCCAGTCACCAAAACATGCTCCCCTTTGGAAACACCGGCTCGATGAACCATATTTTCAGCAGTACCATAAGCACAAGGTATGGTTCCGAGTTCGGCATCCGACCAATCGCAGTCGACAGCGAAGGCTTCACTTGCTGTAATCTTTACGTACTGTGCGAAAGCGCCATCGAAGTCTGACGCCATCCAAATATTCTCTAATGAGTCCCAAGAGTCTTTGCGGATACAAGAACGTATCAAAATTCGCTCTCCGATACGTGTAGAGTCCACGCCTTCCCCAACCGCTACGATTCGACCACAACAGTCAGTTCCTTGAATAAATGGAAAAGGGGTTTGTTCATTCCACCCACCGTCTAACTCTTCTGCAGCGCTTGATTTCTCATCGTCATTCTCATCCAACGCGTCAGTGCCTTGAGTGACTTTAGAAGAATACCAACCTAATCGAGTATTAATTTCTGTATTATTGACACCTGCTGCTAAAACCTGAACTAACACCTCGCCAGCAAGCGGTTTTGGCATGGGAACATCGGTGTAATTTAACTGCTCATAACCACCGTTCGCCATGGTCACCACAGCCTTCATAGTCGTATCAAGTGGTTTTACATCGAATCTCTGCTTGTCGCCAAGCAAGTTAGTAATACTCATAATCTCTCTTAAGCTTCGAATTAATAACAATTAGTAAGCTAAAATAACGAATGCCTGTTGCTCATGCAAAGTAGCTACGCCAATCAGCTATATTTTAAAACGGTTGAATAGTATTTTAGATTTGCTGCACTTAAGGATTTCTCCACCGCGCTTTAATACCACGGGTATCAATATGAATAAATGGACCTCGGTGAGGTTTAGGTCCGTAAACCCCCATACCACCGATTAAGCCTTTATATTCACTGCGTTTATTAAGCTCTGCAATCATGTTGGCCATTACGTCAGCATCTTTAATATTCACTACCCCATCGCTGTTCAAATCGTCCATTCTGTAGTTACCGTCATTATCTACAAAAATGTCGGCTGCATCGCCATATACATGTCGACTAAATTTGACGTTACCGATTGCCTTATTATATTGGGGCGTTCTGTAGCCGCTCATTATTACCATGTTTGAAACATGAATATTTTTCATATTCATTTCTCTTCTAAGCATTTCGAGCTTTAAAAGTAGAGACGGACGAAGATACACGAATTTAGGGTAGCCAGAGCGCTGTTTACTGGTGAACTCTTTTAACTTGAAATGCGGAGACAATAGTAAGTCTTGGTTTTTCTGGGTAACTTCAATAAAGCCTTCGGGTTCAACGTAAACGTCTTTATTTTTAACTTCGCTTTCATCCGGATAGGGCCCTATATGATAATATTTTAAGCGTCCACCTTGTACTTCCTCGGCAGGAATCATCACAAATACATTTAACGACATATTGACCTGTCCGTCTTCGCTTCTTATTTCTAGGCGCTGCTCGCCAGGGGCATCTTTCGCCTGCCAATGCCATGTCATAGACTCGGATTTTGCAACCATTACGCCGTTTTCAAACAGCTGATAGGTTTTGTCCGGTTGCGGATAAATAATTTCTAGCTCTGTAATCTCTTCAGGCAATACAAATAAAGAAAAGACGTTGTAAGGCACCACGATATTATTGATCTTTAAACTAAACTCAGCATCCTCCAAGTGAGCTTTATTCTCAACGACAACTGGCTCATGTGGCGCTCCTTGAGTGCTTCTTTGAGAGACTTTTTTCTGAACCACCTCGGCATTTTTCGCATCTGCGCCCTGCGCAAGGGCATGTGCATAATGTGCGTTAAAAAGTAATGCGAATGCCACTACCGAAGCTATTAGGTTG
The DNA here is from genome assembly GCF_003443615.1 of Alteromonas sp. BL110. NCBI lineage: Bacteria > Pseudomonadati > Pseudomonadota > Gammaproteobacteria > Alteromonadales > Alteromonadaceae > Alteromonas > Alteromonas sp. BL110. Next base: position 3,477,514 of record NZ_CP031967.1, on the reverse strand, counting down.
TTCACTATCATCTTCATTTACCTTGTTACCACTGTTATTCGTTTATATTTTTTTACAGAGACGCTACCTGTGTAAGCGCCTTAGCGTCGCGTCTATCGCGCTGATAAATATCATTTCTAAAGTTCACGGTACCGTCTTGGTCAGCCCATGCGGTCCAATACACCAAATGAATAGGCAGAGGCTCTTCAAGGTGAAAGGTTTTTGACTGGCTTAATTCACGAGCTGTTATGACATTGTCCATTAAACTCTCTACGCCCTGCTCTTCTGCAATTAACTTTGCTAGTGAAAAAGGGTCTTCTAATCTAATACAGCCGTGAGACGCTGCGCGGTTTGTTTCACTAAACCACTGTTGATAAGGCGTATCGTGCACGTATACGGCGTGTCGATTCGGGAATAGGTACTTAACCTTGCCTAACGGATTTTTCTCGTTGGGAAGCTTTACTAAAAAATGATCAAACTGATAGGGCTTTATGTTTTCCCAATCGATTGTATCGGGGTCAACCAACTCATCATCAACAAAACTATTTTTACGAATAACGATGTTGTTTTCTTCTAAGTAATTAGGGTTGCCTGCTACTTTTGGGGCGATCTCTTTAGTCGCGATGGAAAGTGGTATACGCCATTCTGGGTTAACTACAAATTTTTCGATATGATCGCTAAAAGAAGGTGTAGCCCAACTTGGCTTGCCTACTACCACGTCTTTAGTGGCTTTTACTCTACCTTTACTAATATAACGAAGGCGGAATTCTGGAATGTTAACTAACACGTAAGCATCGCTGTCTTTTTCTTCGAACATTTCCAAGCGTGTTATATTCAGTGCTAATTGCTGCGCTTTCTCATCTGCCGACACATTTAATGCAGCAAGCGTCTTTTTGCCTACTACACCATCTACTAGAAGGCCATGACGGCGTTGAAAATCTTTTACTGCATTTTCGACATCTTTATCGAAAATGCATGGCTTGGAGTGAGTCGCTGTTAATGCATAAGTACAATTTCTACCTATCGAGGTGTATTCTCTGCCTAAACGAGCGACTATTGCACTTACAGCTTGAGCTTCCTCTTCACTGTAGGTAGGTGTTGCATCTGCTGAAGCCTTTCTCAATGCACCATGTTTAAGAAGCAAGTCTTCGTTTAAGGCTTCCCAACCACCTTGCTGAGCTATAGAGGAGTAAAAAGCATAGGCACTTTTCATTTGCTTTAACTGTGTCTGCAAAACAGAGTTGTTATTTGTCTGTTCTAATGCTTTTGGCGAGGAAGTAGAAACGGTCGAGGCAACACCTACTAAAGGCAACCAGAAAGATGCAGCAGCAATAATGAGTTTTTTCGCTATGCTAGAAGTTCGCTTTTTAGGCGCTAAAAAGCGACCAGAAGGGTTCACTTCCAATTGATCACTATGGCGCAATTGAACAGTATGCTTGACGGCTCGATGTTCGGTTTCCATTTTTCCTTTCCTTGAGAATACACACATAGGCAAGGTCGCAAAACAAGTGCCAGGGAATAACAAAAAGCACAACCTACTGAAAAATATAAATTATTTGTATAAACAGGAAGTGAAAGGCTTTAGATAACAGAATTATTATGTGTAGGTAATTCAGCTTTTCAGTAAGATTTTTACGGGAAAAGGTTAGAAAATCGCCGTAAAACTTACAAAGAAGTAAGTTTGAGATGTGTTAGAAAGTATTAGCACACTTACAAATCATATTTGTTCAAAGCGAAAGTCAATCACCACTGGAAACTAATAAAAATCTATAGCACCATTCACTCAAACCAAGTATTGCTACAAATAAGCACTCTGCACTAATAAATAGTAGAGCGAAGATGCTCGCTTGTTCGTAATAAGTGAGAAGAAACCCTACACATGTAATCGCCCAAAGAAAGTTTGCAATAGCTAAAGCTGCTACTTCGTTAAGTGATCTATTGCGTATAAAGGCAAGCCTTAATGCGTATATGCCATAGCATACATTAGCACCCGCTAAGAATAGAATGAGCCCTTTCGGCAGTTGGTAGAAGTCGCTCGCTATATCTTGGAAAAACAGAAGCAATAGGCCAACACTCGTTCCTGCGATACCATCAATATGAAGTATGTATTTACCTAAAAAAGCTTTCATCTGTGCTGTAAGGCTTAACCTATTTCAATGTGGCATAGATATGGCTATCGTAAAAATGTCCGTTTTTAAAAATGGCGCGTTTCAATATCGCTTCCTGCTTAAATCCAGAATCTAGCAGCAGCTTTTGCGAAGCAAAATTGGATGAAAATACGCAGGCAAAAATGCGCTCTATATTTGTGTTTGAGAAAATAAGCGCAATAATCTGGCGCAGCGCATCGCGCATAATGCCTTTTCGCCAATGTGATGAACAAAGCCAATATCCAACTTCTCCAGACCTTTCGTATTCAAAATGACCGGGGTTAATACCAATACACCCTACTAACTCGCCCTCATACTCAACAGCTTTTATAAAACCGTCTTTGCTTCCCTCTTGAACCCACCACATAGCATCTTCTTTTGTATAAGGGCTGGGAATTTTTGTCGAAAGATATTGAGTGACCGACGGTTGATTCAAAATATCTACCAGTCTACCTACATCGCTCATTTTAAAATCTCTGAGTGTTACCATGCGCTTTACTTCCCACCCGCTAAATCAATAAACGACCCAGTAACATACGAAGACTGAGATGATAGAAGCCAGGCTATCGCCTGAGCGACTTCGTCAGCTGTACCGCCCCGCTGCATAGGAATTTGTGAGCTTAGCCGCTCTACTCTGCCAGGTTCACCGCCATCCGCGTGAATGTCGGTTTTGATAAATCCAGGCCTAACGCTGTTCACACGAATATTTTTTGCGGCAAGTTCTAAAGAAAGCCCTTTGGTGAATGAATCCATAGCTCCTTTCGATGCGGCATAGTCTACGTATTCAAAGGGCGCACCTGTACGAGAGGCTATGGATGAAACGTTGACTATTGCGCCACCCGTAACGTTTTGTCTGACAAAAGCTTTTGAGCACAAAAATGCACTAAGCACATTGGTATTAAGTGTTTTGGTAAAACGCTCAGCACTGACATTGATAAGCTCAGTTTTGGTAAATAAAATGCCCACATTGTTTACCAAATGCGTTATTTCACCCCATTGGCTGTTCACAGTCTCAAACATGTTCAGCACTTGTGCTTCATCTGAGACATCGGCTTTATGGGTAAATGCAACGCCACCACTTTCGGCTATCGACGCGCACACCCTATCCGCAGCATTTTTATCTGATAGGTAATTAACGCAAACCTTATAATCTTTACTTCCTAGCAGTTTAGCGGTTGCGGCACCAATACCACGGCTTGCTCCTGTAACAATGATTACCTTTGTCAAAAAAGTCATTCCCTTATCAAGCATCCAATGCTGCATTAACCTTATAAGACTAACTTACCAGCTGGCTCCGTCTTCCGAAAGTCTTATTCACCATTGACAGGTAAACAGAAAACTTCACAATAGTTCTACTTCTTATCCACTCGCAATCATAATGCTGTATCTTTCCGAATTTCAAACAAAGCTTTCTAATCAATATATTACCCCTGCGTTTTCGTTAACGCTACATAATGAAAAACCACCCTCGCATTACCTGATTGCAGGTAGAAATAGTAGCGGGAAGTCGCTCTTAATTTCATCACTAGCGGGTAACGGTAAAGTAGAAAGCGGTATTCGCGAGAGTAGTTCTCTTGTTGCGGAAGTATCGGTATTTAAGCAACAGGCGTTAATTGAAGAAGAAAAACAAAAAGACAGTGCGGATATTTTAGATGTAATCGCTGAGCCAACACAGGTACGCGAGTTATTCTTACGCACCAATGAGGATTATCAAAATCACCCTTATTACAGCGAACTTACTTCTGCGTTGAGAATTGAACATCTATTTGATAGTGCTTTCCTTTCGCTGTCGACGGGAGAAACCCGCAAGGTAATTATCATGCTAGCGTGGTTGAGCGATGCTCCAATTATTCTGCTTGATGAACCTTTCGAAGGCTTAGATGTTGAGGCGATTAATGCATTTAGTCGCTTTCTTGTTTCTCAACAACAAGCCGCACTGGTGCTGACCGCCAACAAGCTTGCAGACATTCCTGAGGGCCTTCACGCACAACTCATTGTGATGGACGATCTAGCTATAACGTGGAAATCTGACGGCACACTTAACTATGATGACTTGCGCTCAGAGTTAAGCACTTGGTTTGCCCTAGAATCTGATGATATCGATGTACCCGCTGCGCTTAGCGCTAACGACCCAAACGGCAAGGATCAAAACCGCAATGACCAAAATCATAATAAGCAGAATAGTGAACTTGATTCACTACCCCATACCTTAATTCAGCTGAATGACGGCTTTGTGCGTTTCGATGAACGTACTGTATTTGAAAAGCTTAACTTTACGCTGAATAAAAATGAGCATTGGCAGATAACCGGCCCGAACGGGTCAGGTAAAACTTGTTTGCTTCAAATGTTTACTGGTGATAATTCCCATTGTTATACCAACGACTTAACAATGTTTGGCATAAAACGGGGGACTGGCGAAAGCATATGGGATATTAAAAAGCACATTGGAATTATGTCAAATTCGCTGCACATGCAATACAAAGTAAACGCAAGTGTTGAACATGTAATCATTTCTGGCTTTCACGACAGCATTGGTCTATACACTCGCCCAACGTTGGCTGAGCGAAACGTAGCAGAACAATGGCTTGCTGTACTGGGCTTACAACAGAAGAAGAATACACCGTTTCAGTCGCTATCGTTTGGCGATCAACGATTAGTGCTTATAGCGAGGTCTATGGTAAAACACCCTGCACTGCTTATATTAGATGAACCCTGTAACGGTTTAGACGACTTCAACCGCCAAAAAGCACTTAAGCTTATTGATATATTGGCACAGGCTGGCACCAGCACGCTCTTGTACGTTAATCACAATCCAGAAGAGCGCATTCCCAGCATTCGCAACACCTTAAATATGAAAGACTATAATGTTTAGGTCTGAAGTCTTAATGTTTAGCTTTTGAATATGCCTTGTCTAAAAATCAGCGAGACAAGGCATATTTTTAAACAAACCTTAAAACAAGCGAGATAATAACGCCGGTTACGATAAGCTGAACTAAGCAAAATCCCATTATATCTTTGGCTTTTAGGCCCGCTATGGCGAGTACGGGTAGTGCCCAAAACGGCTGAATTAAGTTCGTCCAAGCATCACCCCACGCCACTGCCATTGCTACCCTATTTACTTCCGCACCCAGTTCAGCGGCCGCGGGTAGAATTACAGGAGCTTGCACCGCCCACTGCCCTCCTCCCGAAGGTACGAAAATATTAACAATGCCTGCACTAATAAAACTCCATACGGGCAAAGACTCGGCAGATGCAAAACTTATTAGCCATTCTGACATAGTCTGCGCTAATCCAGATTGCACCATAACCGCCATGATGCCAGCATAAAACGGAAACTGTATTACAATTCCGCTGCCGCCCTGAACGGCTTGCTGCAAACTATGTAAAACATTGCGTGGCGTACCATGAAGGACAATAGCAAGAAAAAGAAATAACGTATTAACGATGTTTAGGTTTAGCCCGCCGCCAGAAATAAAATAGTTTGTAAGGTAAGTAAGCCCAGCGAAACCGACAAGTAAACCGAGAGCTTTGCTGTTTTCAAGTCTATCGGCGGGTCTTTCGTTTGTCGCTGAAGGTAAAGCATCGTCTTGTAGCTTTGTGCTATCCACAATCACGCTTTCAGATTGAGGGGGTAGCATAAGGCGATTCACAAGAGGGATAACCACAAACATAATCGCCAACAACAGTAAGTTGAAGCCGCTAAAAATAGTCTCGCTGGTACCAATTACGCCTATTTGTGTCTCTGAAAAGTGCCCCGGTGTTGCAATAGTTAACGGTACAGAGCCCGCTAAGCCGCCATGCCATACGACAAAACCTGAATATGCGCTCGCCACCAATAGTCGATAATCTACCGACACTTTTCTTGCAAGTGCTTTGGCGAACAGTGCACCTACAACTAGCCCAAAACCCCAGTTTATCCAACTTGCTGTAAGTGACACTAAAGTAACCAGTACAATAGCGCTTCCTGGGCTTTTAGCTAGTCGGGCGAGACTTTCAAGCATTGTTTTGACTAGCGGCGTGCATGCCAGCATAAACCCGGTTACTAATACCAAGAGCATTTGCATTGAGAAGGTTAGCAGCCCCCAGAAGCCGTCTCCCCACTGTTGAACTGTGGTAAGTGGTGATTGGTCTTGAATGACCACCGCAAAAACAATTGTTATGAGCGTCAACAATAAAACGAAAATATAAGGGTCGGGAAGATATCTTTCGACGAGTTTTACGAAGGGTTTTGATGCACGATTTAGCATTAACGCTCTCACAACTTGTTAAAAACTTGTTGCATATTAACGCGTTTACCTCCTCGTTGGCGAGAGGCTAGTTTATTTTGCTAAGCCACTTCTGTAAGGTTGAAGTTACCTTTTGGTGATCGATAGGCTTTGTTAGAAAGTCGTCCATACCTGCTGCCATGCACATTTCTTTATCGCTCTGCATGGCATTGGCCGTCATCGCAATAATAGGCGTACTTTTATAGGTATCTCCTGCCGCCCCTTCACGAATGCATCTAGTTGCTTCAAACCCATCCATTTCAGGCATTTGGCAATCCATAATAATTGCGCGGTATTGTGCTTCAATCTTGCAGCTCTTCAACATGTCTAACGCTTCTAAGCCGTTGTTTGCCACATCTACCTGATACCCTTCGCTTTCGAGCGCGTTGGTAGCAACAAGTTGGTTTATCGCATTGTCTTCAACTAACAAAATGCGCTTTGCTTCAACAGTAAGAGGGCGATTTTCGGTTTCTAGCTCTAGTAGAACCTCATCTGGATGTTGATCTAAAAAATTTGCAGCACCCATACGTAACTGCCGTGGATGCACATCGTTTTGCGTGCCGGGTTTACCTACCGTATTTTCTAGTATTCTTAGTAAGTCTGAAGTCGTTATGGGTTTGGGCAGACATTCGTCAATCGGCAGCCCTCTAAACTCACTATAGCTATCGACATCGCTTAATTTGGTCATAAGAATAGTACGACTGCACCTTAAGTTTTCGATACCCTTAAGGTTCAGTAATTGATTGCCTTGCTCGTGGTCATCAACGACTTTTTCCAAAAACAAAATATCAATACTTAAAGGGTCTTGTTCACTAATCTCATCAGCTAAGTAAAGCGTTGCAGCCTCTTCTAATGACGATGCAGTTAACGCATTCACACCCCACAGCCCAAGCTGATTTTGGATTGCGTGCCTTGTAGACGCATTGTTATCCACTATTAAACAACGCGTGTTCTCTATAATAAGTTCAGGTTGCAGTGTCGTGCTTTCCTTTGAGCCCGTAACTTTGCATATAACGTTGAAGCAGCTACCTTTGCCAAGCTCTGACGCAACGCTTATGTCACCACCCAATAAATGACACAAATTCTTTGTAATACTTAAACCAAGTCCTGTGCCGCCGAAGCGCCTCGTTGTAGACGCGTCTACTTGGGTGAAGGCGTCGAACAAATGAGGAAGTTTGGATTCCGGGATGCCTATTCCCGTATCTTTTACAGTTAAGTGCAGCATAGCTTCATTTTCAACATCACTTGGAAGCAACTTTGCTGCAATGTATATTTCACCCTGTTCAGTGAATTTAACGGCATTGCTCAAGAGATTAGTCAGAATTTGTTGAATTCGGTTTGGATCTGAATATATCTTTGTTTCGCTGATCTCAGAGACATCAACGACTAATTCTAGATCTTTTTCTTGGGCTGAGTGCGCTACTGATAGCGCGACACTTTCCACTAGCTCCCTTAGGTCAAAATCTACCGACTCTAGTTCAAGCTTGCCTGCTTCTATCTTTGAAAAGTCTAGAATGTCATTAATAAGCACCAGTAGCGAGTTAGCACTGGTTTTTGCAATACTCACACGCTGGCTTTGTTCTACTGTAAGGTCACTTTTCTTCAACAGACCAAGCATGCCCAAAACCCCATTCATTGGTGTCCTAATTTCATGGCTCATATTGGCGAGAAATTCAGACTTCAACTTAGTGGCTTCTTCAGCGCGCTCAAGCGCTTGTTTTAAATCGTTCGCCTGCGCTTTTAGCGATGAGGTTTTTTCAGATACTTGCTGTTCTAGTGTTTGAACAAAGCGTTTTTGTTTAGTAATTTCGGTTTGCTGTAGACGAGTACGCAGGTAAATCACCAAAACCACGATACCTAACAAGAATAAGGCGTAGAGGGTATATGCCCACCAGGTTTTCCATGGCGCTGCAGCCACATGTAAATTCAACGATAGGGTATCATTACCCCACTCACCATTTGGTTTCATTGCTTTTACGAGCAACCTGTAGTCTCCCCCATTTAAGTTGGTAAATGAGACCGAAGTATGATTTCCAATATCAATCCAATGCTCATCATATCCTTCTAGCTTATAAGCAAAGTGGGCGTGCTTAGGATCTGAAAAATCCAAAAGCGCAAAATCTAATGAGAAAAAGTAGTCTTCATAAGAAAGGTCGATATCAGTAACATAGGACAGTGGCTTATTAAGCTCTACTGTTTCTCCCATTTTGTTAAAACCTGTAAGAACTATGTTTGCGCTAACGGCGTCAATTTGTTCTCGGTTATATTTGAAGTACTCTATCCCCCGCTGGCTACTCGTAAAATAGGTATTCTTACCCGCTTTAATTAAGCTATCTGAGTAAAAGTTTTTACCTGCCAAATCTGTGGCACTGTTGTAGCTAACAACATTTTGTGTGTCAGGATTATAAAGAAAAACACCTTTATTGGTGGTAAGCCACAGCCTGCCGTCCTCGCCATCGGCGATAGCTCTTATTAAGGTGGTGGGCAGCCCATTCTTTTCATTGAAATGCTTAAAGGATTTAGACTCGGCGAAATACTGGTGCAACCCCCTTTGGGTAGCTATCCATATTTCTCCATCATTCGTTTGGTGGATGTCTTCCACAATGCTATCGACCAAACTTCCCTGCTGATCCTTTGCGCCACTAAAGAACGCGAAACTTTCATTTTCAGCTGACCACAAATTCACACCTCCGCCCGTGCCAACCCACATATTGCCGCTGGCATCTTTATATAGGCTGTGGATTTCTGGGTGCGTTAAACCGTCTTTAGTTGTGAGGTGCTTAAATTCCTCGGTATGCTTGTTGTAAATGTAGATACCGTGCTTATAGGTACCAATCCAAACGTTGCCATCATCGTCTAGTTCAAGTGCTCTGAATTCACGAAACTGACGATAATTACTGTCAGTCTTAGGGTATTCAATGCGTCTTATTGCTTTAGTACGTCGGTCAACTCTAGCCACAAAATCATCTTGTGCTACCCACAGTAACCCATCGTGATCTGGCACTATAATAGGTCTTTCTATAACCCCACGATCTTTATAGCCTTCAAGCTCTTTAAATACCGAGTCGTACTCCTTTTGCAAAAGCTCTTCTTTCACTTTCCATTTGAACACGTCGGCGTTTGCCGTGACGATAAGTACATCGCCTTTTTTATTGCCATTTTTATCGACGTTATCAAGTGCGATACCACTTGGTGCGGTTAGTAATTCACTATTAATTTGTTTAATTTTGCCGCGAGGGGAAAATTTAAAAATCCCATGAACCTCACTGGTAATCCACTTGGTTTTAGTATGGTCTTCAAAAATTATGCGAAGACCGTTTTCATAACCAAAGTCAACTTTTTCAACATAGTTCCCTTCTCCAGTATGACGATATAGCCCCTCTGTAGTGACGAACCATATTTGACCATCATGGTCCTCAAGCATTGAGTTTACCTGACCTAACGGTTTACCTTCTCGTGTGGTTTGAGCCAAGAACACACCAGAACTGGGGAAAAATAAGAAGGGCCCATTTTGCGTTGCGACGAATAGCTGGTGTGAAGATGTGCGAAGTAAGCTACGTATTTCATTTGCCCCTGTTGCCGTTTTATTTTTTGGATCCGGCAAATAATGTTTGGCAATTAACGTTTTTTTATTAAGTAAATTCACCCCATAACTGGTTGCTACCCACAGACTATTAGCGTCGTTATCAATGATGTCCCAAATGCGGTTATGGGAGAGGCTATTTTGATCACCTTGTATTTTTTGAACTCGCTGAAAGCGTCCATTACCTAAAAAACGATTAAGCCCTTTGTCGTAAGAGCCTAGCCAGACATCACCTGCATTATCTTGAAAAAGTGACTGAATTCGGTTTGATGATAAGGAATTTGTATCACTAGGCACGTTTGAGTAGCGCTCATACTGCCCGATTGTAGGATCGTATTTGTTAACCCCCCCGCCCCACGTACCTATCCAGATATTACCCTCTGCATCCAGCATCAAGTTACCCGCGTCGTTGTGAGAAAGGCTCTGTTCGTTTTCGCTATTCGACTCAAACAGCTTTACGTTGCGACCGTCGTAGCGCATGACACCATTTTCCGCAGTACCAAACCAAAGGAAGCCTTGACGGTCTTGGACTATTGAATAGATTTCTGACGAAACAAAGCCATCTTCAGCGGTCAAAAGTTCGACAGCATATTCATTCATCAGCTTGCTCGAACCTGATGCGAGCGCAACAGTAATACACACTACATTTAGAAGAGCTATTGCAAACACGCGAATGGGTGAGAGTAAAAGTTTTGTCGTGTTCACCAGAAAGGAAATTTTCAAGTTAAGAATCGAGTTACTAAATTAAACTTCGGTAACTGTAGTGCATGTTACTGTCGCTAACCATTCTACAAAAGGCGCATTTGTCACAGATATATAAACCACTATTGACCTGAATCATGTTGCTATTAAGCCACAGGTATATGATGAATGGTGACATTGACCAACGAGGCTAGTAGATAGCCTCTTTTTACGCGCTTTTGTGCTGCAAGAAAAAAGACATGAAAGCCCGATATCATTCATCTTAGGAGAACACCATGACAAAGTCATATAAAGAAATTACCGATAGCTTAAATCCGTATCTGGCTGAGGTTAAAAAAGGCGTACCAGAAGTGATGAAAGGGTTTTCTGATATGGCCAAAGCAGCGACTGCCGATGGAGAATTGGATAAAAAAACCAAAGAACTTATCGCCCTTGCGATTGGTATCGCAACGCGATGTGATGGCTGCATAGGCTTTCATGCTAAAGCATTAGTGCATTTAGGTGCTACCCGTGAAGAAATCGAAGAAGTGTGCGGTATGTCCGTTTACATGGGAGGCGGCCCATCATTTATGTATGCTGCCGATGCTTTGCGGGCATTTGACGAATTTAGTGAATAATTTTGAATAAAAAAGGGCCGAGAAATTTCTCGACCCTTTCGTTCTCTTTGCAGTGTCGCCTATTACAGTGAATTCATGCTTTGAACACTGACAGGTCCAAGTTCCGCTGCTTCAACATCCGCTTTGATTTTTTCCGCATCACCAATGATGATCCAAGTCAGTTTTTCCGGATGCAGCACCTCTTTCGCCGCACTACTTAAATCGTCTAAAGATAAGCCATTGTACTTTTCGACCAAAGACTCTGGATAATTATATTCTCTATTAAATCTCTTGCTCGATAAGAGGCTATACATCACCGCATTGGCAGTTTCGAACTGACCAGGCAACGAGCGGACTTCATCCAATCGAGCTCTTTCCAATTCATTCGCCATCGGCGGTTTTTCCCCTATATATGCATTGAGCTCTTTTTTGAGTTCAAGCAGAGACGGCCCTGTTTTATCGGTTTGCACTGGCGCATACACCATAAACGGCCGCTGCCCTCTGGCGTCTTGCAGGAAGGTATACGCACCATAAGACCAGCTTTTATCTTCGCGTAAATTCATATTCACGCGAGCAGTGAAAGCGCCACCTAATGTTTGGTTCATAGCATTGATGGCTATATTATTGTCAGCCCCTGTTGGAGGCGCCAAATGCGCGGCCAGAATAAGTGACTGTTGCGCACCTGGGCGATCAATAATAATCGCTTGGCCTTGGTCGGGCATTGACGCTTCAGTAATTTGTTTCGCGCCCTTGTCGCCTTTGACTTTCCAACGGCCAAATTCCTTTTCCAGCATTGGCTCAATTGTATCCAATGTGGTGTCACCCACTACAAAAATTGTCGCGTTATCAGGGCGTAGCCACGTATTTTTAAAGCCAACTAGATCGCTTTGCGTAATTTCTTGGACGTCTTTAGCGACACCTGTACCGGTAAATGGTATGCCATAGGCATGATCATCACCATAAATGAGTGGCGGAAGCAAAGTCAGCGCGATACTTACAGGACGCGTTTTTTGCTGTGCAATATTGCTTAATATAAGGGCACGTTGACGTTCAATCTCTTCTTCTTTAAACGTGGGCGATTTCAATATATCCCCCAATAGCGCCAAAGAAGGTTCCATGTTTTCCGTCAACATCGACATACTAACTGTGGTGGTGTCTAGATTTGAACCTGCATTTAAATTCGTTCCCAACTGTTCAAGCTCTGCAGCTAGTTCTAAGGCATCGTATTTACCCGCCCCTTCGTCGAGCATCTGCGTGGTGAAACTCGCAAGCCCAAGCTTGCCACCCGCATCGGCAGCATAACCTGCATCAAACTGTACAGCCACATTAACTAATGGAACCGTAGAGCGTTTTGCAAATACTACATTAATACCATTGGATAGCGTAGTTTCTGTCACTTCAGGAAAGCTTAATTTGGTTTCGGCATTAATCGATGGTAAACCTGAACTACGGTCTACACCTTCAGTAGATGCTGTATGCTCAATAAATGGCATAACCGTAATTTGGTGCCACCCTTCTTTCAACCACTTATTCGCAGCCGCTTTAACGCCTTTGGGCGTCGCCTCTCCTAGCTCCTCTAATTCAGTTTTGAAGTAGTTAGGGTCGCCAGCAATAAATTCTCCACTGGCAAGAGTATCGGCTTTACCACCAAAGCCCCCTACCTCTTCGAGCCCTCGAATGATTGAAGCGCGTTGTTTCGTCGACACAAGCTTAACTTCGTCTTTGCTCGGTCCTTTGCGTAAGAATTCGCTGATGACGTTATCAATCTCTTTTTCGACTTTAGCCACATCAACGCCGTCTTTTACGTCAACCGTCACACCGAAGATAGACGCCATTTGTAGCTCGTAATTAAACACCGAAGCATTGGTAGCGATTTGCTGATCGTAAACAAGTTCTTTGTAAAGACGTGAGTTTTTGCCATCCCCCATCACACTTGCGGCGATAAAAAGATCGGTTGCAGTTGAAGATGTATTTTCAGGTGAAACCCAAAGACGATAAATACGCGACTGTGGTACTTTATCTTGGATCACTTCCCGGGTGTTTGCACTGCGTTTCGGTACCCATGCTTCCCACTTAGACAGTGCGGGGCCCGGTTCAATATCTGCAAAGTATTTATTAACTAAAGGTTTGGCTTCTTCAGCGTTAATATCGCCACTTAGTACCAATATCGCATTGTTGGGCCCATAATATTGGTTAAACCAGCCCTTCACGTCGTCTAAAGAAGCTGAGTTAAGGTCTTCCATAGAGCCTATTACCGTATGGTGATAGGGGTGCCCGACGGGAAATAAGCCTTCAAAAATATGGGTAAATACGCTTCCATAAGGCTGATCTTCGCCTTGGCGCTTTTCATTTTGTACAACGCCACGCTGTTCGTCTAACTTTTCTTGTGTAACCGCACCTAACAGGTGCCCCATACGATCAGATTCCATCCATAGGATACGGTCAAGAGCGGGTGTCGGTACGGTTTGAAAATAGTTAGTACGGTCAAAGTTTGTAGTACCGTTGAGGCCTGTGGCCCCGGCTTCTTGAAGCGGCCCGAACCACTCGTCATCATAGTTCTCGGTGCCGTTGAACATTAAGTGTTCAAATAAATGCGCAAACCCAGATTTACCCTCTGGCTCATCTTTTGAGCCCACTTTATACCACACCGCCACAGCAACTACTGGTGCTTTACGGTCTTCGTGAACAATTACGGTTAACCCGTTATCAGTAGTAAATTTTTCGTAATCGATGTTGATATCGTTCTTGGCAAACGCTGAACTAATCAGCGCACTGCTTATAGCCAGCACACCTACGCTCACTTTCAAGCGCTGGGTGAGATGCTTAAGTACAGTCATGTCGTCATCCTTAATATTTTTATACCAATCCGCATATTATCTGCGCTGAACACCAGAATGTGCTAGGCACCACAAAGCGGCCTTACGCCTGTACTAAACATAAACCAATCTGGCTGTTAATAAAGGGCTGTGATACAGAAAACTGTAACGGATTGTAAAAGAGGGAAAAACGATGAGCGGAAGAGATAGTTCTTATGGAAAGACAGATAAGGAAAGTCGCAATTACATTGCGACTAACCGCGCCCAAAGTGCTTTGACTTGCTGAGCGTCATTACTTTCTAATTCGTTGTTAGCGAAAGCATTATTAAGACTTTCCAGCATTTTTTCATTAAGCATCCCAACGGTAGCGCCTTCTTGCATCTCTAGTTGGCGTGCCTCTACCGCGAAATGGCCTTGTAAGTAGCTGGCAATAAACAATTCATCATCACTACCGTGATTTACCACGTCATCAAGCGATGCCTCAATATCTGCAATAGCTTTAACGACACTTTCTGGTGCTGCAGCAGGTGGTAACACGTCTTACTCCTTTCTGTTGTTAATTTCAGTTCTTTATTTCTAAATTTCAATTCCCATTTAGAGATAATAAAATTTGGTTTTAAGGCAATGAATCGCACTAGTAATATTGGGCTGAGTCTTTAAATTCCCTGACAAAGCACTTTATCTTTGTAGCCCGTTATCACCGTAAACGCGCCTGCTAGTTCAGTGTCTAGTGCTGCGTCGCTTGAGTCTAACCGAAGCGGCTTGCCGTTTAACGCCTGTAGTTTTTGTTTAGTGGCAACGACGAGCATGTTTTGTTTGCCAACTTGACGAATAAACGCTGGGCTTAACTGTTGATTTCCACGCCCCAAAATGTGGCCTTGACCACCAATAACCGTCAAAATGACTTTCGTGGGATTGCCTTGTGTCAGCGCAATTAGTTCGCTGGCAGTAACGTCACTTGCGATTAGCTCACCTTGCTTCACCACATCAACGCCTAGCAAGGTGTTATCTAAGCCGAGGAACTCCATGACAGCGCCTACCGTAGAGCCAGAGCCCATAACAAAGTAAGTGTCAGGCTCATCGTCCATGATTTCGCTCACATAAGCAGCAAGGTCATCAAGCACCAAAGCCTCGTCTTCTTTGCCGCCCATTTTTACAGCTTGAACATAAGTGAGTTCAGCAGGCACACGCATTTCACCGTAATGTTTAGCAATAACTTTTCCGTCACGGAAAGCGTTTTCGTCAATATCTCGAACTTCAGCATCCATTTCACTTACAAGCTCGCCTGCAATCATTTGACTCACTACCTGACCTGCTGCTGAGGGCGACACGCAGTAAACGCCAGAATGGATTTTACAACCTGCAGGCACACCTAGCACGGGCACCTGAGTCCCCACTACACTACAAATATTTCGCGCTGTACCGTCGCCACCTGCGAACAGCAGTAAGTCAACGTTGGCATCTACCATTGCTTTGGCTGCGCGCTCTGAGTCTTCACCTTCAGTTTGTGCGGCATCAGCTGTGTAGATTACTTCATAAGGAATACCTAGAGATTCACATATGGTCTCGCCCATATCGCCTGACGCGGTCATGACAGTAAATTGCCCGGATAGAGCTTCTAGAATACTAAGCGCTTTGGCCATTTTTTCGTTGGCTTTTTTCTCTGCGCCCATCGCGAGGGCTTTTTCACGAATTTCAGCACCATCGCTACCTTTAAGCGCAAGCGCTCCGCCAATACCGGCAAAAGGGTTAACTATAACGCCTAGCTTGAATATAGGCTTGCGCTCAGACACTGATTGACTAGTGCTAACTTGACTCATTCAGCAACAACTCCTATCCCATAACCTGTTTCGCTTTTTTCTAAATTTGATGGCGTATTTCCAGCTTTCTTATGTCCTGCTGTGCTGCTGGGTAAAGTAGACAACTTACTTTTGCCAAACACAGATGACAGCGCGTGTATAAAACGTTCAGCTCGTGGTGGAAAGCCATTAGCTTTATAGGCTTCTAGCTGAGCAGCCACGTTTCGGGTAAAGCCTTCTCTGTCGGGCTCAGCACCATTTAAGTTATCTGTACTTACCTGAAACTTTCTGCCTGCCGCTTCTGTAAACGCCCACTCGATAGCCTGAGGCTTGATTTCTACTTTTTCAAAGTCAGCTTGCTGCGCTGCATCTCGCCCGTCTGGACAATACCAGTAACCGTAGTCTTCTAATAGTCGGCGCTTTTCTCCCGCAATACACCAGTGCGCAATTTCATGCAAAGCACTTGAAAAGAATCCATGAGCAAACACGATTCGATGGTAAGGCTTTTCAACGCCTGCAGGGAGGTAAATGGGTTCATCATCACCTAAAACCAAGCGCGTATTAAAATCTTCAAATGTAGAATTAAACAGCGCTATTAACGCGGGAACGTCGGGGTCAAACAAAGCGTGATGACTTGCGATCTTCATGGCGGTCAATAAGTTCTAAACGAGTGAGCTAAATCAATGGCGGTGGAGTATACCAGTAAAACTTTGTCTTCTCACTTGAAAGGCACGCATGCTTAGGTCAATCTAGGTTTACAGCAGCGAACCAGTCATATTAGTTCAACAGGGAGTTTCGCATTTGGCGCAAGAGATCATTAAACATATTCATCGGGTAAATGCCCTTCGTGATTTAGCTAATCAGTTGGGTGTAATGCCTATCATTCATCAACTGCAACATTGGCAGTGTAAGCGTTTACTGGTCACTCACGACGACTTGGCAAAGCAAAAGCGCTATCAAAAAGCCATGGCGTTTTTTGTAGATGAATTGTACGGGCCAAAAGATTTTAGCCAGCGCGACGCCGACTTAGTTCGAGTTATTCCTAAACTCGCAAAAGTATTGCCCGACAAAGCCATGAACGCTATGGACGACGCATTATCGTTAAATGCACTTTCGTTCGATTTAGACATGGCAATGGCCCAATATCTACAAAGCCATTTTCCTGGTGAGCCCATCAACCGAGACAACTACGCCTTGGCTTATCGTAATGTGGGCAGGATGGAAGATAGAGCGCATCAAATCGACATAATTTCTCATTTGGGCGATAAACTCTCTGATGTAATAAAAATTCGTGGTATAGGTATGTTAATTTCGTTATCTCGTCGCCCAGCTAAATTAGCCGGGTTACTAGCTCTGCATGAGTTTTTAGAGCGCGGGTTTAATGCTTTTAAAGCCCTAGGCGATGTACAAAGCTTTATACAACCTGTTTTAGTAAGAGAAAAAGCAATAATGCAATTATTGTTAAAGGACGATTTGGCCTTACCAGAGGAAAACCCATTGCCTGTTTTGTAAGTTGCCAAAACAGGCCGGCGAAAACAGCGATGCTGGGCTAACAGTAATGTAACAGCCAGCATAAAAACAACGTATACAATTGAGGAAGAAGTTTGAGCTCCACCATGCGTGATTGGATGTTAGATAACCCCTATGTACAGCAATGGCATATTGATGAAACACACATCGATCATTATCAACACGTGAACAATGTGGCGTATCTGTCGCAATTAGAAAGCCTCGCATGGGCCCATTCAAACGCCCTTGGCTTACAGTTTGCCGACTATCAGGTGCTAAACCGAGGTATGGTGATCAAGCGTCATGAGCTTAACTATCATCTGCCAACTCATCTTGGTGATACGTTAGAATGCGCCACTTGGATAGTGCATTGTGATAAAAAACTTACCTTGAAACGCCAGTTTCAATTTATCTGCACTAAGCGAAATAAAACCGTATTCGATGCTATAACCACATTTGTATGCGTTAGCCTTGATACAGGCGCCCCTAAACGAATGCCTAAGCAATTTGTGGATATATACGGCGAGGCTTGTATATCCAAATGAGAACCTGGCTAGCGGCAGTCCTTCTATTCACTCTTTGCGTGTCGTTAAGCATGAATATTTACCTCTGGGTTAACCTAAAACAGCACAACGACAAAGCTTATGAATTAGAGGCTAGCTATGAACACCGTCTGGAAGACAATGCTAAGCACAATAGCGATGTAAATATAGAGAGTAAGGAAAAGCCCTTTACCAATACTCGCTCTCGCGACTTTAAAGGGGTAAATACGCCATCTAGTAAAATAAAAGCGCTAGGTGCCTCTTCATCTCAAATAGACCAAGACCGGCTATCAGCACTAACAACATTACTTAATAACGGGCAATATGCATTACTTGCCACTGAGCTTACAAACAATTTAAAAATTGACCCGCTTAATGAATCTTTGCTATTACTAGAAGGTGAGCTAATTGAACTAACAAAGCCGCTTCCGACGGCACTCGTACATTATTACGATTTGGCTGAACTGCCTCTTTCAAGCGAGACGCTCACGTTTATAGACACAAAAATTGCTACCTTGTATCAGCAGGCGCAGACTCAATTGAGTAAAGACGAACAATGGGAACTGGTGGCTAGGCTAAATGAACCCTTGTATCAGCGCATACCCGACGCGAAACACTATACCCTTAACTTGGCTGAAGCTTACGCTTATCAGCAAAAGCTTACGTTAATGGAAGACGTGCTTGCTGCCCTTCCATCTAACGACAGGGACGCTAATATCATTCGCAATAAAGCCTATGGCATGCGCGATATGGCCAACATAGATAACACGCCAAGCGAAAGCGAACTAGCGCCATCAGACGTTGATGCCGCGCGTTATCAAACTCGCGTAGCTTTGCAGCGTATTGGCGATCAATACCGTCTTGACGCAAAAGCGCTTAACCAGAAAGCCAATATGATTTTAGATACGGGAGCCAGTACTACCGCGATATCATCGCGATTATTTGCTCGCTTGGGCCGTATGCGAAACCTCACGTTCATTGGCAACTTCAATGTTAGAACTGCATCAGGAACTATCGAAGCTCCACTGGTACAAATACCTCGCTTTTATTTCGCTGGATACGAGTTTAATGATGTATCTGCCATTGTTCTCCCCGAAGACGCCCTACCCGATGCTGATGGTTTGCTGGGAATGAACGTATTAGGGCAGTTTGACTTTGCGATAATGCCGCAGTCTAGCGAGTTGAGTTTAACCAAGCGTAATTAACGCTATTTACGCTATGGCGAGAGTTTTACTACTTTCGCCTTTGAAGCGACTATGGTGTGGTGCCTTAATTTTGCAGCTCAACTAAAGGGAATGTATCAAACACTACGCCTTCATGCCCTGTTTTCATAAAGTTGCGGATATTGGCGTGGTCGTCACCGTTAGGGTTATTGAGTACATCTTCTCGATAAAAACGCCCAAATAAGGCTAAGGTTTGAGCTTGGTTTAGGTTTAAATACTGACCAAGTGCGAGTAGTTTGCAAGAGCCGTTGTTCTGGTTCGCTTCGTTTTTCACATCACCATTGGTGAAAGCAGTGGGCGTGAAAGTAAATGCGCTATCGATAAGTGCAATAACGTCGTTAAATTCGATAGTATCTGGGGAATTAGTAACTGCTTGAACTAAGTCCTGGGTGTTGCTGTATGCCATGTTTATCTCGAAAAAAAGAAAACGATAATAACAGGTCTAAGCTACCATCAAAGACTCAAACAGGTCTGGTTTCGTTATTTTCATAAAAAATAGCAGCCTTCGGCTGCTAAATGAAATAAACCCCTCCGAAAAAAGAGGGGTCTATAATGAATCTGAAGCACCTATTGATGAGGCGCTTACATTTTTAATCGCGTTTCTGCGCTAGACAATTAAACCGCTGCGCACACTCGCGTGCCTTGGTCGATGGCGCGTTTTGCGTCTAGCTCTAACGCTTCATCAGCTCCACCAATTAAGTGATAAGGCATGTTTAAGCCTTCAACGATATCTCGCATTGGCTCTTGGCCTGCGCAGATGATGATGTTATCCACCGGCAATACTTGGCTATTGCCTTCTACCGTAATGTGTAGCCCTTCATCATCAATTTTATCGTAGCTTACACCTGGGATCATAGTAACCCCTTTGGCTAGTAAGCCTGCTCTATGCGCCCAGCCTGTTGTCTTACCTAAACCCGCGCCAACTTTTGTTGTTTTGCGCTGTAATAGGAAAATTTCTCGTGGTGAAGGTTCAGGCTGTGGCTTAACGCCTTCAATGCCCGCTCGAGCAGAGAAGGTCATGTCAATGCCCCACTCTTTCATAAATGCAGGAATATCTTGGCTTGGCGTTTCTTTGCCATGAGACAAGTACTCAGCGGTATCAAATCCAATACCACCAGCGCCGATAATGGCTACTTTATTGCCAACAGGTTTCTTTTCTTTTAATACTTCAATATAGGTGAGTACTTTTTCGTGCTCAATACCTTCAATCGCTGGCGTACGCGGTTTGATGCCAGTCGCAATCATGACTTCATCGAACCCTTCATCGTTTAGCGCGGCAGCATCAACGTACGTGTTTAGCTTAACCGTAATGTTTTTATGAAGCTCAATTTGGCGTTTGAAATAACGCAGCGTTTCGTAAAACTCTTCTTTACCTGGAATTTGTTTGGCAATATTAAATTGCCCACCAATTTCGCTAGACGCATCGTAAATCACAACGTCGTGACCGCGCTCGGCGCTGGTCACTGCCGCTGCTAATCCAGCCGGGCCTGCGCCTACCACCGCTACACGCTTTTTCGTTTCCGCAGGTTTAACGTTTATTTCAAGCTCGTGACAGGCACGTGGGTTCACCAAACAGCTAGTCATTTTGCCGTTAAACACATGGTCAAGGCAGGCTTGGTTACAGCCAATACAGGTATTGATTTCATCAGCTTTATTTTGCTGCGCTTTGCGCACAAAGTCAGGGTCAGCCAAGAATGGGCGGGCCATTGATACCATGTCAGCATCACCGCGAGACAGCACGTCTTCAGCAACTTCAGGCGTGTTAATACGGTTTGACGTAATTACTGGAATTGATAGTGCTTCGCGGAATTTAGCCGTTACCCACGTAAATGCCGCTCGGGGTACCTTTGTGGCGATGGTTGGGATACGCGCTTCGTGCCAACCAATGCCAGTATTAATGATAGTTGCTCCGGCTTTTTCAATTTCTTTACCAAGTTCTACCACTTCATCGTAAGTAGAGCCGCCTTCCACAAGGTCGAGCATGGACAAACGATAGATGATGATAAAGTTTTTACCTACCGCCTCACGCACGCGGCGCACTACTTCAATGGGCAAGCGGATGCGATTTTCGTACTCGCCGCCCCACTCATCGTCGCGGTGGTTTGTGCGTTTTGCTATAAACTGATTGAGGAAATAGCCCTCAGATCCCATGATCTCAACACCGTCGTAACCCGCGCGCTGGGCTTGGGTTGCGGCAGTAATGAAATCTTTAATTTGCTTTTCAATTTCTTCAGCTTCAAGTGCTTTTGGCTTAAACGGGTTAATTGGCGCTTGTACCGCAGAAGGAGCTACAAGCTTAGGGCTATACGCATAGCGGCCCGTGTGCAGAATTTGCATACAAATTTTGCCGCCTGCAATGTGCACAGCGTCAGTTACTTCTTTGTGGTTTTTAACCGATTCGTCTGTATCTAAACGAAACGTTGATGGATGGGTAGCACCCTCTTCATTTGGCCCTATTCCGCCTGTGACGATAAGACCTACGCCGCCTCTGGCACGTTCGCCATAAAATGCTGCCATACGTTTGTGGCCGTCGGGTAGTTCTTCTAAACCGGTGTGCATAGAGCCCATTAGAACGCGGTTTTTAAGGGTAGTAAAACCTAAATCTAACGGGCGAAACAAATGTGGGTACACGGGATGATCGGTAACGGTCTGATTCATGATACATTCCTGAAAGTCGTTTTGGCCTAATAAAAGCCATTAAAATGCCTGTATAAACGTTCTTATCTAGTGCGCTCTTTGTTTGATGGCGCGTTATAAATTAAATCGTTTCATAAACTAAAAGTGTGGAGGTTCAAACTGCGCTCGGGCCCTTAGATTGCAAAGCTATCATGTGCGACAAAAGCTATGAGATTAGCGCGCTCTCAAACCTACACTTACGAATTCATTTTCTTAATCGCTGGGTGTAACGGCGGATAGTCCGGCAGTGTTTTTGTTTTCTGCGCTTCCATGGCTGTAAACACATCTTCCATTTGGAACATGCCCGCTTGCCATGTGGCCATATAGGTTAAGCTCTCTGCTACCGTGTGTTCTGTCGCGTAATTAATCATGGTCTTAGTGCCTGAAACCGCTAGCGGCGAATTCATTGCGATCTGCTCCGCTATTTTCATTACCGCTTCTAGCATTGATTCTTGGTCATCAAATATTTGATTTACAAAGCCGAGTTGCTGCGCTTCTGCAGCACCAAAGTTGCGCCCGGTGTATGCCAGTTCTTTTACAACGCCTATGGGAATAAGCTTTGGTAAGCGTTGAAGCGTACCGACATCGGCAGTCATGCCTAATTGGGTTTCTTTTATGGTGAAAAAAGCGTCTTGGGTGCAATAGCGCATGTCGCATGCACTAAGTAGGTCAACCGCACCACCAATTGCCCCGCCCTGAACTGCACTAATAACCGGCAAACGTGCTTGCTCTATGGCGGTAAAGCTATCTTGTAGTAACATCACCATACGACGCATGCGTTCAGCTCTGCGCGATGGGTCGCCCTTAAAGTCTTCTTTCATGTTCAGAAACACCGATAAATCCATACCGGCAGAGAAATGCTTACCCGTAGATGAAATAACAATGACCCGCGCTTTGGCTTCATCATCTATTTCGCGAATAGCCGCTGGCAACTCTGTCCAAAATTCTGGGATCATACTGTTCATTGCATCGGGGCGGTTGAGTACCACATGGGCAATATGCCCCTCTTGTTTTACTTCTAATGTAGAGTACTTCATGGTTTGCGCTGTCTCCTTGGGCTGTTCCTGTTAACAAATTTGCAAACTAGACAGCGTCAAGATAAAAGGCTATGTTGACACTGTCAAGATAAAACGCTATCTATTCGTCTCAATTATGAAAATGGAATCATTAGGTTTATGGCTAATGCAGTACAAAGCTACCATCATGGTGACCTGCGCAGCGCGCTGATAGAGGCCGCAACTGCGCGTTTGTCTGAACATGGGGTTGATAGTTTATCGCTCAGAAAACTGGCTGAAGACGCCGGGGTTTCACGTACTGCGCCGTATCATCACTTTAAAGATAAAAGTGCACTGTTAAGTGCTATTGCGGCGAAAGGCTTTAGCGACTGGCATAGCGCAGCTAAACGCATTTTCGAGCAAGAAGACAAAACGCCTAAAGCGCGCTTTCGCGAATTTGTTCACGAATACATTGGCTACGCTGCCGACAACCCAGAAATGTACGAACTGATGTTTGGCCGCACTATTTGGCAAAACCAAGCGGCGACCAACGACTTAAAAAACGTAGCATTCCCCTGCTTTCAATTTCAAGTGACGATGACCCGCTATTGGCAAGACAAAGGGCTACTTCCGAACAATCAGGATGCACTGAGACTGGCGCAGGTAACGTGGGGTACGTTACATGGTATAGCGCGTTTGCTTATTGACGGTATATACGCTGACAGCAGTCATATCGACGAAATGTGTGATTGTGCGGCGGATTTATTTATGCAAAAGCAGGTATAAACGTCTTATTAACGCAAAAACCTGCACACAGACTTGTGCTTATACGATGCCAAAAGCGTTTAACTGCCTAGAGCTTAGAAATAGCCTAGAGCTGAGAAATAGCCTAGAGCCAAAAAACCCAGAGCAGAAGAGTAGCCTTTAGAAACGAGCAGTACTGCGTGGTAAAACTGCTTCAAGCAAATGGATAGTTAGAGCAAGACAAGATCTCGCTCTTAACACTTTTCGTTTACGCCGATTCCGCTTTAGCTAAAGAAACAGGCTGTCCTTCGTGCGCGGCTTTAATAAACTCAGCAGCACGTTCAGCAATCATGACGGTGGGTGCATTGGTATTGCCGCCAATCAAGCTTGGCATCACCGAAGCATCTACCACTCTAAGACCTGCTATACCTCTTACCCGTAACTGAGTATCAACCACTGCCATCTCATCGTCATCACTGCCCATTTTACAGGTACCAATTGGATGGTAGATGGTTTCAGCTCGCTCACGTAAAAACTCTAATATTTCCTCGTCAGTTTCCGCATCTATTCCAGGGTAAAGCTCACTGCCTTCAAACTTGTCGAAATCTGGCGCCGATAGTAACTTACGGGCAATGCGCACCCCTTCAATCATGACCTGCTGATCTTCTTCGGCAGATAAATAATTGGGATCTATAAGCGCCTGATCAGCCGGGTGATTGCTTTGAAGCGAAATAGTGCCGCGGCTTTTAGGGTATAGGCAGCATACGTGTAGGCCATAACCATAACCAAAGGCCAACTGTCTTCCATGGTCGTTTAGAATTGCAGGTAAGAAATGAAACTGAATGTCAGGACCTTGTGTTGCTAAGCTTGAACTAACAAAACCACCGGCTTCAGCGATATTTGAAGAAAGAATACCTTTGCGTTTAAAAACGTAGTCTGCGGTGGCTTTCACGTAGGAAGGTAGCGCTCCGAATGCCACGGCATAACCTTCTCTGGCTTTACAAGTATATTGAACAATGGCATCTAAGTGATCTTGTAAGTTTTGACCCACACCAGGCAGGTCTTGCTGCACATAAATGCCTTTGTCTTCTAACTCTGCTCTTGGTCCAATACCTGATAGCATTAGAAGTTGAGGAGAGTTTATCGCGCCGCCACAAAGAATAACTTCGCTTTTAGCGAAATAGCGGTTTACTGCGCCCTTTTCACGTACTTGAACGCCAATTGCACGCCCCTCTTTTAACAACACTTTTTCGGCAGCAACTTTTGTTAAAACAGTTAAATTATTACGATGCTTTGCCTGCGTTAAGTACCCTTTTGCTGTTGAGCAGCGCTGGCCGTTGGCTTGTGTGACATGATAGTAACCAAGCCCTTCCCTATCGTCTCGGTTAAAGTCATCAAGCTGTTGGTAGCCGGCAAACGAGGCTGAGTTTACAAATGCGTCTGACAGTAGACTCGTATGTCTAAGCTTGCTAACGTTTAGCGGGCCGCCGGTACCGTGATACTCGTCAGCCCCTTCTTCGAAATTCTCTGAACGTTTGAAATAAGGTAGTACATCATCAAACGACCAGCCCTCTGCCCCTTCTTCATTGGCCCAGCGATCATAATCTTCTTTTTGTCCGCGAATGTAGCACATCGCGTTAACCGAACTGCTGCCGCCTAAGGTTTTACCGCGGGGCCAAAACAGCTCTCTGTCATACATTTCCTTTTGAGGCGCTGTATGATAACCCCAGCCGATACCTTCGAACCTGCTAAGTAGAGACAAACCAAACGGGATATGAATAAGTGGGTTAGTATCTTTTGAGCCCGCTTCCAATAGCAAAATATCTAACGCAGGGTTCTCCGATAATCGGGTGGCGAGCACCGCCCCTGCAGAACCGCCGCCTACAATAATGTAATCGTATTTGCTGAGTACTTCGCTCATTTCGCCAATTCCTTAAGGGCAGACTTTAAATGTTAATAAAACGTTGTGGTATGACCAGATTAGCAAACATCGCTTCATCAAGAAAAGACTTTAATTGTAAGATTTAAAAAATCTAATAATCCTGATAACTTAAGTGCTATGTCGGTATCTACGTTACGTTAAACTATCTAGCTACAAGCTACTGCCTAGCAAAATTAGGCTAAGAATACACCTTGACCAAAAACTTATCCTTCAAAGACAAATGCAAAGTCTACCTGGCACAATGGCTTGTGAAATGGGGTAAACTGACGCACGACGACTTTACTAAAGCTGAACTTCAAGAACTTATCAACGATAGTTTTCCTTACGCCTTCACCTTCAACATCCCTATGGGAAGTGGCACTGTAACCGTGCTTGAAGGCAACATTACATTAGATAATGTAAACAACCGTATCGGTCTTCAGTGTCTTGCGGCGCTTAATATAGTGGTGGCTTCTACTACTATTTATCGCGCTCATGTGGTGTTCACTGTATCGGCATCACCTCATTATGATAAAAATATGAACACGCTTTATTTAACCGGCCTTTCCACTGACAGTGTCCGTTTGGTTAACGATGATTACGCGCTTATTAAAGACACGCAGTTTTTAGTTTCGCGCTTCTTTCCTAAAAGTGTAAACACACTGCTTGGCGGCTCACTAAAGTCAGCCCTATCGCTTTTTAGCGCTGGAACGTCTGATATCGCGTCAGACTATTTACAGGTCTATTTAACGGGCTCAAAACAGGCAGTATTGGAATACCACATTCCCCATATAAATAAGGCGATAAAAAAGCAAATCACCCAAGAAGACTTAAGCCACACTATGCGTGAGGACCATTGGCGAGAGGTACTCTTCTCGAAACTAGGTCAAAACGTACGCGTAGAAGACGATATGCTGCGCTTCTATCTCATTGAATCGCACCAGTCTAAAAGCGATGCATGCTAGTGGTCTGACACAATAGAGACAGGCACGGTTTCCACCTGTTCACCAATATCATCAATGTTCAACCTTGGGTCGTCCACACTCGCTTCTAGCATGTCGAATGCCTCTTTAACGTAACGCGCTAGTGGTTGTAACGATTCTACATTTTTATTGCAGCAAACCAGCCCAACATTCGCAGTGCCCGCGTAGGTCATAAGCGTAATATTTACCCCGCCTCCAGGCGTCATGGTAGAAATGGGATAGCAGGCCAATAGCTTTGCATCTTTTAAATACCGTGTATCTTTTGGGCCGGGAACGTTTGAAATTAGAATATTGGCAATGGGTTTAACTACGCTAGATAGCTTTAACCATTCGAAGACCAGCGCAAGAGATTGAATAGCAATGGTATAGCCGCTAAATGCCGCAGGACGCGCATGCTGCGCTGCATTTTTAACAATACGATGATTCACCACAATCTGACGCAACCGAAGGTAGGGGTCGTTCTCGCCATGCGCTAGCTCCACCGGCACAATAGCTATTTTATTACCTGTGGTTTTCTCGCCGGGTTTACGCAAATTAATCGGCATATTGGTGAATAAGGCTTTTTTAAATACCTGACCATGATCTTGTAGCAACTTATGCACACCGATATCAAATGCGCATAGCAACACCTCGTTCGCGGTAGAGCGCGTGCGTCTTGCAAGTTTCTTTACTCGCTTGAAATCTAAATCCATGGTAGCCACGACTCTACCTGCTTTTACTTGTCCGGTCAGTACTGTTTTAGTGCCGGTAAAAGGGATAGGCATATAATTCGGATTTACCCGCAGCACTTTCATAAATATTCGAACAAAGATGATGAGCAAGTCAAACGCGGTTTTTATCGCATAGCCAATTCCGACTAAGCGCTTGTAAAAACTCACCGAGTCTCTACGCTTATGGCGAAGCCGCTTTACGGCCCACACGGGCGTAAACTTTGTTTCGTGAGAGTGAGAAACATAACCGGCCTGAAACCAACGCACCAAGGTTGCACCGTCGCCATACATGTGATGAACGCGGGCATAAATGGCAAATGTTTCGCTGTTATCGTCGAAAATAAAATGGTATTGCCACAAAGGTTTGTCAGGGTCTAACCGCGACGCATGTAACCTTGCAACGAAGGCGTCCAGCGCCTCTCGGTTTGTGATATCAGCCACTCGATGAATTTGAACATGATAGTCCATGTTTAGCTTTTTCACCGGCGCAAAGCCAACAGGGTAACCTAGCACCGTC
Organism: Alteromonas sp. BL110; assembly: GCF_003443615.1. Taxonomy (NCBI): domain Bacteria; kingdom Pseudomonadati; phylum Pseudomonadota; class Gammaproteobacteria; order Alteromonadales; family Alteromonadaceae; genus Alteromonas; species Alteromonas sp. BL110. The sequence goes on along the minus strand of NZ_CP031967.1, from coordinate 3,449,807 downwards.
TTTACCGCACAGTTGAACGGAGAAGTAGCCCGAGCAAAGCTTCTTATTTCTTGAAATAACTGAGGCACGTATTGGGTGCTTTTTGCCCCTTCCGGAATAGCGAGCAGCTGCAAACAAGCAACATGTTTTGGGTTCTCATCTGACTCTGTTATCCAAAATGACTTATCTAAGAAACTGAGCGTTTTTGCCATTACTATTCCTTTACGCGAAGTCTAGGGGTGACGGGGTTGAGGCATTTCTTACAAAGTCATGAGAGTGCAGCATCTGTTCTAGCTGGCGCTTTTGTTCATCAGACAGCGTCAGCCTTGGCAGTACACTCACCATCATCAGTGACAGAGCATGATAGCGCTGCATTGTGCTATCCGTATGACTGTTTAACTCGTCAAACTGGCAGGACTGGGTAATAATTAAAGATATCAAGTCCACTAATAGCGCCCTATCTGTATTTGAGGCAATAAGGACGTCTCGCTTTGACAGGGACTCAAAAAGAAAAGCTAATTGTTTATTTAGGCTAGATAGTATGTGCTGTCTAGAGCGCACTATACTAGGGTATTTCTCCGCCAAGTCTGCAGGACTGCGATAAAAAAAGCGAAATACATGGATGCTATCGATAAGCAGGTACAAGTAGTACATGATTTCTTCAGGCTGAAGCGTATCGAGTTTTTCTCGGTTTAACATTTTTTGCATTTGTTGTTCATGCATTTTCATTAGCGCACTAACAAGGCTGTCCTTACCTTTAAAGTGGTAATAAAGGTTCCCCGGACTAATATCCATTTCGACGGCGATATCGACACTGGTTACCGTGTTTTCACCGTGCTCATTGAATAACGTCAGCGCGGTAAGTAGTATTTTCTGCGCGGTTTTCATAGTTCAGTCCGATCCTTTGCCAACCCTGTGTGATAATTTTTGCTAATGCAACACCTTACATAAACACCAGATAGAGTTGGGCAACACCAGCTACCATACCCAAAATAGCGCCCGTTACGATGAGTTTCCACTCATCCTGCTGGTAAGCTGGGCGCAACACCCCTTCGAATTCTTCTACACTCAGCGCTTGCATGCGCTCACTCAAATCGTGTCCGATCTGCATAGCATTGTTCGCATAATCAAAGGCATAAAGTAGGTATTTATCGGAATTATCAAATATTTGACGTACGGCTAGCGCCTTCATTTGATGGTAGTTCTCTGATCCCACACCTAAAGCAAAATAAGGCTGTGCGATAGCGACATAGCGTTCAATAGCATCGTTAACATGTAGCTCTATAAGCTCTAAAAGCTGCGCAGAACCAGAACCGTGCAATATAACGTGGGTAATGTTTTTAGGTGTTATCAGCTTTTCCTCAATAATGCTTGAGTACACTTCTGATACTTCTTTTTGCCGCTTTAGAAACATGCCCTGAATAGTGATAGGTCCTAGTTTTCTTGGACGTTTGGGCTCGAATATAATTTTAATGGCAATCCAATTGGTGGCATAACCTACAAGCAAGCCTCCTAGCGGTAAAATCCACCATGCTTGAAAAAAATACCAAAGCAGCATGGTAGGTAAGCCGAACAAGAAACCGAAGTAGAAGCCAGAACGCACTATAAACGGAAATTCTTTGCTGCCGGCGGTTAAGAAAATCTCATTGACAAGTTCTGGGGTGTTAACCAGTTGTTCAACCACCAACTCTTTAATATCTAAAATTTCTGAAACGTTATGCTGGAAGTCATCCACCATTTTGTGGACCACATTGGGGATGTCGTTTTCGATACGCTGGTAAACTAGATTTTTGCCTTGCACAGGCAAAGCAGCCCAAAGTTGAGGCGCTGACTGGGCCATTACGTCATTAACAACTTTGCGAATAACCTGCCCTAGGCGACGTTCGATAGCCCTCGTCAGTTCGTCCGCATCCAAACGCTGCGCTAACTCTTCAACGCTTAGCAGTTTGCCTAAAACTAGCTCAACCTCAATCTCTGCCATTTCCCTGCGTTTTGCAGGAATGAGCCCTTGCCACCCCAAAAAAGGTTTAAAACCAACGAACTCTATGGGGTAAAACATCATTTTCACCGCCAAATAGTTAGTCAGCCATCCAACAATGGCGCTAATTAAAGGAATTGATAGCAGGCTTAGCGTTTGAAAATTCCATTCCATACGACAAAAAAGAGGTCCACATTATTATTCTCTTTCTCAGGCTACTGAGTGCTTATGAAATGGTCAATGTAAAAAGTAAAATTACTGCTAATTATTGATTGAAAACAACCTTCTGAAGATCTAATAAATAATGGTTACCACCTTGAGCTAAGTACAAAAGCGCCACGGAATTAATTAAGCAGAAGGGTTTAGGTAGTGAATTCTAAATTTACAACATAAACTCAATATGTGTACGAATCGCTGTTAATACGCTTATGCTTATGCTTATGCATGAATTTCGGCATACGCTGGCAGATGCGACTTACAGAATACAGCGTTCGAAATACGTATTTATCCTTTTGCTGGTGCTATCAGCGCCTGTTCGCTCGTCTTATAAGAAAAGGCAGCAGCGCTCATCAATTAAAATAGGTAATCGTTATGGCAGTATTCGATTTTCGGTTGAAAAAGCTTGAGCATGAGATTGAACATGCAAGCAGTTACGATGAATATGAAGCCGCGTGCCTTGCGCACGATGCGCTGTCTGGCGCTGACGAGTGGAAAGCAGAAGATGCTAGCGATGACTATGATTTTAAGCTTATTCGAAAGCGGGTTCAGCGCTTACAACTTGCTAGAGGTAAAGGTGATTTACCTGCACTGATGTCAATACTGCACGAAGGATTGCACGGCAACTTGGGCAATATTGCCAACCCTATACTGCTTACCCAGTGCAAAATTGGCACTAAATACCTTATTGAACAGTTTATTGATGAAGTAATATTGGCATTAGAACAGATCTATAATGCCGACGAGCAAGACGTAGACTTCTATGAAAAGCTGTCATTTTTTGACGAAACTGCGCACGCCTTCGGGCGAAGCTGCCTTATGCTTTCAGGAGGAGCTGGTTTAGGTTTTTTTCATGCTGGTGTGGTCAAGTCGCTAAACGAAAAGAATTTACTACCTACCGTAGTGTCTGGTTCTAGTGCTGGGTCAATCATTGCTGCGATGTTAGGTACGCGAACGCACGATCAGTTGCTAGAAGCTCTCAGCGCGGATTTTATCTACGAGACTTTCAAACATTGGCGAAGCTTTGCCGGTCTTGGTAAAAAAGGACTATTTGATAGCTCAGTACTTGAAAATGCACTGATTGAACTGTTCGACCTTACAACCTTTGAAGAAGCCTTTAAGAAAACTGGCCGCCACATAACTGTGACGGTATCTCCTGCCGACCTGCATCAGCACTCACGACTGTTAAATGCCAAAACCTCGCCCAATGCCATCATCACCCAGGCGGTGCGTGCATCTTGTGCGGTTCCCGTTATTTTTAGCCCAGTTCAACTTAGGGCTAAAACGCCAGCTGGTGAGATTGTGCCTTACATACCTAACCGACGCTTCGCCGACGGTTCGTTAATGGCTGACCTCCCCTACGAACGCTTGGCTCGGTTATATGGTGTAAACCATAGCATCGTAAGCCAAACAAACCCGTTGGCGGTGCCTTTTATTTCATCAAACCGCATTGATCCTAACTCACTATGGGATATGTCGGCACGTCACATTGGACAGCTAGCGAAAACCAATAGTATTTTCGCCATTGATATCATTGAGCGTTTGACTGGGAACAAGAGCGCCAAGCTAGCAATTCACAAAGTACGTTCTATTATTGACCAGCAGTATGTAGGCAATATCAATATTTTACCCAAGCGCCAAATAAGAAATTTGTCACAGGTTTTGTCTAATCCAACCCGTGAAAGCATTAGACAGCTGATCGTCAGTGGTGAGCGGGCGTCGTGGCCGCAACTACATGTTATTAAAAGAAATACCAAAATTAGTGAAAATTTACGGTATCATTTAGGTCAATTGAAAAAACGTGAGGCAGTAGAGCTTGGGCACGAGGTCAGGTAACCCGAGTGTCGCTTAGTCTGTCCTGAACTGCTTATAGCAAAGTAATAGCAATTCACAGCATCATTTGAAAGGAAGACGGTGAGCGCACAAAGCCAAAACCCCGATAGCATTTTTACCCAGCAGGTAAAACAACTCATCAACATGATTTATCCTAAAGACTCGGGCTACGGTTCGGTTTTTGAGGATGCCAGTCATTACTTTTCCCTCACCCCTTCTCTTGAGCAGCATATCGAAGACTTAAAAGCGCAGCTTGAGCGAATAGAAGGTAATCAAAAGAAAGAAGTATTAGCTGAACAGCTTGCCCAACAAATACAAAATAGCTCAGAAAAACTTGAAGAGGAACGCTTAGCGAGATTAGAGCGTTTGGACGCGGTAAGCACTAAAATTATCGAACTCTGTGAAGGCGATAACTGGCAAGAAACACAACAGCTAAGCGCCAAGCTGCTCGGGACAATAATGTTACTGACGCGAGGTCCTGAGGGCAACTTCGCTCGTGTGCATATGCGCTTCAAACCGCTCTACAAGGCTGTTTTAACGTTGCGCTTAGTAGATAGACTTTTAGAACACGACACAATTGCCCACAAATATTTATCAAAGTACCGCGAAGCCGCCTCTCGCTTTCGCGGAAACCGCTATTGGCGAGACAAATGGAAAACTGAGTTAGGCCGCCCTCTTATCACGGCAGCCTTGCTTCAAGACATTGGCTTGCAAAGCCCTGCTGCGCAAACCATATTAAAAGGTGAAAACGGCGACCTAGATGAGTTTCGTTTATTAGAAGAATCACAGCGAAAAGACTTACTGAAGCTGAACTATCACTTTACGTTACGTTACTTATCCGATGGTTTAGGACAGCCCAACTACATTGGTAATAACAAAGAAGAGAGAGACCGTTTCAATCAAACTCACAAAGAGGCTAACGAATTCTTGCTGAGTTTGGTTAAAGACGCCTTTGTGTCAAAAACCGGCTTGGGCGAGATTGTAAAGATCCCTCAAATTTACGTTTCCATTGTGCTTTCAACCAAGTCAGACTACTCACGAATAAGCTTACCCAAGGGATATTTACTAATTGAGCAGCTTTCGAAAAAGGGCGGACTTAATAAGCAATTAGCACAGGACTTTGTTGAACTTGTGGGCTACTTCCCACAAGGCTTTGGTGTTACTTATATTCCTGAGAATGAAAAAGGCCAAGAGAAAGACCAATATGAATGTGCCATAGTAATTGGACTGAACCCCGCGAACCCCGCAGAGCCTTTGTGTAAAGTAGTAACAAGGAACCAAAAGTACATTACCAGCGGTGCGCAAGAAGTCATTCCAAAAGGCAGAAACCTATATTTCCCTGCGAACAGAAAAAAGCTAATGCGCGTGGGCCAAGAAAGATTAGGCGAAATTATGAGCCAGCTGTCGAGCAATTTCACGCCAGATGCTATTGATGATTTAGTACCAAGCTTTTGGGAACCCTACGATTTCTTCGGTTTTAAAAAGCATCAGAATTTGTGGGCGAAGAACGGTTAGCGGGTAATGACTAGAAGTGAAGCAGTGCTTAGGGTCTTTTTTGAGAGCCTCTAATCATTCGTGAGTTTAAAAAGAGAGTGCTTCTCCCTGAACTTGTGAGTATAAACGGTGCAATAGAGAGTTGAATTCGTGCTCAATGGGTTAAATTTTAATGCTATTCATTTTGCAATACTTTCATATATATCAGCGATTTGTATATCAACACTAATATCAAACCAGCCAAGATTGTAAACACAATATCCATATAGTCTGTTGTTCCCCAGTCTAACTTAGCCTGCATAAACTCATAGACTATTGTACCAAGAATTAATCCTAGCAATATTTTCTTGAAAGCGTATCTAGTAAACATAAATGGCAAAGAAACAAAAAATACCGAAATAAAATTAGGCATTGAGTACAAAGCCGTGCTCAAAAGAATGTTTTCAGAAACAGAACTTCTATATTGCTCAACAAAACCGTCAGAGTATATTGCGCAAGGAAGACATACACATGCGACCAAAAATGCTTTGTAGTTCATTATCGTTCCGAGTAATTGTGGCCTGCTACTAGAAAAGCAGGCCAGCTAAAGTTATGGGCGATTTAACTCAAAGGTTCTGCGCAACCTTCTAACATTGTAATCGTAAGAAGACTTCATCGAAGCCCATGAGTTTTCGAAATATCGGTTAATTCCGGCAGCACCGCCGATACTTTCATATGTATAATTTACTGCTAAACCAATTCCGACTCCAAGAAGTAATTGATTGCCGCCGTTGACTTGAGCAATTTCCATCTCACATATTTCTTTCATTTTCGATTCCTTATTTAAATATAATTAGAGAGCTCGCTAGACTCTCTTACGCTGATAGTTTTCAGTTTACATATTGATGGCTCGCACTCAGAACTCATACTAATTACATAACTGAATTTAACGAACACCCTAGTGCTCGTCCTTTAAATAATTTAGTATTTTCATTATTAAATCAAATTCCCCCAAACCACAAATAAACTCTATAAAACAGTGGTTTAGATGAATTATTATTAACTCGTAAGAATTAAATAACTAAAAATAATCAGAAGGGATTGAATATAATTACTCAATTTCTAACTAACAACATTTGTGGCAGTATTTATCACGCCCTGTACGCTAGCCAATTTGCTCTAAGATATTCTTTCTTAACATTGTCAGGTTATTCGCCAGTTATCTCGAAGACGACCCACTTCATATTTTCTCTAATGGCCTTGCTGAAAGACGTAAAATCAAACTCAAATACAACTACCTCTATGCGTAGCCTACGGCATTAATATTTCTTATACTTGTTTTTATTATTCAAAAGGGAATTTAAGTATGAAAGCGGATGACGAAATTACTATTACACGAGAACTAGCCGCTTCTAGTTTTTGCAACGCAAATTTAAATATTAATAAAGATGCCGTCGCTATTACTCCAAACCTTAGAAGCTATTTGTTTGAATGGGGAATGCATCTCTTCTGCTGGACAATATGCATATACATGTCAATTAAAGTTTGGCAGTTGGAACCCAACCTTAATTCTAAAACCGAGTTTGTCATTGGCGTATTTACACTAGGGGCACTCTTTAGTTTAGGCACAGCTTTTATATGCAGAAGAAGCAGAAGAGCATTTTATTTTGACCTAAAAGAAAAAGTGTTAAACATCGGCAGTTTGAACAACCCGAAAGCTACAGTTGCTTTTGATTCTTTTGAAAAGCTTCTTTTAGTAACGACACGAATATATACATCAGGTACGCAAAGAACTTATCACGAGCTAAGCATTCTAACTTCTAACCAAACGAGAATTGCGTTAATGTTTCACGGAGATTATTACGCAATACAAGATGACTCAGATATACTGGCCAAAATTCTTGGATTAGAGGTGGATAGTTTAGAAGCCTGACACCACAGATAATTAACTCTACACTCAAACAAAAAGAAATCTAAACGAGCCTAGACGAAGCAGCGCCAAATATACGCGTATCCATTTATTTGGCGCTATTATTACCAAAAATGACCTTTATCTATATTAAATGCGTTTACTCGCCTTTCTTTGTGGTGTCAGACGAACCCGTTGCATTTTTAGTCGAGCTTTTGGCCGGTGTAACTTCGGTATTAGCCGTTGTTTTGCGCACTGTGCTCTTTGCTGCCGTTGACTTTGCCGCAGTGCGCTTATTTGCTGTTCCGGAAGCGGCCTTTTTAGTCGAACTCGACGATGCAGTGGCCGTTGTAGCGGCCGATTTGGTTGCACTCGACTTGCGGGAGCCCGTGGTCGTCGAAGAAGTCGTAGCCGACTTCGTTGAAGCACTTTTAGTTGCTGTAGTTTTAGAGGCAGTTCTTTTAGTGGCAGTAGCCTTGCTAGCAGTACTTGTCGCTTCGGCTTTTTTAGCTGCTTCTTTTGCAGCTAAAAGGGCTACCTGCTCGACGAGCAAATCCACTTTTGCACTTAACATTTCAAGTTGCTGCTCTTTTTGTTGACGTCTTTGACCGCCAGATAATGCCGAAAATAACGGCGTTGATGCCACCAGTTTTTGTGCAGTGTCGACTAAAGCGAATGGATTAAGTGTACGTCTAAGTTCACTTTCCACTTCTAGGCCTTTAACCTGCATTGCATTAATCGTCTCGTGTGTATCGTCAATTCTCTGGCTGACTACACCTGCAGCTTGATCTAGCTTTTCAGATAATAGATCTGAACCAGCGAATAACCACCCAAACAAGGGGGACGATTTTAAAGGTGAAGCGTTGCTACCATTTAGTGTTGTCGTTTTTCTTTCGGCAACAGGCACAACTTCTGGATTGGGAATATTTTTGTTGCTCATAACGCCTCCAATGCGGAGATTTGTAAGCATGGCAATGTAAGGAATATTTAAAGCTTAGTTTCAAAGCTTTGTTTAAGCGCTCGACTTAAGTTTGAACGCACGCCTTTCATGCCACTCAATTGCAATTTCCGTTAACACCCTTCTTTAGCGAAGTAGTAGCTGAAAACTGAGTATTGGGCACAACATGTGGTGCCCAATAAAGACTATCGCTTTACTTGCTTGCTGCTAGTTTGGCAACAGCTTCAGTAAGGGCATCGATTTTTGCTGAAAGCTCTTCAATGCGCTGATCTGCAGGTTCAGAATCAAGACCAAGTTTTTTACGAACGTCAGCTACACGATTTTCTACATCGTTAGTGGTCGATTTAAATTTGCTCTTTGCATCGTCTTCTAAGGTTTCGCCTTTAGTCACTAGCTCGTCGAACATTTTGTTCGCTTCTTCGCTTAGTTTCTCGTAACGCCCTTGCGCTTCTTCAACGCTTTTACCATAAGCGCCTAAGCCTGCTAACCAAATTTTACGCGCCATTTCTTCGGCTTCGTTAATTTTGCCTTTAATTGTGTCAGTAGTAGTCATGTTCAGCTCCTATGAATGCTAATTTTGAGTGTGTTTCAACACCATAGTTAAACTGTACGCTTAACAATTAGAATCCGCATACTAAAAACGCTAAAAAATAAAAAAGCCCGAAAAGTGGTGACTTATTCGGGCTTCAAGACAAAAGCTAAATTCAAAAAATTAGCATCGAATTAAAGAGGTACACCCGCTAGATGCAAAACAAAAGCATATTCTAGGGCGGTTGATTCAAAACGCTTGAAGCGTCCCGACGCGCCGCCGTGCCCTGCTTCCATGTCTGTCTTAAACAGAAGCAAGTTATCGTCGGTTTTATACTCTCTAAGTTTCGCAACCCACTTCATAGGCTCAAAGTATTGAACTTGCGAATCATGCAACCCTGTAGTCACTAGCATGTGTGGATAATCTTTAGCTTCAACTTGATCGTAAGGCGAGTATGACAGCATGTAATCAAACTCATCTTTATTTGCTGGGTTACCCCATTCGGTATATTCACCTGTGGTCAATGGAATAGTCTCATCGCTCATAGTGGTCACCACATCAACAAAGGGCACGTGAGCACTCACCCCTTTGTATAGCTCAGGGGCCATATTCACAACGGCGCCCATTAGTAATCCACCTGCGCTGCCGCCCATTGCAAATACGCGGTCTTTATCAGTGTATTGTTTCGCAACCAAACCTTTAGATACGTCAATGAAATCCGTAAACGTATTCATTTTTTGATGCATTTTACCGTCTTCGTACCATTCGCGCCCCAGCATTTGACCGCCACGAATGTGCGCTATCGCAACTACAAAACCTCGGTCAATTAAAGAAAGCCAGCTGCTTCTAAATGTCGGGTCAATAGTTGCGCCATACGAGCCATAAGCGTATTGATACAGTGGATTAGTGCCATCTTTTTTAAACTTCTCTTTACGATAAACCAATGAAACCGGTACCATTGCGCCATCGCGCGCTTCAATCATTACTCTCTCAGATGCATAAGCGGAAGAGTCAAATGTGTCAGATACACGGGTTTGCTTCATTACTTCACTTTCAAGCGTATCAAGGTTGATATCAATGATAGAGCCTGGCGTAGTTAACGAGCTGTAATAGATTCTAAGCTTGTTAGTATCCATTTCAGGGTTTGCATTGAAGTACGCACCGTAGATTGGATCTTGAGTTGGTATAACCTTTTCTTCTTTTGTCGTTAGGTTATGCACAACCATGCGTAGCATACCGTTTTCTTTCTCTTTCACTACTAGGTGATTTTTCATCACCTCAATGCTTTGAAGAAAGACCTCAGGACGGTGTGGGACTATTTCTTGCCACTTTGACACGTCACTTGTGGCATCTAGCGGCGCCTTCATTACTTTGAAGTTTTTTGCATCGATGTTAGTTAAAACGTAATAACCGTCACTTGCTTTTGCTACGCTGTATTCCTGACCGTCTTTAATAGGTAGAAATACTTCTGATTGAGACGCAGGATTGCCTGCATCAATCAAAGTCACGCCAGTTTTATCAGTGTTAGAATGATGAATGTAAATGACGCTGTCGTCTTTGCTTTTACTAATGTAAGTATAAAACGTAGGGTCGCTTTCTTCGTACACTAAAACATCGTCTTCTTGAGAAGTACCCAGCTTATGGCGATACACTTGATAGCCTAAAAGGGTTTGCGGATCTTTTTTCACGTAAAATAAATGTTCATTGTCGTTCGCCCAAACTGCGCTGCCTGACGTGCCCTCTAATACATCGTTTAGCTTTTCACCGCTATTCAGGTTTTTTACGTATACGGTATAAATTCGACGACTAAGCGTGTCTTCAGAGTACGCCATAAGCGTATTGTCACGGCTCACCGAGTAACTTCCAATACTAAAATAGTCATGCCCTTCAGACATAACATTCGCATCAAGCAAAACTTGCGGCTCAGCATCCAGCGAAGGCTTTCTTAGATATACAGGATACTCGTTCTCACCTGAATAACGTGTGTAGTACCAATAGCCGTTATCGAACACTGGTACCGTGGAATCGTCTTTCTCTATGCGAGAAACCAGCTCTCCATAAAGCGTCTCACGGTTTTCTTTGAGCGGAGCAAGTACTGTTTCTACGTAATTGTTTTCCTGCTCTAGGTGCGCCAATATCTCTTTATCGGTGCGTGAATCATCGCGCATCCAATAATAGTTGTCGTTTCTGGTCACTCCATGCGCCGACATTTCGTAAGGCACTTTTTTCGCTACTGGCGCATTTACTTTCGTATTTAACATAACTGATGGTGCCGTCTTGTCTAACTCTTGTTGAACGTTTTCCGTTTTGTTCTCAAGGCTACAGCCTGACATCAGCCCGCCTGCAGCAAGTGCTATCCATATGAATTTCATTATTTTTCCTTTATATCCACGTTTATTCACGCTTTTTGCTTTGTCGCCACCCAAAAATGTTCTGTTTTACTCTACCGTAACCCTGAATGTGTGCGCCAAAAAGCCCTTCGCTGGTTTATATAACGAGTATATCTAAATGAATGTGTGGTTCTAGCGTTGATGACATATGTATGAAGGCTAGGTGGGAATTAAGTGTTACAAAATATAAACGCCTTGCAAACAGAAAGATATCGTGCAGGTTGTACAGACAAAAACACCGCATATTCCGAAAGAACATGCGGTGTTTAAAATGAACGCTTGTTATCGAATTTGGAACAGGGTTTACGTTCTTCTGAACCTAAACGTCACTAACCTTAATCTACTAAATCTTTTGGCATTTCGTCACGAATGGCTTGCCATACCTTACCACTCTCAATACCGTAATTTCTTACCACGACAGGAACCCTATCGTATTCGCCCTTCTCTGCTGCATCAAGCAAGTCTGCGTAATACTTCATGGCGATATCTCGTGCCGGCTGATGCGAAAAGAAGTAACCACCTATTCGCGAGTAAAGCCCGCGAAAGCCATTCATCATCAGAACAAACACGTTGTTGTTAGAGGCCAGCGCTAAGTCATGGGTCATCTGATAATCAAACTGCGCAAACGCTAAGCCTTCTTGTTCAACATTTTTGTATCGAGCGATAATATCTGCAGACGCTTGAGGGTTGTTACGGATAGCGCCTCTGATGAAAACCGCACTTAAATTAGTGCGCGCTGCGAGCAAATTATCGACAAGTTCTGGAATGCCCTCTTGGTCCAAGCGAGCAAGAGTTTCAAGAATGTTCAGACCGCACGTTTCCCAGAAATTATTTACCTTGGTTGGCTTGCCGTGTTGAATGGTCAACCAGCCATCACGCGCCAAACGCTGTAATACTTCTCGCAAAGTGGTTCGCGTTACACCAATTAACTCAGAAAGCTCTCTCTCTGCAGGCAAAATGGTGCCAGGTGGAAATCTACCACTCCAAATAGATTCAACAATATATTCTTCGGCGAATCCGGCTGGACTCTGTGCCTTATAAATCATAACTAATCGCCTGCACGTTCTTGTTATTTTGCAACTGATTGTACCAGATGCTGTTTTATTATCACAATGAATTATGCTTCGTCCACTAAAGGTTTTAACAACTTGTTAAAATTAAAGTGTTATTTCAAAGGCTATAAAGTCTTACTTGTTCACTTTATGTTCAAAATAGTCGGCATTTTCTATCTTAATGATAATTATCATCAAAAAAGTGATAAATATTCAGTGACTTTCATATGGTGGGGTCTGTGAATTGCTTTCTCAAGGCGGTAATATCATGTACGCTTAATTTCCGACTATAATGACAGCAACGAAACGGCGGTTAGACGAATTAAATCGTACGGCACCAGCAGTTTAAGTATGCAATAACCGGAACTACACATTATAAAGATGCGCAAAATGCGTGCTTTGTTGTAAAAGGAACAGGAACTCATGCAAACCTCAATGATCGCGGCGATCTATAAGAATTTCCTGGGACATGCGCCCGACTGGTATAAAAAAACCATTATTGCCTTTCTCATTGTTAATCCCTTCATCTTTATGGTGGATCCTTATATAGCTGGCTGGACGCTTGTCATTCAGTTTATTTTTACGCTAGCAATGGCGCTTAAATGCTACCCACTCCAACCAGGTGGACTCCTTCTTATCGAAGCCATGTTTATCGGTATGACGACACCCGGTCACATGATGCATGAAATTGAAGTGAATTTAGAGGTACTGCTACTACTCGTCTTTATGGTGGCAGGCATTTACTTCATGAAAGATTTACTTATGTACTTGTTTACCAAATTGGTGATTAAGGTACGCAATAAGTTAATACTGTCGCTTTCGTTTATTTTTGCCTCTGCGTTTTTATCTGCATTCCTTGACGCCCTAACAGTAGTGGCAGTAATAATCAGTGTAGGCTTGGGCTTTTACTCTATTTATCACAAAGTGGCGTCAGGCAAAGAGTTTCATTCTGATCACGACCACACTAGTGATGACGAATTAGGAAGCCACGATTTAGAAGACTTCAGAGCATTTCTACGCAACCTTATGATGCACTCAGCCGTAGGTACAGCCTTAGGCGGCGTTATGACCATGGTAGGTGAACCCCAAAACCTAATTATCGCTGATAAAGCAGGTTGGGATTTCGTCGAGTTCTTTATCCGTATGGCACCTGTTACCCTGCCTGTCTTCGTATTCGGTTTGTTAACAACAATCGTTCTTGAAAAGACAGGTACATTTTCTTACGGAGCCAAGTTGCCAACAGCAGTTAGGCAGATTTTGGTCGACTATAACGACCATATGGATAAAGGCCGCAGCAAGCGAGAAACAGCAAAACTCGTAGTACAAGCACTTATTGGCCTTTGGTTAATTGTTGGTCTTGCTACACACATGGCATCGGTCGGCTTAATTGGTTTGTCTGTAATTGTACTAGCTACGTCGATGAGCGGCGTAATTGAAGAGCATGCGCTAGGAAAAGCATTTGAAGAAGCACTGCCTTTCGCTGCGCTGCTTTGCGTATTCTTTGGTGTAGTGGCAGTTATTATTGACCAGGGCCTCTTCCAGCCAGTTATTCATTGGGTACTATCGTTTGAAGGCGAAACCCAGATGGTGATGTTCTATCTGGCAAATGGCGTTCTGTCGATGGTGAGTGACAACGTATTTGTTGGCTCAGTGTATATCACGGAAGTAACAGCGGCTTTACAAGCAGGTCAAATTACTCGTGACCAATACGATATGCTTGCGGTTGCAATTAACACAGGTACCAACTTACCAAGTGTTGCAACACCAAATGGCCAAGCGGCTTTCTTATTCTTGCTAACGTCGGCCATCGCCCCGCTACTTCGCTTGTCATACGGCCGCATGGTGATGATGGCGCTGCCGTACACGATTGTGCTTACTATTGTCGGTTTGGTCGCAACCTATATTGGGCTTGCCGATGCTACTCAGTGGCTATACGACATGCACCTTATTGAGCACCACTCGGTTACCGAAGCGGGCGCGCAAGTGGTAGGTCACTAAAGTATGCGCGGATTTATTCACAGCATTAGCCAGTGGGCAGAGCACAAGTCTTCATGGCTTGTGCTTTTCGCTACATCATTAGCATTGGAAATTGCTGCCCTTTACTTCCAATACGGCATGGGCTTGAAACCATGCATTATGTGCATTTATCAGCGTACTGCTATGTACGGCATTGTGTTGTCAGCACTTGTGGTAATTATAAAAAACAACGGATTTACCCGTATGCTTGGTTTTGCTGGCTGGGCGGTATCTGCAGGCTGGGGCTTTTTAATTGCAAAAGAGCACGTGGGTATTCTCAACGCTGCCAATCCGTTTTTTGCCAGCTGTGAAATAGTGCCTAACTTTCCTTCATGGTTACAGCTTCATGAGTGGCTACCCGCAGTATTTGCGGCTGAGGGCGACTGTTTAGAAGACACGTGGCAGTTTTTGTCTATGGGAATGGCGGAGTGGATGCAAATTATATTTGCTGCTTATTTTGTTGTATTTGCCATTGTATTTAGCTGCCGCTTGCTGGATAAGAAACCCTTTTGATCGACTTATCCATTTTACCCTCTCGCCTGCCTCCTATACAGACAGAGCAAGGCCCAATTAGTATTCAGCGCATTGCAGAGAAACACTGCAATGCGCTGTGCGATGCAGGTCAACAATCTATTCATCATGTAAAGCCCTGGTTCGGCTCAGCGGTGTGCCCTGTTACGCCAGCATTGTCGAAGCAATGTATTACTAATATGGAGAAAGCCCGTCAGACAGGTTACGGTCTTACATATTTGTTAATGCACGACGACAAGTGTTTGGGCATGGGTATTATTAATCATATTCACCACAGCCATCTAACTGCAAACCTCGGCTACTGGTTAAGACCTGACGCTTGCGGTAGAGGCTTAGCAACGGCACTGTGTGAAGCGCTAAAAAAGCTCGCATTCTCGCAAATGAATCTGCACCGTCTAGAATGCCTTGTTGAACCAAATAACAAAGCGAGTATGCGTGTTGCCGAGCGAATTGGCGGTGTGAAAGAAGGGCTGTGTAGAAAACGGGTATTTGGTAGAGACGCGCTTCTCTATGCACTTACTACCTAATTAGCTTAATTGTGTAAAGCGGGCCATCTATAGCCCTAACATTCCTTACTTATGTGGCAATGTTGTCTTTACACTTAGAAAGAGTACATAACACCCGTATAGGCGTACATAGAATTATCGGGGCATGCGCCCGTCTCTAACGCTTCGCCTTTAGCGAGGTATGCACCACCTAGTTCGATTCTTAACGGCGCAGATGCTTGATATCGCCAGCGAAACTCTATTTGGTGCCCTAAAAAGTCTTTTTTACCCTCACCCACTTCTTTAAGCCATAGCCCTTTGTACCCTAACATAAGCGTGTTCTCGTCATTTAGCTTTGTAACGCCTCTTAGCCCCGGTGCCAATATATTACTTCGAGGGAATGTTTGATACACGTCCGTTGGACCAAAATCAAACCGCCGTAAACCATAAAGAGAATCAAAGGCTTTTATGGTGTCATCGGTGGCATCATTATCACCACTTGCAGCATCAATTTCAGCTCTTATAAAAGTACTAGCACTGATTTGTTTGCCGATGTGACTATGTACCATCCAAGCACTAACGTCCTTACCGTCAATGTCAGATGTGGATGCAGACTGCCTAGCCTGACCAGTTTGTCCTATCGCTTCTATATTGTATTCCCAGTGTTTTGAAAAGGTTTTTGAATAATCCAGTGACAGGGTAAACAGGTTGCGATTTTTGGTCGCAAGCTCTTTTGAGTCGGATTCTTTTAACCAATAACTATGTACTTTCCATGTGTTATCTTCTGATTGAGCGTAAACGCCAAAAAATCTTCGATTACTAAAACTTTTATCAAAAGCCCGTTTATTACTATCGATTGAGGCCGAATCGATAGGAAAACGAGACAGCGGCAATAGATAAAAACCACGGACGTGCCATCCAGACCAATTTGCGTCAATTAGTGCCCCTTCAAAGCTATTCGTAGCGTTTCTGAATCGTGTACGCCCAATCAACCTACGACTACCGTGATCAAGCGTTACACGTCCGATAGTAATACTATCTAGGTATTCACCAATGCCCTTGTAAGAAATATACAACTGCACTGGCTCGAGCGTATTTACCTGCGAAGATTTGAGGGTGGGGTCATTCTCGTCGAGATAAGCACGAGAATCTTCTATCTCGGCGACAGCCTTCCAATTCCCGAAGTCGGCTTCGCCTTTTAGCCTAATTCGGGTTGAGAGTCGCTCATTGGTTTTGGCGCGGATATTTTCATTGGCGGGGAAAATTGGATTATTAAGCGTTTCATAACGTACTCTAACCGAACCGCTATAGCTAGTGTCTAGGCTTTGTGCTTTTAGTGTTGTGCCCATACAAGTAGTGGCAAACAACAATATCGAAACACTAGCGCTCAATTTGCTCATCTTCAAGCCTTTGAAAATCTGGTAAGAAAAGCATAAGTATAAGCGAGACAATCGCCTTTCACTTACGCTCTTTAGTCTAAATACAAATTTTACAAGGGTGAAGTATTAAACTTGTGTAGTAACAGCTCGCAATGTTTAATCTAAATCTTCTAGCGGCCAAATGGCGATATAGTCTTCAAAGTGGTTGAGATCTACATCGCTTTCAAACACCGTTTTATTACGTACCGACATCCCTTTCGCGTGCATTACGTGTTTTTTACCTTTGTTTAGTAATGGGTGCCAAGAGGGTATCCCCCTCCCTTCATAAAGGCGTCGATAAGTGCAGCTGTTTGGCATAAAGAAAATATCTTTGAGATTTTCTTTGGTTAGCTTCACGCAATCTGGGACTAGCTCTGTGCGTCTTTCATACTGAGTACATTCACACTTTTTCGTATTCAAATACGAACACACAATATTGGTGTAGTGGATTTTTTCGTTTTCGTTGATGTGGTCGGTAACTTCGTATTCTTCAACGGCCTCATCGTCGATGAACTTCTGCAGGCAACACTTCCCGCACCCATCACAAAGAGACTCCCATTCCTTCTGAGACATTTCTTCTAACGACTTAGTTTCCCAAAATGCCACCGTCATTCTGCCACTACCTCTGTATTTAAAGCGAGTAAGCTATCTAGCGACGCCTCAACTTTATCCGCAGGGCTTAACTTACCTACCCCTTTTGGGGTTCCAGTAAGGATGACGTCACCGCTATCTAGGGTAAATATAGATGACATGTGAGCGATAAGTGGAATGATTTTGTGCAGCATGAGCTCGGTATGGCCCTGCTGCCTGACCTCTCCGTTTATGGTCAGGGTAAAGCGCAAATCATCAAGGCTCCCAACTTCACTGTAAGGCACAAAGCCAGAAAGTGGCGCGCTATTATCGAAAGATTTAGCCCTTTCCCAAGGTTGCCCTTGCTTTTTAAGTGCTGCTTGGATTGCGCGAAGGGTTAAATCCAGCCCCAGGCCAATCCCCCAAATAGCGTCTTCGACTTCTGCATGACTGGCATTTTTAAGTGGCGACTTGAGCAGCACCGACACTTCAAGCTCGTTATGGCATTCGCCTTTCTCGGTTGGAATAGCAATGGGCTTATGCATATGGCACAAAGCAGCCTTCGGTTTCATAAACAACAGCGGTGCTTCAGACACCGTAGAGTTCATTTCTTGAATGTGGTCGAGGTAATTTCGACCTATGCACAATACTTTAGTAACGGGTAATGGTATTTCATTACCTTGGGTATCAATGTGACGATATGCCATTAGTAACCTCGCTTTATTCGTTCAGATAAATACCCAACCGAAACGCCAAAATAAGACGACCGGTTCCACTTCATCAGCGTATGGAAATTGTTATATACCAAGTAAATTCGGCCTTTTTCACCATCTGGCATAATGAGTGACGCATCTACGTTAGCTTTGGGAAGCTCGCTGCCGTTATAGCGCTTAACGCCTTTTGTGCTCCAAAAAGATAGCGGCTTCATATTAGATTTCGCGAGGCCTGAAAAGGGTACGGGTTGAGTGAGAGTAACCTGACGCCCCCATGTACCTCTACTATCCCACCCTTCAGATGATAAGTAGTTTGCAATGGAAGCAAACACATCAGCCTTAGTTCCCCAAATATCCTTTTTACCGTCGCCATCGTAGTCTACTGCATAGTTTAAAAACGAAATGGGCATAAACTGAGTTTGGCCCATCGCGCCAGCCCAAGAGCCTTTAAACGCCTCTACGTCGATGTGCCCTTCATCAAGTATGCGAAGTGCAGCAAAAAAATTATCTTTGAAAAGCTTTTCTCTTCGCCCTTCATACGCTAAAGATGCCAATGCGGACAGCACGCTGAAATTGCCCTGAATTTTACCAAAGTTAGACTCGTTTCCCCATAGCGCAACGATAAAGCGTGCTTGTACGCCATATTTCTGAGCAATCTCATCGAGTAGTACTTTATTTTCGTTGTACTGCTTAACCGCTTGCTTTACTTTCCAATCAGGCACTCGCGTTGCCAGATAATCATCTAACGTGATTTTTTTCTCTGGCTGACTTTTATCAGATTTAACGACGGTAGGTCTAAAAGCAATATCAGCGAACGCCAACTCTAGCTTAGCCTTATCTATGCCTTTTTCAGCCGCTTCGTTTTTTAACTGGGTAACATAGCGTTTAAAGCCTTCTTCGCTAAGCTCTTCTTCACTACTCGGCTTACTCTCAGCGTAAGCCGATAGCGAAAGGCTTAAGGTGATACTAGATAAAAGTACGGCGATCTTGAATGGCTTTAGTAGTAACCTGTAGCTACCACGCTTAATGTGAACTGCCAATTGAGCAACTAAGCGGTTTATTATCTTTACTAACATGGATATTTAAAACTTTTTATCCGGATTTTTAGACAAACCCAGGGATTCGCGATGCTGCTCTAGCAGGTTGTCTTCTTTGGGAGGCATTTGTAGGTAAAAACCTTTTTCAGTAAGTTCATCGATAAGCTTTTGCTTATCGATCATACCCAGTTTTTCCCGCTTTTCTAAGGCAATAATAGTCACTAATTCTGGGCGACCAAAGGTTTCCATGAGCGCTTCTGGTACGTCTTCAAAGTGATCTTTTTTTGGCACATATAAATACATACCCTCTTTTTTTCGCGTTTTATAAACTGCGCATAACATAAATGTTTTACTCGCTTTGTAATGGGTGCGGCCGTAAAAATTTACATTCTCACACCCTCGTTTTTTTGTAGAGGTTACTGAGAAGGTGCATCGCCTAACAGTCGAGTTACGTAAGGACGAAATAAGGGCTCACGCCACGTAGACAACACGTCAGGTATTAAACCTTGTACACGGGTCTCGTCAACTGGAAACCAGTACCATTTTAGTAACTGATTAAGCTGTTTTTTAGACGCAATAACGTCGCTGTTCACGTTGTTATCTTTCGCGATTTGATCGCTAATTGCTTTAAGTTCGGCAAGGGTTTTCTTGTATTTAGCAATATCGATAAGCCGCAGCACAACAGGTAACCTGAGCTTCTCTGGTGTTTGCGCGTATTTTGCTCTTGCTTCTTCAATAAGCGTAATGATGGTATCACCATAACGGCGTACTGACTGGTGATTCACACCGTTGATGCGCGAAAGACCAGACTTGTTATCAATAAGACGCTGCGCTGCTTCAAACAAATGGCCTTCTTTGAAAACAAAGTTTAGTGCCAAGTCTTTCTTTCGCGCCGTGTTTAAACGCCATGCGGCTAGCGCTTGTAATACTGTGAGCTGTTCGCTGTTTAGTCGCCAATTGTTTTTAATACTTAAATAGGCAAAATCTTCTGGCATTTGAGCGCGTTTTTTATCTACTAGCAACGCTATTTCTTGGTAAATCCAATGCACCTTGCCCGCTTCTTGAACTTTACTGGCTAGCTGTTGGTAGCATGGCAGTAAGTACAGTACGTCGTTTGCGGCATAGCTAAGCTGCGATTCGCGAAGGGGTCTGGCTATCCAGTCTGTTCGCGATTCACCTTTATCTAGCGTTATATCGCATAGCAACTCTACTAGCTTTGCGTAGCCCAGTGATGGCCCCATATCCAAAATACTGCCCGCCAACTGTGTATCAAATACCGGCGTTGGCACCGTGTCGAAGGCGGTGAGAAACGCCTCAATATCCTCTGAGCACGAGTGCAGCACTTTTACTACTTCGGTATTTTCCATAAGCTCGATAAACGGGCCCATGTTGCCTATAGCAAGCGGGTCAATAAGCACTAGTTGATGGCCGTCGTAGAGCTGAATAAGACCCAGGTGAGGAGTAAGGGTTCTTGTCCTTACAAATTCGGTGTCTAAGGCTACCGCCTCTTGACGTTGTGCTGCAGTGCACACTTTTTCGAGTTGTTCAGATGTTGTAATTAATTGATATTGCATATTTTTGCACAGTAATAAAAAAGCCGGCTAACGCCGGCTTTCAAAGAACTATTTCAATGAAATTAGTCTCGAAGCTCCCGACGCAGTATTTTACCTACATTGGTTTTTGGTAAGTCATCTTTAAAGACAACTTGCTTAGGCACTTTGTAACCTGTTAAATGATTACGGCAGTGCGCGATAACGTCTTTTTCAGTGAGTGAATCGTTATTTTTAACTACGAATAATTTCACAACTTCACCGCTGACTTCGTGAGGAACCCCAACTGCAGCTGCTTCAACAATATGGTCATGCATTGCAGCAACTTCTTCGATCTCGTTCGGGAACACATTAAAGCCTGACACTAGGATCATATCCTTTTTACGGTCAACAATATAGAAGTAACCTTCATCATCTATTGTTGCAATGTCACCAGTGGCTAGCCAACCGTCTTTTAGAATTTCTTCTGTTGCTTCAGGTCTGTTCAAATATCCTTTCATCACCTGTGGGCCTTTTACCCACATTTCGCCCGGCTCACCCTTTTCAACTGGGTTACCATCGTCGTCAAGAAGCTTAATGTCTGTAGAAGGTACAGGCATACCGATGGCGCCTTTATATGCTTCAATCTGTGGTGGATTTACCGCTACCACTGGAGAGCACTCTGTTAGACCATAGCCTTCAAGAAGCACAGTATTAGTAATCTTTTCCCATTTCTCTGCAACAGGGCGCTGAACAGCCATGCCTCCGCCCAATCCAAACTTAAATTTGCTGAAATCAAGCTCGCTAAATCCAGGCGTGTTTAACAGGCCGTTAAACAAGGTATTCACACCCGGTAGGATGGTAAATGGATATTTGCTAAGTTCGTTGACAAAAGCCGGCATGTCGCGCGGATTAGTAATAAGCAAGTTACGGCAGCCGTATTTAACGAACATGAGGCAGTTCGCCAATAGTGCAAAGATATGGTACAGCGGAAGCGCAGTAACAACAAAGTCTTTGCCTTCTTCAATCACGGTTTCTAGAATACCCGACACTTGTTCTAAGTTTGCTACCATGTTGCGGTGAGTTAGCATAGCCCCTTTAGAAACACCGGTTGTTCCACCTGTATACTGAAGGAATGCTAAATCGCCACTATCAATGGCCGGACGCTTATATTCAAGAGACTGACCTTTTTTAACCGCCGACATAAACGAAGTCGTTTCAGACAAGTTAAATGATGGCACCATCTTTTTAACGTACTTAACAACTGCGTTCACAACCCAGCGCTTAGGTGCCGGCAACATATCGCCCAGTGCCGTCAAAAAGACTTCTTGTAGGTTAGTATCTGCAATGACCTCTTCAAGGGTACAGGCAAAATTTTCTACGATAACAATGGCCTTAGCATTGGCGTCGTTTAGCTGATGCTTTAACTCGCGAGCGGTATAAAGCGGGTTAACGTTAACCACAACCATACCTGCACGCAATATCCCAAACATAGCAACAGGATACTGAAGGAGGTTAGGCATCATAATTGCCACAGCATCACCGCGTTTTAGGCCACTCGATTGCAAGTAAGCAGCAAACTGCGCAGATAAGGTATCTAACTCCTCAAACGAAATTGAGTGCCCCATGTTTATGAAGGCTTCTTTGTTTTTAAACTTCTTAACCGACTGCTCGAAAATGTCTACTACAGATGCGTAACGATCGGCATCGATTTCTGCGGAAACGCGAGGGTCGTAATGCTTAAGCCAGGTTTTTTCCACCAAAACCTCCTCTACTTTATTCTTATACTATTTAACGAGCACTTTAGAAGACGTGCCCATGTAACTGGTCTGATAACTTGCGAATAGTATAGGAAGTGTAAAAAAAAATAAACGGCACAATTTACAATTGCTCAACAAAATTGCGAATTAGTAGCCCTACATCATCAGTATTTTCCATGTGAATATGATGACCGCCTACTAATTGTTCGTATTGTGCATTTAAAAACCACCCCTTCCTTTTTGGGAAGACTGTCTCTAAATTTTTGAAACTATTAGATGCACCGATAAAAAGTACAGGACATACAATAGCACGCATAAGAGATTCTGCCTGCTTTTCCGTGAGTCTTAGCGATGATTTTGTGCGAAGTTTAGGGTCGCTCGCCCAGAAGCAGTGTCCACCGGCATCTTGTGTTAAATTTCTAGTCAATATAGAGCGCGCGTGCTCTTCTGGGATATCTGAAATTTTGCATCTCGCTTTTACGGCATCTTCTAAATCAACAATCCGTAACTTATTACGTGATTTGGCATGACGGCTCATAATAGACTCTCGCATCTGCAATGCGGTGGTCTCTTCACTTTCTGTAAGCGGCCCGCATGCGTCTATACTAATCACGGCAGAAACTTTATCTGGGAAGAGCGCAGCAAAAAGACTCGCTAAGATTCCACCAAGAGAATGACCAAGCAGGATAACTTCTTCCCAATTTTGGGATTCAATTAACGCGTACAGGTCTTGTAAATAATCCGCTTGATTGTAGTGTGCACCATGCACACGGTGAGATGAACGGCCATGCCCTGCAAGGTCAATTGCAACAAATCGATGAGTTTGTAGATAGGGCGCTAGCAACCTCAAGCTTTCTGCGTTATCTAAGTAGCCGTGCAAACCAATGACAACTTTGCCAGCACCTTGGTTATCTAACGCAGCTAAGTGTAGTGTTCCAATATTAAACTCTGTCTCTATCATAATATTCCGCTCGGGCAAATAATTGCCGCCTCCCTTACGCTTTCATTCCCAATAGAAAACAAAAAGCGGCAAAGATATGCCGCCCTTTTTTAAGTAACCCTATTGTCGCTTATTGGTGCTTGGTGATTGACCACGCTTCGAATTGTTATTAGTCGGTTTATTATTAGAAGAGGGTATCTTTGCTTTGCTCGGGGCATTTTGATACCGGATAACGCGGGTCCTATTGAAATGGGGGTACATCCACGGCCCATTAAAACGATAGAATGGTGAATACCAGCCGGTGTGATAGTTAAAGAAGTAAGTATTTACGTCGTAAACCTCTTGTTTTCTCCACATATGATAGTCTTCGGCAATAATTGTGGGGTAGATATAAGGTTGTTCCCCTACCATACCAGCAGTGGGTGCGGTTATTGTGCCCAAAAACGTGGCTGAACGCCCTTCTTCAAAAACAATAGGGTCGACAAAACCGTCAATTTGCACTTTGAAACGTCCGGATGTTTCGCCATTCGTGGAAGGTTTTCCATAGTGGTTCAAAGGAAAATGAGCCAGTTCAATTAGCGTTTTATTGGGCTTATTTTCAACCCCAACAATCATACCGCCCCAGCGCGCTTTTTGTCCTTGCGCGTTAGCGCCTGAGGTCACCGCTTTAGAGTAACTAACTAGCTGGGTACCTTCAGGTACATCGATACTTTCTGGAACTATGGTACAGCCTGTAAACAACATGACCGTAAGTAAAAATAAATAACGAGACATTAAAGCGCTCCTCTGAACCCTAGAAAAAACGTTGCGCCTGTTTGGATCGCAAGTAAAACACTAAGTGTTCTAAATGAAATCCTCGTGCGGTAACACATCTAAAAACTCTTATATACTTTTACGCATCTCCTTAAGTTACAAAGAAAAACCGCACTATAGCAACTAAACATTAGCATTATTACGAATCGACTACCACTGTCGTTCAATTAATGTTACGCATATATAAGATACAGGGGCTGTATGGCACTTTGTTTAGAGCATATATGACGGCAATTGGTTCAAAAAAGTATGCGAAACCTAACTATTGATTAGAATGGAAATGCGAATAAAAACTGTCAGAGTGCCGATGTTAAGCGTAGATATCTACACCGAACATCGTTTGAATAGACTCACGTTGCTGTTGCTTTTCGAAACTTGTGTATGACGCTATGGCATTTTGAGAATAACTGTTGCCGTCTTCACGGATAAATCGTTGGTACGCTTGTGCGTTATCCGTTCCCTGTTCGTCGGGCGCAACAACGATCGCTCTGGCAGACGATTCGCTTTGCCCTTTATTTTGTTGATCAGGGTCTTTGTTGATTTTAGCGACACGGCCTTGCGAAGGTTCGGAAGACGGTATGGCGAAGTTATTATTAATAATCATACGACATTAAATGAGGCAAGAAACATACCATTGAGAAGCAAGCCTCAGCATTTACACCCGCCCCTCTTTTTAGTATTAGTCGTTTTATTATTAAATTTTGTCAATTATAGGCGCTCAATTATTTGCGGCGTGTCGCTACTCTCTTCCAGGTAACTTTTTCCACGTTACTTTGTCGCGTAGATAAACAGGTTCAACATTCACAGCTTCAGACACTTCTCCTTTTTCATAAGCATCGTGTGCAAGCTGTAGCATGAATTGCGCGTTTGGAAGGGTAACGTCAGACGTTGTTTCACCAATTACTTCAGACTTCCATTTTGTAAGTTCATCATAGGCAGTCCAGCCTGTTCCAACGGCAATAACAGCCTCTCTGTTATTTTCTCCCAGTGCGTTTAGCTGTTCAATGGCCACCTCTGGCGGACAAACTTGCTCGTCGATAGTGAGTAAAACACCTTCTTCTGTTTGCTTATAAACAGCAAAATACACTTCATTCATGCGCGCATCTGATGCA
The DNA here is from genome assembly GCF_003443615.1 of Alteromonas sp. BL110. Lineage (NCBI taxonomy): Bacteria > Pseudomonadati > Pseudomonadota > Gammaproteobacteria > Alteromonadales > Alteromonadaceae > Alteromonas > Alteromonas sp. BL110. Next base: position 3,424,566 of record NZ_CP031967.1, on the reverse strand, counting down.
ACTGCGATCAATGCCTCTTTGTCTTCGGTTTTAGACGCCACTTCAAACGCCATTGCTTCAAGGGTACTTACACCGGCGACCTTTAATCCCGTTCCTAGCGCAAGCCCTTGGATCATTCCCGTGGCTATGCGAACTCCGGTAAAGCTGCCTGGGCCTCGCCCAAAGGCTAGTAAATCAAGGTCGCTAAGGGCTACCTGTGCTTCTTTTAACACCTCATCGACCATAGGAAGTAGACGTTGGCTATGCTGCTGAGGACATATTTCAAAGCGCGTAATAACAGTGTCGTTGTACTGAAGCGCCACTGAGCACGCTTCGGTTGCCGTATCTATAGCTAAAATATTCATGTTCTTCTCTTATTTCATATAAGCTGAAAATGGGGCTAATGGCGCATTACACGCTAACCACTTTTCAGTGCTTTAACTTAGGCTTCATCGATGCCAGCTAAAAATGTTTCAACTTCGTCTAAGCTTCTTGTTCGCTTCATATCAGGCAAGCTACCGACGAATGTTTTAGCGTAAGGTTTTGTCACTAATCGGTTATCACAGATAACCAATACGCCCTTATCTGATGGGTCACGAATGAGCCGACCTGCGCCCTGCTTTAACGTTATTACAGCTTGAGGAATTTGAATAACACCAAACGGATTAGCGCCGCGCTTTTTTACATCTTCCATACGCGCTTGAAGCAGCGGGTCATCAGGTGACGCAAAGGGCAGCTTATCAATCATCACGCAAACCAGGTCGTTACCACGGACGTCGACGCCTTCCCAGAACGCGCCCGTTCCCATTAGTACGGCTTTTTCATCTGCAAGGTAGGCATCCAGCAATGCTTGCTTGGTGGTAGTCCCTTGCACCAGTAGCGGGTTGTCTATCTCATCTTCTAGCTTCTGCGCAATTTCTCTAAGCATAGCGTGACTGGTAAACAGCAAAAAGCATCTGCCTCGACTTGCTTTAATCAGCCGTTTGGCTGTTTCTAGCAATGTTTCGCGCATAGCGTAGCTATTCGGTTCAGGTAAATAGCGGGGCACGCAAAGCATGGCCTGTTCAGGGTAGTTAAACGGACTATCCAATCCTAATGTTTCTGCATCTTCTAAGCCCATACGGCGCTGAAAGTGGTCAAAACCGCCGTTTACCATTAAGGTTGCCGAGGTAAAAATCCACCCACGCGGCGGGGATGATACGAAACGTCTAAATTTGGCGGCAATTGATAAGGGTGTTAGATGCATAATGAGATGACGCTGGGTAGTTTCGTACCACAAGCTCACGTTTTCTTGCTTATTGTCGCTCAGTGCATCTAACTGCTCTCTTGCAGCAACCACACGTTCGTACATGTTGTCTAAGTCTTTGTCACGGCCAATATGTAACTTACACACCTCGTGCAGTACCCCAAGGGCTTCGGCCAATTTACCCACCTGCATGCGCACGTCGTCACGGTCTAATGCCTCGGCCCAGTTGCCGCGTTCAGCAGTATCCGGAAACAATAACCGTAAATCAGAGGCTATCATTCTGCACTTGTCAGCGGCTTTATCTAACTGACCTGCGTCTTTTAAAACCGTTCTGAACAAGAGCGTAATATCTTTCGAGATATCGTGAATTTGTCGTGTTGAAAGTGACTCACCAAAGTAGTCACTGGCAATATCGGGTATTTGATGAGCCTCATCAAAAATAATCGCATCAGCTTCAGGGATGAGCTCGCCAAAGCCTGTATCTTTTAGCGCCATATCGGCAAAGAAAAGGTGGTGATTTACCACAATAATATCTGCATCCAGCGCCTTTCTGCGTGCTTTTACCAGGTAGCACTCTTCATAATCTGGGCAATCACGGCCTAAGCAGTTATCCACGGTAGAGGTAACCAGCGGTAAAACACGGGCATCTTCGGGAAGGGATTTAAGCTCGCCCATATCTCCTGTTTTGGTAGTACTAGACCAACGTTTAACTTCAGAAAGCTGGCCCAACACCTCTTTTTCAACCAGGGTAGAGTTACCGCCGTGCTGCGCTACTCGGTGAAGACAAAGGTAGTTTGAACGGCCTTTTAACAGTGCAGTTTTTCGCTTGCTGCCCAATGCTTTTTTTACCAGAGGTAGGTCACGGTGAAATAGCTGCTCCTGCAAGTTCTTAGTTCCCGTGGAAACAATGGCTTTTCCGTCGCTTAGTAATGCCGGAGCGAGATAGGCGAAAGTTTTGCCGGTTCCTGTGCCCGCCTCTACTATCAAACTACCCGTGGTGTCGATGGCGCGCTTAACCGCCTTCGCCATTTCAGTTTGCGCTTCGCGAGGTACAAACCCCTTGATTGCACCGGCAAGAAGGCCATCTGATGAGAATACATTATTTATTGTGGGCATGGTTTAAGCGCTGTCATTACTTTTCTACTTTAGGCCGCGCATTATGCCAAAAAGCCTATTGAATGCCCATTAAAGGTTTGCGTTTTAACGACACTTTGTGCAGTGATATTGCTTTTCAAATATTGCTTAGGCCCAAGTTAACGTTCAAAAAAAGCATCAACTAAATCGGCGAGTGATTCTTCTAACTCTTCTTCAAAAGCGTCGATATCGATACCAAAACTGTCCATATATTTAGCTGCATTGTCACGGGAAAGTACGGCATTTTTAATCTGAAATTCCAGCTCAGGTAGCGTCTTGTCGTAACGGGGTTTAATGGACCATCGCAAACAGTGACCCTTGTTGTCTTTAAGCTTCTTTTTGGCAAAAACGCAGAACTCCTCAACATAGTCAGCACCTTGCGGCCCAAGACACCCAGGTTCTATGCGATACATTACCAGTAGCTTTTTATATAGCGGAAGTCGCGTTTCCATTAGATTTTCAATTAGCTTAAAGATTCGATTATCGGAAAATTTTAGCAATTTTACCAGCCGAGCAATGAGTGAATGCGAGAAGTCGCATTCACCCTTCATTGTTACTCTGCTAGTTCAGGATCTTTTATAAACATCATATCCATGATGATTGCAGGGTCCCACTCGCGCATCTCTGCTTCACATTTCAGTCTAATTTCGTCTAACTCACTGATTGTAGCAATCGAGAATGTGTCATCCACAATAATGTGGACTAAAAGATAAACATCCCTACCTCGCTTACTAATTCGAACTTCAACATGTTCATACGGTACGTCGACCAATGTCTTCTTGAATTTTTTCTCAATTATCGCCGATGTTGCTTCAGGCGGCGCTTTGTTAATTACCTCGTTAAGGCTTTCACGCAGAATTTTAAAAGGCACGGGCAACATCGCCGAGCCCAGAATAATCAACAGAACAGGGTCAACGTACGGAGACAGCGTTTTATAGTTCGTCATTTCCAACACGTAAGCCAAAATAAAAGCGAACAAAATGGAGGCACTTAATACACCGTCAATCAACCAAGTGCTGGCATCCACTTTTACCAAGTCAGAAAGCACATGTTTCCCCTTCGTGCCCATGTAAAGAGATATAGCAAAACAGCCTACCGTTGCCACCACTCCGTAGACCATACCTATACCGTACTCGGCTGCATGCCCTCCCGCTAACAAACTCTGAACAGAGCTCGCCACGGCATACACACAGGTAGCAATAATAATAAGCGACTTAAACATGTTTAGGGTGGGCTCAATAGCCGTATAGCCAAAGTGGAATCGGTCATCATCAGGACGTTGAACCAAGTTGGCCACTTTAAGTGTTAACATTGACATAACAAAAGCGATTAACGAGTAAGCGGCATCAAATAAAATAGCGCCTGAACTCGTTAGAATGGCAAAACCAAGCGCAACAACGACGAATGCGCCAGCAATATAAAAAGAAAGCGTTAGTAGCCGCTTTTCTTCAAGGTGATGGAAGCCAATGTCCATGAAAATCACTTCGAAATTAAGGTGCGCGGATTCTACTCCGATATTTTAAATAAAATAGTGGTTTGAACAAAAATATTACTATTTTTTATTCAACTCAGTGATACACAGCGCTCTTATTATTCGGACTTAACGCAATGCGTTTTTATCAGCACTGAAGCTATGAACTTATAAATAATGTTTGCTCACATCGACACCCTGAACTTGTACCAATTTTGTTAAAAACATCGGGTAACTTTTGCATAAAATTCTATAGTTCTCACAATTCAGCGTTACGCCCGCCTTCCCCTCAACCAGACAAATTATTGATTTTAATGATTTTTTTAAAATGGCATATGCTGTGAATAATTCTTTGTGAATTCTCTCCTCCGTTTTTAAGCAGTATGGAGGCCGAAAAACCAAGGAGTAAGACATGAAAAAGTTAACTATTGCTACATTAATTAGTGCCGCTCTGTCTGCTGGTGCATTTGCTGGCGACAATATGGAAAAAATCGACACTACGTTCGTCGATTTAGACAACGATGATAACGGCTACATCTCGCGAGAAGAAGCAGACGACGATGAGATTTATACGCACTTCTCTAAAATTGATACCAATTCAGACATGCAACTTTCAGCTAAAGAATTTAATGCCCATGTTATGAAGCACCCTCAACATTTCGATGATGAAGTGCTTTCTACGGTAAAATTGATGAAAGAAAGCATGGGGGCAAAAGGTACAATGGAAACGAAGGTTAACGTTGATACCAATGTGGATGAAGTGGTTGCCGCGACGAAAGATAAAAGGCTCACTCACGAGTTAAGAGCTGAAACTGAGCTTAACGCTAATGGGGAATTAGAAAAGACAAAGGTCGATAAAGTAGCCGAAGATACGGTTGTGAATGATAAGACGGTTATTGCAGATGAAGCCGTAGTCGCGCGTAGTAAATTCGATATGATGGACGCTAACAATGATGGTGAGCTTACCAAAGCTGAAGCCTCAAGAAGTGGCTTAACACGCAACTTCGATAAAATCGACTTAAACGATAATGAATTAATTACCCGTACTGAATTTAAGCGATATCAGCATACATCTGAAGGTAACTTAAAAGATAACTCGGAAGAGTAATGATTAAGAAATATAAGAGCCGCGCGTGCGGCTCTTTTTATTTTTTAACAGCTTGTTTTACGCGCGTGCTTTTAAACTTGCACGTGACATTAACCTTCCTCAGCGATTCACCACTTTTATAAAATAAGGAATTTTGTATGTTAGCTTCAACAGGAATTAAAGGCTTACTCGCGTATCGAGCACTGCGAAAAATGAACGGGGACGGTGCTTCTACAACGAACGATAAAGGCAATCTGGTTACATCTAGCAAATTGAGCAATGCCACAACGCCACCATCTGTCGTAGCAATGACAGGTTCAGCCTACGCAATATCTAAGATGACGAACGCTCCTAAAATACAACGCTTTCTTCTGAAATCGACCTTATCAGCCTCAGTGGCTGGCTTACTTAATGCGGGACTTAAGCGATTAATTGGGCGAAAGCGCCCTCGTGCTGAGACCGGCCCTGATCTCAAAGGGCCTGCGTTGAAAGACAAATTTAATTCTATGCCTTCAGGGCACGCATCAGCAGTAGCGGCAGTGGCAGGCTGTATACCTCGTACTTCTGGACCTCTTCTACTTGCGTCTACGGCGGGCTTAGCTGCTACGGCTGTAATCGGAAGATCGAGAACTAAGCGTGATGCACATCATTTATCAGATGTTTTAGTGGGAAGTTGCTTAGGTTTTGGTGTGGCCTACGCGGTGTCAAAACTCGAAAAGCCTGTTGAAGCTGAGGTTGAAAACCTCAAACAGAATAGGCACATGCAGAAGTAACTTAAATAACACTAAACGCGTAGATATAAATTTAGACGTGCCCCCTTCCTGTTTTGGGAGGGGACACGCTTACCTTAGGTACATATCTAGCTTTCTGGCGTGGACTTAATCACTTCTTCAATTTTACGGTTACCACTTAAGCGTGCAAGCTCAATCAGGTAGCCTTTTTCTAACTTGTCCACCGACTTACCTTGAAGCCTTGCTTTTACTTCATCAAGGTCGCCATTGGCTATTGACGTTTTTACTGCTGCAAGAACACCTAAAGAGCGAATACTTTCCCGTTCGCCAGATTCGTTAGCACTCATAAATCCTCCTTCTACATTTAAACAGAATCTAAAAATTAACTTCTGTTTTTTGTAGTAAAAATAGGAGATAAGCGATCACTTGGATAAGTGCTAATCAACTATCGTTGATAATCCGCTATTTGAGCTATGGGCGATAGCCAGTACTTATTCCACATGTTCAAACTACTCTATGGGCGCTCCCCCCCCACCCAATACTTTGTAAAGAGTGATACGGTTTGCTAAGTCAGCTTGGCGAGTAGTTATGAGAGACTGGCTTGCGCTATACATAGTTCGCTGCGCCTCTAATACTTCTTGGAAACTGTCTACTCCATTTTCATAGCGGGCTAACGTTAGTTCGTAACTACGAGTTGATGCCGTAACGAGCTCATTTTCAGAATCAAGCTGATCTTGTATTGTCGCTCTTCTCGCTAGCGCATCGGCAACTTCAGTAAATGCGCTTTGAATAGCATATTCATACGCTGCGAGATACTTTTTCTGTTGAGCTTCGCTATAAGCTAAATTAGCTTTGTTCTCGCCACCATCAAATATAGGTAGGCTGATATTTGGCACTAAACTCCATATAGTGCTTGCCCCTCCACTAAAAATATCCGCTAACACTGAGCTGGCAAGCCCTCCTGTAGCCGTTAGTGAAACAGTAGGAAAAAATGCGGCTCGGGCGGCGCCGATATTGGCATTCGCAGATTTCAAATTGTGCTCAGCTGACAATACGTCTGGACGCTGAAGCAACACATCTGAAGAAATTCCCGCGGGAACATCAGTGACTAAGCTATCACTATCGGGCAAAGAGAATGCAAGTAAGCTATCGTCAATGCTTTCACCTACTAGTAATCGAAGCGCATTGGTATCTTGTTCTACCTGCGTTTTATAACTGGCTATATCAGAACGAGCTGAATGATATATGGTTTCCGCACTCGAAACGTCAATACGTGTATCAACGCCGAAAGCCAGACGCTTATTGGTAATTTCCATTGCTTGCTTGGCATTCTTAGCGGTATCCTCGGCCAGTTGAAGCAAGTTACTATCCGCCGCTAATGTCAGCCAAGCATTGGCTATTTCACCAATAAGTGAAATCCGCGCCGCTTTCGCCGTCTCTGCCGTTGCTAAATACGCTTCCATTTCAGCATTCGTTAAGCTTTGGTTTTTACCAAACAAATCTATTTCATAATTACTTAAACCCGCTTCTGCTTCGTACGTAGTTGACGTTTCACCGGATGAACTCTTAGACCTGTTCGCTCCCAAACTTACATCCACATCTGGCAGCAAATCTGACCTTTGGATCCTATAAGTCGCTCTCGCCGACTCCACGTCGGCAAGGGTTTCTCGCAAGGTGCGACTGCTACTCAGCCCCATATCAATAAGGCGTGTCAAACGTTCGTCTTTGATAAAATCTTGCCATGGAATGTCTGAAGCCTGCAGCCTAGACAGTCCCTCAGTTTGGCTCACCTCCTCAAGCTGCCAATCGTTGGCCACCTCTGAATCAGAACGCGTATAGTCTGGTGCCATTGACGTACACCCCGCTAAAATCAACGCTGTAACAACAGGCAAAAGTTTAGTTACGGGAGTCGGCAAGAAAATGGATTCTGCTGTTTTTTTCATAACATTATTAACCTGATAATACTTATTCATTGCCGTTTTCCAATTGCTTCAGCGGTTCACTTTTAATACGCGTTTCTTCTTTAAAATTATCCTCGTATACGGGGCGCCTAGCAGGAAATAGCCCGCGAATTAATACGAAGAACATGGGCACCATAAAAATACCTATTAGTGTTGCGGTAAGTGTGCCTCCCAAAATACCCGTTCCAATAGATATACGACTATTGGCCCCGGCACCGCTTGAAACGGCTAGAGGTAGAATGCCGAACATGAAAGCTAAGGAAGTCATAATAATTGGGCGGAGTCTCAATCTTGCAGCATTGACAGCTGAATCAACCAGTGACATTCCCTTTTGATAAGACTCCTCTGCAAACTCTACAATTAATATGGCATTTTTCGCCGCTAGGCCTATGGTAGTAAGCAGCGCCACTTGAAAGTAAATATCGTTATCAAGCCCTCTTAACGTAGACGCCAACACTGCTCCAATCACACCCAGAGGTATAACCATAATAACGGAAAGCGGCACCGACCAGCTTTCGTACAATGCAGCTAGAGCTAAGAAAACAACAAGTATAGAAATTGCGTAGAGCATGGTCGATTGTCCACCAGCGATCTTTTCTTGGTAAGACAGTCCGCTCCATGAATATGCTAGCTTTCCCTGCCCCACTTCATCAGCTAGTCTTTCCATCTCCGCCATTGCGTCACCTGAACTAACACCGCTAGCAGCAGCGCCTTGAATTTGGTAAGAAGCTATACCGTTAAAGCGCGATAAGCTTTGCGGCGCACTCGTCCAAGAATAGCTGCTAAATGTCTCGAATGACGTCATTGTACTTTCACCATCCGCATTCGTTCCACGCACATACCACTCGTTTAAATCTCGCGGTTTTGAACGGTACTCAGCTTCACTTTCGATATAGACCTTTTTTACACGACCATCGTCTATGAAATCATTAATATAGCTTCCAGCCCACGCGGCTGTTAACGTATTTGATATATCGGACATCGACAGACCGAGTGCACTTGCTTTGGCATTATCAATGTCAATATCAAGCTGCGGCGTATCGCTAAGAGCTCCTTCACGGATGCTCGTTAATAACTCACTTTGCTGTGCCCGCTTTACTAATTCGGCTTTCAGTGCAGTGAGTTCTTCACGAGTTGTTCCAGACGCAGCCTGTAACTCAAAGGTGAAACCGTTACTTTGACCTAGCCCCTGAATAACCGCTTGATTTAACGCAAACACGCTGGCGTCGCGAATACTAGATAAGTTTCTGTTGATACGATTGATAAGCGCATCTGCACTTTCATCATCTTCGGTGCGATCGTCCCATGAATACATCGAAACAAAGCCCATACCTGCATTTTGCCCCGTACCAGAAAAGTTGAATCCCGCGATAGAGAAAGTTTTATCAACAATTTCGCTCTCTTCATTTAACAAATAGTCTTCAACCTGCCCGACAACTTCATTGGTTCGTCTAATTGAAGCACCTTGAGGAAGGTTAACCTGAAACATAATACTTCCTTGGTCTTCATTCGGTAAAAAGCCTGTAGGCATGCGAACAATCAAAACGCTAAGAGCACCCACTATGGCTACATACACCACTAAAGCACTTACTTTTTTGCTAACAACCCCTTTAACTTTGCTTGAGTAGGACTTTGTTAAGTTGTCGAACATTGCGTTAAATTTAGCGAAAAGGCTCATACGTCTACCGTTAGCGCGTTCTTTAGCAGAGTTTGTATCGTGGGACTTGTGCTTCAAAAGCGTTGCACACAGTGTCGGACTGAGCGTTAATGCCACCACAACTGATAGTATCATGGACGATACAATTGCCACTGAGAACTGTTTATAGATTACACCTGTAGAGCCTCCAAAAAACGCCATCGGAAGAAATACAGCAGATAGGACTACTGCTATCCCTATCAGTGCGCCTGTAATTTCTGACATAGACTTTATCGTCGCATCCCGCGGCGAGAGGTTTTCCTCTTCCATTAATCGCTCAACGTTCTCAACCACCACAATAGCATCATCTACTAACAAGCCTATTGACAGTACAATGCCAAACATTGTTAACGTATTAATGGAAAAGCCAAAAGCTGATAGGACGCCGAAAGTACCGAGAAGAACAACCGGAACAGCGATAGCTGGGATAAGCGTTGCTCGCCAATTTTGTAAGAATACAAACATCACTAAAACGACAAGAACTATAGCTTCTGCTAACGTGTGTACCACTTCGGTAATCGATATCTTAATAAATTCGGTACTGTCTTTGGGAAATGCTATATCGTATCCGGATGGTAGATTCTCAGCTAATTCTGCTACCTTGTTTTTTACAGCGGTGGCGGTGTCTAATGCATTGGCTCCCGAAGAAAGCATTATTGCGATACCCGATGCAGGATGCCCGTTTAAGCGGGAATATAAGCCATAGCTCTCGCTTCCAATTTCCACTCTGGCGACATCACCTAATAAAACGTTCGCACCCGTAGCATTGTATTTTACAATAATGTTGCGAAACTCGTCGGGGCTCGACAGCATAGACTGCGCCGTTACCGTTGCGTTTAGCTCTTGATTTGGCGGTGCGGGGCTCGCGCCCAAGCTGCCCGCAGCGATTTGAACATTTTGAGCCGTTAAAGCGCTTGATATATCAGACGGCATAAGCTCATAAGCGACCAACTTTGTTGGGTCAAGCCAAATGCGCATAGCGTGTTCGGCACCAAATACCCGGGTATCCCCTACCCCCTCTACACGTGCTAGCGAGTCTTCTATATTGGAAGAAATATAATCTGAGATATCCGCTGCACTAGATTGGTCACTGCTATCGAAAACAGATACTACAAGTAGAAAATCGGAATTTGACTTTGTGACGGTAACGCCCGCAGACTGAACAGACTCAGGAAAACGGGAGGTGACCTGCTCTACCTTATTTTGTACTTGTACCTGCGCATAGTCAGCATCGGTGCCTTGTTCAAAGGTAATATCTACTGAAGCCGATCCGTCTGATGTACTTGACGATGAAAAATACAGTAATCCATCAAGACCTGTTAATTGCTGCTCTAAAATTTGTGTAACACTGTTTTCTACTGTTTGCGCATCGGCCCCAGTATAGGTAGTGCTTACGCTGATAACTGGCGGAGCTACACTGGGATATTGAGCGATGGGCAATGACATTATCGATGCCAGACCCGTCAGCATAATGACGATAGATATGACCCAAGCGAAAACAGGGCGATCGATAAAAAAGCGTGCAAGCATGGATTAGTGACTCCCTGTTGTAACTTGGTCAGAGAGGTTATTGCTGTCATAGATAATAGAGCCATTGCTATCTACTTTAACCTCAACAGGTATAACCTCACTACCAGGGCCTACCTTCCCGGCGCCTTCAACAAGTAACTTATCATTAACTTTTAAACCATCAATAATGACCCATTGATTGCCAATCGCGACCGCAGTTTTTACACTGCGCTTTTCTACCTGGTTATCTTGGTTGATTACATAAGCGTAAGCCTCATCTGTCGCACTGTGATAAATGCTCTGTTGAGGAACTAAAATGGCGTTTTCGTCTACCGCGTCGCTGACAATAGCGCGTACAAACATACCTGGTAGCAGTACACCGTCAGGGTTAGGGAACTCCGCACGCAAAGTCACTGAGCCCGTAGACGCATCAACAGCAACTTCTTGCATTTTGAGTTCGCCAGTCAATTCATAGTCACTACCATCTTCTAGCGTTAACGTTACCTCTGCAGTCCCTTCTTGTATATTTTCCTTACTAATTATTTTTCGCAGCCTTAGTAAAGCTTTACTGCTCTTTACAATGTCTACATAAATAGGATCTAACGTTCGAATGGTGGCTAACGCTGAATCTTGTTGAGCGGTGACTAACGCGCCTTGCGTTACTGAAGATATACCAATGCGACCGCTAATAGGTGCTAAAACCTTAGTGTATTGGAGGTTTATTTTTGCTGTTTCTAGTGCCGCTTCGTACATGTCGACATTGGCTTTCGCTTCAAGGTACTCGGCATGAGCATCATCTGCATCTTGCTGAGAAATACCTTCAATCTCAAGCAAATTAGCATAGCGCTCATCTTTAAGCTTTGCAGTCGCTTCAGCGGCTTTCGCGTTGCTTAATGAAGCAAACGTTTCGTTATAAGCGGCTTGATAGGTTTCTGGGTCTATTTGATAGAGCGTTTGCCCTTTCTCGACGATTTCACCTTCGGTAAATAAGCGCTGTTGGATAATACCACTTACCTGAGGACGAACTTCTGCTTCTTTGGAAGCAGTTACCCGTCCTTGCGAATGACTATCTATGTTGTGTCTGCTCGCTGCAACATTGATATAAGAAACCTCTGCCAAACGAGCCCCTGGAAACTCCCCTTGAGGTTCACTAGGTTGTTGCTCACAACCGGTAACAAACGCCACAGCCAATAAGACGGCTACAAATTGCTCTCGTTTTATTTTCATAAAGTTATCCTTAATATTTACTACATTAAAAGTATTCACGAATCGGGAAATACGCAAGGAATGTCAGAGTAATGAGGCGCTTAATAATATTTTTAGAGGGGTTAAAAAGGGGTTAAGGCTGCGCGTTCAGGCGATTAACAGCATATACAGGCGATAGAATGCATCAATCTTGTATTTGTAAAATTTCTCTAAATTCGAAGGTATTAGAGGTGCTCATAAAAAATGAAAAAATATACATGCTCTAAAGCAAAGAGCACCTTTCAGTCGGTTAGGGTGTCAGCCAAATTCTAAACTGCCATGGCGGCAACGTAATCTCTTTGTCAGCAGTAAATACCTTCTTCATCCCACTTTTCCAATCTTCATACTCTCCTTCAAATAACTCTTCTTTGAATGTAGTAGCGATAAATTCGTTGGAAAAGTTAATCACAACAAACACTTTTTCTCGCTCGTTATGACGCACGAAGCTAAAAACCTTGTCCATTTTTGAGTTTGGGACCTGAATCATTCTTGCGCCATACTCTCCATTTCCTAGCACGGCTTTAGATTTTTTGAGTTTAATTAGCTTGCGGTACAAGTTGCCTATTTCATGTTCTTGCCAGTATATTGGATCGCGCTCAAAAAACGCTAAACGCTTAGTTTCTCCAGCTTCCTGCCCGTTGTGAATGAGCGGCATTCCCTCACCGATGACGGACAACACAACGCAGGCTTCAAGTGCATCACCAAATTGCTCTCGCTGTGTGCCATCCCAGGCATTTTTGTCGTGATTACTAACAAAGGTCATTCTATAGGCAGAGGCTGGCCAGCTGCGCTCGTTCCACGAATAATACTTGCGCAACCTATCTAGCGAGCACCTTCCGTGAGCGAGTTCATGAAGTGTTTCATTCCAGCTCCATGCGTATGTCATATTGAACGCACTTTCGTGAAGGTCGCGATTCTCCCATTCAGCCAGCATAAAGACCGGCCTGATTGCGTTGAGTATCTCAACGGCTTGACGCCAGAAGTCGTTGGGCACGTAGCCTGCTACATCACAGCGAAAGCCGTCGATGTTGAACTTTTCAACCCAATAACACAATGCATTAATCATGTATTTTCGAAGGCCAATTTGTTCATAATCGAACTCAATAATATCGCTCCAATCCCACCACGGCGAGGGACGAAAATCGCCTTTATAATCTTTGGCGTACCACTCAGGGTGTTGTTCAGCCAATTGATTATCCCATGCACTGTGATTTGGTACCCAGTCTATAATGACTTTGAGCGATAGTCGGTGCGCTTCGTCCACCAGCGCTTTGAAATCTTCTTCGCTACCAAACTCTGGGCTAATGGCCAAGTAGTCTTTAACAGCATAGGGGCTGCCAAGCGCTCCTTTTCTGTTTTTTTCACCAATAGGGTGAACCGGCATAAGCCAAACAATATCCGCTCCAAGGGATTTAATATGTGCAAGTCCCTTTCTTACTCCCTCAAAATTTCCTTCTTTTGAAAACTGCCGAGTGTTTACTTGATAAATAACCGCATGAGATGACCATTCTGGCTGAAGCACGTTAAAGCGTTTCTGGGGAACAGGATTGATATCCATCTTATCTTTCCTTGTGCAGATTAGCGTTTTTGAAGAAGTATTTGCATTATAAGCACAACCGCAATGACTACTATATTTAGCAGCGATAGCCACGCTTAAAATATTGGTAAACTTGTAATGCCTAAAATTAGTACCCACATGCCGAAAAAAAGTTTTAAGCGTTGAGCAGAAAATGCCAAAACTACATATTTGGCAATTATTCCACCGATTACCGCGCCCGCGCCGGCAAACAAAACAACCTGCCATACCACCGAAGGATTTATAAAAGCGTGGTACGGCAATGCAGACCACACGGTAAACGCCGATAGAATAACCGCGATAGCGATAGACATGGTGACATTAAACCCACGAATAATAAGGTAAACAGCCACTAGCTCACCCACTCCCACTGAAAGCCACGCCGTAATAATTCCGCCCAGAAAACCGATAAAGGGCATAAAGACTAAGTCCCTAGTTAATAAATCCTTATTAAAATGAGTGCGCTTCATTAATGGAATAGACGCAAAAATTGCGATCGCCAAAACTACGGAAAAACTGCCAAAAGCGATATGAAGGTTATTAGCTCCGCCCCACAAGTGTTCGAGCAGAAGTATGCTTTGCGACGAGTACTGAGCGAATCCTATGCCGCAAATTGATGAAGGAATGGTTAGCATTAGCGCGCTCGGGAGCGCTTTCCAGTAGTCATCGTGCCTATGCTGTCTTTTATAATACGCCGCCCAAGTTAATGCGCCAGCGGTCATACCGCAACATTGAATGGCAAAGCTAGTTGCCACTACGCTTTGAGATGAGAAAGACAGATAGTTAAAAAACGGAACGAACACCACACCGCCACCGGCGCCTGTAGCGTTTGCAAATATAGCCCCTATCACACCTAGCCCGCTGAAAAGTCCAAACTCCCTAACAAGCTCAATGAGTGCGGGCTGAGACAATAAAAGGCTCCCCCAGATAAGAAAAAGTAAAACTAAAATTAATTTGCCCGTTTGGCGCTTTATAAAAGAGATCACACACGTCCTTACGACAAAACCGTGGTAATTGTCAGAAAATAAATTCGCTTGATACGTTAATCATTCACACCCGTACATTTTTCAAACTATTGTGGGCTCGTAACGTATAAACTTTTACTTACACAATTATCATATACCGTACTTTGTAAAATATGGTTGAAGTATCTACATTTGAGCAGCGGCTGCAACTGCATCTTTCGCCAAACCGCTCAGCAACATGGCGGCAGACTAAATACCTAATTATGGTGTTTGCTTTGTTTATTGGTCTGATTGCTATTGCGTGGTCAATAGTTGGTGCCTGGGTTATCTTGCCGTTTGCAGGGTTAGAAGTTGGGCTGCTAGCGCTAGTTATGTACTTGGTGTCTAAAGCTACCTACCGATGGGAAACAATTTTAGTTATGGATGATCGCATCCTTATTTCTTGTTCTAACGGCACCAGCTTATGCTTCCCCCGTCCAGATACGTCTTTGTTTTATCAAAAGGACACAAGCTTAAAACGGATTTCACGATTAATTTTACAAACCCCTGTGCAGCAGTTTGAGTTGGGCGCATTTCTTAACTCGGAAGATAAAAAGCAAGTACACGATAGTTTGCACAAGGCTGGAGTTATGGTGTGCACAAACACATGGTGGTAACGCTCGCTGTTACGGTTTGCTTCCAGCAAGCTCTTTTCTGCCTCCAAGGTTCGGGGTTCTAATGACGGTAAATCAAAACGTTCATGACACAAAATTAATGATCATTGTGACTGTTTTCGACTAATTAATACTATGACGCAGCCAAAGTTAGCTGCGACCTAACGAGGGCAATATTATGAATTTATACATTGAGTCATTAGAAGGTGGTAACTACCTTGCTGCTACGGGTATGGGTGCATCACGCAGATTAGTTAGAGACAAAAAGTCGCAACCTAAAACGTTTCACTGCTTGAATGAAATTAGAGTACATTTCGACTCTCAGGCGTTTGAGCACGTCTGGCTTCGACAGAGTACACCGTATGAGGAAATGGTCGGTCAAACCGATCATCCCGGCGCGCTAGAACTTGAAATCGAATGGTGAACCTTGACTTAAGAGAATTTTTTACCGCATTTAGCTTTTTCCTAATTTAAGTTTGAATGTTCCACTTAGCACACTTTTTGCGTACAAGTCATGTAACGTAAATAAAAACGGTTTTTTATTGAATTACTAGCGGTAGGTAATGTCTTCTATCGCAGATAGATAAAACACTGACATGCTAAGGAGAATTGCATGAAAATTAGTAAGTTAGCGATTAAGTCTGTATTTATGGCTGCTGTTTTGGCATTAGCTGCTTGTGCGTCTATGGGAGACGGTACTGTTGCTGAAAAGCAACAAGCGATCTTAGACATGCAAGAGAATGCGTTGGCACGCCTTTATACGGAGAAGCCAGATACTCGCTCTCAAATAGGGGACGCGGCAGGCTACGCCGTATTCACTAACGCCAACATTAATGTGTTTTTTGTGGCCGCAGGCACAGGCTACGGGGTGGTGAACAATAACGTCACCGGTGCAAAAACATATATGAATATGGCTGAGGGTGGTGTTGGTTTAGGGTTAGGCGCTAAAGATTACCGCGTGGTAATGGTCTTCCATACTCAAAAGGCGATGAGCTATTTTATTGAGAATGGTTGGACTGTAGGCGGAAATGCAGATGTAGCGGCAAAAGCGGGTAATAAAGGCGCATCTGCAGAAGGCGAAGGTTATCTTGGCAATGTAACGGTTTACACTATGACGGAAAGCGGTCTTACTTTACAGGCTACTGTAAAAGGCACTAAGTTCTGGGTAGATAAAGAACTGAACTGATACGCCCTAACCGAGCCTACTCGCATTAGCGATTAGTGCTCCAATTAACCGAAGGCCTCTCAAATACAAGGGGCCGTTTCATTTTTGCGGCATAGAATGTCCACTACCAATCTAAATATTTAGACAGTTAACACCACA
Organism: Alteromonas sp. BL110; assembly: GCF_003443615.1. Lineage (NCBI taxonomy): Bacteria > Pseudomonadati > Pseudomonadota > Gammaproteobacteria > Alteromonadales > Alteromonadaceae > Alteromonas > Alteromonas sp. BL110. Next base: position 3,407,989 of record NZ_CP031967.1, on the reverse strand, counting down.
TAAATAAGCAGCATCGTGTCACCCGCATAGCTTCTTTTAACACCGCCTTGTATACGAAAGTTAAATTTTAGGGGGAAACCCTCATAACTGAATCGAACACTCGTTACTACGCTTTATTTGTAAAAGGCTCGCTTAGCAATACGCTAAGCCATAAACGAGGGTTTCATTATGCAACCACGACACAAAAAAGCGATAAGAGCAGTAGCAAGAACAATATTGTCGAGCGCATTGTTCGCTTTGGCAACAATTAGTTTTTCATCAAACGCAGCAATAATCAGCAGCAGTTATGGGAATGCAGTCCATGTCGACCTTTCCATTACTAGCAATGTAGGAAATGTAGTCACAGCAATTGCTAGTTCCACTATCAAATTAGCTCACACTAGTGGAAATGCACCTGAAAATTATTTACAAACTCGAACCGTTGCGGGTGGAAGTGCTAATTCTTCAGGCTCTTTCGGTACCCCTATTGACGTAACGCAGTTTGATGCATCGGCCTCTACAGCCATTATTGAAGGCGAATCTCAGTCCTCTTTAACGAGTTTTGTTCTCGCAAACTTTTTTACGTCCGGCCGGGGAACCGTTAACGATCTTAGTCTCAACTTATTTTCAGACTTACTTGGAGTAAGTGGCTTTCTAACGCTTAGTGCTGACGTACTTTCAACTTGGTCGCGAATTGAAGGAAGCGCCACATCCGGTTCGAACGCAAGCCTATCTAGTGCGGGTTCGTCGGACATTGTGGATCTGGAGGTAGGTCTCTGGGGAAACAGCGTAAAGGCTACGGCACTTGAAAATCAGTCTTTATTTGCTGGTTTGAATATTGCCGACTTCGGCTTGGGTATATTCGTTAATGAAGTTGAGAGAACTTGCTCTGACTCTACATGTACCGAGTCTAGAAATGCGGTTAGAGTATCATTTGAGGATTTCTCGTTAAACGCACTCTACGATGCACTCTTCCCCACAGGCACTCCGCTTAACGGGCCAGTGCTCAGTTTAACTAATAACCCCATTGTTAACGGAGAGATCATACTTGCAAGTTCGTTTGCTACCACCTCATCTTCAACTGAAGTCAATGCCCCCTCTACGTTTGCACTCTTTCTTCTCGCCGTGGGCTTGCTCAGTGCGAGAAGATTTAACAAGCACTGTAGGTTTAACCGTTAATTCCTAATAACAGCAGGGTAAAAAGAGTAAACATATTATTAAATACACTTTGCTTTTTTCCCTGCCCTCTTTCTCCTACCTCTATGGGAGGTGCAATTACTGCTTAATTGCGTTTAATTGGCACCATAACTCTAGATAAAAATAGTTATATTAATAGCAACAAGTGCTGGTGTGGCCACGCCCACTGTTTCAACACTATTCAAATCATCACCCGCTAGCACTTTTTGCTTTGAACCTGCCGAGTGTGGTTGGCATTAAACCTCAAACAATGTTTTGCATAAACACCATTAATTGGGCATATTTTAATCACTTCAAATAAAGGGATTTCTTATGATAACCGTGGTGTTTAATCAAAAAGGTGGCGTAGGTAAATCAACTGTTAGCACTAATTTAGCGGCGCAAAGCGCTAAACTGGGTTACAAAACCTTATTAGTAGACTTAGACGCCCAAGGAAACAGTACTCATTACGCGGGGTTTGACGCCACCGAGAAAAGCCTTACCGTGTCCGATATGTTCAAACAAGTGGTGGGAATATTTAGAACCGCAAAAAAACCTAATGCGTTCGTTCACCCCACGCCTTTTGAAAACCTCTTCGTCATGCCGTCCTCACCAGCCTTAAGTGACGTCGAGCGAGAACTCGAATCTCGGTACAAAATTTTCAAACTCAGAGATGCATTGAAAGAGCTAAAGGGCGAATTCGAAAACATTTTTATCGATACGCCTCCTAATTTTAACTTTTATTCCAAAGCGGCACTTATTGCTGCAGATGGCTTTTGTGTACCTTTTGATTGTGATGACTTTTCGGCACAAGCTATCGATCACTTACTTGACAATGCAACAGAACTTAAAGAGGACCATAACCCAGAACTTAAGCTATTGGGCATTGTAGTCAATCAATTTAATAGTCAGGCAAAACTGCCTACAGAACTAGTACAATCGCTCAAGCAACAAGGGTTGCCAGTGTTAGAAAGCTATATAAGTGCTACAGTGAAGGTGAAAGAGTCTCATTCTAGGCGTGTGCCGCTGCCCTTCTATCTACCAAAGCACAAAGTCACCGGGCAAATAGAAGCGTTATTTGAAGCGCTAACTGCAGATGAAACTTGATACTAACAGGGTACCTTAGACATCAATATCAATGTGCTTGAGCCCGCCGCTGCTGTTGTCTCGTTCTTTGTCTTTTGTGCTCTCGGCTGACGCATCAATCACTTCAGTACGCTTAACATCTTGATAGTTATCTCGCTCCCCCTCACTAAGATGCTCAGATTTCTTCGTTTTCTGCACTTTCTTCACCCGCTCATCGGGTTCCACCGGCACTTTAGTATTGCGAGGCAAAATGGGAAACAGTAAATCGTTGCTCATACGCCCTCCTAAAACGTGTACGTGTTATATAATTTATCGGCAAAGTGGCGCTTAAAATTATGGTTCACAACTCGTTCATAACGAATTGTTTTATTATATGTATATTAATTTAGAGTTAATGTATCAAAAGAGTTCACTTTTGCCTTGCAAATCGATGCTCAAACCGCTAATGTTTCAGCCGTTCGAAATTAGGAATTAGATTCACCAAAATGATTAACTGCGCAGCGAAACATCACCACCATCACAAAGCATAACCTTTCAGGTTCGTGCTGGAAGGTCTATATTTCCTTCCAACGGCGCAGATAGAAAAATTCTCGACCCTCGGAAGGAAACTTCCGGGGGTTTTTCGTTTTAGGCGCAATCAAAAGTTAAAATACAACGTGTAAGGAACGTTTCAATGAGTAACAGCAACAGACTTCGAATTGCCGTACAAAAATCAGGTCGCTTAAGTGATGATAGCATCGCGCTTCTTAAAGCTATCGGCATTAAATTGAACATTCGTGATCGCCTGCTGATTGCGCACTCAACGAACGAGCCAATCGATTTACTTCGCGTACGTGACGACGATATTCCAGGCCTTGTTATGGACGGCGTTTGTGACCTTGGCTTCATTGGTGAAAACGAGCTTGAAGAAAAAATGCTGGAACGCAAAGCGGCAGGTAAACCGTTCGAGTATGAAGTATTACGTCGTTTAGACTACGGCGGCTGCAGACTATCAATTGCCGTACCCAATGAAATGGATTATGACGGCATTAAGTCTTTAGAAGGCAAAAAAGTAGCAACTACTTACCCTTATCTTCTTGAACGCTATTTCAAAGACCAGGGCATTAACGCCAAAGCTGTAATGCTGCAGGGCTCAGTGGAAGTTGCTCCGCGTGCTGGTGTCGCTGACGCCATTTGTGACTTGGTATCAACAGGTGCAACGCTAGAAGCAAATGGTCTCGTGGAAAAAGACGTAATCTTCCGCAGTAAGGCAGTACTTATTAAGCGTACCGACGGCGAACTGAGTGACGAGAAAGTAACATTGGTTAATCGCCTAATGCCTCGTGTTGACGGTGTATTGCTAGCCAAAGAAAGTAAATACATCATGCTACACGCGCCAAAAGCGTATTTAGAGCAGGTTAAAAGCTTACTTCCAGGTGCTGAAAACCCAACGGTGCTTCCACTTGCTGGAAATGAAGAGCAAGTTGCTATCCACGTAGTTTCTACAGAAACCTTATTCTGGGAAACCATGGAAAAGCTTAAAGCCCTTGGTTGTAGCTCTATTCTTGTAATGCCAATCGAAAAAATGATGGGCTAAAAGGCAGACGATTATGATTACTTGGTCATCTCTCTCGGCAAATGAGAAAAAACAGGCGCTAGCCCGCCCGGCTATGGCCAATAGCCAACAGTTAAAGCAAACCGTGGGCGACATTATCGCCCGCGTTGAAGCGGAAGGTGATGCGGCAGTACTCGACTATACTCGCAAGTTCGATTGCCCCGACCTAACTAACCTTGTGCTCTCGCAAGAAAATATCGACGCCCTTGCGGCTAAAGTAACGCCAGAAGTAGCAAGCGCTATCGACACGGCGTTTAACAACATTAAAGCCTTCCACGAAGCGCAAGTTCCTAGTGATATTGCACTCACCACCACACCTGGGGTTAAATGCGAGCTTCGCTTTACGTCTCTTGACGCGGTTGGTCTTTATATCCCAGGAGGTAGCGCACCGCTTCCCTCAACTGTGCTAATGCTCGGCGTACCAGCGCTAGTAGCAGGTTGTGAAAATAAATTGCTTTGCACACCGCCAAACAAAGAACAGCTTATCGCGCCTGAAATTGCTTATGCAGCAAGAAAATGTGGCATTGATAAGATCTTCTTATGTGGCGGAGCACAAGCGGTTGCAGCCATGGCATTAGGTACTGAAACTATTCCGCAGGTTGATAAAATTTTCGGCCCAGGCAATAGCTTTGTGACCGAAGCTAAACAGCAAGTTAGCCAACGTGCAGATGGTGCAGCTATCGATATGCCGGCGGGCCCGTCAGAGGTATTGGTTCTAGCCGATGAATTCGCAAACCCTGAGTTTGTAGCGGCAGACTTACTTTCTCAAGCCGAGCACGGCCCTGATTCACAAGCCATTTTAGTATCGAACAGTACGACGCTCATTGAAGAAGCAAAAGCCGCGGTTGAGCGTCAATTAGCTACGCTGTCTCGCGCTGAGATTGCACGCCCCGCGATGGAAAATGCACGCTATATTTTGGCTGATTCAATTGAACAAGCTATCGAAGCCAGTAACGCCTACGCGGCTGAACACTTAATTGTGCAAATAGAAAACGCCCGTGATTATTTACCAAAAATTAAATACGCTGGCTCGATTTTCTTAGGCCCTTGGTCACCAGAGTCAGCTGGGGACTATGCGTCCGGTACTAACCACGTGCTGCCCACATACGGCTATGCTAAGAATTACTCTAGTCTTGGTCTTTTGGACTTTATGCGCCGCTACACGATTCAAGAACTAAGTAAAGACGGCATGCGCAATTTAGGTCCAGCGATTATGGCACTAGCCGCAGCAGAAGGGTTAGATGCGCACGAGCAGGCCGTTGCACTTCGTATGCAGGCCCTTCAGCAAGGAGACGCCTGATGTCGGCACTTATCGATAACTTGATTAACGAAAACTTAGTGCCGTTAAAGCCTTACGAGTCGGCACGTCGTTTGTTTTCCGGTGGTCAAGATTGGCTTAATGCCAACGAATCACCTTATGCTAACGAATACTGCGTAGATAGCAGTAACTTTAACCGGTATCCGTCTTGTCAGCCTGAAGCAGTAGTAAGCGGTTACGCAAACTATGCAGAGCTAGATAAATCACAGCTTATTGTGACTCGTGGTGCCGACGAAGGTATTGAACTGCTTATTCGTACCTTCTGTACGCCGGGTAAAGACAAAATTCTGATTTGCCCGCCTACCTACGGTATGTATGCCATCAGCGCTGAAACCTGCGATGTGGGCATTAAAAAAGTACCTTTAAACGATGATTTCAGCTTGAATGTAAATGCCGTTTGCGCTGAAGAAGACGTGAACGTGATTTTTATCTGCGCACCGAACAATCCAACCGGTACACCGGTTGCGCGCGAAGACATAAAAACCGTACTTAATCACTTTGCTGATAAGGCTTTAGTGGTGGTAGATGAAGCATATATTGAGTTTGATGCTGACAATACGTGGGCAAATGAAATAAACAACTACCCGAACCTAGTTGTACTTCGTACGCTGTCGAAAGCGTTTGCGCTGGCAGGACTTCGCTGTGGTTTTACCCTTGCTCAAGCTCCAGTCATTCAGGCACTGTTAAAAGTAATTGCACCCTACCCTATTCCAGAACCGGTTGCACAAATTGCTGCAAAAGCACTGTCGGCAGAGTCATTAACGTTACTTGAGCTGCAAGTTGCAACACTCAACCGTGAAAAAGAAGCATTAGCTGAAGCCTTAAAAGCAATTGAAGGCTTTGAATTAGTGGGCGACAGGCGAGCAAACTTTATCTTATTCCGCTACGCAAAAGCGCCAGCCCTAATGCAATACTTGGTAAGCCAAGGCATGCTAATTCGCGACCAATCAAAACAGCTTAACTTACAAAACTGTTTACGCGTGAGCATCGGCACCGAAGAACAAAATCAGCGTTTAATGCAGTTGATTAACGAATTTAAAAATAGTGAGGATGCGGCATGAGTCAGCAAGCCATTTTATTTATCGACCGCGACGGTACACTTGTTGAAGAGCCGCCGATTGATAAGCAATTAGATAGCCTAGAAAAATTAGTTTTCGAGCCAAACGTAATTCCCGTATTGCTTAAGCTTAAAGCGGCCGGATTTAAACTCGTTATGGTAAGTAATCAAGACGGATTGGGCACAGACAGCTTCCCTCAAGAAGACTTCAACAAGCCACACAAAGCCATGATGGCCATTTTCGAAAGCCAAGGCGTAGTGTTTGACGATGTGCTTATTTGCCCACATTTTGATGCTGACAACTGTACGTGCCGCAAGCCAAAGCTTGGTTTGGTCCAGGAATATTTGCAGAAAGGTAAAGTCGACTTCACTCGTTCATTTGTGATCGGTGACAGAATTACTGACGTTCAGCTTGCCGAAAATATGGGTATTCGCAGCTTCCAATATAACCGCGAGAGCTTAAACTGGAACGATATTCAGAAAAGCTTATTGGCATCATCGCGTATTGCAGAGGTAGTACGTACCACCTCTGAAACCGATATTCGAGTGCGTGTTGATCTTGACTCACAGGCGAAGTCGACGATTCAAACTGGCATGGGCTTTTTTGACCACATGCTTGACCAAATTGCTACCCACGGTGGTTTTGAGCTAACTCTTACGACCAACGGCGACTTGCACATTGACGATCACCATAGTATCGAAGATACAGCGCTTGCACTCGGCGAAGCCCTTAAAAAGGCTTTGGGCGACAAACGTGGAATTGGACGCTTTGGCTTTGCATTGCCAATGGATGAGTGCCGAGCTGAATGTATTATGGACATTTCAAATCGACCGCACCTTAAATTCGACGCTGAATTTAGTCGCGACCAAGTAGGCGAAATGGCTACAGAAATGGTACCGCACTTTTTCTACTCGATTGCACAAAGCATGGGACTGTCGCTTCACCTATCCACCAGCGAAGGTAACGCACACCACCAAGTAGAAAGCTTGTTCAAAGTCTTTGGCCGCGCTCTTCGTCAAGCTATTACACGCCAGGGTGACGCGCTACCAAGCAGTAAAGGAGCACTGTAATGTCAGTGGTAAACACTAGCCAGCGACAAAAGATAGTCATAGTAAATACAGGCTGCGCTAATATCTCGTCGGTACGCTTTGCCCTTGAACGCCTAGGTGTTGAAGTAGACGTATCGGACGATGTAAACGTGATTAAAAGCGCTGACAAAGTGTTTTTACCAGGTGTTGGTACCGCAGCAGCGGCTATGGCAAGCATTAGGCAAAAAGCGCTAGTGGAATCCCTGCAAGCGCTAACCCAACCTGTGCTCGGCGTATGTTTAGGCATGCAACTTATGGTTGAAACCAGTGCCGAAGGTGGTTTTCAAGGGACAGGTAACATCGACTGTTTGAACCTTATGCCAGGTCATGTGGCTCGCATGGAATCAAAAGGCGTACGCTTACCTCATATGGGTTGGAACACAGTGGTTCATAAAGAAGAAAGTTTATTTAAGGGCATCCCACAAGATACCTACTTTTACTTTGTGCACAGTTTTGCCGTTCCTGAATACGAGCATACGCTTGCAAGCTGCACTTATGGCAATACGTTTTCTGCGGCCATAAATAAAGACAATTTTTACGGGGTGCAATTCCACCCAGAGCGTTCTGGCGAAGCCGGAGCACAACTACTGACTAACTTTGTGAACCTATAATGATTATTCCAGCGATTGATCTTATTGAAGGACATGTAGTCCGCCTTTATCAAGGTGACTACGAGCAAAAAACCCAATACGAACTTGACCCAGTAAACGTGGTTCACGACTATGCTGACCAAGGCGCAACTTGGCTACACATTGTTGACCTTACAGGCGCTAAAGACACCAGTAAACGTCAGCTTTCACTGATTAAGTCTATGGTCGATACCAAGCGCATGAAGTTTCAAGCTGGCGGCGGTATTCGTAGCGAAGAAGAAGTGGCGCAGTTACTTGAAACTGGCGTCAGCCGTGTGGTTATTGGCTCGTTGGCCGTTAAGCAACCTGAACTAGTGAAGTCTTGGGTAGAAAAATACGGTCCAGAGCACATTGTTTTAGCCCTTGATATCAATATTAGCGACAGCGGTGAAAAGCTTATTGCTACTCACGGCTGGCAGGAAAACTCTGGTGTAGCCCTTGAAGGCTTACTTGAAGACTTCGCTACAGTAGGCGCAAAGCATGTACTATGCACTGACATTAGTCGCGACGGTACGCTACAAGGCGCGAATACCGAGTTGTATCAAGAAATGGCAGCCCGTTTCCCTAATGTAAGCTGGCAAGCATCTGGCGGTATTGGCAGTATTGCTGATATCGAAGCCTTGAAGCCGACTAACGTTGGTGGCGTAATTTTAGGTCGCGCATTACTTGAAGGTAAATTCACGGTGAAGGAGGCTATTGCATGCTGGCAAAGCGCATAATTCCTTGTTTGGACGTACGCGATGGCAAAGTCGTTAAAGGCGTCCAGTTTAGAAACCACGAAATTATCGGTGATATTGTGCCTCTTGCCGAGCAATACGCAAAAGCTGGCGCCGACGAGTTGGTATTTTACGATATTACCGCAAGTTCTGACGCCCGCGTGGTAGACAAAAGCTGGGTAAGCCGAATTGCACAGGTTATTGATATCCCGTTTTGCGTAGCTGGCGGCATTAAAAGCATTGAAGACGCTGGGCGCATTTTAGAAATGGGTGCAGATAAGATTTCAATTAACTCCCCTGCCCTTAACAACCCGGAGCTTATTAATCAGCTTCACGATGTGTATGGACAACAGTGCGTAGTAATTGGTATCGACAGTTTCTATAACGAAGCAACCGACCAATATGAAGTATACAAATTCACCGGTGATGAAGCTCGTACACAGAAAAGCCAGTGGCAAACCATCGACTGGATTAAAGAAGTTCAGTCGCGCGGTGCAGGTGAAATTGTACTGAATTGCATGAACCAAGACGGCGTGCGTAAAGGTTATGATGTGAAGCAGCTTAAAGCCGTGCGCGATGTCTGTGAGGTGCCTCTTATTGCATCGGGTGGTGCAGGCGAAATTACTCACTTTACTGACGTGTTCCAACAAGCTGATGTAGATGGCGCACTTGCAGCATCGGTATTTCACAAGGGCATCATCAATATTGACGAGCTAAAAGCAGAATTAACCAGCAATGGCGTTGCCATGCGTAAGCGTCACGGATTAACGGCGCAAGCAGAAGGAGTAAACCCGTGATCATTACTAATGAAAACAGCAATAAACTGGCTTGGGACAAAATGGATAACCTGCTACCTGCCATAGTGCAAGACGCACTGTCGGGCAAAGTATTAATGCAGGGCTACATGGACCGAGATGCGCTAGCAAAAACTCTTGAAACGGGTAAAGTGACCTTTTTTAGCCGCTCGAAGCAGCGTCTTTGGACCAAGGGTGAAACCTCAGGTAACACGCTAGATTTAGTAAGCGTAGCCTGCGATTGCGACCAAGATTCACTGTTGGTACTAGCCAACCCTAACGGCCCAACCTGCCACACAGGCGTTGAAAGCTGTTGGTTTGACGGCAGTACGCCAGCCTTTACGTTTCTAGCTGACTTAGAGCGCGTTTTAGCTGCCCGTAAAAATGCCGATCCAAAGAGCAGCTACACAGCTAGTCTTTACAACAAAGGCATTAAGCGTATAGCTCAGAAGGTAGGTGAAGAAGGCGTTGAAACCGCACTAGCAGCTACTGTGCACGACAAAGAAGAGCTTAAAAACGAAGCCGCTGATTTGTTGTATCATCTAACGGTACTGCTTCAGGCCAGTGATATGTCGCTAAACGATGCGCTTAATGTATTGCGTAAGCGTCATAAGTAAGCAACACGCACACTAATATATTAAAGTACTCTGACCCTCGATAGAAGTACTCTGACCCTCGATAATTGAATCGACCAATTATCGAGGGTCTTTTAATTCGACTGTCAGCCACTCAGCGATTAGTCAAACCTTCGAAATTGACTCTCACATGGAATGCCATCGTCATCACCATCCATTTTCGTATTGGGGCAATTTTTCAGAAAATACTTTGCCTCTTCATACGACGCCATTTGACTACAATATTGTCGCCCGTCGCACATAAAAGAAACGCGGTCAGGTTTAGTAAAAGAATCTTGTTTAAGAAGCTCTTGAGTGGGAAGTTGATTTCGTTCCGACGGAGTGTCTGAGAATTGGTGGCTGCTGTTTTCGAAGTAAAGTTTTACGCCAAAAGCAACGACTAAGATAAGTAACAGTTTATTCAACATAGTGAGTTTCGTCCCTGAATGATTCGCTTGCCTTTTAATTCGTTCTAAATAGCGTGAACACTTTCATGCACCAATGACTGCTATTACTAGCTAGGTATTTACGGAAATTATGCGTAATACCACAATTCTAATGTCTTAAAATCCATTGTCCAATAATGAAATAGCGAACACATTCCAATAGGCAATATTCGCCATAGACTTACTAAAACCCTTTCTCAGCTAGACGGCGAATTAAATTACTTAAATGCGCTTAGCATCGATAAACAGAGCTTATTCCCAATAACCGATAGTAAGTTTTTACTGTTCAACTTGAATACGTCACTACTTTGTTCCAAACACGCTATTTGTGACGACTTTTTTAGGTCTTCCCCGTTTGAGCCGATAACTTCAAAGCTTTCTTCACTAGTAGCAACACCTTTGTTTTTATCGACCTGCAACGAATCTAATTCTACTCTTTTCTCGATTTCAGGGAACTTTTTCATATAAGCCTTATTGAATGTATTTAAAACTATCTTCTATTATCGAGCTTTACATGACCAACGATAAAAGTTAATTTCTAATATTAGATGAACTTATATTATGACTATGGATAGAAGACTAAAGTGGTTAAATAATTTGCACTGCTTTGAAGTGGCCGCTAGGCATGAAAGTTACAGCAAGGCTGCTGATGAGCTATGCATTACGCAAGCTGCAATTAGTCAGCAGATGCGTCAATTAGAGCAGAATTTGCAGGTTAAACTTTTCAGGCGTAGCGCAAGAAGGATGTTACTGACTTCTCAAGGACAAATACTCTTTGAAGCTTGTCGAAATGGCTTTAGTGAAATTATAAACGGTTTAAACAAAGTTCAAGAAGAGCCATTAGAAGGTAGTTTGACGGTGAGTACTACACAGGCGTTTTGTGCTTTGTGGCTGTTACCAAATTTATTTAAATTCTTTAACCAGTATCCAGACATCAATATCAATACTTTTGCTTCAAATAAGATAGAAAGCTTACATGATGGAAAGATAGATATAGCAATTCGTTTTAGTACATCGACGTCTTCAATTATGGAGGCTGGCTTAGAAGTACATAAATTTGGTGAAAACGGAATTGTCCCGGTGTGTTCACCCGACTATAAACGAACTATTACGTTAAATACCCCTAATGATTTACTAAATGCCAGATTACTTTCCCTAGCTTTTGGAGATAGAGCTAATTGGGAAAGCTATTTTGAGCATTGCAGTATTGATATTGCTAATAAAAACCTAAAAAAAACGGAAATTTCTTCCAGTGACTTAGCATTGAGCGCAGCGTTAACTGGACAAGGTGTAATGCTGGCATCAGACATAATGATCGGTCAGTATGTTAAATCAGGTCAGCTTGTTGTTCCTTTTAATATACCTCACCCGGTTCGTTGGAAATCTCATTTTGTATACCTTCAGAATTCACCACGTAAAAAGCGCATCGCCCTTTTCTGTCACTGGTTAGCACAGCAGATGGAAAATGATGAAGCGCTTATGAGCTTAGACCATCCTTATTTAGGCTAAAACTTGTCTAAACGTTATTGACGGTACTCTGCGCGTCAATAGTACCTATTCTCAGTTATCGACAATTAAAATTTGTTAAACGCAAAAGTCCCCCAAAAAACTTTGCAAACGGTTTTACCTCTAACGAAAGCCAATCACAAAAACATATTTAGCAATTAATTTTTACTAATAAAAACATAATTACTTGATTTTACATGAACTGTTAAATCACTCGTATCACCGCTAATACGGGGACCTAAGGTTTGATACCGTTTAAACAAATACGCTTACTACACTGTGGCAAGAGACATAAACATTTAGTTTTTTACCTAACTATAGTTCGTCTTGTACCCAGAAATTTTAAGTCAGTAGTATCGAGTAGTCTAATATGAATGGTTACAAAATTAAGTTTTTTCATTTCAGTAAAATATGGTTAATAGCTTTTTTAATGGGCTTGATTAGCTTACCAAGCTTTGCCCAAAGTCAATGTGAAGAGAAGAGTGTAAAGTTGTTTAGCGACCTTGGCGAAAGGTTACAGTTTGCTTTTGAGACAACCCGAACAGAACAGCCTAACAGTGAAGTCATATCAAAATGTGTAAGAGTAGTTGACTTAGAGACAGAATTGATGGCCTCTACAAAAGGTGTAGCACTTCTTTCTCTAAATGGCGAAGAGTTCACCAATCAACCCATTTTAGTAAGCAATAATGACACGATTCAGTTAAAAATTTCATCTCGTGATGAGGTGGAAACCACTCTAGAGAATAGCTTAGTACTTTCACAAACGACAACAAATGGAAACGTTCATAGCTGGAACTATCCATGGAAGGTTTTATTAGAAACGCCAAGAACCACTGCCCAAAATTGCTTTATTGCTGATTTTACCTTCGATGAGCGTCGACAGCGTCTCCGAGTTTTCGAACTGCCCGCTGAGAAGTATAAAATACCTGGCGAAAACGTTACTTCTCAGTGTATTGAGGTAACAAACCTACCAAAACCTGTTGTAGCTAAATTTCAGCGCAATAGCGAGTTTTCTGTCAACTACGGCGAATATTCAAGTAAAGAGAAGGAAATATTCAATGGTGATATAATTAAAATAAAAAATACAGCCCCCGTTCGTCTTGGCAACATTATGTTAGATAGACTTATTTTAAAACTTAGTTTAGACGATGAAACGACATCAACTACGTACTACCAGTGGTACGTTGGTAATCGTTCTAACGACAATTACACGAGCTTATCTGGCTGCTACCTACTTTCGAAAGATAGCGCTAATACCGGTATATTACCCCACTCGATTACTTCAAACGATAGTATTTCCGCGAAGTCTACATGTATGATCAATGCAGAACCAAACTCACTGTTAGAAGTCCAGCCTGTCCATAGAAATTTAAAGATTCTGGTTAATGAACGCCCTGTTGAAAATGGTACGGTTCAGCTTGGCTATGGTGATAAACTTCACTTAGAGCACACTTTTGCGACCTCAGGGTTCAGTTATGCATGGTTTAACCTAAAGCAATCATGGGAAGACCAAGCAAGTTCTGGCAGCGAGCTTAAGTGGGTTATCGAAAATAATATTACATCGGTAGGTACGACGGTAACACCTGTTGTCGATAGTTTCGCAATGGAAGTTACCGATGAAATGTTCGCTAACTGCCGCACATCCCCTTTTCATTTACGAGTAAACGACACTCGGTATTTTCAAGCTGCCGCTTTTCCAGAGTCACTATACCAACCGCTTGCGACTGAGCTAGCCTCAGCTTGTATTGAAATCGATGGTTTGGAAACCGACCTAAAAATAAATAGTTATCAAGGGAGCTGGTTTGCAATTAATGGACAACCATTTACACAGCGCGAAAGTGTAATTAAAAACGGAGACAAAGTGGTTTTAGGTACCGCTACACCATCTGACTATATGCAAAGTAAGACTGTAAGGGTTCGTGTTGAACCGGGTGCAAACGCATTGGATAACAGAGGCTTTTTCTTTAATTGGAATATTCAGACGACCAATACAGAAAGAGCCCCGCAAACCTGGAAAATTGGCCCCTCTCAAGAGCATCGACAAATTGAAGACATTATGCAAATGCTGGTCGCTGGCGATGTGGTTGAGGTCATAGGTGACTCAGACTATGCTCCTTTTATTATGAAAAATATTAGCGGAACACCAGACTTACCAATAAAAATTATAGGCGTAGAAGTAAATGGTAAAAAACCACGCTTTGTTGGCAACCATCCCGATTGGGAATGGACTGTCGGCTTAAGAGGATCTCACTCTATCGAGCTACACAACATTGAAATTACTGGCGGAGATTCTTTATGCTTTAGACATGAGTCTGACAATATCAGTATTCACAACTCTTACATTCATAACTGCCCGAGCATCGGAATATTGGGTACAGACAACAACTCTGGTAGCTTATCAATAATAAACACTGAAATTACCAATTCTGGTGGCCGTGCAACCCCCGATGCCAAGTGGGGACATCCGATATACGTTGCAACAGATCCTTTCAGATTTCCAAACAGCGTACTAAAAGTTGAGCGTTCTTTCTTACACAATAACCGCGGCAACAGTATTAAATCTCGCGCTGAAAGAACAGAATTGTACTACAACTGGATTGAAGTTAGCGATATTGAACAGTCTCGTTACGCAATTGAGCTTATCGGTCCAGCACTTAAAAACGCACCTTATACAGATCAAGATGTGGTGGGAAATACCATAATTATGAATAAGGCTTTCCCAATGGCTCGGTTTGGCAACGACGGAGCTGGAGGCTCAAACGGGCGTGTACGATTTGCCAATAACATTGTTTTGCTAAATTCAGGTAATTTCCACACTTACTTATTTAATTTGTCATTCCAAATGACTTCATTCACCGTGAAAAATAATTTAGTTCACTCTGTAGATGAGTCGACAGAAGTAACCTGGCTACTACGTGAAAGTATGGTTTTAGAGGGTTGGCACTACAGCTTTCCTCATATTTACGTCGAAAATAATACATTCACTAATGAAATGAAGATGAAAGCGAATAGTATGCCCAATACAGTTGGCAATACTAGTGAGTACATCTTAGGTACTGAAAGATGGAGCAATAATGTTTATGCCCGAGATGTAATATCTACATCAGTTCACAATGGGTTAGTAGAGCAGATATGGGGTTATCAAGAGAATACAATGCCTTATCAACTAGACGTTCCAGACTACGTGTTATTAGATGAGTACTTGGTAGGCGCACCTCTCGAGATGATGCTTCTAAGCAGACCTATACCTGGAGAAAGTATCCACTGACCTTACTTTTCAACACAATGCCTCTAGATCTAACATTTTAATAAGCTAGAAAACTGCAAATATTCGTTTGAGTACCCATATCGATTATCGATATGGGCATTTTTCTTAACCCTCAGCTTCTCCTCGAAAAATTAATTAATTCTTGTATCGCATTAGTGAGAAATGAACAGCGTAAGGCTCTAGTCAAGCCTACTTTTCTATTTCCCTCACCACTTGCCCATAAGCCAATAGCGCGAATAGACCTGTTCCGCCGACAATATTTCCTAGTAGCGTTGCGCCTATTAATGAAGCGGTCTCGCTTATGCTTATATCCCCTTGAAGAGCTAATAAGAACAGTTCCGTAGAGCCTGCTATTACATGTGTAAAATTACCAATGGCAATAAGGTAAGTGAAAATAACGATCATCAAAATTTGTGAGTGCTTCACCGAAGGCTTCATCCACACTATAGCGGCAATAATAAACCCAGAAGTTATGCCGTAAGAAAAAGCGTCTGACGGTGTTAACTTGGCATAGTGTTCAGATATAGCAGTCATTCCTTCCACTAACTCTGGAGGAACCGCGTCTAGACTATAGCTGAAAAAAGCAGCTAAAAAAGTGCCCACCATGTTTGCGGCGAAAACAATGCTCCATAGTCGCGCAATACACACACCCATATTTATAGATGGCTTGCTTAGCAACGGCAGAATGACTGACAGTGTATTTTCGGTGAAAAGCTGTAGTCGACCTACAATAACCAATACAAAACCTACCGTGTAACCTAAATTCTCTATAACAAACTGATGAGGAGAGCCAGCAAAAAGGTGATGCAATATCCCCTCAGCTAGGATTGAAATCGAAATACCAATACCTGCTGCAACCCCAGACCACCATAGTGACATCATAGGGCGCTGAAGCTCTTCTAGCCCTTCTCTATGCACAATAGCGTATAAAGAAACAGAGTTTAAACTTTGATTATTTCTTACGTCTTTCTCTTCGGTGTGACTGAGCGCCACATCCTGTTCTCGACGCCCTGATTCCTTCATTTTCTCAGTCACACATGCCCCCGCTACTCCTTTTAAACTTATTTTCCTCGTTCAAACATGTGCATTACGTAAATAGCAGATGCGCCATTGCACGAAGAGTTTGATTGCACTAGTAAGTGCTCTTGTTCTGGTACGTTGGCTGGATACATTTTCGGTCATATTAATTTCAGTCGCTAATATTAAGCGCCTAAATAAAAACCTGTGTGAATTAGTCCACATGAGTTTTCATTACTTATGTTGTTAAGAGCTACTTTTATATATCGACCGATAGCATTATTTACGCTCCTACATTTAAGGGGTTAATAACGAAGGCTGTCCTATACCAAAGGCTTGTAGATTTAAAGCTAAGATAAAAACTTAAGAACTTAGATAATGTTAACCATGCAATGACACAGTTATTTACATTTTCCGCATCAAAAAGTTGAACGAACGGATTTGATTACCCTCTATATTTAATGCAGGGTTGGGCTGTAAAAGCCTATAAGTGAATCTATCAGGTGCCAATAGCGAGAATGCGATTGTGAAAAACATTAAAGAAAGCGTAAAAAACCACCTGCCTTTTATTTTATTTGTTATTTTGCTTTTCTCGTTTAGAAGCAGTGTTGCTGACTGGTACTATGTTCCCTCCGGCTCTATGGAGCCAACCATCAAAGTGGGAGATCGAGTGGTTGTCGATAAATCTGCATACACGCTAGAACTCCCCTTTACCAATGTAGTGATCGCTCAAACAGGCGATATCAAGCGCGGCGACATTGTGATTATTGACAGCACCGCCGCTAATACAAGGCTCATCAAGCGAGTTATTGCCGTAGAGGGCGATAAAGTTGAACTAGAAAACAATGTACTATTTATAAACGGTGAGAAGGCAGCATTATCCCCCTCAGGTAGTCAGGTTTATTCTGAAGAAATTTTGGGGCACAGCCGTACTATTGCACTTAATCCGATACCAAGCCCTGCAAAGAGTTTTAATGTAGTTACCGTGCCTAAAGCTCACTTACTTGCGATGGGCGACAACAGAAACAATAGTGTAGATTCCCGCTACTATGGATTTATTCCAGTTGAAGAGGTTCAAGGCAAAGCCACGTCTGTGGCGTTTTCTCTAGATACGCACAATATGTATTTACCAAGAAAAGACAGAGTTTTTACCACTCTTCAATAAGCTCGGTTAGGTACGGTCTTTTTGCAAAATAGCTATGAGACATTTACTTACGTTTAAATTTGCGTCACTACTAGAGTGATCAGATTTACAAAAGTTGCTGCTTTTTGTGTCTACTGCAAAATTTAGATTAATTAGATCTCTTTCAAAATATTACAAATTACCCGCCTACCTTTGCGCTATTTTTATCCATCAACTCAAATTTTTAAGTTGAATAATTACGTGCTACCCCACTATTTGTAAGCAATCTTTACCTTGCCTTAATTATTCATATTTTGCGAAAAGCATGCGTGAAAGTAAGAGTTGGTTTACACATTTTGTAACCAAGAGTCACATCTTTCGTGTTTTTCCCTATTGCAACTTTAGTATTAGGAGTGCTATTGATAATTTCGCAGCATAACTATGTTGCAAAAACACACAACAAGTAAAATGGATAATAAGGAAATAACAATGAAACAAGGTCGTAAAGTAAGTGCTATAGCAGTGGGATTAGCGCTTGCAGGAATTACCTCACTAAACCCAGTATATGCACAGCAAGCTGACGAAGAAGCAGCCAACCTTGAACGAATTGCGGTCACCGGTTCTCGTATCAAGCGTACCGATATGGAAGGCCCCTCTCCTATTCAATCGATTGATGCAACTATGATTGAAGGTATGGGCTATGAAAACCTTCAACAGTTACTTGAACGTATGCCTGCTACCGGCGCCGGTACCTTCTCAACTCGCAATAACAGTCAAGACTCGACTGCGAATGGTGCGGCAGCAGTATCACTTCGCGGCATGGGACCTGACGCGACACTGGTATTAATTAATGGTCGCCGCGTGGCAATTAGTGCATTTGCAGAAAGTATCACGAATTCATTTGTTGATATTAACTCTATCCCAGTATCTGCCATTGAGCGCATTGATATCTTAAAAGACGGCGCATCGGCTATTTATGGTTCAGATGCAGTAGCAGGTGTAGTTAACGTTGTACTTAAGAAAGACTATGAAGGTCTTGAGATTAACGCCGGCTATGGTGGTACTACTGGACCAAACTATGATGAAACCACAGCAAGCATTTTGTGGGGCTCTCAAAGCGAAAAGAGCAGCGCTACTGTTATTATCGACTACTTTAATAACAGCACGCTAGGTGCTGATGAAATGGGTCGTTATGGCACCGCAAACCAATCTCCTTATGGCGGCATGGATTTTCGTTCATCACGCGGCTACCCTGGCTACTTTTATGTAGATGGCGTTAAAACAATCGACCCAGACTGCCCAGAAGATAGCGCGACGGCCTCTGGCAGTTGCTTGTTCGATTACGGCCCTTTCGGCCTTGTAATTCCTTCCTCTGAGCGCGTAGGCTTTATTGGTCAATTTGATTACAAAATTGGCGACGAAACTACAGCGTTTATGGAACTTGCTATGCAGCACAATACGTCTGAAGCAGGCGGCGCTGCAACACCGCTCGATGAAGATGCGGGTTTAACCGTTCCAGGCACCCATCCTAACAACCCATTTGGTCAAGACATCGAAATTGGTCGCTACCGCCCTGTTGACGCCGGCGCTCGTCGCTGGGACATTGAGTCTGATACCCTACGTTTAGTCGCGGGATTACGCGGTACATTTAACGATTATGACTGGGAAGCGTCGGTACAAAAAGGTCGCAGCCGTTCAGAGCAAAGCGGCGATCAGTCACAAGGCTGGGTCCGTGTTGACTGGTTACAAGAGCAAATTGACCTTGGCAACTATAACCCATTTGGTGGTGTAACTAACCCACAAAGCGTGATTGACGATATAACCACTAGCCTAGTGCGTCGCGGTGAATCACGGATGACCAGTGTTGATGCACACATTACGGGCGAAGCCTTTGACTTTGGCGACGACGTAGTCATGATGGCGGCTGGCGTTGAATATCGCGAAGAGCAGGTATCTGACGTGCCTGATGTACAGTTCCAACGCGGTTTGATCTTTGGTACTGAATCTGTGTCAGCTTCAGCAGAACGCGATCAGTATGCTGCATATTTAGAGCTTTCAATTCCTTTGGCTGAAGAGCTAGAACTTCAATTAGCTGGCCGCTATGACCACTATAGTGACTTTGGCAGCACAACTAACCCTAAAATTGCGTTACGTTGGGCACCGAGCGACGAAGTGACAGTGCGTGGCTCTTGGGCGCAAGGTTTTAGAGCTCCATCTCTTGCACAAGTTGGCCTTGGTCCATCACAAAAGAGCGTATTTTTTGTAGATAGATACCGTTGTGAAGCAACCGGTCAAGACTGTGAATCACTGGATTACAACATCGAGTTCGCTGGTAACCCTAACCTTGGTGCGGAAGAATCTGAGTCATGGAACGTAGGTGTTATCTATGCCCCTATTCAAGAGCTTGGATTAAGCATTGATGTATGGAGCATTACCCAAGATAACAAGATTGACGAACAGCAGTTTGGTCTTGTTTACGACGCAGAGTGTAATAATCAAGACAGTACAATTTGTGTTCGTTTAGACCCGCAGCAAGGTGAGTCGCTAGGTGTTATTCAGAAGATTTTCAACACCTACCAAAACGTCTCGTCACAAGAAGCTTCGGGTGTAGATTTCAGTGCTAATTACAGCATGGAACTTCAAGAATACGGTAACGTGCGCTTCAACCTGGACTGGTCATATATGGACGAGTTTGAAAAAGACGGTCTAGAATACACAGGCGAATACGGTTACCCGGAGCATCGTTGGTTGTTCGGTACAACGTGGTCTAAAGGTTCGTTTGACGCTAACTTAAATATTAGCTTTATTGGTGAATTTGAAGACACGCCTGACATTGACTTCGACGGAGTATTAGACTTCGAAGAAAATACGTCAAGAACGGTTGATTCGCAAATGTTAGTAGACTTGCAGTTTGGTTACAACTATAGCGATAACCTTCGCTTAGTCATCGGTTCTAACAACTTGCTTGATGAAGAGCCTCCATTTGCTATTGGCGATGGTGATAGCGACCTCTATGGTTATGTAGGTAGCGTACACAATCCTCGTGGCCGCTTTGTTTACTCTAAACTAACTTACCGCTTCTAAAAGTAGCTCAAAAGAAAAAGCGCTCGCTGGCATTATTTTGCCACAAGCGCTTTTTTATGTGCTGCTCAGTGAAACAGAAATCCGAAGAGAACCGTAGTAAGCCACGCAAGAATAACAGGCAAAGCGATCATCACGTATACCAGTATCTTAGAGCCTAATGTTTCGGCTTGCCAAGCATCCATCATCTTTACGTTGAATCTTCGCTTTAGCAAAAAAGTGTAGAAAATTACTAGTATTAAAATAATTATAGCTTTTAGCATTCTTCTTTACCCCCACTCTCTAGTAATGACCTTGCATAGAAAGCATCGGTCATTGTAAACCTCTGTTTTCCTATTAGGATTACTCGTCTGTCGTTTCCTCATACTGAGAATCAACGGCGTTACCTATCGCACCACCGCCTAACACTAAACCTACAGAACCAGCTAAACGCCCAACGCTACCCACCGGATTGAAAAAGCCAGTACCTGCACCAACTAAACCTGCTGACCATAGGGATTTAGAACTAGCGCCACCACCGCCTGCTATAGCTGCGCCATAAACGCCTCCAACGGCTCCTGCAAAAGCGCCTATAATATTAGCAATCCATGCTCCGCTGACCTGTTCTAGCTCTTCTTGTGAAAGCTCGTGCCCATTTAAATTTATGTCTCTTTCCATGACTTTTCCTTACAGTTAATATGTTAAAGCACTACCAATACATTAATTTCCTTGAAATGTAGATGCGTTGACGAAAACACTATATCTGTAAAAATTAGAAAAAAGACCTGTTCTGAGTACCTGATTACCAAGTATTTTTAACTATGGCTTTGTATTAAAAACTCCAACCTCAGTTTATTTAATGCTATCCATAAAAAATGCCAGCTTAGCTGGCATTGTTATAAACGAACCCACGGTAGATATCGAACTTACATACCAAAGTGAATAAGCACAAGGTTGCCAATAGAGGCGCATAGCATAGCAAGGAAAGTTAGTATCATACCCGCGAAGCGCTGCCAACTCACGCCTGAATGACGTCCGAGTCCATAGGCATGCAACGCACGGCCAAACAGTAGTGCGCTACCTAAAGCGTGAACAGCCCATACTTGACCTGTATTAGCTTCAAAACACGCTATCATAATAAGCGTAATGGGTACGTATTCGCTAAAATTACCATGCGCTCTGGCTAATCGATTGAGATCTTCATGACCACCATCGCCTATTCCAACTTGGTGGCGACGCCTTGCACCAATTACTAAAAACGATAAATAAAGGTAACAAATACCCAATAGGCTGGCGTAAAACGCCGTGATAGGCAAAACCATGGTGTACTCCACATGTTATAGTTTTATCGCGTAGTTTTAAACAGCGCTTAATTACACATCTATTGACTGCTATTAAACGTTATCCGCTATCAACTTACAAGCAACAAAAAAGGCCGCCTAAGCGACCTTTTATAAACGTTGTCGGCGATTAACCTAAACGCTCTGCAAGTTCAGCACTAACTTCTTCAACTGGACGTGTTCCGTCTAGCTTGTGGTATTCACAGTTTCCAGCTTCAGCTTCAGCACTATAGTAGTTTACAAGTGGCTTAGTTTGCTCGTGGTAGATAGCAAGACGTTTACGCACCGTTTCTTCTTTATCATCGTCACGGACGATTAGGTCATCACCTGTTTCATTGTCTTTGCCTTCCACCTTAGGCGGATTGTAAACAACGTGATAAACGCGACCCGATGCTGGGTGCACGCGGCGGCCACCCATGCGCTCAACAATTACGTCATCAGGAACATCAAACTCAATGCAGTGATCAACAGAAACACCTGCTTCTTTCATTGCATCAGCTTGTGGAATGGTACGAGGAAAGCCGTCCAACAAGAAACCATCTTTACAGTCATCTTGTGCAATACGCTCTTTTACAAGGCCAATGATGATCTCATCAGACACAAGTTTACCTTCGTCCATTACACGCTTTGCTTCAAGACCTAGCTCTGTACCTGCTTTAATAGCTGCACGAAGCATATCGCCTGTTGAAATTTGTGGAATGCCATATTTGCCCATTAAGAATTGAGCTTGTGTGCCCTTACCCGCGCCAGGAGCGCCGAGAAGAATGATTCGCATGAGTGCGTTCTCCGCTTATGATTTTTGAACTTTTTACTTCGGGCACTTTACACATTCAACACTGTAGTGACAAGTGTAAGAAGTACCGTAAAGTTAATCTTAAGACTAATGGCGAATATATGTTCAGCTTATAGGCGTTTTTATAAATTTAAGTCTAAACCTGTAAGCCAATCGCCCGGTAATTCATCTTCTTTAAAGCATGAATTTTTGAAGTTTTAAGTGATTAACTAGAAATTTTTAACGGCCAAAATATAGCACAATAAATCGGCCAAATTTATTTTTGTTGGTAGCAGACATAAAAAAACGGGCATGATGCCCGTTTTTAAGTGTAAACCTTCTGTCTACCTGCTTATTTAGCCAACTTCATTAGCAATGCGTTCAAGTTCTGAACAAACGTAGACGGGTCTTTCAAACTACCCTGCTCTGACAATGCAGCTTGGTCGAACAATACACCAACCCACTGATTGAATAGCTCTTCATCCTGCGTGTCGGCAAGCAGTTTAACTAAACTATGTTCTGGGTTGAGTTCAAAGTGATACTTCACGTCAGGCACTGTCTGGCCAGCTGCCTGCATCAACTTCATCATCTGTGTAGTCATACCGTTATCATCGGCAACAATAACGGCAGGAGAGTCAGTAAGACGGTGCGTAAATTTAACGTCTACAACCTTGTCACCTAGTGCTGTTTTCGCTCGCTCTAGTACGCCTTCTACTTCTTTCTCTGCTTCTTCTTGGGCTTTCTTAGACTCTTCGTCTTCTAAGTCGCCTAAATCTAAGTTTCCTTTAGCGATAGAAACAAATTGTTTCTCGTTAAACTCAGTTAGGTGAGACATTAGCCATTCGTCAATGCGCTCGCCCATTAGCAATACTTCAATTCCCTTCTTACGGAATATCTCAAGGTGTGGGCTAGACTTCGCTGCTTGCAAGCTGTCTGCGGTCACGTAGTAAATTTTATCCTGACCTTCTTTCATTCGCTCAATATAATCAGCTAATGAAACCGTTTGAGCGTCAGATTCTCCGTGTGTCGAAGCAAAGCGCAATAGACCAGCAATTTTCTCACGGTTGCTGAAGTCTTCCGCTGGGCCTTCTTTTAGTACATTACCAAACTCGTTCCAGAACGACTGGTACTTATCGCTGTCGTTCTTAGCCATTTTTTCAAGCATTTGTAGAACGCGCTTAGTACAACCTTGGCGAAGCGCTTGAGTAATCTTGTTGTCTTGAAGAATTTCACGAGACACATTTAGCGGAAGGTCGTTGCTATCTAGTAAACCTTTCACAAAGCGCAGGTAGGTCGGCATAAACTGCTCTGCGTCATCCATAATGAAGACGCGTTGAACATAAAGCTTAAGACCGTGGTTTTGATCGCGGTTCCACATATCAAATGGCGCTTTAGAAGGAATATAAAGTAGGCTGGTATATTCAGTTTTACCTTCTACTTTGTTGTGCGCCCATGCTAGCGGATCTGTAAAGTCATGAGAAATGTGCTTGTAAAACTCGTTATATTCTTCATCACTAATATCAGACTTTTCACGGGTCCACAGCGCGGTGGCTTTGTTAACCACTTCCCACTCACCAGGCTGAGCTTCGATTTTCTCGCCCTCCGGACCTTCACTCTCTGGCACTTCATCTTTCCACATTTGTACAGGAATGCTGATGTGGTCTGAGTATTTACTTACAATCGAGCGCAGACGCCATGTATCGGCAAATTCTTTTTCATCTTCTCTAAGGTGAAGCGTAATCTCTGTGCCGCGAGTAGGCTTGTTGATTTCAGCGATAGTGAACTCGCCTTCACCGTCTGAAACCCATTCAACACCAGTAGATGCATCAGCACCAGCCGCACGAGTGCGAACAGTAACTTTATCTGCAACGATAAATGCTGAGTAGAAACCTACGCCGAACTGACCAATAAGCTGCGAGTCTTTTGCACTATCGCCAGAAAGCTTACTAAAGAAATCTTTAGTACCCGATTTAGCAATGGTACCTAAGTTCGCGATGACTTCATCACGAGTCATACCTATACCATTATCGGCAATCGTAACCGTGTTCGCTTCTTTATCAACGCTAAGTTTTACGTTTAATTCACCATCGTTTTCATACAGGCTATCATTTTCTAGGGCGCGAAAACGCAGTTTATCTGCAGCGTCTGCCGCATTTGATACTAGTTCGCGTAGAAAAATTTCTTTGTTTGAATACAAAGAGTGAATCATCAGTTGAAGAAGCTGTTTTACTTCTGTTTGAAAACCGTGGGTTTCTTTGTGGGCTGCTTCAGCCATAATCCAATATCTCCTCGTTGAATGGATCACGTTTGATGTTAAACAGGTAAGGTCGCTCAACGCACTTTTCAACGTTTAGTACGAAAATTTATTTTCTATTCGTAAACTTTTTCGAAAAAAAACAAATACCGCCTATTTAGCGAGCGAATAGGCAGGAACCAACTAGAAAACGGGGGAAGGATTTTATGAAAAGAGAGCGTTTTTTAGATACTTAAAACACTCTGTATCATAGTTACAGCTTGCGGCGACCTGAAAAAGCATGGGTGAGTGTATTACCGTCAATGTATTCGAGTTCTCCCCCAACAGGCACACCATGAGCAATGCGAGAGGCATCGACGTTGTGACTTGTACATAGCTGAGCAATGTAGTGCGCCGTTGCCTCACCTTCTACGGTGGGGTTTGTGGCTAAGATAACTTCACTAATCCCACCAGCGGCTAGGCGTGCCTCAAGCTCGGTTAAACCAATTTCTTCGGGTCCAACACCATCAATTGGTGATAAATGCCCCATTAGTACAAAATATTGACCTTTGTAGCTTAACGTTTGTTCTATCGCTAATACGTCTTGAGGGCTTTCTACGATACACAGTAAACCGCTAGCTTCTCTTTCTGGGTGACGGCAAATATCGCATAGTTCATCTTCGGTGAACGTTCTGCAACGCTTACAGTGATGAATATGCTCCATGGCATTATGTAACACATTGCTTAAATCAACCGCACCCGTGCGATTTCGCTCTAAAAGGTGAAATGCCATGCGTTGGGCGCTTTTATTACCTACGCCGGGAAGACAAGTTAATGCCTGGATTAATTCTGAGAGTAGCGGGCTGAACTTCATAATATTTACTGCTTTGGTATTTGTTCGGTTTGTTTCGGGCTTTCACGGTATTTAATCACGTTCCGCTTCACTTGGTCGAGTTTAACTTCGTATACATTGCCACCAAACAAGCCTTTGTATTCTTCATCAGTAAAAACAAGGGTATTATCATCATAGAAGGTAACAGCCTCTTTTTGTGTAACTACGCCGAGATCTATACGAGAAACGTCACCGCTAAAAAAGTTGTCGCCTTCAAAATTCTCAAATAGCCACAAGCTGGTTGAATCTAGCAATACCAGCTTTTTCCTATCCGGGCTTATCGCCGCAGAGGTGATCCAACATAGCTTCTCAAGGGTGGTACAGGTTTTAAACTCACCGATTAACTTTGCATCGAAATTCGCCGCATGATCGCCCACTTTGTACAATTTTGTAATGCCATCAAATGGCTTTGTTCTATTCTTCGTGAATAAATATAGGTTGCGCTTGTATTCCACAAACGCTTCTAAATCGTAGTTTTTGTCTTCAGGCTTTACTTTACCTTTTCCCATTTCAGGATAAGTAAACTTAATAATCTCTGCTTCCGTAGTATCACCTTCAATATCAATGGGATTTTCGATTTTATAGATAGTGAGCCAGCGACGTTTGTTGTCATTATTGCCAAAGTCACCCAGAAAGAAATGACCAAAACTGTTTTGTGTCATGTCTTCCCAATCAACGTTTTTAGCGTTTGATACGGTAATCTCTCTCTCTATGCTGCCATCTTTGTTCAACATATATAAAATCGGACCGTCACCACTGTCGTTGATAGCCCACAATCTTTTATATTTGTCGAACTCTATTCCAGAAATTTCCTTAAGTTTTGGGTCTACCGTGACCGTTTTCATTTTAAACAGTTCGTGAACACTCATAAAAAACAACACAGTTGCGATAGGTAGCAAAAGAACCGTGGTGATAACTAAGCCTTTCCTTAGCACTACTTAACCTCTATTTAGGGTGATTGGTTTTACGTTTTCCCTGCGCTTTTTATAAAAAGAAACTGTCTGAACGCAGGGGAGACAAAGAATCAATAATATAACGAATTTGACCAGATTAAGGACCAATTCTAAGAGAGGGAATATTTTAGTGTGATAGGCAAGCTTCTGTCGACGTAAAATGGTGCTTGAAACCTTTTTAGTGAGAACAGATGTCAAATAAACGCAGAATGGTATAAAAGTTAAACAAAAAAAGTAAAGCTGGACTAACTCAGCTAACTAGCTTCTTCATCGCCCCTCGACGGGAGCGGCAATATCAATAAGTGTCGAAGCATGCTCCGCTTGCAGGTACTCCATTAAGCCAACTAAGCTCAAAGGCCTAGTGAAGTAATACCCTTGCATAGCTTTGGCTCCAATTTTTTTGGCGAAGGATACCTGTTCAACCGTCTCTAACCCTTCTAGCGTGCAGGGCATTCCCAACTTCACGCACATGGCAACCACATTTTCGATAATTAACTCCCTGCGTTTTTCTTGTTTACTTTGCAGAGGGAAATCAGGCAGTAGCGAGCGATCAATTTTAATTGCGTCATATGTTTCGTCAGCCAACTCCGATATGCAAGAAAAGCCAGTGCCAAAGTCATCGATGGAAACAATGACGCCAAGTGCTTTGATTTTAGTAAGCACCTCTCTCGCCTTTGAACTTTGAAGCGTAGATTCAGTTATTTCTATTACTATTCGTTTAGGGTCAATATTATGGAAGGCAAACCGCTCTGCAAACAGCTCTATAACTCCCCTATTCTGTAACTGTACCGGTGACATATTTAGGTTGAACTTTACCTTTGAAAACCCCCACCCGCTTAACGCCTTAAGTGCGAAACAAACCTCGTCTAACATCAAAAGACCAATGTCATGTATGTGCTTTGTACGTTCAGCTATAGGAATAAACTTTTCGGGGCTTATAGGTCCATGGCTGGGAATGTGCCAGCGCGCTAAGGCCTCCACGGCTAAAACCTCACCGTTTGAGCCCATTATAGGCTGAAAGTAAGCGGTAATTTGTTTACTTTGAATTGCGCTTTTAAGCCCTTGTTGTATAAACAGCCTATATTCAATGTTTTTCGACAGGTTCTCGCTAAATGTGACAACGTTGTTTTTACCACCTTGTTTTGCTGAAAACATTGCAATATCGGCATTTTTTAGCAGTTCTGTTGGCGACATATTTTCTGTAGATGATGCAAGCCCAATACTTGCGGTAATTTGAAAGTCACCTGATGTTGTCTTAAACACTTTTTTCAGTGAAGAAGATAACCGAGATGTCATTTTACTTAAAAGCTTATGACAGGTAGTACTTGTCACAACAACAAACTCGTCACCTCCAAACCTAATAACAGAATCATCATCTCTTAACGCTGCTTTAAACCGGCTTGCGCATGCTCTTAATATCTCGTCGCCCACTTCATGTCCGTGGGTATCATTAATAAGCTTAAATTCATCGATATCAATAAATATAATTGAGCAGGGCTCAAATGATTCACTGTAGGTCTCAACAATGCTGTTCAAAAAGTTTCGATTTCCTGCACCGGTGAGGGCGTCAGTGAATGCAAGATATTTGAGTTGATTTTCCGATGACTTAAGTTCTGAAACATCGGTAAGTATGGCAACAAAATTTGTTTCGCTATTCCCAAGATCGAACGAGGTTACCGACATGGTTAAATGAAACCTGCGTCCCTCACTTACAATGGTAAGCTCCGTCCTTAAACCGTCTATCAGGTAGTCTGGGCGAGGATCGTGTTTACGTGCTTTAGGAAAAACATTGTTAATGTGAGTAGATATTAGATGCTCGGCTTGTATGCCTAGCATCTCGCATAAGGATTGGTTTGCTTTTATTATGAGACCTTTAGCATCACAGACTAAAACACCTTCTTTAATCTCACTTACAATTTTATCTGCAACGCTCAGGTTTGACTGTGTGTTCTGTAGGATAGATATATCTTGTATGGCGCCAATTTGGACATAGTCTTCGCCCCACCCTACGTCGGAAAGGACAACCTGAAACCATTTAGTCGGTTGACCTTCAATTTTTAGCTGCAACGTTGTGAGGTAATTCGATTTTAAATCTATCGCCTCTTTTAACTCAGATTTCTTCTCTTCGGGAAACAACGAAAGGAATTTGGATATTGGCATTCTGCGTGGAAAATCAAAAAGGTTTTCCACGCTTTCAATGACGACTGATTGAGTAGAGGTATCGACTTCTAACACGCCTAACTTCGCAATCTCTGACGCCATTGCAAAACGCCTATTAGAAGAAGCTAGCGCTTTTTCCGTTTTTTTTCTTTCCAGCGCAACTTGAATAGTAGTAGTGAGTGAAAGCACACCGTACGGTTTTACTAGATATCCATAAGGGGAAATCGCGAGCGCATTAGCAATTGTCGTGTCATCACAGTATGAGGTACTAAATACCACCGGCACTTGAAACCTTTCCGTGATATTTTTCGCAATATCGATACCAGAATCTACTCCCCCTAAACCAATGTCCATCAAAATAAGATCGGGAACCCGTTTTTCGACGAATGAGTACAACTCGTTTTCGGTTTTTGCTATGCCTAACATTTGCATACCGGCTTTAGTGAGCGCATTTTTAACATTCATCGCTTCAACTAAATTGTCTTCCACAAGAAGTATCACAGGACCAGTATTGTCAGTCACTGATTCACACCTTAAAACCAAAAGCTTCAATGGAACGCTTTAGCAACTTTGTGTCGACGGGTTTGGTTAGTATATCTACATCAGTTAACTCATGAGGCAGCTCAATTGCTGCTCCGTAACCCGTAATGAATAGAAAGGGGATAGAGAGCTTTTGTATTTCAATGCCTAGCTGAAAGGTATTCTCATTCCTTAGGTGAACGTCTAAAAACATAATCGAGGGTTTGCCTTTAGCCAATGCAGCTCTTGCGGAACTTATGTCGCCAAAAATATCAATCTTATCAATTCCCAACTGTTTAAGATGCTTCTTGAGGTCAAGCGAAATAAGTAGGTTGTCTTCAACGATGAATGCGCTCGTGAGAATTTTTTCGGCATTAGCCACACTGACGGCTTGAGTCTTCTCGCCATGAGTTGCATGTTGAGTGCCTAATTGGCTAGTACCGAACTCTATATATTTGCGAGGAATGAGAAACTCTGCTTTGAGCCCGGTAATTTTAGTTCTCAGTGACGCCTTGCCTTTAAGTTCGTGGGGAATAACTGATTTTATAACCGTCATTCCAAACCCTTCTTCACCCAAACCATGTAAGGGTGGCCCCCCAACCTCCTCCCATTTGATTGTGCAACCCGTTTCGTCTAGTTCCCAGGTTATCGCAACTCTTCCTTCGTTACTAGTCGCGCTTAAAGCACCATATTTCGCTGCATTTGTAATCATCTCGTGGAAAACTAGCACTATAGGCGTTACCGCATAAGGAAGAATGCGTATATCAGGGCCTTCTATCTTAAAAGACGAGTCTTTGATCATGTACGCTTTGAGTTCGTTATGAAGTAGCTCCTTGAACCTTACGCTGTTGTATGAGGCATGAGTGAGCTGGTCATGGCCTAGCGCAAGTGCTGAGATTCTTGATGATAACGAGACCACAAATTCATCAGTATCTTTCTTATTCTGCGATGTCTGACCGATAATCGCGCTGACTAAATTTAAAATATTGCGAACGCGGTGGTTTAGCTCTCCGATAAGTAACTCAAGTCTTTTTTTCGCTTCACGTTGCAACAATTCTTTTTCGTGTAAATGGCGAATGGTTAATTCCATTACCCCAAGCCTAATAGACTTCGCACGTTCAATATCTAGTGTTGTCCAAGGTGTAGAGGTAGATTCATTATTTTCTACCCATTTTTCAAAACTTGTTCGTGGAGTAAGCATTTCTTTGCCATCTTTTAATTCAACACGCTTTGCAGGATTACCCGCCCAAAAGACTTGTTGAACCACTGAGTTTCTGAAAAGAAAAATATAGTCCATCGGCTGACTAGATATCTTTAACGCCAATACGCCTGCTACATACTCGTCAGCTAACTCACCATCTATGTCTGTCAAGTTGTCGAACTGATGGATATCCTCATCAGGTAGCTCAGCCAGTATTGCGGTTAGTCGTTTAATTTTTCGCGAGCTAAATGCGGCACCCGCCTTAGTATATTCATTGCTAAAAAAACAGCCTATGCCGTCAATATCTATCAGAGTTTTAAGCAAGGAGAGTTGTTCTACGATGGCATTATTAAGCGACTTGCCTAAAGAAAGGTTGCTAAGTACCCGGGTAAAAGTAGCATTTGCTTTTTCGCTTACTCTTATCCGTTCATTTACCAGCCTTCTCGATAATTCTAGTGAAAACATTTCTGCGAAAAGTTCTAACTGTGTAATTAGCCGAGCAGGAATGGCTTTTTCTGTGTTGTGATGGCAAGCAATTAGCCCCCACAATTCCCCCTCAACTATGAGAGATATCGACATAGAAGCGCCAACACTCATATTCTTAAGGTATTGAATATGCACTTCGGACACCGCCCTTAGACGTGAAAGTGAGAGGTCTATAGAAGCTTCATCGCTTTTGTTGTTACCAATGATAGGGAAAGTTTCACCGTTTACATCAGAAATAGTTCTAATAAGGTTTTTTTTATAGAGTTGTCTTGCCTGACGCGGAATATCAGAAGCAGGGTAACGCAGCCCCAAGAAAGGGTTCATTTCACTTAACTTTGACTCTGCAATAACTTCACCTGAGCCATCAGATAAAAACCGGTAGAGCATTACCCTATCGTAACCCGTTGCAGTCCTAACGCTTTCAACCAAACCTTCATAAAGTTCTTCAAGCTCAGAAAACGTTGACATTTGCGCCATTAACGCTGTGATAACCCCCTCGTACTTACCAGAGCTCTCTGTTTTTTCGAATTCAAGGATTAAATGCTCTGCGCTTTGATGAACACATAAATCGAAAATATCTTCACAATGCGGCAATGATACAGAATGAAGATAGCTTGCTTTACCGAGGATCATAGCTTGGCTCTGCGCACCTCGTATAGCGTGCGCAATTTTACGGTCAAGCAATTCCCAAAACGTGTGACCGATAAGCTTATCAGGCGGAAGACTGACAAAGCTGCCCAAATTTTCGGACAAATGGGTAATAGCACCTTCTCTATCTACGACAATCATGAAACCATGATTTTGTATCCTCCCCAGAAGATGAATCGGTTCTTTGTCGCATTCATTCACTAATGAAGTGAGTTCACTTGTTTCGTCATGCATTATTGTTAATCCAACCGCCTTATTTGAATTACACTAAGTAAATAGCAGCGTTATCAGTCTTTAAAGAGCGCTATAAAGTAAAACTGAAAAGATAATAAACATAAAATATAGACCAAGAACAAGTTAAGCTAAACCTTTCATGCGCATTTATTAATATTAGTGTAAATATAACCAAACGTCTGTTTTCAACGAGCAAAGCTTAAACATTAGGAGGAAAATGAAGCCATACGAGTTCAATTTATAAAAAGAGATATGAGGTTGGCATGAAAATAGAGGGGATTTGGTGGTTTCGCTGAGGAGAATAGATATAAAAGAGCTCTGGCAATGAACCAGAGCTTTTTCAGAGTTAAGCCTCCATCATACCCCGTAAACCGAGCGAGTTTACGCAGGCTTACGCATAAGGGACTGAGAGCTGAATACTCGTTTAAAACGGCATTTTGAAGCCAGGAGGTAGTGGCATACCACCAGTTACATCGCCCATTTTTTCTTTGCTAGTCTCTTGGACGCGACGTACCGCATCGTTAAACGCTGCAGCAACCAAGTCTTCAACCATGTCTTTATCGTCGTCCATTAATGAATCATCAATGTCCACACGGCGTACGTTGTGGTTGCACGTCATGGTCACTTTAACCATGCCTGCACCCGCTTCGCCGGTTACTTCAATTTTAGCTAGGTCATCTTGTGCTTTTTGCATGCGCTCTTGCATTTGTTGCGCCTGCTTCATGATATTGCCCATTCCACCTTTAAACATAATTTTTGTCTCGCTTCGTTTTGGTGTTAATAATTCTGCTATCGCGCTTTAACCGAATCGGTTAGCACTGACGCATCGAAAGTCGATAGCAATGCTTGAATTGTATCGTCGGTTTTAATTACCGAATGTGCATGCGCGTGGCGCATGGCATGAATCTCTTGTTGTAACGCAAAAGGTGTGGTTGACGGTTCACCTAACGCAATATTGACGTCTACGTTCTCTCCCAACCCATGATGTATTGCATCGACCAATTGCTTTTTAGCGCTGTCATTTAATAAATGCGTCTGACTGTGGTCAATTTCAAGGGTGACAAGATTACCCTCTCGAGCGAACGATGCATGCAGTACCAGTTGTTTAAGTAGACCAGCAACCGGCATTTGCTCAACAAGGTTGCTCCATTCGTCAATTTGGCTAGCGTGAGTTAATTTGCTTCCATCATTTAGATAGGCTTTTAACTGCCCGTCATAGGTACTGCTTCTCGGCGTATCGAAGTTTAACGCTTCATGTGTAAAAGAGCGATCTCCCGCACTTTCCAACTCCTCTGGAGCACTGTCGTAATTCGAACTGTTGTCAAAGGGCACTTCAGCATAGTTAGCACCTTCAACATCTTGAGGTGGCTGATTATCGTAATCGGTAGCCCAGGGAGGCATATCTTCTGTAGACGGCGCTGTACTTGGCTGAGCGACAGCCTCATCATTTGAAAAAGGCATATCCTCTTCAAACTCATCAAGCGCAAAATCACTATTGGCCGTTGCACTAGACTGACGCATTCCAGTTTCGTTAGATGGAGCAACATCAGAAGGCACTTCTTGAGCGCTATATGATGAGGAAACTTCACTATCACTTCGAGGTAGGTGTTTATCGCCTTCCTCACTGCTGCCATAGTAAGCGCTTACCGTGCTGTTTTCGCGCGCAGGCTCATTTACAGGCTCCAGGCTGTTATTGAGCCCCTTGAAGTTATTCTTAACACTTACGCTTTTGTTATCAGCGTTACCTGATTCTGAGCTTTGATCGTTGTTATGATTAACGGCGTCTGCAATTTGTTCAGAGCTTTTGGCCTCGGCTTTGCTTCTTGTAAACCGTGCCTGAATATCGCTTGCACTTTCCGCTTTAGCATTCGCTGCAATATTGCTTTTTGTGTCAGCATCTTGTGCTTTCTTTTGCTTTAGCTTTTGTCGAAGCGCCAACATATCAGCGGTAGAAGTAAGCTGTTCTTCACCGCTTAATAAAGGTGTATCGCTGTCTCGAGCCTCAATACTAGCACTGTTGTTATCGGTAGTAGGATGGCCATGCGTGTAATTGCCATCAACAGAAGAAGTTTCATTCTCACGTGCGTACGGTTCAACATTATCGTAAGAGCCTTCAACGCCAAACAACTCTCCACCTTCTTGTTGAGGTGGCATATCGTCTATATACGCATCTAGCGGAGGCGCATCAAACTGCTGAGTAACTTCTTTATGCGATTCAACAGACACCAATGCTGCGGGTTCAGGCTGTGCTGAAACGTCTTCTGTTAGTACGTCTTCGACTTTTTCAGTAACACTTGGAGCCTCTGCTGTTTTACCAGAAGTATCGTCAAGCGCCGCATCAGCATTGGGATTACTGGATGGTTTAAATGTCGTTAGTGTCTCTACATCCGATGTAGTCTTTACTACAGAGTGTTGATGAATATCTTGTTCATCAATAGCAGCATGTTCCTGCTTTGACTGAGCTTCAGATTGAAGTGTAGACTGAAACTGAGTTTGAGTATCTTTTGAAGATACTTGTTCAGTTATAGAAGCCGCTGATACATCCTCGGTGGATGGCGTACTTTCTAATGACTGAGCAGAGGTAGATTCAACCTGCACTGTTGAGGCAACCTCCTCCTGCTCATCGCTTGCAGAAGTTTCGCTTAACGGTGCTTCCTTCTGCTTACCGACGTTTCCCGGGCCACCACTGGAAGAAGCATGATCTACAGGTAAACTATGCTCACTCCTCCCATTCTCAATCTCACTTGTAGCGTTATCGATGGGTACGTTTGGCGCAAACGACATCATACGCATTAACGTCATTTCAAAAGCACTTTTGCCATCTGCCGCAAAAGGTAAGTCTTTTCTACCTTGAAGTGCAATTTGATAAAGCAACTGCACCTGCTCGGCCGGAATGGTTTTGGCTAGTTGGAATATTGCTTTGGCCGATGTGGTTTCAAGCTTACACGCTTCGGGCACCCACTGAGTCAATGCTATTTGGTGTAATAGACTCGCAAGCTCGCTATGAACATTGTCATAATCAGGTGCTTGCTCTGCAATATCATTTACCAACTGCAACACATCAGCCGGGCTTTTATTTACCACCGCGTGTACAACTTTAAGCAGTTGATTCTTATCCATCAACCCAAGCATATCGGTTACCACCGATGCCAGCACTTGATTTCCGCCCTGCGCGATAGCTTGGTCAGTTAAACTCAGCGCGTCGCGCATACTGCCCTGAGCCGCTCTAGCTAAAAGCGCGAGTGCCTGTTGCTCAAACGACAGCTGCTCATGCTCTAAAATATGCTTAAGCTGTCCAACTATCTGCTCCCGAGACATCGCTTTCAAATTAAACTGCAAGCAACGGGATAAGATGGTTATGGGAAGCTTCTGAGGATCGGTGGTCGCCAGTAAGAACTTAACGTGTGGAGGTGGCTCCTCCAGCGTTTTCAACAATGCATTAAAGCTGTGTTTAGAAAGCATGTGCACCTCATCTATAAGGTACACTTTATAACGTCCGCGAGTTGGCTTGTATTGCACGTTATCAAGAAGCTCGCGAGTGTCCTCGACTTTGGTTCTTGACGCTGCGTCAATCTCTAACAAATCAACATAGTTACCCTGCTCTATCTCTTTACAGGTATTACATTGACCGCAAGGATTAGCCCCTTGCCCCTCTTCGCAGTTAAGGCTTTTTGAAAAAATACGCGCAATCGTAGTTTTACCTACACCTCGCGTACCAGTAAAAAGGTATGCGTGATGTAAACGGTCGTTATCTAGAGCGTTTGAAATGGCAGAGACAACATGTTCCTGACCTACAAGTTCACTGAACTTACCTGGTCTCCACTTCCTAGCTAATACCTGATAACTCATTATTACGTGTTTCGCCTTGTGATAATTTTGCTTTACAGCGACTATTCGCCTTCAAATTCACAAATTGAATAACTTTCGATATCAAGCTTATTCAATTTTTGCTCGCCGCCTAAGTCTGGAAGATTGATGATAAAACCTGCGTGGTTTATTTCTCCACCAAGTGAACGAATTAACTTTGCAGATGCAGCAATAGTGCCGCCGGTAGCAAGTAAGTCATCAATAAGAAGGACTTTATCGCCGGGCTCTATAGCATCTTTATGGATCTCCAATGTATCCATGCCATATTCCAGCTCGTAGCTTTCGCTCACTACTTCGCGAGGAAGTTTATTGGGTTTTCTTACTGGAACAAAACCAATGCCCATTTCGATGGCCAATGGCGCACCAAATAGGAAACCGCGCGCTTCAGTACCCGCGATTTTGGTGAAGCCCATACCCTGATACTTTTCTACAAGTAACGAGATACAGCTACTGAATGCTTTGTGATCTTCTAAAACGCTAGTCACATCTCTAAATAAAATACCTGGCTTTGGATAGTCAGGTACGGTTTTCACTACTGATTTAATATATTCTGCAGTCACAATTATGCCTTGAATGTCTGCGTTATAACCAGAAGGTGAACCAGCCGGCGATGATATGCATCAACGGGAACGCGATTAGAGTTACTAGCGATGCTAGAAAGTACCACTTGTTATAGACTTCTTTGAAATCTGAATTGTTAGCCATTTGCACTACCTAAACAATTTTTGTGAACAAAAAAATGGTGCTAAATGTTAATCGAAAGCAAGCCCGATTGACAGCGCTAATGTGACTGATCGCTCACTTTCAATACAGATCCTAGCGAAAGTTTAATATAAAGCAGCTAAATACTGTTTGTTAGTGAACATACGGGAATCAATATTCCCTTTTGTAGCATATCTATAAGAGTTTGGTTCATGCCATTTATAAGCACATTCGAAGGTATTTGCGGAAGTTGTCGGCATAAAGACTTAGCCAATTGGTCTATTTCCATTCCTTTTTCACTTTGTTCCAGTGTGTTGACTAAAATAGCAGTAACCGGATTAACATGAGCAAATTGCACGTTATAGTTGCGATCTCTATAAACTATATAGAACTGCTGTTCTTGGGATGGTTTACCAGGAATGTAATCTTCACCTATCAGGTGAACTTCATATTGGTATAAAGCTAACGAGGCATACGGTGAAACACTAACGGCGGTAACATTGTTTTCTTGCTGATAGAACTCAACATTGTCTTCATTCTTTCTAATACTGACGTCAAGCTCGAGCCACTCATAGTGAGCAAGTTCCGCAGCAAAGTCAGGAAGAGTAATATCGAAAGATGGCTCTGTTGAAAGGTACTCAACAAACTCTTTGCTGATCTCAGAAAAATAAGGCGAGCGACATTCATGCTCAATAAAGAACTGACGAACGATACTTTCCCACCCTTTTGCACCATACATTTTGAACACGATTGCTTTCAAAACTGGAAACGCGGTACTCACGAAATTGTCTATATTATTAAAAAATAATGACTGATAGATTTTCATTCGGCGGGCGTTATCACTGTCAGTGTTTCGATAGGTTTGTGGATCTTTTATCGCCTCGACGAACGATTTTTGGGTTCGCTGAAAAGATTGCGTCATGCGACGCTTCCTTTTACGAATGACCTTCTAGCCACTTCACACCTTCTTTGAATCTGTTTAATTTTCCTCACTTCCGTCAATAATTCGCTTAGAGGAGGAATATTGAAGTCACGTTCTAGCAAAGTCGGAAATACGCCGTGGGTAAGGTAAGCATGTTCTAACAGCTCCCATACTGGCTCAATGACATCAGCACCGTGTGTATCAACCTTTAGGTCCTCGGCTTCGTCATAGT
Organism: Alteromonas sp. BL110; assembly: GCF_003443615.1. NCBI lineage: Bacteria > Pseudomonadati > Pseudomonadota > Gammaproteobacteria > Alteromonadales > Alteromonadaceae > Alteromonas > Alteromonas sp. BL110. Next base: position 3,370,356 of record NZ_CP031967.1, on the reverse strand, counting down.
GCCCGGCAATATGCCCATAAACGATTTTGTCAGAGGGTAAACCGTCGATAAATGCTTTTGCGTCATATTTGTGGTTAATACTGTTCACGTACACGTTATTTACATCAAGAAGCATCTGACATCCCGATTCTTTTAATATACTTGCAGTAAATTCCAATTCATCCATTTCCTGGCCGGGTGCAATGTAATAAGAGACATTCTCTAAAACCAGCGGTCGCTCGATAATATCTTGAACTTGAACAATTCGAGATACAACGTGCTTAATTGCGTCTTCAGTAAAAGGTATTGGCATAAGGTCATACATATGACCGTTGCCGGAACAAAAACTTAAGTGTTCGCTGTACAGTGCAATATTGTTGGCATCCAGGAATCGCTTTACCGTTTCCACAAACTCAATATCCAGTTTGTCACTACTGCCGATAGACAAAGATAAACCATGAGTTGTAAAAGACGATTGCGAAGTCGCTTGCTGAAATTGTTCTTGGTATTTTCCACCAAGAGGGATCCAGTTTTCAGGTGCTACTTCCCAAAAATCGACCTCAGTTGGCAACGTTGGTAAAAGCTCTTTTAGCATTTCTCTACGAAAACCTAAGCCAGCGCCATTGATGTCTTTCATATTCTCCCCTTCTACCCCATGGGATTGCATAATAGCAATGTATGTCATAAGACAAAAATGGCTATCATTCGACAGCCATTTGTACAAACCGTAACTCGTGTAACCTTACATAATTCTATTTCAAGCTACACGACGTTATTTAAATGACGATTACATGCTGCCGCATTTTCCTTCGCCACACTTGCCTTCTTTCTCAGCTTTCTTGTCGCCGCCACATTTACCTTCGCCGCACTTGCCTTCTTTTTCAGCTTTCTTGTCTCCGCCGCATTTACCTTCGCCGCACTTGCCTTCTTTTTCAGCTTTCTTGTCTCCGCCGCATTTACCTTCGCCGCACTTCCCTTCTTTCTCAGCTTTGTCGCCGCCGCATTTACCTTCGCCGCACTTACCTTCTGCAGCGAATTGGCTGTAACCAGATTCTAATGCTTGCATACCAAATGGATTTACATCTGCTACTGCAACTGTTGACGCCAAAGAGCCAATTACAACAGCACCCAACGCTGTAGCTACTGATGATTTTTTAATTTGTTTCATTGATCTACCCTCAATAATATTAGTTATGTTTGACGTACAGTAAGCACTGTGTACTTTAAAAGACCTTGCTGGCTTAAAGGATATTTCACAAAAATTAAATTTTTTACAATGATCTCTTATCTAACTGATATTACTTATTTTTACATAGGTTTAAATACACATTAAAGCTTCAATAAGTAACAAGTTTTGGGGTCAGAGTCTGAGGGATCCCCCATTTTTGAGTGTTTGCTGGGGGAGGAATGGGCTTAATATACTTTAACCCCATTACTTTTTTCAGGTGCACAAAGCAAAAAAACCGCCGTTAGGCGGGTTTTTCTTAATGGGACCTGGCAGTCTGGAGGGCCAGCCCGTCTTACTCTCACATGGGGCTGGGCCGGTCACCGGAACCCCACACTATCCCACTATCCCTGCGCCGGTCACCGGTCGGCGCTAATACGTTTCACTTCTGAGTTCGGGATGTGGTTGGTCGCCAGGCATTGGGCCGACATGTCGGTCAGGTGGTACCGTATCGCTATGGCTGCCAGGAAAAAAAATGGAAGAGTAATGGGGTCAGAGTCGTGACTCTGACCCCATTATTTTTTTCTGGTGCAGAAAGCAAAAAACCCGCCGTTAGGCGGGTTCTTCTTAATGGGACCTGGCAGTCTGGAGGGCCAGCCCGTCTTACTCTCACATGGGGCTGGGCCGGTCACCGGAACCCCACACTATCCCTGCGCCGGTCACCGGTCGGCGCTAATACGTTTCACTTCTGAGTTCGGAATGGAGTCAGGTGGTACCGTATCGCTATGGCTGCCAGGAAAAAAAATGGAAGAGTAATGGGGTCAGAGTCGCGACTCTGACCCCATTACTTTTTCTTTGCTGCAGAAAGCAAAAAACCCGCCGTTAGGCGGGTTCTTCTTAATGGGACCTGGCAGTGTCCTACTCTCACATGGGGAAACCCCACACTACCATCGGCGCTAATACGTTTCACTTCTGAGTTCGGAATGGAGTCAGGTGGTACCGTATCGCTATGGCTGCCAGGAAAAACTGGTAACAATCTAGAAAACTGGATATCAATTCAATCAGTGAGTAACTACTTTTCACTCTACTTACTTTAGCTTGTCTACAACACTCAGAAGTCCAAAGCTTCTTGGGCGTTGTATGGTTAAGCCTCTCGGGCAATTAGTACAGGTTAGCTTAACGCCTTACAACGCTTCCACACCCTGCCTATCAACGTCATCGTCTATAACAACCCTTCCAGAACTTAAAGTTCAGGGATGACTCATCTTTGGGCCGGCTTCCCGCTTAGATGCTTTCAGCGGTTATCCGTTCCGAACATAGCTACCGGGCAATGCCATTGGCATGACAACCCGAACACCAGCGGTTCGTCCACTCCGGTCCTCTCGTACTAGGAGCAGCTCCCATCAATCATCCAACGCCCACACCAGATAGGGACCGAACTGTCTCACGACGTTCTAAACCCAGCTCGCGTACCACTTTAAATGGCGAACAGCCATACCCTTGGGACCGACTTCAGCCCCAGGATGTGATGAGCCGACATCGAGGTGCCAAACACCGCCGTCGATATGAACTCTTGGGCGGTATCAGCCTGTTATCCCCGGAGTACCTTTTATCCGTTGAGCGATGGCCCTTCCATACAGAACCACCGGATCACTATGACCTACTTTCGTACCTGCTCGACGTGTCTGTCTCGCAGTTAAGCTAGCTTATGCCATTGCACTAACCTCACGATGTCCGACCGTGATTAGCTAACCTTCGTGCTCCTCCGTTACTATTTGGGAGGAGACCGCCCCAGTCAAACTACCCACCAGACACTGTCCACAATCCCGATAAGGGACCAATGTTAGAACATCAAACATACAAGGGTGGTATTTCAAGGACGGCTCCACACAATCTAGCGACTGTGCTTCAAAGCCTCCCACCTATCCTACACATGTAGGTTCAATGTTCAGTGCCAAGCTGTAGTAAAGGTTCACGGGGTCTTTCCGTCTAGGTGCGGGTACACAGCATCTTCACTGCGATTTCAATTTCACTGAGTCTCGGGTGGAGACAGCGTGGCCATGGTTACACCATTCGTGCAGGTCGGAACTTACCCGACAAGGAATTTCGCTACCTTAGGACCGTTATAGTTACGGCCGCCGTTTACCGGGGCTTCGATCAAGAGCTTCGTCCGAGGACTAACCCCATCAATTAACCTTCCGGCACCGGGCAGGTGTCACACCCTATACGTCCTCTTACGAGTTTGCAGAGTGCTGTGTTTTTAATAAACAGTCCCAGCCACCTGGTCACTGCGGCCTCCATTTGCTTACCACGCGAAGTGTTCACAAACAGAGGCGTACCTTCTCCCGAAGTTACGGTACAATTTTGCCGAGTTCCTTCACCCGAGTTCTCTCAAGCGCCTTAGTATTCTCTACCTGACCACCTGTGTCGGTTTGGGGTACGGTTCATATAATCATAAGTTTAGAAGCTTTTCCTGGAAGCAGGGCATCAACAACTTCACTCCCTTGGGAGCTCGTCTCGCGTCTCAGCTTTAAGAATCCGGATTTACCTAAATTCTCGGCCTACTCGCTTTCACTTGGACAACCAACGCCAAGCTTGCCTAGCCTTCTCCGTCCCTCCATCACTGATTATATAAGTACGGAAATATTAATCCGTTTCCCATCGACTACGCATTTCTGCCTCGCCTTAGGGGCCGACTTACCCTGCCCTGATTAGCATGGGACAGGAAACCTTGGTCTTCCGGCGTGGGAGTTTTTCACTCCCATTATCGTTACTCATGTCAGCATTCGCACTTGTGATATGTCCAGCAAGCTTTACAACTCACCTTCATCCACTTACACAACGCTCCCCTACCCAGCATAGTAAACTATGCTGCCGCAGCTTCGGTATATTGCTTAGCCCCGTTACATCTTCCGCGCAGGCCGACTCGACTAGTGAGCTATTACGCTTTCTTTAAAGGGTGGCTGCTTCTAAGCCAACCTCCTAGCTGTCTATGCCTTCCCACATCGTTTCCCACTTAGCAATATTTTGGGACCTTAGCTGGCGGTCTGGGTTGTTTCCCTCTCCACGACGGACGTTAGCACCCGCCGTGTGTCTCCCGGATACTTCTCATTGGTATTCGGAGTTTGCAAAGGGTTGGTAAGTCGGGATGACCCCCTAGCCTTAACAGTGCTCTACCCCCAATGGAATTCGTCCGAGGCTCTACCTAAATAGATTTCGGGGAGAACCAGCTATCTCCCGGTTTGATTGGCCTTTCACCCCCAGCCACAAGTCATCCCCTGACTTTTCAACGTCAGTGGGTTCGGTCCTCCAGTTGATGTTACTCAACCTTCAACCTGCTCATGGCTAGATCACCGGGTTTCGGGTCTATACCTAGCAACTAAACGCGCAGTTAACACTCGCTTTCGCTACGGCTCCGCTATTCGCTTAACCTTGCTACTAAATATAAGTCGCTGACCCATTATACAAAAGGTACGCAGTCACCCCGAAGGGCTCCCACTGCTTGTACGTATACGGTTTCAGGTTCTATTTCACTCCCCTCACAGGGGTTCTTTTCGCCTTTCCCTCACGGTACTGGTTCACTATCGGTCAGTTAGGAGTATTTAGCCTTGGAGGATGGTCCCCCCATATTCAGTCAAGATAACACGTGTCCCGACCTACTCGATTTCACTGTAAAGATTGCGTCGTGTACAGGGCTATCACCTTGTATCGCTCCTCTTCCCAAAGGATTCCACTACATTCAATACAGCTTAAGGGCTGTTCCCCGTTCGCTCGCCGCTACTAGGGGAATCTCAATTGATTTCTTTTCCTAAGGGTACTTAGATGTTTCAGTTCCCCTCGTTCGCCTCGTTACACTATGTATTCATGTAACGATACCTGTAAACAGGTGGGTTTCCCCATTCGGACATCTGTGGCTCAAATGCATTTTGTCGGCTCACCACAGCTTTTCGCAGACTTACACGTCCTTCATCGCCTCTAACTGCCAAGGCATCCACCGTATACGCTTCGTCACTTAACCATACAACCCCAAACAGCCTTTTGACTTCTGCTTAAGTTATGTCGCATGAATGACAAGCTAATCGGAAGAATTGCCTTGCTATCTTTTTGCTAATCGGCTTGCCGATTGGCACGCTTTTCAGCGCTTTTAGATAACAAGCAATTCAGTCAAGTAGAGTAAAAAGTACGTCTTTCGACTTCTCAGTTACTCAATTTTGATTGATTACTATTAATATCAGCTTTCCAAATTGTTAAAGAACATTCGCAAAATGACGAGTCATTTCACTTTAGAGTAAAAAACCCTAATCAATGCTTACTGAAACAGTAAATATTCATTAGGATTTATCGTCTATTACGACACTTTCTACCTTTATCGCCTTCCTTTTATAAAGCAAGGAAATGGTAGGCTTGGGCAGACTTGAACTGCCGACCTCACCCTTATCAGGGGTGCGCTCTAACCAGCTGAGCTACAAGCCTATTTTTCGAGGCGGTCGGCGTTATGACCTCACCGCTCTTATTCGAGGGCAGGGCTGCAACCATCCGAGCTACAAGCCTTCAGTACTTCGCTTATGCAAGCTCAGTGTCAAGTAGATGGTGGAGCTAAGCAGGATCGAACTGCTGACCTCCTGAATGCAAATCAGGCGCTCTCCCAGCTGAGCTATAGCCCCATAAACTTGTGTCGTTCTTCATTTTTAAACAAGACTATCTGTGTAGGCACTGCATCAAGTGCGTCTTACGACGTAATGGTAAGGAGGTGATCCAACCCCAGGTTCCCCTAGGGTTACCTTGTTACGACTTCACCCCAGTCATGAAACACAAAGTGGTAATCGTCCTCCCGAAGGTTAGACTAACTACTTCTTTTGCATCCCACTCCCATGGTGTGACGGGCGGTGTGTACAAGGCCCGGGAACGTATTCACCGCAGTATTCTGACCTGCGATTACTAGCGATTCCGACTTCATGGAGTCGAGTTGCAGACTCCAATCCGGACTACGACATTCTTTAAGGGGTCCGCTCCACATCACTGTCTCGCTTCCCTCTGTAAATGCCATTGTAGCACGTGTGTAGCCCTACACGTAAGGGCCATGATGACTTGACGTCGTCCCCACCTTCCTCCGGTTTGTCACCGGCAGTCTCCTTAGAGTGCCCAACTTAATGCTGGCAACTAAGGACAAGGGTTGCGCTCGTTGCGGGACTTAACCCAACATCTCACGACACGAGCTGACGACAGCCATGCAGCACCTGTGTCTGAGTTCCCGAAGGCACCAATCTATCTCTAGAAAGTTCTCAGCATGTCAAGTGTAGGTAAGGTTCTTCGCGTTGCATCGAATTAAACCACATGCTCCACCGCTTGTGCGGGCCCCCGTCAATTCATTTGAGTTTTAACCTTGCGGCCGTACTCCCCAGGCGGTCTACTTAGCGCGTTAGCTTCGCTACTCACGACTTAAAGTCACAAACAGCTAGTAGACAGCGTTTACGGTGTGGACTACCAGGGTATCTAATCCTGTTCGCTACCCACACTTTCGCACATGAGCGTCAGTCTTTGGCCAGGGAGTCGCCTTCGCCACTGATGTTCCTCCAGATATCTACGCATTTCACCGCTACACCTGGAATTCCACTCCCCTCTCCAAGACTCTAGTCTGCCAGTTCTAAATGACCATCCCAGGTTGAGCCCGGGGCTTTCACATCTAGCTTAACAAACCGCCTGCGTGCGCTTTACGCCCAGTAATTCCGATTAACGCTCGCACCCTCCGTATTACCGCGGCTGCTGGCACGGAGTTAGCCGGTGCTTCTTCTGTTGTTAACGTCACGGCTAGCAGGTATTAACTACTAACTTTTCCTCACAACTGAAAGTGCTTTACAACCCGAAGGCCTTCTTCACACACGCGGCATGGCTGCATCAGGGTTTCCCCCATTGTGCAATATTCCCCACTGCTGCCTCCCGTAGGAGTCTGGACCGTGTCTCAGTTCCAGTGTGGCTGATCTTCCTCTCAGAACAGCTAGAGATCGTTGCCTTGGTAAGCCTTTACCTTACCAACTAGCTAATCTCACTTGGGCCTCTCTCTGCGCCGGAGCCTAAGCCCCGTTTGGTCCGAAGACATTATGCGGTATTAGCAGTCGTTTCCAACTGTTATCCCCCTCGCAAAGGCAAGTTCCCAAGCATTACTCACCCGTCCGCCACTCGTCAGCGAAGTGCAAGCACTTCCTGTTACCGTTCGACTTGCATGTGTTAGGCCTGCCGCCAGCGTTCAATCTGAGCCATGATCAAACTCTTCAATTAAATATATCGAAATATGAATCGTCGTTATGTTGACACTCTTAACGAGTGCCCACACAGATTGTCTTGTCTAAATTGTTAAAGAACATAGTGCAGAATCATGACGCTTTTTGTCGTGGCTTCTGCGCAAGGAGGACCAACATAACTCTCAGTTGATTCGTTTTCCTTGCTAGTGGACAACCTTGGTCGTCGCAATTCACTAGAAGCCGTTGCTTCTTAGTGACTCACCCTGTTCGAGTGAGGTGCGCATTATACGCTGGAAGTTTTCGTTGTCAACACTTTTTGAAAATTTATTTTCTGAAGCGTTTCTTCTAAACTCCCGTCTTTACTGGCCTATGTAGGTAGTAGAGACTTACTTCAGGAGGGTTGCTGTTTTGCTTTTCCCCCGAAGCGGATGCGCATTTTAGGGAAATGAGCGCTCACGTCAACACTTATTTTAAATAAATACAAAAAAAGCGACCGTTCGGTCGCTTTTCATTCTATTCGTTTATTTTGCAGGCAGAATTATCGAAAAGAGCTCTGTTTAATAACACTAAAAGAGATTTACCGTCTTTTCATAAGAAATAGAATTGCCTATTTGCTATTTAGAAACGTCTTCACTTTCGCTTTGGTTCTTTTTATCAGCATTGAAGTCCGCGTCTTCTTCGTGATCGCCTACTACGTCGTCTAACGTCACTTTCTCTACCGTGCGGAAAGTATTAATAGGTCCTGCCAGTGCATACAAAGCAAATACTAAAAACAATACAAGCGCTGGCTCTGTTGCAACAACAACGAATATAAGAAGTACTAATAGAAGGCCAACGAATGGAACCTTTCCGTGCCAGTTAACTTCTTTAAAAGAATTATATTTAAAGTTACTCACCATAAGTAAGCCAGCTAACCCAGTTACCGCGGCCACAATTAACCCATAATCAGTCCCTACTGCGTCATACTCGACACCAACCCACACGAGACCGGATACAACTGCCGCTGCCGCTGGACTAGCAAGACCCTGGAAGAAGCGCTTATCAGCGATTCCAACCTGTGTATTGAAGCGAGCTAAACGCAATGCTGCGCCCGCTACATAGACAAATGCAGCTAACCAACCCAGCTTGCCTAGCTCTGTTAATCCCCAATTATAAGCAACTAGCGCGGGAGCCATCCCAAAAGAGACCATATCGGCCATAGAGTCATACTCAGCGCCGAAATCACTTTGCGTATTTGTCATTCGAGCTACGCGTCCATCCAGACCATCAAATATCATTGCCACAAAAATTGCGACAGCGGCTGCTTCAAAGCGGCCGTTCATTGATGATACAACAGCAAAGAAACCAGAAAACAAACCTGCTGTTGTTAATAAATTGGGAAGTAAGTATATCCCTTTACGTTTTTGTTCAGACATATGTCCTCGTACTTCTACATGTAATTGAGTTAATTATTTCATAGATATGCAAGAAGGCATAGCAAAGTAAAGATACAGCCAGCTTCCACACATTAATTGCTGCGATGTTACATTCAAAAAGCTATGTAATACATTTAGATGAGCCCACCTTAACAAATGAGGATAATGCACAAAGGCTAGTAATTTAGAACCTACTTCCTTACTTACCTTACCAATCTGTAATAACTAGGTATACGGCCACATACCTTAAACAGGTCACCGTTCATATATCATACAACCCCATGTTGAAATTAAGTACTTCCTAGAAAAGTGTGTGCGTATAGATAGTACAACACTTGGAAGGTTTGTACTTGAAGCGCTATGCGCTTTTTATATAGGAAAGTAATGATGCGATTACTAGACAAAACCTTTTCTTCCAAAACCGTGCTGTTGCTTTCGATAGCGTTGGTATCGACGCTGAGCGCCAATTTAGCATTTGCTACTTCTTATAAAAAACATGATTACTCTTATTGCGGCTCATCGGGTAGCAGCAATACCCAGAGCAAACAGTGTAACTCGCCGCTGGGCGAATATACCTATGACCTAGTCGACGACGGTGTTTACAATAGCGTTAACCCTGATAACTCTCCCGTGGAGATTGATGGCGTAAACATTTCTTTATCTGCATTTTCAGATACTAATAATGTAAGTGGCGAAACAGTGGTAGCCGCTAGTCTACAAAAAATCTCAAATACTTGGGCTTATGGAATTACCAATAATGACGAAGCTTATTATAATGGTAATGCCGATCACGCTATAGACAACATCAACTACTATTATGAAGGTAGCCGAGCTGCTTATAAAAGTGGAATGACTAATGTTGAGCGTGATTATGACTTTGTACTGCTTTCATTTGACTCTGCAGTGACGCTTACTGGCGCGAGCTTTTCATGGCTATATAGTAGTAATGATAGTCAAGTTTCAGTAGCTGCCTTAAGTGACACTTCTGCTTTGACCTCTGGTGTGAATACATGGAGTGATATTGTTGCAGATGCGCTTACTTCGGCATCTTACGACATCGAGAACTGTGACTACCTAGAACACCGTGCCGATTTTGCGTTCACTGAGTCAGCACAATATTGGCTCGTAGGGGCATACAACACGGTATTTGGCAATATTGGTGGGTACATTGGTAACGATGCTTTTAAACTTGCTAATGTTGGTTTCTCTGTAAGTGAAACCACTGACAATTCCCCGCCTACAGCAGTCTCTGAGCCTGGAACAATTGGTTTATTGATGGCTTGTTCGATATTCGTCATGTGGCGCCGAAAAAAAACTATTTAAGAAAATTAGACTTTAGATCACTGACAGGTGGTACAACCTGTCAGTTTTTTTTACTACACCCTATCCCATAAAAATATAATACTTTTAAAACAACGACATAGAGATTGGCACGAACTATGCTTTAAATGACATAATATAATTATTTCCTAGTATCAGAGTCGTATGTATGAAGTTAAGAAAATTAATAATAGTTATGTCAGTAGTGTCTGCCTTTTCTGCACATGCAACCGACAGTAGCCTCAACGAATATTCATTAGTCACAGACGGTATTAGTTATACCCTTTCTCCAGATAGTTCTAGCGGGACCTCAATAACCATCGATGGCACTACCGTTTATGTCGGAGTTACTTCTTGGGCAGATACTGGGTACTATAATGGTAATTACGACACTTGGAGTGGCGGTTATTATGATGGTACGTACTATCAAGCCGAAAATGATGATCGAGTTGTTAATCAGGGAAGTTTGAATGATTACGGTGAAGGCTTTGGTTTAGTAAACAATGATATATACCGAAATGAACGCAATAGGTACAAGGGCGATCAGCACTCTATTGATAATTATGATGCAGATAAAGGCATTGCAGATTTCGATATGATCTTACTTTCGTTCAGCACTGATGTGAAGCTTACAGACGCTTCGTTTTCTTGGGTGAATAATTTCGGCAGCAATCCAGATAGCGAAAACGAAGTCACTGTTGTAGGTTTAGATGATGTTTCGTTATTTTCTAGTGCTCAAGACTTTACTTGGGCCGACGTAGCTGAGACAACTATTTCTTCCGCGGTAGGTCACTATGGCGTAAGCAATACTAAAGTTGGTGATTCTTTTGTATCAGAGTTCACCGACTCGACCTTTGCTCAGTATTGGCTTGTCGGTGCATATAATACTTTTTTCGACGACAGTACTTCTTCAAACAACTTCGGGTTTAAGCTTAGTTCTTTAGGTATTGAACTAGCAAAGAATGATACTACACCGCCCCCACCTACGCAGGTTAGCGAACCAGGCGCCCTTGCACTTATGAGTTTAGGTTTAGGTCTTGTTCTTTATAGACGTAAGCGTCGCGTTTAATTGTTTAAAAACGCCTAGAAAACACGTATCTTTAAAAGGTGGCTTAGGCCACCTTTTTTTATGCTATTTTTAAGCCAGTAGCTAGGCGAAATTTCGAAGGTTTATATGGATTTTTTTAATAATAAAAAGCGTTTTGTACAACGCGCTATTGTCTCTGCAGTTGCCTCTTCTTTAATCGTATTCAACAGTTTCGCAACTACCTCAGAAGACTATGAAAAGGCCCTAACTGCCTTTAACGAAAACGAATACGATGAAGCCTATATCCATCTTAAAAATAGCTTGCAAAAAGACCCAGAAAACCTGGCTGCTAAAATACTAATGGGCGAGATACTACTTATTAATGGCTACCTTACCGCGGCCGAGATGGAGTTTGTAGAAGCGCTGGAAATGGGTGCCGATATTAACCTTTTGGCAGAGCCGCTGGGCAATACTTGGCTTTTCTTAAACAGATACCAGGAGATTGTAGACTTTTCTGATTTGACCAAGCTATCGGGTGATGCAGAGCGTGAATGGTTAATGATTCGTGCAACCGCGTGTATTAGATTGGAAGACGAGCAGTGCGCCTTACGCGACTACAACACCATCGTTTCCCGTACACCAGACTTCGTGCCTGCCATTAATGGTCTAGCCTCTATTGCCCTTCAAAATGAAGACTTATTTAAAGCAAGTTCTCTTATCAATAAAGCCATGTCGTTAGAACCAGAAAACGCAATAACATGGCGTTTGAAAGGGCAACTGGCATATCGACAGGGAGATACTGACGCGGCAACTGCACATTTACAAAAAGCCCTGACGTTTAACCGCGACGACCCTATTGCCCTGCGTAATCTGGTAGATTTGTATTTAGAAGCGAAAGACTATGATACAGCAAAGCTATTCGTCGATGAGATCATTGAAGACACACCTAACGATCCTCTGGCCATTTTACTCAATAGCTGGTTGCAAAGCAGAGACAACCAACAAGCTATTGATAACGAGAAGCTAAAAGAGCTTAATGATTTTATGGCGCAGCTTGACCCTGAGCTCATAACTTCTCAACCTATGTTGCTCTACATAAGCGGTTTAACAAACTTCTTTAATAACAACATGGAAACTGCCGCAAAAGACTTTAATGGCTATTTGCAACAAGAGCCTGATGACTTACAGGCAGTATTGATGCTAAGCCAAGTCTATATGGCGACTCAGCAAGATAAAAAAGCGCTTTCCCTGCTTGAACGCCATCAAAATGCGTTGATAGAGGACCCTGACTCTGCCCTTCTTCTAGGTGACTTATTTATTCGCCAAAATAAAGCGTTTAAAGCTGAACGCTTATTACAAAACCTTGAATATAAGTATCCGAATGAGAACAAACTTCAGCTGTTTAAAATCAAATTGATGGCTGCCAGAGGTAAACAGAGCGAAGCGCTATCAATTCTTGAAAAAAATCTGTCGACCTACAAAGATAATCCAGGTTTTCTATTCACTTATTCATTAATGAATTTACAAGCGCAGCAATTCGATAATGCGCTGAAGGGTGCAAATTTACTAAGTAAGCTTTTTCCTGATGAAGCCGAAGTGTACAACCTAAAAGCCGGCATTCTAATTAGGCAAGGTCAATTGGCGGAAGCTAAAGACAACATCGAGAAAGCGTTAGCGCAAAACCCTACCCTCTTTCCGGCAAAATTCAATTTAGCAGCTACAGAAAGTCGTTTAGGAAATGTAGATAAATCTAACCAACTTGTAGAAGAGTTACTTGCTTTGTCCCCTCAGCATAACGAAACATTAATGCTAAAGGCGTTTAATTTAACCAAAGCGGGGAACGTAGAAGACGCGAAGCAAATTTACCTCGATATACTAACGCTCAATCCTTCGAATATCGGCGCTAGGGAACGCGTTTCTTCTTTGTATCAGCAACAGGGCGACACTAAGAACGCTCTGTATCATTTAGATTTGCTTATAAAAGATGATTTCGACAATGCTGACTACCTTCTTCGTAAAGCTGCCCTTCAGCTATCAAATAATCAGCGTGCAGATGCAGAAAAAACGCTAAGTATTGTGAGAAATTTTATTAACGACGATGCTGGAAAGCTGATCGCCTATGCCGACCAAGCTCGCAATTTAGGAAACAACGAAAGCGCCCTAGATGCCATGGCTCGCGCGCACGAAATAGCCAATACAAGTACGTTTGTTACTTTGCGCTATACGAGCTTATTGTTAGATTTGCAGAAAAACGATAAAGCACAGTCGCTGTTAGCAACCATTCCTGCAAACCAGCAACAAAGCCCGGTTTACCATTTTCTTAAGGGCAGATTGGCTGCGAATAAGGGTAATGATGAAAGCGCAATTGACGATTATGTAAAAGCACTAGACGTGGACGCTTCTTTTGCACAGGCGTTTATTGCGCTCTATAACTACGCATTAAACGAACAGTTTGTTGATGTATTTTTGCAAACCGCGCGCAAACTAGCGAGTGAAAATGAGAACAACTTGCTGGCGAAAAATCTGCTGGCTCAGTACCTTTTCTTTATTCAAGAGTTCGAGGAATCAACAGCACTCTATAAAGAGCTTATTGAAGAGCCCAACCTACTTAATCCAGCCGAAGCCTTTAACCGTTTAGCGATAATGCATATCGAAAAGTCTCTGGTTACCGCGAAAAACTATGCGCGACAAGCATATGAGCTGCAACCTAACTCTTCAAAGATACTAGATACCTTCGGGCACATCAAAGCGCTACAGGGAGATTATGAGGGCAGTCTCAAAATGCTTAGAGACGCTTTCGCAAGGGACGCAAACGACCCCAACATTCGCTATCATCTTGGCTACACGCTTGCAAAACTCAATAGAGTTGAGGAAGCGAAAAAAGAGTTAGAGTATGCAGTAAATGTAGAACGCCCTTTCTTTAGGCGTCCGCAGGCTAGAGCATTATTAGAGAGCCTTTAAGGCTCTCTTCATATGTAGCTATAAACAGCACGAACAATTGCGTTTGTGCTTCTCCATCTTACCAATGCCTGGGTTAAAAGTATTGGTAGGGTCTAGTTCTCTGTAAAACTGCTGTAGAGTGCTTTCTGCTTTATACAAATGCCCAACATTATGTTCGGCAGGATATTTAGCACCGCGGCTATCTAATAGTGCCAACATGTCTGCTTTGACTTTGTGAGCGTCGCTGCCCTTCTTAAGTATGTAATCTTGATGGAAAACATGGCAAAAGAAATGGCCGTAATAAAGCGGCTTTTCGACATGTTTAGCTATGTGCTCAGGCAACGCTTCTACCCAAAACTCGTCATTGCGGCGCAAGGCAATATCTAGCGCTAAAATATCCCCTACTTGTTTGTGACGCATCATTTGATAGCGCACTGCTGCCCCCGCTGCGGCGAAACGCAACAAAAACGCTTTAGACGCTTCCTCTTCATTACAAGTAATGTAATCACCATCTAGCTTCTCTTTCCTGAACAGCTTGGCTAATAGTGTTTCTGCCTCTTCAATACCGCCATCACTCATTTTAAGGATAAGGTGGTGCTCGTACTTGTCGCGGTAGGCTCTTAAACTTGAAGGAATTTGGTCAGAAAAAAACTTACTTCCAAACTGCATTGCTCTGTCACTTAGGTAGCGAGGCATAAAAGGCAGTTTGTTAAGTGCAGCATCTACCCTCCCTTTAATTGCAAACATTTTAGGTAGTGAGTCAGTGCCTAAACGTTCAATACTCAATATCGTATCTTTGCCATACACATCTGCAATATCAAACATTTCTCTATGCAGGTATTCACCTACTTCAGGAACGTTATCGAACGTCGACAAAATATCTTTGCGGATACGGGTAAGCACATCAGCATCGTTTGTACCGATATAAAACGTTTGTTCTTTTTTAGGCACTTCAAATGTGTCTAATCGCACGGCAAAAACGGCGATTTTACCGGCGCAACCGCTAGCTTCATAAAGCCTTGATGGGTCTGCATTAAAGCGGCTAGGCGTATCAGCATTAACATCGCGAACTATTTGTTCATAGTCACTTGCTGACGCTTTCTTACTGGTTTCTGGGAGTGATTTTGAAAAGTTGCCTGAAGCGAGGTTACCGATAATTTCTTCAGGTGTATCACCCAAGTCTATTCCTAAGTGATTAACCAGCTTTAGGTCACCGTTAGCATCTATTTGAGCGTATAGCGATAGCTCCGTATAAGCGGGCCCTCGTTTTACCAATGCGCCGCCAGAATTGTTAGCAACACCACCAACGATAGATGCCCCCAAACACGACGACCCAATCACTGAATGCGGCGCGCGTCCAAGTGGTTTCAACATTTTCTCAAGCTTAAACAAGGTTGCCCCAGGAAAACTCAATACCTGCTTACCATCGTTTATTAGAACGATATCGTCCATGGCTAAAGTGTTAATAACCACCACAGGTCTATCGTAATCATCGCCGCTTGGCGTAGAGCCTTCGGTTAACCCGGTTTTGGCAGCCTGCATTATGATGATGCAGTTATATTTAACGCAAACCTTAAGGACTTCCCAATATTGCATGAGCGTGCTTGGAAATAGCACGGCCAATGCCTCACCCTCGCCCGATCGCCACCCTTTTCGGTAGTGCTCTGTCTGGCGTTTTCCAACGGCCAGATTACTTTCCCCGAGTACGCGTTTAAATGCGCTAATGATTGGGGCTTGTTGCATGTATGACTCCTAACACTCACGGTGAGATTGCTCTAGCGGTTAAACTAAAGGAAAAGGCGATGATAAAGCAATAATAGGGCAAGAAAAAAGGCACTGTTTCCAGTGCCTTCGAGTCAAAGATTTGGTTTCTTGATTAACTGCTTACTACGAATAGTCCGCTGTCGTCAGCATCAATACGAATGGTGGACTCGGGTAATAACTCACCCGCTAGCAGTTGCTGGGCAAGTGGATTTTCCACCTGTACCTGTATCGCACGCTTAAGCGGCCTTGCGCCAAACACAGGGTCGAAACCGGCGTCTGCTAACTTATCCATTGCCGCAGCAGAAAGAGTAAGTTTATAACCTTTTTCCGCTAGTCGTGCTCTAAGAGAAGCTAGCTGTATTTTAGCAATAGACTTAATTTGCTCTTTACCCAACGGATGGAATACCACAATATCATCTACGCGGTTTATAAATTCAGGCCTGAAATGCTGCCCGACTACACTCATTACCGACGCTTTCATATCGTCATACTGGCTTTCGTTGTGCTTATCTTGAATGATGTCTGAACCTAAATTAGACGTCATGATCACAACCGTATTTTTAAAGTCTACCGTGCGCCCTTGTCCATCAGTTAAACGACCGTCATCCAACACTTGAAGCAAAATGTTAAATACGTCTGGATGTGCCTTTTCAACCTCATCCAATAAAATGACCGAGTAAGGCTTGCGACGCACCGCTTCGGTTAAGTAGCCACCTTCCTCATAGCCAACGTAGCCAGGAGGCGCACCGACTAAACGAGCGACCGAGTGTTTTTCCATAAACTCAGACATATCGATACGCACCATGGCATCTTCAGTATCGAACATGAAGCCAGCCAAAGCTTTACATAACTCAGTTTTACCCACGCCCGTCGGCCCTAAAAACAGGAATGAGCCAATAGGACGGTTTGGATCGGCAAGCCCGGCGCGTGAACGGCGAATAGCATTTGATACCGCTTCAACTGCCTCTTCTTGCCCAACCACCCGTTTGTGAAGCACGTCTTCCATACGCAACAGTTTCTCGCGCTCGCCCTCTAGCATTCGTGCCACAGGTATACCTGTCCACCGAGAAAGCACATCAGCAATTTCAATGTCTGTTACTTTGTTTTTAAGTAACGTGGTCTCCCGGGTCTCATTTTCAGCCGCTTGCTCTAACTTTGCTTCCAGTTCAGGAATACGGCCGTACTGAAGTTCCGACATACGGTTTAAATCGGATGCACGTCGGGCAATTTCTAAATCTAGCTTTGCTTGTTCAAGCTCCCCTTTGATGGTTTGGGTGCCCTGCATGGCGTCCTTTTCATCCAGCCATACTTTCTCAAGCTCGGCGTACTTGGTTTCGGCTTGCTCACGTTCTAGTTCAATCATTTCAAGGCGCTTATGACTTGCATCATCCGTTTCTTTAGCAAGCGCTTGCTCTTCCAACTTAAGCTGGATGATACGCCGCTCTAATCGGTCCATATCTTCTGGCTTTGAGTCTATTTGCAAACGAATGCTAGAGGCCGCTTCATCAATAAGGTCGATGGCTTTATCGGGCAATTGACGGTCACTAATATAACGATGCGACAAACTTGCCGCTGCGACAATGGCAGGGTCAGTAATATCTACGGAGTGATGGAGTTCATAGCGCTCTTTTAAGCCTCGAAGAATAGCAATAGTGTCTTCTACGCTTGGCTCTTCAACTAGTACCTTTTGGAAACGGCGCTCAAGTGCTGCGTCTTTTTCAATGTACTGACGATATTCGTCTAATGTGGTTGCTCCCACGCAGTGCAGTTCACCGCGTGCCAAAGCTGGTTTCAGCATATTCCCAGCATCCATGGCACCATCGCCCTTCCCTGCGCCTACCATGGTATGCAGCTCATCTACGAATAAGATGACGCGACCTTCTTCTTTAGCGAGTTCGTTGAGCACGGCCTTCAAACGTTCTTCGAACTCTCCGCGATATTTTGCACCGGCTACTAATGCGCCCATATCTAGGGCAAGGACACGCTTATTCTTCAAGCCTTCAGGTACTTCGCCGTTAATGATGCGCTGCGCTAACCCCTCAACAATGGCAGTTTTACCTACACCTGGCTCACCAATAAGCACGGGGTTATTTTTGGTTCTGCGCTGTAGCACTTGAACCGTTCGACGAATCTCTTCATCACGTCCAATTACCGGGTCAAGCTTGCCTTGTTCGGCTCGTTCGGTTAAATCTGTAGTGTATTTTTCGAGTGCTTGTCGAACATCTTCTGCGTTAGGGTCTGTCACTTTTTGCCCCCCACGCATGTCATCAATAGCAGCTTCAATAGCGTCTTTGGTGATATTCAGACTTTTGAAGATTTCACCCAACCGCCCTTTATCTTCAAGGGCTGCCAACACGAAGATTTCCGACGTTATATACTCGTCTTTTCGCTGCTGGGCTATTTTGTCGCAAAGATTCAGCAAAATACCACTGTCTTTGCTTAATTGAACATCGCCACCAATGCCTTCAATTCTAGGAAGGCGTTCAATAGCCTGACTTAATGCAGAGCGTAGCGCATTAACATTGATGTTTGTTTGGTCAAGTAAAGGGCGTACTGAACCACCTTGCTGGTTGAGCATGGCAGTCATTAAATGGACAGGTTCAATATATTGATGGTCTCGCCCCAATGCGAGTGATTGAGCATCGGATATCGCGAGCTGAAATTTACTGGTAAATCTATCTAATCTCATAATCTCAACCTAATAAGTGAACAACTATACCTGCGGTAACACCCCGCGATTACGAACATTTTAACTCTCGCTGAGTGGGTAATGCTCTATGCGCAGTGGTATTCTTTATGTTCTAGTTATGTAGGCTGCTCAATTGCGATTCAAGTATGAGATTAAAAAGTTAGCCAAAAAGATAACAAATAATGTATGAAGTTTGATCTAGCGCAACTGTTTGATCAGACTAAAACTGCCGCCTTTTTTCGAAACAATTTAAAGCAGGCCTATTACGCTAACTATACGCCCAGTCGTGCGCTTGTTTTGATGCGTAGCTCTTCGATGGGAGTAAAAACGCTGTTCGTCAGTGTAAGTGCACAAGTTACTTTGTGTAATATTCTCAACGCCAGCTTGCTGCAATTGCACCTGTGCCACTAGAGGTAAATCTAATAAGTACTTCGCTCTATTAGTACTATTGGCAATAGCGCCATCTATGTAGCTAAATTTACTTGCCAACTGCGCATCTACTTCATAGCAAGCGCCGCTAATTGCAGGTCCTATCCAAGCTATCAGCTTATTAGCACCACAGCTAAAGTGCCCAACGGCATTGGCGATAATGTTTGTCTCAAGGCCTTTCCAGCCGGCATGCACAGCAGCTACTTGTTCACCGCTTTCATCACACAATAAAATGGGTACGCAGTCTGCGGTCATTACGGCACAAAAGTGTGACTTAGAAGAAGAGTACGCTGCGTCGGCAGTGATATCCGCGCTTGGCAGTGCTACCACGCGATTGCTATGTACCTGGTCTAGCCAGGTGATTTTTTCGCTGTGTGGGATCAGGCTTCTATTGGCTTTAACTAATAAAAGATCATCACCCACGTGCACGCCAACATTCAAGCCTACGAAATCCCCCGTACTACTGCCCCCTAACCTAGTTGTTGTGTATGCAACAATATTAGAAGGGCACGACCATTTCGGCATAATTAAATCCAATGATGGCGAAATAGACGAACTTTCAGCAGTATATGTCATAGGGTTAAAACTCTGCTTAAAGCATGTCTTGCGGATTGTCTGTAGAGTCTTGCTTCACCGCCTTAAGCAAGTCTTGCATATCTTGAGGCAGCGGCGCCTTCCAGGTCATCCACTCTTCAGTTTCAGGGTGAAACAGCGAGAGCTGTGCGGCGTGTAGTGCCTGGCGCTGGAACCCGCGAAGCGCAGCAATAAACTCCTCAGACGCACCTTTGGGCAAACGCGGACGCCCGCCGTAAACCTGGTCGCCCAATAACGGATGCTTGATATGCGCCATGTGCACACGGATTTGGTGCGTACGACCGGTTTCAAGCTTCAAGCGTAGGTGAGTATACGCACGGAACTTTTCGATAACGCGATAATGGGTTACTGCAGGTTTCCCCATTTCGCGAACTGCCATGTGCGTGCGCTTTGTGGCATGTCTGCCAATAGGTTCATCTACAATACCACCCGCAACCATAGTACCTAGCGCGATGGCTTCATATTCTCGACTCATTTCGCGGCGCTGCAGTTGATCAACAAGGTGCGTTTGCGCAGGAATCGTTTTTGCTACTACCATCAAACCTGTAGTGTCTTTATCGAGACGATGAACTATGCCTGCACGGGGAACTTTGTCAATTTCGGGATAGTGATTTAGTAATGCATTTAGCACCGTACCACTTGGATTTCCCGCACCAGGATGCACAACCAAGTCAGCAGGTTTATTTATAACTAAGATGTGCTCATCTTCGTAAACAATATCAAGCGCAATGTCTTGCGCAACGCTTGTTACCTGTACATCCATTTCGGCTTGTACAGTAATGAGTTCATCCATTTGCATTTTGTGTCTTGGAACGGTGATTACTTCACCATTTACCGCAACATTCCCCTCTTGAATCCAAGTTTTTAACTTAGAACGAGAATATTCAGGGAACAAATCAGCCAAAACCTGATCTAACCGTAAACCAAAATGCGCAGCTTCCGTTGAAGCTTCTAATTGTATTGTGTTCGGCGACTGTGTCATAACACCATTGATTACGTCTAAAAAAGGGTATTATAACAAGTATTCACGCTGTACACTGCCTTGTTTACGTTTTTGTATGGTTTTTCTCGTCGTTAGTACGTTAGAATGCAATTAAAGTGTTGTTGTTTAACACATGAGCTTAGACAGCGAAGTATTAAACTGTTTAGCAGGAAAATAGAATTATTATGAAATCATTTCGTCTACTGGCTCCCGTTTTATTGGGTGCTATGGTATCTGTCGCAGGATGTAGTTCTTCAGATAAAGAAGAGAAAGCCGTTTTAGCCAACATGGGTGCACAGCAACTGTACGACAGAGCAAAGCAGAGCATGGAAGTGGGTAACTTTAGCGCTGCGGCTCAAACGTTAAGTGCGCTAGATTCCCGTTACCCGTTTGGTCCACTGTCACACCAAGTTCAGCTAGATCTTATTTACAGCTACTACAAGTCGGGTAAAAACGAAGAAACGCTTGCCACTATCGATAGATTTATCCGTCTTAATCCTAATCATTCGGATG
Source organism: Alteromonas sp. BL110 (assembly GCF_003443615.1). Lineage (NCBI taxonomy): Bacteria > Pseudomonadati > Pseudomonadota > Gammaproteobacteria > Alteromonadales > Alteromonadaceae > Alteromonas > Alteromonas sp. BL110. Next base: position 3,349,300 of record NZ_CP031967.1, on the reverse strand, counting down.
TTGACTACGCGTACTACATGCGTGGCTTAACTAACATGGAATCGGACAGCAACTTGTTCCAAGAATTAATGAACATCGATCGTACGGATAGGGACCCATCAAAATCCCGTGCAGCGTTTGAAGATTTTCGTCGTTTAATTCAGCAGTACCCAGATAGTAAGTATGCGGCGGACGCTAAGCAGCGTATGGTTCATATCAAAGATCGCCTAGCGCGGTACGAAATTGCTATTGCACGCTTTTATATGAGACGAGAAGCTTATGTTGCTGCCGCTAATCGTGGTCGCTATGTTATTGAGCACTTCCCGAATACCACTCAAGTGCAGCAAGCTTTGGAAATTATGGTTTCCAGCTACGAGCAGCTTGGTTTAACAGAACTACGAGACAACGCAATGAAAACCCTTAAGCTAAACTATCCGGACAGCGAGTTTATTAGCTAGTTTAGGCAGTTTCAAAGCGCGTTCGATTTTTTTGAATAATTATAGTTAGAACAAAGAAACGCACTTAAGTGCGTTTTTTGTTTCTCAACGATTGTGACCATTGAAGGAGGTAAGAAACCGTTTTATTCTTTAGCGGAAAAACAGATGGCTAAATGGATTTAATAGTCTCGCTAAACCGGAAGTAAAGTGTAATGGCTGATCTACAATGCTAAATACTAAGCAACCGTCTTTTCCTTCAGCCTTTGGTGTATGGGTTTTTTCACCATCCATGAAAATGAAGTCACCGGTATCATAGCGGCTAAGTCCATCACTAAATTCACCATCAATTACCAGGGTGTATTCGGTTCCTCGGTGAGTATGCTCAGGCACACTACCGCCACCGCCCATGAATATAAAATTAGCTACACCCTGATTACCTAAATCAACTGGAGCTTGCCATAGCTTGCCGACTAAACTCGACCAATTTCCAGTCTTGTCGATATATCGGTGAAGTGTTCTAGGCAAAGTAAACGTTCTACCATCCAATTCAATAGTGCTTAATTTTTCTGATTTAGATGGTACACGAGGCTTTTTAAAAGTTTCTCGATATTCAGAAACACCAGCAGCCTCAATGCTGCCATTCTGTGCTTGGGGGAGTTGTGTAATTTGTGAAAACATATCTCCAAATTGCAAAGAAGCATCGGAAATACCAACCACATTCTCACTAACAGCCGACACCATTTGTGCGGCTAGGCTTTCTGTCTCAATCTCAACAAATCGCTGGCACTTCGGGCACATATCACAGTGCGCAGAGACCATCAAAGATATAGCAGGTGACAGAGTGCCCTCAACGAAATCTTTGAGTTGCTGGGCACTGGGATGAAACCTAATCATTATCGTTTAACATGACCTTTAATCGTTGAAGCGCCAAGCGTGTACGCGACTTTACTGTACCTAATGGAATGGAAAGTTCATCGGCAACTTCTTGTTGAGATTTGCCATCAATATAGATAGCTTCAACTACCGCCTTTTGCTTTACAGGCAGGGATTCGAACAAATATCCAATTTGCTCTAACGTGACCTGTTCGTCAAGTGGCGCTTCATTCGCGTCCGCTGTTTGCTCGCAAAGCACAGGCCACAAATCATCAGAACAAACATCTTCTTTTCGGTTCTGCAATTTACGTAACATATCAAAACGTATATTACGTGCAATGGTAAATATCCACGTTGAAGGCGATCCTTTCTCAGCGTTGAAAAGATGCGCTTTTTGCCAAACGTTTGACATTGTATCTTGCACTAGCTCCATTGCTAACGCTTCGTTACCCATTTGCTTTAAAGCATATGAACGTAAGCGAGGTGCAAAATAATTAAATACTCGAGCAAAGGAACGTTTGCATCTGGCGTCAGCAACCGCTACAAGGTAATCAGACATTTCAGTAGCACACTCTTTAGGTTTGATTGTGCTGTTACTCTGTTCCAAAGGAATTCCAACTAACATAAGATTCGTCCGCTTTTCCGTTTTGGTTGTATCATTCTACGACGTTCTGGCTTAAAACGTTTGCGAAAAACGCAAATGTTGGATTACGAATTTGTAATGTCAATTGCAACTCTTAATGCTAAGCAATTAGTGCAGAGAGGTAGTTTACTAAACTAGTACATTCTCTTTGCGCTAGAAAGTGCTGCTTTTGTGAGCCATCGACTGGCAGCAACTCCAACCACCGATTTAACACCCAGTTGGGGCAATCAAATTTTGGTGTTTCATATAGCGATGCCAGTTCTTCGTAATTTCCAAATATTTCTTTAAGCCGCTCGTCCATAGGCGCTATTTGTTGAGGGGCCAAATCGCATTTCCAAGGCTCTAACACCTTACAACTTCCTGTGCGAAGACCATCTTTTTCAACTTCAATGCTACTTACCTCAACTAAATGAGAACCAGCAACCTTTATGCCAAGCAACCCATCATCGAGCATATCGAAGTCGATTACCTGCGCGTATGTCCCTATTTTATGGATATGTTCATTTGAAGTTTTATCACCCTTCGCATTAAGCATACACATCACAAAGCCTTTATTTTCGGCACATGCCTGCTTGACCATGCGCATATACCTAGGCTCGAAAATACGCAACGCCATTCTGCCCTCAGGCAAAAGGTGCGCAGATAAGGGAAATAAGGGAAAACGTTCTACACTCATACTCGACACTTCCGAAAACACGAAAATACTTACGCGACTGAGTACAAATAGGATCGAATGGGAAAATTTTTCACAGATAAACCGAAAAACATGATCTTAAGTTTAGCAATTAATGTAATTTAGATTTTGTATAAAAATACTAACAGATTTTAGATCAGAGACTTGCAGTCAATAATTTGAAAAATCTTTGAAAGATTAAAAGAAATTCACGACTGAATTATTAGCCTGTACTCAATATTTTAATGTGAAGGAAGCTGTATGGATGTCATCAAGCGCTTTTGTAAAATTTACACAGATATATGTCAGATATCTCCAGATGACTTGGAAGACATCTATGCCAGCAATATTAAATTTATCGACCCCATCACAACGCATACTGGTATAGACGAAGTTAAAAGCTATTTTTCTAACCTGCTTACCCAAGCCGAAACGTGCAAGTTCGACATAGCAGACGTTTTCCAATGCTCGCTACAAAATAATCAGAGCCAATCCCAAGTGACTCACGTTGTGAATTGGACGATGACCCTCGAACTCAAAAATAGTACAAAAAGGGTCACTTTAGACGGTACAACACAACTCGGCGTTGACGGCGACATTATAACTTATCACAAAGATTATTATGACTTGGGCGAAATGGTTTACGAGCACGTACCTATCTTAGGTTTTATAATCAAAATGATAAAAGGGAAGCTGGCAAAATGAAGAGTATTTTAATTACTGGCGCAACCTCTGGAATAGGTAAGGCATTAGCAATCAAGTCTGCCGATAATGGGTATCATGTCATTGCGTGCGGACGAAACCAAGATGCCCTCGACGAGCTTAGCAAATATAGTAATATTAGCGGTTGTCAGTTTGATGTGTCAGATCTGGAAGATACAAAGCGTGCATTAGCGAATGTTAAGTTCGATATTGCTGTACTTAATGCTGGCACTTGTGAATATGTCGACCTTGAGGATTTCGAGCCAGACATGTTTCGCCGCGTTTTCGAGCCTAACTTCTTCGGCGTAGTTCACTGTGTTAACGCGTTACTTCCACGATTGAAAGATGGAGACAAGCTAGTCATAGTCGACAGTATGGCTCGATTATTACCTTTCACGCGCACTCAAGCCTATGGTTCTAGTAAAGCTGCCCTTCACTATTTTACCAAATCTTTAGAAGTTGATCTTTACCATAGAGGCGTAAAGGTACAGACCGTCTCACCAGGTTTCGTTGAAACACCTTTGACCGACAAAAACGACTTCGAAATGCCGATGAAAATTAGCGCTGAAGAAGCCGCAGAAGCAATGCTGAAAGGAATAGAAAGTAACAAGCAGTCCGTTTTCTTTCCTCGATTCTTTGGATTTATTCTGCGCTTTATGCATATATTGCCCACGCCAATTCAAAGGCGTATATCTTTGGCCATGCGAGAAAAACAATAAGAGAAGTAAGAATGAATAATAAGATTGCCATAATAGGTACAGGTATTTCAGGGTTAACCTGTGCACACCTTCTAAACCGACAGCACAACATCACTGTTTACGAAGCGAATGACTACATTGGTGGTCACACGGCAACAAAGAAAATCGATGATAATGGCAGCTCACATCAAATCGATACCGGTTTTATCGTTTTCAATGATTGGACCTACCCTAACTTTATCAAGCTTATTAACCAGTTAAATGTTGAGTACCAACCTACAGAGATGAGCTTCTCTGTAATGAGTAAAAAAGCAAACCTTGAGTACAACGGTAATAACTTAAATAGTTTATTTGCACAGCGACGTAATATTCTTCGGCCTAAGTTTTGGCGCATAGTAAAAGATATACTGACTTTTAATAAAGCGTGCAAAGCTATGGTCGCTGAAAAGCGCGACACGTCCTCGTTGACGCTCGAAGATATTATTAAAGAATTAGGGCTAGGTGATGATTTCGCGCGCTATTACATACTGCCTATGTGCGCGGCTATTTGGTCTAGCAGCCTAGAGCAGACTAGAAAGTTTCCGTTAACCTTCTTCTTGCAGTTTTTCAATAATCACGGCTTACTCAATATTACTGACCGACCTCAGTGGTACACTATCAAAGGTGGCTCTAGTCAATACATCCCTCCACTCGTTGCACCATTTGAGTCTAAAATTAAGTTATCTACCGCGGTAGTTTCTGTCGCTAAAAGTGATGACATGTGGGAAGTTACCGATTCATCCGGTGCGGTTGCAGCCTTTGATCATGTAGTGTTTGCTTGCCACAGCGACCAAGCGCTAAAAATGATTCATTCCCCTACATCACTACACAAAGATATCCTTGGCAATATTCCTTATGCAGAAAATGATGTAGTGATGCACAAAGACACAAGCCAATTGCCTAAAAGGAAGTTGGCGTGGGCAAGTTGGAACTACAGCTTAAAAGAGGATGTGAGCGAGGAAGCCCGCCCTGCCACTGTTACCTACAATATGAACATTCTGCAACGATTAGAAGCAGAAAATACCTATTGTGTTACGCTGAATAATACGCCTGAAATCAACGAAGACAGTATTTTACGCAGCTATCAATACGCTCACCCTCAGTACAGTGCCGACATGGTTGAAGCACAATCACGAAGAAGCGAGATTTGTGGTGTAGACAACCTACATTTCTGCGGCGCTTATTGGTACAACGGCTTTCATGAAGACGGCGTTACCAGTGCACTAGACGTTTGCGCTCGTTTTGGTGAAGCCCTGTGATAGAAAGCGCGATATATAGAGGCAAGGTATACCATCAACGTTTCAAGCCTACCCAACACAAGTTTGACTACGACATTTATTTGTTTTGGCTAAAACTAGAAAGCGACGAACTGAACGCGCTATCTGGTACGTTGAAGCATTTTAGCGCGCATAACAAAGCCAGAGTTCGCTTCAAACGAGAAGACTATTTAGGCGACGCTTCCATTTCGTTGGAGCAAGCTGTGTTAGAAAGGATGACTGAGCTAAATGATGGTAAAGCCTTAGGCGGCGACGTTTTTATGCTAGGTCAATTACGCATGTGGGGACTCTATTTCAGCCCAGTGAATTTTTATTACCTTCGCAATACTGAGGGTAAATATACTCACATGCTTGCCGAGGTTAGCAATACGCCTTGGAATGAGCGCCATCATTATCTTGTAAATTTGGATACCCAAGCCGATACGCCTAAGGCTTTTCACGTGTCGCCTTTTAACCCCATGGATATGACCTATAAATGGTCGATTTCTCAACCTTCGTCTAGACTTTCTTTAGCGATGGATTGCGTAAGAGAAGATAAAGAGTTCAGCGCAGGAATCAATTTAACTAAATTTACTTTAGATAATGCGAATCTATCTAACGCACTTAAACGTATACCCAATATGACAATAAAAACCGTGGCCGGAATTTATTGGCACGCGCTTAAGCTATTGCTGAAACGAACGCCACTATATACACACCCAGAAAAGAGTCAGGAATAATAACAATGTCTTTCGGTGAATCTGTACTACTGACCACCTCAGAGGTCTCTTTTGTAGATAAAACTTGTAGAACACTATTTTTGAAGTGTTTAAATCAGCTTCCATTTGGCCGCTTAACTATTCAAGAAAACGGCGATGTCGTTGCGCGTTTCGGCTCAGACGAAAGCGACTTACGCGCCACGGTAAATATCAAAGATGTGCAGGCCTACCGTCGATTATTACTAGGTGGTAGCGTGGGTGCTGGCGAGGCCTATATGGATGGCTTATGGGACAGTGACGATGTAACAGCTGTAGTCAGGGTCTTCGCAAGGAACTTACCAACCCTTGATGAGTGGGAAAATAAGTTTAAGTGGCTAACCATGCCCATCAATAAAATTCAGCATTTTGCGCGTCGAAACACTAAAGACCAAGCTAAGAAGAATATTGAGGCGCACTATGACTTAGGCAACAAGCTTTATACCCGCTTTCTTGATCCCACAATGATGTACTCATCAGCAATATACCCTGATTCGAATGCAACGCTAAACGATGCGCAGAATTACAAACTAAAAGCCATTTGTGACAAACTACAGCTGACCGATTCAGACCACCTACTAGAGATAGGCACTGGTTGGGGCGGTCTTGCAGTTTTTGCTGCAAAAAATTATGGCTGTAACGTTACAACTACCACCATTTCGGAAGAACAGCACGCCTGGGCAAAAGAGTGGATTGAACGTGAAGGGCTAGAAAGTAAAATTAGGCTACTTAAAAAAGACTATCGTTTACTTGATGGTAAATACGACAAGTTAGTTTCCATTGAAATGATTGAAGCGGTTGGCAAAGAGTATTTAGGTAACTTTTTCGAAAAATGTGCTTCTCTTTTAAAAGACGACGGTCTTATGTTACTTCAGTCCATAACCATTGACGACAGACGTTATGACAGCTATTCAAACAGCGTAGACTTTATCCAGAAGTACATTTTTCCTGGTGGTTTTTTACCGTCACAATACCAGTTAAATGCTCATCTTAAAAAGTACACGAACATGATGATCCGTGATTTACACGATATTGGCGTAGACTATGCGAAAACCCTAAACCATTGGTATGAAGCGTTTATCTCGGCGAAAGATGAATTATTAAATGATGGTTATGACGAACGCTTTATGCGTATGTGGACCTATTACCTCAAATATTGCGAAGGTGGCTTTCTAGAAAGAACCATTAGCACTGTACAACTTGTTATATCTAAACCTCAGTACAGAGAAGAACTAGCCAGAGTTTGATGAACCTATTTGATTTGTAAACAAGTAAAAACTAGGGTTTTAAAACCAAAAAGCGGTGCTCATTAAGAAGGCACCGCTTTTTTATGCGCACTTAGTTTAAAAAGTTGACGCTTAATCGTCTACCACTGAAATGGGTTTGGATATCATTGGTTTGCCTTGGTTAATATTAATTTCTACTCGGCGATTCTTGGCTCTATCACTCGCTGTCGTGGCATTCTCAACGATAGGATTAGTATCAGCTTTGCCAACCACGGACATACGGCTTTCATCAAAACCAGGCGCTGTCCGCATGGCTTCAGCCACCGCCACGGCGCGTTGTGACGATAAATCCCAGTTTGAGCGATATAATTCGTTTGCAATATGTTGTCCATCACTGTGACCAGAAATTTCAATTTCACCAGGCACATCTGCTAAAAGCACACCAATTTTCCTTAATACGGGCTGAAATTGTGGCTGCAAGAAAGCAGAGCCGGCGGAAAACGAGCCATTTTCTCTAATCCGAATGGTAAGTTGCTGTCCTAGCGACTCCATCTCTACAGACCCATCTAAAATTTGCTTTTCTAATTGTTGGGCTACTTTTTTCATTAATTCGGCCATTTGAGACTGGTCAGTACTTTGCTCAGCGGATGAAGATGACTCAGTAGCCGTTTGTTGAGACTGACCGCCCCGCTGTTCGCCGCGCTGCTTTTGCCTGCCGCCGGCCGAGTCCTCATTTCCCGCCTGAAACTCTAGCATTTGTTGAGTCATTTCGTTGGTTTGCTGCTGGATAGACTCAATTGGCGTTGGGTCAGGTTTACCCGGGCGAAACTCCATGGCAATAACACTGGTACCTTTAGGAATGTCTTTTACTTCAATTTTGTTTTGCACACCGAATGCAAACTTCATTGAGCCCGCTATTTGCTTAAATTTGAGTACGTCCATTTCGGAGAATGAAAGCAAAAGTACAAAGAAGCACATAAGCAGTGACATTAAGTCTGCGAAGGTTCCCATCCAAGCTGGAAGCCCCTCGGGGGGGCATTTTGGGCATTCTTCTTCGGCCATTACTCTTCCTCTGCGCTTCCACGCTTACTTGCAGCAAGGTAGTTTTTCAGTACACCCTCAATAACTCGAGGGTTTTGACCGTCAGCGATACCGACAATACCGTCAAGAACAAGGCTTTGATTGAGCTTTTCTTCCCCTGCTCGCACTGAAAGTTTGAATGCTATAGGCAAACAGATGACGTTAGCGAAAAAAGCGCCATAAAGGGTGGTAAGTAGTGCTACCGCCATTGCAGGGCCAATAGCTTTCGGGTCATCCATGTTTGATAGCATGGCAACCAAACCAATCAAGGTACCGATCATGCCCATGGCGGGTGCTATATCGCCCATACCTTTAAAAAACGACGCACCAAAATCGTGTCGCTCAGACGTCATAGAAATATCTTTAGCAAGTGTCTCTCTGACCACCTCAATATCGTGGCCGTCAACCAGCATATCTACGCCTTTTTGCATAAACTCATTAGAGATTTCTGCTTCTTCTAAAGCTAGAAACCCGCCTTTTCGCGCAGCATCCGCCATCTCTACAATCTTCTCAATAAGCTCTTCTGGCGACTCAATTTTGAACATGAAGGCTTTGCCAGCAATCTTACCAGCACCGAAAAACTGACCTAGCGTAAACTGTGACAAGACAACAAACAAAGTCCCACCAAATACAATTAATATCGACTGGACGTCTATGAACATGCCTAAGCTGCCGCCTAGTATCATAGCCATAACTATGAAACCAATGGCGCCCAACATACCTATGACGGTTGCTAAATCCACTCACTCTTCCCCATTTATGCGCAGTCAGTGCTGTTAATGTACAAATATTCTATCGGCAACGGATAAAAATACTAAAACGACATTATTGAAAAATATCATATTTATTTGTTTTTTATTAAGTGTGAGGCTAAAAATACGTCGTTCGCGGGTTTTCTAAACACTAATATTGCGTAAAGCGTTCGCTTACCTGTCAGAACACGCATACACTCCCTTAATTAGAGTAATGTAGCCACTTATACCGAATATAGCACAATATCTTTTTATTCAACGTGGTCAACTGCATGAAAAAAAAGCTATATTGTTGTGATATAGGCGATATACGGACAAACCATTTGACCCTTGTGCGACCCTCAGTTAATGTGCGCGGTACACGTATTTTGGCCAATATATTGAGTGTTTTTATGACGACAGAAAAAGCATCAGCGTCTTTTGAAGAAGCTTTAACAGAACTAGAAGCTATCGTTAACGAAATGGAAAACGGTGATCTGCCTCTTAATAAAGCACTGGAAAAATTTGAACGAGGCATAGCATTATCTCGTCAAGGCCAACAATCACTCGAAAACGCCGAGCAAAAGGTAAAAATATTGCTTAGTGAACAAGGCGAAGAAACGCTTCAGACTCTTCCTGAAAGTGAACAGCCGTAAAACGTTCATTTTTAAATTACAGGCGACCTATGAATTTTTCTGCATTGCATCAGCAAGTGAAACAGCAAACTGATGCATCTCTTCTTACATTAATTGATGATTTACCCGATTACGCACCGCGCCTTAAAGATGCCATGCGTCACGCATTGCTTGCGGGCGGTAAGCGCATGCGCCCTCTACTAGTGCAGGTTGTAGGAAACACACTAGACGTGCCTAAAAAAGACCAGATGGCTATAAGCATGGCTATTGAGTGCGTACACGCCTACTCGTTGGTTCATGACGATTTGCCAGCCATGGACGACGATGACCTGCGTCGCGGAATGCCAACTTGTCATATCGCCTTTGATGAAGCTACGGCTATTTTAGCGGGAGATGCCCTGCAATCTCTTGCTTTTACTGTACTAGCTGATGCCCCTTTAAGCGTATTTGCCGAAACCAAGCGCGGACAACTGTTGTCTGTACTCGCTAAAAGTGCAGGTTACGTAGGAATGTGTGGTGGACAGGCAATTGACTTGGCCAGTACAGGTAAATCCATCTCGTTAGAAGAACTAAAACAGCTCCATAGATTAAAAACCGGGGCCTTGTTAAAGGCCTGTGTTGAAATGGTCGCTATTGTCAGTGAAGGCTTATTGCCACAAACCAAAACTGACTTAATGGCTTATGCGGCCGATATCGGGCTAGCCTTTCAAGTACAGGACGACATTCTAGACGTTGAAGGCAGCAGCGAGAAATTAGGTAAACCGGCAGGGTCAGACGAAGCATTAGGAAAAAACACGTTTCCCGCCAAGCTTGGAATGGCTGGCGCTAAACAAGAATTAGAAATGCTTCACAATAATGCACTTCAAGCATTGACGCGTTTACCCTACAATACAGACAGTTTAATTGCGTTTAGCGAGCTTTTGGTAAAACGCGACCATTAGCCACGCGCCATGTTGAAAAAGATAATAAGTACATGAGTTTAGATCTCCAACATTACCCAACGCTTGCGCTTGCGCAAACACCTGAAAAATTGAGGCAGCTGCCCCAGGATAAATTACGCGAGCTCGCCGATGAATTGCGTGAGTATTTACTTAATAGTGTCAGCCAAACGAGCGGTCACTTCGCTTCAGGCCTTGGCACGGTAGAGCTTACGGTCGCGTTACATTATGTGTACAACACACCTTTTGACCGCTTATTGTGGGACGTGGGGCACCAGGCTTATCCTCATAAAATCCTTACTGGCCGTGCAGAGCGCATGAGTACCATTCGTCAAAAGAATGGCCTACATCCCTTTCCTTGGCCGCCAGAGAGCGACTATGACACCTTTGCTGTGGGTCATTCTTCCACATCGATTAGCGCCGCGCTGGGTATGGCCGTAGCGGCAGAAAAAGAAGGTGAAGACCGCAAAGTGGTGGCCGTTATCGGCGACGGTGCAATGACCGCAGGTATGGCGTTTGAAGCCCTTAACCATGCAGGTGACATCAAAAAAGACATGGTGGTTGTACTTAACGACAACGAAATGTCCATATCTGAAAACGTTGGGGCGTTAAACAGCCACCTTGCCCGCTTGCTCACAGGTAACTTCTTTAACTCAATACGGGATGGCGGCAAAAAGCTGCTAAGCAATGTACCACCTATTAAAGAGTTCGCTAGCCGTGCAGAAGAGCACCTTAAAGGTATGGTTGTGCCCGGTACTATCTTTGAAGAGTTGGGCTTTAATTACATTGGTCCTATCGACGGTCACGATGTGAATGCTGTAGTAGATACCCTTCGCAATATGCGTAACTTTGAAGGGCCTCAGCTTTTACATGTTGTCACTAAAAAAGGTAAGGGCTACGCCGTTGCTGAAGAAGATCCGATCAAATTTCACGCGGTGCCAAAATTTAATCCGGCGGATAACGCGCTGCCAAAGTCGAAGCCTTCTGCTCCTACCTACTCTGCTATTTTTGGAAAATGGCTATGTGATATGGCCGCGCAAGACCCAAAACTAATGGCCGTAACACCTGCAATGCGTGAAGGTTCTGGCATGGTTGAGTTTTCTCAACGCTTTCCTGAACAATACTTCGATGTTGCCATTGCCGAACAGCATGCCGTGACCTTTGGTGCCGGTCTTGCCAAAGACGGTATGAACGCGGTTGTTGCGATTTATTCGTCGTTCCTTCAGCGAGCTTATGATCAGCTTATTCACGATGTGGCAATTCAAGACTTACCGGTATTATTTGCAATAGACAGAGCGGGTATTGTGGGCGCCGATGGCCCTACTCACCAAGGCGCGTTTGATATTGCTTTCCTTCGCTGCATTCCAAATATGGTCGTTATGGCACCTTCAGACGAAAATGAATGCCGTCAAATGCTCTACACAGGCCATAAGCTACAAAAGCCAGCTGCGGTTCGCTACCCTCGTGGTGCAGGCATGGGGATTACACCAGATGAGGCGATGACGGAACTTGAAATAGGTAAATCGCGTACCTGTCGAGAAACTTCAAAAGATAGAGGTGAAAGCGTTGCTATTTTGAACTTCGGCTGTTTATTGCCCTACGCACTTAAAGCTGCAGAAGCTATCGATGCTACGGTTATCGACATGCGCTTTATAAAACCATTAGATGGCGATGCTGTTTTAAAAGCAGCCAGTGAACACAGCGCACTTATTACGTTAGAAGATGGCTGTATCATGGGCGGCGCTGGTAGTGCCGTACTAGAACACTTGCAGCAAAACGGCGTGTTAAAGGCAGTAAAAATGTTGGGGCTACCTGATAGTTTCATCCTGCAAGGAACACAACAGGAAATGTACAGAGAGCACGGCTTAGATGCTGAAGGTATTATTGCTGCGGCAAATAGTTTTACAGCTGGCTAATTATCTATGCGGACTGGTATAAAACTAGATTTGTAAAAGCAACTATTATGTTTTTCATTTAAACGCAAAGATTAAAAAGCCCGCAAACTGCGGGCTTTTTCGTGATGCTTTTTTGCTTTTGCCTGAATTTTTATTGCCTAATTTTTCTCTGCAGCTAATCTATCAGAGCGGCCTTGAATCTTCCCTTTCAGCTAGAACAACGCCAACGCTGCTGGCCAGAACACCATTAATAAATGTAAACAGCCACAAGCCATAGCTCCAGCGAGAAGATCGTCAAGCATAATGCCTGTACCGCCGTGTAAGCGTTTGTCAATAATACCTATTGGCCACGGCTTTAGGATGTCGAAAAGTCTGAACAGAACAAAGCCCACGAGTAAAGATGACGCTGAGATAGGTACAAGTAGAAAGGTAATATACATGCCCGCTATTTCATCCCACACAATAGAGCCGTGATCGTGAACCTGCATATCGTCTGCAGTCTTGCCGCAAAGATAAACACCTACCACAGAAAATATCAGCGTAAGCGCGATGAAAGAAACCACGGAGAGTTGGCTGCACGCCACAAGTAGCGGTAAAGCAGCAAGAGAGCCAAATGTACCCGGCATAAAAGGAACAAGGCCACTGCCAAAGCCAAGCGCAAGGAAATGAACTGGATTTTTCATACTCACTCTAGCGCGATATTCCGCCTGCATGCTTCTTCCTTTATTTGCTATTGTAAGATGTAGGTTGCCTAAAAGGCATGCTCGTAACCTGATTCATTTGAGGGCGTGTACTTTTCATTGTCTTTCAGCAACGAAAACGTGCCGCTATGACCCGTTAATTGTCCTATACACGTTGCTTTTACATTCGTGCTCGCCAATGAAGTTTCAAGGCTTCCTCGCTGCTCTTCACTTACGGTAAAAATAAGTTCGTAGTCATCGCCAGCGGACAAAGCGTATTCAATGGCTTGCTCAGGTGGGACAGCACTTGTTAACGCTCGAGACAGTGGTAAACGCTCTACATGTACGTTGGCACCGCAATTAGAAGCTTTTAGAATGTGCCCCAAGTCTGAAAGTAAACCATCAGAGATATCAATGCACGATGTTGCGATACGACGTATTGCCGTACCCACAGCAACCCGGGGGGTTGGGAAGTAATGGCGATTGACTAATACGTCTTTCGCTTCGCCACTTACGCGCAGCTTATTTTGCAGAATATCTAAACCGGCACCTGCATCACCTAGTGTTCCGGTAACATAAACCCAGTCTCCCGGATTCGCGCCGCTGCGGGTTAGTTCGGAACCAGGCGGAATAAAACCTTGTGCAGTAATAGTAAACGCCATAGGGCCTTTTACTGTATCGCCACCGATAAGCTGAACAGAATAGTACTGAGTGAGTTCGTATAAACCAGACACAAAGTCGTCTAACCAGGCTTCGTCTACTTCAGGCAGTGACAAAGACAAGCTGATCCATGCGGGCTCAGCCCCCATAGCGGCAAGGTCACTTAAGTTAACAGCAACTGTTTTGTATGCTACAGACTTGGCTGGTGCATCTTTTAAAAAGTGCACTCCTGCAACAAGAGTATCTGTGGTAACGGCGAGCTGTTGGTTTTCAGGAACCGTTGTTATAGCACAGTCATCACCAATACCAATAACAACGTCTTTGCGTTTGTGGCCGCTGTTTGAAAAATAGCGGCCGATAAGATCAAATTCTTTCACGGTAATTTTAAAACCCTTTTAGCGGCAATCCATGCCGCCACGGTAAGGTTAGTCGCGCTCGTCTTTACGCAACGTGCGCACTGCTTTATCCAGTGCACCATTAATGAATTTATGGCTCTCTTCAGCACCAAATGCCTTAGCAAGCTCAATCGCTTCATTAATAATTACGCGGTAAGGTACGTCGATGCGCTCAGTGAGTTCCAGTGTCGCAATGCGCAGAATGGCTTTTTCGATAGCGTCTAACTCTTCTGGCAAACGGCCAAGGTAAGGCTTAATGGTCGCATCAAGGTTGCTTGCGTTGTGTGCAACACCGCGAAGCAAGGCTTGAAAATACGCCATGTCTACCTTTTGCATGTCGTTACTGGTGGCTAGCGCCAGTTCAACCTGCTGAATATCGTTGTGACTCATTTGCCATGAATACACACCTTGAAGGGCGAGTTCACGGGCTTTACGACGAGCTGAAACTTTCACTTAATGTTTACCTTAAAGCTTTTCAACAGCATCGATAACGTTAACCATTTCTAGCGCGCCTAGAGCAGCTTCTGCACCCTTGTTGCCCGCTTTGGTTCCCGAACGCTCGATAGCTTGTTCAATTGAATCTGTTGTAATTACGCCAAATGATACGGGTACGCCGTATTCAAGTGATACTTGCGCAAGACCTTTGTTGCTCTCGCCTGCTACAAAATCAAAGTGTGGCGTGCCGCCACGAATAACAGCACCAAGAGCGATGATGGCGTCAAATGACTTTTTCTCAGCCAATTTCTTAGCAATTACAGGTAACTCGTAAGCACCAGGTACACGTACTACCGTGATATCGTCATCGCTTACTTCACCGTGACGCTCTAGCGTGTCTAACGCACCTTCTAGTAAGCTTTCAACAACAAAGCTATTAAAGCGTGATACAACGATAGCAAACTTCTTACCGGTTGCTCTGATATTGCCTTCAATTACCTGCATGGATTCATTCCTCGAGAAAAAACGGCGCGAAGTATACCACAACTGCGCCCAAACTAAATCGATTGTTTCTTTAACTTCAACTATTCGTAAACGGCCACTTTTACTGTTGCCTAAACCCCAGAGCTAGTCGTGCACGTACTCTACAACTTCGAGGCCGTAGCCTGAAAGTGCATGATATTTAATTGGCTTACTAAGAAGGCGCATTTTATGTACGCCCATAGAGGCAAGAATTTGGCTGCCTACACCGATGGTGCGTGATGAGCCCTGCCAGTCAGCGCCCGCGGGGCGTTCGCCTCTGTCTTCTGCTGCAAAGCGGCGTACCTGGCTTTCAATGTGCTCTTCTTTGCCCAACAGCACCAATACACCGCCTTCTTCTGAAATTTTGCGCATGCCATCTGCTAGCGTCATAGAGCGATGAATACCGCGCGTCGAGCCAAGAAGATCACTAAAGGTATTGTGAAGGTGAACGCGAACAAGTGTCGGATCATCTTCTTTAATTTCGCCTTTTTTAAGCGCATAGTGTAACTGGTTGTCGATGCTGTCTTTGAACGTGTGCAGCTCAAAATCGCCGTATTCTGTCGGCATATTGCACTGGGCGACCTTTTGAATAGTGGTTTCGTTTAAATTGCGATATTCAATTAAATCAGCAATGGTGCCAATTTTAAGGTTATGTTTTTCAGCAAACTTTTCTAGCTCTGGACGACGAGCCATAGTGCCGTCTTCATTAAGAATTTCTACAATAACTCCAGCTGGCTCTAAGCCGGCCAAACGGGGTAAATCTACACCCGCTTCAGTGTGACCTGCGCGGTTCAGTACACCACCGTCTTTAGCAATTAAGGGAAAAATATGCCCTGGCTGAACGATGTCTGTGGCTTTGGCATCTGGGGCCACAGCCGCTTTAATGGTTGTTGCGCGATCTGCCGCTGAGATTCCAGTTGTCACGCCGGTTGCTGCTTCAATAGACACCGTGAAGTTGGTAGAAAACTGCGCTTCGTTTTTATCAACCATTAAGGGAAGATTTAGCGTGCGGCAGCGCTCTTGAGTCATTGGCAAACACACCAAGCCACGAGCGTGAGTAACCATAAAGTTAATGGCTTCTGGTGTGACATGCTCCGCCGCCATGATTAAATCACCTTCGTTTTCCCTATCTTCATCATCCATCAAGATAACCATTTTACCTTGGCGAATGTCTTCAATTATTTCTTGTGTAGTGTTAAATGCCATGTTGTGTGCTTCTTGTAGGGTTATTTTCTTAAAAATCCGTTCTCGGCAAGGAATGCCATGTCGATGCCTTTACTTGTTGGCTCAGCAGCTTTATCGCCTAACATTAATCGCTCTAAATAGCGCGCAATAACATCAACCTCTAGGTTTACCGCTGTGCCCACTTTATAGCTTCCCATAATTGTTTCTTGCAACGTATGAGGAATTATCCAAAGCATGAATTCCGCGCC
Source organism: Alteromonas sp. BL110 (assembly GCF_003443615.1). Taxonomy (NCBI): domain Bacteria; kingdom Pseudomonadati; phylum Pseudomonadota; class Gammaproteobacteria; order Alteromonadales; family Alteromonadaceae; genus Alteromonas; species Alteromonas sp. BL110. The sequence continues at coordinate 3,332,615 of NZ_CP031967.1, read as the reverse complement.
ATTGACTTCGTTCACGGTCAAACTGATACCGTCAACGGTGATGCTGCCTTTGTGCGCAATGTATTTCGCTAGTGCTTCAGGCGCCTTTACCCAGAACTCGACATAATCTGAGTGCTTGATAATTTGCGTAACCTCGCCCACGCCGTCCACGTGACCTGACACGATATGACCGCCTAAACGGTCGCTAGGACGCATCGCTTTTTCAAGATTAACGGTTGAGCCTGCACTGTAATGTGCAAACCCGGTTAGTTTGATAGTTTCGGCAGACACGTCTGCGCAGTAATAATCGGGCCCCATATCAGTTACGGTTAAGCAAACACCATTGGTCGCGATACTGTCGCCAAGGGCGACATCAGACATATCAAGCGTAGGTGACGCAACGGTTAGGCGAATATCGTTGCCACGGTTATCAAGCTTTTTAATAGTACCTAGCGCTTGAATAATTCCAGTAAACATAAAGTTCCTCTTTGATCGCGTTAACCACGAGTGTTGCTAACATCAGGGCGATAGATAAGCTTAATATCGTTCCCCACCTGACGATTTTCAATAAGCGAAAGCGAAATACATGTATTTAAAGACGTAAACGCTGGCAAGTTAACCATACTTATTCCCTTATCACCTAAAAGCTTAGGCGCTTGGTAGCAAATTAGCTCATCCACCAGCCCTTCGCACAACAATGCACCGGCTAAGCCTGGGCCCGCTTCCACCCATACTTCATTATATTGCTTATCGCCTAATGCAGACATTAGTGCATGTAAGTTGAGCTTACCGTCTTTTTCATCCACCACTAGGTAGTGCTGTGTTGCCGTATCTGGGTGAGCTTGCGACGTGGCAGTTAAGGTCAGGTTGCCGTCGTTAAACAATGCGTAGCCTCGACTAAGCGTGCTTTTGCCATCGACAACGACACGGGCAGGTTGACGAATGTGTTCTAGAGGATAATCAGTTAACTGTGCCTCTTGTTCTCTAACTAACAAACTAGGGTTATCGGCTTTTACCGTACCTGAGCCTGTAAGTACAACGCAACTTTGCGCGCGATACTGTTGCACATCCCGTCTTGCCTCTGCACCAGTAATCCACTGACTTACGCCGTTTTGAAGGGCTATTTTCCCGTCCAGGCTAATGCCTAATTTTACGCGAACAAAGGGCTTACCGGTAAGCATACGCTTGATAAACCCCGGGTTTAGCGCTGCGGCCTCCGCAGCCATCACGTCGCTAACCACCTCAATACCGGCTTCCTGCAAGATACTAATACCGTTACCACAGACGTTTGGATTAGGGTCGGTCATAGCAATAACAACACGCGCCACCTTCGCTTCGACTAAAGCCGCCGCACATGGCGGAGTGCGTCCAAAATGACTGCATGGCTCAAGGGTAACGTAAGCTGTTCCGCCTTTTGCGCCTTGCGCTCGTGCGTTAGATGCTTGTCTTAATGCGTGTACTTCGGCGTGAGGAGTGCCTGCTTGGATATGGTACCCTTGACCTAATAGCTGATTGTTTTCATCAACAATTACGCAACCAACGCGAGGGTTAGGAGAAGTGGTATAGCGCCCTTGTTGGGCAAGTTGAATGGCTTTTGCCATCCAATGATAATCGTTTTTAACCGTTTCGTGGTTCACTTGGATTCCTGTTGTAGCCCTAAGTGCCTGAGATTTTGGGTATGTCCGACCTAATCCCCTAATCGTGCAATTTCTTCTCCAAATTCACGAATGTCTTCGAAGGAACGATAAACGGAGGCGAACCTGACATAGGCAACTTTGTCGAGTTCTTTTAGGGCTTTCATTATAAGGTTGCCAAGCAGTTCGCTACTCACCTCACGTTCACCCGTTGCACGCAACTGTGACTTCAGTGAAAGGACACACTGTTCAACCTTTTCAGTGCTAACAGGGCGCTTTTCGAGTGCGCGTTGCAAGCCTGCGCGAAGTTTGTCTTCGTTAAACGGTTCACGAGAGCCATCGCGCTTTATCACGCGGGGCATGACAAGTTCGGCACTTTCAAAGGTCGTGAAGCGCTCGTGACACACCATGCATTCGCGGCGTCTACGCACTTGTTGCCCTTCTGCAACCAAACGAGAATCAATGACTTTTGTTTCTTGTTCTGAACAAAAAGGGCAAAACATAAATATTCCTTAAATATTGCGTACTTAGTCTAATCAATCGAACCTAGACTAGTTAGTCCAGCATTAGTACCAAAGTACGCAATAAAACACAATCCTATTTATTTATAAACAGGGAATTGTGCGCAAAGAGCAACCACTTCGTCTTGAACACGCTTAATAACTGACTCATCGCCCATGTTATCTAGAATGTCGCAAATCCAAGTAGCAACTTGCTTAGCTTGTTCTTCTTTAAAACCACGGCGAGTAATCGCTGGGCTACCGATACGAAGACCACTGGTTACAAACGGTGAACGCGGGTCATTTGGAACCGAATTTTTGTTAACGGTGATGTTTGCTGCGCCTAAGGCCGCGTCTGCATCTTTACCCGTAATGTCCTTATCGATGAGGTCAAGAAGGAACAAGTGGTTGTCAGTACCGCCAGAAACGATGTTATAACCGCGCTCTTGCATTACAGAAACCATAGCTTTCGCATTAGCAACAACCTGCTGCTGATACACTTTAAATTCTGGCTGTAATGCTTCTTTGAAAGCAACCGCTTTAGCCGCGATTACGTGGCAAAGAGGGCCACCTTGGTTACCTGGGAATACCGAGCTATTAAGCTTTTTGTAAATTGCTTCGTCGCCACATGCTGACAAGATTAGACCACTACGCGGGCCTGCAAGGGTTTTGTGCGTTGTTGTTGTCACCACATGTGCGTGAGGAAGTGGATTAGGATAAACGCCAGCCGCTACAAGACCTGCTACGTGTGCCATATCTACAAGCAAGTATGCGCCCACGCTATCTGCGATTTCGCGGAATTTGGCCCAGTCTACAACCCCTGAATACGCAGAAAAACCGCCGATAATCATTTTAGGTTTGTGCTCTTTAGCCAGCGCTTCTACCTGCGCGTAATCGATTTCACCGGTTTCTTTGTTCAAACCATACTGTACAGCGTTGTAGGTTTTACCAGAGAAGTTTACATGTGAACCGTGAGTTAGGTGACCACCTTCAGAAAGGCTCATTCCCAATACCGTATCGCCGGCGTCAAGTAGCGCCATGAATACAGCAGAGTTTGCTTGTGAACCAGCGTGTGGCTGAACGTTTGCATAGTCTGCACCAAATAGCGCTTTTGCACGGTCAATGGCGAGTTGTTCAACAACGTCTACATGCTCACAACCACCGTAGTAACGCTTGCCAGGATAACCTTCAGCATACTTATTCGTAAGCTGCGAACCCTGTGCTTCCATTACACGTGGACTACAGTAGTTCTCAGAGGCTATTAGCTCAATGTGATGTTCTTGACGCTCAACCTCTTTAGACATTGCATCGGCTAATTCAGGATCGAAGTCGGCTATATTCATTTCGCGAGAAAACATGGGGGCTCCTTAACTGCGGTTTTTATATGGCGTTACGCACTGATTGCTCAAATTCGAGCCATATTCTAGTCATTTTCGGTTACTTGTATACCGCTTTATGACCAAATTAATATAAATGGCACAGGTTTAACGTAATACCTGCGCCAGAGCGAGATCAGACCTGTTTTTCAAGGGCTTTAACACGGTCAAATAAACTACCAATTTTGGCTAGGCGAACTGTATTTTTACGCCAGTCGCGGTTAGTTTGTGCTGGCTGACCAGAAGAATAAACACCCGGTTCAGTAATATCTTGTACAATCATGGTATAGCCAGTTACCTGAACATTGTCGCAGATGCTGATATGACCGTTGATGCCGACTCCACCGCCAATAATCACGTGTTTGCCAATGTGACAACTGCCGGCAATACCGGTCGCGCCGCAAATGCAAGAATGATCGCCAATAATGCAGTTATGGCCAATTTGTACTTGATTGTCGATAATAACGTTGGTGCCTAACACCGTATCTTCCATAGCACCGCGATCAATACTGCTGCTCGCACCAATTTGACTGTCGTCACCAATACGGACTGATCCAGTTTGCGGAATAGGTATCCAAACACCCTTGTCGTTTGCATAACCAAAACCCGCAGCTCCAATTACCGTTTGACTGTGAATTGTCACGCGCTTACCAATAACTACGTCATGATAGATAGTTACGTTAGGATGAATAGTACAGCCTTCACCAATGTGGGTGCCTCTGCGGATAACGGTATTCGCGCCAACCGTAACTCTATCGCCCAGCACCACGTTATCTTCAATAATCACGTTATGCCCTAGCGATACGTCACTGCCGATACGTGCAGACGGCGCAATAACCGCTGACTCAGCAATGCCTGTCGCAACCGCTGGCGTGGTATCGAATAGTTGAGCGATAAGCGCAAAGGCAGCATGAGGATTTGCTACAACTAATGCTGGAACCGGGCTGTCACCTTTTAGACTCTCGTGCAGAATTACCGCACCAGCATTAGTATCTTTCAACTGTGGTTTATATTTAGGGTTGGTCAGAAACGAAATTTGGTGCGATGCTGCACCAGATAGCGTTCCCACCGCAGAAATAGTGATATTGCCATCGCCCTGCACTTCCCCACCTACATGTTTGGCGAGCTCATCCAGACTGTATATGCGTTTATTCATAGCGGTCATCTTAATTGCCTGTTCAGAAATATGAATAGTATTGAGTCTATCGCTTTGGGTTCTTTTTCACTGCCTGATAGCTCACCCAAAAGCCCATGTTTACTCATGCTTATAAAAACCAAGTTTACCTTAAATCAACTCGCCAACCGATGCATAAATCGATATTTTTAACTTGAGCGTTCAAAATATCACCAAGAGGGACAACGCCTAGCGTTAGTGACAAGGGGCCGTTGACCTTTGCTGTACATCAAAGGTAAACAGCCTCTAGCATAAACTACCCGGTTACGAGTAGAATACGCCACAATGAATTTTTTATTTTTCACCGCTTATTCAGCGAGGATAGAGCATGGCGCAATACGTTTACAGTATGCATCGCGTGGGCAAAATCGTCCCACCTAATAGACACATTCTAAAAAATATCTCACTTAGCTTTTTCCCAGGCGCCAAAATTGGTGTGCTAGGTCTAAACGGTGCAGGTAAATCTACCCTGCTTCGTATTATGGCTGGCGTAGATACCGACATTGAAGGTGAAGCACGGCCACAGCCGGGGCTGAAAGTTGGCTACCTACCCCAGGAACCTCAACTCGATGAAACCAAAGACGTTCGTGGCAATATTGAAGAAGCCGTAGCCGATGTTAAACACGCGCTGACCCGCCTAGATGAAGTCTATGCTGCTTATGCAGAAGCAGACGCTGATTTCGACGCCCTTGCTAAAGAGCAAGGCGAGCTAGAAGCTATCATTCAAGCGAAAGATGGTCACAACTTAGACAATGCCCTAGAGCGTGCTGCAGATGCCCTTCGCTTGCCAGCTTGGGATGCGGACGTAAGCAAACTATCAGGTGGTGAGCGTCGCCGTGTTGCGCTTTGTCGCTTGCTTTTAGAAAAGCCTGAAATGTTGCTTCTTGACGAACCGACCAACCACTTGGACGCAGAATCAGTAGCATGGCTAGAGCGCTTCCTTCACGATTATGAAGGTACAGTGGTCGCTATCACCCACGATAGATACTTCCTTGATAACGTTGCGGGTTGGATTTTAGAACTTGACCGTGGTGAAGGTATTCCATGGGAAGGTAATTACTCTTCTTGGTTGGAGCAAAAAGAAAACAGACTCGAGCAAGAAGAGCGCACCGAGACGGCCCGTATGAAGAGCATGAAACAGGAACTTGAGTGGGTACGCTCAAATCCGAAAGGTCGTCATGCTAAAAGTAAAGCCCGTATGGCGCGTTTTGAAGAGCTATCGACTAGCGATTACCAAAAGCGTAACGAAACTAATGAACTCTTCATCCCACCAGGTGAGCGCTTGGGTGATAAGGTTATTGAAGTAAGCAACCTTAAAAAGTCCTATGGCGATCGCGTACTTATCGATGACTTAACATTTAAAGTGCCAAAAGGTGCAATCGTAGGTATTGTCGGCCCTAACGGCGCGGGTAAATCGACCTTATTCAGAATGCTTACCGGCGCTGAGCAACCTGATTCAGGTACCATAGATTTAGGTGATACCGTTCAGATTGCTGCGGTAGAACAGTTCCGCGACCACATGAATGAAGACAATACCGTGTGGAAAGAAATTTCTGACGAGCAAGATATTATTCGCATTGGTAACTTTGAAATTAACAGCCGCGCCTATTGCAGCCGCTTTAACTTCAAAGGCACCGATCAGCAGAAGTTTATTAAAGACTTGTCGGGTGGTGAACGTAATCGTGTACACCTTGCGAAACTGCTTAAAGCAGGCGGCAACGTGTTGTTGCTGGATGAGCCAACTAACGACCTAGACGTCGAAACCCTTCGCGCACTAGAGAATGCGCTGTTGGAATTCCCTGGCTGCGCCATGGTTATCTCGCACGATCGTTGGTTCCTAGACCGCGTGGCGACGCACATCATGGATTATCGCGATGAAGGTAACATTAACTTCTTCGAAGGCAACTATTCAGACTACGAAAGCTGGTTGAAGCAGGAGTTTGGACAGGATGTGGTTGAACCCCATCGCCTTAAATATAAGCGTATGTCGAAATAAGGGAAATGTAGTGTAGGCATTTCCTTACCTTTAAAGTCCTAGAGCCGCTGTCTTCGATAGCGGCTTTTTTAATTGCCTGCTTTTCGTTGCGAACGGGAGAAAATTAGCCAATACTGAGGTCGTCAATGATAACTAGGTATTTGAGTAATGACAGATAAGCGTCAATTCCAACGAGTCTCGCTGAATGTAAAAGGCAAACTGGCACATAACGACATCAGTATTGATGTGGTAGTTAGCGACGTGTCTCTACAGGGCATAAAACTTCAGGCAGCGGAGACTGCATTATCGAACCTGCCGTTCGACAGCCATGAACCGTATGTTGCAACCTTCCAAGCAAACGAAGATAGTCCAGTCATTACTCTTTCAATTTCGCAGTTGTATCGCCACGCGGACAGCAGACGAGAGCTTGTTTCTTTAGGGTGCAAAGTAGAGCGTATGGATGTAGAGAGTATAAGCGCCTTACGCCGTTTAATTACCCTAAACAGCGATGACGTAAATATTGAAGAAAAAGATCTTAACGCATTGGTTAATGCGGTTTATCAAGCGCCAATTTAGAACCCAAAGATGCAACAAGTACTCAAGACGCTTCAGAAAAACCTGTACGCTTTAAACTGCACAAGAAGAAACATTCGGTAACCCTTCTTGCGCGTTTCAACCCGCTTTAAAATTAACGCCTTTCGCCTTATTCTAAGGCATCTAATGCTTCAGAAAGCCGAGCTACTGGCACCACTTTCATGCCGTTAATGGCTTGCTTGGGCGCGTTGGCTTTGGGCACGATAGCTCGTTTAAAGCCATGTTTCGCCGCTTCAATAATGCGCTCTGTTCCATTGGGAACCGGACGAATTTCACCCGCAAGGCCTACTTCACCAAACACAATTAGTTCTCGCGGTAACGAACGGTTTCTAAAGCTAGAAATCATTGCCAGTAATAACGCCAAGTCAGCACTGGTTTCAGAGACTCGTACACCACCCACCACGTTTACAAACACATCTTGATCATTCATTTGCACGTTACCGTGCCTGTGAAGAACCGCTAATAGCATGGACAAACGGTTTTGATCTAGGCCCACAGCTATCCGTCTAGGGTTAGACATCTGCGAATAATCAACCAGCGCCTGTATTTCCACAAGTAACGGCCGAGTGCCCTCCCAAATGACCATTACACTCGACCCTGGCGTTTCGTTTTCGCCTCGACTTAAGAAAATAGCTGAAGGGTTGCTTACTTCTTTCAAACCTTTTTCTGTCATTGCAAATACACCTAACTCGTTGACGGCTCCGAAACGATTTTTGTGGCTTCGCAGGGTACGGTAGCGACCGTCACTTTCTCCTTCCAGCATCATAGAGCTGTCGATACAGTGCTCAAGTACTTTTGGGCCCGCTAAGTTACCGTCTTTCGTTACATGGCCAACAATAAACATGGCAATGTGATTTTGTTTGGCAAAGCGCGTTAAATACGCCGCGCTTTCTCTCACTTGAGATACGCTGCCCGGCGCAGATTGAACATCGGACACATGCATAACCTGAATAGAGTCGATAACCATAATTTTAGGCTTTTTGGTTAGCGCCAGATCGCAGATGGTTTCCACATTCGTTTCAGCCAGCATCATTAGCTTGTCGTCAGGAAGGTTTAAACGTTTAGCACGCATAGCCACCTGCTGGAGAGATTCCTCCCCTGTAACATAAAGGGCTGTTTCACTTTTTGCCATCTGACACATAACCTGCAGCAAAAGCGTACTTTTGCCCGCGCCGGGTGAACCGCCAATTAACATGGCTGCTCCTGGGACTATACCACCGCCTAATACTCTATCTAGCTCTTTAAACGTTGAGGAAAATCGCGGCAGTGATTCTAAATCTATTGCGTTTAGCGTCTCGATTTTGGCAGCGGTTTGCCCTGCATATCCTGAGGTAGTTTGACGAGCTACGCTTTTAGCACTCGCTACCACAAACTCACTTATCGTGTTCCACGCTTTACACTCAGAGCATTGCCCTTGCCACCGGGGGAACTCTGCCCCGCAGTCAGAACACACATAAGCAGTTTTACGTTTTGCCATATTCCAGTTTTATCCATTGCTTAAAAAGAGTATTCTAACACTTAACAAGAGTGAATTAAGCACAAACCTACGGTCAGTTTTTGTTAAAAGACATGCCTCCTAAAGTATAAAAAACTTACGTATTAAGAAGTTTTGCTGATTTGCCGATAACAACTAAAATAATGATACTTAACAACAAAGTTGCGCATTCATGAGTCAAGATTTAAAGCAATATGCTGATATTATTGAACAGCTAAAGCCCATGGTTAATGAGCCTGAATTTAACCAGGTATTGCTTCAAACTGCTTCTGACGTACCTAAAGAAAAACGTTTTCTCATTAAAATGGAAGTGAAGCGTTTAGCCAAACCTTGCATGCGCACTATAGATTTGCGCGGTCACGTAGACGGCAAGTGCAAAAAATACGTCCACGATGGGCGTAGCCACTACATGGACGACGTGGCTGTTGATAAGTTCGAAGAACAACTGCGTGTATTTGGTCGATACACTTACGGTGTATACGAAGCCGTCCAAAATACTGAAAACAACTTTCGCTTAATGCGCGAAAAAGAACTCGCTCAAGAAAGAGCTGATAAAGAAAATCCAGAACTGAAAAAGCGTTCAGCGATTTTAGAACAGTTCAAAGTTCCTACGGTGAACCTTCTTGATTACAGGCAGCGCAATACAGAGCGCATGAACTTTGCGGTTGCCGTAGAAATATTTAACGCTGAGAACCGCTCTGTGCGAGGCTTAAGCGTAGATATTTCTCTTGAGGGCCTGCAGATAAAACTATCAAAAGACTCTTTTTTTGAAAAAGGTGAGACCCTTTTTATCTACTTTAGGGGGCTTGAAAGCGAATTTGCCATGGATAAGAAAAATGGCATCGCTTATAAACTAGTAAAAATCATTACGAAAAATGACGTTAACTATTTAGCCTTACAGCGCGACAAGACTCATCCAAGTCCAGCATTCGATAAGTTTTTAGAAACCTTTATACACGGCAATAAACGCCGCTATAAAGTGAACATGACGAACACCATCGAAGCGATAACCAGTAAGACTTGTGAACAATATTTTTCTCCACGCAGCCCTACGCTCCCCGTTTTTATTGACGTTGTCAACGAAACTTTGGTGCCACGCTATGCAATGGTAAATGAAGTTAATCGGGAAACCGTTCAATATTGGAAAGATGAAGAGGACAACTGTCGTCTAAACTTCTTACTGACGCAAGAAAGACTTACTCGACTGCTTAATAAATCTGATGAAGTTCGTGAGATTTTTGTTTTCAGCTTCACCCATTTGCACACAGATAAAGTTTATTTCTATTCAGCATCCTATGAAGAGCTACTTCAAAAAGAGGTCTTATTTCGCGTATTTTTAGGCTTTGGCTCAAGAAAAGCAAGTTGGCGAGTTTTTAAAATTACCCTGACAGACATGGACCCTGAACAAGCGCATATTCCGCTTTCAATCCCAGATTCTGTTGGCAATAAAGTTAAAAAGCTTAATACACCGCCTTCTGCTCGTTTAATGTCAAAACTTAAAAACCTGCGTTATCTCGCTCATATTACAGACGTGACCTCAGTAACAGGGCAAGAGACGTATAACGAGCTTAAATTTAATCGCGACAACCTTTCGCATTTAAGAATTTTCGGCCACCCAAGGAATCGTGCAGCTTCTAACATTCATATTGTACGCTTTAAATACGAAGAGCAGCGCATTGAAAGCCGTTACCAGCTAAGAACGCAAATTGAAGCAAGATTTAATGGCGAATCAACGGTTCATCGAGGTATCAGCGAAGACATTTCAGTTCACGGATTAGGCCTTCGAGTTGAGCTGGCAAAAGATTATAAAGGTAGTTTGGAAGGAAGAGTAGAAGTTGCCTTTCCTCGGCTTCAGGAAATAGCGAACAACTTTGACGTAATGCACCTTCAGTATGAAATTATCTATCATAATGTCGAGAAAAATATACTTCACCTGAAGACAGCTACTGGCGATGAGGGCAAAAGCGCCCGCAACTTTTTTGAAGAATTAATTAAAAAGAACAAAGCCAACCTTAAAATCGACAACGATGAAGAAGAAGTTCCGGGAATGGGGCAAGCACTTCGTTGTATAAATGCAAGAAACGCGACCTCCTTGTCTTTCCTTATGAGTAAAGAAGGTGTTCGCTATACACCGCAGGCGTGTATCGTTGGAAAACAAGACGAGCGCATAACTACGCTTACCACACAATACGCAGAGCGCGGTAAAGTAAATTTAGAGTTTTTGTTTAGGGATAGAAAGCAAGACTCCCCTTTCGTACAAAGTGGTATCAAAGCGGTTAAGCTTGAAAACATGCCCTTACGACAAGAGTTATTCATATCATTTGATGCATCTCAAAAAGAGCCGCGAATGGCTATCATTCCTCGTTACTCGCATAAGTTTGAAAGCAATGAACAACGCCGTGCGTTTATCAGAGAAGCCATGGTGCGCGGTCAGTTTGTCGCTATACACGTTATGCTAACCACGACGGGCAAGCCTGACTTGACCATGCTGCAAACAGAGATTAACTATGTCACCATGTACGCGATGCACCGAGCTCGTGAATTAGAAAAGAAAATGTGGAGTATTGCGGCCTGTTCCCACCTTGTCGATGTCACCGACGAGGTTCTCATAAGATACGGTTTTACTATGCAAGACATTACGGCGAATAAAACGCTAAAAAGTGCTGTACAACCTAAAGCCGTGGTTAACAACGCTTAAGTAAGCCCCAGTATTTTAACGTACATATTCAGACCTGCGCTTAGAAAAAACTAAGCGCAGACGTCTGATTTATGTAACCGCCAATTATTTTAATAACTAGCGTCTATTTATCTAAGAAATAAAGAAGACTGTGCAGACTACCAACGCGTACGGCTACGTCCGCTTTTTCATTCACCAAAGGTTTGCCGTGACATGCAACACCTAAGGCTGATTCAGCCATCATGATCAAGTCGTTCGCCCCATCGCCCATGGCAACGGTTTGGCTCGATGGTATTTGCCACTTTTCAGACAACGCTTTTACCGTGCGAGCTTTTACATCAGCATTAATAATTTCGCCTTCTACTTTCCCCGTTAAATGCCCATCTTTTACCGAGAGCGTGTTTGATATTGCATAGTCCAGACCGAGCCTCGCTTTTAAATGATCTGCAAAGAAAGTAAAGCCTCCCGATGCGATAGCAAGTTTCCACCTATGCTTTTTTAAGTGGCTAAGCAATGTCTGAATACCAGGCATAATAGGAATGCCGTCACGTATTTGATTAAGGTGGTCAATGGGCACCCCCTCTAAACATGCCACCCTATGCGTCAAGCTATCATTGAAGGCAATTTCTCCGCGCATTGCTCTTGCAGTCACTTCGGCGACCTGTTCACCCACACCTGCAAGTTTTGCTATTTCGTCAATACATTCTATGGCAATAACGGTACTGTCCATATCCATGACCAGCAGTCCAGGTTCAGACAAAGAAGGGCGGGAGGCTTGCAAACCAACATCAAGGTGGTAAGCATCACTGACATCGCCAAGTAGCGACTTTATATGCTCTGGCTTTGCGTTAATTACCTGGCCTCTTATCTCGATAGCATCATCTCCCATTTGCTGATGCAAATGGTGAAACGCAGCACTCACTGGCGAAAACACGTTTTTGAGTTTGTCTAAAACGCCTTTTAATAAATAAGGGGTTATAGCTTGCCCGATTACGGTTAGCGTATGCGAATACGCTTGGGTATTGTGCTCGATGCTGACAATGTTCGCCAGGCATGAAGCTAGATGAATATCGTCATTGTTGATTTTGATGTTGAATGTGTCTTTCATAACGCACACAGAAACTGTGGAGATTGGCAAATGATGCTCTAATGCTAACCAATTAGGCTAACTAATAAAATATCCCCTTTAAAATTATTTAGATTTCACCTACTGTTAGGCAACTCATAGCAATTATGGAACTACGCATTGTTAAACGTGCTGAGCAAGGCCCCTTCACAATCAAAAAGCAATTCGCACTCGCTTTACACGGCGTTGAAAAGATTATTCCATACGCTGATTGTAAGTACGGTGTTTGCGCTGGTGATTGTATTGATACTCTTGCTGCAGCAATACCAAAGCGACTGGCTAGCGGTTCAAACTCGTTTCTCTGGGGAGAGCATAGCAAGGCAGTACGCTAAACTACTTCGACCTGCATTTGACGCTGACCTAGCTTCGAATCAAAAAAAGGAAGTAAGTACTGACTCTGCATTATTTAGCTCGCTGGCCCAACGAGACTACATCGAAAATGTTGCCGCTGTTTTAGTTAACGAGCCCCATATTCTCGCCCTATCAGTATTCGATAAAGACGGAAGGTACATTGCGCCTTTGCCACAAACTGATAGCATAGTGTCGATGAGCCAAACACAAAGTGTGACGCCGCTTACCTATGTTGGCGTTATCACCGACAACAATGCGGATGTGTTAGGCTATGTGAATATTCATGTGGATACGCAAACGATATTAGAAAGCCCCCTTGCCCTGCGTTATCAACTTGCGTTTATTGCGTGTATTTTGGTGTTTTTGGCCCTAATGCTAGGCATATATCTTACGCGGGCGTTTTATAAATCTCGACCTTGGTTTATTCAAACCATCGAATCAATAAGAAAACAAAACATTACGTAGTGGGTACCTAGGTTTCTTTGTACTAAAACGCGGTTTTAATATTTTGCGATTTTAAACAAACGGAAATAGTTCTCTGTTGTGACGGATGTTGTTTGTTTAGGCGATATAGCGAAAAGCTCGTGCATAACATTAACAACATCGGATAGATACTGAGACTCATTGGGTGCGCCCTGTCTACCGTACATTGGCATATCAGGTGCATCAGTCTCTAATAAAATTTTATCGAAATGGTGCTCTAGCAGATACTTGAGGGTATCTCGCGTTTTGTGTGCTCTTTCATAGGTAATGGTGCCACCTATTCCTAAGTAAAAGCCTCGCTCAATATAGGCTTTAGCTGCCTCCACACTTCCCGAAAAAGCATGGACTACCCCCACACCTTGATACTTAGCTTGCTTAAAGGCTTCAAGTAGCAAATGATGGCTTTTTCGGTGATGCAAAATAACAGGGAGAGACACTGTATCGGCGAGCTTTAAATGGGCGTGTAACACTTCCTTTTGAAGCGTTAATGGCACATTTATATGCCCATCAATACCGGTTTCTCCCACAGCTTTTACCGAAGGGTGAAGAGTGGCAGCAGCGGCTTTAAGCTGCTCAAGATTATCATAAATTGCCTGCTCATGAATGTCAGTGGTCGAAGCTGTATTATCTTGATTACTATCGGTCAAAAAATAGGGATGGAGACCAATCGCGGTATCGATAGGCAAAAGGCTGCTGTATTGTTCACTAAGCGCTTGAAGCGCTTCCCAGGACTGTAGGTTAATACTTGGCGCCATTATGCGAGTAAGCCCAGCGGCTGTGGCCCTTTCCAGCGAAGTACGAAGGTCTACTTTTGACGCAAGTAAGTCGAGGTGGCAATGACTATCAATCATGGCGTTTCTCCCTTCTCGCTTTACACTCAATCACACACTAAGTACTTAAATTGCCTAGTCACTGTAAAAGACTAGCTACCCGAAGCACTCAAAATGAGCTTTTACGGCATTAAGCGCTGTGTTGCCCATGCACCATCTTCGGTTTTGTTATACTCAAAACGGTCGTGAAGCCTATCTTCTCCGCCCTGCCAAAATTCAATTTGATGAGGCACTATGCGAAAGCCTCCCCAAAAGTCCGGTACAGGTAGTTCTTTGTTCTCAAACTTATCTTTTAGTTGCTTAAATTGGGTAAGCAAAAGCTCTCTACTGCCAATTGGCTTGCTTTGTTTAGACGCATACGCCGCCAATTGACTGTCTTTGGGGCGAGAAAAGAAATAGGCTGCATTTTCAGAAACAGAGAGTTTTTCTACGCTGCCACATACGCGGACCTGGCGTTCCATAAAAAACCACGGGAAGTGACAGGATACTTTAGGGTTAACTGAGAGTTCCTGCGCTTTTCGACTGCCAAGATTTGTGAAAAATACAAAGCCTTTTTCACTGACATCTTTTAACAAAACGATACGTTGAGAAGGCTGCCCATTAGCGTCAACAGTGGCAACCGTCATAGCGGTAGGATCAGGTATACCAGCATCAATGGCATCTTTTAGCCATTTATCAAACAAGTTAAATGGACTTGAAGTAATATCTGACTCACTCAAACTGCCCTTTGAGTACTGCCTGCGCATATCTGAAATTGCCATATACCGCTCCTGAAAAGAGGTTACTATACTTGCCGCTGCTTATTGTAGCTGCCTGTGAAAACCTTTATGAATATGGTCCTAACTTCACGTTTACCACGGACACTTGCGAATGTAGCGCTAGTGAGGTTTTAACGAGGCTCATTACTTCAGCGCCAACTAAAACTTAACTTAAAAGTTGCTGTCGTCACCATAGCCTAATGAACGCAAAGCACGTTCATCGTCTGCCCATCCCTGTTTCACTTTAACCCACAGTTCCAAAAACACCTTATTGTCGAACAAGTTTTCCATATCTTTACGCGCTTGTTCGCCAATGGTTTTCAAATGCTTACCACCCTTACCGATGATCATGCGCTTTTGCGTTTCACGCTCTACTAAAATTAAGCCGCTAATACGATAAATACCGTTGTCAGCCATTTTGAACTGTTCAATTTCCACTGTGGTAGAGTAAGGCAACTCATCGCCAGTGAAGCGCATCAGCTTTTCGCGAATGATTTCTGCAGCCATAAAACGACTTGAACGGTCAGTGATATAGTCTTCCGGAAAGAAAAATTCACTTTTAGGAAGCGACTTAGCGACTAGGTCTCTAATGTCGTCAACCATTCTGCCCTGTTTAGCGCTAATAGGGATCATATGCTCAAACGGGTGTTTTTCTCCAAGCTTTTGAAGGTGAAGCATAAAGTTTTCTTTATCTTCCACCTTATCCATCTTGTTTATGACAAGATAGCAAGGAAGGTTTGCCTGCTTAACTTTACTCAATACCATTTCATCTTCGGCGTTAAAGCGATCGCCTTCTACGACAAATAGCACAAGACCAACTTCAGCAAGCGAACTCGATGCGGCGCGGTTCATGTAGCGATTGATCGCGCGCTTTTCATCTTGGTGAAGCCCTGGCGTATCTACGTAAATCGCTTGATAGTCACCGTCAGTATCTATACCTAGAATACGATGACGCGTGGTCTGAGGCTTACGTGAGGTAATGCTTACCTTTTGACCCAGTAAACGATTGAGTAGCGTTGACTTGCCCACGTTAGGGCGCCCGACTATGGCAACTAAGCCACAGCGAGTTTGTAAGTCAGGCATTTCCGGCAAATTTGACTCATCATGCGTTGTCATCAAGCTTCTCCAATGTTAAACGAGCAGCTTCTTGTTCTGCTTTACGACGGCTATTGCCAGACGCCACTACTGCTTTTGGTAGACTTTCTACTTTGCAGCTTACTTCAAAAGTTTGCGCATGGTCTTTACCTGAAATAGAAAGTACCTCATACGTTGGTAGCGGCAGCTTGCGACCTTGTAAGAATTCCTGAAGACGCGTTTTACTATCTTTAGGGTGAGCATTAGGGTCGAGCTTGTTTATGCGCGTCTCCCACAAACGGTCGATAACGCTACGGACTTCTTCCATGCCAGAGTCAAGATAGATAGCACCTAGGATAGCTTCAACTGCGTCGGCCAAAATTGAACTTCTGCGATGACCGCCACTTTTTAGCTCACCAGGCCCCAAGTTGAGTAACTCACCCACACTGGCTTCCTTAGCGAGCTCAGCTAACGTCTCGCCTTTTACCAATGTAGAGCGCATGCGGGTAAGCTTGCCTTCAGGTACTGTAGGAAAACGCTTAAACAGTGTTTCCCCCACAATCATGCCTAAAATAGCGTCGCCCAAAAACTCTAAGCGTTCATTGTGCTGTTTGGCTGCACTGCGATGAGTGAGCGCTTGTTCCAATAACGCCTCATTGGTAAATGTGTAACCTATCGCCTTGTAAAGACGACGATATTTATCAATTCCCTGCATTAATGAATGCCACCTGCTCGCTCAAATCGAATACCTGTTGGAACCCACGTAGGTAGAAAGTCTGAAGGGCTGCGCTCAAACTCAAAAGAAATCCAAATTGCTACGGCTTTTCCAACTAGGTTTGCATCCGGAACAAAACCCCAGAAACGGCTGTCGCGGCTGTTATCACGGTTATCGCCTAACACGAAATACTGACCTTCTGGTACTATCCACTCGTTGCTTCGCGTTCCTGGTTGAGTATAGAAGTTAACCGGCGATATTTCGCGAACAGGGTGTCGTAGGATATCGTGCTCTACTGTGCCGAGATCTTCTGTGTAACGCATAAGTTGCGCCATATCTTGCACAAACTCACCACGTTCTTGAAATGTTAGCGGCACGGCTTTTAATTTTGGACAATCGCTGCCAGATTCACATTTAGGCTTGATGTAAACCTGCTTATTTTGATAAACCACTGTATCACCAGGTAAACCAATTACGCGCTTGATGTAGTCTATTGACGGTTCTTCAGGGTATTTAAAAACCACCACATCACCGCGTTCTGGCACACCAGTCTCAATTAGCTTACTTCTGAAGACAGGGTCTTTTACACCGTACGCAAACTTCTCAACTAAAATGAAGTCGCCAACCAATAACGTGGGCATCATTGAACCTGATGGAATCTGGAAGGGCTCATATAAAAAAGAGCGCAATACCAAAACGAAAGCAATAACAGGGAATATCTGTTGTGAGGTGTCAACCAAGTATGGCAGCTGAGGGTCTTCTCCATAGCCCGCCCCTTCTGCAGTCGCTGCAGCCTGTAAACGCGCTTTCCGCTTCGGGGCAAACACCAGGCTATCCACTAGCCAAACTAGTCCTGTTATTAAGGTGAGTGCCACCAAAATTAAGGAGAAATAATTTGCCATTATTTGCCCACCTTAAGTACTGCAAGGAACGCATCTTGTGGCAATTCAACATTACCCACTTGCTTCATTCGCTTTTTACCTTCTTTTTGCTTTTGAAGTAGTTTCTTCTTACGACTTACGTCACCGCCGTAACACTTAGCGATTACGTTTTTACGCAGCTGCTTAACCGTACTTCTTGCAACAATATGGTTACCGATAGCCGCCTGAATAGCGATATCAAACATTTGGCGTGGGATAAGTTCGCGAAGCTTCTCTACCAATTCACGACCACGTCCTTGAGAGTTTTCTCTGTGCGTAATGACCGCCAATGCGTCTACACGCTCACCGTTAATAAGAATATCTACACGCACCATGTCTGAAGTCTGGAAACGCTTAAAGTTGTAGTCAAGAGACGCAAACCCACGACTGGTAGATTTCAGACGGTCGAAGAAATCAAGTACCACTTCAGCCATTGGCAGTTCGTAGGTTACCGCCACTTGCTTACCATGGTATGTCATGTTGGTTTGCATACCGCGCTTCTCAACGCAGAGTGTAATTACGTTACCCAAGTATTCTTGTGGCACAAGGATGTTGGCCTCAACCATAGGTTCACGAATTTCAGCAATATCGTTTACCGGAGGCAATTTAGCTGGGCTATCTACGGTAAGAATTTCGCCCTTGGTAGTCTCTACTTCGTAAATTACGGTAGGCGCGGTAGTGATAAGACCCAGGTCATATTCACGTTCTAAACGCTCTTGAATAATCTCCATGTGCAGCATGCCAAGGAAGCCAATACGGAAACCAAAACCTAGCGCTGCAGAACTTTCTGGCTCATAAAACAATGATGCGTCGTTCAGGCTTAGTTTCGCAAGGGCATCACGGAAATCTTCGTAGTCATCTGAACTTATTGGGAAAATACCGGCATAAACCTGAGGTTTAACCTTTTTAAAGCCCGGCAGCATAGCTTCCGCTGGTTCACGAGCTAGCGTTATAGTATCGCCTACTGGTGCACCCTGAATATCTTTAATACCGGCAATGATAAAACCAACTTCACCAGCTCTAAGTGTACCCGTATCTAATGGCTTAGGCGTAAACACACCAATTTTATCCACTTGGTGGGTTTGTCCATTAGACATTATCTGAATTTTGTCTTTCTTGCTAAGCTGACCTTCCACGATTCGTACCAGTGAAACAACACCTTGATAATTATCGAACCACGAATCGATGATCAATGCTTTAAGTGGCGCCTCACGGTCGCCTTCTGGTGGTGGAATCTTGTTTACAATAACTTCAAGCACATCTTCAATACCAATACCTGTTTTCGCTGAGCAGCGCACAGCGTCAAGTGCATCAATACCAACTATATCTTCAATTTCTTCTGCAACACGGTCGGGCTCAGCCTGCGGCAAATCGATTTTATTTAAAACCGGCACCACTTCCATATCCATCTCGATAGCGGTGTAGCAGTTTGCTAGCGTCTGTGCTTCAACGCCCTGACCTGCATCAACAACAAGTAGTGCACCTTCACAGGCTGCCAATGAACGGGATACCTCGTAAGTGAAGTCAACGTGTCCTGGCGTATCGATGAAATTAAGCTGATACGTTTCACCGTCGCGCGCTTCGTAGTTCAGTGTCACGCTTTGCGCTTTGATGGTAATACCGCGCTCTTTTTCTAGGTCCATTGAGTCGAGAACCTGCTCAGCCATTTCGCGATCGGTTAGCCCTCCACAGTGCTGGATTAGACGGTCTGATAACGTAGACTTACCGTGGTCAATGTGGGCGATAATACTGAAATTACGAATGTGCGATTGTTGCATAATGCTGGAAATTACCTGCAGAAAAATTCATTAAACAAAATATGCTGCTTGCCTTGAGTTCAGGCTTATACGCAGCGCGAGCGGATTTTACCCATTTCTGGCACGAAAAGCGAATTGGCACTGAGGAAATTTTAATACCTATAGCGAGCAATGCGTATAAAAGTGGCAACCTGGCGTGACTTTTCTCTCTTGCCCGAAGGTTTGAAGCGCCTAAAGCACTGTTGGTTCAGGGCGCTACAGCATATATGCAAATCAAAAGGACTAAACCTATTTATATGAAAGTACTTCACTCAGTTTACATCTTGCTGACCTAATAAAACAGGTTGGTATTTCGTGCGCTCAACTCGCTGTAACTTGTAAGCAATGAGCTTATATGTCAGGAAAGTAACCAAAGTACTTGGTCCCAGAGCCCACAATTCATGGCTAAAACCTGTTGAGCTAAGCAATGATATAAAAACTAAATACGCGCCAATAAAAGCAATAAGCGGTAACAAATATAAGAAAGCCGATGCGCTTAAAATACCTGCTTCAGGTATACCCACAGTCACCTGCTGACCGACTCGTACAGGCATAGGTGTGCGTAGCGTCAACTGCTGGGTTTTCGGTGCAATAGCGCGAGAAATAACACCGGTGCCACAGTCACTCTGGGCCTGGCATGCATTACAGGTGGACTTAATTGCCGCTTCAACTGTTACCGTATCGCCGTTAACGGCAACGACAGTGGCGGTTTCTCTAATCATATTTGCTCTTTTTACCGTGTTAAAGCGCTGCTAAACCTTAGCTCTCTATTGCCCTGTATCGGCAACAGGTCGTAAGGACGTAGCGATAGCGTTTGCAGTCTGTAGTGGTATTTCTCCCACTACCGTCACTTGGGCTTTCCCGTCGGTCAGCGTCAAAAAGGTACTGACTTCGTTTCGTAACGCAAGGGTTTCGCCGAGCGCATCTTCAGCTGGCTGAACGTAAACAGATACGTCCACTAGGCCATCTGAAAAAAGTTTATACTCTACGACCTGCCCTGTTAATGCCAAGCGTCTTGTATCTTGCTTTATTTCTCGCATTCCCGCCGGCAAATATGTGACATCCCATTTATGTGCTCGACTTGGTGTATTACTCAAAGCCATAGGTGCTGGTAGTGATGCTGAGTTTATTCGTGAGAAGTATTCAGCTGGCTCAGGTGATATGGCAAAGGCAGTAACTTGAATTTGCTCTAATAACGCACCTTGCAAATCTAGCATGTTTAGCTTCAGTAACATGCCAGAGGACTCATCTAGCCACAGTTGATAGCCAAACCTTGTGTTATCGCGGCTAACTATTCGAATCTGCTGTGCCGAACGCCCTGCCACTCGCGCTCTTCCCACGGCGACAAACTCATAGGCTGAACTGAGCTGTTCTGGGTGGTATAGCAATGCGCTAGGAATTGGGCCATTAATATGCTTAGACCTTAAGCTGTACGGTTGAACGTCAGGTTCAAACACGCTCACTACATCATTAACGCGAATAAGTTCGCGACCAGGTCCATTTTGAAGGTTTAATTGCTCCAGTTCAGAACCATCCTCCATTATCCCATGCCGCCATAGGTAAGGAACGGTTTCCTTTCCTGCGATAGTTTGCACAAAAGACACTTGGAAATTGGCATTGGTAATAATATTTTGAAGTTCGGCCAGCCACTGATTTGCCGACTGAAGCTGCAGCGTAGGTGAAGCAGTCGCGTTTTTCTCGTTGCGACTTTGGTCAGTTTGTCCTTGAGGGCTTTCTTCCTGCTCACCCCTCTCTTCTTGAGTAGCGTTCGTGCCGGTACTAGAGTTGTCTTCTGATTTAGCATCGCTATTCGCTTGAACTCTTGTACCAGAAGAACTTGTCACTTCGCTAGGTGTCATTGCATGAGCAAACGTGGGATTGATAGCCCCGCCCGAAATGAAAAAAAGTGCAAGGATAGAACTACAGCGCATTATTCCCGCCTTAAAACAAACATACCAGCAGTATATGCTGGTATGGTTAAAATATGAAATGCATCTTCATCGCACTTAGAAGAGGAGGCGCATTTCAACTCATTTTGACTAGCTCAACGAAAGTCTATGGGCGCTCTGGTCCACTTGTGTCGTTTTCACTGTCTTCTTCCTGCGCTTGCTTGAGTTTTATTTGCTGCTCATGGTCAGCAATTAGCGCATTGATCTTACGCTTTTTCTCAAGCATTTCGTTCATATCATTACGCGGCAAGGTTCGGGTTTGCTCCAAGCTTACTGGAGACAATCCGCCCTGAGGTGCAATCGTTGGCGCTGTCATAAATGGTTCGGTTGGCGCTTCTTGGTTGGTGTATTGAACACCGAAGATAACTGCCACCGCCACAGATGCAGCCACTGCAAACTGACCTGACTGCTTAGCAAAAGGAACGACACTGCCAATTAGTGGAATTGACTGCCAACGCGAGCGTTTAGGTGCGACTATTGCCGGTTCATCTTCAAGCGCAGCTGCTACGCTTGCTGTTATGTCCAACTGAGGGGCAACGCTTGCCTCTTTACGCATTGCACCGCGATACACGTGGTAACGTTGCCATTTGGCTTGAAGCGCTTCATCTTGCTTAATAGCATCGATGATGTCATTGCCTTCTATCTCACCATCCATGAATGCGGACAATTTTTCTTGCTGTTGCGTCATATATTCATTTCCAGATCAAAGTGATCATTAACTACCCTAACACAGCTGTTAGTCATCGCGGAAAAAAGAAAGTTCATCTTTTTTTGATTTTATTTCTTTTTAATTTTCTAACAACGGTTGAATAACTTTATCAATCGCCTCTCGAGCCCTAAAAATACGGGATCTTACCGTACCAACAGGACAAGACATTACGTTCGCTATTTCTTCATAGCTCAACCCTTCAATTTCGCGCAGCGTAATTGCCATACGCAAATCGTCTGGTAGCTTTTCAACCACCTTGAACAGGGTTTCTTCAATTTCTTCAGATAGCAGGCTTCGCTCAGGTGTGGATTGCTCTTTGAGCGCATCACTTCCTTCGTAAAAATCCGCTTCATCGGCATCTACATCGCTAGCTGGTGGTTTGCGACCTTGAGATACAAGATAGTTCTTGGCACTATTTACCGCAATGCGATAAAGCCAAGTATAAAATGCACTGTCGCCACGAAAATTAGGTAAGGCACGGTATGCTTTAATAAACGCTTCTTGCGTTACATCAGCAACGTCACCGGTGTTTTTCACATAGCGAGAAACGAGATGCATTACTTTGTGTTGATAACGAGTTACCAACAAATTGAACGCATTTTTATCGCCACGCTGTACTTTTTCGACCAATTGTTGGTCGGTTATCTGCTCGCTCATTCGAGCCATTACTCCCTACTTCAACTACACAATAGCTCTAACAAGCATGTGTATAGACGCGTTCTTTTTACAAAAGTTCTGTAAAAGCATTAAATTTTTTAAAAAATGCTTAGGTCAGCAGCCAAGAATGATTGTGTTTTGCTACTCATCCTTTAGACTTGCCGGACCTTTGCTCGTTTGAATTGATATAAAAATACATGAAATCTGCATCGTCTTCACTAACTTCCACTTCAAATGCAATAGAACACCGTTGTGATGTATTGATTATTGGTAGTGGCGCGGCTGGATTAAGCTTGGCGCTTAAGCTCGCCGACCATTGTCAAGTTATTGTGCTAAGCAAAAGTGATCGCAATGAAGGCTCGACCCGCTATGCACAAGGGGGTATTGCTGCCGTATTTGATGAGCAAGACTCAATAGACGCTCACGTAACCGATACGTTAGCAGCAGGCGCAGGGCTATGTGAAGAGCCAGCTGTGAGGTTTACTGCGGAGCGAGCAAAGGCATGCCTTGAATGGCTTATCGGCTACGGCGTACCCTTTGATACAGAAAAAAGCGAATCTGGCGAGGAGCGCTTTCACCTTACCCGCGAAGGTGGGCACAGCCATCGCCGCATTCTTCATGCCGCTGACGCCACAGGTGAGGCACTTCAGATTACATTAAATGACGCGGTATCGACACATCCGAACATCCACGTTTTCGAGCGCTACAATGCTATTGACCTTATCCCTTCAAAAGAAGAGAAAAACAGTGTTGTAGGTGCCTACGTGTGGAATAGACAACAAGAACACGTGGAAGTTATACGCGCGCCTTTCGTAGCGCTGGCCACTGGCGGTGGCAGCAAAGTCTATCAATATACATCTAACCCTGACGTATCAAGCGGTGACGGCATTGCTATGGCATGGCGCGCAGGTTGCCGTGTAGCGAATATGGAGTTTAACCAATTCCACCCTACCTGTTTATTCCACCCGCAGGCGCGTAATTTCTTAATTACTGAAGCGCTACGGGGAGAAGGCGCCAACCTCTGCCACGCCGATGGCACCCGCTTTATGCACAAATTTGATGAGCGAGGCGATTTGGCCCCCCGTGACGTAGTAGCACGGGCTATTGACTATGAAATGAAGCGTTTGGGCGCTGACTGTATGTATTTAGATATTAGTCACAAGCCTGCTGATTTTATCGTTAAACACTTCCCCAATATTTATCGCAAATGCCGTTCTCTTGGTATAGATATTACCCGCGAGCCTATTCCAGTAGTACCGGCTGCGCATTACAGCTGTGGCGGGGTAATGACCGACTTTAATGCTAAAACCGATTTGAATAATGTATACGCAATCGGTGAAGTTGCCTACACAGGTCTACACGGCGCTAACCGTATGGCTTCCAACTCTCTACTTGAATGCGTAGTGTTCGCCAGTGCCGCTGCAGACGATATAATTAAAAACCTTAACAGTGCCGACTGTGAAGAGGCTATAGCGCCGTGGGATGAAAGCCAGGTATCGAACTCAGATGAAGAAGTTATCATTCAGCATAACTGGCACGAACTAAGGTTATTTATGTGGGATTACGTGGGTATTGTGCGCACGGATAAGCGCCTCGAACGGGCCATGCGCCGTATTAAACTATTAGAGCAAGAGATTACTGAGTATTACTCACACTTCAGAGTGAGCAACAACTTGCTAGAGCTTCGAAACTTGGTAACTGTTGCCGAGCTAATTGTGCGATGTGCGATGGAGCGAAAGGAAAGCAGAGGCCTACATTTTAATTTGGACCACCCTGAACAGTTAGACAATCCGGTCCCAACAATTCTTACTCCAAGAAAACAATTGTCGGGTTCTGACGTTGGTTTATTAATCACCCAAGACAGTTTTTCTGGCGCCGACTAGCAGCTAGCGACACATATTTGCTAATGAAAAGCTGGCGTTTAGACCAAAACGCCAGCTACAGTGAACGCGTGCGGTATGAATGCAGCACTTGCAAACAAACAGGGCTGTCACCTTTAAAAGCTATTCTTGATTAAATGTCACACTAGCTGATAAATGTACAAGGCCGTCATCGCTATCGGTAACGTCTAATAGCACACTAGTAGCAGTTTTACAGTGTTGTTGAATATGAATGTCATTGGGCAAGAAAACCGGCTTTTTAAAACGACAGTTTACTTCTTTCACGGTTATGGATTGTCTGTCCTCTTGGTGACTTACAAACGCTGACACTGCACGAGATAAGGTCCACATTCCGTGAGCTATGGGCTGTTTGAACCCAAAGGCTTTGGCAGATATGGCAGACAAGTGAATGGGGTTATAATCGCCCGAAAGCTTAGCATAGCGTCGCCCCGTATTTGCCGACGCATTAATTTCAGCAATTGGCGCCCTATCTTCTAGGCTACACTCATCGTTTAGGTCAGTTTTCGGCCCAAGTGGAGCTACATGTACGGCTTTGACCTTCACCAAATAGCTGCTTATCGCTCTATAGACTAGGTTCCCCGACTGAAGCGCCTCTAACATAACATCCACTTCCCAACCGCGGCTATGCGGCCTGACGTCGTGAAAGCGCACGCGACATTCAAATGGCTCGCTTAAATTACAGTGCTCTAGTACAAACACTTTGTTCGCAGCGTGAATAAGACCGAGTAAAGGAAATGGGCTTTGTTTGTCGAGCAAGCACTGCATCTGTAAAGGTAGCGAAAGCATTTGCAAATAGAGAGGATGAGCATGCTCATTCGCCGGCCAATCAACTTCCTGGCAGAAAGAAGCATAGTGCACGTTATCGACATTGAGCGTTTTTGTATATATGCGCTGTGGCAACGTCGGTGGCTTAAACTGCATAAGTTGCCTAGCGTCAACGCGCTTAAACAACGCTTTAGTATACTCACGAAACATCTGTTAAATTCCTTTAAGGCGTCGCTTTTCTTGCGAAAATAATGGCTCTTGCCAACCGGCGGTAGTCTGCCTCACAGCACTCACCTTTTAAAACCCACGTTAAATGGTTATGGTCATTTTGAAACCACCTGCGTTTATGGCGCAGTACATTAATGCACATCCCCCAAGTAAATAGCTGGGAAGATTGATGAATTTTCATCGCTGTACCATCGGATAAAACGTCGGCTAGCACACTTGGAGTAACCATACTTGATGAATCCGGTAGAAGCGCACTGTCGTCAATAGCGCGAATAATACCATCGCTTGTCAAAGAGAGTGCGTATTGAGTTGCAGAAATATTGTTACTAAACACGTCATAAAGACGCCAGCCTATCAATGACGTTGCTACGGCTACAACGCACGCTAACGCTGTGCTAAAGCTAAGCCAAGACCAAAAGTACGAAGGAAGGCTGTATAGTGCTGCAATAAGGCAAACTACTACGCATATTTCCCCGAATACTTTTCTAAACCTATTGTGCTTTATGCTAACTCTATACTTTGACACGATTAACGATAGTCGCCACCATAGCGGCTAATTCAGGGTCTTCACATTTTTGATGTCCCATTATCCAAGCAAACAAATCAGGGTCATCACTTGTAAGTAAACGCTCAAATGTTTCTTGTTCTTCGTAACTTAGTGAGTCAAAAGCCTCTTCCACAAAAGGAAGCAATAGTACGTCTAACTCTAACATGCCTCTTCGGCACGCCCACTTTAATCGGGCTAATCTTTTTGGTTCAAACATATGTCTTTAATACCGTTTTTTATTCGCTAACCATAATACCATGCCCTGCGGTTGGGGATCACTGCTCTTTTGGACGGATAAGCAAACTAAATAGAACTTAATCTACACACATTAGTGTGTATTGCCCTTGAATATTGCTCGATTTACCATACCTTGAATAGATATAGCGAACTTTACAGTGGTGAATATGACATCTATCGCAGCATTACAAAACCTTCCCCATGAGTTTATGGTCAAGCTTTCAAATAGCATGATTATTTCGTTGCAGGGAGAACAGGCTGACAGCTACCTTCAAGGGCAAATCACGGTCAATATCAATAAACTTGACGAAAAAACGGCAAGGCATTTTGCGCATTGTGATAACAAAGGCAAAACGTGGTCTACGGGGTACGTAACCCGACATTTAAGCAAATTATTGCTGATTACAAATGATGATGCTGGCAGCCATTCTTTAGCCCAGCTAAATAAGTATGGTGTGTTTTCTAAGGTCGATATTGTCGACGACACGCAGGCTTACGGCGCTTACTTCATATCACTTGATGCTGCAAAGACTGATAAGGTGAACGTCCTATTAGGACAACTGTTTTCAAGCGATGAAGTCGCACAACTTGTTGAAGGAGATATCGCTGAAAAAGGTATGCTGCCGAAAATAGAAAGCGAGCATGGCGTAGCATTTTTAGCCAACACTACTCGCAAAGGCATTGTTGTTCTTTTAGATGAAATCGGCACAAAGCAATTAAACACGTTAATTGAGACAAAAACTGTAGCTTGTTATTCCCACGTCGTGTTTGATGCCATACAAATAGAAAGCGTACATGCCTTAGTTCAGGGCGAAGCGGTGGCGGAATATGTACCACAAATGATTAATGTGCATGGGCTTCACGGTATCGACTTTGATAAAGGCTGTTACATGGGGCAAGAAGTAGTTGCACGAACACGCTTTTTAGGCAAAAACAAACGTGCCGCCTACAGCTTTAAGCTTGAAGAAAAAGTAGATATTAAACCTGGCGACAGCCTTGAAAAGCAATTAGGTGAAAATTGGCGTATAGCGGGCAAAGTACTGAATGTTGCGTCGCTCGACAACGAAACCTGGTTTATTGCCGTGTTGAATAACGACACTACCACCGAAGATTTACACAGACTGGCTGATAACAACGCCATTACCTGTTACCCTAATAGCTTGCCGTACAGTATTGAGCAACAAGCAAGCAATATTGTGAAAAAACGTCGATAAGCAGTTTACTGCTGCATTAAATTTATTGCCCTTTTTTTATCATAGGGCCAAGATAGGATTTGTTATGACAATTACTTCTGACAGCGTTGTAACGCTACACTACACCGTATCTACCGAAGACGGCACAACGCTAGACTCTTCAGAAGGTAAATCGCCGCTAGTTGTACTTTTAGGCCGTCGCTTCTTAATTGAAGGACTAGAAGATGCTCTTATCGGTAAATCGAAAGATGATAGCTTCAACGTTTCTGTAAACCCTGAGAAGGCTTATGGTGAACGTTCTGATGAACTTGTTCAAACCGTACCTCGCTCTATGTTCGACGGTATGGATGTTGAAGTTGGTATGTCTTTCCGCGCCACTACCCCACAGGGTGAGCAGTCTGTAATCATCATAGAAACAACTGACGAAGAAGTTGTTGTTGATGGTAACCACCCGCTAGCAGGCATTCCTTTAACGTTCGATGTTACGGTTGTTGACGTACGTGAAGCAACGAAAGAAGAGCTTGAGCACGGTCATGTTCATCAGGAAGAAAGCAGCTGTTGCGATCCGAAAACAGGCGAGTGCTCAGAAGATAAGCACTAAATTGTGTTGAACGTATCAAAAAGGGAGCCAATGGCTCCCTTTTTTATGTTCGATAGACACCGTCTGGTTAGATAGCATCTTCGTTTTGTTCACCGGTACGAATACGCACTGCGTTTTCAACACTGTATACGAAGATTTTGCCGTCGCCTATTTTGCCTGTTTTAGCTGATGATTGAATAGCTTCTACCGCTTGTTCAACACGGTCATCATCCAGCACAAGCTCAATTTTGATCTTGGGTAGAAAGTCAACTTGGTATTCAGCACCGCGATAAAGCTCAGTATGACCTTTCTGGCGACCGAACCCTTTCACTTCTGATACTGTCATCCCTGCGATACCGACTTCAGCTAGCGCTTCCCTAACGTCGTCCATTTTGAACGGTTTAATGATAGCTTCAATTTTTTTCATGACTACAACTCATCGTAAATTGTTGGAATTGGTACACGTTTATGTTGTGTACGCTCATAAATATAGAGCAATTTCTCTTCCACTTCTGCAGAAACAGACTTACCTTCCAAAAAGTCATCAATTTGGTCGTAAGACATACCTAGCGCTTGCTCATCGGCTTTTTGTGGCGACAGGCTTTCTAAATCAGCGGTTGGCGCCTTAGTGATTACATTATGCGGTGCACCTAAATGGGCTGCCACTGCACGTACTTGGCGCTTACTAAGACCAAATAATGGCGCTAAATCACAGGCTCCATCACCGTATTTAGTATAAAACCCTGTAATATTTTCAGCCGAATGGTCTGTACCAAGAACAAGTCCATCGACCATACCTGCAATTTCATACTGTATCACCATACGAGTACGCGCTTTGACATTGCCTTTGACGAAGTCCTGCTTCGCATCGCTTTCAGGAAGAAGGTTGGCATTAGCAAGCGCTTGTGAAGTAGAGGCATGAATTGCGTCTGCGCCTGGCTTGACGTTCACCGCTAGCGAATGGGAGGGCTGAATAAATTCAATAGATTTTTGCGCATCTTCTTCGTCAGCTTGGGTGTCATAAGGCAAGCGAACTGCAATGAACTGATAGTTTTCATGGTGTTCGTCATTCAGTTCGTTCACTGCTAACTGTGCTAACCGACCCAAAGTACATGAATCAATTCCCCCACTAATACCTAGTACCAGCGAATTCAAACCTGAAGTAAGCAACTGCTTTTTGATAAAAGATACTCGACGTGCAACTTCATATTCGACGTCAATTTCAGGCAGCACTTTCATTTCA
The DNA here is from genome assembly GCF_003443615.1 of Alteromonas sp. BL110. Taxonomy (NCBI): domain Bacteria; kingdom Pseudomonadati; phylum Pseudomonadota; class Gammaproteobacteria; order Alteromonadales; family Alteromonadaceae; genus Alteromonas; species Alteromonas sp. BL110. Next base: position 3,303,149 of record NZ_CP031967.1, on the reverse strand, counting down.
TCAATAACTGCTTGTTTTTGCATTGTAATATCCACGTATTTTTGAGGCGTCCTGGAACTCGATTCTACGACAATATCACTTCAGATGTTAGTGGTATCCTCGCATCTATTTGATTTACCTTACACTTACTGTGCAAAAGAAAGTGCAACGGATCTTAATTTTATTGTTTTTTAGCGTAGGCATTGGTTTTGCGAAATAGTTAACCGTAAGGCGTATGGTCAACTATGCGATATCACGGTAAAACATACCTTTGCTACTGTATTTTAGTTTACCCTAAAAGATAGGCGAGTAATGCATATTTATCGCTTAGTATCATTACATCGAAGATAGAATAAAGAAGTAAATTGGAGGTGAGCAAGTTTTTTGCTCAAGACAGCCCCCCCGTAGCCTCAGCCACCTTGAAAGCAATTGGCTTACCTGCGGTTTGTTCCGCGCAACGCATTAGTTCAGATTTAGTAAAGTTAGGAAAAATAGCAGTCTCACAATGATAAGAACAAGATTAAAAAAATATCCAAAAGCCTTTGTTAACCAAAAAGGACTTACACTGCTGGAAATGCTGGTCGCCGTTGCAGTGTTGGCGATTATCCTTACTACTGTCGCGCCTAGTATACAAAGCATTCTTATCAAAAATAGAATCACATCAGATATAAATAATTTAAGTGCCGTGGTACAGCGGGCTAGGTTTACCGCGGTAGACGAACAAGCAAGTGTTGTTTTGTGTCCAACAGAAAATTACACAGCCTGCACAAGCAGCTGGAAAAAAGCGAAAATGGTATTTGTGGACACAAACGGCAATGGTAGTCGTGACAATAGCGAAGCGCTTATTGTCGCAAGCGATCCGCTTAACTCCGCAAACGCTATCTACGGTGTGACAGGAAGCTTAACCTTTGATGAGCAAGGCGCAATCGATACGGCAGCAACAATTACGCTATGCCCCAAGGATAACGATGCTGACTATGCCTCAGCCCTGTTACTTTCGCTATACGGACGAATTTCAATAGCTGTAGACAGTGACGACGATGGTAAAAAAGAAGATTTAGATGGCGATGCGCTATCTTGTAGTTAGTAGCCGTAGTTAATTCCCGCATTTACCAGCCGAAGTTAGTTTACGGAGTTGATAAACTGGGTTGGTAACGCTATTACCAGCATTCTTTTGGGGCCAACGAGGTTTCACTTATTTTTATAACCCTACAACTGTCATCTTGCTTTTTAAAAAATAGCGTAGCTGCCACTTCATATTCACCACTTTGGCTCATCGTCTGTGCAATGCTGACTTTGGCGATATTGGCTTGAGGCAGAGCAGTCAACGGTAGGTAAACACCTGACTCTAACCAACTTCTTGACTGCATTGACTGTATTGATAACAAGTACGCTTTAACTTGATTTACTTGGCTTAATTGCCAACTTGATATTATCGCTGTTGTAGTTGCTAAACTTAATATACTGACGATAGCCAGTACAGCTAATGCCTCGACAAGTGTAAACCCATCCTTAAATATTTGGCTTTCATTCGCGATATCATTCCCTTCCATGGTACAGCTTTCTCTAAGTGAATTTTCCAGTACATTAAGCCTATCAATTTAGCACTGGCACTATTACTGGACTTACGGATGGCTTTTCCTGAAGGAAGAAATAAAAAAAGAGAATATAGTGGGTTCAAGCGCACAATAGGCATGTCGCTCATTGAATTACTTATCGTAATAAGTATTACAAGTATATTGTCGGTAAGCACGGTTCCGTCATTTCGAACGTGGCTAGAACGAAACGATTTTAAACATTTCGCGTCGCAATTAGCCAACTCTGCTAAGCAAGCTCGTATCTATGCGCTTACCCAAAAAAAGCCCTATTACCTAATCGCAAAATTCGAAAATGCGAACTGCGTGATAATAAGTGACAATGAAAACTGCACGTGTTCAACAAACCAGCACTGTGCGCTTAACGACGCCGCGTTTTGGGAACTTCCAGCTAAATGGAATGCAAAGCTAACAACATTAAACGCAGAAGACAAAACCGTAGTCTTCAATCAACACGGTACACTTAATTTCGGCAGCGCCACCACATTTAAGCTCTCCAGTGACCATTTTGCTGCCAAAGTCACTATTAGCCCGTTGGGTCGAGTGAAGCTATGTAGCGAACAGCCCATTACAGGTATTACGCTATGCTAACTTTCCCGAAGACCTTAAACGGCTTAAATACATATAAAACAGTCGGCTATAGTATGACAGAACTTATGGTGGCCTGCGCTTTATCAGGCATACTGATAACAGCAATAACGACCTATAGCGTACAGTCTCACATTAGCTTATCGACGCTACAACACGCCACCGCTATTGAAGAAGACGCCCGTGCATTACAAGATACTATTTCACGGCATTTAAGCAGAGCAGGTTTCATTGAGAACGTCACTATGCTTACGCCTTTTTCAACCCTTGCGAACACCAACCATACTGTGTCAAACGTGGCACTCGGCTACCGAGCTGGTGAAACACTAAATAGTTGTATCACGTTTTCCTATGACAGAGATAGTAGCGGAGCCATTACAGAATCACAGGACGAGTTGTTTGGATATCGATTACACGATAAGTCAATTGAATACAGAGTTGGAGGAAAGACCTGTACGCAAGGGGGATGGTTTGACTTGACCGACCCAAACACTGTCGAGGTAACACAGTTTGCCATAAGCAATTTACACAAAGGTAGTTGGGGCTCAGCCTATGAAATTAACATAAGCCTACGGAGTGTAATAAACCCAAACGTTGTAACGAGCAACACCTTCGTGGTGGAGGCGCTAAATGAGAGATAAAGAAATTGTAGAGTGGAGAAATAACGTCCCTTATACACAAAACTTAAAGTTTAAGCGTTACTTTTCTCAAGCGAAGCAACAAGGTATAGCGGTCCTCGCTATTGTAGCAATGCTCCTAAGTGTAGTGACTTTTGCTACCATAACTACATCGCAAAACGTTCAGCAGTATTATGCCATACAAAAAATCAGGCAAGACTCAGAAAGCTTCCAGGCAATATTAAAAAAACACCTTAAAGATTTAGCGATGGCGCTTCGCACGCAAAGCGTTTCAGCAGCATTAAACACGACAAATAAGCCTTTTCTATCAACCACAGTACATCAAGAAAGCCTAAAAGGTGTTGGAGAGCAGTCCCTCACCCACTACGAAATAAGCGTTTCTCACAATGCAGAAAACATCAAATATAAAGCTAACTTTCTTCGTTACCCAGCCCTTCTTAGGCTACCCACTGCAGCTCAGCTATTGTCATGGGATAACCAGCTTACTCACTGGTTGTTCAATCGAAGTGAGGCCGAGCTAAGTGCAGCATTCTTTCCCAATAGCATAACAACTTCTCATTGCTACAACTTAGCGGATGCCACCGTCTATTGGATAAATGGTGACTGCGTTTTAACCCATAGTGACTTAACTCATACATCGAGTTCAGCGCCAGTCTTGTTACTTGTGGTAGATGGAGACCTTACTATAAGTGCAAATACGCATTTCTTTGGGCTGATCATCATGCTCTCCACCACCACTGCTACTCATGAACTCAATCTTGCACATTCAAGTTCAATTAAAGGCGCGTTTGTATCTAATACTCAGTTACAAAAGCAGATAAATGGTCTATTGATGCCTTCAGCGCAAGTACTTAGCAACTTACAGGCTAGCGCTAATATAGCGAAAATAATCCCCGTTCCTGGAACCTGGTATGACATCAATTAAAAAGCCCCAACAAAGAGAATTCAAAAGCGTATTGGCAGTAAAGCGTCGAATCACGCCTGATGATAATAGTTTTGACTCAAATTGTAGTGGTGAAAACAAAGGAGGGGTGTTAATAGAGGTACTCATAGCGCTTTTAATTTTTATGACCTCTAGTGCTTACCTACTTTCAAGCGAAATTAAAACGCGGGTGCTTTGGCAGGCAACGTTAAAATCACAAGACGAACAAATACAACTGTCAAATACTACGAGATTGGCGTATACGCAAGATGCAGTAGACCAACACTGGGAGGATATAGCCGTGTTTGGTATACCGACAATTACACCCTAGTAGATTAAATTTACTAGGGTGTAAAAGCTGAGAGAATGAATTGGGTTTTAACAGGACCAGCAATATTCAGCGGTTTCAAGTGAGCCATTATTGTTTTTGTCCCACCCTTTCCTTCCATCGCTGAAGTAGTAAAGGGTACCGTCTGCTCCTTGGCCAGTGCCCGATACTGGGGTTGCTCTCAATTCATAACTGGTCACACTTGCAGATTGAATAGTTAGATTATAACGCTTGTTAGCCGCTGGCTCTGATGAAGGTGAATGTGTTGCAAAAATAGAAGGCGTTCCTGTATCGCCTCCACTCGCACCAGCACCTTTGTAACTAAAGGAGCCACTATGATGACGCTCCATCGCTGACGCTAGGCCTAACAAATCAGCCTGACCGGTACCTCGATATCCATCAGCAATAACCCCCTGATATGATGGGTAGGCTATGGCCGCAATTATGCCGACGATAGCTACTACTATCATGAGTTCAATAAGCGAAAAGCCCTGAGCGTGTTTTTTTGCTTCCATAATCATTCTCTTTCAGTTTCTGAATGCCAGCTGCCGCGCTGAATACGTTCAAATCGCCCGTAAATATTTTCAGCTAAGCACTCAAACGCGCTAGTACAAGCTTCGTCATTACCGTCCTCATCGACTTCAATTACCGCAGACACACACTCTGTACCTACACATGCAACTGGACTGACAATATCTTCAATAAGTATTTTGGTTTCAGGTGCAATACCGGTTTGCTTCAACTCAGCAACGCGATCATCACCATTCACATCACCGTCATTATTCACATCTGTGACAGCATTGCCATTAAACATACTAACAAGATATGCACGACTGTTTCCGGTAGGCGGTGCACAGGCGCTGGTGCTGCTTACAGCCGGAACATAGGTGGTAAAAAATACTTTGTAATCGATGATAAGCGGGGAAGACAGCACTTTCTCGCCATTCGTCGTTAAGTTCAAATACCAGCCATCTTTATTAGCGAACTCTGCCGCCGCCAGTGTACGTTCGTTTTCATCACTGCTATTTAGCGCATGACTGGTAGCGTTATACATTTTATTTTCGGTCACCGTGGTCATGTATGTGTATTTACCGCTCTCATCACGTTTGAATACCCCGCTATCTTTAAGCATGTAGAAGTTATCTTCCACTACTGTATCAAGTGGAGATGCACGCCAACCGCTACCCAGCGCAACGGCATAATATAATTCATCACCTAATGCGATTTCAGTAACATCCGGCCCATAATAAAAACGACGGTTGGTTTCTTCAGTATCACCACCAAAATCGGCAATACGTGCACCTTTTATAAAATCAGAACCAGACTCCCCATTATAGATGTCCAGACGAAATAGTTGCCCCCCTGTATCAGCAACATACATGTGGTCGGCTTCACCATCATTATCCCTATCGATAACAGAAATGCGTCCCGGAATACTGTAAGTCATATGGGTTAAATCAAGATCAGAATCTTCATTACTGGCGTGCCAAAGCAGGCTTCCAGTATCTGCATCAAACATATAGACGGCGTTGCCAACTACGTCGTTAGCCCTTATCGAACGATCATCTTGAGCGTCATCATAACCGCCCCCAACAATCATTACGTTTTTCACTTCGCCGCCCATATTGACCTTCGTGATGGTGGGTCTTGACCACGTTTGCCCCAATTTAGTTAACTCACCTTCACCACCAGTAAGTTGATACTTAAGCTTAGGCGAGTTTTTCGTCGTAATGTCAAAGACATAATAGTTACGGCCCCCTCTACGCATGCCAACATAAAGATACATTTTATTATCCACAGTTCGCAGAACCATATCGCCATCTAGTCCATACTCATGGTTCAACGACGGGGTGTCTTTGTAGAAGTGATGTAAATTTTGTAACAGCTCTTTTGGCATGATGGCGAAGTTTTCTTCGCCTGTTTCTGTATCAAATGAATGAAGCATGCCTTGATTAGTCGCTACAAAAATGGACGAATCGTCTGTACCGTAATTCACAATGATAGGTTGTGAATGAATGGGGTCACCCATTTGGGTTCTGTAGTCACTTGTACTGCCGTTACCATTAGTGTCTTTTACGTCGACACCTCGTGCCCATTTTAGAATCGCATCTCTTAGGTCTGCAGCGTCGGTCTCATTTTGGATAGCGAGATCTTCAGTCGTAATAGAAGAGTTATCTTCATGTAGTGCGTTGTCCTCATCCACAATAGCGCCCGTTCCGTCAAACACATAAATGTTGCGGTTTCCCCCCATACGACTTGCGGCACCACCCTCGCTCACCTCACTGCCGTCAGCAAGTGTTGACCAATAGCTATGAGAATTTTCAGCGAAGAATCCGGTTTCGCTATCCACCGCACTGTGACTGTTTTTATCAAGAATTTCGTCTCCACTTAATCTGTAGCGCTTTAAATTACCAGGCCAAATTGCTCCTTCGCTAGGCTTAAACAGTGCGAAATAAAGCTCATCTCTGTGGGTAAGACGGTTTAACTGGTTTACTGCAACACCGGGGGAAACAAACGTGGCGTTTACGTCTTTTACAGAACGCAAAATAGTATTGAAAGCTTCAAGTAAATCAGTGCTGTTATCCGCTTGATAGAAACCACCACCACTTTGCAGCGCAAGTTGGTTAAGAAAGTTATTAGCAGTATTATTCGCCGCGAAACCTATCGTGTGCGTTATTACTCTAGGCCCAATTACCGATGTAGAGGTATCGCTAATGTTTCTTACCAAATCTAAACCGCATTTTTCGCCACCACTACCCGTACAGCTTTCACCTAGTAGGGCCTGAATTTTAGAAACACTATGGTTGTTATTCGCTTCACCATCAGAAAGCAATACTATGTGATTGTTGGTTTGACACTGTAGGTCAGATACTGGCGAAATGTAGGTAGCGGGAGTAGGAATCTGCTCTGTAACGCAATCGGTGTCAGATAGATTATCTTCTGTACATCCAGACGGTAAAATAGAGTCTTCACCAATATAGGAACTACGATGACTTACCCTAGTGCTTTTTCTAACAGAGTTGTTTACTCCGCTCTCACCACGTTTGCGGCCATAATCTACACTTCGACCACCATAGTAATTTGTGGCTTCTAATAAGGTATCTACGATAGGCGTAAAGCCGTTAGCACTTAGCTCATCAATCTTGCTTATTAAATGCTCACGGACTGATGCTGTTGCGCCCGGGGTGGCGGCGCCATTATATTTAACAATTAATCTGGGTGCTTTAGACGGTGAGTTATAGGTGTGTGCTCCTCGGTATGACACAAAATCATCCATCACAAACGCCATATCATTACCTGATTCCCAACCTGAGCGGTCGACGATTTGTTTGACGATACTGCTTATATCAGGTGTCCTATAACTATTGTTATTATAGAAGGCTGGCATTGACCACGTAATGCCTGAGGTTTTTGGCAGATTTCGTAAGCGGTAGCGCTGATTTGGATGAAAGTCTGATGCATCATCGTCGGCGACACCGCGTATACGCATGCTAGGATTGCCATAAGTTACGGTGCTGTAGGCCGTAAATTCAAGGTACGCCTCTGCTATTTCAGCACCCTGCGGAATATTTATATTTCTAAATCTTACGCCAATGTAGTCGTTGTACGATGGATGAAATGTGAGCTCACTTCCCGTGTTAGGGTTACCATTGGTCGCTTCTTCAGAGTTATCTCTGGAGCTACCAACCTGATAAATGCCCTCACCTTGCACGCACCCCGTCGCTGTAGAGTCGTCGTATGACACGACTAATTGCGGCGCACCGCTTTGCCCTACATCACTCGCCCTTGCCTCTCGACCGCTAGCGTTATCCGAACTTGAACCTTCTATTAAAATGTTTAAACTTTTTCCGCCACACCAAGCAGACAAGTCCACGACTTCCTGTATTACAGCACTAATGTCTGGCGTGGTAATGACTTCGCCTGAGGCAGGAAAGTCATTGTCAGTCAACCATTCGACATTGGCGGCTGTTTTGGTCCGTTCACTAAGATTGTTTCTGCTTGAGGAAAACTCGGTACTGGAAGCAGATGCTTCTGCCGAAATGACAAGAGAAGTGCCTGCAATATTAAACCTCTCAGAGGTAAGGCGAATATTAGCACTAACGATCGTAGCCCCCTGCGGTATGTTTAAATCGGTAAAGCGCAGGCCAGAAGTTACCGTTTTGGTGCCACTACTTAATATCAAGTCGTTGCTGTCTGTAGTCACAGTCCCATTTATTTCATGCGCATCATGATTATCGTCGTTAGTTGACACGATAATTTCAGGGCGCACAGCTTCATCAATATTACGAATCGGATAAAGGATTGGCCCGCCATAATCGGAAAAACGCATCAGCCCGGCATTAATGTTTGTGGCAGAGCTCAGCGCGTCTTTTAGCGCGTTTTGTACTCGGAGCATTCTGGTTTGGCTAGTGTTATCGTAAGACGCCATACTCCCAGATGAGTCCATAATAAAAAGCACATTTGGGTTATAGGTAACTGCACTACTTGCATTCCCTAAATAAATATCAAGGTCGTCGCCGAAGGCGGAAAAGCCAATACAGCTAAACAGCGTAATTGAAGCAAGGTAATTTGTTATTTTTTTCATCATAATACCTATTGTGAAGCCGGGCCAAAGACGGATGCAGCTAAGCTGTTAGCTACCACTGTGGACTTACCCGCAACTTTTCCGCAGCCTCTAATAATAAATACGTGGCAGTTAACATTACTTCCACCGATTACATTGCTAGACCCTCTGCAAGCTTGTTCACGAATAAATGCCGTGCGCGACCAGCTTTTTGAAGACGCCTCATTTTGATATGTACCATCTGTAATGTGCCTATCACCAATGGTTAAACCGCCCTCAGTCATGTACCTATCAGTCCATTGGTTTTCATCGAAACAACTCATGGAGTCTGCTTCTGGATTGAAAATAGTGCCTTGCCTTGCTTCTGAAAGTGGATCTGTTTTGGCTGGGTCAGTGAGCAAGGTTTCATCTTCGGATTCGAAAAAAACACCCGCAATTGCGGCTTCAGCCGCGTCGAACGCTAATCCACTTTGCTGCATAGACACGGCCATCTTTGATTGAGACAAACTGCTAGTTACAGCGCTTACGCCTAGAACCGTAATAGACAGCAAAACAAGTAGCGCAAAAACCATTACTAAGCCTTGCTGTTTCATTGCGAACTCCTGACAAAATTCTTCATATTTCTTAGGGCTAAGGTCTTTGAAAAGACTTGATAATAATGGTCGGTCGCCATTGTTTGTGACGCTTCATTTAAGAGCGCATATTGTTGTGCTTGGGTTTGCCGAACCTCATTTTGATAGCTTTTAAGCATAATGGCCCATCGTAATGACACCACTTGTTGGTTAAGGGCCCTTAAGTTGTCGATATCATCGGCAGTTACGTAAGTGACGGCCTGTCCATTAGAACTCGTGATCACATCTGACACGCCAAACTGTACTTGAAAGCTTTCCACATTATCCAGCAATGTTATTGTGACAGGATCAATCGATTGCGATTTAAGGCCAAGTAAAACGCGCCCATCGTAACCGGTACATTTTAGTGAGCTGCCACTCACAAAATAATGATTAACGACGTGAAATTCTCGACCAGCATAGCCATGTGCGTTACCTGTACAATCTTCGTAATTCAAAAGACTCACTACGAGTTTATCGCTGCCACCGCTGGTGGTCTGTACGCTACCTAATGTGGTATTAGTGGAAAAGTCACCGGGCAAGGCAACTGGATGATTTTCGACGTAAGCAGCTTCAGCAACAATATCTACAGATGTATCGACATCTGCGACAATTTGGTCGTAACGACCAACTTCGTAAAATTCTGCTGACAAGCGGGCCATAATAAAGCGCCCAGACTCTTGAACTTGGGCCACCGCTTGATTAACTTTATTGGTAACACTTGAACTGACTAGAACCTGAATAACCGCACCTGAAATAATTAGGCCTAGAGTTAAAGTAATCATTAACTCTACCAGTGAAAACCCGTATTGGGCTCGATGACGATAGCTATTCATAGCGTGACGTCCTTAAACACACATCCATTGCTATCCCCTTCGGCTTCGTTGCATCGCGAATTCAAATTATATTGCTGGTTGCCGGAGGATGACACGGGCCACATGAGCAAAATTTCCACACGAGAGCCCGGGCTACAACTATAAGTGTCAGCAGCGTTATTGTCCTCACAGGTTACTGAAACTGTAGTTTGTGGATTTGTTTGCACTGCAGAGCAAGAAAGCGCCCACCCATCATACTTGGCCATTTGCACTTCACTACAGGCTTGCCCTTCACAGTTAGGAATGTTGGCGGGTCTTGTTAGGCAGCAGCCATAATAGGGCTGAGAGGAATTTGAACAACTCAAACCTGAAAAATTATAGGTTGTGTCTGTGAAATAGTCGTTGTTTGCTACCATGCCATCGCCCACCGTTGCTGGACGTGCGGCGGCGCGTAATCGCTCTGCTACTTGTGCGGCAACCATTTCCGCTTGCGTCCGGCTTATGGCATCTTTATTGGCAAAAGAACCGGTAAACTGGAGTGCAGCAACGCCCAGTAATCCTACCGCCAATATAAATAGAGTAATCAAAATCTCTATTAAACCTACACCGCGTTGGGTGCAGATTGTGCTTCCTTTCACTTGGTTTTTCGCCACCTTTTTAACTCTCATCACTTTTGCCAAATTTGAAACGTAAGAACGGGTGTTATCACCAATTTAGTATAGTAAGACAAAAGCGCATTACGCTGGGTATTATTGGTTATCAAAACGTATAATTTTTAGCTACCTAAAAGGTCACAAGCTGGCTATTAAGGTTACGCTGACTTCCTAGGCCCTGCCGCACGAATACTTCACAGTATCGTAATTAAAGTCTCTGACTTAACACGCCCAGCGTGTATGCTACTGTAGTATTGAGGCTTCACTTCCAAAAAAATAAAACTGACTTGTTACCTTGTACAAGTAGCTAATTTTTTTAGTCGCTAAACCTCATTTTGATTTAAGGTATTATTATCTATCCGCAAGTCATTGAATTTCCAGTAGACAAAAGCATAAAAAAACACCGCAACAAAGTGCGGTGTTTTTTTGTTTTGAAAATGTAGCGAGCTTAAACGACTTGCTTAACTCTCAATTCTTTAGGAACAGCAAATTCCACATTCTCTTCGCGACCGGAACGCTCAGAAGCTGAAGCCGCTCCCCATGCTTTAAGCTTATTTACTACACCTTGCACCAAAACTTCAGGAGCTGATGCACCAGCAGTAACACCAATATGTTCTACGCCTTCTAGCCATTCTTCCTGGATGCAATTAGCGTCGGCAATCAAATAGGCTTTAGCGCCAATTTTTTCAGCCAGTTCGCGAAGACGGTTCGAGTTTGAGCTATTCTGTGCGCCAACCACCAACAGGACCTGGCAGTCTTGCGATAAGTCGCGCACTGCGTCCTGGCGATTCTGTGTTGCATAGCAAATATCGTCTTTTCTAGGGCCGTTGATTTCAGGAAACTTAGCGCGAAGGGCATCAATTACATCGGCGGTGTCATCAACAGATAACGTAGTTTGGCTGCAATAATAAAGGTTGGCTGGATCTTTAACTTCAAGCGTTGCAACATCAGCTTCAGACTCTACTAAATAAATACCACCTTCTTCATTGCTGTACTGACCCATGGTGCCCTCTACTTCAGGGTGACCAGCATGACCAATCAAGATACATTCAGTACCAGTTTTGCTAGCACGAGTAACTTCCATATGTACTTTAGTAACCAGCGGGCAGGTTGCATCAAACACTTTAAGACCGCGATTATCTGCTTCTTTTCTTACCGCTTGCGATACGCCGTGGGCAGAAAATATTACTATGCTGTCGTCTGGTACTTCATGAAGTTCATCCACAAACAATGCACCGCGCTCCCGTAGCCCGTCTACAACGAACTTATTGTGTACTACTTCGTGGCGCACATAAATTGGCGGTTCGAACATTTCGAGCGCGCGTTCGACTATGGTAATCGCTCTGTCTACACCCGCACAGAACCCGCGAGGATTAGCTAAGTGAATTTGCATATCTAATTTCCACCTTGTGCTGAAGCGCCAGGTTTAACATCAATAATTTCTACATCAAAAATAACCGTCTGCCCCGCTAAAGGATGGTTGAAGTCTACCGTTACAGAATCGCCGGCAGCACTTCGAATAATCCCTGGAATTTCCGAGCCATCCGGCTGCGCAAACGCTAGAATCATGCCTTCTACCACTTGTAAGTCAGCACCAAAGCGACTTCTATCCATGTAGTGAATATTGTTCGGATCTGACTGACCAAACGCATCATCAGGACCTAATGTGAAAGACTTTTTGTCACCCTTCGCGAGTCCAAGTAAACAGGCTTCAAAATTCGGTGTTAGGCTGCCATCACCCATAACCATTTTTGCAGGTTTGTTGTTTACACGAGTGCTGTCAGCAGCAGAGCCGTCTTCAAGCTTTAAATCGAAGTGAAGAATAACTTCGCTATCTGCGCCTATTACTAAAGAATCTGTCATAACCTTTCCGAATACTACTTAATGGTTTCGCTACTTTTCGCGCCACTTACTCGCGCGTCGGCACCTTCTTCTTCACTTTTTTTATCGCCATTTTTAAACATGTCGATGATGAGTAAAGCCGCACCTATAAATATGGCGCTGTCGGCAATATTAAATGCCGGCCAGTGATAATTGTTTACGTAAAAATCTAAAAAGTCGATGACATAACCGTGAACTAAACGGTCGTAAACGTTTCCTAGTGCACCACCTAAGATGAAGGCAAACGCAACGGGCAGCATTTTTTGCGAACGGGGTGACTGCTTCAGCCACCACAAAATTACTACACTTACTACAACAGCAATGGCGGTGAAGAACCAACGCTGCCAGCCACCGGCATTTTCTAGAAAGCTAAATGCGGCGCCGTAATTGTGCACGTAAGTAAAGTTAAAAAACGGTAGCACCTGTATAGACTGATACAACGACATGCTATCGATAACCGTATACTTACTCCATTGGTCGAGGATAAACGCAACTGCGCTTATCCATAAAAAACGCAAACCAGTTTCGCGAAAAAGCTTAAGCATAGTGGCGTTCTTCTCCGTCACCATCAATGTTTGTCACACAGCGACCACATAGCTCTTCGTGACCTTCATGTGAACCAACGTCTTCACGGTGATGCCAGCAGCGAACACACTTTTCGCCGCTTGCTTTATTAACGCTTAGCCATAAACCTTCAACGTCTGTAGCTTTCGCGTCGGACGGAGCTTCGTCGACTTTGGTTAGTGAAACACCTGACGTAATAAGCACAAAGCGCAGTTCGTCTTCTAGTTTAGCGAGTACGTTATAAAGTGACTCAGTAGCGTAAAGTGAGATGCTCGCTTCAAGTGAACCACCCAGTTCGCCATCTTTACGCGCCTGCTCCATTGCTTGGTTCGCCGCGTCTTTTACGCTTAGCACCTGATGCCATAGGGCATCGTTAAATGTATCGCTTTGGGTAAAGTTATTGAAGCCTTCGTACCAGGTTTCAGTAAATACAAACTCACTACGCTCACCCGGTAGCGTTTCCCAAATTTCTTGAGCAGTGAAGCTGGTGATAGGCGCCATCCAACGAACCAACGCTTCAATGATGTGGTACATGGCCGTTTGGCATGATCGACGGGCCAAGCCGTCTGCTTTGGCAGTATATTGACGGTCTTTAATCACGTCTAAATAGAATGAACCCAGTTCGATTGAACAAAAGTGTGTAAGCTTCTGCGACACGACTAGTAAATCGTAATTATCATACGCTTCGATAAGTTCTTCTTGAAGTGCCTTGGCGCGAGCAACAATCCAGCGATCAAGGGCGACCATATCGTCTTCTGCAACCGCGTCTTTAACGTCAAAACCGTTAAGGTTAGCAAGCAGGAAGCGAGCGGTATTCCGCACGCGGCGGTAGCCATCTGCAGCACGCTTTAAGATTTCGTCGGATACTGCAATTTCACCGCGATAGTCAGTAGACGCAACCCATAAACGAAGGATATCAGCGCCTAACTTGTTAGTGACTTCCTGAGGTGCTACAACGTTACCTACTGACTTCGACATTTTTCTGCCGTGGGCGTCTACCGTGAAACCGTGGGTTAGCACTTCTTTATATGGTGCGTGACCATGCATGGCAGTTGATGACATAAGCGAAGACATAAACCAACCACGATGTTGGTCAGAACCTTCAAGGTATAAATCGGCAGAGGCAGGGATGTCGTCGCGACGGTCTACAACAAAGTAGTGAGTGACACCTGAGTCAAACCATACATCTAGGGTATCGGTCACTTTCTCGTAGTTGTCTAGTTCACTACCAAGTAGTGCTGCATCATCTAGATCCCACCAGGCTTGAATGCCTTTAGCTTCAACTTCTTGCGCCACCTTTTCCATTAATGCCGCAGACTCGGGGTGAATTTCACCGGTAAGTTTGTGTACATATAAAGGGATAGGCACGCCCCACGTACGTTGACGTGAGATACACCAATCTGGGCGACCTTCCACCATTTTTTCAATGCGGTTTTGGCCCCAATCAGGGATCCATTTGGTTTGTTTAATTTGTTCAAGAGATTCCGCACGAAGGCCCTTCTTATCCATGCTAACAAACCATTGAGGAGTAGCGCGGAAGATAATTGGCGTTTTGTGACGCCAGCAATGCGGATAGCTATGCTCGTATTTTACGTTTAAGACAAGGTTACCCTTCTCTTTCACCGTTTCGATGATTTCATCGTTAGCTTTAAATACAAACTTGCCTGCAAATAGCGGTGTGTTTTCAAGGTACACGCCGTTGTTACCTACCGGATTATAAACTTCGATATCGTATTGTTTGCCAACATTAAAATCGTCAACACCGTGGGCGGGCGCTGTATGAACGCAGCCTGTACCAGACTCTGTAGTAACGTGATCGCCGAGAATTAGCGGTACTTCAAGGTCTAAGAATGGGTGATTCACTTTAAGCTTATCAAGTGCCTCACCGGTACAGGTTGCCACTTCACGGAAATCTTCAACGCCGTAACGACTCATACAGCTTTCAAGCAGATCCTGCGCTACTACTAACCATTCGCTTGATGGCTGAACTTCAACAATGGCGTAAGTAAGTTCAGGGTGTAAGCTAATTGCACGGTTGGCAGGCAGCGTCCACGGTGTGGTAGTCCAAATAACAACGCCAGCTTTGTGTGAGGTTAAATCAGCTTCAGACACACCAAATGCCTCTGCAATAGCTGCCACATCAGCCACTGGGAACTTAACGTCGATAGCAGGTGATACTTTATCTTTGTATTCAACTTCTGCTTCTGCAAGTGCCGAACCACAATCTGTACACCAGTGAACAGGCTTAAAGCCTTTTTCTAAATGGCCAGAATCAACGATTTTACTAAGCGCACGAATGATGTCGGCTTCAGATTTGAAGTCCATGGTTTTATATGGGTTATCCCATTCACCAAATACACCTAAGCGTTTAAAGTCAGCCATTTGCCCGTCGATTTGCTTTTGCGCATATTCGCGACACTTTTGACGAAATTCAGCTGCTGTAACTTTCTTGCCAGGCTTGCCAACTTTCTTTTCTACCATCAATTCAATTGGCAGACCGTGACAATCCCAACCGGGAACGTAAGGAGAATCGAAGTCAGAAAGGTTTTTAGACTTTACAATAATGTCTTTAAGAATTTTATTAACCGCGTGACCAATGTGAATATCGCCATTTGCATATGGAGGACCATCGTGAAGAATAAACGTTTTTTTACCTTTCTTTGCTTCACGAATCTTGCTGTATACCCCTTTTTCCTGCCAGTCTTTAAGCATTTTTGGCTCGCGCTGAGCTAGGTTACCGCGCATCGGGAACGCAGTTTCTGGAAGGTTCAGTGTGGCTTTGTAATCACTCATAAAATTGTATTATCCGGTTACCTTAATTTTCACCCAATGCACTTAAACATTGTGAAGGCGATATTCGTTTTGCGATGTTCAAATTAAAACGCCGAATTTGAAAGATTCAACGTAAAACTCGTTGTCGTTCTCACTAACGCGAGGCCGACGAAATATGTTCTAGCACCATAATGCACTTACACGTTTCACGAACAAAAATCCACGTTTAAGAAATCGAACGCAATGAAACTAATACGCGCAGAAACTTCTTGTGACTTTATCACGTTTAACTATGCTAATAACAGACGCGCTTGCGCCGCATCCGCTTGAATTTGATCTTTCAACGCCTCAAAAGAATCAAATTTAATTTCATCTCTTATTTTTGCCATCGGAAACACTGTTATGGGTTTGCCGTATAGGTCAGATGACAAATCAAAAATGTGAACTTCTAGCTGGTTTCTTACCCCGTTTACAGTGGGACGGGTGCCAATGTTAGCAACGCCATTAAAGTGCTTGCCATCTACTTCAACACGCACCGCAAACACACCGTGTATGGGTGTTTTCTGGCGTTTTAGCATGACATTCGCTGTGGGAAACCCGATGGTGCGGCCTTTTTTCTCGCCATGCACCACCCTTCCGTGAATAGCAAAGGGGCGGCCTAACATTTCGGTGGATAGTCCGAAATCACTGTCAGCTAGCGCTTCTCGAACCGCAGTTGAGCTTATGCGATGTGCATGCATAGTAAAGCTATGGGTACTCACCACATCAAAGCCGTACTGATGCCCCGCCGCTTCAAGCATTTCGAAGTCACCTTTACGGCCATTGCCAAAACGAAAATCGTCGCCTACAACAAGAAATTTAACACCCAGTTTGTCCACCAGTAGGTCGTGAACAAAAGTGTCGGCGCTTTGTTTTGCAAACTCAGCGTTAAAGCGTACAGCAAGCAGTCTGTCCACACCTTGCTGGCGCAGCAATTCGTACTTTTCACGAAGAGGACTAATACGCGCTGGCGCCTTATCAGGCATAAAAACTTCTTCAGGCTGTGGTTCAAACACCATCACGGTGGCAGGAAGTGATAGCGATTTCGCTTTTTCAAGCACATTAGCCAGCACAGCTTGATGACCACGGTGTACGCCGTCGAACTTGCCGATAGTGAGCACACACCCTTTGTGGTGCGGTTTTACATTGTTTAGCCCGCGGATAAATTCCACTGTTAGCCACTACCTTTTAACTGCTAGAAATTCAAAGCTCGCGATTATAGCCGACCGCGAGCACAATACCAAGCGCGCTCACCATTCCTGCACTGTTGGTTTATCGTTATTTAAAATTACTCGCCGCCGCTTCTGAAATGCCTGGGCCGCATGCCCAGCACGACCATGGTGGTTGTGAACAATATCATCGATAACGAAATGGTTATTCCTACCTCTAGCATTTGGGCAGAAAGCGATAAATCAAAGAAAGCTAAGCCTTGGTCTCGATAGTAAATAAGCCCGCCCATGGCAGCACTTGAGAGTATCACCCGCGCTATAAACAGAACCGATGTGCGGCTTAACGCAAAAACTCCCTGGCGGTGAAGCGTTATGTAGAGCAAAGCAGCGTTGAGCGTAGCTGACATGCTGGTGGCAATAGCTAACCCTACATAACCAAAAGGTATGGCTAGGACTACGTTAAACACCATGTTAGCGACCATACACCAGATACCGAATTTCACCGGTGTTTTAGTATCTTGACGGGAGTAAAAACCTGGCGCAAGAATTTTAACCAGCATAAAGCTGAGCAAGCCAAACGAATACGCAGTAAGCGAATAAGAGGCCATGATAGCTGTTTCAGCGGTAAATGCGCCGCGTTGGAATATAACAGTTAAAATAGGTCTCGCCATCACGCCAAGCCCTACTGCTGCAGGAATACCTAATAGGCATACCATACGAAACGCCCAATCGATATTCGCAGCAAATGCTTTGGGGTTATTACTTACGTGATTTCTAGACAGTGTAGGTAAAATAACTGTGGCAATGGCGATACCAAACAGTCCTAAAGGAAACTCAAGCAGTCTGTCAGAATAGTACAACCAGCTTATTGAACCGGTAACTAAAAAGCTGGCGATAAAGGTATCAAACAACAAATTGATTTGCCCGACTGACACACCGAACAAGGCAGGGATCATCAGAGTGCGTACTTTTACCACGTTTTCGTCATGCCAGCCCCACTTCGGCTTAACTAAAAGCCCTGTTCTGAACAAGAACGGTAGTTGAAATAAGAACTGAACAATACCGCCGATAAAGACGCCCCATGCAAGTGCATATGCGGGCTGCTCTAACTCAGGTGCTAAGTATATTGCGCACGTAATAATACAGACGTTTAGTAATACAGGGGTGAAAGCGGCAACCGCAAATTTGTTGAGGGTATTGAGTATTGCCCCTGCCAACCCTGTTAAAGAGATAAATGCTAAATAAGGAAAAGTAATTTTCAGCATGGTTGATGCAAGCACAAATTTATCGCCGGCTTCATCGCCTTCAAGCCATGCCACAAACCAACCGGTACCAAACAGGGCAGCCAAAACAGGTGATGCAATAACGCCAATAATGGATACCACAAAAACAATTGCGCCTAACGTACCGCTAATTTTTGCAACAAATTCTCTTAGCTGCTTTTTATCATCGTTTTCGTGAACTTCGGTTAAAACCGGAATAAACGCTTGAGCAAATGCGCCTTCAGCAAACAGGCGACGTAAAAAGTTGGGAATTTTGTTGGCAAAGAAAAATACGTCAGCAGCTGCCCCATCGCCCATAAGTTTGGCTACAACAACGTCGCGTACTAGGCCCAATACCCGCGAGACTAAGGTCATAATACTGACAATAAGACCAGATTTTATTAACTTCCGTGACACGTCACACTTCCAATTGAGGTAAAAATAGGCTGAACAGCAAAAGCCTTTTTTAAAAGTAATTAAAGACGTCTGCTACGCGTAAAGAGGCAACAATAAGTTGCGAGCGAGTCATAATAGCGAAAGCCTATGGTCTACGAAACGATTTATTCAAAATAGTTGTGCACCTTTATGAACTTTCTTGCTATAATCCGCGCCCGATATGGGGTGCTGTTGTTTATGCATGTCTATCGCTTAAATGTCCTGAAAGAATTTCGTTATAGATCTCTTTCAAAAAATGTCGCAGAGAAATGTCGCAAAGAATGTGCAACGTGTTGAGCATACTTTGTGTTCAATAGCTTGCGCGTTTTAACGCGGAATGATTTAAGTTTTAAATCGTTTGACATTTGGGCGTTTGATAGGCACAATCCGCACCCTCGTTTTTGACATGAATTTATTTTGGGAGTTACACCTTGGCTAACATTAAGTCTGCTAAGAAGCGTGCAATCCAAGCCGAAAAGCGTCGTCAGCACAACGCTAGCCGTCGTTCAATGACTCGTACAAGCATCAAGAAAGTTATCGCTGCAATTGCTAGCGGTGACAAAGAAGCGGCACAAGCTGCACTTACTGCTGCTACTCCAGTACTTGACAGAATGGCTACTAAAGGCTTGATTCACAAAAACAAAGCTGCTCGTCATAAGAGCCGTCTAGCTGCACAAATCAAAGCACTAGGTTAATCTTTACGATTAGTAGTTAAAAAAGCGCCTTTTGGCGCTTTTTTTGTACCTGTAAATAAATCAAGGTTTATTTGCTGTTTCAGAATAAACTTTAGACTTTCAAGTATAAAGCCCGCCTTTAGGCGAGCCCTATCATTAGATAAAAAGTCTTTGCGGTCTGTTCACTCTCTAGCTATCCGCTTATCAACTCATCTCCCTTATTGAGCTAGCCGGCGCGATACGCATGATCCAGTGAAGCATTGCCCAAGGCCAGCTTGGCACAAAGGCATTCGCTTTTTCTTTATTGATTGCATTCACCATAGCGCGACAGCCCACCTCGGTATCAACAATAAACGGCACCTTCTCAACTTTTTCATTTATTTCGCTGCGAATAAAACCAGGGTGAATGCAAGTGACTTTAATCGGCGTATTCATTACATCCATTCGAATACCTTCGGTCATAGACGTTAGTCCTGCCTTTGTAGCTGCATAAACAGTCATAGCACGCCTAAACCCGCGCACAGCGCTTATAGATGAAATCGTTACTAGATGACCACTATTCTGTGCTCTAAAGATGGCCATTGCTGCTTCACATTGTGCTAGCGCTGACACAAAGTTAGTTACCGCCGTTTGCTTGTTGGCGTGGAAATACCCAGTGCCAATTGACGCACCCTTGCCCATTCCTGCGTTTACAATGACTCTATCTAGGGTCCCCATGTCGGCTTTAAATGCGTCGAACACTTCAAAAACAGCATCGTGTTCATTTACATCGAGCGATCGAATATAAACATCAATGCTTGGATTAATTAAAAGTAACTCTTCTTTCAGTTTTTCTAAGTTCTCATAACGCCTAGCGCATAGCGCTAAGTTGCTACCCTGCTTGGCAAACTCTATCGCCATGCCCTTGCCTAAGCCAGAGCTCGCGCCTGTGATCAGAATATTGCGTCTTGTTGTCATTATCGTTTTCCTGATGCTTTAATGGCCTTATTACAACGCCACATTAAGTAATGAATGAAGATCCAAAAGTTTTTGAACGCTGGGTTATTTGTTTGCTTATGGTGATAGCGATAGTAGATCTGCTGGGCGATACCGGCTAAACGGAAAAGCCCGTACACCTCGTAAAAAGTAAAATCTTCAACATCTATCTCCATTTCCTTACAGTAATACGCCACAACTTGCTTACGAGTGAGCATTCCCGGTAAGTGAGTTGGCTGACGACGCGTTGATTGCGCTAAAAAGTCATCATCAGCTTGCACCCAATACGCCAAGGTGTTGCCTAAGTCCATAAGCGGGTCACCCAAAGTGGCTAACTCCCAATCCAGAACACCGATGATTTGGGTATAGTTCTCCGGCTTTAACACAACATTGTCGAACCTGAAGTCATTGTGCGTAATACATATGCGTTCTTGGTCAGGCATGTTGTTCTCTAGCCAGCGCATAATCTTTTTACCCGAGGGTACATTCCAGGTTTTTGCTTTACTGTAGCGCTCGCTCCACCCGCTTATTTGACGCTCTATATACCCTGCACCTTTCCCCAAGTGCTCAAGCCCCGCTCTTTTATAATCAACTTTATGAAGTTCTATTAAACTATCAAGTACATTAGTGCAAAGCTGCTTGGTTTGCTGATCTGTTGTCTCTAAACCACTGGGTAAGTTCTTGCGGGGTATTACACCGGTAAATTTCTCCATTACGTAGAACTCAGTGCCTAATATGCTTTCATCTTCACAAAGCCCAAGCATTTCTGGCACGTACCGGTAGACAGGCTTTAGCGCGTGCTGTAATCGGTACTCTCGCCCCATATCGTGGGCCCCTTTGGCTTTTGTGCCTGCTGGTGCCCTGCGCAAGATCAATGACGTTTGCTCGCTCTGGTTTTGATCGTTGCTTTGATAGTCCAAGCAGTACGTCCAATTAGACGCGCCACCGGAGTACTGGGTAATGTTAGGCAAACTATCGCTACTGCGTATAGCGGCTGACAATGGGCTCGAGGCACTAATACTTTCCTTAAGCCAATTGTGTACAGCGCCGACGTCTAGCTCTTCGCCTACACGCACGCTATTCGCTTTATCTATTACCTGTTGTTGCATATTTTTTCTTCTTTTAATTTTTGTAGTAATCGCTTATTCAAACCTGGTTATTGGTAAGCATATCTTCGAAACTAATTTTGTCTTCGCTGTCCATCACGCAATTCATAAATGCGAGCAATATGCGTTTACGAAAATGCCTGTCTGAACTCTTTAAATTTTTTCTTTAGTTATGCTTTCCATTGCTCGTTTCATCGTTTTAGTTTGATTGAGCATATTGCTTATATAGCGCTGAGTGGGTAACAACTTCTTCAATAAGAACGCCCGTTTGCCTAGCTTGTGAGTAAGAATAAGGAATTTCTCTTGACTGACTTGTTGATATATTGACTCCGCCACCTCTTCTTTAGTCATATCTGCCTTAGCAAAAAACTTATTTATCATCCTGTGTGAGGCTGGGTTATTGCTTCGCATCGACTCATCTAGATTGGTTTTGAAAAAGCTAGGGCATACCACACTAACGTTAATATTGTCTGGTGCTAGTTCCAACTTTATGGTTTCAGAAAACGATACTACAGCGGCTTTCACTGCGTTATAACTTCCCATATAAGGAATAGGCGTTAGCCCTGCTTGTGAGGCAACATTAATAAAGTAACCACTGCACTGCTTCCGCATCAACGGCAATAGCGCACGACTTACTCTCACCATGCCTAACACGTTAATATCGAATACCCACTGCCACTGTTCAATAGTCTCGTCTAAAAGGCTACCGCCCGTAGCGACCCCAGCATTATTAAACACATAATCAACGCCACCCCAGCGTGATTCAATAGTTTGCGCTAGGGCTTTAACGTCATCGTCGGAGGTTATATCGCAGTGAACATAAAACGCATTTGCACCTTGTGCAGAAAGCATACCTACCGTTTCATCTCCCCTCTCTTGGTTAATGTCTGCAATGCAAATACTTATATCTTTATCTTTGCTTACCCACTTTTCCGCCCATTTTAGGGCAATGGCCTGACCTAAGCCGGTAGCACCACCGGTAATTAATAAACGCATTATGTAGTTCCTACTTTTTATTATTTTACGAATACTTTTGGCGTTGTTTTCACCGCTATCTTTGCATTTCGCTTTGCCCACAGCGCTAATAATGCGGGACCGATGTACATTGCTATACCGTAAACGCCAGGGGCGATAGCGTAGTCAGGCGCTTGTAAAAAAGTAATGCATATCAGCATCGCAAGTGCCGCGTTTTGTACGCCTATTTCAATCGCAAGGGTAAGCGAGTCTTTAATTGCCAATGCAGAGAGTTTGGCAAGCATCAACCCTAGCAATACTGATAAAAGGTTTAACGCTAAACAAACTAGAAAGGCGCTTTCAAAAGATGTCGCTAGGTTATCTCTTTCTGAGACAAGCACTCCGATAATCATAAGCAACATAAAGTACATAGAAAATTGACGAAAGAAGTTTTCTGTTTTCATAGCGAAAGCGCTAATAAAGTGGCGGATAGTCATACCAATTATCACCGGCAATATTGATATACCTACTAGCCCTGCCACCGTTTGAATAATGGAGAATTCAGGGGCGTTTTCTTTTACAAAGTAGTTAATGGCAAATTGAATAATAAATGGCGTAGTGAAGACGCAGGCAATGGTTGAAATTGCGGTTAAGCTAACTGAAAGAGCTAGATTGGCTTTTGCAATATGGCTGATTAAGTTACTGGTAGTACCGCCAGGACATGCTGCCAAAACCATTACGCCAACGGCAATATAGTCGGGAACCCCAAACGCAATACATAAACCGAAGGCTAACAAAGGTAACAAGATAATTTGACCTATAAAGCCCGTTACTACCGCCTTAGGGGATTTAATAAGTCGGGCAAAGTCATCAAGGGTTAGGGTTAACCCCATGCCAAACATAACAAATGCCAACGCGAGAGGTAACAACACCTCGGTAAGTACAGATGCCTGCATGCACACGCCCCTTACAAAAGAAGCCTCTTTCAAAGAAACCTTTTATTAACATTTAAGCCAGTGTACTCTGTTTACCAATAAATAAAAATGATGCCTTATTATGGAAACCCATAAATAATATGCATGGAAAAATAGATTTTAATTTGTTCGTGGTGCTACGCGCAGTCTATGAGCACGGCAGTATTACGAAAGCCGCTAATGCGCTGCATATTACTCAGCCTGCAGTAAGCCACGCATTAGGGCGGTTACGAGGTAAATTTGATGATCCTCTGTTTATTCGTCATGGGCGACAAGTTGTCCCTACCCCGTTCTGCCAAGGCATCATTACATCGGTCGTGACGTCAATTGAAACCCTTGAAAATACCTTAAAAGGCAAGGTTGAGTTCGACATAGGTGATAAACCACGCACGGTTAACCTTGGACTGCGCGATATTCTTGAATCTATATTTTTTCCAATGTTAATTCCTGAACTTGTTCAAAACACCCCCAATATCACGGTAAATAGTAGACAGGTAACCTGGCCCGAACTAGCGCCTGCACTCACTAATAAAGAGATTGATATCGTAATTGATGCCCTCGTTCCTACCAGCAGTGAGATACGTTCTCAGTTTATCTGCGAAGAAACTTTTGTCGTACTATGCGCGCCTACAAATAGCTACCTAGACAACCCCAGTATTGAAAACTATTCAGCAGCACAGCATGCACTTGTGTCTTTGAAAGATTCCAAGCTGGACAATGTTGATCTCGCCCTTGCTCAACACAATTTGCATCGAAAAATATCCCTGCAATGTGAGCACTACTTTGCCGCCGTTAATGTGGTGAGTCAGTGTGACCTATTGCTGACGATGCCAACGCGATTTGCGCAACAGTTCCGCAACAAATTTGATATCGAAATTTCGCCACTTCCGTTTGAAGTTCCTCCTCTCCCCGTACACATGTACTGGCACAAAAACGCAGATGACGATTTAGTAAACTTATGGATGCGAAAAAAGCTTGTAGAAGTAGCAAATAAATTGGGTTTATAAAAAAGCCGATACACTGCGGTATCGGCTTATACTTACATCACTTTTCTAGAGCTAAAGAATAGGAAGTGTTAACTTGCCCGATGCATTGTCCCCGGCTTTTGTTTGATATTCATAATTAAAGGTCGCACTTACTGGATTTTCAGCAGTATTATCCTCTAGATATAGGCCGATACTATCTCTGTAGATGTACTCGCCGTCGACTACTGTAGTACCTCTTAGATAAGACATGCCAGACTGGTTAGATATACTCTCATTTTGGGCCACGTTTATTGCAAACTGACGCTGCATAAAAATGTTTTCATCTCGAACTAGCTCATAGCTGTTAACAAACGCGTATTGATTTCCATATTCAGTGTAACTTTCGAAATTAATAATAAGGTAACTAAGCGACTCGACTGATGTTGGCAGCAATATACTAACTGAATTTCCATAATTATTTGCTGAATTTGGAACCCCTGCTGTATTTTCACTCACAATAACTGAACCATTAGAGTAAAAATTGCTGTTATCTAATTTTAGCGCGTTGATATCGAACTCTGCAGTTTCATCTGTAGGAGTGGTGAACGAATAATCGTCACCATAAACATTTGCTGAAACGCCACCAGAGGTTGGAGAAACCTCTCCTATTGCAAAACGGTAGTTAGTATTAGCTTGTAATTCGGCTGCTGGAGTAAACGTGTGCTTAACGCCGCTTAATGCCACATTCTGGCTTAGTTCTACGCTTGCCTCTTCACTTAAGATATAAGTGTAACCATTAGGAACGCTATCATCAGCAGATTCGTTGCCCCGAACAATTGAAACCTGGTCATAAGTCAGGCTGACCTCGTCCAGATCTATATCGACAGCTTCGCTGTAGTACACTGAATAAGCAAAACTAGATGGGTTAACATTCGTAGTGATAACTTCGACGGTTGCTAGGGGCTCAACTTCAGTAGGAACTAGTACTAAGTTAATCACCTCTGAATCGGCTACTGTGTAATAGTTATTTGATTCAAAACCACTCGTATTAACGTTAATTGAAGTTTCTCCCGTTGCATAACGTGTTGAGCGACTAAGATTAATACTGCCCGTCGAATAGGTGATATCACCTACCTGGAAAGAGGACATTTCAAACGAGATACCACCATCAAATGGAATGACCAACTCATAAGAGTCACTTTCTTCGTCATATTCAGAAGTATACGTCTCTTCAAACATATCCATCATGAACTCAGCACCAGCGATAGGCTCGCCCATATTATCGATAAGGCTAATTACAACAGTTTTCTCCTCTGCTGCCTCATCCTCGTACTGACTAAGGCTAATTTCCCCTTCCGTAAACTCACTTGCATCGTAAATAAACAGTGTATCGCCAGATATATTTACATTGCCGTTGTTAGTGAAATCGAAGTCAGCTTCACCGTCGTCATCTATGTCGATATTCGCGCGCAACGTAACGTTCAAGTCACGCGGTAAAGTGATTTGATAAGTTTGTGTTTCGTCATTGAATTCACTTTCATGGGCGAAATTAAACACATCGCTGGTGGAAGCGCCCGAAAAAGAGAAACCAATAAAGCTCAGCCCACTTACTGCTTCGCCGCTTTGCATATCCGTAACGCTGAATTCCACTTCAACTGGCTCAGAAACCCCAATGATACCAATGTCATCGTAACCTTCGCCTGCACTTACAGGGCCGGTAGTTATGAAAAATGCTCGCTCAAGATAGCTTTCATCAGTGGAAGAAACTACAACGGTAAGGTCTGCACTCGCTGGTAAGCCTTCTAAGTTAAAACCGCCATTTTCTGAAGTTACACCTTCCGCAACCACTGTATCTCCTTGATAAACAGCGACATTCAAGCTCACTAAAGGTATATCAGTGCGTGTATCAACCACAGCGCCTGCCAGTGTAACCGAAGTTTGATTATTTTCGATTTGCTCTACAAGAAGGTTGTTTTGTTCAGTAAGTACAGTATTTTGTTGATTAAGCGCGTCAACAACTCCGTCATTACTATCATCATCAACTTCAATACACCCTGTAAGAGCGAGGGATACAAAAAGTGGGATCGGAGCGAGCTTTTTATTTATTTTCATGAGTGGCCTCTTAGTTTTTACGTTACATCACAATAGAAACTAAGGACGAAGAGAGAACGAGAGGATATTGATAACGGTCTGAATACTGAGACTGAACTACCTTGTACGTTACGAAACTTCATCCTTGAAACACCAGAGTATCCGATACGAATTTAATTTGCATGTAATTTGTAACGATAATTGCCGCCCTTTTCTTATACTTTAGATTAAGTTTGTAACACAATGGTCAAGCAAGCGTCACGGTAATGTCAATTTGCAAACCTATAGTGACGGTCCAAGGCATCGCTTTGGAAAACCGCTATGAAAAAGACACACTATCGGACACTTTGGCTATCAGATATTCACTTGGGCAACCGAGATTGCAAAGCTGAATACTTACTCTCCTTTCTAGATAGCATCACAGTAGACACCTTATATTTAGTGGGCGACATTGTTGATATGTGGCAAATGACCAAACAATTTCGATGGCCAAAAGCCCATAATCAAGTTATGCATAAGTTTATGCAAATGAGCCAACATGGTACGCGCGTAGTTTATTTACCTGGCAACCACGACGAGCCAATCCAGTCATACTCTGGCATGGCGTTCGGCGATATAGAAATAGAGCGAGAGTTGGTGCACACCACAGTGCGGGGAAAACGTTACCTAGTTTTACATGGCGATCAGTTCGACGGCGATGTGACCATGGGCAAATTCCATGCTTGGATTGGCGACAAAGGTTACGATCTACTGCTCTTTCTTAACCGTGAATTTAACCGATTTAGGACGTGGAGAAAACGTGAATACTGGTCGTTGGCAGGCTATATCAAGAAGCACATTAAAGGGGCGAATGAAGCCATTGCCCGCTATCGAGAGGCGTGCTGTAAGCGTGCAGAGGAAATGGGATTGGATGGCGTAGTGTGTGGACACATTCATCACCCTGAAAGTAGTTATGAAAACGGTATTCACTACATTAATGATGGCGACTGGATAGAGAACTGCAGTGCACTTTCTGAAGACATGAACGGAAATTTATCCCTTATCCATTATCTCGATTCAATTGGGTCAGCTACGGTAACCTCCATCGCAGCTGAAACGTCTCGCTCAAAAGCAGCATAGTTACCGCGACTTTCAAAGGGGGGCGCTCATAGCCCCCGTTAGTACTTTTACTACTCGCATCTACGCGCAACCAATTTGTTGAACCAGCACTAATTATATCTTTATAACACTGTCAAATAACTGCCATCAAACTGTGGGAAAAGCGTCACATTGCCCTGCTATTGTTCGCCAAAACCGAAAGAGAAACAGGTTCTATGTTTACTGTAAACGACGTACTGAACAAGCATTATCCTCAAGTGGCGAATAACCCTATTCTGTTCAAATCGCTGTCTTTCGTATTAAGGCACCTTCTTCACGAACGTGAAATTACCGAGTTTGGTGAAACCTATCCGCACTATGAAGACATTGATTTTGTTGAACAAGTGTTGGAGTACTTCAATATCAGCTACTCCACCCGGGATGTGGAAAAAGAACGTATTCCAAGCGAAGGTAAAGTGGTAATTATCGCAAACCACCCTATTGGCTCTCTCGATGCCCTTGCGCTAATTAAACTAGTTAGTGAAGTGCGGCACGACTTAAAAGTAGTGGCCAATGAAATGCTCATGGCTATCGAGCCTCTTCACGATATGTTGCTACCAGTAAATAATATGCAGGGTGGTACACCGAAGCAGCATTTATCGGCTATCCAAAAACACCTCAAAAGCGACGGTGCTATATTGATTTTCCCTGCTGGTGAAGTCTCTAGATTACGCCCGCAAGGTGTTCGCGACACGCGGTGGCACACAGGCTTTTTGCGTATTGCAAAGCAAGCTAAAGCGCCAATATTGCCAGTTTATATCGATGCTAAAAATAGCCCACTTTTTTACGGCGTGTCTATGGTATATAAGCCACTCGCCACTGCTCTGCTTGTAAAAGAGATGTTTAAACAACGCAAAAAGCACTTGCCCATGCGCATAGGGCTACTCATCCCCTTTGAAGCATACCAGCAAACGTCTATTCCGCTAAAAGAGCAGGTAAAGCTGTTTAAGCGCCACCTTTATCGCATTGGCAGCAACAAGAAAGGCGTATTTGAAACGCAGGCGTCTATTGCTATGCCCGAAGACAGAAAAGAGCTCGCCCGCGCTATGCGAGATTGCGAACATTTAGGTGAAACTGGCGACGGAAAGTCTATCTACCTGTATCAGCACAAAAGCTGCTCTCCGATTATGCGAGAGATAGGCCGTTTGCGAGAAGTCGCATTTCGCGCCGTGGGAGAAGGCACCAATAAACGTAGAGACATCGATCAATACGACTCTTACTATTATCACCTTGTGCTATGGGACGACAGCGACTTAGAAATTGTAGGCGCCTATCGCTTTGGCGATGCAGAACTTTTGACTGCGCCCGACCACCCTACGGGACTCTACTCAGCAACCTTATTTAATTACGGTAGAAACAACGAAAAACTCTTTAAGCAAGGCTTAGAGTTAGGACGAAGCTTTGTGCAGCCTCGCTACTGGGGCAAACGCAGCTTAGATTATTTGTGGTTTGGTATCGGGGCATTTTTAGGTCGCTACCCTAAATACCGATATCTTTTTGGTGCAGTATCACTGAGCAATACCTATCCTGAGCCCGCTAAAGATCTACTAGTACAATTCTATTCCACGTACTTTCCTGCAAAGTTCGGGGAAGCAACCTGTAAACGGCCTTATCAAATGGCTAACGATGCGTTGCATCAATTTAAAGGTAACGATTACAAAGCCGAATTTACCGAGTTAAAGGATTTATTGGCTAATATGGGTGTTAACGTTCCAACGCTTTATAAGCAATACTCTGAACTGTCTAAAGACGGTGGTGTGGCGTTCTTAGGTTTTAATGTCGACCCGGATTTCAATGACTGTATCGATGGTTTAGTGGTGGTTGATGTGCAAAGCCTGACCGAGAAAAAACGTAGGCGCTATTTAACCAACATACAGCTTAAAGCTACAGCCTAAGGTTAAAGGAAAAAACACGTCTCTTATAAAGACCTAGGCAAAAGCTAAAAAGGGAGCGCCTAACTGAGCTCCCTTTTCTACTTTTCTACTTTTCTACTTTTCTAGGCATACCAAAAGCAATTACCTACCGCCAACATTTTTAAGTATATCCGTGTAGATATCTTCGAGTGTAAGCAAGTCAGATATATGAATGTGTTCGTTTACCTGATGAATAGTGGTGTTTGGCACGCCAACTTCAACTACCTGAGTATGCTCACTAGCAAAGAAACGGCCATCTGAAGTGCCGCCGGATGTACTTATTACTGGGTAACGACCTGTCGCGCCTTTGATGGCTTTTTCAACACAAGCAATGAGGCACTTTTGTGCATCACTATTTGGTGTACTTAAATAAGCTTCGCAAGGTCTTGAAAAGCTTACATCGGCTTCTACATCTACCTCCTTAATAATATCGCGTAGCAATGTAGACAAGGTGTATTGATCAAACTGCCATGAATACCTAATGTTAAATTCTACCCGCACTTAACTAGGCACTATGTTATCGGTGAAGCTTCCTGTGTCCATGTGCGTTATTTGAAGCGTAGTGCCAGGAAAGTCATCGCTTCCCTTATCAAATGGATATTCAGTTAATGCGTTAACCACTTTATTTGCTTTGTGAATGGCATTGACCGCGGTCTTTGGGTAGGCTACATGGCCTTGCTTTCCAGTAATATAAATAGTGCCAGAAAGTGAGCCTCTGCGGCCTATTTTTATCGTATCACCGGTTTTTGTAGATGCAGAAGGCTCACCCACTAAACACATATCAAGCTGTACATTGTGAGACGATAAATACTCTGCTATCCACTTTGAACCCCATTGCGCCTCTCCTTCTTCATCGCTGGTAATTAACCACCAGAATGATATTCGGCTAGGATCTAAAGATGCAATGGTCCGCTCTGTTGCCGCTAGCATGGCTGCGATACCCGTTTTCATATCGGCGGCGCCGCGACCGTAAAGCTTATTTTCACTTATAACTGGACTAAAAGGCGGAGATTTCCATTTATCGAGGGAACCTGGCGGCACTACATCAGTATGCCCACTGAACGCTAGGTTTACAGGCCCCTGCCCCCATTTGGCGATGAGGTTTTTAACGCCACTAATTTTGTGTTTTTCACATACGAAGCCAAATTTTTCAAGTTTATAGATTAGGTAGCTTTGACAACCCGCGTCTAATGGAGTGATAGACTCCCTTGCCATTAGTATTTCGGCAAAGTGAATACTGCGCGCCGGCGCTAAAGAAGGTAAAGGCTGAATTGACATTCGTGTAACCCAATTTAGAAACATGGGTCTATTACACAAATTTAACGTGACACACTAATAACAGATTTGCGACAAAGCCATGACATCAAGGCAAAAGCCCTTATAGCGTAGATGATTGGGAAAAAGATTACTGCAAGTGTATGAGAGTTTCGACCGGCATCCCTAATATTTGTCTATAGCCGCACACATTGTTATAAATAGACCACAACTTATAAGAAGGCGTTATCGTGTTAAAAATAATTGTTTTAATACCACTTATCTTGTCATTACTTTGGTTTGGTTATTTGCAGGCTAACAAGTACACCCTCGAACAAGGCAAGCAAGGTTTTCTTTACATATTCGTGCTATCCGGTGTCATTGCGGCGTTTTATACACTCATGTTGTTTTTAACGAATTAACTTTTTTTGCTCATAGCGTGTCTATCTATGAGCTAACCCAACACAGCTTAAGGGTTTAGTAAGTAAATTTACTGAAGCATTGATTACGCTGCAGCACCAATTAAATAACCATCACGCGAAAAAGGCGACCGATCAAAAAAGCCAGCTTTTTGTTAAAAGCTGGCTTTTTACATTTATTGTATTGTTGCTACCCGTTATTTGAGTGGCTAAACCTGATTATAATGATTCTGAAATAGTCACGTCAGCATTTGCGCGAAGCGCATCGATATACTGCTGATAAACGCGTTGACCTTGTACTTGAGCAAGACGCTGTTTCAGGCTTTCACCTAGATCGTTCTCGAGCTCAGGAGCAGCATTTACGCCTTCTAGCATTACAACTGCGACATCGCCGTTAACTGTTGTTGCTACGTCAACCTTATCTTCACCTTCAAGACCCAATGAGAAAAGCGTGTCAACCAATGCACGTGCTAATATACCACCTGCTCTTGGCACTGCCGTAGCCGTTTCCCAAGCTACAGATTTTTCTGCTAGTTCGCTTTCAACGCTTTCTTCAGCGCGTACTTTTTGTGCGATGTCAAAGGCCCAAGCTTCTGCTGCTTCTTTCGCTTTTTCAGCTTTAACTGATGCTTCAATGCCTTCGCGAACTTCGTCTAGTGACTGGGTGCGTTGTGGTTGATGTTCAATAACACGTGCTACAACTACCGTTTCGTCATCAAGCTCGATGATATCGCTGTTAAGGCCTTCCTCGACTAACTCCGATGAGAAAGCAACATCCAGCAAGCCAGGAAAGCTCAGTTCTGCAGGTGCCGTATTTCGACTGAAAAGCACAGACTCTTGTATAGGTAAATCTACGGCATTCGCTGCGTCTTCAAGCGTATCTGGCACCTCAAACGCAATCTCAGCTAGGGTGTTTTGAAGCTCAAAGTACTTCTCCATTGCAGCATCGTAAAGAAGGGTATCGCGAATTTCGCTGGCCACTTCATCAAATGATTTTACTTGCGCTTCTTTAATGTCTGTTAACTTAATAATGTGAAAGCCAAACTCGGTCTCGACAACGTCAGATACATCACCCACGTTTTCTAAAGCAAAAGCGGCTTCATCAAACGCTGGGTCCATCATTTCAGGGGTAATAAAATCGAGATCACCGCCGTTCTCAGCTGAGAACGTATCATCGGAGTTTTCTTCAGCAAGTACTGCAAAATCAGCATCGTTATTAAGCTGAGTTTTTAATGACTCTGCTTTTGCTCTCGCGGCGTCTTGGTCATCACCGGCTTCGATAAGAATATGTGAAACTCGGCGTTCCTCTTCAGTGCCGTAGCTTCCCAAGTTGTTGTCGTAATAAGTACGCACAGCATCTTCATCTACAGAAACGCGACCTTTGAGGTCTTCAACGCTTAGTTTTACAAAAGCGAGTTTCACCTGCTCTTCAGTATCGAAAGAAGCAATATTGTCGTTGTAGAAAGCTTCTACATCAGCGTCTGTTACTTCGATAGAATCGGCGAATTCGTCAGAGCTCACCAATACGTATTTTGCATCGCGAGTTTGACGTTGAAGAGCATTAGCCTGCTGCACTTCGCTATCTAGAGAAAATGAAGAATTCGTTAACGCTGCCGCCAACTGATTCTGGGTCATTTGCGTTCTTAGATAATCGCGGAAGTCTGCAACTTGAAAACCATTTTGACGGAGAATAGCTTGGAAACGCTCGTTATCAAACTGGCCACCAAACTGAAATTCAGGCATTTGCACTATCGTTTCACGAATTTGTTCATCGCTTACACGTAAACCCATATCGGTAGCTTGTTGCTGAATCAGTTTTTCAGCAATAAGTCTGTCCAGTACATTTTTTCTAAAATCTGCGAGATATTGTTCGCTAGAGAAAAGCTGCGCGATGCTTTCGCCGTACTGTGACTCCATTTGTGCACGCTGATTCTGGTATGCGCGTTCTAGTTCTTGTGCCGAAATTTCTTCGCCGTTGACAGTTGCTACTGCTGTAGTACCTGATGATGTTAGGTAACTACCAACACCTGCGAATACGAAACTTAAAACGATAAGCGCAATTATCGCCATCGCCCAAGGGCCTTGAGAACCTTCTCTGATTCTTTCTAGCATGATTGTTCTTCAACTCCGTTGCTTACTACAGTTACCCTAATTCACCATCTGCTGGCAAGCTCAAGGTAAAATAAGCGCTGATTATAACCCAATGCCACCGAATATAAACGCCAAAACACACTATTTGTAATGTCTTTCGTCAAGTAAGGGTGTTTCACTAACATGTATAAGAAATAGACATGCCTGAAAGGGGTTATTCCTATTCTTAAAATATTGGGGTCAGAGTCGTTACTCTGACCCCAATATTGAATTCTTTCTTTTAGAAATAAAAAAGGCGATGGACTAGCCATCGCCTTTTTCTATAATTTTTTTGCTTAGTTACAAGCGTCTTTCAGTGCTTTACCAGCTTTGAAAGATGGAACTTTCGCTGCTGAAATCTGAATAGTCTCACCAGTTTGTGGGTTACGGCCACTGCGAGCTGAACGTTCGCGAACTGAGAAAGTACCAAAGCCTACTAGTGCAACTTGGTCGCCGTCTTTAAGCGCCGCAGTTACTGAGTCAGTGAATGCGTCAAGAGCGCGGCCAGCAGCTGCTTTAGAAATGTCTGCACCAGCAGCGATTTGGTCGATAAGTTGAGACTTGTTCACAATTAGATCCCCTTCGATTGTTATTATACTGTTTGTCCAAAACGATTTTGCTTGAACGTTATAGCAAGCTTGATCGTTAACATCAAGCTTCAGTCACAAATAATTAACTTTTTAAATGAATCGCTGCAATCCCTTTTGTGGCAAGGCTTCAAGCGAATACCAGTTAAAGGTAACACAACTTTTGTGACATGAAAGCCCTATTTTCAAAAAAATAAGGTTTTCTTTCGTCTAATGCGCATAATTTAGTCAATTATTGCATTTTTATAGCAAAAACTAGGCTGCACGCCTTTAAAAATAAAGGTATACAGCCAAACCTGTAAGTTACTTTTTAACCACTTCGAAACTTTCAACCGGTTCCTGAAGCGCAATATCAAGAACATCATCAATCCATTTTACTGGGTGGATTGATAAGTCTTTCTTCACGTTGTCTGGAATCTCTTCCAAATCTCGCTCGTTATCCTTTGGAATAACAACAGTTTTAATGCCACCCCGGTGTGCTGCAAGTAACTTTTCTTTTAGACCACCAATAGCAAGAACTTCACCGCGAAGAGTAATTTCGCCTGTCATGGCAACATCACACTTCACAGGGTTACCCGTTAGTGAAGATACTAAAGCGGTGCACATTGCAATACCGGCGCTTGGGCCGTCTTTTGGAGTCGCACCTTCAGGAACGTGCACATGAATATCACGCTTCTCATAAAAATCGTCATTAATACGAAGCTTTTCAGCGCGGCTTCTTACCACTGTCATTGCCGCCTTAATTGACTCCTGCATCACATCGCCTAAAGAGCCTGTAGACGTCATTTTCCCTTTACCAGGAACTGATGTGGTTTCAATAGTCAGTAAATCCCCACCAACCTGGGTCCAAGCCAATCCTGTAACCTGGCCAATTTGGTTGTCTTTGTCGGCCTTACCGTAATCAAAGCGCTGAACGCCAAGATAGTCTTTAAGATTATCTTGAGTGACAACCACTTTATCTTTGCTCTTCGTGAGTAAGATATCTTTAACCGCTTTACGGCATACCTTCGATACTTCGCGCTCTAAGCTCCTAACACCCGCTTCGCGCGTGTAGTAACGAATCATGCCAATCACCGCAGAATCTGTAATCTCAAGCTCTTTCGCTTTAAGTCCATTGCGCTCCATTTGCTTACCAATTAAATGGTTCTTCGCAATATTAAGCTTTTCATCTTCGGTGTAACCCGAAAGACGTATCACTTCCATTCGGTCAAGTAAAGGACCTGGAATATTCATACTGTTGGAGGTTGCGACGAACATCACGTCTGATAGATCGTAATCAACTTCTAAATAATGGTCGCTGAAGCTGTTGTTTTGCTCAGGGTCTAGTACCTCTAGCAACGCTGACGCAGGGTCACCTCGCATGTCTGATGACATTTTATCGATTTCATCAAGTAGGAACAGCGGGTTTTTAACCCCTACTTTCGCCATTTTTTGCACGAGCTTACCTGGCAATGAACCAATGTAAGTACGACGATGGCCACGTATTTCAGCCTCATCTCGCACACCACCTAGTGCCATACGCACATATTTGCGGCCTGTCGCCTTAGCAACAGACTGGCCAAGCGAGGTTTTACCTACACCAGGAGGCCCCACAAGACATAGAATCGGGCCTTTTAGCTTTTTAACAC
Source organism: Alteromonas sp. BL110 (assembly GCF_003443615.1). Lineage (NCBI taxonomy): Bacteria > Pseudomonadati > Pseudomonadota > Gammaproteobacteria > Alteromonadales > Alteromonadaceae > Alteromonas > Alteromonas sp. BL110. The sequence continues at coordinate 3,267,527 of NZ_CP031967.1, read as the reverse complement.
GCTGCTGAACCGCTAGGTATTCAAGAATACGTTCTTTTACTTTTTCGAGGCCGTAATGATCTTCGTTAAGCACGCCTTCAGCCCGCGAAAGATCTTTCTTCACCGGCGAACGCTTATTCCACGGAACATTAGTAAGCCAATCAATGTAGCTTCGAAGCACGGTGGCTTCTGCTGACATCGGCGACATCATTTTAAGCTTTTGAAGTTCAGCTTTCGCTTTATCTTCTGCCTCTTTAGGCATTTTCGCGTCGGCTATCTTTTTAGATAGCGCCTCGAACTCATCGGGCGCATCGTCTAACTCTCCCAGTTCTTTTTGAATGGCTTTCATTTGCTCATTCAAATAATATTCGCGCTGGCTTTTTTCCATTTGCTTTTTAACGCGGGTGCGAATTTTCTTTTCCACCTGCAGCAAATCAATTTCGCCTTCCATCAGTGCCATCAAATACTCAAGGCGCTCATTGACACCCTGCATTTCTAGCACTTTTTGCTTCTCAGTAAGTTTAAGAGGCATATGCGCGGCCATTGTGTCCGCTAAACGCGCCGCATCTTCAATCCCATTAAGTGAAGTCAGTACTTCTGGCGGGATTTTTTTATTAAGTTTCACATAGCCTTCAAACTGCGAAACGGCAGAGCGGATCAAGACTTCTTGCTCACTCTCATCAATACCTTCATCGTCTAACCTATCAACATTAGCAACAAAGAAGGGATCTGACTGTTTATAGCTTTCAATTTCACCGCGTACGCTACCCTCTACAAGCACCTTTACAGTACCGTCAGGGAGCTTTAAAAGCTGTAGGATAGTAGCAATGGTACCTACAGTGTAAATGTCATCTGCTTCAGGCTCATCAACGCCCGCGTCTTTTTGTGCTACTAGAAAAATTTGTTTGTCATTATCCATTGCCGCTTCTAGGCAACGGATTGATTTCTCACGCCCAACAAATAGGGGTATGACCATATGCGGGTAAACAACCACGTCCCGCAAGGCAAGCACAGGAATTTCAATGCGATTTTCACGCTCAACTGTCATACTTGTTCTCAATTAGTTTGAAATGTCATTTTTATATGGGGATGCAAGAGCAAAGTTCAATCGAAACTTATTAAAGTGTGTTAATTCCTTAACCTTACCTTCCCTGCTCTAGGGCCAGCCGACCTCAATATAACCATTATCGATTTTGCATCGAATGGCAACACAAAACTAAAAAATCTAGTAGAAAGGATAGCTTTACAGCACTTATTCGCTCAAATATCAAACACCTTTGATATTAGCTCATCAGTTGCAGGCAGTTATCACAAGGTTGCTTACGCGCCATTAAGCACCGATAAACACAAAAAAAGGTCCCGAAGGACCTTTTCTGTTCTAAGCTAACATCTATTCAGATGCGGCCTTTTTTTCATTACTGTCGTAAATCAAAATAGGTTTCGATTCACCACGTATAACAGTTTCATCGATAACGACTTTGCTAACATCTTCCATTGAAGGAAGGTCGTACATGGTATCAAGCAAAACCGCTTCAACGATTGAGCGAAGACCACGAGCACCTGTTTTACGGTCCATTGCCTTTTTAGCAATTGCGTTAAGTGCATCGTCACGAAACTCTAGTTCTACATCTTCCATAGAGAACAATGCACCGTATTGTTTGGTGATTGCATTCTTGGGCTCACGAAGAATCTGAATTAGCGCTTCTTCATTCAACTCTTCAAGACTAGTAACCACCGGAAGACGACCAATGAATTCCGGAATTAATCCGTATTTCACTAAGTCCTCAGGTTCAACTTGCTTGAAGAGTTCGCTAATTTGCTTGCTGTTGTCTTTCGACTTAACAGTAGCACCAAACCCTATACCTGTGTCTTTTTGCGCGCGTTGCTCGATAACTTTATCAAGACCAGCAAACGCGCCACCACAAATAAACAGTATCTTAGAAGTATCAACTTGCAAAAACTCTTGCTGAGGGTGCTTACGACCACCTTGAGGGGGAACAGAAGCAACTGTACCTTCAATCAGCTTAAGAAGGGCTTGCTGGACACCTTCACCCGATACGTCACGAGTAATTGATGGATTGTCAGACTTACGAGAAATTTTATCAATTTCGTCTATATAAACGATACCGCGCTGCGCCTTCTCAACGTCATAATCACACTTCTGAAGCAGTTTCTGAATAATGTTTTCAACATCTTCACCTACATAACCCGCTTCTGTAAGCGTGGTTGCGTCAGCCATTGTGAATGGCACGTCAAGTAAACGTGCAAGTGTTTCTGCTAGCAGTGTTTTACCACTACCCGTTGGGCCAATTAACAGAATGTTACTTTTGCCAAGTTCTACGCCTTCATGAACATCGCCATTGCGTAAACGCTTGTAGTGGTTATAAACCGCTACTGACAGCACCTTCTTCGCATGTTCTTGGCCGATAACATAATCGTCAAGATGAGCATGAATTTCAGTTGGTTTAGGTAAAGCGTCCTGCTTTTGCTTAGGCGCGATTTCCTTAATTTCTTCGCGAATGATATCGTTACATAACTCAACACACTCGTCGCATATAAATACCGACGGGCCTGCTATTAACTTTCTTACTTCGTGTTGGCTTTTGCCACAAAACGAACAGTACAGTAGCTTGTTATCACCGTCACCGCTTTGCTTATCACTCATTACTTTTGCCTCTGCCTTACCCGAGCCGAAAACCAAATTCGTGCTATGCACTGGCTCGGGTCATCTATAACTATACTACTTAGTTCCGGCTACGTCAGATCGATTTGCTAAAACTTGGTCAACTAGGCCGTAATCTTTTGCCTCGGTTGCACTTAAAAAGTTATCACGGTCTGTGTCGCGCGCGACTTTTTCATAGTCTTGACCAGTATGGTCTGCCATTAGGCGATTCAACTTCTCTTTAATAGACAGAATTTCTTTCGCATGTATTTCAAAATCAGATGCCTGACCTTGGAAACCACCTAAAGGTTGGTGAATCATAACGCGTGAGTTAGGTAGACAATAACGCTTACCTTTTGCTCCTGCAGATAGTAGAAATGCGCCCATGCTTGCAGCTTGGCCCATACATACTGTGCTCACGTCTGGCTTAATAAATCTCATCGTGTCGTAGATTGCCATGCCTGCAGTGACAGAGCCGCCCGGTGAGTTAATGTACAAGAAAATATCTTTCTCAGGATTTTCAGCTTCTAAGAACAACATTTGAGCAACGATGAGGTTGGCCATGTGATCTTCAACTTGTCCTACTAAGAAAATTACGTTTTCTTTTAAAAGACGAGAATAAATGTCGTATGAGCGCTCACCTTTAGAGGTTTGCTCTACAACCATAGGAACAAGTGCATTCATTGGGTCAAACGGGGTATTAGTCATAGCTACCTTGATTATCTAGCGTTAAAAACAAAAATGCTCGGAAGGCTCCGAGCATTTAAGCAGTTGCTGACAAGTATTGTCAATCAGACAGTAAAAAATTACGCCTGTTTGTTCATAACCTCGTCAAAAGCTTTAGTTACTTCAGTAACTTTTGCTTGCTCAAGAACCCACTCAATCGCTTGTTCTTCTAGAGCAACATTTTGCATTTGCTGCATAAGCTCTTGATTGTTGTTGTAGTAGTCAACAACTTCTTGCGGATCTTCATACGCAGAAGCAGCAGTTTCGATCATCTCGTTAACTTTAGCTTCGTCTGCTTTTAGTTCGTTTTCTTTGATTACTTCACCAAGAAGTAGACCAATAGATACGCGACGCTTAGCGTTGTCAGTAAACAGTTCCGCAGGTAGGTCTGGAAGGTTCTGACCACCGCCCTGCTGGCTGAAACGTTGCTTCGCTTGCTCGCGTAGCGCGTTTACTTCTTGATCGATAAGCGCTTGAGGAATATCAATCTCGTTAGCTTCAACAAGTTTAGAAATCACGTCTTCTTTAACTTGTGCTTTAAGCGTTTGGTCTAGTTCACGCTGCATGTTCTTACGAACTTCAGCTTTAAGTGCGTCAACGCCGCCTTCTTCAACACCGAATAGTTTAGCAAACTCTTCATCAACTTTTGGAAGGTCTAGACCTTCTACTTTCTTAACTGTTGCTTGGAAAACAGCGTCTTTACCCTTTAGGTTTTCAGCGTGGTAATCTTCTGGGAAGGTAACTTCGATTGTCACTTCTTCGCCCGCTTTCGCGCCAACCAGTGGCTTCTCGAAACCAGGAATCATGCGGTCTTTGCCAAGCTCTAGTGCGAAATCTTCTGCTTTTCCGCCTTCAAACTCTTCACCATCGATAGAACCAACGAAGTCAATGATAACTTTGTCGTCTTTCTTAGCTTTACGCTTAACTTCTTTCCAAGATGCGTGCTGCTTTTGAAGTGTTTCCATCATGTTATCAAGATCTTTGTCAGTAATTTCTACTACTGGCTTTTCGATTTCGATATCGCTTACACCTTTCACTTCTACTTCTGGGTAAACTTCGAAAGATGCTACAAATTCTAGGTCCTGACCATCTTCGTCTTTGGTCAGTTCAAACTTAGGCATACCAGCAGGCTGAATTTTCTCTTGAATGACTGCTTGGTAGAAGTTTTGCTGCATAACATCGCCAGCAACTTCTTGGCGAACTGCCTGGCCGAAACGCTTTTTGATTACGCTTACAGGAACTTTACCTGGACGGAAGCCGTTGATGCGTTGTGTTTTTGCCAACTGCTGTAGGCGTGACTTAACTGCTGAATCAACCGTGTCAGATGGAACGGTGATAGTAAGACGGCGTTCTAAACCCTGGGTCGTCTCGACTGAAACTTGCATTATGTTACCTCAACTATACGCCTCTATAGGCGTTTTGTTCTCAATCCCCTCTCCCGTCATGCATTAATTGCATATCACTCCGGGGTAGAAGGTCGTTATTTGACGTTTATAAAATCAAAGTTAGGACACGAAATCATGTCACAAAGCCAACCTGAAACAAACGTACTGGTTAAAAAAAGACGCGGTAGTATACAGCCGCACACCACAAGAGTCGAGAGGGAAACACAAGTTTGTAACAACCAATTGAACGCATTTTAAACAATTTGCGAAACTAGTTAGAAAAATGGCTCGAAAAACGGCTTTGACTAGTAATTTGAGGCGCTATTTGAAGATGGCAGGAAAACAAAAAATAATGGTCGGTGAGACAGGATTTGAACCTGCGACCCCTTGTACCCAAAACAAGTGCGCTACCAAGCTGCGCCACTCACCGATAGAGATGTATATAATTAAGCTTTGTAAGCTTAAGAATATGGTGCGGAAGGAGAGACTTGAACTCTCACGCCGTGAAGCACTGGAACCTAAATCCAGCGTGTCTACCAATTCCACCACTTCCGCAAGAAGTGGGGTGGACGATGGGACTTGAACCCACGACAACCGGAATCACAATCCGGGGCTCTACCAACTGAGCTACGCCCACCACAGTAACCCTGTGATTGTTTATGTGTGAACTGATAAACACATAAACGCCTATCGAACTGCCAGGATCTTGCTTTACTGTTCGATAAATTAACTTAACTTAAACCTTCAACACTCTTCGATTTGTTCTCTGAGCTGTGGGCCACTGCCAAGTCAAATAAGCATAAATGGTCGGTGAGACAGGATTTGAACCTGCGACCCCTTGTACCCAAAACAAGTGCGCTACCAAGCTGCGCCACTCACCGACAGGAATGCTTATGCTAAGCTTTTAAAAAAGCTTGAAAATATGGTGCGGAAGGAGAGACTTGAACTCTCACGCCGTGAAGCACTGGAACCTAAATCCAGCGTGTCTACCAATTCCACCACTTCCGCTAAAAGTGGGGTGGACGATGGGACTTGAACCCACGACAACCGGAATCACAATCCGGGGCTCTACCAACTGAGCTACGCCCACCATAGGGTGTGTTGCAATCTACTAGCTTATATTAGCAGTGTAGATACAAAAATTCAGCCTTGCTGTCAGGACCTACCTGACTCGCATGGCGCGCCCGGCAGGATTCGAACCTGCGACCCACGGCTTAGAAGGCCGTTGCTCTATCCAGCTGAGCTACGGGCGCTTGGCGAATCTTCGCTGCAAAAAGTGGTCGGTGAGACAGGATTTGAACCTGCGACCCCTTGTACCCAAAACAAGTGCGCTACCAAGCTGCGCCACTCACCGACTGACGTATCGACCAAGAAGCGTAAGCCTCTGTGCCGTTACGGGGTGCGAATATTACTGACATCCCCCCACCTCGTCAAACACTTTTTTAAATAAAATCATCAACCGCTCACAAAGCACTCATTATCATGTTTTTTTGTACAATTCCGCCTATATTCAGCTACTTTTAATTACGTTCTGTGTCAGTCTTGGATGGGTATGCCATATTGCTATTGCCACAAAAGTTATTTATGCAATATGTACAGAGCAAATAAGCTTGAAGAAAAGGGCTTTGTTTCTCATTACGTAAACTACTTATTGAAGTTATTGGTCTGTGTTTTTTCTCTTCTATTGTGCGCGTTTGCTCAAATACACAAGCTATACCGTCGAGTTAGACTTATTAAGGTTCAGTTGCGACCAATAACTACAATCTAATAATTGCTAGAGTATTCCCCCTATTTTATGAAACAATAAAGGGCACTTGTTGACCACCCAACCATATAAGAATCGTACAAGACTATGACCGCTCATCTTATTGACGGCAAATTAATTGCCAAGCAAGTTCGCCAACACGTCACATCCTATGTTGAATCACTTACCCAGGCAGGTAAAAGACAGCCAGGTCTTGCCGTTGTCCTTGTAGGCAGTGATGCCGCTTCTCAAGTTTATGTTTCAAATAAGCGTAAAGCCTGTGAAGAAGTAGGGTTCGTTTCTCGCTCTTTCGACCTGCCTTCAGACACTACGGAAGAAACCTTGTTGAATTTAGTGGATGAGCTAAACGAAGATAAAGAAATAGACGGTATTTTGGTACAACTCCCACTACCTGCCGGTCTCAATGCAGAAAAGGTGCTAGAGCGTATTCACCCTCATAAAGATGTTGATGGCTTCCACCCCTATAATATTGGCCGACTTGCTCAACGTATTCCGGCTTTACGCCCTTGTACGCCGAAGGGCATTATGACCATGATTGAGTCTACTAAACGCCCTGTTAAGGGCTTAGACGCTGTTATTGTTGGAGCATCTAATATAGTGGGTCGCCCAATGAGCTTGGAACTATTACTCGCAGGATGCACAGTAACCACCTGCCATAAATTTACGCAAGACCTTAAAAGTCATGTTCAGCGTGCTGACTTACTTGTTGTAGCCGTTGGTAAACCTAACTTTATACCTGGCGACTGGGTTAAACCTGGTGCGATAGTCATTGATGTGGGTATTAACCGTCTTAATGATGGATCGTTAATAGGCGATGTGGATTTTGAAAAAGCCAAAGAGCGTGCAGGCTGGATAACCCCTGTACCTGGCGGAGTTGGACCTATGACGGTTGCAAGTTTGATAGAAAACACGCTTGAGGCGTACGTTAAGTTTCATTCTTAAAGTAGCAAAGCTCAACCCAATTTTTGAGGCAGAAATTCAATTTCTGCCTTGTTGCTTTATACTCCCCTCTTTTTTGAATACAGACCTAATTTGAATAATTTCGTTATGGCAGAAACAACATCTCCTTTGTGCGAACAACACGTCATTGATGCAACGCTTACGTGGGTTGATGATATAGTGATAACTCACAACTTTTGCCCCTTTGCGCGCTATGTAAGAACGCCAAATCAAATTCGTTGTAAAGTAATCGCGGGGGATGCAGGGGACGTTATTCAGTCTCTGTACGATGAACTTCGCCATTTGGAAGAGAATGAAAGTACCGCCACCACGCTAATTGCACTTACACATCCATCTATCGCTGATTTTAATGAGTATCTCGATGTATTGGCTATTAGTGATAATATGCTACACGACTGGGGGTACAGCGGTACCTACCAACTCGCGAGCTTTCATCCTGACTATCTGTTTGACGGTAGCGATTTAGACGATGCAGAAAACTACACAAATCGTTCACCCTACCCGCTTTTACATTTAATTCGCGAAGCAGACATTACTCGCTATATGAAAAAAGAAGCGGATGCAGAGAAGATATTCAGTCATAACATTGAAAAGGCGCGCGCGCTTGGTTGCCCCTACTTTGAGAACATGTTGGAAGCAATAAAAAAAGATAAGCCTGCGCAATAAAACACGCGTAATGTTAATTGCTCAGCTAAGCATACAAGTTTTGTAAACTGGTACTAAAAGAAGTCCTAGTGCGTTAACTGTACAGGCCCAAAATGTTGGATTATTCCAGGGAACTCAAATAAACATTTCATTCGTGAACCGAGAAAATGTGTTATCTGGTTCAAGCTTTCACTTGCACTGTTACATTACCTGTTAATTATGAGAGTAATATGACAGCAAACATTATTTCTAATTAGGTTAAAACAGACCCGTGACTACGCCAACTTCATTTACTGTATCGACAATCGCAACTATCGCTACGCCTTTCAAACAAAAATTTGCTATCCCCAGGCAACCTAACTTAGCAAAAGCTCATGGTGTAATTACCTTCGAAGAAGATTTTAACGATATCCACATGCTAAAGGGGATAGAAAGCTATAGTCACCTGTGGCTACTTTTTATCTTTCATCAAAACATTGAGCGCGGTTGGAAAAATACAGTAAAAGCCCCTCGGCTGGGCGGCAATGCCACCATGGGTGTGTTAGCGACTCGTAGTACACATCGCCCCAACAGCATTGGCATGTCTGTCGTGAAAAACAATGGGCTAGTACACGATAGTGGCAAAGCGCATTTGCTGGTAGAAGGCGTGGACTTAGTAGACGGTACGCCACTAATCGATATCAAACCTTACATCGGTTACGCAGATAGTGTTCCAAACGCAAGCGATGAGCTTGACGATATCAACCCCATTCCCCAACGCCATGTTGAATTCTTAGATACGCTCACGCCAACGCTGTCTGAAATAGACAAACAGCACGACGATTTTACCTCTTTAGTTACAGCAGTACTGGCGCAAGACCCTCGTCCGGCGTATAAGCAAACGTTGGATAATGACGAAAAAACCTATCGCGTTACCCTTTACGATATTGATGTAGGCTTTAAAGTAAAAGATAGTGTCGTGTGGGTAACTGAACTCGTTCATTTAGGATAATTACACTTTTAGTGTAAACAGTCAGTGGCGAAATGGCTCACAGTTAATTAGAATACCGCCAAACGTGTGCTGCCCGCTCGCTGGTTAAAGCATTTAGCAACAATTCCATAAATTGCATAATGTCTATAACTTATTGCAGAGGGCCGACACACCAACAGTCTTAATACATTGAAAACAGGATACCTGCTTTACATGCGCACTAGTCAATATTTGCTTGCCACGCAGAAAGAAACACCTGCTGATGCAGAGGTTATCAGCCACCAGCTAATGCTGAGAGCTGGTATGATCAGAAAGCTTGCCTCAGGTCTTTACACCTGGCTGCCGTCAGGTCTTCGTGTACTTAATAAAGTAGCCAATATTGTTCGTGAGGAAATGAACAAAGCAGGCGCGATTGAAGTGCTTATGCCCGTTGTACAGCCGGCCGATCTCTGGGAAGAGTCAGGGCGCTGGGAAGAATACGGTCCGGAACTACTTCGTGTTAAAGACCGCCATCAGCGCGACTTCGTACTAGGCCCGACCCACGAGGAAGTGATTACAGCCCTTGTGCGCAATGAAATTAGCAGCTACAAGCAACTACCACTAAACCTGTATCAAATCCAAACGAAATTCCGCGACGAAGTGCGCCCGCGTTTCGGCATTATGCGTGGACGTGAGTTCACGATGAAAGATGCATATAGCTTTCACTTAGAAGAAAGCTGCCTGGAAGAGACCTACCAGAAAATGTATGACGCTTACTGCAACATCTTTTCACGCATGGGCCTTGATTTCAGAGCAGTAATAGCCGATTCAGGCTCAATTGGTGGAAATCATTCTCATGAGTTTCACGTGCTAGCGGACTCTGGTGAAGACGCCATTGCCTTCTCTTCAGACAGCGACTACGCCGCTAACGTTGAAATGGCCGCCGCTGTGGCGCCAGAAAAAGCACAAGCAACCGGTGCAGCGGTAGAAACTAAAGATGCAAAAGGTAAGGATTTCGAAAAAATACTCAAAAGTATTGATGCCGATATAACCAATGCAGTGAAAGTTGTTGTGGTAAAAGCTGCTAACGCCACTAATGACAAAGGCGAAGAAGTACAAGCGGACAACTGGGTTGCACTGGTACTACGTGCCGATCACGAATTAAATGATGTTAAAGCAGAGAAAATTGGAGGTGTTGCTACACCGCTAGTTGAAGCGTCATTCGATAAAGCTAAAGAGGTGCTAGGCGTAGTACCCTATTTTGCAGATGCAACTAACCTTCCGATACCCGCTTACGTTGATGCTAGTGCAGCAGCGCTAGCAGATTTTACTACAGGCGCAGGCGCTGGCGGTAAAATGAACGTCAACGTAAATTGGCCTGATGATATTACTGGTGTAGATATTCGCAGTGTAGTTGCCGGCGATGCCGCACCCGACGGTAAAGGCATTCTTGATATCAAGCGCGGTATCGAAGTGGGTCATATTTTCCAACTTGGCAGCAAATACTCAGAAGCCATGAACTGTGGAGTGCTTAGTGAATCAGGTAAGCATCAAACGCTTACTATGGGTTGTTACGGTATTGGCGTATCTCGCATTGTTGCTGCTGCTATCGAACAAAATCACGATAAATTCGGCATAAAGTGGCCAGATCCTATTGCGCCGTTTAAAATTGCATTAATACCAATGAATATGCATAAATCTCATCGTATAAAAGAAGCTGCAGAAGCGCTATACGAAGAGCTTATTGCATTGGGCGTAGAAGTGTTATTTGATGACAGAAAAGAGCGCCCGGGTGTTATGTTCAATGACATGGAATTAATTGGCATACCTCACAGCATTGTTATTGGTGAAAGAAACCTGGATAATCAACAGGTTGAATATAAGAATAGACGTACTGGCGAGAAACAGTTATTAGACCTTAGCGCAGCAAAAGACTTTGTAGCCGCTCTCTAAAACCTGAACTTGCCCATTAGATAAGTAGATGAGGGCGTATGCGGTTAACATTTTATGGCGTAAGAGGGTCAATACCCACTCCGGGGGCAGCTTACGTTCGTTATGGTGGCAACACCGCATGCGTTCACATTGAGCTCGAGGATGGTACCGATATCATTCTCGACTCAGGCACTGGTATTCGTTTGCTTGGCGATCGATTGGTTAGGAAAACAACGCCAATCCACCTTTTGTTAAGTCACAACCATTGGGACCATATTCAAGGCTTTCCCTTTTTTGCTCCCATTTACCAAGAATCACGTGAAATAAACATCTATCCAGGCCTCACCCAGCTTAACGAGCCAGATCAAATTTTAAAACAAATGGAAGGGTCATTATTCCCCGTTCCAAAAAACGCGTTAAAATCTTCCATAAGCCTTATCGAGTATCCTGCAACAGAGAATACATTTACCATTGGAAGTGCGACCATTACCCGCTTGGCCATGAACCACCCAGGCAGCGGAAGCGCTTATTGTATTGAGGCCGACGGTGCCAAAATAGCTTATATCACCGATAACGAGCTCTACCCTCCCTATAAAAAAGAAACAGATTTTCTAGATTTTGCGAAGTTTGCCAATAGCGCAGACTTGCTTATTCATGATGCACAGTACATGTTATCGGACATGCCAGCCAAAAACGGCTGGGGTCATTCGGTTGCTGAAGAAGCGGTCAAACTCGCCATGGCAAGTCATGTAAAACAATTAGCTTTATATAGTCATGATCCAGAACGCACTGATGACGCTATAGATGATGTCGTAAAACATTGTAATGAATATGTCACAGTGGCAGCGTCTACTTTAAACGTATTTGCGTCATCGGAAGGCCAAACGTTGGACTTCAATTAAATATAACAACCCCCTTGCTACGGAGAATTTAAGGTGTCTGTGTTAAAGCCTTTTATAATATTGGCAGCGTTTGCTGCTTGCACGTCGGTATGCGCTCAAGAATCACAAAAAGCGGTAAGCGAAGAAACGTCATCTATCGAGAACAGCGAACAGGAAACCGCTGTTGAAAATACAGATGAGCAAGGGCCACAAGAAGAAAGTGGTATTGAAGTTATTGATATCATTAAACGTGACACAACCACAGAAAGCGCGCTAGATGAACGTCTAGAAGGCGATAAAGAAGCACTTGATAACGTTTTTGCTATTACCCAGCATAGACAAAACTATTTACTTCCTATTACTTACGTTTCCAACCCTAACACCTTCGGCAATGAAGAGTTAACAGAAGAAAATGTAGATAACAAAGAAGCTAAGTTTCAAGTGAGCGCTAAACTACCGTTGTACATGGAAGATACTGGCTTTGACGGCTTGTACTTCGGCTTTACAGTGACCTCTTTCTGGCAGCTTTATAATAGCGAAGCGTCGAAGCCCTTTCGCGAAACCAATTATGAACCAGAAGTTTTTTGGCAAGAAACTGCTGACTACTCGGTTCTTGGTTACAAATTTAATACCTTCCAAGTCGGTTTCAATCATATGTCAAACGGCCAAAGTGGACTACGCTCTCGCAGCTGGAACCGCCTTTTCGCGTCAATAGTGTTCAGCGACAACGACGATATTTACTACCTTAAAACCTGGTATCGCATTCCTGAAGATGAAAAAGCAGACCCGCTTGACCCGACGGGGGACGATAACCCAGACATTGAAGACTACTACGGCAGAATGGAATTTGGTTACGGCAGAAAAATTGGTGCTTTCAAGGTGCTTGCATTGCTTCGAAACAACCTGGATTTTGACGAAAACAGAGGCAGCATTCAGCTAGACTTCACCTATCCAATATCAGACCGCTATGAGTTGCTGCTGCAGTACTTCAATGGCTATGGCGACTCTCTCATCGACTATAACCGCTCACAAGAACGTATTGGTATCGGTTTTCAACTGCACTTTCTGTAAAACAGATACGTATGTTTAAATACAAAGCGCGCAGCAAACGCTCCATTGTTTATCACCCCGTTTAAGCGCGCTTTTTACTTTCGATAGCTACTCCCCGCAGCTAGTCAATTACACCCGCAGCGCGATAAAGCTGAATATGTACATCCACCAGCGCAGCAATATCTCTTTGGTATCCGCCACCAATGACAGCAGCAATTGGAACACCTAAACGGTCAGCTAAAGCAAATACTTTCTTGTCCCTTTCATAAACGCCTTGCGTGGATATGTGCAAATGTCCTAAATCGTCATTTACATGCACATCCACGCCTGCATCATAGATAATGGCATCGGGTTGAAACTGCCTACTAGCTAAAGTAAGTGCTTCTTCAAGTGTGCCTAAATACTCGTCGTCCTCCGCTCCCTTGGCAAGTCCGATATCAATATCCGAAAGCTGCTTTCTGTATGGAAAGTTTTTTTCACCATGTATTGATAAGGTAAAGATATCGCGGTCATCTTCAGCAAGCTTGGCTGTACCATCCCCTTGATGCACATCTAAATCGATAATGAGTACATTATCAATAGATGGGGTTTGCTGCATAGTTTTTGCCGCTAGATACAAATCGTTGAACAAACAAAAGCCAGAACCAAAGTCAGCGAATGCGTGATGATACCCCCCAGTTAAATTCAAGGCTTTGCCCTGTTCTAACGCAAGGGTAGCCGTTAAACAAGTGCCTGCAACGGCGGTTCGAGTGCGTTCAATCAATTGCTGCGACCAAGGAAACCCTATTCGCCGCATGGCTTTCTTATCTAATGCCCCTGTAGTAAGCGCATTGACATAGTTCGAATCGTAATAGGCTGTAAGAAAAGATAAATCAACAGGTGACGGGGTAATAAAGCGCGCTTTGTCGACACCGCGCCTTACGAGCTCGTCTCGGATACCTACATATTTTTCGATGGGAAAGCGGTGTCGCTCGGGAAGGTCTAGCTGGCTATATATAGGGTGAAAAACGAGTGGCGTGGTCATTATTTCTAGTGCTACTTATTCAATACATGGCTCATGGAACTAGGAGTAAGCGGCATGGTTTTAAAAGCCTTGACGCTTATTCCAAAACATTTTCGTTCCACATCTGCGATTAATACTGACAAAGCACAGTTAGCGGGTCAAACTATTCACCACCTTTTCCACGTTTTCTGACATACTTTTCATTGAACGAGACATGTCATCACGCTGCGCAAGCTGATGATATTTTTCTGACGATGTCACTACGTTGCTTATAATTGCTTCCACCTGCTGTAGCACCGCTTCTTGCTCATCTGCCGCTTCGTTAAGCGCAATGACTACGCTCGCAGTTTCTTGAATATCTCTCACTACATCATTGAGGGTTTCAAGTGCCGTAGCTGCCTCTGCCGCATTGTTATCAGATAACTGCTTGCCAGCGGACATAGCAGCAACTGCGCCTTTCGCTTCAGCTTCAAAGCTACTTAATATATCGTTAATCTCTTTTGTTGATTGTTGCGTTTTTGCCGCAAGCGCACGCACTTCATCGGCGACCACAGCAAAGCCTCGCCCGTGCTCTCCTGCTCTTGCAGCTTCAATTGCCGCATTTAACGCTAACAGGTTGGTTTGATCGGCAATTTCATTAATGACGTTCACCACTTTTAGGATATTCGTGCTTCGACTTTGCAGTTCAGACACAATATTACTGGATTCGGTTACCGTTTTAGCTAGCTGTTTAAAGCCTGCATTAGCACTTTCAAATGTTGCGTAACAGCTTGCTACGTTCTTTTCAGAATTATTGGTAGCTACAGCAACTTGGTCAGTAATAGCCACTAAATTCTGTACAATCTCTTTCAGTTTATCTGTGCTGCTATCAAGCGAACGCGACGCATCGCGCTGTCCATTAGCGCCCTCCATGATAGATTGGCTAACATTACCAAGGGTGCCAAAAGCCTTTTCCATTTCTCTCTCAGCCTGTTGAAGCTGTGCAACTGAGTCTTTTAGCTTGTATTGCAAAGCTCGAGCGGAGTCGGCCAACATACCTAATTCATGGTCACTTGTATAAGTTAAATCATAGTCATAGCGACTATTAGCTAAGTTCGATATACACGCAGCAACAGCCTTCGTTGGCTTGATAACTTGCGAGCGCAAGCGAGCAACAACGTACACAACTGAAAGCACAGACAGCGCAATAGCAGCCAATAATATGATCCAAAGCATAGTTCGCGTATTTGCTTTAAGCTCAGCTATTGCACTCGCTGAGTCTGCTGCAATTTCTGATGCAATGCTTGATAAAAGCTTAGCGGGCTCCCTATCAATTCCGCGCACAAAGCTATCGCCAACTTTAGGATCAAAACCTGAGTTAACAAAAGCGCTGTAACCTTCACGATATTTTTCGGCCATTACAGCATGCGCTTTTTTAAATTGCCTGATATCAGACTTCACGCTATCACTTACCACTTCACTTGATAGCATCACGTCGAACTGACGAGTTATATCAGCTTCACGCTGCTTGAACCGTTCCCAGTATTTTTTTCTATCTTCTTTTTTGTGTCCGCGCAGCAAGACGTTCTTCCATTCTTGAACTTGTGTTTTAAACGTACTGAGCGTGGTATTAACGTCTCGCTCAGCTTGAACAAGCGTATTCTCTAGCTCATCAAATGCGCTAAGCAAAGAAAATGACTTTAGAATTGAAGCACCATTGAGTAATACAAGAATGAAAAGACTGGCGAGAACGGGCGTCATCACCAAACGACTGATGCTTGTGTAATTGAACACGGCTTAACCTTTAGTATAATTTTGAAGGAGGACGTCGCCATTAAATGATAGTTTTATGACGGTATGGTTACACTGATTACATTTGTTATATTTTTTTACTAGGGAAATTTATGATTGAGCGATAGATGAACAATAGTATATTTATCGTTCGAAAGTTCACTGCCTGCCTTACTATACAGGTCCCGTTTTTACAACGCGCTCTATTGTAGTGGTAGTATCAACTTTCTAAGGGCCTAATTTGACTACCATTACTTCGAGCCAGCGTTAATGATGAGGAAACTTGTGAAATCTAGCCTTGTCTGATAGTTTAACCAAGTTTTAAACATCTATGAAACTAAACTACTCAGGTGAGTTTTAAATTTAAGTACACACGGAATCGAGTAATGAAACGCTTGTTAAAAAATAGCTATTATACAATTAGGGAGCGACTTTTTTTTTCACGTAGAGTAAATTTCCTAGTATGCGGTACGCAAAAGGGAGGTACTACAGCGCTTGCCGAATATTTAAGCGAACACCACGAAGTATGCATGGCAAAAAGGAAAGAGGTTCACTTTTTTGACAAATTAGAATTGCCCGATTATTCCCACTATCACGCATTTTTTTCTCCAAAGAAGCACCACAAGGTTTTGGGCGAAGCTACACCTATTTACATGTATTGGGAAAGTGCACCCAAACGCATACATGAATACAACCCCCAAATGAAGCTAATCATTGTGCTTCGAAACCCAATAGAACGGGCATACTCTCATTGGAACATGACACGTAATAGAGGTGAAGAACCACTATCATTTAGAGAAGCTATAGAGTGTGAAGAAGCACGGTGTAGAGATAAAGAATCAAACGATAGTAGAAGGTACTCTTACGTAGACCGCGGACATTATCTAGAACAATTAGAAAGACTGTGGGGCCTGTTCCCCCGGGAAAACATACTTTTATTGAAAAATGAAGACCTCAAGAACTTTCCCCAGGAAACATTAAATAAAGTCTGCGATTTTATCGGCGTTTCACATTTAGACAATGTGCAAAAAAAGGACGTACACTCAAGAACATATGAATCCAAAATCTCAAAAGACGATAAAGCGTATTTACAAACTATCTATGCTGAAGGGATTAAAAGTTTAGAAAAAGAACTCGGATGGAATTGTAGTGAATGGCTTGCCTGAAGAGAGTCATCATCCCCTCTTCAGACGATTATTGTTAGGATATATAACTGCTAGGTGATGCCGTTCAAATTTGAAAACCCAACTGACGAACACGTTTCAACGAATTATTATCATATGAAGTTAAATCTGTAGTTTTGTAGCGCCCTAATGAAGAAGGAGCTTTAGGTAGTGTTGCCATAGATACGAAACAGTCTTGCGATACGCTGACGTCGGCGAACGTTAAAAGTTTTTTTATTGGCTCAAAAGGGTCACAACATAATTCATCGTAATTAACTATTAGTACCCTGTCTTGGCCAAACTGCTTTTGCAATTCCACCACTCTTTCATTAACAATTAACCAGTAATCCAATGATCGTTGTCTTATTTCACTTGGGGAGCACCTTGTTTCAATCCCCCACATCGCACACCAATTAAATAGTTGTTGTTGGTTTTCACTTAACGACATATCGAGACCATGCCGTATAGTGTGAACATACTTCATGTTGGGGTAGTAATCGAACAATTGGTAAAGGAGAATATGACTGTTGGGCTCTTTCCACCCCCATCGGCCAGATACTTCTGGCTTCTTGATTTGAGCCATTAACTTCTCGGTTACAAAACGTCGTGCCCAATGTCTACCAAGACCTAACGTGGTTTCTCTCCTTTGCGCCCAATAAAATAACACTTTCAATAATGTAGTCTTTTCCCTTAGCGAAAGTGGTTTATTTAATAGTAGGGCCTCATGCAGTGCAATATAATGGTGTATAGGGAGCTCGTATTTTAAAACTTTTAAGAGCCACTTATTGCGCTTAAAAATTAGTGTAAAAGAGAGATTATCGTTCGCTGGATTTAAACTATAACCCAAATGAATACCTGCCAGCATCATTATTTCAGCGACAACACGCGTCCCGCTACCTCCTACACCACCTATAACTAAAGGTGAGTTGTCTTCATTGCCATTTCCATTTCCATTTCCATGTATATTTTTCATAGTTACTCGTAGAATTGTTTTATGGCATTAAAAGCAACCCGTTATGATAATAACCAGAACTAAAATTGAAGCTAGCACCCCCACCAACCTCTTTAACAAGATTATTACAAATTACACATTATTTCAACATTTGCCAAGGGTACGAAAAAAGGGGTCAAAACAAAAAAAACCGACAAATTGTCGGTTTTTTCGATTGCTTGAATATTATTCCCACTCAATCGTAGCAGGCGGCTTACCTGAAATGTCGTAAACCACGCGGCTAATGCCGTCAATTTCATTGATAATGCGATTCGACACTTTACCTAGGAAATCGTATGGCAAGTGAGCCCAGTGGGCTGTCATAAAGTCGATGGTCTCTACTGCGCGAAGACTTACCACCCAGTCATATTTACGCGCATCACCCATAACGCCAACTGAGCGCACTGGAAGGAATACGGTAAACGCTTGGCTTACTTTTTGGTATAGGTCAGCTGCATATAGCTCTTCAATAAAGATAGCGTCAGCACGACGTAGTAAGTCGCAATATTCTTTCTTAATTTCACCAAGTACACGAACACCTAGGCCCGGGCCAGGGAATGGATGACGGTAAAGCATGTCATAAGGTAAGCCTAGCTCGAGGCCTATCTTGCGTACTTCATCTTTAAATAGCTCACGCAGTGGCTCAACAAGACCCAGCTCCATATCTTCAGGAAGACCGCCCACATTGTGGTGCGACTTAATTACGTGCGCCTTACCGGTTGCTGAACCCGCTGACTCAATCACGTCTGGGTAGATAGTACCTTGTGCTAACCATTTTGCGTTCTCAAGCTTGCTCGCTTCTTCATCGAATACGCGAACGAATTCATTACCAATAGCTTTGCGCTTAAGCTCAGGATCTTCTATGCCTTTTAAGCGGTCAAGGAAGCGATCTTCAGCATCGACACGGATAATATTTAAACCAAAGTGGTCACCAAACATTTCCATAACCTGATCCGCTTCATTAAGGCGCAGTAATCCGTTATCAACAAATACGCAGGTAAGGTTTTTACCAATAGCACGGTGAAGCAACATAGCCGTTACTGAAGAGTCTACGCCGCCCGATAAACCTAATATGACGCGCTCATCACCTACTTTTTCTTTAATACGCTCAATAGCATCGTCAATAATTGCGCCAGCTGTCCACAGCTTTTCACACTTACAAATATCCATTACAAAGTTAGTAAGTAACCGCATACCTTGGCGTGTGTGGGTCACTTCTGGGTGAAACTGCACCCCGTAAAATTGCTTTTCTTCGTTATACATCGCCGCGTGCGGGCATGAAGCCGTTTGCGCAATGGTTTCAAACCCTTCAGGAATAGCTGCTACTTTATCGCCGTGGCTCATCCACACGTCAAGAAGCGCCGCACCATTATCGCCAATTGCATCTTCAATTTTATCTAGCAGAGGGCTTGGTTTAATCACTTCTACTTGTGCATAACCAAATTCACGCTTATCTGAGCCCAGTACGCCACCGCCTAACTGGTGCGCCATAGTTTGCATGCCATAGCACACGCCTAACACAGGCACGCCGGCTTCAAACACATACTCTGGTGCTCGCGGTGAGCCTTTTTCGGTTACTGACTCTGGTCCGCCAGATAAGATAATCCCTTGAGGATTAAATTCGCGGATTTGTTCTTCGGTCACATCCCAAGCCCAAAGCTCGCAGTAAACGCCGATTTCGCGAACACGACGTGCTATCAACTGCGTGTATTGCGAGCCAAAATCCAAAATAAGTATGCGTTGGTCGTGGATATTTGTGGTCATGTTTTATTTTTACCCGTTAAATAAAAGAACAAAGGCTGGTGTAGTACCAGCCTCGCAGTCGTCGGTCGCCTTAACCTAAGCGGTAGTTTGGCGCTTCTTTAGTAATGCTTACATCGTGTACGTGGCTCTCGCCCATTCCAGCTGAGGTCACGCGCACAAATTGCGCTTTGGTATTCATCTCTTCGATGGTAGCGCAGCCTGTTAAGCCCATGGCCGAGCGAAGACCGCCCATTTGCTGGTGGATGATATTAGCAATAGGGCCTTTATACGCTACGCGGCCTTCAATACCTTCTGGTACCAGTTTTTCGGCGTTATCAGAATCTTGGAAATAACGATCTGATGAACCATGGCTTTGATCCATAGCGCCTAGTGAACCCATGCCGCGATATGACTTGTAGTAACGACCTTGGAAAAGCTCAACTTCCCCAGGCGCTTCTTCAGTACCCGCTAGCATGCTGCCAACCATCACGCAGCTTGCGCCAGCAGCTAAGGCCTTGGCGATGTCACCAGAAAAACGAATACCGCCATCAGCGATAACAGGGATATCTGTATCTTTTAATGCTTCTACAGCGTCAGATACCGCAGTAATTTGAGGTACACCACAACCGGTTACAATACGAGTAGTACAAATAGAGCCAGGGCCGATACCTACTTTAACTGCATCTACGCCCGCGTCGGCTAGTGCCTTTGCACCATCACCTGTTGCAACATTACCCGCAATAATTTGTACATCCGGATAGTCAGCACGTACTTTTTTAACACGGTCAATAACGCCTTGCGAATGACCGTGAGAAGTATCGATTAGTAGAACATCTACACCTGCATCAACAAGTAAGGCGATACGCTCATCAGTACCAGCACCAACGCTTACCGCCGCTCCTACGCGAAGACGACCTAGTGAGTCTTTACACGCATTTGGCTTGTTTTCTGCTTTTTGGAAGTCTTTAACGGTGATAAGACCTGTAAGCTTGAACGCGTCGTCAACAACGAGAATTTTTTCAATGCGGTGTTCGTGCATTAGATCTAGCACAACGTCAGAGCTTGCGCCTTCTTTTACGGTAACCAGATCATCCTTTTTGGTCATCACGTTGCTAATAGGAAGGTTTAAACGCTTTTCAAAGCGAAGGTCACGGCCTGTCACAATACCAATTAAGTTATTGTCTTTGTCCGTTACTGGGAAACCAGAGTAACCGAGACGCTTAGATAGCGCGAGAACTTCACCAATAGTTGCATCTTTGTCTACGGTCACCGGGTCAGATACCACGCCACTTTCGTATTTTTTAACTTCACGTACGTGTTTAGCTTGCTCTTCAGGCTTCATGTTTTTGTGAATGAAACCAATACCACCCTCTTGGGCTAGCGCAATAGCTAGACGGGCTTCAGAAACCGTGTCCATGGCAGCAGACACCATTGGAATATTTAACGTTACACCACGGGTTAGACGGGTTTGTAAGTTTGCAGTGTGAGGGAGGACGGTCGAGTGGCCGGGAACCAGCAACACATCGTCGAACGTCAGGGCTTCTTGGATGATACGTAGCATGCAACAACACCTATTCAGTTGAGGGTTAATTGCGGCGCAATTGTAGTGTTTTTTAGTTTTCAGGTAAACTCTAAATGTATTAAACCCAGTGATTTTTTTTATGTTTACAAATTCGCCATCTACGTCTCGACAAATTTTAACAGTTACCAAGCTTAATCGCCTAGCCAGAACCGTATTGGAGGGTGAGATTGGCCTTATCTGGTTATCCGCCGAAATATCCAATTTTGTTGCGGCAGCATCAGGGCATTGGTACTTCACGCTGAAAGACAATAAAGCCCAAGTACGCGCAGCCATGTTTAAAGGCTCTAATCGCAACGTCCGTATTCGCCCTAAAGAAGGCGATAAAATTTTAGTGCGCGCGTCAGTAGGCCTTTACGAAGCACGCGGCGACTATCAACTTGTGGTTGAACACATGGAAAGCGATGGTGAAGGTGCGCTTAAGCAGGCGTTTGAAGCCCTAAAGCTCAAGCTTAACAATGAAGGATTGTTCGATACTTCTAATAAGCGTCCGTTACCAGAACGTATTAACCGCATCGGTGTAATAACCTCTTCAAGTGGCGCAGCACTTCACGATGTATTAAGTGTATTAAAACGCAGAAGCCCACAAACTGAAGTCTTCGTTTACCCTTCAATGGTACAGGGTGAAAATGCGCCGCTACAGCTTATTAACGCACTGAGAACAGCGAACAGGCGCGCAGAAGTGGACGTAATATTACTTACAAGAGGCGGTGGTTCACTTGAAGACCTGTGGTGTTTTAATGATGAAAGTCTAGCAAGGGAAGTCGCAGCAAGTACCCTGCCCATTGTTAGCGCCGTAGGCCACGAAGTAGATTTTACCATTAGTGATTTCGTGGCTGATGTTCGTGCTCCTACTCCTTCTGCGGCGGCCGAAATTTTAAGCCAAGACTCGATGGCACTTTATCAAACGTTGCATCAGCAAAAGCAACGTTTAGCACGCGCAATACATCAATATCTTCAAGCCAGCAAACAGCAACTCGTTTTAAAGAAGCAGCGGTTAAACGCATTGCACCCACAAAGCCGCATACAGTCGCAATGGCAAACATTAGACCGGCTGCAGCTTCGTTTGACGCATAAAATGCAAAGTGATTTAGCAAAAGCAGAGAAGCAACTGAACACGCTAGCCTCTAGATTAAACCATCAATCGCCATCAGCAAACGTAGCGCGTGCAAAAGATAAACTAAACTATGCGAATAACAAGCTTATCTCTGGTATGAAGGCACTTATTAAAGGCAAGAAAAATGAACTTGGCAGCAAAGTAGGCCTCTTACAATCCGTAAGCCCTCTCTCTACACTTGCCCGCGGGTATAGCATCACGTTTTCCGAAAAAACAGCTGTTAACAGTGTTGAAAAAGTAGAAATAGGTGAAGAGATAAAATCACGAGTGACTGACGGTGAAATAACCAGTACAGTGACACATATTCAGCGCCAGTAGGTAACCACTAGTATTATGCCCGTTAGTGCACAAAACACTTTATATTACCCTTTGCAGCAGCGGGCTCGCGTATTGTACTACTACCTACTTCAGAACTTTGCTAAGCCAGTATCTATAACATATCTTTTTATATTTACTGTAATCAATTTCTCAAATCACGCTTTAGCATCTGCGGTAAATCAAAGCGTCTCTGTTTTCTCTACCTACCCAAGCAATGATTTATACGAATCCTGTAGTACACAGCATAAAACAAACAAGCTCGAACCTGATCTCATAAACAGCACCACTTTGTGTCAAGAAGATGCTATCTCCTCGGAAAGTTTCATTAAAGAACTGAGCGAATCCGGAAAATTCAGCAACCTTTTACCCTATGCTGAGGGAAATGACTATGAGTTGCTTATCGCTAACGTAGGTGCTGCGCCAGGTACGCATGAGCAACATGCAAAGCAATTCGCGGAATTTACGCTACAGTGGCGGGGCATTGAAATAGATTCTTCGGCGTTTTATAGCGGTATAGAAACCAGTGATAGCAATGTTATGGAAAAGCAAAGCATAGAAAATAATGCACATTTTCTGGTATCCCGTTGGCTTGAACACGTAAAGCGAAAGAAGATATTTACCAGCGAATTCTTGTTTGATGCCCTTGAAGCAAGCAATTATAACTTAGCATTACAGGTTCCAGACACCATAGGTGACTTCTCTAAATTAGACACCCAGCTTTTTTCTGACCCTTTTAGTGGTGCAATCACCCGTTACATACATCCAGACTTTGAAGACGCCTTGGTCGACGTAACTATCTACCCATTTTTAGCTCAGCTTTCTGTAGAAGAAAACGAACTGTTGCCAAAGCAATTAGAGCACGACTTACAAAAAGCATCAGCTACAGCAGAGTTGCAACACTTAACCTTATCTCAAGTTAGCCCAGCCTCTCCTTATATCGCAAACGACAAGGTTTCTGGATGGAGGTTAGGATTAAGTGCCGCTTCAGAAACATCCCCAACAATCTTCGCGACAACCTATGTATTTAGGCAACAAGACAAAATAGTTAAAGTGACGACCACTTTTCCCACTGAACTTTCAGACACTATCGTCAATCAGTTGATCGTCAAGGTTGAAGTACCCGGTGAGTCTGAAATGATGAAAAAAGTTCGCACCCTACTTTTAAAAAGCCAACGCTAGGCTTTTTTTACTCTTTTTCGCTTAGTAAACGATAAATTCGGTTTTGGCCTTTTTTCTATATCACTGCTAAGGATATAGATTTTTTGCTGTTCTTGAGGTTTGTATCTGTCAAACCAGTTGTATATTTGATTTTTTTGAAGTGGTGAGGTGTTTTTGAATAACTTTTCTACTGACAAAATGACGTCCAAATACAATTAACTACAATGCGTTTTCGCTTAGCAAAGTCAAAAGCAATTGCAAAAAAGGATCCAACAGTTACCAACGAAGGAATGCGCCATTTTTAGAGGGGCTAAGCGTCTTTTTAAGTGCGCGTGGGAATTATGAAAGTTGCGGGATAGCGTAAAGTCTACAACGAGTTTTGTAATTATGACTAAACGAGAGGAATAAATTAGACGCTATTTAAGTTTGACTGAGAAATAGCGTCTAGGTATTTGCGGCGTTTTTAAGACTACTTTTTGTCTTTGTAGTAGGACATCATACGGCGACGTTTGCGCTGCTGTGCTAAGGTCAAATTAGCTTTTTTACCTTCAAACGGGTTATTACCCTCTCTGAACTCTATCTTGATAGGCGTGCCCATAATCTCTAACGCTCTTCTGAAATAGTTCATTAAGAAACGTTTGTAAGAGCTCGGAAGGTCATCAACCTGATTGCCGTGAATAACAATAACAGGTGGGTTATAGCCCCCTGCATGAGCATACTTCATTTTCACCCGACGACCGCGAACAAGCGGTGGCTGATGGTCGTCCTGAGCCATTTCCATAATTTGAGTAAGCAGCGCAGTGTTGATGCGTTTAGTCGCACTCATATAGGCTTCTTGTACTGATTCGAACAGGTTACCCACGCCAGAGCCATGAAGCGCTGAAATAAAATGGATGCGGGCGAAGTCGACAAAGCCCAAACGACGGTCCATTTCACGCTTTATGTCGTCTTTTACATCAGTGCTTAGCCCATCCCACTTATTTACAGCCACAACTAACGAGCGCCCTGAATTCAGAACAAAACCGAGTAAGCTCAAATCTTGATCGGTAATACCTTCTCTGGCATCGATGACTAATAACACGACGTTTGCTTCTTCAATCGCTTGAAGTGTTTTTACAATAGAAAACTTTTCTACTGCTTCACTGATTCTTCTGCGCTTTCTTACACCTGCAGTATCAATAAGAATGTATTCACGCCCGTCCCTTTCCATAGGAATATAGACGCTGTCACGGGTTGTCCCCGGCATGTCATACACAACAACGCGCTCTTCACCTAAAATACGGTTTGTTAGTGTTGATTTACCTACGTTTGGCTTTCCTACAATAGCTAGTTTAATAGGCAGCTCTTGCAAACGCTGACGCTGAGTTTCAGCGTCTTCTTCTTCCTCAGGCTCTTCGTCGACAATTTCCATGTCTGGAAAATCTGCTTCCAAAGGCTTCAGTGCGTCCTGCAGTAATTGGCTAACGCCTCGACCATGGGCCGCTGCAATTTGCTTTATCTCACCTAAACCTAACGAGTAAAATTCTGCGCTTTCACTATCGCCGTCTATACCATCAACTTTATTCGCTACAACAAACACTTTTTTGTTTATGCGTCTTAGGTGGTCGGCAATACCCTGATCAGCCGGCAGCATACCTGCTCTCGCATCGACTAAAAACAGCACCACATCAGCCTCTTCGATAGCGAGTAAGGACTGTTGTGCCATTTCAGCATCAATGCCCTCTTCATCGCCTGTAATACCGCCGGTATCAACAACAATGAACTGGCGCTTTTCAAACTTCGCTTGTCCGTATTTACGGTCGCGAGTTAACCCGGGGTAGTCTGCAACGAGTGCATCGCGGGTATTAGTAAGGCGATTAAACAAGGTTGATTTGCCAACATTAGGGCGGCCAACCAAAGCAACAACGGGTAACATTTATCAGATCCTAAGGGTCATGAAAGCTAAAAAAGCACAAGCCACATACACCATGAAATCAAGCAACGTTTGGGAAGTTTATTCTCTAACGATTAGAAATTTGTGATGAGGCTTTTAAGAATGGGCGCATTATACCTTGTTCACTACCTAATACCAATCCGCATAGATAGTTACCCACTCAGCGAGAATTAAAATGTTCGTAATCGCGGCGTGTTCCCGCAGGTATAGAGGTTCTACATCAAGGTAAAGATATTTATGCCAAACTACGAATAGAATATTAAATAGAAAGGGCGTTTTAGGTCACACCTAAAACGCCCTTAAAAGGATGTATTCAATTATAAAATACTAGTTTGGCGCGCGTACCGAGACTACTTCGCCATTTCTTGTTACTGCAATAATATTACCGTCAACACTCAGCGGCGCTGCGAATATAGCGTCGTCTTCATCGTCACCGCCCACATCCAGTCGAGCCACTACTTCACCAGATTCTTGTTCTATCCAGTGTAAGAAGCCCCAATTATCACCTACTACAATATGTTCCCCCACCGGCGTCGCAGCCGTTAGAGATCGCTGTTTAAGTGCCCCTTGAGACCATAACTCTACGCCA
This sequence comes from Alteromonas sp. BL110, assembly GCF_003443615.1. NCBI lineage: Bacteria > Pseudomonadati > Pseudomonadota > Gammaproteobacteria > Alteromonadales > Alteromonadaceae > Alteromonas > Alteromonas sp. BL110. The sequence continues at coordinate 3,241,229 of NZ_CP031967.1, read as the reverse complement.
TTTCGTCTATCAAGGGCATAAACGTTAGAGTTGTTATCTACAACGAAGATTTTGTTGCCATCAATATTTAGATTACGAAACGACGCGTATTCACGTTTCCAAATAACGCGACCTGAGCGAAGTTCTACCGCGGCCAATGTGCCGTTATATGAAACGGTGTAGATAGTTCCGCCATAAAGTACTGGAGTAGTATCAATATCAACAATACGTTCTAGCTCTGTCGCGCCAGAAGGCGTTGCAATAACTGTTTCCCAAGCAAGTACACCGGTTTCAATAAGGTTTACTTGAATCTTACCTGTCGGCGTACCCACGATAGCGCCACCGTTAGAAGCAATGGGACCAGAAATACCGCGAAGTGTTAATGGAGGCGTATCACCTTCGTGTCTCCACATTTGCTCGCCAGCTCGGGTATTAAAGCCAAACAAGCTTCCAGCGCCTGTGTTTACCACAAGGATCCCTTCATCAGCAGCTGGAGCTGCAAGAATTTCTCCAGGAACCGTCGCTTCCCACACAAGCTCACCCGTTTCTGCATCCATTGCCGCTACATAGCCATTTTCAGTACCGATGAATACATGTCTGTCTGCAACAGAAATGCCGCCAATGCGAGCTGTTTCACCACTTTGCCATAACTTGGTTATTGAGCTCATCATGCCTTCAGAGCGAAACTGTGCGAAGTCTTTTTCCCACAACACCTTTCCTGTCTCTGGCTCCATCGCGACCACGGCGCCGTGGCGATCAGCAGCAAAAAGCTTGTCATAAGCATATACAGGGCGTAGACGTGAGAAGTAATGGTCTACGCCATCACCAATATCACGGTTCCACACTAATTCAGGAGTAAACTTAGCTTCAATCGGCTTTAAACGACGAATTTCTAGTTCTTCTTCATCTGCAAACCAGTCTGAAATAGTAGAACAGCCAGACATTGTGATAGACACTGCCAGTGCCATACCTATCGTGCGAGCAAATCGACCTTTACGGCCACACGTGTTGTGAAACAAATTGCGTACCTCTTTATTATTTACACCAGCCCAGTGGGCATCGCTTACTGTGCAGCAGAAACCGACAGGTTATCTAACTTCATTTGTAAAAGCGGATTGTTGGCATTTTTTTCTAACGCATTTGAGTAAGCTAAACGGGCATCGTCAAACTTGCCTTGTTTTTGATACACATCGCCTTTTAATTCAGAAACCTCTGCTGCAAATGCGTCGTTAGTAACATTGCTAAGCGTAGACAACGCCGCATCAAGCTGGTTCATTTCAATTTGCACCCGAGACAAACGAAGCGACGCTAACACCTTCATTTCATCGCTTTCAGCAAAAGTAACAACGCTATTTAGATGCGAAGCAGCAGCGTCTAAATCGCCCGCATCTACCGCTTGCTTAGCTGCAAGAAGACTGGCAATGCTAGCATAACCACTATCTTTATTTTCTTCGATGAAGGCCATAACTTTTGCGTCACTTCCTTCGGTACCAAATGTTTCTACCGCATTTTGATACGCAACGGATGCAGCTTCTTTATTTTCAATTTGCGCGTCAGAATACGCTCTCCAGCCCCATAGGCCGCCTAAACCTAGCGCAGCGCCAACGATAATAGCTGTACCGTGCTCTTTCCAAAAACGCTTAATCGCTTCTACTTGTTGTTCTTCTGTTGCGAACTGTTCCATGATGTCCTCTATTTATCTTGCGCCCAGCATCTCTGCAACCTTATTTGAAAAGGCATCAAAGCTGACCGTTACTTGTTCTTGACCGTCGCGCAGTGGTTTAACGCCCACTTCGCGAGACTGCATTTCATCATTGCCTAAAAGCAGCGCCAAACGTGCGCCTGTTTTGTCCGCACGTTTCAATTGTTTCTTAAAGTTTCCGCCGCCACAATGCATCATAATGCGAGTGTTAGGAAGCGTATTTCGAAGATGTTCAGCCACTTCCATAGCGTACGACTGCGCTTCATCACCCATTGCCGTTACATATACATCGGCGAAGCTCGTATCCTGACCTTCTTCGGTAAGTGTAGTCAGTAACAGTACCAAACGTTCAATACCCATAGCAAAGCCGACCGCAGGTGTCGCTTTGCCGCCTAACTGCTCTACTAAGCCATCGTAACGACCGCCAGCACATACTGTACCTTGAGCGCCTAGACTATCGGTAACCCATTCAAACACAGTACGGTTGTAATAATCTAACCCGCGTACTAAGCGAGGATTTATTTCGAACTCTATGCCGGCTTGGGTTAAGCGCGAACACAGCGTATCAAAGTGCGCTTTTGATTCTTCGTCGAGGTGGTCGATTAGCGCTGGCGCCTCGGCAATAGCAGCTTGAACATCAGGGTTCTTAGAATCGAGTACGCGAAGTGGGTTTGTTTCAAGTCGACGCAATGAGTCTTCGTCTAGTTGGTCTGCACGCTCTTTTAAAAATTCAACTAGTGTATCGCGATAAGCCGCACGCGCATCGTTTGAACCTAAGGTATTTATTTGCAGCTTTACATGCTGTTCGATACCAAACGCTTTCCAAAAGCGTGCGCTAAGAAGAATAACTTCTAAATCAATATCAGGCCCATCCATGCCGTAAGTTTCAACACCAAACTGATGGAATTGACGATAGCGGCCTTTTTGCGGACGTTCGTGACGGAACATGGGCCCCATGTACCACAAGCGCTGCTGCTGGTTGTACAATAAACCGTGTTCGTTACCTGCACGCACACAACTTGCTGTACCTTCTGGACGCAACGTCAAGCTGTCGCCATTTCTATCTTCGAAGGTGTACATCTCTTTTTCAACGATATCGGTGACTTCACCGATAGAGCGCTTGAATAAGTCGGTGCTTTCAACGATGGGAGTACGTATTTCCTGGTATCCATAGCTCGCCACTACTTGACGAAGTACAGATTCTACCTTCTGCCATGTACCGGAAACCTCCGGTAGGCAGTCATTCATGCCTCTAATTGCCTGAATAGTCTTAGCCACGTGAAATTCTCATACTGCTAAATAGTGAAAAGCCCCGCATTATAGGGGCTTTGGGAATAAACAACAATGAACAAAAAATCTCTTAGTCTTTTACAGAGACCTGAATTTTGTTTTGCTCACTCATGCGAGTTGCCTTGGCGCGAATTCTTGCCTCTAACTTGTCGACCAAGTCATCGTTTGGGAGGCGCTCTTTTACGCGCTTTCCGTCTTCATAAAGACCGCTCATATTGCGCGCACCAGTAAGGCCCAGATCAGACACTTCGGCCTCGCCAGGACCATTGACCACGCAACCGATAATAGACACGTCCATTGGCGTGAGAATATCTTCAAGTCGTTGCTCTAGCGCGTTTACGGTACCGATTACGTCGAACTCTTGTCTTGAACAACTGGGGCACGCAATAAAGTTAATACCACGAGAGCGAATGCGAAGAGACTTTAAAATATCAAAGCCAACTTTAATCTCTTCTACTGGGTCTGCCGCTAGTGAAACACGAAGGGTATCGCCGATGCCTTCGGCTAAAAGCATACCTAGTCCAACCGCACTCTTAACAGCACCAGCGCGTTGGCCACCGGCTTCTGTAATACCTAAGTGCAGAGGTTGATCAATTTTTTGCGCCAGCAAGCGATATGCGCCAACAGCAAGAAATACATCCGATGCTTTAACGCTTACCTTGAACTGGTCAAAGTTAAGTTTATCTAAAATATCCACATGGCGCATAGCCGACTCAACAAGTGCTTCTGGTGTGGGCTCACCATATTTTTCTTGTAAATCTTTTTCTAGAGAACCGCCATTAACACCAATTCGGATAGGTATGTTTTTATCTTTTGCGCAATCGACAACCGAACGTACACGATCCATATTGCCGATATTACCCGGGTTTATCCGCAAACAATCTACGCCGTATTCAGCAACTTTGAGTGCGATGCGATAGTCGAAATGAATATCAGCAACAAGTGGTACGCTTACCTGCTGCTTAATTTCTTTGAAGGCTTCAGCGGCTTCCATAGTAGGCACTGATACGCGAACAATTTCGCCGCCCACAGCAACAATACGGTTTATTTGATCGACAGTCGCAGCCACATCAGTGGTACGTGTATTTGTCATAGATTGAACAGCAATGGGAGCACCATCACCAATGGGAACGTTACCTACATTAATACGCGTAGACTTTCGGCGCTTAATAGGGCTTTCTGCAAACATCTAATTACCTATAAAGGAAGTACAAAACGAGCTGTTCTACCATTTTGATATGGAGAAATATCAACAGCGTCGCCGTTAACTGATATGCGCACATTATCAGGTGCGCCGAGTGTAACTTCAACAGGAGGAACGCCTTGAATTTCCATTATACGCCCTTTTTGCTTTACACCGTAGGCGATAGCCTCGCCAGAGGCGTCTTTGATATTAACCCAACAGTCATCTTCAAAGGTAAAAACCAATGAAATTGGCGCAGCATCAGCTTGAGTGTTAAGAGTGGCATTAGCTAACGTTTCATTATCGCTATCTGCCGCGTTTACGAGCGCTGTTAGGTTATTACTGTCGTCAACTGGACCGTCTGGAGTAGAAATGGCGCCATCGTCGAGCTCGCCGCTTTGAGTAAAACCATTATTCTGCCCACTTACATCGCTGTTTGCACCTGCTAATTCAGCGTCATCAGAGCCTGTATTTGAGACATCACCGATTTGAGATGAGCCTTGCTCTGAGCTTCTCGGTGATGGTGTGCTAGCCAAGTCACCTTGTACAGTGTCAGCACCACCAAAATTTCCATTTGCAGTGCCAGCACTTGAAGAAATTGGCGTGTTTGCCGCCTCTCTCTTTACAGCCTCATTTAAAGGCAGTTCAGCAACGGTGTCGTCGCTTGGCTGTTGATACCACCACACGACAACGCCAGCAATGATGAGAAGTAAAATCGCATAGGTAACCATCATCCAACGGTCATCGTGTGTCTGTTTTGCGACACGTTTTGAAAAACTCTGTAGTTTTTCCGATGAAGGTACTGATGTTTGATTGTGGAAGCGTTCAAATGCCTCAATAACTTCATGGGAGTTCATTCCCAATTGTTTGGCATAGTTTCTTACGTAGCCTTTAGTAAAGGTAACTGACGAGTTTTCATCAATTACATCACTTTCTAAATCATTGATTTGTTTAGCCTTTAGAAACAACTTATCGGCAATATCTTGCTGAGACAAACCTAGCTTTTCGCGACGTGCTTTAAGCATTGCCCCTGGGCTTGGCGTATTTTCTTGTTGTTGCGAAGTAACTTCTTCATTCGCGCTTTCTTCTGACACCATTAAATCTTATTCCTCCTGCATACTTGGTGGTACTAACCAAAGCGTCTGACCAGCAATAATAGCGCCAGTATTTTCAAGGTTATTCCACTTTTGCAGTGTTGCCATTTTGATATTGTGCAATAAAGAAATACGATATAAGTTTTCACCCTCTTTTACTACATGGAATTTGTCGTCAGGCGCAGATAATTCAGTATTTTGCTCTTTATCTTCGCCTTCTACCATGGCAACCTGCTTTTCTTTATCACTTAGGGTATCGTTTGATTTTTCAATCGCGGTTTTAATAGGAGGCGCCGGCTCACTTGCACTTTCGCCAGTTTGCTTTTGAACGGCTTTTTCAGATTCTTGCTCAACAGCGGGTTGTGCTGCCTTTTCTTCATTAGAAGAAGCCTTGGATTTTATTACGACTTTCTTTTGAAGCGCGTCGCGCTCAACCAAATATCGTTTAGTAAGATCACTTTCAGGGAACAGAGAAAGCAACATATCGCCATACCCCTTCGCTTTTTCCAAATCTTTCTGGCCCTTGGCGATTTCATAAGCCAGCCACAATGAATCTGGGGTAACCTTGGCAACACGTTGGTATTTTTGAAGTGTTATATCAGCTAGGTCCCACTGTTGTGACACTGTATACAGTTCACTTAACAAGAATAGACTCTTTCCACGGGCTGGTTGGTGCTGTAAAGCATTTTTAAAGTAACCGATTGCTTCATCAAGTTTCCCTTGGCTCTGCGCACACAAGGCTAGGTTTTCGTAGGTTTGCGCCGCGTTTGCGTATAGACGGTTATTAATCGCCTCGAAGAAATACGCTTTGGCTTTATCGTAATCGCCATTTTGACACTTAAACGCACCATAGCTATTGGCAATATCCCCATCGTCAGGAGCTATATCAATGGCAGTTTTGTAATATTCTTCTGCTCGCTGGTTATCGCCTACTAACTGATAGTAATACGCCATAGCGTACTGAACATCTGCAGAGCGAGGGTTAAACGCAAGCGCCTTATCAAGGTTCTTTTTCGCCTGCGTGTAGTTATTATTTTGGAGATATGTAAGGCCAAGAGACATGCGCGTCTTGGCGGCTTCTTCGTGATCAAAATCACCGCCATACATGCCTGATTGGCTGTTACTAACACAACCAACAGTGAGTATTACCGCGCTTAATAATCCAATTCTAAGTGAAGTTCGCAATCCTGCAACCATAGTATTACCCTATTATCTTAATGATTATTGGGCCATTTTTACTGAAATTGCCTCGCCCTTCACCTGTTTTTTTAACAATCTTTTCGTTCTGTCTACTACATCGCCCACTAATTGACCGCATGCCGCGTCAATATCATCGCCTCGGGTTTTACGCACAACAGTGGTAAACCCATATTCCATAAGCACTTTTGAGAATCTGTCGATGCGCGAGTTGCTAGAGCAAGTGTAAGGCGAACCTGGGTATGGGTTAAAAGGTATTAAATTTATCTTACTAGGAGTATCTTTTAATACCTTAGCCAGTTGGTGCGCCTGCTCAGTGCTGTCATTAATATTCGAAAGCATTACATATTCAACGGTTACGCGTCCTTGGTTAGCTTTAGATTTAGCTAGGTAGCGGCGTACCCCTGCTAAGAATGCTTCGATATTGTATTTCTTATTAACCGGTACAATTTCATTACGCAGTTCGTCGGTCGGCGCGTGTAGCGAAATAGCAAGTGCCACGTCAATCTGATCGCCCAGCATATCAAGTGCAGGTACAACACCAGATGTACTCAGCGTAACGCGGCGCTTGGATAGACCGAAACCAAAATCGTCTAGCATGATGTCCATGGCCGGCACTACGTTTTTAAGATTAAGCAGCGGCTCACCCATGCCCATCATTACTACATTAGTGATTGGGCGTTTGCTTGAGTCTTTAGAAAGGCCAAGGAAAGTAGCTACGCGCCATACCTGACCAATAATTTCGCTCACGCTTAAGTTACGGTTGAAGCCCTGTTGCGCCGTTGAACAGAAGGTACACTCTAGTGCACAACCTACTTGTGACGATACACATAAAGTTGCCCGATCAGTTTCAGGGATCCAAACTGACTCAACTTCCTGACCGCCTTCAAGGGTAAGTGCGAACTTAATAGTACCGTCGCTCGCTTCTTGGAAGTATGCAATTTCAGGGGCTTTAATCTCACAATTTTCAATTAACATCGCGCGAAGGTTTTTGTTGAGGTTACTCATTTCCTCAAAATCGCTGACACCTTGCTGGTAAATCCATTTCATTACCTGGTCGGCACGAAACGGCTTCTCGCCCATTTCTTTAAAGAAATTGCGCAAGCCTTCGCGATTTAAGTTTAATAAGTTAGTTTTTGCCATGAATAAGATGACCCTTTTACCTTCGAGGGATGCCCCCTCTTACTGCTGAATATGGTGTAAAAACCAGCGATTCGATTATGCCTTGTGCGGCATTTAAGAAAAAGAAATGCACTGATTAAAATTTGCGCGGATTTTACCACAGATGAGATACGAGAAAAAGTCGATTTAACGCAGAGAAACGTTAAGTTTGGCAATGCGCGAGAAGCGTGGTTTAGCTTGTTTAGATATAAACAAAAACGGGGCCCTTATGGCCCCGTTTATCTACCTTCGTAATCTTAGCGAGTACGTGGGCAGATTTCCTCTTCAGAGAAGAAGTATGCAATTTCACGTGCTGCTGACTCAGGCGCGTCAGAACCGTGAACTGCGTTTTCGTCGATTGACGCAGCGTAGTCTGAACGTAGTGTACCTGCAGCTGCATCAGCTGGGTTAGTTGCGCCCATGATTTCACGGTTAGCTAGAACAGCGTTTTCGCCTTCTAGTACTTGAACCATAACCGGACCAGACGTCATGAAGTCTACAAGTGCGCCGAAGAAAGGACGCTCTTTGTGTTCTGCATAGAAGCCTTCTGCTTGCTCTTTGCTCATGTGGATCATCTTAGATGCCACAATGCGAAGACCTGCAGATTCGAAACGGTTGTAAATTGCACCGATTACGTTTTTAGCTACCGCATCAGGCTTGATAATCGAAAAAGTACGCTCAAGAGCCATGTTCTCTCTCCAAACAAATAGTGTATGTATCTTTAAATTTTGGCCGCGAATTATAGGCAATTAATAACGGCTTGACCAGCGCCTTTTTAAACCAGGCGTAACATATTGTTTTTACTTGCAATATAGTGTCAGATTAACCCGCTGGCTATGACAATATGATGACAGTGTATACATTATTTTGCGAAAGCAAATATTGTAAAGCAATAATATCTGCCTTCACAAAGACTATACTCGGTAAATAAGATGAGGTGCGATATCTGACATAACGATAATGTACTAGGTTCTGTATATTAGACTTTAAGTATTAAGCGTTAGCTCTTGCAAGCTCTTGAATTTTACCCACGATAGCGCGTAAACCATTGCCGCGAGTCGGGGTGATATGACGCTCAAGATCTAATGCTTCAAAGTAGCCGTCGATATCAAATGCTAAGATGTCCTTTGGCGTTTTGTCGTTGTAGGCGGCGAGTACTAAGGCAAGTAGGCCTTGAACGATAACGGCATCGCTGTCCACGTCAAAGTTGATTTTATTACCGTCGTAAGACTCTATCAACCACACGCTACTTTGACATCCCTTTACTAGACGTTCAGGCGTCTTGGCATCTTCTGGTAAACCCGGAATAGATTTTCCTAAATCAATGATGTACTGATAACGCTGTTCCCAATCGTCGAAGAACGCTAAATCATCAATAATTTCGTCACTGCTAGGTAGTTGCATTGCTATTTCCGTAATTGTGTAAAAAGAATTATAGGTAGGCGGTATATTAACCGCTTAAAAGAACAAACCCGCTTCAAGCTGCGCTTCTTCACTCATCATATCACGCGACCAAGCTGGGTCGAATACCAACTCAACATTCACGTTTTTAACATGAGGCACCATGGCTACACGATATTCCACATCGCCAACTAAAACTGGCCCCATACCACAGCCTGGTGCTGTAAGCGTCATATCGATATTTACGGCACCAGATGCCTGTTCGATATCCACCTTATAGATAAGGCCGAGCGATACAAGGTTGATAGGAATTTCTGGGTCATAGATAGTTTCTAACGCGTCCCACACTTGCTGTTCACTGATGTTACCATCTTCGGGAGCGTCGAAGCTTAGCGTCATGGCTTTACGGCCAATTGCACCAGCATCGGTACCGTCAATACGGTACATATTACCACGCCAAGTTACGGTGTAATTACCACCTAGCTCTTGCGTGATATTAACAAACTCACCCTCAGGTATAACGGTGGGATTGCCAGCAGGAACCAAACGCGCCTTACATTCGCGTTCGGTGGTCACCATTTTTTGCTTCATAAACGATTTTGTACTCTTGGTAATACTCTTTGTGGGTAATGAACGCAGGCGTTAGCCCACGTTGAAGCTCTCGCCACACCCACATTCATCAACCACGTTAGGGTTGTTGTATTTTATGATGCCATTCACACCTTCAGTCACATAATCAATTTCTGTATTACGCAAGAGGTCTGTTGCATCAGCTGCTACTGCCACATTTACAATCGGAGAAATCTCTACAATTTCATCCCCTGCTTGTGCGCCATCAGCGAAATCGAGTACATAAGCATAACCCGTGCAGCCGCTTACTTTTGTCGATAAACGAATTAACTGACCAGGCTTATCTTTAAGCTTACTTTCGAAATGCTTAATGGCACTGTCAGTTAGCGTAATGAGCTTTGTACTAGGTACGAAAGTTTCAACACTCATAATGCCTCCTTAGGCCAACATCATTTTTGCTTTCTTAAGTGCAGCGAATAAGCTGTCGACTTCTTCAAGCGTATTATAAATTGAGAAAGACGCACGCGCGGTGCCAGGAATACCAAAGCGTTTCATAAGCGGCTGTGCGCAGTTATCGCCAGTACGAATTGCGACACCTTGCCTATCCAAAATAAAGCCTACGTCCGCAGGGTGAGCGCCATCAAGTAAGAAGCTCAACACCCCTACTTTATTAGGTGCGGTACCAATGATACGCATGCCGTCAAGCGCTTCTGCTTGTTCGGTAGCATAGGCAAGTAACTTTTGTTCATGCTCGTGCAGCGCATTAACATCAAACGCACTAAACCAATCTACCGCTGCGCCCATACCAATAGCACCAGCAATGTTAGGCGTGCCTGCTTCTAAGCGGTTTGGTAATGCACCCCATGTGGCTTCATGGTAAGTCACATCTTTGATCATCTCGCCGCCTACCTGCCATACTGGCCAGGTTTCAAGCACTTCTTTTTTACCCCACAAGCAGCCTATGCCCGTTGGACCAAAAAGTTTGTGCCCTGAAAACGTGTAAAAATCACAACCAATGTCTTGTACGTCAACGCCGCCATGAGCAATGCCTTGGGCGCCATCTACTAGCACCCATGCGCCAACTGCTTTCGCTTTTTGGGTCAGTGTTTTGATTGGGTTAACCGTGCCTAACGCATTTGATACATGTGGGAATGCCACTAGCTTAGTGTTTTCAGACAGCAATCTGTCGAACGCTTCAACATCAAGCTCACCACTATCGAAAATAGGCACAACGTTTAATGTTGCACCAGAGCTGCGGCAAGCTTGCTGCCAAGTAACTAAGTTAGCGTGATGCTCCAGTTCGGTCACCATCACTTCATCGCCTTCAGCAAGTAGCTGACTTAAACCATTAGCGACAATGTTAATAGCTTCAGTGGTACCGGCAGTCCAAATGACTTCTTCGCGAACGTTAGCATTAATAAACGTAGCAACGCTGGTACGTGCATTTTCGTAGCGGCGCGTGGCTTCATCTGACAAATGATGCGCTCCGCGGTGCACGTTCGCGTTCGTACCCGTGTAAAAATCTACCAAGGCGTCGATCACCGCCTGAGGTTTTTGTGTTGTTGCCGCGTTATCGAGGTATACCAGCGGTTTGCCGTCTACCGTTTTCGATAAAATAGGAAACTGGGCACGAAGTGCTGCAACGTTTAAACTCATTTCACCTCCATCTGAGCGAAACGTTCGCTCAAGATAGGTGCAAGCCACTCGCGTACTGCTACGTTTGGCACATCGTTAATTAGCTCTTGGATAAAGCCAAAATTCAGCATAACCAGTGCTTTACTACGCGGAATACCACGAGTAAGCATGTAGTACAGCGCTTCTTCTTCAATTTCTGCCACCGTTGCGCCGTGGGCACATTTTACGTCGTCGGCATATATCTCAAGCTCAGGCTTGGTATTAATAACGCCTCGGCGAGATAGCAATAGATTGCGGTTGTTAAGCTCTGCTAGTGTTTTTTGCGCATCGCGATGAATGTGAATACGACCGTTAAATACCGCACGGGCCTTATCACCAACAATACCGCGCGCGTTTTCTTCTGTTGTCCCATTTGGCATAGCATGCTCAATGGTTGAATGAAGGTCGAATAGCTCGCCTTCCGCCAGAAGATAAATGGCGTTCATCTTCGCGTCAGCAAATTCACCGGCGTGATGAATATCTACGTCTAAACGAGATAGCTCACTACCATAGCCCACCATAGTGCTGTTGAGCGTAGTGCGGTTATGCAGTTTGAAGTGACTACCACCTAATTGCTTGGCTTTGCCAGTAAACATAGCGAAACGATAGTGCTCTAGATGTGCATCATCAGCCAAATCATATTCAGCAAACGCTGTAGTTAGGCTTTCAGTATCGCCAAAACCTTGTTCGATAACAGTGGCGCTTGCGCCTTCTGCTACCTTCACTACCACACGCGTGTGAGCATCGACATTTCGTGAAGCCATATTCACGATGCGTACCGGTGTATCGATTTTTACACCTGCTTCTACGTTAATAAATATACCGTGTTGGCATAGTGCATCGTTCACTAAACCAAACATATGACGAGTTGGCTTAACTTGACCGTAAACACTACTAATAGCTTGCTGCGTAGCTGCATCATCAGTATTGAGCGACGTAATTGTCATGCCTGATGGCACATCAAGCGTATTAACCTGCGTAATCAAGACACCGTCTACAAATACAAGGTCGATAGCGTTTAGATTATCGATAGCAGGAACCGGTATGCTGTCAGCCTGTACAGCCTGTTTCGCTTCACGCTTTTCTACAGGTGTAAGCGGTGTAAAGCGCCAGCTCTCGCTTCTACGCGCTGGCCAGCCGTCAGCTTTTAACTGTGTTAAGGCCTGTTGACGCACGGGCGATAAATAATCGTCGCGCTGTGCGCTATCAATGACCTGTTCTAGCCATTGACTCATGCCTCAGCCTCCTCGTACGCTTTACCTAGGAATGCATAACCGCTTTTTTCTACTTCTAGCGCAAGTGACGCGTCGCCACTTTTCACGATTTTGCCATCAGCAAGAATATGGACAAAGTCAGGCTTAATGTAGTCAAGAAGACGCTGATAGTGAGTAACAACGATGAAGCTACGTTCACCGTCGCGCTGGCTGTTAACGCCATCTGCAACAACCTGTAATGCGTCAACGTCAAGACCTGAATCAGATTCATCTAGAATGCAAAGCTTTGGCTCTAACAAAATCATTTGCATGATTTCGTTACGCTTCTTCTCACCACCAGAGAAACCTTCGTTAACACCACGCTTTAGGAAGTCTAGCGGAAGCTGAACTTGCTTACAGGCTTCTTTCGCTTTTTTAAGAAACTCAGCAGCCGTCAGAGGCTCTTCGCCACGCTCTTCTCGCATAGCGTTTACCGACTCTTTCATAAACTCCATGTTGCTGACGCCAGGAATTTCTACTGGGTATTGGAATGCAAGGAAAAGACCTTCACGTGCACGCTCTTCTACGTCAAGCTCTAGCAAGTCTTTACCGTTCAGCATGGCTTCGCCTTCGCTGACTTCATAACCGTCACGGCCAGATAGCACGTAACCTAGTGTACTTTTACCGGCACCGTTGGGACCCATGATAGCGTGTACTTCACCAGGTTTAACTTCAAGGTTAAGACCCTTAATGATGTTCTTCTCTTCCACGCTGGCATGTAAATTCTTGATACTAAGCATTGATTACCCCACTGAACCTTCAAGACTAATTTCGAGCAGCTTGCCGGCTTCTACGGCAAATTCCATTGGCAGCTCTTTGAATACTTCTTTACAGAAACCGTTAACAATCATAGAAACGGCTTTTTCTGTGTCTAAGCCACGTTGCTGACACAAAAACAATTGTTCGTCGCTCACCTTCGATGTTGTTGCTTCGTGCTCAACAATCGCTGAAGGGTTGCGGCTTTCGATATACGGGAACGTGTGAGCACCACATTTATCACCGATAAGCAACGAGTCACATTCGGTAAAGTTACGTGCACCGTCTGCGCGCGGGCCCATTTGGACTAACCCGCGATAGGCGTTATTGCTGTTACCCGCTGAAATACCTTTAGAGATGATGGTCGACTTGGTGTTTTTACCCACGTGAATCATCTTGGTACCGGTATCAGCCTGCTGACGACCTCGAGTAAGTGCTACTGAGTAGAATTCACCTACACTGTTATCGCCTTTAAGTACACAGCTAGGGTATTTCCACGTTACCGCAGAACCCGTTTCTACCTGCGTCCACGAAATTTTCGCATTGGTATGCGCTACACCACGTTTAGTAACGAAGTTGTAGATACCGCCTTTACCGTTCTCGTCGCCTGGATACCAGTTTTGTACCGTCGAATACTTGATTTGCGCATCGTCCATCGCAACAAGTTCTACCACTGCCGCGTGCAGCTGATTCTCGTCACGCTGTGGTGCGGTACATCCTTCTAGGTAGCTTACGTAGCTGCCTTCATCAGCAACAATCAAGGTGCGCTCGAACTGACCTGTGTTCATTTCGTTGATACGGAAATAAGTAGAAAGCTCCATTGGGCAGCGTGTGCCTTTAGGAATATAAACAAATGAACCGTCGGTAAATACAGCACTGTTTAACGCAGCGAAATAGTTGTCCGTGCGCGGAACCACTGAACCAATGTATTTTTTAACAAGGTCAGGGTATTTCTGAACCGCTTCAGAAATTGGGCAGAAGATAACGCCTGCTTCTTCAAGCTTCTCACGGAATGTTGTAACTACTGATACCGAGTCGAATACCGCATCTACAGCGACGCCCGCCAGCATTTCTTGTTCGTGCAGCGGAATACCAAGTTTTTCGTAGGTGCGCAGTAGCTCCGGGTCCACCTCGTCTAATGACTGAGGTTTATCTTTCATACTCTTTGGTGCCGAGTAGTAAGAGATGGCTTGATAGTCAATTTTTGGATAGTCGACGTGCGCCCATTCTGGCTCTTCCATCTCTAGCCATGCATGGTAAGACTTCAAACGCCATTCAAGCATCCATTCAGGCTCATTTTTCATTGCTGATATGCGGCGGATAACCGACTCGTCCAGGCCGCTCTCAAACGTTTCAGATTCGATTTCTGAATAGAAACCTGCATCGTACTTTCTTTCTAACGCCTGTTCGATCTGTTCACTCATGTTGGGATCTCACTTGTTTGCCTGCATTTGCTGCCACTGTTCTTTCTACTCAACCGGCGAATAAATTACCCCACGGTCTTGGTAATTTATGTAAATCTTCAGCTTCAACAACTTTATGTAGTTGGGTTTATCCCCCACAAAATTGTTGAAACTGCCAGTTACATGCGGACAGCCTAAAATTTTTGGTGCCGTAGTATATAATACCCGACTATTTCACTCAAATATTCAGCCACTAATTTATGGCTACTAGCGGGTTTTAAACGTTACTTAACGCTTATTTCGCGTTAACTATTCATTAATTTTCGTCCACACTCACTACACTCACAGAATGCTTTTACGAAAAGCGTATTCAGCTTTCTACAAAAATTAAAACTTACGCTTAAACTAAAACCCATTTCCAAACGCTAAATACAGCGTTTAAGCAACGACCGCTTGCCGCAGTCGCGTGGTTACATCAACCACTTTGTTTACTACGTAATCAACGTCTTCTTGGGTCGTAAAACGCCCTACGCTAAAACGTATCCCTGCATGGGCCAGCTCATTGCTGCGGCCAATGGCTTTTAGCACATAAGAGGGTTCTAAACTCGCTGACGTGCACGCCGACCCTGACGATACGGCAATATCATTTAAGCCCATCATCAAGCTTTCGCCATCTACACCCGCAAAACTCACATTTAATATGCCGGGTATGCGCTGCGTGGCATGCCCGTTTAAATAAATATCGTCAAGTTGTTGGAGGCCCTGCCACAGCGATTCACGCAGCTTTAATATGCGCGCACTGTCGTCTTCCATTTTTGACGACGCCTGCGCAATGGCTTCCCCCATTCCCACAATTTGATGAGTAGCTAAGGTACCTGAACGCATGCCGCGCTCGTGTCCACCGCCATGAATCTGTGCCACCAGGTTGATTTTAGGGCGACGACGCACATATAAAGCCCCCATTCCTTTCGGACCATAAATCTTATGGGCGGATATAGACAGTAAATCTACCGGAAGCTCTGCCAAATCAATCGCTATCTTGCCAACACTCTGCGCGCCATCTACGTGAAAAAACACGCCCTTGTCGCGACAAAGTTGCCCAATAGCTCTGATGTCTTGGATAACGCCTAGCTCGTTGTTCACGTGCATGACCGATACTAAGATAGTGTCGTCGCGCAGCGCATTTTCGAGCTCGTTTAAATCAATTAACCCGTTTGACTGTACTTCAAGATAGGTGACATCAAAGCCCTGCTTTTGTAAGTACTCACAGGTATCCAATACCGCTTTGTGCTCGGTATTTACAGTAATAATATGCTTGCCTTTGTCGGCATAGCCTTGCGCAATACCTTTAATGGCGAGGTTATTTGACTCAGTTGCGCCAGAGGTAAAAACAATCTCTCTAGGGTCGCAGTTCAGCGCGTCGCTAATTTGATTTCTAGCAACATCTACCGCTTCTTCAGCCATCCAGCCGAATCGGTAGCTACGAGAAGCCGGGTTACCAAAGTTACCTTCAAGCGTTAAGCATTTTGCCATCGCCTCGGCCACTTTTGGGTCTACCGGTGTCGTTGCTGCGTAATCTAAATAAATGGGTGTTGATAAAGCCATGCGTTGCTCAATACCAATTTAAAGTTGAATACTTACTTCAATATCTTTAGTGACATGACGAAGTGATGCATTACCGTCCTGGCGACCAGCCACTTCCTGAACATCGCGCTTAGCCATTAATTCACCAAGCGTGATCGAATTCAAAAATGCGGCAATACGGTCGCTTAGGTCTTGCCACAAGCTATGGGTTAAGCAACGATCGCCGCCTTGGCAATCGGCTTGACCTTGACAGCGCGTAGCATCGATGGACTCGTCGACGGCGCGAATAACTTCGCCTATCGCAATATCACTTGCTTCCCGTCCCAGCAAATAACCGCCTCCGGGCCCGCGAACACTGTCTACCAGTTGTTCTTTACGCAGCCGAGAAAATAGCTGCTCTAAGTAAGATAAAGAAATTTCTTGTCGTTCTGAGATATCGGCAAGAGGCACTGGACCACGCTTTGAGTGCAAAGCGACATCAAGCATTGCGGTAACCGCATAGCGCCCTTTAGAAGTGAGTTTCATTGGATTCTCCCGCCGTTTTGTAGTACAGGAATTTTCACATACCCGACTAAAATGGTCAAGTATAAGACCCAGTAAATTAGTCAGGTATTATTGATGCCAGTAATCGCTTTTGTACATCAAGGGTTTTGTTTCGTTTTAGCCCCATCAAAATAAGCGCTAATAGGCGCTAAATTTGCGTGGTATCTCTTGCCCTAAATGCTAAGGGATCGTTTATTCTTCAGGTGAAAGATAACGTCTACCATCAGCGCTACTTGTTTGCATGCAAGTGTATATGAGCAAGGATACTGTCTGCTATCCGATGTGATTGAATGGTATCTATTTGATGGCGCAATCCGCGCAGTACTTGATGTTTAGCACCTGATATCGCTCTGGCTGTTGCAACACCGCCACTGGGGTGCACCATGTGATCAACATCTCCGTGTATCACTAATGTTGGGGCTTTGACATTTTGAAGCATTGACGTTCGGTCACCCGATTTCATGATCGCACCTATTTGTCGAAAGAGAGCTTTTGCGTCACTCTTACCTCCGTTGCGCTGCCATGCTAATTTCGCATATTGCTGCCATTGATTTATGGCATCTTCTGCTGCCGCATCGCCTATATGGGTCATCATTGCTTTATAATTTCTAACCGCGTCATTTTCGCTTGCTGGTGCTTTTGCTCTTGCTAAACGCCATAGCGTTGAATACGACGGCTGACCAACTTTTCGGCTCCCAGTGGTAGAGAAAATAGACGTCATAGATTGCACTTTTTCCGGGTGTAGGCTCGCGAGCGTTTGCGCAATCATGCCTCCCATAGACATTCCAGCAACATGCGCGTTTTCGATATTTAGCGCCTCTAAAAGCTGGGCAGTGTCTTCAGCCATGCGCTCTAATCCGTAAGCGCCTTTAGGTGCCTTGCCTCTTAGTTGTTGAAGGAGACTAGGATACGGTGTGTTGCTGCGCACTGACTTTCCTGAATCACGGTTATCAAAACAAATAACACGCAAGCCACTGGCCACTAGGCGTTCTATTAGCGCTTTTGGCCAATAAACCAACTGAAGACCCAGTCCAACAATAAGTACGATTGTCTCACTGTTTTTATTACCGTGCTCGGCATAACAAAATGCATCACCGTTATTAATGGTTACGAATTGCTCATTATGCTGGACTAGGCTCATTTCACTTTCTCTGTTATTGATAACTCTGTATTAGGGGGCGAAACTTATTCAAATTTCAGTGCAGGATCGTCAACACGGCCTTTTCGGAAGATCTTCACATCTTCCGCATAATTGAACGACATCGACCAAGGATAGTGCGTGCCCTGCCGTGGCAACTTATCTAATGAACGCTGAATGTATCCGGCCCCAAAGTTAAGCAGTGGCTGTGTTGCCATGTTCGGATCGGCAACAGGTGTACATTGCACATAATCTTGGTGCTTCATATAGTTCAATAGCCGAGTAAAATGCTCACACAACAGACCTATCTTTAAGGTCCATGATGACGAGGTATACCCAACCGCAATCACAAAATTAGGTACGCCACTAAGCAGCATACCCTTATACGTGACGCACTCTGAAAGTGTAACAGCTTTGCCATCTATTTTAGGAACTAATCCTCCTAATGGCAGAAGGTTTAAGCCTGTAGCCGTTACTATAATATCTGCATCTAAATGCTGCCCCGAATTAAGTTTAATGCCCGATTCAGTAAACGTATCTATCGTATCAGTTTCAACAGACGCTTTTCCATTTGAAATTGAATCGAATAAATTACCACCTGGTACTGCGCAAAGTCTCTGTTCCCAAGGGTTATAGGGAGGGTTAAAGTGTTCATCTACTGGGTACCCTACGGGTAACATTTTTGCATTAAGGCTGCGTACTATTTTGCGCGCACGATGCGGAAAGCGCTGACAAAACGCGTATACCCACCGCTGTTTAGCAATGTTAAACCGACGTGCGGCCTTGAACGCTATATCTTCGCTAAACCACCCACGTAAATATTTCGCGATTGGATCATTAACGGGTACCGGCAATATATAGGAAGGTGTTCTCTGGAGCATCGTCACATGGCCGGCTGTTTTCGCTAATGCAGGAACCAAAGTTACCGCTGTAGCACCGCTACCTATCACCACTACGCGTTTGTTTTCGTATTTCAGATCTTCGGGCCAATGCTGAGGGTGTACGATGAGCCCTTTGAAGCGGGATTGCCTCTTAAAATTTGGGGTATAACCTTTGTCATATCGGTAATAACCTGATGCGTTAAATATCCATCTTGCGGCGATGTGTTCTTGCTGTCCGCTTTCTTCTGATTTTAACGTTACTCGCCAATATTTCTTATCGCTTTGCCAGTCTATATCCACGACACGTGTCAAAAAGCGTATATGTTCCTTGATCCCATTTTCAACAGCGGTTTCGTTAACATAGGCTTTTATTGAGTCGCCATCAGCAATGGCTTTTTTCTCTTTCCACGGCTTGAAGTCATAACCAAAGGTGAATAAATCAGAATCTGAGCGTATTCCCGGGTATTTGAATAAGTCCCATGTGCCGCCCAAATCACCCCGGGCTTCTACAATAGAATAGGAAAGGTCAGGACATTTTTTTTGAATGTGGTAGGCGCAGCCGATACCCGAAATACCGGCTCCTATGATCAAAACGTCTAAAAGTGGTAACTCGCTCTGCATAACATCCCTGAAAAGTCATAACTAGCGTTACCACAATGTATGTTGGAGTCTTACACTAGTCAATACAGATGTTAAATAATTGTAAAACCAGTCTTTTGGTTACTGTTGCAGCGCGAGGGCGCGACCAATTCAATTGAAAAAATGCATGCTGATGCTCATCGTTTAGCGAACGTCACGAGCCAACTTAAGGTTTAACTCGTATCGAATTAGTCAACATATAGTGCTTTTTGAAGCGCTTGTTCAATGAGCGGGTAATGAACCTCTCCGGCGACGGACTTTAGCGCTGCGACAAAGTTCATCGATGTTGCTGGTTCATTCGGGTAACCGTGTTGCGACCATAATAGCCTCAACGCTTCAAGAATTACCTCATCTCCCAACTCAGTTCTTATCAGATCAAACGCTAGTGTGGCTCGCGAATATTGCTGATGTGGTGACGTGGCGTCGACTAAGCCCTTTTCTGTTCCATAGTAAAAACGTTGTTTATTTTCAAAGCGGCGCTTTTCGTATTTGACCAAGGCGTCTTTAGCCTCTTGGCCATACCGTTGTTCAATCATCACAAGTTCGACATATTTAGCCAGTGACTCCACCAAAAACGCACCGTCTTCGCTAATGCCGTTACCAATATCGTGGCCAAACCACTGGTGGGCGGTTTCGTGAACAGCACGGCGATACCTTTGATCAAAGACCGCCTCCGCTGTTGGTAGCGCCATAAAGCCCACGTCATAACCAATTAGCATAGCTTGCGGCATTGCAAATCCGGTTGGGCCGTTATTTGGTATTGCAAACATGCGCAGTTGACGATGAGGGTAAGGTTTAATCTCATTAGACAGCCAAGTTAAGGTATCTGCCATACCAAGTTGATTAATTTCAATCGCCGACTTTAGCTGTGCGTCACTGACATGCTGAGTGTTCGGTACGTACACCTCTGTGATAACATCTCCTACTCCTTGTTGGACAATTCGCCATTCATTTTCGTTTGTTTTATCGGCCTCGACAGGAATAACGAACCAACTTGGCATTTGGCGCATTGGCTGATCACTTTCAAAATGAAACACGGTGTGTGCTTCCACTTGTTCAGAGCGGGTTAATTCACCTGGTCCAATAGCCTTATAGCCAGTAGGAACTTGAATTTTACTTGAATACGTCGCCCATTTGTAAGCGAGCTCTCGTTGCCATGCAAGTTGATAAGGACGAGTTGAAAAGCGCTCTGATGGCATTAAGGTCGGCATTTTAGGTAATTGATACTCAGCACGCAATTGTGGGCTTCTCAACATCCACTCCGGTTGGAACCCAATTACAGGCAACAGTGGGCTCCCGCGTAAGTAGGTCATTTCAGGCTTAATATAAAACTGTGAGGTAGCCGGCCACAACTTAGGCTGCTGCAGTTCAAATCTTGCAACTAGAGTTACCGTTTCGTCAGGCTGTAATGGCTGCGCCAATGTAACTACATTCTGGCCATTGACCTGTCCGGCTTCGATGATATTATTTGAATTTGGCGCTGCCCTGCCTTTATTTGTCCGCTCAACAAAAAGTGTTGGTGATTCAAAATTGCCATACCGACTGACTAAAAACGACGTAATGACTTGCTCACTTTTGTTGCGTAAGCGATAACGCAACTCGAACTGGCCAGCACCTATGGTTGGCTCAATTTTAATATTAGCGTCTATGTGCTCAACGACCGGTGCTGGCTTGTCCAACCAATGACGATATGTGTGTTCGTATTCAGCTTTCCATGCTTCTCTATGGTGTGAGTAGGTCAGTGGTTTTTCGGCCACTAACTGTTGTTCTAGCCTAAAAATCATCAACACACAGACAGCCGCTAATCCAAACCCGAGCCAATATTTACAAGGATGTTTAACAAAGTGGAAAGAAAGCAACTTATTGCCATAAAACGTTCCCCTGTGACTCACAGCATTTGCGATTACAATACACAGAGACACGACTAAAACCCAAATGACCATATATGGAACAAACACAGAGTCACTCCCTGTACTTCCCCAAAAGTGATCACTTTGTTGCAGCGGCGATCCTGCGATATTCCACAAGGTATGAGTGAGGCCGAGACGACCAGATATAGGCGTAAACTTAAAAACCAACAAAGCGACTATCAAGGCACTGCTGATCATACGATTTTGTGCAATGTGCTGGAGGCTAATAAACAAACTAACCAATAGTCCTAAGCTCAACCCAATACGACTAAACTCAACAACATAGATAGAAACAACAACATCACTGCCCCCAACAAGTTCTGCAACCATGCACCCCAATACTGTTAAGGCTAACAGTACAAAAACCAAGACTCCGCCAACGCCCATTTGTGCTGCTAGTATGGTTTTGTTTTTAATAGGAGTCGTCGCAATCAATTTGTGACTTTTATGACTGACAAATAGCCCTGTAATTTGCCAACTCCAAAGCGCCATTAACAAGCTTCCAAACACAGGTAACACATCGCTGTTGATTCGATTGATCGCATCGAGCGAGTTTGTGGATTTTTCTGCAAAAGGTTCAACATAACTCAGGCCAGACAACACCTCGTTAAAGATCAAGAACGGCCAGGCTAATAAGATGAGTAAAGTCACCTTATTGACGCACACTGAGTTCAGGGTTTTGTGAAATAATGCTACCCAAGGAGAACTGCCAGTCCCTTTAAGCTCAACATTTTCAGTCGAGGGCGTCACACTAAGAGTTGAGCCCCTGATAGATGAACGACTAAGTGGCAACTCTGTTTTACCGTCACACGTTCTTAAACACGCGGCAATGAGCAGTAAGGCACCTACGAAGACCCCAAGGCGGTTCAAAGTAAATATAGTGGGGAAACTGGTCAAAACGCCCGCCGAACTCACCATTTCTACCTTAGTAAATTCGGTAAACAAAGGGGTAAATCCAAGTGGGTCCAACCACAACGCCCATTGATACAAACTTTCACTCGCAATAGCACTTCCAGCTAAAATTGGATTACCTGTTAAACTTGCAAGTACCAAATAACAAACCAATACCACCAGCGAAAACGCATAAAAAGAAAATACCGAGGTTTGCCACTTCGCCATCCAAATTCCAATCGCTACGTAACCCAGAACGGTGGGTAACAGTAACAATAAAGAAAAACGAGCCCAATCAATTAGTAGCTCAAGGTATACCAGCTCATTCATTGCTTGTGTACTCGACGTAAAAAAAGCAACTAAGCCTATAAACAAAAATGTGAAGGCAAAAACCAGCCAAGTAATTAAAACAAATCCGAAGACTTTCGCCAACGCTCTTTGAAGAGCCGTTGTTGGTGTTGCATTAACTAGCTCAGCCATGGCTGAGTTCTGCTCTCTCAAAAACACATTAGGCAACATTGCCCCCATGTAAACGGGTAGAATCAGCATAACCAGTGCAACATACTTCAGCTGAATTTGAACAATAAAAGACGGCGCATCGACCGTTAAACCCGTCGTAAAAAGATAGCCAACCGCGGGAACCAAGACACAGGCCACCCCAAATAACGGCTGCCTAATAAGGTAGTTAAGTTCGTTGCGGATCAAGCGGGCAAGTTTTAACAATACGGAATCCATCATGACGACACACCTCTCGTCTCAGAATTAAGCAGTGCAGTAGAGTCGATAGAGCCCAAATCACGCTCGGTCTGTGCACGAGTGCGAAAATACAAATCTTGTAACGTTGCCTGAACCAATTGCGCAGATTCACAAGGTTTACTGTCCGCGAAGACTCGCAACACGGGCTCACCAAATCGAAACGACTTATTCAATATCTGAACGTCGTTGCCTGTTTGAATTACACTTGGCTCTTGCTCACCTTGCATCGGCACAGTCCAAACTTTGTCGGACATGATTGTGACTAAATCGGCGACCGAACCCGACGCTTTAATTTCACCATTAAACAAAAGGGCGCTGTAATGACACAGGTTTTCAACGTCTTCAACGATGTGCGTTGAGAGTAATATCAACTTGTCTCTACTGATACTGATCAGCATGTCATGGAGTCTCTCGCGCTCTTCTGGGTCCAAACCTGCGGTCGGTTCGTCCATGATCACCACTTTGGGGTCGCCCAACAAAGCCTGAGCAATGCCAAAACGCTGTTTCATTCCGCCCGAAAAACGATTCACTGATTTGTTAGCAAACGCCTTTAAATTGGTCAGTTCAAGTAACTTGGGAATTTGCTCCGCTTGCTGTTGTCTACTCAGCCCTTTTAGCACAGCCATGTGTTGTAACAGCGCCACACAGCTCATATTTGGGTATACGCCAAAGTACTGAGGCAGATAACCCAATGTTTGTCTAATGGCTTGAGGCGCTTCCAAAATATCGATAGCCGATGACTCATTATCCGTTATCTGTAGTCTAATTTGGCCTTCATCGGCCTTTTGCAAACCGACGATCGTACGCATTAAGCTAGATTTTCCTGCGCCATTTGGCCCTAACAAACCTACCATGCCGGCCCGTAAATCAAGGTTTATGCCGCTCAGCGCTTTGGTTCCATCGGGGTAGGTTTTTGTTAAATTACAAATGTGAATCACGGCCGTTGCCTCCTTGTCTTTATGCCTACATATTAGCTCTTAGAAGTTGGTTAAAATATGCATAGATGACAAAGAGTTAAGACCATGTGCTGAAAGGCGAAATGACTCATAAAATTTATTTACGTCACAAAAATTGCTACTTTCGTCATCGCGTTAGGACGCACATGATGCAAAAGCAGTAAACTCAAATTTGCAGATGTTTTAATAAAAGGTTACGGATGAAGTATTTAACAACGATGCTTAGGGCCCCAAGCTCAAAGCGCTTTTCTCAATATTCTCAATGCCTGTTCGCGCTGCCATTATTCACTGCAATCCTGATTGAGACTCACGTCAGGTTCATTTCTGTCAAGCATTTTGGAATCGACCACCTGTGGCTATCGTCGACACCTAGGTTTGTTGACTATTTTTTATTGATTGCTCATTTGTTGCTTCAGTCTTTGCCTCTGTTTTTGGCTCTCGGATTCGTTCTGCGAAAGCCGCCAACCGCTTCTCGGTCAATGCTTTCGACTCTAGTCTCCTTGGTGCTAGGCTTTATTATTTATCCTCTCTTGGTTTATATTGCCGCTGTCTCCAGTGAGTGGTTTGCTCGATTCAATTTACTATCACTGCACTTTGTGGGGTTAACCGTTGCGGCAGTTTTACTTTGGTCGCTGGTGCATTTTATGAACCCTGTTCGTTCGCAGCTTACGCCATCAATTCCTACCGTTCATTCACAAAAACTAAGAAAGCTGCTATCCACCTTATTCTCGCTCAATAGCGTCATCGTGATATGCCTATTTACGTGGGCGTTTATTATTTCTGGGGCGTTTCATTATCACGAAGATCCTATGAATAATATGCCTATCAACTTGGTATTTGACCCCGTACAAATCGTCTCCAATCCATTGCCATTTTTAGCGTACTTTTGGCAATTTGCAATCATCTCTATCGTGGTAGGAGTCCTATATCTCGCCAATCGATATGTGTTAATAAAGCGTGTTCTTAATGGTTATGGCGTTTTTTATTTTGTCCTTGCTAGCGTTGTATTTTGGCTGTTATATACGCCAGTCGCGGGACAAATCGTCATTCACTTGCCGATGACACCGGCTGACTTCACTTTTATTCCATCTGAAAATTTTGATGTGTTCGATTCAGATAATTACAAGGTGTCGTTGCTATTCTTGTTTTTAACGACACCGCTGATATTGGCGTTTGAACGACAACATGACGTCGCAACTAATGCTGAAATAGCCGAACAAAAAACTCAGGCAGAGTTACAACTATTGCAACAACAAGTCAATCCACACTTTTTGTTTAACTCGATGAACAGTTTGTACGCACTCACTCTCAAAAAGTCAGACCACGCTCCAGACTTTGTTATGCATCTTTCCAACTTGTTACGCTACACCGTCTACGAAGGTCAAAATTCAACAGTGAAGCTAGAGCAAGAAGTCCAATACCTTCAAGATTATATCGCTCTGCAAAAGGTCAGATTAGGAGATAGATTAACTATTAAATCACACTGGCCGAAGTTACCACAAACTGATGAAATTGCGCCTCTGCTGTTTTTGGTGATCCTTGAAAATGCGTTTAAACACGGCGCTGAATCACAGCAAGGTAACGCAAAAGTTGAAGTCTCTCTTACCGTTACTCCCTCAAAGCACAAAGAAGGAGAAGTATTGGTCAGGTTTGAATGTTGTAACTCGTTTGAACTCGACCATGAACTAACGCAGACAGAAAATCAGTACAGTGGTGTGGGATTAACCAACCTCAAACAACGCCTCGCTATGCTTTATCCAGATAGACACTCTTACAAGGTTTTACACAATTGTTCAGGGCAACAACCGGCTCAAGATTGGCGCACTGTTTTGGAGATCACGTTATGAGTTCGTCAAATTTATCAACCCAATCACTTAAAGTCGTTAATCAAGCAATATCGGCCATTATTATCGATGACGAGCCACTCGCCCATGACGTACTGGTGCATCACATTCAAGCCCACAACCAAACTGCAAATGGGCAACAGACACGCTCTATCGATATAAAGTATCAGGTATACAACGCCACGGACGCGCTAAAATGGTTGAGTGAAAACGTCGTCGATTTGATTTTTCTCGATATTAAAATGCCCCTCTTAACAGGCATCGACCTAGTAAAAGTATTAGCGAATCGGCCACAAATTGTGTTTGTCACAGCCTACCAAGAACACGCAGTGACCGCCTTTGAATTAGACGTTACCGACTACTTAGTAAAGCCAGTGAGTTTATCAAGACTGCAACAAGCGATCGGTAAAGTCAGTCAAAGACTTACCCTGTCTAATACGCGCTCAACGCAAAATGCTGAGTCGTATGTAATGCTGAATTTATCCGGCACTAAACGAAAGGTTTTTACACGCGATATTCAATGGTTTGAAGCCTACGGAAATTACGTCAAAGTCTGGTTGAAAGATGAAATTCTGATGGCAAATTCAACCTTTAAACAGCTGCTGGATAGCCTGCCACATATTGATTTGTTGAACGCTGCTCTAAACAATACCGTTAACCAATACAATGAGAGCATGTTTGCTCAGATCCACAAATCCTATGGTGTCAACCTAGGTCAGGCAAAAGCTCTTGCTGGCGACCACCTTGTAATGATGAACGACACACAGATTAAAATTGGTAAAACCTTTAAAAAAGCATTAAAACAGAGGTTTCGCTGAACCTAGCCTTACTTTCACTCAAGTACACTGCTATATATTTGCATCTAGTAATATCGAATATATCTAGAAAAATCTGCATTTATAGACGGTGTTAGGCAATTTGAGAACTACGCTATACAAAACGCGAAGTATTTCTACCCAGATTTTGTTAGTAGTAAGAATTCCGGCGTTAAATTGCTGGGTCGAAAGAAGAATGGGCTTTTTCGCGCTCTTGGGTCTCTGTTAAATCAAAGCCCGTATCTGCGAAATCTTCAGCACTGATGTTGTGTAAATTATCGGTACACACATCGCCACCCAATGCCTGAATGACCTTGCACATCTCTTCCACTTTGGTGTCCATTTGGTGCATATGCTCAAGCATTATGCCCATAGCATTAGCCACAGGGTCAGGATTATCTGGCGCGACGGCATAAGCATCAAAACCATATTTCTGAGCAATTTTATCACGCTGGGGATTTACCGTTGCATTCGACTCTTTTTGCTTAGAAATGATAATACGACCGGGAATGCCAACTGCTGTAGCATCGTCTGGAATATCTTTAACAACTACAGAATTGGACCCTACTTTGGCATTTTCACCAATGGTAATCGGCCCTAACACTTTAGCCCCCGCGCCCACGACTGCGCCGTTTTTAAGGGTTGGGTGGCGCTTGCCGGCTTTCCAGCTAGTACCACCAAGAGTCACCCCATGGTATAGGGTAACATCATTGCCTATTTCGGCGGTTTCACCGATGACTACACCCATTCCGTGATCGATAAATACCCGCCGCCCCAACGTTGCCCCTGGATGAATTTCAATGCCCGTAAGCCAACGACTAAAGGTTGATAAGCTGCGTGCCAACCATTTCCATTCTGCCTTCCACAATTTGTGGCTAATTCGATGTAGCCATACTGCATGAAGGCCAGGATAATTGGTGAGTACTTCAAAGGTGTTTCTGGCCGCAGGGTCGCGATGAAAAACACCTTTTACATCGTCTTTAATACGGGCGAACATAGAGTTTACTCTTTTTCTTCTATCGCTGTTGAAGGGTCTTCGTCGCCTAAGTTAGCATTCTTCACCGATTTATCGATAGACGCCAAAATACCGCGCAATATATTAAGCTCTTGAGATTCAGGACGAGCTCGATTAAACAAGCGTCGCAGCTTAGTCATTACAACACCTGGGTGGCTTTTACGTATAAAAGACGTGCCCTCAAGCGTTGTTTCCAAATGGGTATAAAAACGCTCTAAATCGTCATTTAGCGGGTATTCTTCTTCAACGCTTGGGTAAGTTTCGCGATTTAAATAGGCCATGCGGATTTCATAACACAGTGTTTGTACTGCAGCTGCTAGGTTAAGAGAGCTATATTCAGGGTTAGCAGGAATACACATGTGGAAGTGACATTGCTGCAATTCTTCATTCGTCAAACCACTATTCTCGCGACCGAAAACCAGGGCTACCGGGTACTTTGCTACTTCCTGTACAAGTTTTTCTCCGCAATCACGCGGGCCAAGCATTGGCCATGAATGAGTGCGCGAACGCGCTGACGTACCTACCACTAAACCACAGTCTTTAACCGCTTCTTCTAAAGTGCTTACAATTTTTGCGTTAGCCAGCACATCGCCTGCACCAGCGGCAAGCGCACTTGCTTGGCCGTCGGGTTCATTCACTGGGTCTACAAGATAAAGACTGCTCAACCCCATGGTTTTCATGGCACGGGCTGTCGAGCCAATATTTCCGGTGTGAGAAGTGTTAACCAAAATGATGCGAATATTTTCGAGCATGCCTGTGATACCTACGTACTTATATAAAAAGATGATATTCGCTAACGCCTATCACCCTACAATCTTCAATTGGCTTAAGTTTACCATAGCGGCAGTATAGAAGGCTATTAGCAGCAATAACCATGCTACCGTCTTAGAAACGCTAGCGCGTGTCTTTTCAGCGTAGCGTAACTCCCTACCAATGGCTTTTTACAGCCATTGCCAAAGAACGCTTGGCATCAGAACGTTTCTTACGTTGATTAACACTTTCTCTTAGCGTTATTCATTTGCATCGCGCATAGATTCTGGTAGACTCCGCCCGTTTTCGAAAACAACTAGCTATTTTTTGTACAGCTAGTTAGTTTCATTGATCTTTTACAATTGGTGGTTTATCTATGCATCCTATGCTGAATATTGCAGTGCGTGCTGCGCGCGCGGCTGGAACAGTTATTGTTCGTGGTTTTGAAAAACATAATGAAGTAGCAACTGAGTCAAAAGGCTTGAACGACTTCGTTACTCAAGTTGACAAAGAAGCAGAGCAAGCAATTATTTATAAAATTCAGCAATCATACCCAGAACACTGCTTCTTAGGTGAAGAGTCTGGTGAAGTACACGGCAAAGAGACTGATTATCAGTGGATAATCGATCCGCTAGATGGCACCACCAATTTCGTAAAAGGCATTCCTCACTTTGCTGTTTCAATAGCACTTCTTCACAAAGGTCGCTTAGACCAAGCGGTTGTTTTTGACCCAATTCGCAGCGAACTATTCACCGCGAGCCGTGGTCAAGGCGCGCAGCTTAACGGTTATCGTATCCGTGCTTCTAAGCCACGTGATCTTACTGAAACCATTATTGCTACAGGCCTACCATTTAAAAACAAAGCTCAATTTGGCGAGTATGCACTAAGCCTAAACAAAATTTTCCACGAAGTGGGTGACATTCGCCGCGCAGGTAGTGCAGCGTTAGACCTTGCTTACGTTGCTGCAGGCCGTCACGACGGCTACTGGGAGCGTGGCATTAAGTCTTGGGATATTGCCGCGGGAGAGCTTATTGTTCGCGAAGCTGGCGGCCTAGTTACCGACTTTAAAGGGAATAACGATCCGCTTCACAAAGGCGAAATCGTTGCTGGTAGTGCAAAGGTTGTTCAAGGCCTAGTTAAGCACCTTAAGTAAACTTTGCTACGCAGGTTGGGGCTAAACCCACGTTAGATTATCGAATGAAGGCGCTATTAACGGCGCCTTTTTTTATTGCAGTTGGACATAAAAAAACCGCATCATAGATGCGGCTTTTTGTATGTTTCAAGCGTGTAAAACTAAGGCATAGGATCTAAGTCTGCGCCTTCCTTTTCCACTTGTGGCGGCATTAGGTCTTCTTTACTAATACCCAATGCAAGTGCCACTGAACTAGCTATGTACACCGATGAGTAAGTACCAACCACTACACCGAACAACAACGCGGTGGCAAACCCGTGAATAAGCGCACCACCCTTGTAGAACAAGGCAACCAATACCAACACCGTGGTTAATGAGGTGATGATAGTACGGTTTAGGGTTTGCGTTAGCGAGATATTGATAATCTCAACAGGCTCACCTTTACGAATTTTACGGAAGTTCTCACGAATACGGTCACACACAACGATAGTATCGTTAAGTGAATAACCAATTACCGCAAGCACCGCTGCAAGTACAGTAAGGTCAAATTCGATTTGAAGTACCGAGAATAAACCTAATGTAAGAATAACGTCGTGCGCTAGTGCCGAAACTGAGCCTAAAGCAAATCGCCATTCAAATCGCATCGCCACATAAACCAGAATACACAAGAGTGCGACTAGCATCGCAAGGCCGCCCTGCTCGGTAAGCTCTTCACCTACGTTAGGACCTACGAACTCGATACGACGCATATCAACCGCAGTACCGTCAGCGCGCAGCGCAGCTAGTACCTGCTCACCAATAGTCACGGCTTTAACGCCATCACGCGGAGCAATGCGGATAAGTACGTCTTGGCTACTGCCGAAATTCTGTACTATGGCATCTTCGAAATTCGCTTCGTTTAGCTGGGCGCGAATGCCTTCCAAATTAGCAGCGTCTTCATAGCCAACCTCAATAAGCGTACCGCCTGTGAAGTCTAGCCCCCAGTTAAGGCTATTAACGCCTAATGAAACGAATGAGCCGAGAATGAGAATAGTCGACAACACCATCGCAGGAATGCGCAGGCGCATGAAATTAACGGTTTCGGATAATTTTAATAACTGCATTTTTTACTCCTTAAATCGCTAATTTCTCTACACGTTTACCACCCCATACTGCGTTAACAATAACGCGAGTAACTAAGATAGCGGTAAACATAGACGTTGCGATACCAATCATTAGCGTAATTGAGAAGCCTTTGATTGGGCCGGTACCCACTGCAAACAGAATTAGACCAGCAAGGAATGTAGTAATATTTGCATCCAAGATGGTGGAGAACGCGCTGTCGTAACCTTGGTGAATAGCCTGCTGTGGGCTTCGGCCGTCGCGCATTTCTTCTCGAATACGCTCGAAAATAAGCACGTTTGCATCTACCGCCATACCAACGGTTAGTACAATACCTGCCATACCCGGTAGCGTAAGTGTCGCCCCAGGGATCATCGACATAATGCCTACAATCATGACTAGGTTTGTAATAAGCGCGATGTTGGCTACCACGCCAAAGGCTTTGTAGTAAATCAACATGAAAACAAGCACCGCCGCCAGACCATACATAATAGCCTGCATACCAAGTTCAATGTTTTCTTTACCTAAGCTTGGCCCAACCGTGCGTTCTTCAACAATTTGAATTGGCGCAATCAATGCACCAGCGCGAAGTAGCAATGCTAAATCACGGGCTTCTTTCGGTGAATCAAGACCCGTTATTTGGAACTTGCTGCCAAGTTGTGCGCGAATAGTGGCAACTGAGATAACCTGCTCATGCTTTTCAAACACTAGCTTACCGTCATCGTTTCGCTCACCGGTAGATTTGTACTCGATAAACACGGTAGCCATTGGTTTACCAATGTTGCCACGGGTAGAGCGAGACATCTTATTACCGCCTTCAGAATCAAGCGATATGTTTACGTTCGGAAGCCCGTATTCATCGACACCGCTATTCGCATCAATAATATGGCTACCTGTAAGCATAATGCGCTTCTCAAGCAGCTGAGGGATGCCCTGCTGGTCTTCAATCACCTGAGAGCCAGGAGGAACACGGCCGTTCAATGCATCACGGATGTCGTTCTTCTGATCAACCATGCGAAATTCAAGTGTTGCTGTAGCGTTAAGAATTTCTTTCGCGCGAGCAGTGTCTTGGATACCAGGTAGCTGAACAACGATACGGTCTGCGCCTTGTTTTTGCACAAGCGGCTCAGCCACACCAAGCTGGTTAACACGATTACGAATGATAGTGATGTTTTGCTTAACCGCGTTGTCACGTATTTCTTGAAGCTTACTCTCAGCAAAAATAGCGCGAAGGGTTAAGTCATCCACTTGGTTGAAGGTAAGGTCGCGACTTTGGTTGCGCAAAAAGAACTCTGCCTTATCTAGGGCATCTTCATCACGGAACGTTATGTCGATATGATCGTCAATCTGCTTTACACCGCGATAGCGAATACCTTCTTCACGTAGTGACGTGCGAAAGCCGCTTTCTGCATCTTCTAAAGACTTGGTAATCACTTCCGTCATGTCTACTTCCATTAAGAAGTGAACACCACCGCGAAGGTCAAGACCTAGTTTCATTGGCGTGCCACCTAACTCCTCAAGCCACTCTGGCGTGTCCGGGGCAAGGTTCATGGCAACGTAATAATCATCGCCAAGCACTTTTTCTAATGTTTCGCGCGTAATGAGCTGGGTGTCTGAATCAGAAACACGAACTAGTATTTGTTCGTTTTCAAATTCAACGCGTTTAGGAGAGATGTTTTTTTCACTTAGCGCGGCTTTCACTTGTTCAACAGTGGCATCTGTCACCACGGCATCACGGCCTGCTGAGATTTGTACGGCATGGTCTTCACCGTAAATGTTGGGAAGCGCATAAAGTGCACACACTGCAACCACAATGAGTGCACTCAGTACTTTCCAAATAGAGTTTTTGTTTAGCACTGGATAATCCTTTCGTGCCAGTGCCGAGAAGCGTCCCGGCCCCGGCGATTGTTACTTACAGTGACTTCATGGTGCCTTTAGGCAGCACAGCAGTTACTGAAGACTTCTGAACAACGATGTTGTTTGAATCGTTAAGCGCAACTTCGATGAAATCTTTTTCTTCTGACACTTTAGTGATTTTTCCTACCAAACCACCTTGTGTTAACACTTCATCGCCTTTGCCTAGCGAAGAAACTAGATTTTTATGCTCTTTCACGCGCTTAGCCTGTGGGCGGTAAAGCAAGAAGTAAAAGATTAAACCGAATACAGCTAGCATGATGATCATTTCCATGCCACCACCTTGCGGTGCACCAGCAGACTGCGCGTAAGCGTTCGAGATAAATAGGCTCATAAAATTCCCCAAATATTATCGTTGTTATAGTGCCGGAACCGGCAACCCTTTTTGTTCATAAAATTCTTGTACAAACTCGTCAAGCGTACCTGCGTCAATCGCATCGCGAAGACCCTGCATCACACGCTGATAGTAACGAAGGTTATGGATGGTATTTAAGCGCGCACCCAAAATCTCGTTACATTTGTCCAAATGATGTAGATAAGAGCGAGAATAGTTTTTGCAAGTGTAGCAATCACAATTCTCATCTAATGGTGAGGTGTCATTTCTGTGCTTCGCGTTGCGAATTTTGATAACGCCTTCAGTCACAAACAGGTGACCGTTTCTCGCATTACGCGTAGGCATAACACAGTCAAACATATCGATACCGCGACGCACAGACTCAACCAAATCTTCTGGCTTACCAACGCCCATAAGATAACGAGGTTTGTCCTCTGGAATTTTTGGCGCTGTGTGATCGATGATGCGGATCATGTCTTCTTTTGGCTCGCCTACTGAAAGGCCGCCGATAGCGTAGCCGTCAAAGCCAATGGCTTCGAGACCAGCAAGTGAAACATCACGCAACCCTTCGTACATACCACCCTGGATAATACCAAACAGTGCCGCTGGGTTATCGCCATGAGCTTCTTTACTGCGCTTAGCCCAACGTAGCGACATTTCCATTGAAACGCGCGCTTCTTGCTCAGTGGCTGGATACGGCGTGCACTCATCAAAAATCATCACGATGTCAGAGCCCAGGTCACGCTGAACTTCCATCGATTTTTCAGGCGTAAGTAAAATCTTTTCGCCATTAATTGGAGAGCGGAACGTTACTCCTTCTTCGGTAATTTTACGCAAGTCACCCAAACTAAATACCTGGAAGCCGCCCGAATCAGTAAGAATAGGCTTGTCCCAATTCATGAAATCGTGCAGATCGCCGTGCTGGCGAATAATGCCAGTACCAGGGCGTAGCATTAGGTGAAAGGTATTTCCAAGACAGATGTGTGCACCGCTGTCTTTTAATTCTTCAGGGGTCATTCCCTTAACAGTACCGTAAGTACCTACTGGCATGAACGCTGGCGTTTCAACAACACCGCGTTCAAACACCAAACGACCGCGTCGTGCTCGGCCTTCGGTTTTTAACAACTCAAATTGCATGTGAAAGCATTCCCACTTTTATGCGCTTTTGCGCTGGGTATAAAAATAAATTGGCGGCGATTATACCAGTAATTTGGCTGAGATCATGCCCCGTATCTATGTTTATCTGTAACTAAACTAGAAAGGCCTGAAAAACACCGATTTAAACGCTAATGAGCCCAGACTTATGTGCTCAAGCGCGCTCAATAAACATAGAATCGCCGTAGCTAAAGAATCGATATTCTTTTTCTATCGCTTCTTGGTAGGCATTCATCACGTTGTCTTTACCGGCAAATGCACTAATTAACATCATTAGCGTAGACTCTGGAAGATGAAAGTTAGTGAACATGGCGTCTACTACTTTGAATTCAAAGCCTGGATAGATAAAGATTTCAGTGTCTTCATTGAAGGCCGCGATAATTTCTTTATCGCCACGCTCGGCACTGGCTTTAGCCGCAGACTCTAAAGAGCGTACCGAAGTAGTTCCCACTGCGATAACTCGCTTTCCATTAGCTTTTGTAGCTAACACGGCATCAACGACTTCTTGGGGGACTTCGGCAAACTCTGCATGCATTTTGTGCTCAAGAATATTGTCAACGCGCACGGGCTGGAATGTACCAGCACCCACGTGCAAGGTTACAAAAGCCAAATTTACGCCTTTCTCTTTTAGCGCATCTAAAATAGCATCGTCAAAATGAAGCCCTGCAGTAGGTGCTGCAACAGCGCCTGGCTTTTGATTGTAAACAGTTTGATAGCGCTCTTTGTCCGAGTTTTCGTCCGGGCGATCAATATAGGGAGGTAGCGGCATATGCCCATGAGCTTCCAATAGCGTCAATACAGTTTCATCGTGATCAAACTGAAGAATAAATAGCGCCTCGTCTCGACCAGTAACCGTCACGTTCACTTTTTCTTCAAGAATAAGCTTAGTTCCCGGCTTAGGTGCCTTACTCGCGCGTACATGCGCCAAAGCAGTATTGTCTGAGGTGATGCGTTCAATTAGCACTTCTACTTGTCCGCCCGTTTCTTTTTTACCTAAAAGTCGAGCGGGGATAACTCGGGTATTATTAAAAACCAGCAAGTCGCCTTCATCTAAAAGTTCGACCATGTCAGCAAACATACTGTGGCGCACGTCACCCGATTTGCCATCCAGTTGCAATAGACGACTGGCTGAACGGTTTTCGGTGGGATATTTTGCAATTAGGCTTTGTGGAAGCGTAAAGCTGAATTCAGATAGTTTCATAGATAATAAATTCTTAATTTAAACGCAATTTATGTTGCTTTCTTTATGGTTTAACACAATATCAAGAGGAGGTAATTATACTAAAGTTGCGAAATTTCACAGAAATCAATGTCGACCAAAGTCTTAGAAATCCAACCTCTCAGCCTATAAGTATAGATATTAATACCCACTTATCGCTCAAAATACGCACTAGCTGAATTTTGTACTAGCGAGCAAATGCTTAAACGATTAATATCTGCTCCAGATAGTGATGATGTTCTCCCATAACATTCCTTATCGTTCGTACCCGGCATTTGCTGGGTACTTTTTTATCTGCCCTATTCTACTCTTTCGAAACGCTAAGATCAGTTAAGATTTCTTCTAAAAGCGCAGCATCTAAAGGTCGAGCTTTAAGCACGTATAAAATCTGAAGCAATAAATCGGCCCCCATAATACCTTTATTCACTTTATTTCTTAGGTTGTCTGCGCTTTGTTCCACACCAATTTCTTCAAGCCTTTGACTTAATGCTTGATATTTTACGCCGCGCACAGACATTTCAGATTTCACGACTCTTGCAACCGTTTGTCGCCAGGCATTCTTTGCACTTTGCGTATTTCCTGTGTTCACACAGCCTCCAAAAACCACCCAAATGTGATATATATTTTACAAAAACACACTTTTTTACACTTATAGCATACTTTTAATGTTGACGATTATGGCACAACAGGTCTACACTGCAAGTCAAGATATTGGCGAAGGCGTAAATAGTCGTTACAGTAACTGCGGTTGTTCTTTTAGCAATGCTAGGTTTTAGGTTTTGTGTTTCAACGCAAATTTAAGCTAAGCCGTGCGTTATAAGACACCACATTTACGACATTCATTTTCAACATTATCGCTTTAATAACTAAAGGAGAAAGGTATGAGCTGGGAACTGGAAAGCATCGAAGCCTTATTTAAAGAGCACGATGACTTTGTGGTAACACATGAGGAAAACTGCTTACTTATTGCTAATCAAGACGGCATTGATGCATGGCTTGCAATTAGTGGTGAGCAAATTTTGGTAGAAAGTCTCTTGTTCGCCGCGTCGGAAGTAAAAGATAAGCCAGCGCTTGATCATGAAATACTGTCTACCCATATGGTGTTCCCTCTTACTACGGTAGGTATTTCAAATATTGGTGGCGAAGAATATTACACCGCCTTTGGCGCACTAAGCGCCCAGTCCAAAGCCGAAAGTATTGTTATTGAAGTGGAAACCTTGTTTCAGAATGTTGCATCTTTCTTAGATGCCTACGAAACACACCTTAACTAAAATTTACTTCTTAAGGAGAAGCGAATGTCAGTGTGGAAAAAACTAATTACTGCAGTAAAAGGTGGTGCTACCGAAGCTGCGCAGTCTGTTGCAGACAGTCAGGCTATTCGAATTCTGGAGCAAGAAATCAGAGAAGCCAAAGAAGAACTACGCAAATCTGACCATGCGCGCACGCAGATTTTGGCGAAATGTAAACTTTCTCAACAAAAAGTAGATAGCTTTAACTCGTCAATAGCCGAGTATGAAGAGCACGCGCGTAAAGCGATAGATAACGATCGTCAGCTTGCTCTTGACTGTGCGCAGAAAGTGTCAGAGCTAAAAGAAGAACGTGAGCAAGAACAAACCTACCTTGATCAGTTCAAACAGTCTGAAAAGCAGTTGGCTAATAACATTCAGCAAGCTAAAGCGAATTTGCGTCGTTTAGAGCAGCAAGTGGATATGGTCAAAGCCACTGAAAGCGTGCAAAAAGCGCAGGTTGCAGTATCTTCACGCCACATGGGCGCGAACAGTAAAATGAAGACAGCGACTGAGTCTTTGTCTCGCATTCAGGATAAGCAAAAGATGCGCAACGCAGAACTTCAAGCAGCCGAGGAGCTGGCTAGCGAGGAGTCGAGCAGCGACTTAGAAAAACGCCTAGCCGAAGCGGGCATCAAAGGGGGTAAAACCTCGGCCGATGACGAGCTAGCTCGAATTCTAGGCAAGTAGGTTAAAGAATGGGAGCTAAGTGCTCCCATTTTTAATTATTGTTACAATAATTCTTTGCACAAATTGCAGGATAACCACGACCTAATCTAGACAAATCAAGTACTTCAAGGCAGAGTAAGGACACGCATAACAAGGGCTGTTTGTTTTATGTCTCCATGGATAAAACTGCGAAAAATCATGCTGCAATACTTTGCAGAATCTCGCTGGTACACCATTGTTGGTGCAACCGCGTTTTACGCAGTAACAAGCTATTGGCTTCTTTTCGCTGCAGGCGAACACGACTTAATTGCTAAAACCGATTTTGTTTACTGGTTGGCGGTAACTGCCTCTACGGTAGGTTATGGCGATCTGTCTCCCGTTACACCAGCGGGAAAATTAGTTGTTGCGCTTTATGTCATACCGCTTGGTTTGAGTATTTTCGCCATGGTAATTGGCCGAATTGCAGCTTGGGTTTCTTTAACGTGGAAGAAAGGATTGTTGGGTATGAATAGCTTGATGCTTAATGAACATATCTTGGTGATTGGGTGGAATGAGCAGCGTACTATGATGCTGCTTGACTTGATCCTTCAAGAACGAGATGCAATGTCTGAACGCCCTGACATTGTACTTTGCGTAAAAGCTGATATTACCAACCCGATGCCTGGCGTCATTGAATTTGTAAAAGTCGATTCGTTCAACAAAGACGAAGATATGGACCGCGCTTGTGTAAGCTCTGCCAAAACTATTGTTATCGATAACCCGCAAGATGATGTCACCATGACTACTGCGCTGTATTGCACCAAGCGCAATCCTGATGCACATCAAGTAGCCTATTTCGACGATGACAGCTTAGTTAGTTTGCTTCAGGACCACTGCCCTAAAGTGGAATGCACACCTAGTGTTGCAATAGAAATGCTTGTTAAAGCTGCATTTGATCCGGGTTCAAGTATGCTTCATCACGATTTGCTAAGTATTGATGAAGGACAAGCACAATTTTCAGTAAAAATACCGCAAAGTTGCCAAGCGATTTCCGTTGCCAAATTATTTATCAATCTAAAGCGTAAACACGATGCTATCTTTATTGGTTATGCACCGAATGGTCTTGTCAAAGAAATGGTGGTAAACCCGCCGTTAGACGCTACGTTAAACCCAGGTGACACCTTGTTTTACATCGCTGAGCGACGCATTAATGCAATAAACTGGTCGTCACTGGACGCTGATTAAGAGGCGTAAACATGTTTAGTAAACTATTTAAAAAATCAGAACCTGTTAAGAAATCAGAACCTAAGTCGCCAGAGATAATGGGGCTTTATTTAGGTGGTTCTTTCGAATTAGATAACTTAAAACTTTCTCTACTAGAGCCCGAGTTAACCATTGAAGGCGCAGCACGTTCTCAGTTAATTCAAGCAGTAGGTGAAGCCCCCTTAGATACTGGCGGCACTCTGCTTCGTTTTTACACTGACGATGATGGCTTTTTACAGGTGGTGACCGATGGTGGCCTATCAGAGAACCACATTACTGACGTGAAACTTTGGCACTTTTATGAGACAAAAACCATTGGCAACACAGCTCAGTGGAATGAATGTTTAAAGAGCGTAATCAGCCAGCCTACCTACGAGCTTGAGGGTAACATATATACCCGCGTATGGGGTGCGGTGGGCGACGAATCACCGCCGGTTGCTGTAACCGAAACGACCTACGAAGAAGATGGTGATGTAAGTAAAACTGATCAGTTTATGATGTTATACGAACGCCCCATCAGTAACGATAGAGTTGAGACCTTGCTTGTTGTTGGTGAAGAAAAACAAGTGGGTGATAACTTAGACAGATGCTTAGTAATTTCGACGGGATTTGACGTTGAGCCCGCGGACATCACTATAAACGGTTAATGAAAAAGGAATAACTATGGATACCATCATGCACTCTTTGGCTGGCCTGGATAATTTTGCGCTGTACTTCGGTTTGTCGATTGTCTTTTTGTTTATCTTCAAGCTGGTGTACGCCTTGGTTACACCTCACGATGAATGGAAGCTGGTGAAAGAAGAGAAGAACGTCGCTGCCGCCATTGGCTTTGGTGGCGCTATTATCGGTTTTGCTATCGCCCTTGGCAGCGCGGCCTCAAACTCTGTTGCTGTAGTCGATTTTGCTATTTGGGCGCTCGTTGCGGTTGTTGCACAGTCTTTGGCGTTTGCCATATTGCGTTTCAGCTTTATGCCCAAAATCGCGGAGCGTATTAATAATAACGAAGTCTCTGCAGGTGTTATGCTTGCCAGTATGTCCATTGCCGTAGGCTTACTAAACGCCGCTTGCATGACCTATTAAGGGGGCAGCAATGACTGATAAAAGTAACCTAGAACGTCAAAGTGTTGATAACCAGCAAAGTGAGCGACCTGTTATGAAGCGCACTAAGCACATAAACCTAAACCGTATGCGTAAAGGTTTTAATGTTAAGCCTTTAGCGTTAGGCGTGGCTAGCGTCATTCTTAGTGGTTGTGGCGGTGAAAAAGAAGATGCCACTATTTACACGTCGCTAGAAGATTGTAAACAAGACTTCCCAGATGCGGTAGAGCGCTGTGAAGCTGCCTATCAAACGGCGGTGGATGAAGCTATGCGCACCAGTCCACGCTTTAATTCTGAATACGACTGTGAGCACGAGTTTGGCCCAAATCAGTGCCAATACGTAAACAACAGCAGCGGCAGCTTTTTTATGCCTTTCATGGCAGGCTATATGGTGAGCTCTTTGCTATCCCCAAACCGCTACTACTCGCAACCTCTTTATACTTCTTACTCTTACAATTCACCGTTTCGTTCACGCTGGGTCACCGCAGACGGCTATGTGTTCGATGGCGATATTCGAAAAAGAAAATACCGCGTAAATAAAAGCGTTTACAAACCAAAACCGACGGTTAACCGCACCATGAAACGGGGCGGCTTTGGCAGTAGTGTGCGCGCCAAATCCTCTTGGGGTAGCAGCAGCCGTAAAGGCGGCTGGGGCGGATAAGAATGTTTAGAATGCCTTGCCAGCCTCGCAAGGGCTGGCAGCAGTTGGCCAATGAGTTTGGTTTCCATTTTCATACCATGTACGGCGAACCGTACTGGGATGAAAGTGCCTACTACCAATTCACACTCGCACAAATTGAAAACGACATTGAAGACCCCACTGCCGAGTTACATCAAATGTGCTTGGCGGTGACCGAAGATGTGGTTAATAGTGAGGAATTACTTACTCGCTTTTGTATCCCCGAGCAGCATTGGGATTTAGTACGTAATAGCTGGAACGAAAGAGACCCAAGTCTGTACTCTCGCCTTGACCTTGTATACAGCGGCAAAGGGCCGGCAAAGCTCCTTGAAAACAATGCAGATACGCCCACCAGCCTGTATGAATCCGGTTTTTGGCAATGGCTGTGGCTTTCTCAAAATGTCGATGCAGGCAAACTTGCTCTGCATGCCGACCAGTTTAACAGCTTGCAAGAAAAGTTAGTTCATCGCTTTCGTGAAATTGCCTTGCACTACAATATAAACCAACTGCATATGGCGTGCTGCAAAGATACTGTTGAAGACCGCGGAACCGTGCAATACCTTCAAGACTGCGCCAAAGAAGCTGGGCTTATGGCTGACTTTGTGTTTATCGAAGATATTGGATTGGCAGACACCGGTGTTTTTACTGACCTTAAAGATGCCCCTATTACTGATTGCTTTAAGCTTTACCCTTGGGAATTTATGCTGCGCGAAGAGTTTGGCGACGTATTAGAAGACGCCAAAGTAAATTGGTTAGAGCCCGCGTGGAAATCGATTATTTCAAATAAAGCGCTGCTTCCCCAGCTTTGGAAAAAATTTAAAGGTCACCCTAACCTACTTCCCGCTTATTTTTCAGACGAAACAAATGCAAATCGTTTGTCCGGAAAGTGGATTAAGAAGCCGCTTTTTTCTAGAGAGGGAGCCAACGTATCGATTATCGAAGGTGGTGTTGAGAACGTTTTAAGTGACGGACCTTATGGTGAAGAGGGTTTTATTGTTCAAGCTTTTGAACCATTGCCTGTTTTTGAGGGTAATCATACACTTATAGGTAGTTGGTTAGTAGATGACATGCCAGCGGGTATTTCGGTTAGAGAAGATGCCTCTGCCATCACCCAAGATCTTTCTCGCTACCTTCCCCATATTATTTTGTAATCTATCTAAGGGGCCTTTTTATGAAGCCGCTTTCATTTCAAATTCGCGTACTGCTAACGTTAGGTGCACTATTAATTGTAATAGAGGTGGCCAACTTACTCACTGGCAATGCGCTTAATCAGTTTGGTGTAGTGCCTCGTACCCTATCTACTTTGCCCTATATATTTACAGCCCCTTTCCTTCATGGCACGCCGACACACTTGATGGCAAACTTAGTGCCTCTTTTGCTGTTCATGTGGCTTACTATGCAATGGGGAAAACGTACGTTTCTCATCGCAACGCTTAGTGCACTCCTTATAGGTGGTATAGG
Organism: Alteromonas sp. BL110; assembly: GCF_003443615.1. Lineage (NCBI taxonomy): Bacteria > Pseudomonadati > Pseudomonadota > Gammaproteobacteria > Alteromonadales > Alteromonadaceae > Alteromonas > Alteromonas sp. BL110. The sequence goes on along the minus strand of NZ_CP031967.1, from coordinate 3,199,554 downwards.
CGTATGGCTGTTTGGCAGAACCGCTACGCATATTGGCGCAAGCGGTATGGTATATGGCTACTTCGGTTTTCTCGTACTGGCTGGCTTTAGAAGTAATAAAGTGCGGTATTTGCTCATATCACTGGTAGTAGCTGCACTGTACGGCGGAATGTTAGTTGGCGTACTTCCCACGTCGAAATTTATTTCCTTTGAATATCATTTATTTGGCTTTATTGGTGGCTTATTTGCCGCATGGCACTGGGCACGCTAATTACTTTCCGTATAATTAGCCTTAAGATAAGACGTTATTAAAAGATATGTCAGCAGTACAAGAACCTACTCAAAAGAATCAAGGCTTTTTCGGCAACCTCGCGTTTAACATTGTTATTCCTGTGGTGTTGATGAGCTATGCAAGTTCAGAAGATTACCTAGGGCCAGCATGGAGTATCGTAGCTGCACTCAGCTTCCCTATTGGTTACGGTCTATGGGACCTAAAAGAATCAGGAAAGGTAAACGGCTTTTCTATTCTCGGGATTATCAGCGTGTTGCTTACCGGCGGGTTTAGCTTACTTAAACTGCCAGCAGAGTACATTGCGATAAAAGAAGCGGCCATACCGGGCATTATCGGTATAGCGGTGTTAGTGACCCAATACACTAACAAGCCTTTGGTGAAAATGCTTATTTTGAACGACCAGATCATTAACTGGCCCCACCTCAATCAGGTCTTAGATGCCAAAGGAAAGCAGCCAGAATTTAAAAAGAAGGTAGCGGTAAGCTCTTATATTGTCGCGAGCTCCTTTTTTCTCTCTTCGGCGCTTAATTATATTTTGGCAAAAATGATATTGGTTAGTGAGCCCGGTACTACTGCGTACACTGAAGAGTTGGGTCGAATGACAGCGCTTAGCTACCCGGTCATTGTTATCCCAAGCATGATTTTGCTTATTGCCGCGCTTTGGTATTTATTTGCACAAATTAAAAAAATTACTGGCGAAGAACTCGATAACTTCATTAACCAGTAAAAAAACAATCGAGAAGGGGCTTAACGCCTCTTTTTAGATTCGAAGTACCTTGCCCTGCAGCTTCCTCTAGCATGGCAGAATTAAGATATACTCCCCTCCTTGCAGACACGCAAAACACCTAACACGCCTATAAAATATTAGCCCAAGGAATTTCCTCATTGCTTTTAACCAAAAAGCGTAGGTCTTACGTATACTTTCAATAATAAAAATAACCAGCTCCATTAAAACGGTTCAAGTCAAAAAGCCGACCTATGCTGACAATAAAAGAGTTAAAAAAATCATTTTCAAAGGCGGGAGCGCCGCTCATAAACAATCTTAATCTGACTGTAGCCCCAGGCGAATCGGTAAGCATACAGGGGGCTTCTGGGTGTGGTAAATCTACTTTGCTATCGCTCATCGCTGGGTTTGAGAGTCCAGATAGCGGCGACATTACGGTAAATGGGTTAGCAATTGCTAGGGCTGGCTACCATGGCAGTAGCACTCAGGCCAGAGACATTGATAAATTTCGCAAACAACATTTAGGTATTGTATTTCAAAGCTTTAACCTGTTCGATTGCTTTAACGTATGGGACAACATTGCTTTTACTGCAAGGCTAAAAGGTAATTTTGATAAAGGCTATCAATTAGCGCTAATGAAGCAGCTTGAAATATTACCCTTAGCGCAAAAGCCACTGAGCCAATTATCAGGAGGCGAACAGCAGCGCTGTGCCATAGCCCGAGCGCTCGTGCATCGACCCTCGCTTATTTTAGCCGACGAACCCACCGGCAATTTAGACGAGACCACCAGCGAAACCGTATCTGACTTACTATTTAAAACCTGTAGAGAAGCCAACACTTCCCTTGTTGTAGTGACCCATAGTCAAGACGTGGCCATAAAAGCAGATTCTGTTTTGCGACTTCACAAAGGCGTATTAGAAGATGTAAAACCTGAAAGCATGACAAACGCCCCTGTTTCACCGCAGTTCTCGGCAAACGAGCTTTAAGGCGGTGATGTTTAGCGATATAGGTATTCTTAAAATTACTCCCAACGATAGCGAGAAAGCGCTTTGTTTCGTACTTTATTACTAAGCCTTGCTAGCTTTCTTGCTATGGCAAAGCATAGACCGTGGGAACCATTACTCATTATGGTCGCAATAGTTTTGGCCAATGCCGGGCTTGTTACTGTTTTGCTAATAAACGAAGGGGCAACACAGGGCGAATTACTGCAGTCAAAGCAAGGTCTTTTTGCCGACAGTATCATCACCCCTGTCAACAGCGGAACTCAAGTTAACAGAGAACGTCGCACCGGCGGCGCTGCACATGAGCGCTCTGCACACAAACAAATACCACAAAAACGTTTTATACATAAAGGCTTTACAAAGGAGCACTATGCCGCCCTTCGCCGACATGGCTTTACCCAGCTTATAGCTATATCTGAACGCAGCATTACCCTTTCGTGCAGTGACAAGGAAGCAACACCAATTACCCTTAAATTACTTGGCGTTGATTCTCAGCCTCTTTTGGGAAGTACGTTTCGAGCAAGTGATAAAGAACTTTCGCTTTCGTCTCTTTCTTTAGGAATGGGAGAAAGTAAGCAGCCTTCTAATTCGCGGATATTGCGTACTAATTTTTCGGACAGCTTTTCCGTAAACGGGCTGCTTCACCCTGTTACAAATGCCAAGCTAACTTGTCATAACACGCTAAGTGAAGACGGTAGCACATTAGCCCCTTCTCCCTATTGGCCTGCATCGGTTAATACTTATGTGAATAGACTAGCGCCGCAAGATACGATATTGGTCTCTATAGATGATTTTTACAGAGGCGAAATAAGCCCTTCTTACAGTGAAGGTGATACAAAGCTCGGCACTAACAACATTACAAAACAACATAAAATTTTCGTGCCGCTTACTGGCTTCGCTGCTCTTACGCCTCTTTCAGAACAAGACCTTGAAACAATAGAAACATTACTTGGAATACCTGTTAAACAATCAACTAACGACAGTGGCAATGACACCGGTTCATTACCTGATAGCTTTAGATTAAACCTGTGGGCAATGAGCGCGCTTATGGGCGTAGTTTCACTTTTTATAGTGCTGAACGCCCTAAACTTGATGTACCGCACTCGGTTACCCAACGTGATTCGGCTTCGACAACTTGGTGTATCTAAGCGTGTATTAAGCGGCGCACTCTTTACTGAACTGATGGTTTACTGCGTGATAAGTATACCAATTGGCATCTTCATAGGTTTTCAAGCCGCCTCAAGGTTATCACCAGTAATAAGCGGCACCTTTTCGTCTTTGTTTAACGCCGTATTTGTTAATCCTAACGTAAACCTGATTTTTATTTTCGGGTTTGCGTTAACTACGACCTTTTTATCGTTAGTCGTTTTCTCTTTAGCTTCTATAATTAACCTTTCAAATGCGCTGACGGTACGCCCTGCTGAAAAAGAAAAAACGATGATTACATGGGTTGTGGGCTTTGTATCATTAGCAACCTTGATTCTGCTATTTATTGTTGAAACCTTTGTCTCCTCTACGACATCTGCTTTATTTTACGTTGCATTGTTATTACTCACCAGTTGCGGACTTGTGCTTCTGTGGCTACCTATTGTAGCCAAGCTACTCACTGCGTTTGTGCCAAGACAATGGCCAGTATTTCATTACGTGATTGCTAATATGCATTTACTGTCGAGAAAAACACGCCTTGCAGTTTGTGCATTTTTTATCGCGTTAACAGCAAATATCGGAATGAATACCATGACCGATAGCTTTAGAAGCGCAACGGAGCAATGGTTAGAACAAAGACTTTACGCGCCTTTCTACCTCTACACAGACGCACCACTCAAGAATGTAGAATCCCTATCAGCCAATTCACTACCACCACTGGCCGTAACGCCATTACTAAAAGCTGACGGTGATGCATTAAGTTTAAACGGCACAGAAAAAATAAGTGAAGTTATAGTCCACACCCCTACTTCCGTTTCTATTAGTAGTTACCCTGTTCATCAAAATGGTAAAGAGAGTCTTGCCCTCGATAGCGTAATAAACAACGACCTTAGTGCAGCTTGGCCTGCGTTTACGGAAGGGAAAGGAGTATTTATTAATCAGCAATTAGCCTTCGCGCTTAATGCTGAATTAGGTGACACGCTAAATATAGCTAATATAAGGTTTCGAAAAGGGATAAATGGAAGTAGTTCGAACGTTGCTCAATCAACAAATGCAGCAACCGACCAAACCGAGGGGGCAAAAGCCAGCTCTGTCAACCACTCGACAAACCAGCCTTCAAATACAGGTATTTTTTCTACACAACCTGAATGGAAAGTACTTGGCATATACCCTGACTATGGCAACCTTAATGGGCAGATATTAGCGCCACTCCCTTTGTTCAACCAAAACAACATTACAGTGAGAAATAACCTATTTTCCGGCGTACTGGCTATATACCCTAAGCCAGACGGCTACCAAGGGCGCACGGCGAGTAGCGAAGTTACCTTCACAAAAGAAACCCTCGAACAACAGCTAAAATCTCACCTTGGAGATGAAGCCGACATAACCCTGTATAGCAGGCAGGCGCTCTTAAATATCTCTATGAACACGTTCGATCACACCTTTGTATTGACCGATGGCCTGAATATTACAACGTTGCTCGTTGCAGGTATTGCCTTCGCGGTGTCTCTTACCGTTTTAACCATAGGCAGCTCTGCGCAACTGTCCGTACTAAGAGCACTGGGAGTTAGCCAGCTTAAAGTTAAGGCATCACTATTTATTCAGTATCTGCTACTTTGCTTTGTTTCAGCACTGCTCGCCATTCCCTTTGGCATCTACTTGGCTTACGTCTTTATAAATTTAGTCAATCGATACGCCTTCAACTGGGTGTATCTTCTTTCAATTGAAGTAAACGTCATTCTGTCTAGTGTGGGACTTTCTCTGCTCATCGTTTCACTGGTGCTTTTACTACCTTTAGGGAAACTCAAACCCAAAATTGATTTAAGACAGGAAGTGCAGTTATGACGTATAAATTAAATCGCAATAGCCACTATAAACCTTGGGCTTTAAGCAATTTTAACTGTTTACTGCTTATATTCATTTGCTCATTGTTGTCTGCTTGTAATGACAGTTCGAATACAGATGAGCAAAATAAGAGCACGAACTCTTCAAAAACTACTACAGCTCGTGGTTTCTTTGGTGACATGCAATCGAGCGACACATTTACTTCAGTAGAAAGAAACACGTATGTTGAGCTACCTGAAGATCATAAAAGCCATCCCGACTTCCAATTAGAATGGTGGTACCTAACCTTTGTATTAAGTGGCGAAAACGGTCAGGAATTCGGTTTGCAGTATACGCTTTTTCGATTTAATACTGATAAGGCTCCGGATAAGAGCACTGCTCGACCAGTCGTGCGAAATTGGGCTAACGTTCAGCAATGGATGGGGCACGCCTCACTACACACTTTAAATCATCACTATTTTGAAGAGCGATTTGCAAGTGGCGGCGTAGGTAACGCTTACGTAAAACCGCAACCCTTTACTACGGTGATTGACGATTGGGTTTGGAAAGCCACACGGCGAAAGGCAGAGACCGAAGCTCAGGTAGATAGCCAAGCCATGTTTCCTTCTATGTTAACGTTTGCTTTTGGTCAACGACATACTCGCGATACAAATCAGCCGTCTAATGTAACCTCCAAACCTTCTGAAGGCGAGTTACCTAGAAAGGATGGCTCCCAAAACGATGCTGTTGATAGAGCTTCACCTGCTGATACACAATTAAACAATGAAGTAGCGCGAAGAAATAACGCCGTTAAGGTAGCCCTTAGCTTAGACTCCACGGGTCCATTTATAAAACAAGGCAATAATGGTTATAGCAAAAAGGCACAAGACGAAAAGCTTCGCTCTTACTATTACAGTCAGCCATTCATTAATGCAAAGGGAACGATAAACATAGAAGGCAATAACATAAAGGTTGATGGTAAAGGCTGGTTTGATCATGAATGGACGAGCCACTTGGCCAACAGTGAGGCGTTAGGGTGGGACTGGTTTTCGCTGCATTTAAGCGATGGAAGCAAACTTATGGCGTTTAGAATGCATTCGCATACTGACAGTAAAGCAGAGAGCGAAAGCCAAAACGCTGAAATATTCACAACGGCCAGCTTCATAACTAAAAACGGAATGAAAGAGACCGTCGAACAAGCCGACGTAACTATTACGCCAACAGGCTATGAGCTAATTCAAAAAGGAAGCAAACAAGGAGGCGAACATAGAAGCGCAGCCCGTTCCGTCCCTACATCTTGGCGCATTCAATTACCGACAAAAAATATCGATGTTTCCGTTAGCGCGTTTAAAGAAAAACAGTGGAATGAAAGTTTATTTCCTTACTATGAGGGACGAGTTGAAGTAGAGGGCTCCCATTCAGGGAACGGCTTTATGGAATTGACCGGCTACTAGCGGGCTGAAGACCGTTGAAGTATAGCGAAAGGCCCTAATAGATAGACCAATTAATGCGTTCACTTAGCGAGGTTAGCGCTGCCACGCCTAGCTGAGAATTCCCCACACTGTTAAGTGCAGGTGAAAATACGCAAATAGTAAACCTGCCAGGTACAACGGCAACTATACCGCCGCCTACCCCACTCTTACCCGGCAAACCGACTTTAAAAGCAAAACTGCCCGCTTCGTCATACATACCGCTGGTTGCAAGTAATGCGTTCACTTGCTTAGTTTGATAAGGCGTTAAAACCTGCTCATTTGCGCAGGTTGAAAAGCCCCCGTTAGCAAGAAAGCTTGTAGATCGCGCTAAATCTTCACAACTCATTTCTAGTGCGCAGTTATGAAAGTAATTGCGAAGCACATCTTCCACGTCGTTTTCAAAATTGCCGTAGGCTTTCATTAAATACGCCATTGCCGCGTTACGAGAACGGTGTTCGAATTCCGAATCAGCAACTTCTTTATTAACTATAATTTCCCCATTGCAGCTTAAGCGTCTTACAAAATCTCTCATCGCAATAAAAGGCGATGCAAAGCGCGATTGCACCATATCGCTTACCACCAGCGCGCCTGCGTTAATAAAAGGGTTACGTGGAATACCGTGTTCGTATTCTAGCTGCACTAAGGAGTTGAACGGCAGCCCAGATGGTTCACACCCTACGCGCTCCCACATAGTTTCACCATAGTGATTGATGGACAAAACTAAGTTAAAAACTTTTGAGATACTTTGTATCGAAAAGGGCACGCTAGCGTCACCAATAGACGTTATGTGCCCGTTGATATCACAAATGGAAATGCCAAACTGACGAGGATTTACCGTTGCTAACGCTGGGATATAGTCTGCGACTTTTCCCATGCCAAGCATAGGCTCGACTTCATCATAAATATCCTGCAGTAACGATAGCATTTCGCTTTCCATTCTTTCGTTTGACCTCTTTTTTGATAATTTTTTTGCTAATAAAAGGAAAGCGCCGGTTAAAAACGAAGGCGCTTTCATTTTAAATTCTATTGTTTGTTTCTTTCTTCAATAGTGTACTTTGCTATCTAAGGCCTAGCGAAAGCAAGTTGCTCACTCAAACTATGTCTATGCTTAAATCTAGAACTTTAGAGTTACCTTAAGCCATCATATCTTAACGTAAACGCAAGCGCCTATGGGAACGCTCAACATTAGTGCGTACATCTACTTCAAACGTTTAGTTACAGCGCCAGTCTTCTTTGAAGTCACATAAGCCATCATCATCTTCGTCTGACGTAAGTTCAATATTGGTAGATATCTTTCTTGATACTTCATTTGCGTCATTATCGATTTTCATAGGCTGTTTTTTATCAATAAAACTGAAAATGGTTTTAGCAATATCGGTATTATCTATTTGCCCCATAAACGACTGATATCCAGCACCAAAGGCAAATACTTCAACATCTACACCAGTATGACCGCCTGTAGTCCAACCTGTATTTGTTTTCGAATCTAGGAAAGTTTTCACCGCCATAAAGCGCGTTTTATCATCTTGATTCGATACACTATTGAGCGTGGCTAGCTCTTCTTCACTTAACGATAAGCCAAGCTTTTGCGCCACATATTCGCCAGGGTTTTCTTCGTTAGCCATATCAAGAGCAATCGTCATCACCGAGGCTGAGATTGATTTTAAATGCTCAGGGCTCCAGCGATAATCGCCATTTGCGCCAATTGTTAAACCGCCGGTGCTATGGTCAGCAGTTAATACAACCAGTGTATCCGGGTTAGCTTTTACGTAATCGCGCAGATATTCCACAGTTAACGCCAGGTCATGCATTTCAGCCATAGCAGAGGCGATATCGTTAGCGTGGCCTGCCCAATCTACTTGACTTGCTTCAACTAAAAGGAAGAAACCATTGTCATTTTCTAATTGCTTGATAGCATGTTGAGTTAAGTACTCTAGACGGTTTTTGCGCTTATCATCAAGTACCGCAGGCAGCGCTACGGGAGCGAAAAGACCTAGCACATTACTTCCGGCTGGTATTGAAGCCAAGCGATTATATGAGTCAGCATATTCGTAGCCCGCATCGATAAACTGCGCCAAAATATCTCTATCTTCCCGTTCAAAGTAAGAGGTACCACCGCCTAACATTACGTCTGCAACAAACTCGCCGTTTGCGCGCACGTCAAAGAAATCCTCAGCAATTTTATTGTAGTTCTTGCGGCTTTCATTATGAGCAATGTATGAGGCTGGTGTGGCATGAACAATTTGAGATGTAACGGCCAAACCAGTACGCATACCTTTATTTTTGGCATGGTACATAACCGAGTTTACCGGCTGCTTATTAACATCCACGCCTATTGCACCGTTGTATGACTTCACACCGGTAGCAAGCGCAGTGGCGGCAGCTGCTGAATCCGTAACATAACCCGATACGCGAGCAGGATAAGTCGACGCGTTGCCCACCAAAATGTCGTCAAACACAACCGACTCTATTTGTGGTGTTGACGGGTCATCTACATAGTTGCGATAGGCGGTAGTGTAGGCAGGCCCCATACCATCGGCAACAACCATAATGATATTTTTCGGCACACCTTTAATTTGGCTGCTGTTTACGTTTGCTGACTCTGTCTTTGATTCAGTGATACCACAGCTCGCAAGAACAGCAATAGACGCACAACTTAGCAATGATGTGCGAACAAATTGTTTAATCATTTAAACTTCCCTGAGTAAGTAAAGATACCTGCTGACGTTATTAGCCGCAGTTACTGCAAAATCGATATTATCGCGAATGATTCTTTGGTGATCATAAAGGTATTAGCAAAGCGATAAGAGGTAATAGTGTAAATCAGGCGGACAATATGCTCAAAGCTTTTGGATAAAATAAGCTCGCTATGAGGTGACCGCATGTTCACCAATGCAAATTAGGCATTTTTAAGGAAGGAAAGTCTATTTGTTTTGCGCAGCGAGGTATTCACGCATGCGCTGCTGGGCCACGTCTACAAGCATATCGGGTTGGAACTTTGAGATAAATCTATTACACCCCACTTTTTCTACCATAGCATCGTTGAAGCTCCCACTTAATGAGGTGTTTAGCGCTATGAACAGGTCGCTCATACGCGGGTCGTTACGCACCTCCGAGGTAAGCCGATAACCGTCCATTTCCGGCATCTCTGCATCAGTAAACATAAGCAAGATTTCGTCGGTAGGGTTCTTCCCTTCATCAGCCCACTGTTTAAGTAAAGCCAGCGCCTCTGCGCCATTCTTTCGCTCAATAATGCTGATACCTAGCTGCTCTAAAGTGTCTTTTATTTGTTTTCTTGCCGTGCTGGAATCATCAACAATCAACACTTTCTTACCTAAAAAGTGATTGACGATACCTTGATCTAACACTTCCTCGGAAATGGAAGTATCGTAATCAATGATTTCCGCTAGCACTTTTTCGACATCAATTATCTCAACCAGCTCTTGTTTACCCTCAACATTCACCTGAGTTATGGCGGTTAGATAGTTAGATTTACCAATCCCGCTAGGGGGCGGCTGTATAGTCCCCCAAGATGTATTTACGATGTTTTTAACTTCGCCGATAATAAAGCCCTGCACACTTCTATTGTATTCAGTGATAATTACGTTTTTCGCTGTCGCTTCAGTGGCTGCACCGCGCATTTTTATTGCCTGACGCAAGTCTATAATTGGAATAGAACTGCCGCGGTAGTTCATTACGCCTTTAAGATTATTATGAGAGCCGGGCATTATGTTAAGCTTGGGTACGTTGATAACCTCTTTAATTTTAAAGACGTTCATGGCAAAAACATGACGTGTTCCAAGCTGAAACATCAAAAGCTCAAGTCTGTTTTCACCTACAAGCTTGGTTCTCTGATCAACCGACGATAGTACACTGTTATTCATAACACCCACTTTTTTTGTTTCAGAATCAACAATCTAAAGCCAACTTGATACCGTCATATTGATTCAATAGGCTGCGATGGCGTATCGCTAAAGTTACCCTGCCCGTTATTACAAAGCTATTACCCTTTTAGCTAATAGACAGTTGAAAAAACCAGCATAATTAATGCGTTATCAGCAAGACATTCTTTGCAACGACCACACATCTTGTGAGCTCTTATTCACTAGCATTAGTGCCTCCCCATGCTCGCTCATTCAAATACTCTAATGCGCGCTGAGCTTCACCGAAATATGCTCGAAAGGTACCGCTATTAACAAAAGGTAGCTTAAATATAGTAAACAACCTCAAATATGCCTCTTCTAGTTAATTATGCGCTCCGTTTTTTTAAGGCCTTTTAGCCATAGACGGCTAAGTTCGTTCTCCTCTCATTATCGAAGCTTCAAATCAGCCTTTCCTAACTTGACAGAAAATATAGCGCCTCAATGCACCCAATAAACATTCACGAAATAAATGACCGCAATGCAAAATATATATTTCTATTATTTCAATTCCAGCACTAGGATGAAATGGAATCAACGGGAACGCCCTACAGCGTAAACACAAACAACGTAAAGTATTTTAATTATAGTCGGGAGAGACGCTCATGTCGCAATATCAACAAGACATTGATAACTTCGCCACATTAAAGGCAGCACAAAATGGAAATTGGGAAGGTATCAACCCAGAATTCGCTGCACGCATGAAGGTTCAAAACCGTTTTAAAACTGGTTTAGACATTGCTCGCTATACAGCAAGCATCATGCGCAAAGACATGGCTGAATATGACGCAGATTCGTCTCAGTACACACAGTCTTTAGGCTGCTGGCACGGCTTTGTAGGCCAACAAAAAATGCTTTCTGTGAAAAAGCATCAAGGCACAACTAACAAAAGCTACCTTTACCTTTCAGGCTGGATGGTAGCAGCACTTCGCTCTGAATTCGGTCCTCTTCCAGACCAATCAATGCACGAGAAAACGTCAGTGTCTGCACTTATCGAAGAGCTTTATACTTTCCTTCGCCAAGCTGACGCACGTGAATTGGGTGACCTTTTCCATAAACTAGACGACGCGAAGAAAAATGGCGGTGACGTCGCTGCAATCCAAGCAGAAATTGACAACTACGAGACTCATGTAGTTCCAATTATCGCTGACATCGACGCTGGCTTCGGTAACGAAGAAGCAACGTACCTACTTGCAAAGCAAATGATTGAAGCGGGTGCATGCTGTATTCAAATTGAAAACCAAGTATCTGATGCGAAGCAATGTGGTCACCAAGACGGTAAAGTAACCGTGCCACACGAAGACTTCCTGGCTAAGATCAACGCAGTACGTTATGCATTCCTTGAGCTAGGTGTTGATGAAGGTGTAATTGTGGCGCGTACCGACTCGCTAGGAGCTGGACTTACTCAAAAGATCCCTGTATCTACTTCAGAAGGCGACCTAGCTGCTCAGTACAATGCATTCCTTAAAACAACTGAAGTTGCAGGCGCAGACGACCTAACTGAAGGTGACCTAGTTCTTAAACAAGGTGGTAAACTTGTTAAGCCTGAGCGCTTACCAAACGGCCTGTTCCGCTTTAAAGACAACACCGGTTTCGACCGTGTAGTACTTGACTGTGTAACGTCACTTAAACACGGTGCTGACTTGCTTTGGATTGAGACTGAAAAGCCTCACGTTGGCCAAATTGCTGAAATGGTTAACGCTATTCGCGAACAAGTACCAAATGCTAAGCTGGTTTATAACAATTCTCCATCGTTCAACTGGACGCTTAACTTCCGTCAGCAAGTATTTGACGCGTGGATAGAAGCAGGTAAAGACGTGTCTGGCTATGACCGCGCGAAACTTATGTCTGCTGACTACGACGACAGCGAACTTGCAGCAGAAGCTGATAAGAAGATCAAGAGCTTCCAAGCTGATGCAGCACGTGAAGCGGGTATCTTCCACCACCTTATCACGCTACCGACTTACCACACTGCGGCGCTGTCTACTGACAATCTTGCAAAAGGTTACTTCGGTGAAGAAGGCATGCTTGCTTATGTACGCGGTGTTCAGCGTCAAGAAATTCGCCAGGGTCTAGCGTGTGTTAAGCACCAAGCGATGGCAGGTTCTGATCTAGGTGATACGCACAAAGAGTACTTCTCTGGCGAAGGTGCACTTAAAGCGTCTGGTGAAGATAACACCATGAATCAGTTCGACGTATAACGCGAATAGGCAATAAGTTAAACGGAAAGCATCCCAACCTTTCCTACAGGGCACCTTCGGGTGTCCTTTTTTGTGCACGCCATTCATTTTATTTATGTCTTTTACAAATAATAAAAGAAGCTATATTTTTATCAGGCCCATAGGTAAACCATATAACATCTTATTTTCAATGAGTTACAGGTATAACTAAAAAAGATTTAAGACTAAACGCTTATCTGACAATCAAATAAAAAAGCTTTATAATAGGTGTGTTTAATTAGGTTTAATAAGAGCATTAGAATAATGAATATAGCGAAGGTCGACCTCAATTTATTAGTTTATTTAGATGTGCTGCTGCGCGAAGGGAGTGTAACGAAAGCTGCAAACCAGCTCAGTATTACTCAGCCAGCAATGAGTAACGGTCTAAAGCGTCTTCGCGATCTGTTTAAAGACCCGCTTTTAGTGCGCACCAGTGATGGAATGACTCCGACAAAGCGCGCCCTTGAGCTGCAACCTATTATTCGCGATGTACTTAGTCGATTAGAAAGCTCTATACAACCAGAAACAGATTTCGACCCGTTAACCAGTGACCGAACCTTTCGCATTATGACCAGTGATTATGCAGAAAGTACTCTATTGCTCGAATTGGTTGGAAGACTGGCAGACCTCGCGCCCAATATTACCCTTGATCTTATTACGCCAAGTGACGTGACGTTTCACGACGTAGAGCAAGGTAAAGTAGATATGGCGATTAACCGCTTCGATGAACTACCTTTGTCGTTTCACCAAAAAGTTATTTGGTATGACACCTTTAGCTGCGTAATGAGCGCAGACCACCCGCTAGTGGAAAAATGCAACCTTGAAGGCTACTTGAATGCTCAGCATATCTGGGTGAGTAAAACAGGCTTTGGTGTTGGCGTTGGTATTGACCCGAATGAAGTTCAAAAGTTGGGATGGGTGGATGCTGAACTGACCAAGATAGGAAAACAGCGTGCTATTCGTGTTTTTACTCGCCATTATCATGCAGCACTTCAAATTGCGAAAAAGCAGAAGCTTATTGCCACTTTGCCAAGCAAAGCTGCCCGTTTATTTAAGCATGACCCAGATGTAGTGATTAAAGAGCCACCTTTTGACATACCACCTATTGCGCTAAAAATGGCGTGGAGTGCTCTACTTCACCATGATGCCGGTCATATTTGGTTACGCCGATTGATCAGCGATGTGGCTAGCGAAATGAACGCCGGCTAAACATTCACAAAATATATGGCAAAAATACAAACCATAAATTAAAAAACTATCTCTATACACACTACACTGGGCTAACAGACAAATGTATAGAGGTAGTTATGCAAGGATATATTACTAGAGGCCGACTACAGGTTGCCGCACAACTCGATAAATTTATCAACGAACAAGCGCTTCCTGACACAGGCGTAGATCAAGACACCTTCTGGCAAGGTGCAGAAACCCTCTTTGAAAAATTTATTCCGCAAAATCGTGCGTTACTAGAAAAGCGTGAACAGCTTCAGCACGCTATAGACGACTACCACAAAGCCGGTAACCCCGTGAACGGAAATGAATATACCGACTTTCTAAAAAGTATTGGTTACCTTGTTGAGCAACCATCACAAGTAATTACGCAAACACAAAATGTTGATGCTGAAATTGCAACAATGGCTGGACCGCAGCTAGTTGTACCAATCAATAACGCTCGCTATGCGCTTAATGCAGTAAACGCGCGTTGGGGAAGCCTGTACGACGCATTATACGGCACTGACGTTATTAACAATGACGGTGGCGCAGAACCTGGTAAAAGCTACAACCCTGTGCGCGGAGCCAAAGTAGTTGCGAAAGCGAAAGACTACTTAGATAGCATGATTCCGCTAGCGAAGGGCAGTCATGCTGACGTCACAAAATACAAAATCGAATCAGGCAAACTGGCAATTACCCTTACTGATGGCGATGAAACTACACTTGCGAATACCGAACAGTGGCAGGGATATCAAGGTGACATTAGCGCGCCGTCAAGCCTGCTATTTGCCCACAACGGTCTGCATTTTGAAATTCAACTAGACCCGACTCACCCTATTGGCGAGAGCGATGCTGCAAACGTTAAAGACGTACTTGTTGAAGCCGCCCTGACTACCATTATGGACTGCGAAGATTCCGTTGCCGCTGTTGATGCCGAAGACAAGACCTTAGTTTACAGCAACTGGTTAGGTTTGATGAAAGGCACCCTAAGCATCGAAATGACAAAAGGCGGCAAGCAGATTGTTCGCGCTATGCATGGCGATAGAAGCTACCAGCCATCTAAGCACGCTCCTAAAGATGAACAAAAAGATGGTGAGCTTGTACTTTCTGGTCGAAGCCTTATGTTCGTTAGAAACGTAGGTCATCTTATGACCAACAATGCCATGCTCTTCGACGGCGAAGAAGTGCCAGAGGGGATCATGGATGGCTTAGTCACTTCTCTTATTGCTAAGCACGATCTTTTGGGTAATAGCAAATTTAGAAACAGCCGTGAAGGCAGCATTTATATTGTTAAACCTAAAATGCATGGACCAGAAGAAGTTGCATTCTCTAACGCATTATTTGGTGCTATCGAAACGATAATCGATGTTCCTACCAACACCCTTAAAATGGGTATTATGGATGAAGAGCGCCGCACGAGCATTAACCTTCAAGCGTGTATTGCTGAAGCCACTTCACGGGTTGTGTTCATCAACACGGGGTTCTTAGACAGAACCGGTGATGAAATTCATACCTCGATGCTTGCCGGACCTTTTGCAGAAAAAGCTACGCTTAAGTCGATGGATTGGATTAAGGCTTATGAAACTGCAAACGTGGCGGTAGGCCTTCGTTGCGGTCTATCTGGCAAAGCACAAATCGGTAAAGGCATGTGGCCAATACCTGATGAAATGCAAAATATGATGACCGCTAAAATAGGGCATCCAAAGGCGGGGGCTAATACTGCGTGGGTCCCCTCTCCTACTGCAGCGACACTACATGCGCTTCATTACCATGATGTGAATGTGTTCGACGTTCAGAAGTCACTAGATGAAAACTTTGATGGCCTTGCTGACATACTTACCATTCCATTGTTAGAAGACGCCTCTACGCTGACTCGCGAAAGCATTAAGCGCGAAATCGACAACAACGTTCAAGGAATTTTGGGCTACGTAGTACGCTGGGTTCACCAAGGTGTAGGCTGTTCTAAGGTTCCCGACATCAATAATGTAGGGTTGATGGAAGACCGCGCGACCTTGCGTATTTCATCGCAGCACATCGCGAACTGGCTAGAGCACGGCATTGTAAGTGTTGATCAGGTCAAAGAGTCTCTAGCACGTATGGCAGTGTTGGTAGATGAGCAAAATGCGGGCGACCCTGAATATATCCCAATGGCGCCTGATTTAGACAGCTCGATCGGCTTTTTAGCTGCAAGCGATCTTATCTTTAAAGGTAAAGAACAGCCTAGCGGTTACACAGAACCTTTGTTGCACGCCCGTCGACGTGAGATGAAAGCGAAGCTTGCTGCGAGATAATATTTAAAAGTATCTAAATGGATAGAAACTAAGGTTTATACTCGATACGACAAAGTACCTAAGAAGCACAATCGCACGTAAATAAGGCTCACTCTATTAACTTAGCAGTGAGCCTTTTTTATGTATCGTTCGCATAACGCTCTATAGTTTGCGGGCTATCAAGCGACAGTCGAACTCACTGATAAAATTACCGAATATTCAATTGTGTAGCGATATAGCAACACCTTAGACTAAAGATATCACTCTTCTGACCCCTCATATTTTGCCGATACTGCACCAGTAAACTACGCTTTTACTATGAGGCTATGCGTTTCGTTTTACAGCTCAACTTAAAACCTTTTGCGCGAGGCCTCTTTAATTTGGAGTATGCTCATGCAGATAGCCTCAGCGGCGATACCGAATAAACTTTTACAGGCGAACGTGACACAAATAGTTCCTATCTTTTCAGGTGGAGGTACGCGCTTGAGCGCCCATATCGGCATCATAAAAGCGCTGAACGATATGAATATTGACTTCGATACCTTAGTGGGTGTATCAGGCGGCTCAATTATCGCATCACTTTATGCCAAAGGTTACACAGTAGAACAAATGCGAGAACTCGCGCTGGTTACTGATTTTAAACAATTCACAGAGTTTTCACTGGTAAGACTGCTTCGGGAAGGTGGTCTTTCATCGGGGGACGTGTTTCAGCAATGGATTGACGAACAGTTAGAAGGCGCATCGTTTGTAGACCTCCCCCTTGACCTGCATATACTCGCTACCGACGTGAACGGCGGCGGGCCAGTTCTATTCAATAAACAAACTTCCCCTGATATGAAAGTATCAGAAGCAGTGCGGTACTCTATGTCGATTCCGCTTATCTTTTCATTTAAGCCCTTTAAAGAGCACTTGTTAGTAGACGGAGCGATATTGTCAGAAGATGCACTGTTTGAAGACTGGCGAGGTGATGGCACGCCATCGGTATGCTTTAGGCTACAAAGCACCAATCAAAAACGCAGGGCCATTAAGAAGAATTTACTTCAATTGCCTCAGTACGTCAGCATGCTTATTCGTACATTTATGACTGCAATATCTAGGGAATACGTTAATGCCAAGTATTGGCATAATACGGTAGTGGTGAATACCGGAGAGGTTTCCGCGGTGGACTTTTCGCTTTCACCTGAAATTAAAAACACACTTTTTGAACAGGGTTATTCTACCACAAAAGAGTTTTTGCCCAAAAAGTGTGCGGGATTTATGAGAAACAGTGCAATTTAACTGCTTTGTAGATAACGCTTAACGCTCTAGTTCTTACACCTTGTAAAAGTCGCGATACCAATCAACAAACGCTTTTACGCCGGTTTCAACATTGGTAGACGGTTGGTAACCGGTATCTTCGACTAGTGACGACACGTCGGCATAGGTATCAGGCACATCGCCTGGCTGAATAGGAAGCAGCTCTTTTTTCGCTTCAATACCCAACGCACTTTCCAAAGTTTCAATAAACTTCAAAAGGTGGACAGGCGTTTGCGCACCAATGTTGTACACCTTATAAGGAGCCTTACTGGTACTGGGATCTGGATTGCCGCCGTCCCAACTTCCATTAGGTTTCGCCACATTATCCAGCGAGCGTATTACGCCCTCAACGATATCATCAATATAGGTAAAATCACGACGATGGTTACCGTAGTTGTATACCTGAATCGTTTTCCCTTCCAAAATAGCTTTTGTGAACTTAAATAGCGCCATGTCAGGACGCCCCCAAGGGCCATAAACAGTGAAAAAGCGCAGCCCTGTAGTAGGCAAGTTATACAGATGGCTATAAGTGTGAGCCATTAGCTCATTCGCTTTTTTAGAAGCGGCATACAAGCTAACTTGGTGATCAACGTTATGCTGTTCTGAAAACGGCATAGTTTCGTTCGCACCGTAAACTGAGCTAGATGACGCATACACCAAATGCTCAACTTTATTATGGCGACACCCTTCCAAAATATTCACAAAACCAACAATATTCGAGTCGACGTAAGCATTAGGGTTTTCAAGAGAATAACGCACGCCTGCTTGCGCCGCTAGATGCACTACCCTGTCGAAATCATGCTCTTCAAAAAGCGATGCCATTTTATCGCGCTCTTCAACGCCCATTTCTGTGAATGAGAACAGTTCTGAAGCAGATGATGATTTAATTTCATCTAAGCGGGCGTGCTTTAAATTTACATCGTAATAATCGTTAATGTTGTCAATCCCGACAACTTGGTCACCACGATTGATAAGGTATTGAGATACAGCTGCGCCAATAAAACCAGCTGCTCCGGTGACTAAGATTTTCATTTATTGTTCCTGTTTATTTACTTTCCATTTTTGATAAAGCACGTTTCAATAAGGCATTAACATACTTAACAGGTATCGCATAAGATATACCAGAGGGATTCGATAAAGCACTTTCTTTGCCGTCTTTAACATACACTTTATTAACGACAGCAATAATCTCGCCAGTTTCGATATTAATAACTGGGCTCCCTGAATTACCTGGAAAAGCAGTAACATCTAATTGATAGATAAGACTCGGTTTTTGTAGCCTATCAAGCTGAACGCTTGAGAGTACCCTTGTATCGCTGGCAGGCATAAAGTCAGGGGTAATTGTCGCAATAATCCCCTTGTGAACAGCTGGAAATAAGCCTAAAGCACCACCTAAAGGATAACCGAATATTGCAACATCTGTCCCAGGTAGTTCCAGTGCTTCTTTGGCTAGCGCGAGAGGCTCCAACTTATTTTTAACCACGAAAAGCGCCAGGTCATGCTCAATATCTATTTCTAAAAGCTTAATCTTTTGAAAAGAGAAACCATCCGAAGACGGAAGCATCGCTACATAATATTCAACTATTGTAGGATCCAACTCTTGCCCCACAACATGGTAATTTGTGACTACATAGTTTCCGTTGTGTATTACAAAACCGGTTCCCTTTATAGAAGGAGCCTTGCTTTTTATAGGGCTGTAAAGCGCAATGGCAACAGTAGATTTTGTAGCCCGTTTAGTAAGTGTTACGAGATCTTCTGCAACCGCTGATGTCGCAAAAAAGAAAAACGATAAAAGCAAGGTAACAAAACTTGTTGTTTTAAAGCTATTTTTTGTAAACATATAGACGTATATTGTTAAAAAGAATAGTCGTTAGCAAGAGAATTTGGTTAATTATAAAGCGCTAACAGTATGATAAAAATAATACGTTCATGAACGTATTTTTACAAACTATACTTACTTATAGCCAAACAAAACATAAAAACATTATTGCCAAGTAAGCAACAATGCCCGTAGTCTCTGAGACAGGTAGAAAGCGTATGCAAAAAGGAAAGTTGGTACAGAAGGTACAAAACATTTTTGGTGCCAATAGTCGGGTCACTAAAGCACTCAAAGGATATCAAAAACTACAAGAAGTTAAGGAAATTTCTCATCATTTTTCTTCTTATCTTGAAACAAAAATAGCGGATACCGCAGCGCTTAAAAATGAATCTTATAAAATGCGCTATCAAGTTTATTGTAACGAAGAAGGATTCGAGCCCCCTAACGAATTGAAAATCGAAAAAGATGAGTTCGATGACTATTCAGTTTGCTGTTTAATTGAACATATACAAACCGAGAGGTTTGCAGGTACTGTTCGAGTAGTAAGACCGAAAAAAGACAATCAACTTCTTCCGATTGAAAAATTTTGTAGTAGCTCTATAGCAAATAGTAATTTGAGTCCAAGCAATTTCCCTCGGCACCAAATATGCGAAATATCACGTTTAGCTGTGCCAAACGAATTTCGTAGAAGAAGCATGGATAAATTCGATGGTGCCGCCATAGGTGCAATAAACCCTGTTAGTTACTCTGAAACTGAATTACGGTGCTTTCCATTTATCGCTATCGGATTATACCTTGCTGCTGCCGCAGTGTCGATAAACTCTGATGTGAAACACGCTTATGTTATGATGGAACCGAGGCTTGCTCGGTCTATGAGGTTTATTGGTATTCGGTTTGAACAGATAGGCCCTATAGTCGATTATCACGGAAAAAGAGCGGCTTACCACATCACACCCGAGATGCTGCATAAAAACCTTCCAAAGGGGTTCACGATAATGTATCGGCATATCAAGCATACACTTAAGAACCAACAAGCTATGCATTTAAAAAAATAATCGAGGTAGTTGGTAATTTTTTATGTCAGCTTTGTTTACACTGTAAAAATAACGCAAAATAAAATACCCTGCAATCAAAGACTTAAATCGTGGCACACAAAGTGCTTATATTGGATTGACGATTTATTCCGCTGCATACATAACGGAGAGCAGAGATGAAAAAGTTACTTTTAGCAACAGCAACAGCTGCAGGTTTAGCGCTTAGTGGACAAGCAGCTGCAACACCATTTTTTTTAGATCTTACTGATGACTCAGTTGTTAACCCGCGCGGTTCAATTGACACTCTAGAACTGGCATACGACTCAGTAACAGAAGTTAATACTGCGACTGGTGCACTGGTATCTCGCGGTGGTTTGGGCCTTATCGGTTATACGTTCAATGGCACAAACGCTGGATTTGATAATTTAGAAGCGCTAGTACTTAACGATGAAGGTAACTTTACTAACACCTTTACTTATGACCCTAGCCCAAATAACATCGGGCAAGACGGAAGTGGTTACCCGACTATTATAGGCACAGCGCTTACGTTCGACTTTGAATTGGACGGGTTTCTTAACGCAGACGGCGACACTGTAACGTATACTGGTGGTGTTCTAGATATCTATTCATACCAGTACAGCTATGATTTTAGTACACCGGAAGACGTTACTATCCTTGGAAACGAAGAACTGTTAATTGAAAGTGAGTTTGTTTCTAGTTCTATCAATCCTGGTGAACAGATAATCGAATCACTAATTACAGAAGTGAGCTTAACTCCAGCTGGCCAAGAAGTATTTTATTTTCAAAACTCTGCTGGTCAGTATGTCTCTTTCCAAGAGTACATTAATGCAACACTTACTGACATATTAGTATACGCTTCGCAAACAGTGACTGTAGGCGACCTTGCAAATAACATTGCGAACCCGATAGACTCTGACGGTCCAACGGTTCTTGTAAGCGATGATCACTCAATTGCTGTTAAATTCCAAGTTCCTGAGCCTTCAACAGTTGCAGTTCTAGGTCTTGGTTTAATCGGCATGTTTGGTTTCTCTAGACGTAATAAGAAATAATTACTGTCCTAGACACGTTTTGTGTTGCAAGAAGCTGCCCAATATGGGCAGCTTTTTTTATGTTCTAGATTCGACAAGCGCAGTTAATTGTCGTCACAAAAAGCCTTCGAACAACTTGTAAATTCTCTGGAATACGTTACCTTAGCAAGGTTAAGCAATAAGGAAGCTAATGTGAAATATTATTCTAAGTTCACTGTTGTATCGTTGTTTTGTGTATTAGCCGCATGTACAAATAACTCGCCTGAAGAATTAATGGCTGACGCCGCAGACCTGCTAGATAAAGGGCAATTGCAGGAAGCATCGGTAACGCTCAAAAACGTTATCAAAAATAACCCTGGGCTATTGGAAGCCAGAGAAATGCTAGGGTTCGCATACCTCTATCAGGGGCTATACCTTGCGGCTCAGAAAGAATTTGAACGCTCAGAAAGTAAGTTAAGCGACGAAGGAACAGTTGCACTGTCAGAAGCATATTTGTGGCTTGAAGAGTATGAAAGTATTGGAGACTTAGAGGCTTCAACTGAGGGCAGTTTAAAAGATACATTGAAACTATATAAAGCTATTGCCTTATATCGTTCCAGCAGTCTCTCAAAAGCCACCATTGCTTTCCGCGAAGTAACTTTATCTTCAAACGTTGATATTGCCGCGATAGCAAAGGCCTATTTATTGATCATTAATGACGACGCTCAACCTGCTTTAAAAGAATTGCATAGGGTAAATGAAGCGGTAAATCTATCTCCCATTGCGCTTCAATTGAAATTCACGCTGGAAACCTTCTCAAATGATTGGCCAGAAGCGGTAAGTACTGCAAAGCGATGGTTAGATTTAAGACCAGCCGATTATAAAATAAAAACACAACTTGCCACTGCACTAGTAAATGCGGGAAAATTTAAAGACGCCGAGCTTTACGTTAAACAACTATTGCAGTTGAGCCCTGAACAACCCTACTTCAATCAGTTAAATGGCACAATTTTGATTTCTCGAAAGGATTTCAAAGGTGCAACGCTCTACCTAGACAAAGCAATTAAAAATGGGCGTTCTAATCAAGTAACAAGACTTTTGGCGGCAGTTGCGCACTATCAACTCGAAAACTATGAGCAAGCTTATCAGAACCTTTCGACAATTATTGATTCTTTACCTAAAGACCATTATGCGAAGAGGCTCTATACAAGCATTCAGTTAAGACTGGGGTATACACAGGACGGTATCAACACTATTAATAGTATACCTGAGCTTGGCCAAGAAGATTTGCTCTATATTGTAGAAACATCGAGGCTATTAGTTCAAAAAAATGAATTAAGCGAAGCAAAACGACTAGTAGATAAAATAGACGCTTCCAAAATAGAAGACGGTGAAATGCTCCGTAATATTGGGTTGTTAAAACTTTTCACTGGAGAAAGCGGCATACCCGAATTAGAAAGAAATCTAGATAACTCGTCTGACGATATAAACAGCATCTACCTTTTATTGATTGCTTATATTGAAAATAATGAGTATGAAAAAGCCTATGAATTAGTCGAAACACGTTTTGCAGGTAAACAAAATATTATAGGCCGGTTAACCGCAAAAGGTTTTGTACAGCGCTCCGCAGGTGATATGAATGCCGCTCAAGAGACTTATTCGCAACTCAGAGAACTAAAGCCCGAAAACTTTGATGCGATGCTTTTTTTTATTGAGCAGTCAATAAGAGAGAAAGACTTTGAAAACGCTGCATCAAAGCTTTCAGATGCACTTGAAGTTTATCCGCTCAGCACAAGGTTATTGATGCGTTCATTTCAAGTACATCAGCGTATCGGGGACCTATCACCGTCAATTTCCCAGTTAGAGTCTGCCCAATCACAATCAGAAGACCCCCAATACGCGCTACTCTATGCAGCCGCACTACTTCTTGATGAACAGTATAAGTTAACCGTCGACTTTCTTAGAAAAAATGAGATATCGCTTGAAAACGTGCCAAAATATTGGATGCTTTTAGGCAACGCTTATGCGAAACAAGCAAATTACAATGAAGCACGAAACGCATTTTCGAAGTGGCGTAAGCAAGCCCCTTCTGTGTCATCTTTTGTTCAAAGTATAGAGCTTGAGGAAATAGATAATAATTTCTCAGAGGCTCAACGACTTATAAATGAGGCAAAACGCACACTGGGTAAAAACTCTACTTTAGACCTTCTAGCTACCAGATTGATGCTGTTGGAAGGTAACAATGAAGATGCAAAACAAGCTTATATAGGATTGCCAGAAACCGCTAAGAACAGTATTATCGGTCACCTTATTAAAGGACGTCTTGAAATCATTGATGGTAACTATAAATCGGCCCTATCAATTCTTGAGCCTCTCTATAATGAAGTGCCGTCAACAGAGCTAGCTTTACTTATATTCTCCTCCCTTGAAAAGCTTGGACAAGAAAAACGTGTGATTGCATTCACACAATCTCATCTCGAAAGAGCTGCAAGTAACGTGAAGCTCCGTCTTATCTTCGCTAACTATTTACTCGAGCGACGTCCAAAATTGGCGATAGAACATTACGACTCTCTTGTTAAAAGTGAAAAAGAAGACAGTCCACTTGTATTAAACAATTTAGCTTGGCTTCTGAACGAAGATGGTAAACCCGCGCGGGCGTTAAATCATATCGAAAAAGCGAACGAGTTAGTACCTAACAACCCCAACATTCTGTCAACCTACGCGGCCATTTTATCTTCTTTGTCTGAGCATGAGAAAGCGATACAGAAAGCCAACGATGCTTTTGTGCTAAGTAATAAAAATGCCTCTATCGGAATTAATTACGTTAGGGTTTTAATAAAAGCAGGTAGAAAGAATGAA
Source organism: Alteromonas sp. BL110 (assembly GCF_003443615.1). NCBI lineage: Bacteria > Pseudomonadati > Pseudomonadota > Gammaproteobacteria > Alteromonadales > Alteromonadaceae > Alteromonas > Alteromonas sp. BL110. The sequence goes on along the minus strand of NZ_CP031967.1, from coordinate 3,175,459 downwards.
GCGAAACGTGTAGCTTCCTCTATCATTCCAGTAACGATAGTTCAGGAAACACAACTAAACGAATTGAAACAACAGTTTCAACTTTAGGAATAACTTGAGGCTCGACGCTTATGTTTGATTATAACGATGCATTTTCGAGAAATATCGGCTGGGTAACTGAAGAAGAGCAGCAAAAACTTAAGAGCAGTAAAGTGGCTATCGGTGGCCTTGGTGGTGTGGGTGGTGACCACGCTATAGTCTGTGCTCGCATGGGAATATCTAATTTCAATATTTCAGATCTTGATACCTATGACTACGCAAACTTTAACCGTCAAGCTGGTGCCTTTGTATCTACTGTTGGTAAAGAAAAATCTGTAGTGATGGAAGAAACACTTAAAGATATTAACCCCGATGCAAAAGTTGTCAATTTTAAGCGAGGCATAACGCTTGAAAACCTTGATGAGTTTCTCGATGGTGTTGATGTCTATATAGATAGTCTAGATATCTTCGCGTTAGAAATTCGCAGACACGTGTTTCGGCGTTGTTACGAGCTCGGAATTCCAACGATAACGGCTGCGCCTATGGGGATGGGTACGGCAATGCTGTGCTTTAAACCGGGAAAGATGTCATTCGACGAATATTTCGCCATGATTGACGCCCCAGCTCAAGCAACCGATGAAGAAAAAGACCTTTATTTTGAAAATAATATTGTGCGTTTTGTCATAGGTGTATCGCCTTCCGTACAGCAAAGGCATTATTTGGTTCAGAACTCTTCAGTGAACTTTATGAAAAAGAAAGTTCCTTCAACATGCATGGGCATTTCACTCGCCGCCGGAGTGTTATGTACAAATGTGCTTAAGCTGTTATTGAACCGAGGGGATGTTGTTTGCGCGCCTAGGGGGCTGCATTTTGATGCCTACAGAAATAATTTAATAAAAACGTGGCGACCTTGGGGAAACAAAAACCCTCTTCAAAAGTATATGTTTAAAAAGGTTAAACAACTTTTAAATGACAACAAAGAAACTGCGTGATGTCTGAAACATTTAAATTAATAAAATCAGATTTTGCGAGAAAGAAGCAAATATTCTTGGATGATGGCGCTGAGATTTCGAAGCTGCGAATCTTTTTTACTGATGGGACAAGTGCAAACATACTTTATCGTTTAGCATATCGATGTGCTCAAATAAGACTGCTATCCCCTTTTGCACTGATACTTTCCCATATAAACCGTGTTTATAATGGATGTGTAATTGGTGTGAATGCCAAATTTGATGAAGGTTTTGTGATAATGCATCCTATTGGTGTTGTCATTAATTCAAAGGTTATTGGTGGCAAAAACATTACTCTAGAAAGTGGTGTGGTAATTGGAGACGAAAAAGGCGAGTCACCGATACTCAACGACGATATTTTTTTCGGAGCTGGAGCCAAAGCATTTGGCGGTATTAACATAGGAAGTAACGTGAAAGTTGGCGCTAATGCAGTGGTAGTGAAGGATGTCCCTTCAAACACTACAGCATTGGGAATACCAGCAAAAGCTAGATAAATCTCATGAAGTACATAGAATTCTTATTTTGGTTGGCCATCTTCCTCATTCTTTACAGCTACTTATTATATCCGGTTGTACTATATTCTTTCAGCAAAGCATTTTCTAAACGCGAGCAAGTCAAGAATAATGTGATAACTGAGGGTGGTGAATTACCTTCGGTGTCAGTCGTGATATCCGCGTATAATGAAGAAAGCTGTATAGGTGAGCGCATAGAAAACCTGTTATCACTTGATTACCCCCATGAAAAAATACAATTTCTCATTGCCTCAGACGGTAGCTCCGACAAAACCGACAGTATAATTAGCAGTTTTCGCGATCCACGTCTTTGCGTTTTTTGTTTTGAAGAAAACCGGGGAAAAATCAATGTACTCAACGACTTGCTTGAGCGTGTTAAAAGTGACATAACCGTATTCTCTGATGCCAATACCATGTTTGCAAATGATGCTGTACTCAACTTGGTTTCACCTTTTGAAAATGCAAGAGTTGGTGCCGTATGTGGCGAGCTTAACCTTGTAGACGCTTTTTCAGGCGACAATAAAGATGGCATTTATTGGAAATATGAACAATTTTTGAAAAAACACGAATCGAAAATTGATGCTCTCCTTGGTGCTAACGGTGGGATTTACGCGATTAGAACCTCGCTTTACGAACCATTGCCGGACAACACGATAATAGATGATTTCTGCATTGTGATGAACGTAGCCAAAAGAAAATATCAAATAATCTATAATAAACAGGCGTTGGCGACAGAAGAGATCGCACCGACCTTAAAGGAAGAAGCAGGCAGACGCATTCGCATAGGCGCTGGCAATTATCAATCATTGTCCCGCTTAACATGGTTGCTTAATCCACGCTATAAATGGCGCTGGTTTTCTTATCTAAGCCATAAGGTAATCCGCTGGTTTGTTCCTCATTTAATGATAATTACCTTGCTTCTCAACGTTGTACTCTTGTGGCACACTAATTATTTATATACGGTAATGTTATTTGGACAGCTAGCGTTCTATTCTTTCTGGTTGCTAGGCGAGTTGAGAATATTCAAAAACGTTCCAATAGTTGGAAATATTATTAGTCTAATAACATTTTTTGTATCAATGAATATATCCCTTTTCAGAGGTTACATTAAGTTTTTATCCTCTAACCTATCAGCGACATGGCAAAGGACATCTAGATGATCGCGCTTACACTAGCACTTTTAGTATTACTCTCAGTAGCATTTATTGCCATTGTAAAGAAAAAGAAAATGCAGAGTTGGCTTTGGAACTACACAAAAAGCCGGTTTACACAAAAGCCTACTGTAAGTGGTACGCAGCATGTCATGTTTTGCTTCGTAGACCACTATGAGCCTCAGTGGAAAAATAAAGATAACATTGAATTGGAGCGGCAACGTGTGGACCGATGGATGGTTGATTACCCTAAAATGGCCTCACAATTTCTTGATGCAGACGGAAATCATCCAAAACATAGCTTTTTCTTTCCCGAAGAGGAGTATCGAAAAGAACATTTAGATAAAATTTCCGATTTATGTGCTAAAGGTTTTGGCGAGATAGAGATACACCTACATCATGAAGATGATACTAGCGATAACTTAAGAAAAACCCTCTCTGGCTTTGCCCAATGTCTTCACGAAGAACATAATGCATTAAGCGTTGACCCGGAGACAGGCAAACCCGTTTACGCCTTTATACATGGAAACTGGGTGTTAGATAACTCTCACCCTGAAGGAAAATGGTGCGGTGTAAACGATGAGCTTATTGTACTTCGAGAAACCGGGTGTTACGCCGATTTCACGTTTCCATCCCCCGATGAATCGCAACCCGCTATGTTAAATACCATTTACTATGCGAAAGACGATCCTGAGAAACCGAAGTCGTATGAAACCGGACGACCTATCGTAAAAGGTGGCAAGGCTTGGGGTGACCTACTGCTTATCCAAGGAGTTTTGGGTTTAAATTGGAAAGTGCGAAAGAAAGGAATTTTCCCTCAAATCGAAAACTCAGATGTTAGAAAAACGTTTCCTCCGACACCTAATCGCGTTGATTTGTGGGTCGATCAAGCTATTCATGTCGAAGGAAAACCTGAATGGATATTTATAAAAGTACACACCCACGGAGCTCAGGATGGCGATATGGACACATTACTTGGCGAGCCTATAAAGGAAATGCATCGACATTTAACCTCTAAATATAACGATGGAAAGAATTACGCCCTACATTACGTCTCTGCTAGAGAAATGTATAACATCATAAAAGCAGCTGAAGCTGGGGAAGAAGGCAATCCAAACCATTTCCGAGACTATGTGCTTGCTCCCCCAGCGTTCAAAAAGCTAGCGTAGCATGTTGTCAAAAATAAAAATGAAAGCAGGGCGCATGCTGGGCCTAGACGGGTTGTCGTGGCGCACAGCTCCTAACGGCCTTTACAGCGTAAACTTTCACCGGATAGGCAATCGTAAAGATACGGAATTTGATCCGTGTGTATATTCGTGCACTACTGAAGAGCTTGATGCCCATATAAAATTTTTTAAACAAAATTTTGATATAATTAGTCTCAAGGCATTGACCGAGTTGTTATCGAACAATAAGAAGCCAAAATCTAAGCTATTGTGCTTAACATTTGATGACGGTTATATTGATAATTTTAGCAATGCCTTACCCGTGCTTTGTAATAACAATGTGTCAGCCACTTTTTTCATTGCAACGGGCCTAGTAGGAAGCCGGCATGTACCCTGGTGGGACAAAGTGGCCTACCTTATTAAGCGTCACACACCTAATCGAGTGCATCTTGATGCGTGGCGAAATGAGGTAGTATTTGAAAATTGTCAGGAACGTTTCATTCGAGCCGTACTACAAGCTGTCAAAAACTGTAAACTACCCGCCCAAAAACAGATTAGTCAGCTTGAGCAAACGTTGCATCATCAAGACGGCTACCCTCGTGCAGAATTTATGGATTGGCATCATTTAAATACGTTAGTCGAATCTGGAATGGAGCTCGGAGCTCACTCACACAATCACGATATATTAACTAAGCTTTCAGAAGATGAGTTATTTTATGAGTTGAGTCACTCAAAAGCTCTGCTTGAGAGCAATTTAGGGTGCGATATTTCAGCTTTTTCTTATCCTGTAGGGAGTAAGGCGACCTATGATAAAAGGGTAATAGAAGGGTTAAAAGATACCGGTTACGAACTCGCATTTAATTTTCAACCTGGCATAAATACAATCCCGAGTACTAACCCATATGATCTCCATCGATTCCCCATCGCTCCTGAAATGTCTATCGCAGATATAAAGCGCATGTTTAGTTACGCCAAGAGGTATTAGGATGCGTATTTTACACTGCGTAAGCAGTTTGAAAGTTGGTGGTGCGGAAAAATGTGTTAAGAACCTGGTTAAGGTACAAAGTCAAAAAGGCCTCGATGTCAAAGTTTTATCGTTTGGTGATAAAAGCGACGCGTTTCAACATGACATAGAATCACTCGGCGTTGAGGTTATCAACGTTAAAGGAAATATTATTACGCGCCTTATAAAGGCATCACGTTATTTAGCCGGCTTTTCCACAGTTCATATTCACTCCCCGGCGGTGATAAAAGCCTTTGCACCTATTTTCCCCATTCTACTCTTTAAAAAAGTGATTTATACGATCCACGGTGAAGTTGAACCTCCTATTGGGTTTGTAAAGGGATCTCACAAACTGGCACAACTTTATATCGACAAAGTGTTTGGTGTTTCTGAAAGCATTAGAGAGGGGATTTACAAACGTTATAAGTGGAAGCCACAAGACGTTATCGTCATTAGTAATGGCGTTTATTGCCCCCCTATTCCCCAAAATATCGCAGAACAGCCAATCTTAAATTTATGTACTGTGTGTCGACTTGTGCCACTTAAAAACATTGCACAATTGGTAGAAGCCTTCGCTCGGTATGAGCTTAGACAGTTTGCAAAGTTAAATGTGTTTGGGAATGGGCCTGAGCGAAGTGCCATAGAGCATCTCATCACGAAATACGCATTACACGATTCCGTAACACTGCACGGTGAAGTGTTAGACGAAGATGCCATTTATGAGCGTCAGGATATTCTATTAATTAACTCAACCACTGAAGGATTACCTATGTCTTTGCTAGAGGCTATGGCTCGGGGCATTCCTGCGATATCTACTTCCGTTGGTCAAATTCCTCGCCTTATTCAACATGGGGAAAATGGGTTTATTTACAATGTTGATGATATTGAGTGTTGGCATACACTGCTACTTTCGCAAATACATAATCGAGACAGCTTAAAACACGTTGGGCTGAGCGCATATGAATTTGTTAATCAGAATTACGCCATTAATGATGTATCCTCGATTTATGAAGCAGCATATCGATAATGAAAAAATCTATTCTTTTCTTCACTAACCTGCATCCTCTTCCATGGCAACCAGCTAGAGCGACATACAACTTTGAGGAAATTAGGCACCTGAAAGCACATGCCGATGTTAAAGTTCTGATGCCTGTTCCTTGGTTTACCTATTTCAAGCAGGTTGTGATTAACGGTCACAGAAGTCCTGAAGGCTTTTGTTTATTTCCGTTTTTTTATATTCCTAAAGTTCTTACCTCTTTACACCCTCTCTTCTTGTTGTTGTCACTTATTATTTGTGTAAAACCTTTGGTTTGGTTAGCTAAGAGTGAAAATGTAATAGCTAGCTGGGCTTATGCTGAAGCTGTCGTTGCAGCACTGGGAAAAAGCGTTTTTAAATACAAACTCATCATTGAATGCTTAGGCAGTGATGTTAATGCACTGATGCAGCAGCCTTTGCACAAAAAACAGATGCGCTGGGCGTTTAAAAAGAGTACTGCGGTAACGACAAAAAGCAAAGCGCTCGCTAAAGTGGTAAAAAAACACGTACCAGAGGTAAACCCTCACGTTATCTATAACGGGGTCGATTTTGACGTATTTACGCTCAGAGACACCACACCGTTTTCTAGCGAAACGCAGCGTCTTCTGTTTGTTGGTTCTCTTATTCCAACTAAAGGGGTATTTGAGCTTATTGAAGGTTTTGAAAAAGCGATGCTCAATGGCCAAATGATGACTTTGCGTATTGCAGGAGAAGGTGGCAGTAAAGAAGCACTTCAAAAGTTGATAAGCGCTAAGTCTCTTGAGCACGCTGTGACACTACTCGGCGCCATACCTCACCAATCGCTTGTGAACGAGCTTCATGAGTCAGACGCACTCATATTGCCAAGTTATAGAGAAGGGGTTCCTAATGTTATCATGGAAGCCTTAGCAACAGGGACACCCGTTATCGCTACTGATGTAGGGGGTATATCTGAAGTTTTGGTACCAAATTTAGGTGGCGTTTTGATCGCTCCTCAATGTACCAAGTCAGTTACGCAAGCTTTGCTAAGTATGAACAAGTTTGGGTGGGATAGAAAGCTCATTAAAGATTCTATTTTAAAATACACATGGCACAACGCAGCAACGCGGATTATGTCGCTATTTCGCTAAATACACAAATTTAGTTAGTAATGTCGCTTGATTGACCATATGAGCTGCTTTCATGCGACGTCTACGCTTGGGTACTGACTACCCAAACTTAGTGGTCGGTTTTTAGTGGATAAAATGCTTATCGTCTTTTCTAACTTTAAAAGAAAATAAGTATCTGTAGTTGGCATGAGAAGTTGCAAAGTATCCGTTTAAGTCGTCTAAGCTTTGGTTATTTTACCTCTAAACATTTCAATGATTTCTTTTAAATAATCACGGGAAAATAACCAAACGAGACCTATATAAATTAGCGCACCAGATATTACTTGCACACTCAATGTAACTAGTGGATAGATCATGTCAAGATAGTGCCCTATGAGTAGACATGCCGTCGCCATAGCACCACCGTAGAGGTGCACTTTATATATACTCCCAAGATAGTGTCTAAAACTTATATTAAGCGCTCTGCATGAGCGGTAGGTCGCCAGAAAGAATGCAAAACCAAAAGCGGCCAACCATGATGTGGCTATACCTACCCCACCAAATTGAGCGCCCATAAAAAAGCTTGGTATAAGAATAGCGCCATACAGGAATGTATTAGAAAGAACTACTTTCATCTGACCTGTTGCTTTCATAAGCGGATTAAAAAGTTGCTGTAAACTTTTAATGGGCATAGAAATACAGTAAACCGCAATAACCATAGCTGCATCACTCCATTTCTCTCCGAAAACTGTTGGAATAAGTACAAACGCAGTCCCTCCCATCCCCCAGAATACAGGAACGAAAATCAACGCGCTGATACGCTGAGTTTTAAGGAAGTACCATTCTAATGACGCAGGTTCATCTTGGATCTTTGCATATACCGGTAGAGCGATTTGTCGAAGCATTGGCAATACTTTTGCCGCCGGCATCATCGCCAATACTACAGCGAATTGATAAATTCCCAACTCAGTAATGCTAAGAAAGACACCTGCGATAGCAACATCTACGTTAAAAATGATATAGCCTAATGCTGACTGAGTAGCAGCGCGCCACGCAAATTCGTAAGTATTCTTAATTCTTTCAGTAAACTTTTTAGGCCAAATCCAAGAAGGTGATCTGAATAAATATCCAACCTGTTTAAGAATCTCTGTGAGCACCACGCCAAATACAATAGACCAATAACCATAACCCAACCAAGCCAAAGTAACGGTCGCCAATGCTCCTATAGACTCTGCAATTGCATCTACCATGGCGAGTTTTTTAAACAGCATTTCTCTATTTAGCAGAGTACTTGGGATAAAACCTATCAATGAAATGATAAAAGTTAGTGAGGTGACCCTTATAACATCTTCAAGTCGCGCGTCTCCATAGAATGTCGCTAACGGCTCCGCGAGTATTTGCAAAAGGATGAAAAGCAGAAAGTGTGCGATTATTGATAAAGTGAAGAACTCCCCTACCAGGTGGTCATCGATATTTTTTTCTCTGATAAGCGCTGGAGCGATGCCACCTCGGCTAAATGACCATGAAAGCGCCATAAAAAATGTTGAAAGTGCTATTACTGCATAGTCTTCAGGAAACAAGAATTGCAGGGTGAAAATAGTGGTAACCCACCTTACAGACTGACCTATAGCTTTACCAAAAGCGACCCATTTAAGGGAGTGGAGTACGGTTTCTCTCATTGCACCTTCTCGGTTGAAAAATACGTTTAGCTCAAACTAGATGAACGAACTCATTCTCGAGTCATAACATTCAAAGTAACAGATAAAAATTACACGAAGATGCTTCAACCTTATTTTACTTAGCCAGATACAACTGTATGATATCGCGATTATTCTTTCATATTGATGCATATGAGTACATCAATTTATAACGAGTGAGACTTTTTAAATGCAAAATGTAAAGGCAAGGTATACGTATCTTGTTGGGGCTGCGAAGTCGGGAACTACAAAACTTGCAGATCTTCTTGATTTACACCCCGATGTGTCGCTCGCTAAAGGAAAAGAGCCTGATACTTTCGCAATTCATGAAGTAAATGAAAGTAGCCTGCAACAGTACGATGCACTATTTGATAGTACGTCCTCAGTAAGAGTTGATGCGTCGACTTCGTATACCGAAACATCCGATACTGTTGACATTGCTAATCGACTTTTTAAGGTTGATCCAACTGCCAAGATTATTTATCTAGTAAGAGATCCGGCCAAGCGTGCTTGGTCGTCGTATTGGCACTATATTAGAAACGGCGTAGAAAGAGGTGAGCCTTTAGAGGCTATTTCATCGCCTAATTCACCTCACTTTAATGGCTCCTGTTACTATCAGCAATTAAGCGCAATAGCGGAAGTATTTCCTAAAACACAGATTCGAGTTTTGTTCTTTGAAGATTTTGTGAATAATACTGATGAAGTGTTTCAACAATTGCTCACTTTTCTCTCACTTTCTCCTGTTGAAATGCAGCATGGTGAAACAGAAAAAACTAAAAATAAATCTTACCAGTGGCGGGGAGCTGCTAGCGTTCTAAAACATATTAACCCCGCGCATATACAAAGAGTCACTAAGTTTCTAAAAAGCGTTTTGCCAGGCCAGGTTATCGCCAGTATAAAGAACTCTGCTACAAAGCCTGTACCCTCACTAGATGAACAAACTTACGCGCAGTTGCACGTACTTTTCGAGGAAGACTTTTGTAAATTGCAAAGTGAATTCGCAGACTGTTTCCTAGTTAGTCAAAATTGGAAAAAGTAGGTTTAATACGTCAGGTTCTAATGATAATAAATTAGGTACTGCAGTGCGTACTTACTCAAATTGAGTAAACGTAAAGGAAGCCAAATGATTAGAAAAATTTTAAGAAAATTGCGTCCGGTGAGCCCTGTCAACGTAGCAATTCAAAATGGCGCTAAAATTGGCAAGCATTTTAATATGTTGCGCGGTGTAATCATTGACCCAGATCACGCTTGGCACATTACCATAGGCGATAATGTAACCTTGGCTCCAAATGTTCATATTCTCGCTCATGACGCCAGTACAAAACACGAATTAGGGTATACACGATTAGCAAAGGTATCTATTGGAAATAAGGTATTTATCGGGGCAGGAAGTATTGTATTACCAGGTGTTACAATAGGCGATAGGGTCATTGTTGGTGCTGGCAGTGTTGTAAGCTCGGACGTGCCTTCGAATAGCGTTTTCGGAGGCGTGCCCGCTCGCCACATTTGCTCTTATGATGCGTATATTGAAAAAAAGCGTGCGGAAATGGAAAATTCTCCCATTTTCGGTGCTGAATATACCGCGGAAAATAATATTCCCTCTCACCTTAAAGCGTCTATGAATAAAGACATGGAGAAAGACGTAGGTTACGTTGTCTAGTTCAACCCTATGTCACTGATATATTCTTCGGGGTTGGGACGATTTGAATTGAGGATATCTCTTGATAACTGTAAAGGCTCGAGATTACGGTTTTGCTCTATTTCAACTAAACTTTGATCGGCTTTGCTGCTGCGCTCTATTGTAGTTAGCAAAGTAACTGATTGATTAACGGTATTACCAATAACAGATATTTTAGCCTTACCGTTTAGCCAATCCGTATTGTTTAACTCATCCTGCACGAAAGTAATAGGAGCTGTCTCTCCTGTATACGCTACAGTATTATTCAATACGTTTAATTCACCAAGTCCCTGAAAAGTTCTAATAAGCGGAAACGAAAAGCCCGAACCAATTATAAATAAATTATTTTTAAACGATACGCTTCCCCTGGATGGTCCCTTACCGTCGCCTCCAACTCTGCTTCCTAAGCCATATCGATTGTGAATAAGGAAATTATTTTGCACAACGTATTCTTGACCCATAAAATCATAGTGTCCATCATAACCAATTAACTCAAGCACATAACGGGCTTGATTATCGTTGCCGGCTTCTATCCAGTTATTATGTATGAGGCTTTTTTCGTATCTGGACTTTACGTTGTTTCCTTGATTATTGTGTATAAAGTTATGCGCTAAAACTAGCTGTGCTTTAGGAAAAGTATGGGGGTCACTTGCCACATAAATAGGGTGGCCCCACTTTTTACCCGCTTCTCTCCCACCGCTTTGAGTAATCTCCGAGTGAGTAACCGTCAAACTGCCAGCATTATAGTCCGTTCCCATCACTCCGATATGGCAACCTTTTATAAGTACTTGCCTTAAAACCGTACCGTGAGATTCATTTCGGAAACATACTGCAGCATCTTTAATTACAATGTTTTCAACTACCCAGAAATGAGATGAACGTAAACCAACGGCCCAGCCAAAACGGGGCACCCCACCACTTATGATCGGACGTTCATTTGCGCTTTCTGCATTCGAAGTCAGGGTAATTGGATATTCTTTACTTCCAGAAACAAATTTAATTTCAAATGGCTCAAAAACTTCAGCTTTATTTAGTACGATTGTATCACCACTGCGTACTTTCGCCAGAACTTGAGATACTTGAGTAAAGCGTTTGTCTGAACCTACATACCACGTGGTAGGGAGTGTATTACTGTTATCAGTTTGAACTTGCCAGGCAATTCGCAAGACATCTCGTCGCATAGTTTTATCAGTTTCAAAAAACTCAAGACGAGTTACCTTGTGGTCATTGGGTTTTGCGGGTGCTACAAGCTTTATACGCAGCACATCATTATCGAATATTTGTAACGTCTTGCCTGTTATAAAAGGACCACCGTTGACAGATAAATCGTAATGCTTAGGCGTTATTTCAAGAGGTTTAGTGCCAATACCCGTGAGTTTAATGCAGGCATCAAGTGTATTACCTGGCGGAACCGATAGTGTTGCTGGCATCGCTGCATAGTGCCTCACCCCCCACTGATACACTGAAATATTTTTTTCTATACAGTCACTTTCCGAGGCTAGGGCGCAATGAGCGCTCAATAGCGCTACGAGAAAGAGTATTGTAGTGTAAAAACGTTGCATAAAGAGCCTCGTAAACTTTAACCGCTATTTCGTTATCCTAAAATCACAGAGCTGAATTATTTACCATGAATAACTTTATATTCTTCATGTTTGATACCGAAGAAGCCAGCAACTGAACCAGCCGCAGAACAAAGTCGAAACAGGCCGTCTACTAATTTTGTTTTGTTCAGTGTAACGATGCCCTGTGCGAAACTCAAAAGGCTTCGCCCCAATCTGACCATGGTCATGAAGGTAACACGAACTAGCGCTTTGACATACGTTTCTTCAAAAAGGTGAGATCGCGTATATCCTATACCGGAACGAAACCCCCTTCTGCAAAACCACTTAATCGTTGCTCGGCTCTTAGGAAACTCTTCGTGTACAGGAGCCTCTGTGTACACGCAACGAAACCCAAGGTGATTACACCTTAATGCAAAATGATAATCACTGGCTCCCGTCATGGCAAAACGTTTATCAAAACAGGGGACTGTGGCCGCAATAACGCTTTTTGAAAGCAGTAAGTTGTTGGTATAAAACACTGGTAGCTGCTCCCCTTCCTCGTAAGGGTTTTTCCCGTAAATGAGGTTAACAGCCCAATCAGGGGTGCCACTTTCTCCAACTGAAACAACTCGACTGGTCACGATATCGCAGTTGTATCGCTCAGATGCTTCGAGCAACGTGTTAATCCAATTATCTTGTTCTAACCATTCGTCATCATCTATAAAGGCTAGAAAGTCAGCATTCAATGACTGACATAGGGAAACGCATTTATTCCTTGCAAACACTATCCCAGGCTTAGGCTCGATATCGTAAAGAAGGTTAATCGATGTACTTGAAACTTTTTTTGATTCAACCACTTTTCGGGTTTTGTCGTCATTTGCATTATCAACGACGGCAATCGTGACCTTTATTTCCTCTCGCACTTCTTGTTTGAGTAGACTATCGAGGAGTCGAGACAACCATTCAGGCCTTCTACAAGTTATAACCCCCACAACGACGTGTCTCATCACTTTTTCCCTCTAATCAACTCTTCTATTTTCTTGATTGGCCAACTGCATTTCCACCAAAATGAATTGTATGCATCGACGAATAATTTCCTATAAAACACTTCTTCCTTTTTTACTGCCAATAAGTGTTCTTTTAATACATTGGATAGACTAGATTGATAACTCAAGTAATCATTTCTGATTTTATTTAGTTCTGCTTCATCTACTTTCTCTTTCGATAGCTGTTCATAAACTGACTGCGCCATTACAGCAAGCGGAGTTTCTAAAGTAGGCTCAGTGCGCTGATTCCGCATCTTTTTATCTACGAAAGACAACTGTGAAGCAGCGATATCAAAAGGTTTGTCGATTAATGCAGCAATGTTTTTGGCCACGGTTTCAGGAGATGATAAGAGCTGATTGTAATGAACAATCAATCGAGGTGCATGCATTGAGTGATAGTACCCACTCAAGGTATAATTCATCCACAACATTAGTGACTTTTCCAAAGAAAAATCATCTCGCTTTTTGAGTGAACCGAATACCTCGAAAGGAGATCTCAGCATCAATATATAATGAGGTAATACCCTTTCATTTTCTTCAAGGACCTTTTTCCAAAAAGGAAGTAACAAGGTAGTTCTGGGGTCTTTCATTCCCCAAAAAGCTTGATTATCGTAATCGTTCTTAAGCAAAGAATGAGCTTTTTCTATAAAAAAAGACTCCTTGCCGATAGAATAATCGCAAATGTCCGCTATAGGGTTATCCCAAGAAGATGCTAGTTCATCTAACATGAGATCGTTGAGGGCTACCAATTCCGCATTTTCAAAGAAGCCTTTTTCATTTACCCCTTTCTGTGCTGCGAATAAAGTTTTGCCCATAAAAATACCCAGTTCATCAAGTAAACCAGAAAGCGCGGATGTTCCACTTCTGTGCATACCTATAACGATAAGTGCTTTATTTTGCATTCTATTGGACTCGATTTTTGGTTTGTTTCAATTTAATGAGTAGGTTAGAAGGCATCACCGATAATAATGACGCTGCAACTAGGTTTTCTAAATGCCAAGGCTTTACTTTCCAAGCAGATAAGAAGCAGCTTGCCGATAATTGTGGTGAATTTCTATATAAAAAATTATTACCGTAATGCTTGTAAGCATTGTATTTGGCGGTTTTGCAGAGTGACTTTTCTCGAGGAGTTAGGTCTTCTAAAGACGCTATCTTTTCAATACAGGAGAGGTCAGCGATTAACATTTTTTTATTATCCAAAGAATAGTTTTCTCCATGAATAAAGTAAATTGCTAATGGGGTTTTAGCGACGGCAAGTTTTGATGTCCTTGCGACCTTGAGCCAAAGGTGCCTATCGTCCACACCATGCAGTTCTCGGCTTTCATCCAACCCATTCACCTGATTTAACACTGTCCTTCGGACCATAGCGGTACAACAAGAGACGAAATTTCTATTCAGAAGCGCTTCAAAACACTCCCCTTCAAACTCAGGGGATGAACATTCTCGTTTGCCATGCTTATCAATGTCCACCCAGCTATAAACCAACCCTACATCGGGGTCGCTGAAAAGTGGAATTTGTTTTTCAAGCTTTTGGGGAAGCCATTGATCATCTTGGTCGCAAAAGCCAATGACTTCGCCAGTTGCTCGTGCAATACCGAAATTTCGAGCAGACGCTACGCCACCATTTTGCTTTTTAAAGTATTTAACGCGATGGTCGTCAAGAAATTTCTTAATAAGTTCATGAGACTTATCAGTAGACCCATCATCAATAAGGAGCAGTTCAAAATTATCGTAGGTTTGAGACAATATACTTTCAACTGTTTTGGTAAGTGTCTTCGCGCCATTGTAGACAGCCACGATTACACTTGCTTTTACGCTGCTCACTTCTTACTCCTTGAGGACTAAAGCCTCATCAAAAATATTATTATTAGATATAAACCTATCAAGCTCATTAAACTAAGGACAAAAGTTTGGACAATAGTTTTTGGTGTAAGCGATAGATTTAAATCGGGGTATTGCCTTGATACGCGAATAAAACACGCTGAAGTCATAGCTGCAAAGATGTAGAAAAAGATTACGTAACTTCTACTTATGAAGAAAGCCGTGCTACAAAACCCAATAAGTGAAACTTGTAAAAATATAGCGAGCGATATTTCACGGGACAGTTTAGGGTCTTTGGCGTGCTCCGTTTTCTTAAGATTTATGACTCTAAGTAACATGACCATGCACAGAAGAATAAAAGTCATCCACAACATGTAGCCTAAAACTCCCAATTCGGCCATCACAGTGACAAATGAGTTGTGGGCGACTTTGTAGTGATATTCCAGAAAACGTTCCTTTCCAAATCCAAACAGTGGCCTGTGGAGCAACATTTGAATGCCCTCATACCACGCTGTCAGACGTTGCATGGCGCTTTCATCGTCTTTGCTTATTGATCTGAATGAACTCATAACGATAATTACGCCTGGTACTGAAAGACTTGCTAGCACCAAAGATTTTACGCGACCGAACCTAAGATAGAAAAATGAAAATAGAACAGCCATTACCCCCACTAGCGAACCTCGACTCCCTGTCCAGTAAATTCCCATCATCAATATTCCTGCGACTGCCAGCCACATAATCTTCATGAGAAAACGCTGAGAATTTACCATGAAGAAAATTGCGATGGGTATGTTCATAACTAAGAACATACCCATATCATTAGGATCATTGAAGACCCCAATGTAACGTGCTTGTGCCATTTGAGTTGGCCCGTCATTCCGGTAAATAACGGTTTCAGCCCAACCTTCTCCAAAGGGCGAAGATATCTGAACGTAGGCGTGCTGAGACATAATCACGCAAGCAACTAAAGAAATAAATAGAATGACTTTTTGTCGGCCGAAGGATGTGAGAAAGCCTAAGAAGAGAATGAAGGGGATAATATTCGCATTGATCCAGTCGATAACATATCCAAGGTCATTAAAATAACGTGACGCTCGGACTTCTGAAAGAAACATCGAAAAGAACATCAATATTAAAATAGTGCATTGAACGTTCCATGCCTTTGGCCTCAATGAAACTAAATAAGCAAAAAAGGTAATTATTAGGACTATTCTAAGCAGTGGAAATTGTACATTGAGTACGGGCCACTCATGTGGTCTTATAAGAACTAACGCGGTATAGACACAAAGTAAGAAAAAGCCGAACTTAGCGTCAGATGTAGATGAACTTGCGCCAAACGACGCATTTTTCTGGGTAACTCCAACCATTAGAAAACTAAACGCCTTTTTATGTTTCTGGCAATAACCTTAAATTTAGCTAACACCCAGGTAAGCTTATGTTTATGTATTTCTACTTCATAAACAGGCTCGGAACTCGATGCTAAACTCTGTTTATAGGTCTCATTAAATGATGAAGACATAAAGTCATAATGAGAAAGCAACTGTTCTCTAGCCTTTTGGGCCTGTGCGCTATGCAACAACTTACCGGGAGATACGTTAGGCTTTTTGTCTTCGTCGAAACCACTTTGGTAAAAAATAACGGTATTGTTTGAGCGTATGCCATAATTTACTGCGATAACTTCACTTCCTTGCTCCAAATACAGCATAGATAAATTACCTTTACTCAATAGCTTACGAGCAATATTACGGTGAAATTCACGAAAAACGTGAGCGTCGAATATCGCTTTATAACCTCTACTTGTCCATCTCTTCCGATTAAGGGTGATTAGCGCATCAAATACTCGCTCAAGGTCGTCTTCAGTTGTTACTTGGCAAATACGCATCCCTGCCCGAAGCGCAGCATTCTGAAGCCTTTTCGTTTTTCGTATAAGCTTTTCTGCGCCATCAGGAATATCGACAAGATAGCGCCTTCTAACAGGACTAAATGTTGTGGGAACATCACCTCTTTGCACTGCGCTCAATATCAATGCATTCGGGCTCACATTACTTAAGCGAATGGAAGTTAATCCTTCTTTTCTCATTGTTGATTGAATGACCGACATAGGTTCGCTCAGATCAACTGCTGAAGAGCGTATCAAAAAATCCTGTGCTTCACTGCAGGTCTCAATGTCTGTTGGTTCATAGCTACCTATAAAGCAAGCGGTTTTTAAATTACTTTTGCTTATATAGAGTGGTAATACGCATACAAGAGCTTCAGCATCCCAACTAGTAAAAATGAGCAGCTTTTCGATATGTTCTCTGTAAAATTCAGCCCATGTCGATACCCAATCAAAACTATTAAATGCGCTTTTAAACTGGGCGTTGCGCTCCAACTCTATCCAAGAAGAGCGAATAGCTTTCATTTCATGAATATTATTTATTATTCGTGTGCTTATCACACTTTTCACTGCAGCGCTCTTTCGATATTGCTTAGGTTACAACTAGAATCGCAAGGTACTATTATCCATTGAATACTTGATGACATATCGCCGGATAGCGCATTTTTAAGTCGAGATTTTTTTAGACTGAATAGCGACTTGTAAAAACCGGATGATGTGCCATATCGATAAGCAATCAAAAAACGCTTCGTTCGTCGGTCACTGATTTCCCGAGCATTCCATTTGTCACTATCAAGATTTCGAACAGTGTGAAACCCTTCGGGTATGGGACTATTCAAATAATAAGATGCTTTATCATCTAAGTGCTCACCGTCGAACTCAAAATTTACGAGCTCAATATCTTCTATTGTTGCACTGCAAACTCTCGCATAGTTATATATTCGAGGCTCTATGGTTAGGGTCGCCGCCGAACAATCCTCATTCGACACATCTTCTGCAACCATCAAGGCAACGCTAGAGGATAGCACTAGACAGAGCCCACTTGCGATGAACAGCGCACTACGCGATAGAGGCGAATTTAATTCGCGTTTACTGGTTATTCCGCTTTTTCCTGCCGCATGCTCCCTATCTTCAAGTTTCCTACCTATATAAAACTGGAAAATAGCGACAGGAATGTATATGTACCAACCAAAGTTATTGTGATCCGTCATCAAACTACTTTGCATTTCAGTTTCATGGCCTATTACAATAAGTGCAACGATCCTTAGCCAATTCGTTACGAGCGCACCAGCTAAAGCAACAGAAGTGAATATCAATGCAGAGCGTAATGTTTTTAAATACAAAAAAACATACAAACTGCTGATTGCTGCAGAAACGATCACATACCTTAATCCACTACAACCTTCTGCTATTTCAAAGATTCCTGCCGGGATAGTAACAAACTCATTCTCTACATAAACAGGGATATTGGTTAACCCCATTAGCGCAGTAACAACATAGACTGATAAGCTTTGTAACGGGATTGCTAATGCTCCCCAAAAGGGAAAAATGAACACAAGAAAGGAAAAGGGAAATAAAGTTGAAACATTGAATCTAAAAATGCAAAAAGCAAGTGAAATCAAAGTCCCTAACGATGCAGCCCAATAAAGTAAGCTTATCTGTGACCAGGTAGTAAGCACTAGCCCTATGGCTGATATCGCTAAAAGGCCAAGCCAAGGCAAGCTAGGTCGCTCGCGGAAGAGCACTCGGTTTTCTTGTTCAAGTATATAGAAGAGGTAAACAATGATAAAAGGAACCAGATAGGCGTGAGAGTACGTTCCATCATCGAAACTATATTCCCAAAGCGATACCATTATTGGATAGTTGGCTAAGCACCACAGCACGGTGATAGACAGTAAAACCCAAAAAAACTTGTGA
Source organism: Alteromonas sp. BL110 (assembly GCF_003443615.1). Taxonomy (NCBI): domain Bacteria; kingdom Pseudomonadati; phylum Pseudomonadota; class Gammaproteobacteria; order Alteromonadales; family Alteromonadaceae; genus Alteromonas; species Alteromonas sp. BL110. The sequence continues at coordinate 3,156,920 of NZ_CP031967.1, read as the reverse complement.
ACCTTCAAATCCATTGCGACTTCTCCCTGCAAGTTCAACTACCGCTATCTTCCCTTTCCAAACAAAACTACTTCAACCGTTCTGATAAGAATAAGAATATCTAAAAGTAAACTTTGATGCTTTACATAGTACAAGTCGAATTTAAGTTTCTCCATAGAATCTTCGACGCTTGCACCATAAGGGTAATTAAGCTGAGCCCACCCTGTTAAGCCTGGCTTCACATTGTGTCGTTGGTTGTAATAAGGAACTTCTCTGACAAGTTGTTCAACGAATTGAGGGCGCTCTGGACGCGGCCCTATAAATGACATTTCACCTTTAAAAACGTTGAGCAGCTGAGGTAATTCATCCACACGATATTTACGAATGAAGTGACCTATTCTCGTAACCCTGTCGTCGTTTTTACTCGCCCACTTAGCGCCATCTTTTTCAGCGTCAGGACGCATACTTCGAAATTTAAGTATTTTAAAAAGCTGTCCATTCAAACCTACTCGTTCCTGTTTGTAGAGAACCGAAACACCAGTTCGTCTCCCATCATCGAGATAAATAATAATAGCGGTGGCTAGCATTATAGGCCATACGAAAAAAAGTATTATAAAGGCTAAGATAGCATTTACGGTGTAATCTAGGGCATCGCGTAAGTAGTTTTGGCTCTTAAAGCCATTAGAGTAAATCACCCAGCTCGGATACATAAGGTTAACTACTATTTGCCCAGTTTCACGTTCCATGAAGTCAAGGAGCTCAGTAACTTCTATCCCTCGAAGTCTGCAATCAAATAATACTTCAACTGGCAAAGTACCACGCCGCTGGTCGCACGCTATAACGATTTCTTCGATGTCATTGTCCACGATGAACTGCTGGAAATTTTCATCAACTTTGACATGAATAATTTTTTCTTTGTGTATACCGTCTTCTCGATTATCGCCTGGAATTGGTATAAAACCGACCAATTCAAATCCAATACGGTCGACGTCACGGCGCATTCTTTTTTCTATAATAGATGCACGCTCACCCGCGCCCAGCACTATGATCCTAACCTTACCAAGACCTAGTAACCCTAAACGGTTTGTAAAATACCTGAATACAACGAGCGTTATAATGATCGCGCACACTGAAGCTGGTAGAAAATAGCTATCCATCAGCAAGTGGTCAAACAAAACACGACTGACAACTTCAACTAAGAAGTAACTTAGCCCTACGCTGACAAAGATTCGACGTATTATTCCTCTAAATGTCTCGCGAAGTTTTGCCTCATATAGCCCGACAGACAGGGAACAAAGCAAGATAGATACTGTTAGCAACCCAGTATTAACTAACAATTTTTCAACAGGAACTTCTGAAGATAGCCCAACTTGCGTCAATATAAAGTGAGTAATATACCCAATGTACGCGATTAGTAATGCTTCCGTTATAACTAAAATGTTGGAGCGTTTATTTTGATTTCGCTTATTTACTGCCACCCCTGGCCTCCCAAAACTACTTTATAATCTCCATCATAAATGGATTTATTCTAATAGACTAGAATTGTTGTTGGCATTATAGTGTCAACTCCCGTAGGGTAAACAAAAAAGCACGCTAAAAATTAACCATATGAGTGTAGGATGATCTCTTATGTACCGCTTTAAGTCGTTTCGTTTTGTAGCAACAGTAGCACTAGGCACTGTATTAATTGGATGCTCGAGTAACTCGACGCTGCCTCAAGCTACAACCCGCGCATCTCTTACTACCGATGTTGAGCAATATCAATACTTGATAGGCCCAGGTGATACCTTAACAATCTTTGTATGGAGGAACCCTGAAGTCTCTGGACAGTTCGTGGTTCGTCCCGATGGAAAAGTAACTACATCATTAGTTGAAGATATTGATGTAGCAGGTAAAACCCCTTCTATGCTAGCGCGAGAGATTGAAGAGCAACTATCTACGTATATCAATAGTCCTCGCGTTACCGTAAGTGTTAACAAGTTTTCTGGCCCGCTCAGCGAACAAGTCCGTGTAATCGGTGAAGCTACTAATCCAAGCGCGGTCAACTATACCGAGCACATGACTTTGTTAGATCTTATGATAGCTGTTGGAGGTCTAACCGAGTTTGCACACGGTAACGGAGCAAAACTGGTTCGTGTAGTTGATGGGAAGCAAACAACATTTGCCTTAGATATAGATGACCTCATCCGCAGTGGCGACATCTCTAAAAACGTCGATATTTTACCGGGCGATATAGTTATCATCCCGGAAGCATGGTTTTAGTTCTAAGCAGTTAACGGAACAGTTTAATGCAGGATTTACAACAAACCTTACTCCAATTTTTGGATCTGGTAAAAGGAGTATGGGTTAAGAAACGCTATGTCATAGTAGCGTCATGGCTCATTTGCCCGTTAGGTTTTCTACTTGTAGCTAACCTTCAAGATCAATACACTTCAAAAGCGCAAGTGTATGTAGACACTCGATCAGTTCTACAGCCACTATTAAAGGGGCTCGCGATACAAAGTGATCCAGATTCTGAAGTAAGGATGATGGCAAAAACCCTTCTCAGCCGATCTAACGTCGAGACAATAGCCAGAGAAAGTGATCTCGATATAACAACTGATACTGTTAATGAATTCGAAGAGCTAGTTACTCAATTAGCTTATGAGATTCAACTTAAATCAGCAGGCCGAGACAATATTTATAATATAAGTTATGAGCACACTAATGCGATTACCGCTCAGCGAGTCGTTCAAGAAACGCTTGATTTGTTCGTGGAAGGGTCTTTAGGAAATAATCGAAGGGACACCGACACCGCGGGACGGTTTTTAGAAGAGCAAATTGCAGAGTATGAGACTCGCTTATCAGAGTCAGAACAGCGTCTTGCAAACTTCAAAAGACAATACAACAACATACTACCGCTATCAGGCACCTATTATTCACGCTTGCAAACGCTCAATACTGAGTTAGAGGCCACCAAACTTTCTATCAGGCAGACTAATAAACAAGTTGACTCTTTAAAGTCGCAGATTAAAAGTCAAGCCGCGTCTGCGAGTTTGGGAGTAACGAATCAAGAGGATAGTGTATTAAAAACCCGCTACGATGACCGCATCAAAAACTTAGAAGAAGATTTGGATCGGTTAAAGTTACGGTTCACTGATAAGCACCCAGATGTCATAGAAACTAAGCTGTTACTAGAAAGTTTAGAAGCATCAAGGAAAAAAGAAGTAGACGCATTTTTAGCCGCTACAGAGGGCGACATTCAAGGGCCGATGAACGAGCTAACTCAGGAAATACGCCTTGAAATGAGCCGGCTTCAAAGTGAAATAGCGGCGTTAAATGTCAAAGAGTCCGATTTAAAGACTAAAATTTCAGAATTAGAGTCAAAGGTCGACCTAATACCTCAAATTGAAGCAGAGTCTTCAGCGCTCAATCGTGACTATGATATTTTAAAGAAAAAGTATGAGGAATTACTAGGTCGGCGCGAGGCTGCGGACTTATCTCGCAGAGCTGAAGTATCTGCCGAAGAACTTCAATTCCGCATTATTGAGCCGCCACTCGTAGCCAATAAGCCCTCTGGACCTCATAGAATAATACTTTACACAGCAGTATTATTCGTTGGTTTTGGGGCAGGTATTGGACTGGCCTTCCTAATTAGCCAGTTAACCCCTGTGCTTATCAGGCCTAAACAACTTCTCAGGCTTTCAGACTACCCCATTTGGGGAACGGTTAGTCACTTAGAGTTTGAGCGGATAAATAAAACCAACAACCGAAGACTATTAGTTTTTCTCGCTTCCTCGGGTGCAATTGTTATGATTTACAGCGTGCTTATTGCTGCTGAAATAATGAATATAAATATTGCAGAGAGGTTCTTTTAAATGAAAAACACTATTGAAAAAGCTCTGCAGCGACAGAAAGCTGAAAGAGAAGCGGAAAATAAGAAAACCAAGGCTGAGATGTCAGGTCATCGGGTTCAAAATACAGTAGAGCCTGCGGAGCAAATAACATCTAAAGAGCTCTCTGATAATACAACGGGTTCTCAATATATTGAAGATTCGGCGAAAGCAGGTACTAGGACCGAACTCTCTCCGTTCACTCTTAAGCTGAAAGAGCTTAGCGATAAAGGCCATATATCCGTATTAGGTGAACGTAAACAAATTAACGAAGAATATCGCGAAATAAAGCGTAAGCTAATCGCTAATGCCTTCGGTGCTTTGGCGAAAACCTTAAACAATCCGAACATTATAATGGTGACCAGTAGCCGCCCTTCTGAAGGCAAGACCTTTACTGCAACGAATCTAGCGCTCAGTATCGCAGCTGAACAGGACAAAACTGTCTTGTTGGTCGACGCTGATGTACTAAAGCCCAATGTACTAAATACGTTGGGCCTAGAGCGACGTAAAGGACTTATGGAATACTTGTCAGGCGACGTAGAAGATATCTCTGAAGTACTTTATCCTACAAATATTGATAAGCTAAAGATTATTCCTGCAGGTAAATCACATCATTTGTCCACAGAAATGCTTGCGAGCCAAAAAATGCATGAAACTGTAGACGAGTTTGCTAATCGATACCCCGATCGAATTGTTATATTCGACACACCGCCTCTCATCGGCATTAACGAAAGTGCTATTCTCGCTAACTTTGCTGGCCAAGCGGTAGTAGTAGTTGAAGAAGGGAAGACTAAGATCAATGATATCAAGATGTCGGTAGAACGGTTAAATCCCGAGATGGCCATCGGGTTCGTTGTTAATAAATCAATACACCACGATACTGATGGAAGTGGATATTATGGATATTATTATGCCGAGCGAGAGAACTAGAATACACACGCGGCAACAAGGGATTTTATGGGGAGCCTTAATGGGCACCTCCCTTTTGTACTCATTCAACGCGTTGGCAGAACTAAAAATAACTGGAAAAGCAGAAGCTGAATACATCTTCCAAGATGTCGAATCTGAGGCTGAAGGGCAGCTTTCGTTAGACACTTTACAAGTTACTCCGTCAATAAATGCGAGCCTAGATACAAGAACGTTCAGAGGTTTTTGGTCAGGTTCGCTTACGCATTTAGAACGAGATAAAGTTGATAACAGTCGCACAGATACTTTTGAAGAATATACTTACAGTTTAGTATGGCAACCATTCGATAGCTTTTTACAAATTGAAGGGCAAGGGGCTCTTAGCTATCAAAATACAAATGCAAACAATTATTTGGTTTCAGACTTTCTCAATAATTCCGATTCGCTTTCAAAGACTCGTTCAAACCGTATTTCAGCGTTAGCCAACTTTGATCGCGGCAACTGGGTTCATGCTCAAGGCGGTATCGCTTATGCTGACGTTGCTTCAGAACGTTCCACATTAAATAGCGGTCAGGCTTTAGACAATAACACTATTGAGTTATTTGGCGGTATATCTAACGGCGACAGCATACGACGAGTTTTTTGGCAGCTTGACGGTACGTATATTAATACCGACCGCGCGCAAAATAACAACGACGAATTTATTACACGAACCGCCGACGGTTTTATAGATATTGCTGTGATAAAAAGCTTTGGTATAAGACTCACTGCAGTACATGAGGCCAACCAGGTTTCTGACCGTGATGATACTTCTAGTAGTACCCGGAAATTCAATTCTTATGGAATGGGCCTTTTTTACCGTCAAAGTGAAGATAGATATATAGCGGTTACAGCCAATGGTAGCGACTCTGATTTAGATGAAGACGATGACGAAACTTTTATTGGCTTAGACTTTAAGTGGGCGCTAAGTCCTCGCACTAACTTATCTGGTTCATATGGAAGACGATTTTACGGCGAGGCAGCTTCGTTCGACGCTAGCTATAATTCTAAATACCTACGCACATCATTGAGCTATAGTGAAGATGTCACAAATACGTCCAGGCTTTTAGCTAACCCCCAAAACCTAGGTGTATTTGTCTGCCCTGCTGCCACTATATCAATTGCAGACTGCTTTCAGCCAAGTAGCTTAACCTACCAACCTGATGCTAGCGAACAACTAGTGCAATTAACATCCCAAGTAATTGAGTTTGACGACAATATAATTATTCGAAAAAGCACCAACTTCCAAGCCGGGTATGATTTTTCACGACTAACAATTGCGCTCACATCGCGTTATGCAGAAGACGATTACCTAGACTTAGAGCGGCTTCGCCGAACCTATTCCCTTGGTACAACCTTAGTTTACGAACTCGGAAGCTACACGAATATAAGTACAGAGGTTACTTATGCCAATATCACACAACGTTCAGACCAAGCTGACTTAAATGGGGAAACTGACAATTGGCGAGGGAATATAGCTATTCAACGTGAGATTGGCAGATACCTAACTGCAGCAATTGATTTTACATACGTGGACCAATCGGGCGACATTGCAACTGGAGTCGGCCTTTTCGGAAACAATTATTCAGACCGACGCATTTCATTATCCGTTATATATAAGTATCAATAACAACAAGCGCCTTGGTTGGCGCTTGGAACATCAATCTTTCTTATCATCACTCTTAAGCCGTACGTAAGTTTTAAACTTCTTCTTCATAAGCTTATCTACGTACTGGGTCATTTTCACTTTCTGTGAAATTGCATCATCCAAAGCATCAACCAACTCAGCTAACATATCCAAGTAGTACTTAGTGTCGCGAATAACATTCCCTTTCGGCGTCATAATAGTCTGACTTTCGGGGTGGTCAGCAAACCCCATATGTTCGGTAACTTCCGCGCCTGTTTTGTCTGGCTCGAACATTTCGGCTTTTACTTCTTCAATAACCTCGTTTACCGCACTAGCGCCAAAGCTCTCCAGCTCTTCAAGAAAGCCATAAAGCATTATCCTATCCATGAGGGTATTAATCTTGCGAGGTATGCCACGAGAGAACATATGAATGCGTTCTAACGCTTCGTCGCTAAATAGCGCAGTACCGCTCCACCCGGCGTGGTGCAAACGGTATTCAATATATTCTTTGCACTCTTCTAAAGAAAGTGGTGCTAGATGACACGACGCCACAATACGCTGCCTAAACTGCTCCATATTCGGCGCACGAAGAATAGGCTGTAGCTCTTCCTGACCAAGCAAAAAACTTTGAATAAGCGGCTTGCCGTTTAGCTGAAAGTTGCTAAGCATTCTTAGCTCTTCGATGGTTTCTAACGGAAGGTTTTGTGCTTCATCTACAAGTAATAAAGCGCGGCGCCCTGCTTTATTTAAGTCGTAAAGAAAAATTTCTAGGGCTTTTAAAATATCCGCTTTTGAACGCCCCTCTGTGGGAATATCAAATTTAGACGCGACCATTTTTACCAGTTCGTCTGGCGACAGCTTTGGCGTTACTATTTGCGCTGCCGCGATATCGTCTTCAATTTCTTCAAGCAGGCTATTTGCAACAGTGGTTTTGCCCGTTCCAATTCCACCGGTAATAACAATAAACCCCTCGGCTTGAGAAAGACCATACTGCAGGTAAGACATGGCGCGCCTGTGCCATTTACTTGCAAAGAAAAATTCAGGGTCTGGGGTTAACTGAAACGGTTTCGAGTTAAGTCCATAGTAACTTTCGTACATACTATTTGCCGTTATTCCATTAGAAATGTGTGTTCAAAACCAATGCTTAAAGTTGGTTAAGGCTAGCGCGTTATACTTTACTTATGCTTTTAATGTATATGGTAACCAACAACGCGCCGTTATCGAAGTATTATCTTTATAGCTCCCACTAAAGGCTTATCGCAGTTTGTTTTCAGTAATGCGCTCGATGATACCTGTAGTCGATACACCATCTTCAAACGTTAACACTTTAACTTCACCGCCATTTTCCAGCACGTCCGTGCCTCCCGCAATCTCTTCAATTTTGTAGTCGCCGCCTTTTACCAGTACATCTGGCAGTAATCGAGCGATAACTCGCTGAGGCGTATCTTCTTCAAAGGGTACAACCCAATCGACTGCGCTTAAGCCTGCTAGTACCGCCATACGTCTGCTAACGTTATTTACCGGGCGCCCAGGCCCTTTTAGCTTGGTCACAGACGCATCGGTGTTAACTGCAACAATTAATCGATCACCAAGCTGGGCAGCTTCTTCCAGATAAGCAACGTGACCAGAGTGCAATATATCAAAACAACCGTTAGTCATGACAATACGCTCGCCGCGTGCTTTTGCCGCCTTAAGCGCTATTTCTAGCTGGTCTTCATTCATCACACCGCCATCTAAATGTACCGACTGCTCGCCCAAGGCCAGTGCAAGTTCCGTATTTGATACGGTAGATGTGCCTAACTTTCCTACTACAACGCTTGCTGCTAAATTAGCTAGTACACAGGCTGCTTGAAGCGGTAAATTACAGGCCATGGCAACAGCGAGTGTTGAGACAACCGTATCCCCTGCTCCGGTTACGTCGTAAACCTCTTTAGCTTTTGCGGGTAGATGAAACTCGTTGTTATCTCCATCAAACAATGTCATACCGTCTTCTGAACGCGTTACCAGAAGGGCGCTTAAATTCAACGACTCTTTTAAGGACTGCGCTTTTTCTACCAACACTTGCTCACTAACTATCTCGCCGACAATACCGCGAAGCTCGTCCATATTCGGTGTAACTAACGTAGCTCCAGCGTATTTACCAAAATCACTGCCCTTAGGATCTACTACCACACGCTTATTCTTACTTCGCGCTTTTTCTATCAGTACTTTTGGGTCGCTCAAGCAGCCTTTTGCATAGTCGCTTAGAATAACAACGTCAGCATTATCCAACGCTTTATCGAAGGCTAATTCCAGTGTTGATTTATCAGTTTCCTCAAAGCTCTTCTCAAAATCCAAGCGCAGAAGCTGCTGATTTCTGCTCATCACGCGAAGCTTAGTAATGGTATCGAAGCCATCCACCTCAAAGAACTCACAGTGAATATCGTGACTCTCTAACCGGTCTTTTAATATTTTGGCGTTTTCGTCTTTACCGCACATGCCTAGCAGGGTTACCTCTGCGCCTAACGTTGCTACATTTACCGCAACGTTGGCGGCGCCACCCGCTCTATCCTCGGAATTTTTAACGTTTACTACTGGCACGGGCGCCTCGGGTGATATACGCCCTGTACCACCGCTCCAATACCGGTCTAACATAAGGTCGCCAACAATAAGCACTTTTGCTTTACTAAAATCTGGTAATATCATGCTGAGAGTAATTTTTTAGACATTGAGTACATTGGCACAGAGTATAACAGCCAAGACAGGCAATACCCACCAACCAAACTTAAATACCCCTTGGTACCTTTATATGGTTGAGAACAAGCTCGGGCAGATTTATACGGGCATCACTACCGACCCTAAACGTCGAATATCTCAGCATAGAGGGGTATTAAAAGGGGGCGCTAAGGCGCTTAAAGGTAAGTCACCGTTAATTTTTAGAGCCGTATTTGAAGTTGCCGACAAAGCGCAAGCGGCAAAGCTTGAATATGCGGTTAAGCAAATGAGCCGCGCTCAAAAAAACAGCATCATTCAAAAAAAGCAGCTCAACGATTTATCGTGTATAAAATCAGCGTTTGAGGACTGAGTGATTGGCGACAGGTTTGTCGCCAAATATCATTTAATGAGAGCGCCATAGGCAAAATACCTTGATAACTAGGTTTGTAAAAGCTCCCAAGTTGCTAATCTAACCACCTAAAACACCATTGATGATCATAGCGTTACCAATGCTTAGCGTGAAACCTAACGCCGCTACACCTACATTGTGCTGATGGTCCACTTCTCGGCGGAAGTTCATACCGAAAAGAATGATTTTTTTATTCACCAGAACCAATACATGTAGTGCTATGGCTAAACCTACGCTTACAATCAACCATCCCGTTACATTGCTCACATAGCCCGATGGATTATAGATAAGTAGGTTTTTTGCTGCTGAAACAATCATTGCCGTGCCAAGCAGGTTACCACTATGTTCGATAGCGAGCGCTAACTGCCCTTTCTCTAATGCCCCCTGAAACGAGTCATTTTGATTATCCCGTGCGTATCTGAACTCTAAAATTCGCGTCATCACTAGTAGCATGGTCAGGACTACGGTAAAGCCCGTTACTATGGCAATCAGCGCATTCATGTCGCTGCCGTCAACCCATATCATAATATTGCGTAGCACTATTGCACTGGCTACTAGGCTCGCAGCATCAACAAGCGCTACACTAACGCTTCGTTCGGCAATCATTGTGTGGGTGTCTAGTTTGTTAAGTACTAGTTTATCGTGTGCAAAACGCCCAAATTTCACAAGCATGATCCCCACAAAACCAAAAGTCACCATGCCAATAGCCGCCTCTTGGTATCCTGCACCTATATGCCGCCCTACTACTGAGCTCAGCACTATGCATAAAGACAACATGCCTCCGGCAATGCTTATGCCAAACGCAAAGTTATCTTTAACACCAAGTTCTTCAGTTACTGAGTATTTTCTAAATGCGCCAGTCAGCCATTTCATAATCATCAGTAGCACTAACGCTATTGCTACATCCATGGCAAGGTAAATTAAAAGTTCCTGCGTGAGAGGTACTAGTTTTAGTAAGGCTTCCACGTTATCTTTGCTCCTTGAACATACGAAGTTCCCTGCTGATTGCCCTCTTTTAATCAGTGTTGTTGTAGTAATAACAATTGGGGCAGCAGCATCCATTCTTGCTAAATTGGTACAAAGATGGCAGCGAACTTGTTCAGATTTATTTTAATAAATGCCCCAATAAGTCACCGTCATTAACCGAGGCGGTAAAACTTAGCAGGCTATGAATACTTTCAATAAAAATTTGAGTATTCATTATTTTACACAGATGTTATCTCTTAAGACGCGAGCATTATGCCAATAGACAACGAAAATAGCATGACAAACGTAGAGCAAGCCGGAAAATTATGGCAGCAGTTCCTAGATTCACCCGCCTTAACCGAAACCGACCAAGTCATTGCAGCAAACCATCGCGAAGCCCTTTTAAGCGCTTTTGCTCGCTCGGCTTTCCTAGCTGAAACACTGGTACGAAAGCCTGCGTTTATCTCCAGAGTCGTCGAACCTGTGTCTGATTTAACTGTGTCTGACTCAACCTTTACTCACTTCAGCACTGAATTAAAAACAAAGCTTGAAACACTCAAAAGCGAAGACGAATTACTAAAAGAACTTCGTGAATACCGCAATCAAGAAATGGCGCGTATCACCTTCTTAGATGTTCTCAACAACCAGAATATTGAAGCTTCACTTGCTCAAGTTTCGGCATTGGCGGATGCGCTGATAACTAGCGCCTACCATTGGATTTACCAACACTTAGCTCACCGCTATGGAACTCCAAAGAGTAACAACCAAGATATGCACATGTACATTCTTGGTATGGGCAAGCTCGGTGGACGAGAGCTCAACTTTTCGTCAGACATTGACTTGATATTCGCTTACCCAGAAAAAGGAGAAACTAGCGGAGGCAAGAAAGCGCTAGAGCATCAGCAGTTTTTTACCAAGCTAGCCCAAAAGCTTATTCAAGCGCTGAACAAAGTGACTAATGATGGACAAGTCTACCGTGTTGATATGCGCTTACGTCCGTTTGGGGATTCTGGTCCCTTGGTAATGCATTTTACCGCGCTTGAAGATTACTATCAGGACCAAGGTAGGCACTGGGAACGCTTTGCCATGGTGAAAGCACGGGTCATTAATGATGACGATTCAGATAATGCTACGTGGCTAAAAGGGATTCTTCACCCCTTTACGTTTAGACGGTATTTAGACTTCACCACTCTGGATGCGCTGCGCAATATGAAAAAGCTTATAGCTACCGAAATTCGCAGGCGACGTTTAAGCAACAATATTAAACTGGGCGCTGGTGGTATTCGAGAAGTCGAATTTTTCGCCCAAAGTTTTCAGCTTATCCACGGTGGTCGTGAACCGGTGCTACAAAGTAAGTCTTTACTTCACACCTTAGACGTTTTGAGCGAATTAGACATTGTAGAAAGCGAAGTCACAAAGCAGCTTAAACAAGATTATTTGTTTTTAAGGAAAGTAGAGCACACATTACAACAAAGCCAGGACCGTCAAACTCAAACTTTACCCGACGAACCGTGGCAGCAAAATGCGCTAATTGATGTTATGGGCTTTGCGGCTTATAGCGACTTTTTAACTCATTTAGACGAAGTCATGGCTCGCATACACGGTCATTTCAACGAATTAGTTGAAGAGAGCCATGACATGCATTCAGACGAAGACCAGCTTTTTATCGCTTGCCAAGACGCATGGCGTCTTTCGCTGCAAGAGGACGAATTTACTGAAACGTTTAGCGACTATCTTTCCAGTAAAGTAAGTAAGCAAATTTTCGCGATTCTCGTCGCTTTTAAAGATAAGCAACGAAACTACCGTATAGGGCAAAGAGGCGAAGATACCCTTAACAAACTTCTTCCCGAAATATTATATGTATTGATTAAACAGCACCCTAATCATACTGCACAGGTGTTAAGCCGGTTATTGGGCGTGATTGAGGCAATTACCGGACGTACAACTTATCTCGACCTTTTGCTTGAAAACCCTGATGTGCTTAAGCAGTTGGTAAGGCTTTGCGAGAGAAGCGACTGGATAGCACAAGAAATTAGACGATTCCCACTTTTATTAGATGAACTGCTCACCCCACTCTATTTAGGGCAGCAGAATACTGACATTCAAACCAGTAAGCAGGAATATCAGACCGAACTACGCGAGACCATGCTCCGTATAGAGCAAGACGACGTGGAAATGTTGATGGATGGACTTAGGCAGTTCAAACTCTGCCAACAGCTTCGTATCGCTGCCAGTGATATTAGTGAATCCCTACCCATTAATAACGTTAGCGACAAACTAACCGTTCTAGCAGAGGTTATTTTAGAGCACGTCGTTAACGCAGCGTGGATGCAAATGCGACAGCGCTTTGGCGTTCCTTCGCACCTAGAGGGTAATGATAAGGGCTTTGCTGTTATTGGCTACGGTAAATTAGGCGGTTATGAGCTGGGATATGGCTCAGATTTAGATTTGGTTTTTATACACAATGCGCCCCGTTCGAGCAGTACAGACGGCAAAAAATCAATTGAGGCACAACAGTTTTATATTAAATTAGCCCAACGCATTATGCATCTCCTTAATACTAAAACACTGTTTGGTCAGCTGTACGAAACTGACTTGCGTTTGCGCCCTTCTGGCAACGCTGGATTATTGTGCTGTCACATACAGGGGTTTGAAAAATATCAAGTTGAGGAAGCTTGGACATGGGAGCACCAGGCGCTGGTGAGAGCAAGAGCTATCTGCGGCGACACATCACTTTTGGATGACTTTTCACAGGTAAGGCATGCAATTCTCAGTCAATCTAGAGCTCCCGAAACACTGTCACAAGATGTCTGCAAAATGCGCATAAAAATGCGTGAACACCTACTGGCTAAAAATAATGAAAAAGTAGATTTGAAGCAGTGTGAAGGCGGTATTACTGACATTGAGTTTATTGCGCAATATCTTGTTTTAGCACACGCTTGTACTGTAAAAGCAATGACTGAGTATCCAGATAATCTTAGAATTTTTGATGTTGCAGCCAGCGCGAACATCATTGATACGCCAACAGCACAAAAACTACAAAAGGCCTACTTGCTGCTTCGAGAGCAATATCACCACCTCACCTTAGCAGACACAAAGTACGCTGACCAAAGTGAAGAGTTAGATATTATACGCCAACAAGTAACACAACACTGGGATACACTATTTAGAACACAGTGAGTAAGTCTGGAAACACGCTATCCGCGTACCAGGCGGCATTGGTTTTTAAGAAAGTCGGTTTCTTGAGCAGTAACAACTAAAGAGCGCTGCTCTGCGCATAAATAGGCTTGAACTTCACCTTCAAAACTACTGTCGATTGCGCTCGCGATCTTAGCTAAAGAACCTGCGACTGTGTTGTCTAATTGAAACTGATGCTTAATAACAAAGTCTTGTTCCAAATTCCAAATTAACTGCATACCTTCAGCTTGAGCATATTGTGAAATAGCCTCGCGAAGCGTGTTGCCTTCTTTGAAGGTGCGGTATTTGTGTTCGCCAGTCCAGTTCTTTTCAACCGGACGCGTTTGACTGGACATATTTGCCAACTTGCTGTCTAGGTTAGGATCTACACCGGCAATATCGAGCACGAAATCGCCCTGTTCATCCTCTAACGGGTCAGTTGAAGACATACGAAAGTCACGATAAAACTCGCTGAGTCCTTTGGAAACAGATTTCTCTTCTTTTTGTGACGCAGGTGTAGGAGACTGTTCGTGAGTTTGTAGCATATAAATCAGTACGCCTGCAGCGATAACTAGCACTACCGCAATACCTATCTGCTTTGCCCAAAATGAAGAGCTTGAATAACTCGTCTGTCCCATAACCTACCAATCTGTGAATACGCTAAAACAAGTTCTAAGCTTTTTTCGCTGCTCGAACCAACCCCGATTTATTTATCTTAGACGAATCGGCTTTAATACGCATTTATCCTATTTATCTATTTTTGTAAGAGCTAACTTGTTTTGACCAGTTACGGTATAAACAGTGCATTACTTTTTAGTTGTCTATTGCCGATTATAATATTCAACTTCCCCCAATGCTGACAAATCAGTCGCTCTTATTATAGTCAACCGGTGTACGCACTTTTTTGGTTAGTGTGGCTTTTAAATTCGCGTTTACAATTATTTATAAAGTGATTCGGGATTACTCTCAGGGCGTGTTTTGAAACGCTTATGCATCCATAAGTAGCTCTCTGGCTGCTCTTTCACGGCGCTATCGACGTGCTGATTTAAGAGAGTTAAAGCCTCTGTATCTTCCATTGCGCCAAGTTCAGAAAGTGGTGGGTATATTTTTATTTTATAGCCGCGTTTAGTGTATTGAGACGTTATGATCATAGGCTCAGAATTCGTGCGCCTAATAAACATAAGCGTCGCCGTTGTTGTAGCTGTCTCTTTTACGCCACCAAATGGAACAAAAATGCTCTGTCTAGGGCCGTAATCTTGATCGGGCAGGTACAAACATAACTCTTTATCATCAAGTGCCGCGATAAGCGCCTTAGCATTACGTTTATCAATCATATATTTATTAGAGCGATTTCGCCCGTGATACTGAAGATAATCGACTAACGGATTGTTGTGTTTTCTGTAAAAGGCAATGCTTGGATGATAAAAGCCGATACCACGGCAAGCAAACTCTAGGTTCATATTGTGTAACGCCATACCAAAAACGCCTTTGCCCTTAGTTAGGGCTGCTTCTACGTGCTCGGTACCTTCAATTTCAATAGCTCGCTTAACTCGCCAGTCTGGCCACCACCACCCCATGGCGGTTTCGAACAACGCCATACCCGTTCGGCGTATGTTTTCTCTGTAAAGTGCTTCAATTTCACTTTCAGACAAAGACGGGTTCCAAAGCTGTAGATTACGCTTAGCAACTTTCGCTCGTTTAGGCACTACAAGAGCAATCAGCTTTCCTGCGCCGCCCCCAATAGTGCGGATAACAGGTAATGGTAGCCAAGTAATAGCATAAAGAATAAAAACGCCCAACCAAACGGGCCAGAATTTAGGGCCAAGGAATGCCAATTTAAACTTAGGAGCTTTAATTGCCGCCGCCAATGTGTATTTCCTATTAAGTGAAGTGGGCGGCATTGTAGCAGAAGGTCTTTTGCGGGGCTAATTGGGCCAGTTGATCAATGGATTGATTGATTGAGATAAAAGGGATGAAAACAAACATTAGGTAGGTGGTGACGGGATTACATTTTTTGCTAGACATCACCACCTAGCCTGAGGCTTTACTCAACCGCCTGTTGCTAGCTTGCTGTAGCAACATTAAAAAAAATTGTGATTCAGTACTCTTTATCAATTTCCTTTAGTTTCTTTTCAAAAGATTCGTACTGTTCTTTTGAATCATAATCGAAGTGATACTGATTATGAAAACCAAACTGAAGCTTCACGTTCACGTCTTCAATGTACAGCGTATACCCGTCGTGGTCAGTAAACGCTGTTATTCCGTTAAGCTTATACTGTTCGTTTTCTTTCGCACCATGTTGGCGAATCTTATCGAAAACTTGAAGTAAGAACTTGCTGTCTAATTCGTTTTTCATTGTAAATCCATAGTTGTGAATTTACTTACTTTTACATCAACAAGCGGTTTTTGGATTTAAAAATACTAAAGATCAATTGAAGTTATATCTGAAGCCGACGTTAACCATATTTGTAGAAAAGCTGTCTTCCCCAGTCATATGAACATATTCTAAGCGAATCATAGATCTAACACCCACATAATAGTCAAACCCTAAACCAGCGATTCCAGCTGCAATACTTTCCGAGGCTCGACATTGCGTAACCACACCAGCGTCAGAACATTCTGAAGAAAGATCTACATCTACTTTAGCAATACCTAATTTGTAAAATAACTCCCCTGTACCACCACTCGCCTTACCTAAGAGCGCAAGATAGAGGGCATCGCCTTTATTTTCTTTTGCATAATCGAATAGACTGATATAGCCAGCTTCCGCGTACCACTGTCTATGTATTTGTTTACCAAAGGCGAGGCTATAAGCAAATTTGCTTTCGCTCGTGGTTGAAGTTTCGAAGTCGTTATAAGCTACCGTAGCTAATCCATAAGTTTTAGGTGCAGCATTCGCTTGAGAAATTCCAAGCGCTATCGCACCTAGCATCCATAAATACCGATTCATCTATTTTTTTCCCTCAAAAATAGTACTCTAGTGAAAATTCTATATGGTCATCTCTTCTTAAGAAAAAGAAGGGATCATCTTGGTCGTCAGATGAGAAAAAATAACCATCTAACGACCATCGCCAGTTCGCTGACAATCTACTACTTGCTTCGATATAGGCAGAGTACGTTGACGTAGCATCTAAGTCTTTTACAAACCCCACAAGTATTTCACTACCAGCAATATCGTTAGCCATAATCCGCAAACCAAGCATTACATCATTCTGAGCTATAGCAAAGAAGTTATCGTCCCGCTCATCATATTGATACTCAGCTAAATAACCAAGACCATACCTGCTGCCAAATACACCTTCCTGAGTATACTCGAACCCAGCAACCAGTGCCGCAAAGTCTTCAGTCTGCCCCTGTCTATAAATACTTTCCATTTTGAGCAGCCATGCTCCGCTAACCTTAAGTAAATCTACACCTACTTGTTCTATCTGAGCGTAATATGGGTTTATAGACAGTATTCCTGAATCGGAAACTTGTGTAATTAGTTCAGGCTCCCTTGTGGTTCCAGAAAAATACGAAAGTCCTACTTCCCAGTCATCGATCGAAGATTGCCACCTAAACGCGTAATCAAGGTTACTCTCTTCACTTGCTGATTCGTAAATAGCATCTGAAACCGCCAATGGCGGGCGAAGCCTTCCCTCAGTACCTTGAAACGTTCGCTCGCGGAAATATGGCAATACGAAAACTGAAAAATTCCCATATTCTGTAAAATATGAAACGTTCACCATAGGTTGGCCTAACTTGGCTTCACCATCTACAGACTCTACCGAATCGGTTTGGTTGATAATGTCCACGAGGTGCACAGATTCAGTTTGCCCCCAAAACACCTTACCTATGCCAATCTTAGTTTCCCAAGTATCTCTGTAATGCGCCCACTGCAATTCTCTAATATCGCCATGGGTGCGTTCACTATCGTGCTCATCCACACGATAAAAAGGATTGAAAATTAGCGTATCTTGGCCATCGTTGAACTCAGCATAGATTTCGGGAGAAAGATACGCTGAAGCATACGTACGCTCTTGCTGCGGATACAACGAATCCTGCAAATAATAACGCAAATCAAGGCCTGCAGAGCCGGTGAATTCTGCAGAATTGGCGAAAGAGGTAAAGTTAATAATTAGTGACAGTGCAACCGCTTTTCTAATCATCGAACTCTCTTTAATCTGTTTTTATCGAAGTCACTTTCTTGTAAATCTGTGTCGAAAGTTAATTCTTCGGTAATCAAAGACGTCGACTTTTTAGTTTGTACATTTCGCATCAAGCTTTTCATAGGACGCCAAAATTTGTTTTTGTATTGTTTGTAATCAGACAAATAAAGCGTTTTTAACAACGACTCTTTACGGTCAAAAAACTCAACTTTCTGAACACGATAATGTGATTTATCTATCCAAACTTTTTGATAAGAGTATCCTGAGAAATCATATTCTGGAACCTGCTTTAAAACGAAACAGGCCTCCCCGTTTATTTCTTCTTCTCCCAAGAATGTGTACGAAAACTTTTCCACTTCGTATGAAGTCATATCTTCAAAGGCAAACTCACTACCTACGAAAGGGCCGCTTTTGCTTTGCGACGATATGCGCTTTACACGCTTCAACGCTGGCAAGAATATCCATTGTTCATCAGCTTCAAGCGCATGCGAGAAACTTAAAAATGCAGTGCCCTTTACATCTCTAGGAGACTCAAAAACGGTAAGTGCTTTATCTCCGTCATCTTTTACTTCCAGGGACTTAACTTCAAGTTTTCTTGTCGCTTCTTTTCCCTGCGAGTTTTTCAAGAGCATCAGAACTTTCGCCTCATTAGCCCCCCAACCAGTATCCCTAGCCTTGCGTTCCTTTGCTATAGCGATGGCCTTTTCATCACCCTTTATTTCTGAAGCTAAACCGTAGCTAGCGGTACAACCTAATGTTGCAATCAACACTATTCGCGAGAGAAAATTCATATTAAGACTCCTTCTGGGCCGTTCTAGTGTCCTCTAGCCATGCAAGCAACGCAGGCAGGAAGATAAAATCAACAATTAATGCGGCTACGATAATAATGATTGTCAGCATACCCATATGTGCATTTAAGACAAAGCTTGATGATGCTAACACGGCAAACCCTAAGGTAAGGACAATTGTAGTCGTCGTTAAAGCCATTCCAACAGTTTCAAAGGCATAAACGACACTTTCTTTTGCGTTTAAACCTTGCTCTCTAGCGGTCTGATATTTCGTCAAAAAGTGAACGGTATCATCAACTATTATTCCCATCGTCATACTTATAACGACAGAGAGTGCCATATTTATTTCACCTGAGATAATTCCCCATACTCCAAATCCTATCGCGGCAGGCAGTAGGTTTGTAATTAAACTGATGCCACCAAGCTTTATCGACCTCAAAGCAAATAAAATGAGTATGGAAATTAAGACAAGTGCGAAAACACTTCCCCACACCATGTTTTTCATATTTCGCTCACCGATGTGGGCAAACATCAACGGTGGGCTTGCCGCTTCAATTCTATAATCGTCCGACAGACTCGCAAAATAATCTTTTGCCTCTCTCTCAAGCGTCGTTATATCGCGACTTCCTAAGTTTTTAGTAAGTGCAATTATTCGAAGTGCTGACTTATCTATATCAATTTGGTTACCAAGGTCTAACCCAAATGGCAGAGACATTTCATACAATAATAAATACTGGGATGCGAGCTCGCCGTCGGCGGGTATTACATTAAAGCTTTGGTCATCTCCATTCATGTTTCGGTTCAAGCGTTTAAGCGTATCGGTAAAAGTTAAAACGTGGTTAACTTCACTTCGCGCCCGTAACCATTTAGAAAACTCCTCTATCCGCTTTAAAAAGATAGGGTCTGTGACACCGTATGATTGGTCCGTGTAAATTACGAAGTCAATATTTGACATTCCACCAAGCTTATCTTCGTTTACTTCTACAGCTTGCCTAAACGCACTACGTTCATCGAAATATTTAACCGCAACATCGTTTAAAACATTATTTGTAGCAAATAGGCTAATTACCACAATGACGAGGAGCGAAATAGGCAGCAATATCCGATGGTGCCGATTAACTAAGGTTGCCCATTCCGAGAATACTGAATTATTTACCGAAACAGACGGCTTGAGAGGTCGCAGGGTTAGAAGTGACGGTAATACCGTGAGTGAAAAGACACAAGCCAGCATTACACCAACCGCTGTCATGTTGCCTAAGTGAGAGAGAACAGGTACAGCAGAGAAATTTAGCATAACAAACCCTATAGCAGTAGTTATACTGGTAATGAAAATAGGCTTTTTATTTACCTCAATACTCTTTTTGATTGCATCTTTATTAGCCAACCCTTGGTTTAGGTAGTACTTCACTCCTACTATAATATGAATACAGTCTGCAACAGCAAGTGTTGTGATCATAGTCGGCGCATTTACAGTAGCAGTACTTAAATAAACTCCAAGCCAGCCTGTCAGACCTACAGTAATCGCTACAGAAAAAATCACTACCACTAATGTGAATACCGCGGCCCAAAGTGACTTTACGATCAAAGCAATCGCGATAAAAATTAACAAAAACATTAAGGGTATTAATGTTTCAGCATCTTGCTGTGCAGCCACGGCGAACGCATCATTCATTATCACCATTCCATTCAAGTAAATGTCATGGTCGGGATATTTATTCTCAAAGTGAGATTTAATTTGCTTTGCAGCTTCGGCTATTTCAATTACTTGCTGGGTTTGATCACCATCAGGTAACTGAATTGTCGTATCGATAACGGTAACATCTGTTGTTCTCGATATGAGTCGACCGTAGACTTCTGGACTGCGAGAAAGTACTTGAGTGATGTTCGCAATACCTTCTTTAGAGAGCTTCTCTAAAGTAATTAAATCTTCAACAATTAAATCACCTTCGTCATCAAACGTGTTTTGATAATTCGATATCGATTCCACCCGTGTAGACAAAGGTAATTGCCATGCAGCTTCTGTTAATTCATTTACTAGCGTAAGCGTGGAAGGTTTTAATACTTGTCCATCCCTGGGCACTACCATAAAAGCAACATTTTCGCTTTTATTAAAAATGTTCTGCATTTCTTCAAATGCAAGCCGTTGTGGATCATCAGGTTCGAAAAATACCTTATAGTCTCCGCGGAAATATAGGTTCTGAGTTCCGATAAGAGAAATGGCTGTGGCCATTAAAACTAAAATTAGCGTTATGACAGGGAATCTTATTGCTACTGGCGCGCTGCTAGGTGTGTGACTCATCACAGTATCCTTGGTTTTGTATAACGAAATTTTACATTGAAAACAGCAATTAACATAACCCACACAAAAATTTAATCATCAAAAATAACCACAATTACGTAAATTTGGTTTTCGGAATGCGTAGAGGATCACCCTTTAAGCCATTGATAACAAATGGCATTAACACTAATTAATGTTTAGATTAATGATTTTTTTTGATCTTTTGTGAATAAAGTGTAGTATTAACTAAAACAACTGGTCAGATGAGCGGATGAGTTAATTATGAGTATCAGAACTAGCTTAAAAAAAGTATTACCTCCAATTTCAGTCACAGAACAAGAAGCCCTAGACGCGGGTGATGTGTGGATTGAATCTTCAATTTATCAAGGTAAGCCAGACATGCAGGCATTACGCGATATCCCTCAGGCAAAACTGAGCGCGGATGAGCAAGCATTCATGGACGGTCCAGTAGCTGAATTATTGAATATGATCGATGATTTTGAGCTAGGTAACGGTAAACATATCCCTCAAGAAGTTTTAGACTTCCTTGGCAAAAACCGTTTCTTCTCAATGATCATCCCAAAGAAATTTGGCGGTCTTGAGTTCAGCCCTTATGCAAACTCGACCATTGTTGCAACAATTGCTGCGAAAAGCGGTGCAATTGCGGTAACCGTTATGGTGCCTAACTCGTTAGGTCCAGGTGAGCTCTTAATGCACTACGGCACAAACGAGCAACAAGACTACTGGCTACCTCGCCTAGCGGACGGTCGCGATATTCCTTGTTTCGCGCTAACAAGCCCAGAAGCAGGTTCAGACGCGGGTGCCATTCCAGATGCAGCTATCGTTACCAAAGGCGAATACAACGGCGAAGAAGTTCTTGGTCTTCGCGTAAGCTGGGACAAGCGCTATATCACACTTGCACCGATTGCAACCGTACTTGGTTTGGCATTTAAAGTGTTCGACCCAGACCAACTACTTGGTGACAAGTTAGAACTAGGCATTACTTGTGCCCTTCTTCCTAAGTCACATCCAGGTGTTGAGCTAGGTAACCGTCATGATCCTATGGGCGTACGTTTCTACAACGGTACTACGCGTGGTCAAGACGTGTTTATTCCTATGGACTTCATCATTGGTGGTCAAAAGAACATTGGTCGTGGCTGGCAGATGCTAGTTAGCTGCCTAGGTGCCGGTCGCGGTATCTCTCTTCCAGCAATGGGTGTGGCTACAGCACAATCTGCATTCAAAGGTACAGTAGAGTATTCATTCGTTCGCGAGCAGTTTGGCCTTCCAATTGGTCGCTTCGAAGGTATTCAAGAAAAAATGGCGGACATCGCGGGTAAGACATTCTTACTTGAAGCGATGCGTGTTCTAACCACTGAAGGTTTAGGCCTAGGCGTTAAGCCATCAGTAGTGACAGCAATTGCCAAGTACCACATGACTGAGCTAGGACGTGACGTGATGAACTCTGCTATGGATATCCAAGCGGGTAAAGCGATTCAACGTGGCCCTCAAAATACATTAGCGGGTGGTTATGCTGCACTTCCTATCGCAATTACGGTAGAAGGCGCGAACATTCTTACTCGTAACCTAATGATCTTTGGTCAAGGTGCAATGCGTTGTCACCCTTACCTTAAAGATATGGTTGACCTTATCCACAGTAACGAAAGTTCAGCGGATGCAGAGTTCAACAAAGTACTTCGCAAAACCGTTGGCTTCAGTGTTAAGAATGCGTTCCGCAGCTTAGGTAAAGGCTATCTTCCTTTCCTACGTGAGAGCGAGTCTGCACTGCCAGAAGTTCGCAAGTATGAGAAGCGTGTAAACAGCATCTCTGCGAAACTAGCGCCATTGGCTGATCTTTCGCTTGCAGTACTAGGCGGTGACCTTAAGAAAGCTGAGCTTTTATCAGCACGTCTTGGTGACGTAATGAGCTACCTATACGGTGCGATGGCAGCAATTCGTTTCTACGAGCAGCGCATTGAAGACAGAAAGCTTGCACTTCCGTACTTTGAGTACGCTATGCAGTGGTCTCTACAGCAAGCTGATCAGGCAATTGTTAATTTCATCAACAATTTCCCGAACACAGCGACACGCGGCCTAATGCGTCTTCTTACCAATACCTATACCAACAGTGTTGCGGGTATTAGCGACGACTTAGTACGTGAGCTATCAATTGCGTCTATGCAAGACAACAGCGTGAAAGACCAGCTTACTCATCTTGTACGCGTTAGTCCTGGTGATGGTAACGACATTAACGAGCAAGCGTTTAAAGCGAAACACGCAGTAGCGCACCTTCTAGGCAAAGTGCAAAAAGCACTTCGCAAAGAGCCTGTAGTGCCGTTTATCTCTTTTGAGCATGCACTCAACAAGTTACAGGAAAAAGGTATTGTAACTGCTGATGAAGCCGCGAAGCTTCACGATTACAACGAAAAGCGCAAACTAGCAGTGCGTGTAGATGAATACACGTTTGATATGGAACTTGTTCCTGCGTCACAAACGCTTAAAGCGATTGATGGCGGTCAAAACGCTGCGTAATATGCAATAATGCAATATTGTCGATACAAAGCCCTGTCACCTTCGGTAACGGGGCTTTTTTATTTACCCAAAACTTCACGCCAAGCATCACCTCGCTTTTCATTGTTTAATTCGTGCTCTATCCTTTAACTAATCTCATCTATTAATGCAAGGATTTGTGCAGTGAAAAAGGCGCTAGTTTTACTAAATAAAGGCGTTCTCCCTCTCTTTTTCTCTTTAGTTTTATCATTATCGTTTTGCTCCTTTGCTCAAGATAATGAGAACAATTTTGTTGTCGGTGAACTCAACCATCCTCGCGTTGCTAATTTTTATAAACCCTTAATACAGCGTGCTTATCTCGATATTGGAATAGACGTAACATTTGAGAAAGTCGGCGGGGAACGAGGGCTTCGGCTTTTAAATAACGGAATGACAGATGCAGATGTTATTCGCTACGACGTAGTCTCACAACCTGACAATAATATTGCTATTGTTCCACCTGCCCTTTCCCATGGGGCATCATTTCTGCTGTGTATTAGAGGGGCACAGTGCGATAAAAGCGTAATTCAAAACCCAGATAAAGCAATAGCTGTTACCACGCGCTTTTTCTTCAATATGCACGTAAACCCAGATGAGCTTAATGCTAACATCTTTGAGTTTGATGATTTTAATCACGTCATCAGTTTATTATTAAATGGTCGATATGATTACGCAATTTTACCCAGTGACTATTCAGAAAAGGCTATTTTTGAGCAGGCTGGAATAAAATATATCTCACTAGTAGAACACGAACTAGTGCATGTTATTCATAAAAAACATTCCCATTTAGTAGACCGTCTTTCCTCCGCCATAGCCAAGCAGCTTGCGTTGGAAAAAAGTAACAATAAGTAACCCAAATAAAAACGCCCACATTATTACGAGCGGGCGTTTTAAAGGCTTTGATATTTAGCGCACTATGTATCTTCTACCTAGGTAAAATCTCTTCATATTGCGCGTTAACTAAACGAGCTTTAGTCAAACATATACTTAAGTGAAAGTACTGTTGTACGACCGTTCAGAGGGCGCGCTCGAACATAACTACCCACTGCCGCAGAACCTTCTTCTGACTCAGTAATAATGAATTCATCAGTTGCGTTGTTCATGCTCAGTGCCACTGAGAATTGATCGTTAACCCAGTAGGTAGCGAAAAGGTTTACTAGCGTATAACCTTCTTGCTTAAGGTCGTTGTTATCTTGAACATAGTATTCTGTAGAACCTTGCAATGAAGCCCCTACTGACCAGTAGTCTGTAACGTACTCAGGCGTAATTGTCCAAATCCAATCTGCTTGGCGACGAGGCGTATTGCCCTCTAATGCAGGGTTATTGACGTCGTCACTAATCTCAGCGTCAGTCCATGTAAGGTTACCTGACATCACAAAGTTGTCCGTTGCATTCCAACGACCTTCTAACTCAAGACCTGTCGCTTCGTACTCGCGCATGAATGTTAGTCCACTTGTTACTTCTGCTTGCGTATCTTCAGTAACAGTATCAAACAAGGTAGCGTTAACCATTAGGTCTTTTGTACCGTACTTATAACCAATTTCGAACTGCTTGGTTGTGTCGTAGCCTGAAGTTGTGCTCGTTAAGCTACCGTCAGCATTCAACGTACCACCAATTTGAAGTAGACGGTCAGCAATCGCACGACCACCTTTTGAGTATCTAGCGAAAAAAGTTTGGCTATCGCTCAATAGGTATGAACCACCAATCGAGTAAGACGTGTTATTCGCACTGTAATCTACGATTTGAGACGCTGCACCGGCACGGTTTAGGTTGATTACACCACCGCGGATAAAGCCGCTATTAGTTGCAGAAGCATCTTCAATTTGCTCAATTACACCGTTACCGTTTAGGTCGAAATCAGCATTACCGCCACAGCAAGAACTAATAAGCTCGCCAGACGCTTCAGTGGTATCGTGACGTACCGACGCATCAATAAGAATGTTGTCCGACAATTCGAAGCCAACGTTCATGTAAGGTGCTTTAGTCACATAGTTGAGGTCCCATTCCCAAGACAGGAAACTTGCCGATAGTAAACCATCAGACACTAGCTCAACACCGTCTGCATCCGTAATAGTAAGCAACTGAGAGTTGTCACCATCAAGTGTTTGAATAAATGTCTGCCAGCTTGACCAGCTCGTAGCGATGTCTTGATTTGAATAGTAGTAACCTACGGTTAGGTCGATACCGTTATCAAACTCTTTACGCAAGCTGAAATCATTGATCATGTTACCAAGGTCGTTGATGCGCGTGTCGAACTGAAGGTTCGTAAATGCTTGACCCGTATATACTTCACCTGCGCCAGGGCCGTTGGCTAGTACTACGCTTGTGCTATCACAGTTTAGCGCATTGCCGTCACCGTCTGTCGCGCCGTCACAAAGCGCTGATGCGAAGTTAGATACATCGCCCGGGCCTGCTGGGAAACCGTCGGTGAATGGTGCGATAAAGCCACCAGATATATCAGAAATGCGGAATTTATTTAATAGGAACAAATTCTCAGCCACTTCAAGGTCAACTTCTACGCCAAATGAGTTTACTTTTGACTCGATACCGTCACGGACGTCACGGTTTTCTGGATTACCAAAGCTGTCGAAAGTAGAAATATTCGTGTTGTAAGCTGAATTCAATGCTTGCGAGCTTGCATCGTAGCCAGGAACTGGGCCATATTCGCCATCACCTTTAACTAGTACTGGTGAAGGAAGATACGTCGACACTTTGTCATCTAAGTTCTTGTAGAAGAAACGGATGTGGCCGTTATCCAGCATCTTAGTGATATTAAACTTAACTTGGCCACCTTGGTCACCGTTGTAGCCCGTTTCACGAGGGCCTTCACCGCCACGAGCAAATCCCGCAATGTGGTAATAAAGGTCATCGCTTATTTCGCCACCATAGCGAAAATCTAAACGAAACTCTTCGTAATCAATACCAAATGAGGTACCAATTGCGCCTCCACCCACTTCACCAGTATTACTGATTAAGTTAATGACGCCGCCTGGTGAGTTGCTTGCGAACGTTGACGCAGAGCCACCTCGTACCGCTTCTACATTCGCAACAGACCAGTCGTAACGTAAGAAGTTGTCTGCATTACCGAAGTTAATGTCACCATATTCCAACACAGGTAGGCCATCTTCATGTAGCTGCAAGAACTTTGAGCCACCTGTAGCAAGCGGAATACCACGAATTGTGATGTTTGCGTTACCGCCACCACCAGAAGATTCAGCACGTATACCAGGTAGTGCGCGGAAAACTTCAGCGGTAGAACGTGGTGCGAGTTTAAGAATATCTTCCTCATCAAACGCGCTTACAGAAACACTTGCTTCCTGCATAGTTGCGCCACCAGGTGCAGCGGTTACTACGATCTGTTCAAATTTTTCTTTAGATTTTGCTTCTGCGTTCGATGTCGCTGTTTCTTGTGCAGCTGCAACTCCCGAAAGCGCTGTGCAAATGGCGAGAGTCAGTGAATTGAATGTGTGATGTTTTTTCATGTTTTTCTCCGGCAATGTGATGGAGCTGTTAAATCCTGTGTCCCCTCTTCCACTAAACTACTAGGTTTGATGAGAACACAGCCAACTTAATCGATTAAGAATCTATAACAAAAAAACTACATTGTAAATATTCTGTGAAAATATTTATCACAAACCTTTTAAAAAAGGAGCGCGATGTTAAAATACTTATTCCCAACATAGACCCACAGCCTTATAAAATGCCCACAGCGAGAACATCAAATATCGATTAAGACAAATCACGACAAATAAGAACGCCAATGGAGTATTTTTCTACCGGTCGATTAGTTCACACGTTAATTTTCTGAACTTTGGTCTCATACAAACTAATAACGGAAAAACGTACTATATTGTAGCTGTACGTTTTTTGTATCAGTAGAGATAGCATTATTAAGTGCCTAAGATCGCTACGTGTTTACATACTCTCCTTATGCACGCAATAGGTACTACCCAAGGGTTTCAGAAGGTTGAATAAACAAAAAGACATCATCACAAAGGTTGAAATAGAAAGAGATACAACCGACATGCTTTTAGGCAACAGTTTTGTCGGCCTTCTAATGACTATCTTCGCGTTTTCAGGCCTTGTCTTTTTCTTTGAAAACGAGGAACCGTCGGTCTTTACACAAAAGCTGCAAGTGTGGGTTGCTATGGTGAGCGTTTCCATCGCGCGCCTCACAGACTCCCTTTACTGGCGGGTTAATTTAGCTGGCAAAACCTATAACCCTCGCCCTGCTTTAATCAGGTTTTCTGCTGGTTTGTACATAACCGGAACAATATGGGCCCTATATTCAATTCTATTTTATTCGTCTATGTCTACTGTAGAGCTCGCAGCAACTATGGTGGTACTCGCAGCTATGGCAGGGGGAGCAGGAACTGTACTATCACCAAACAAAAATCTTGTGAGCTTCTACTCTACGGCGCTTCTTGTTCCAATGTCGGTGTGTGCTGTCACTGACGAAGGAGGCGAGTTTTTTATTCTAGGCGTATTAGGCTTGGTTTTTTGGTTCGGCATTTTTACAAGTGCCTTTCGCTATCACAAATTTTTTATTGGTACCCTTTATCTCAAGGCAAGAAATAATAGCTTGGTTGAGCAGATGAAGATTGAGCGTAGCGAGGCTGAAAAAGTTAATCAACTGCTTACTGTTTCTAACGAAAAACTTGATGCATCAAACGCCACGCTTGAAGCAGAGGTCGAACGGCGAACCGCTGCTCTCTACCGATTATCTAATAGAGACCCGTTAACTAACTTACTTAACCGAAATGGTTTCTTGAAATATTTGAATAATTTACTCGATACAACTCGAGCGCTTGATAACTCATTAGCATTGCTGTTTATAGATTTAGATGGGTTTAAGCAGGTGAACGATAGTTTAGGTCATAAGGTTGGAGACATAGTGCTGGCTGAAATAGCCAATCGATTGCGCAACTACACAGAGGAAAACCATCTCGGTAGGTGGGGCGGTGACGAGTTTGTTGCTGTTATCCCCTACGCGAATGTCGACACGGCCAAAGCAGTAGCCCACGCCATGCGCAGCGGCGTCACTATCCCAATAGTTGCTAATGATAACCAAATTACTCTCGATGCAACTATTGGCATAGCCATGTTTCCCGAACACGGTGAAACTGCTGTTGATTTGATACAACAAGCTGATTTGACTATGTATGACCAGAAACGTGAACAGCGAGGCTCTATTGGTGTTTTCAGCCAAGCACTTCACCAAGAAATTAAGCGAGAGCAACAACTTTGCGAACGTTTACGCTGCGCAATCGACAACGGCGAGTTTACCGTTTTTTATCAGCCAATTATGGATGTAAAATTAGATACACTCTCATCAGTTGAAGCATTGCTTAGGTGGAAGTGCGATGATGAAAGCATTTCTCCAGCTGTTTTTATCCCACTCGCTGAACGTAGCGGGCTCATGCCAGAGATAGGGGCCTGGGTGTTAAACCGAGCACTGATAGACCTGTCACACTGGCAGTTTAAACAAGGGCTTGCAATATCGATTAATGTGTCAGTTTCTCAACTGCTTGATGATAGCTTTCTAAAAACTGTAGACAATGCACTAAAAACGACACAAATCTCTTCGATGCGGCTTCATTTAGAAATTACAGAAAGCGTTTTCGCTAGCGACGAAGAGGTTGTAAGCGTAAAAGTTAATGAACTTCTAGCTCGAGGTATTAAAGTTTCTATTGATGATTTTGGTACAGGCTACTCATCATTGAGTCGCTTACAGTCAATGCCATGCGATTTTATTAAAATTGACCGCTCTTTTGTACAGAATAGCTCTGAAGAGAGTGATACCATTATAAGAGCGACACTTTTAATGGCAAAAGAGTTTGGCTGTAAGACTATTGCAGAAGGGATCGAAACCGAAGAGCAAAAGCTTCATCTTGCTCAACTCGGTACTGATTACTTACAAGGTTTTTACTTTGCTAAACCTATGAATGCCGGCGACCTAATCTCTTGGTATAACGAAAATTATTAATCACCATGGCTCAACTTTATTTTTATTACTCTGCAATGAATGCAGGAAAATCCACTTCTCTACTTCAATCTGCTTACAACTATCGCGAACGCGGAATGCATTCAATTATCTATACCGCTGCGCTAGATGACAGATACGGGGTTGGCAAAGTAACATCGCGAATTGGTTTACAGGCCGACGCAAAGTTATACGCTAAAGACGACGATTTATATGCTTCGATAAACAAGGACTGCAAAATAAGTAAGCCCGACTGTGTATTTATTGACGAAGCGCAATTTTTAACTAAAGCGCAAGTAAAACAACTAGTGGATGTTGTTGATGAACTGGGAGTACCCGTTCTTGCTTACGGGCTACGAACTGACTTTTTAGGCGAAACCTTTGAAGGGAGTCACTATTTACTGGCTTGGGCGGATAAGCTATCGGAATTAAAAACCGTTTGTCATTGCGGTAAAAAGGCAAGTTTCGTAGTGCGCTTGGATGAAAATGGCAATGCCGTAAAAAATGGCGATCAAGTTCAAATAGGTGGTAACGATACGTACGAATCAATGTGCCGTAAGCACTTCAAAGAATTGGTGTGGGATTAGGTTAATCTGTCAACAACATAGAAATACACTTTAACCTCTCAGTCTCCCGTTATTACATAACCAACGCGTTCTCAAAATAGAAAGCAAGTTACCTTAATAAACTTGCTTTCCTAAACTACAGCACACACTTTGGGAATTATTACCGTTCTCTCTTAGGTCATCGCATAAACTTAACAACTTTCAATAAAATCCCGTCCTTCAACATAAGACACTTAAGCCGTTAACTTGCACAGATGCTAACCTGCCACTATTGTTAAATTGCTGTAAATCAAACCTATACTCGAACATTTAGCAAGGACACAGCATGAAGCACACCAGCACATTCAAACCTGCGTTAGTCACCCTCTCTATCGCAGCAGCACTGCCCGGAGCTACAGCAACAGCGCAAGAGGCAACAGGTGAGTCACAAGTTGAAGTTATTCAAGTATCAGGTATTCGAGGTTCGCTAATTCGTGCTCAAGCAGTAAAGATGGACAATGACTCTATTGTCGAAGCCATTTCAGCAGAGGACATCGGTAAGCTTCCAGATTCATCCATCGCCGAGTCCTTGGCCCGTTTGCCCGGCCTTTCTGGTGAGCGAGTCGGAGGAAGAACGTCGGGGATATCTGTTCGAGGATTTAAAGAAGACTTCACAGGTACTTCGCTAAATGGCCGAGAACTTATTGGTATTGGTGACAACCGTGGTGTTGAATATGACTTGTACCCCGCGGAGATAATGACCGGAGCAACTATTTATAAGACGTCAGATGCATCACTAATTATACAAGGTATAGGCGGTACGGTTGACCTTCAAACCGTACGCCCACTTGCAGCGCAAGAAACGCTAACCGTAACCGGCGTTTACGAACTAGGCGGTAACGACTCTGACAACCCCGAGTTTGATAACAGCGGCAATCGATTTGCTCTTTCATTTGTAGAAAAATTTGCCGACAACACAGTGGGTCTGGCACTCGCTATTGCTTCAACAGAATCGCCTAGGAATGAGAGGAAGTACGGCGTGTGGGGTTATGGTGAAAACGATGACGGACAGATACTCCCTTTTGGCTTAGATACGCAAGCAATTAGCCGTGTATTAGAGCGGGATACCGTTTCTGCCATTGTTCAGTGGCGCCCGACCGATAGACTAGATATTGTATTTGATACCCTTGATATTGATTACTCTGATTCGGGTGTTATACGAGGTTTTATTGAGCCCTTTGCAGCAACAAATGTCATCGGTAGCGGTGTTAATAGCGCCGGTACACAAATCAATGTAAATCCTGTATTGAGAACAGACCCAGCTCAAAAAGATGGAGAGCTTCAAACCTTCGGCTTAAACATAAAATACGACATTAGCGATGATTGGTCGATTACACTAGATGTCGCAGATAGCGAATCAAGTAAGCGAGACTTACGGGGTGAATCTTATGCAGGTCTCGCCCGGTCTGGTGCGCTCAGTGAGGGCCAATTCGGTTCCCGCCAATTTCAAATGAGTGCCGATGGTATTTCCTTCACCGATAGTAATGGTCTAGAAGCATTTTCTGACCCAGCCCTACTGCAGTTGGCCGGCCCTCAGGTCTGGGGTGGCGGAATGGCCAATATTGCCGACCAATTTGCTACTGATGTTTTGCAAGCAAACGGCCAACCTTACAGTTACTTCAACGCGCAAGACGGTTTTTTAAACTTCGCTGATTTTGAAGAAGAGTTGACAACGGTGCGCTTTGAAGCGAAAGGCTATATTGACTGGAGCATATTTGATACCTTTACGGTAGGAATAAACTATAGCGATAGATACAAGGCGAAAGATAATAAAGGATTCTTTACCACAGCTTCATCTTACCCCTTTTCCGATGCTATTCCCGATCAATACCTTTATAACGGGCTCGCTGACTTAACATGGGCGGGAATGGGCAAGGTAGTAGCGTATAACGGCTTTGCGCCATACAATGATGGTGAGTACACACTCAATGATGCCGGACTGTTAGAACCGGATCGTTTAGGCGACACATACACGGTAGATGAAGAAGTCACTACCCTGTACGCACAGCTAGATTTTGAAACTGAAGTAGAGGGTTTCAATGTAAAAGGCAATGTGGGCGCTCAATATGTGCAAACCGACCAGAGCTCTTCAGGTTTTATTGGTATTGTTGGACCAAACTTTGCCGTGTGTGATGATGATGGTAACGGGGCGGCCGATGCCGACTGCGTTATAACTGACGGCGATGATTACTCGCATTTTCTACCTAGCTTAAATGTAAGCGTGGAGCTGGATGAGAAACGCTATTTACGCTTTGGCGCGTCTAAAACGATAAGCCGTGCTCGAATTGATCAGATGAAAGCATCAGGTTTTGTTAAGTTCGATCAAAACATAGAGCTGATCGCCACAGAAAATTCTGAAGCTGCGGTAAGAGAGTTTGGTTCACCATGGTCTAAATTTACAGGAAACCCAACCCTTCGCCCGCTTGAAGCAAATAACTTTGACTTATCTTTTGAGAACTATTTCGATGAAGAAGGCTACGTCTCAGTTGCGCTTTTTTATAAAGATTTAGTTAACTGGACGCGTGACGGTAATCAGCTTATCGACTTTACAAACGATGTGACGAACGACGGCGCAAACTACTTTATTCCAGGGTTTCATGACAGGGTCATAGATGTGGCTGGTAATTATGGTCCACAGGATACGCCTTATGAAGTAGGCGATTTAGTAACGCCGCCAGATCAGGGGTTCTATTCTTTCTTTGAAGATGGCCTTGAAGGTGAAATGAAAGGTGTTGAGCTAACGGCCAATATTCCATTGCGAATGGTAGTAGATGCGCTAAACGGCTTTGGTATTGCAGCTTCAGCAACCATTTTAGATGCTGAACTCGAAGATGGTACAGCTATACCGGGTCAATCAGACAATACCTACAGTATTACTGCTTACTACGAAGCTAATGGCTTCGAAATCAGAATAGCTGCTACAGACCGCTCTGAGTTTCTTACTTATCAACGTGGGGGCTCTAACAAAATTGAAGCTGCCACGCGGGATGCCGTTACCCAGGTCGATGCCCAAATCAGTTATGACTTTGCAGATACTGGAATTGAATATTTAGAAGGGCTAAGGATTTCCCTTCAAGGCGTTAATCTCACCGATGAGAAGGAAGAAACTATTGATGATGCGGGCATTGTTACGCTTCGCCGGGAATTTGGCCCTTCATATATGCTTAATTTGAATTACGCTTTCTACTAAAAAAGCTCTGGGCAAATCTGACCTTGCTACAGGTTAATAAGACACACCAATCTCGGGTGTCTTATTAACCTTTTCGAGCAAGTTTTTTTAAACAGTTTCTCCAACGCGAAGCTCGAAAGGCAATGTACTTTTAGTAGAAACCATATTAAGTAGCGCTTTGGTTGCTTCGACACCTTTACTCGCACTAGATTGGCATACGGTAGTCAGGCTAGGTCGAGAGCGTTCGGCTTCTTCGATACCATCAAAACCGGTTATTTTAAGCTCTTCTGGGACGTTAACTCCCATATCTAAGGCTAAGTTAAGCAACTCCAGCGCTATGATATCACTCATACACAAGACAACATTGGGTCTCGGAGAACTGGTCAGCACTTCTTTAGCTGCTTGCTTGGCGAAGTGTCGATCACTTTCTGGAAGGTGCCATATACGCTCATTGCTTACCGTAATATTTTTCTCTTCAGCAGCTTTTAAATAACCATCTAGACGCCGATGGGCAATCGAGCTGTCTACATCGATTAGCTGACTATCATAGATTCGACATGTAGAGGGGGAGTCAATAAGGCGCAGCCCAAAGATGGCCACATTGTCGCCTTCATTTAATGCATGAGACGCTACGCGATACGCCGCTTCTTTGTTATCAATATTAATAGACGGTTTATCTTCAATATCAAAATCAACTGTAACAACCGGCTTAGGAGATACCGCTAGTTCCTTTACCAAATTACTGTTGCGTGGTTGACCATAGCAAATAAAACCGTCAACAAAGTCAACGACATCAAGGAGGCTATTTGAATCACCTGCATAAAGTAACAAGTGCTTCCCATTCTCTTGAAGGGCAGATGAAACCCCTTTGATAAATGTGCTAGCTACGGGGTCGCTCACCATATAAGAGATGCTATCGGCGAGTACTAAAGCCACAATATTCGAGGTGCCCTTTCTAAGGATTTGCGCTGCTTTGTTCGGACCGCTGTATCCAATCTTTTTGCACTGCGCCAAAATCTCTTCGCGCTTCGCTTTTGATAACTGGTCTGGGCGATTAAACGCATTTGAAATGGTTGCTGTTGATACGCCTAACTGCTCAGCAACATCTTTAAGGGTGAGTTTCGTTTTATTCATTGTTATTAGCTCTTTTAACGAGACTTACTACCCTGAATCGTAATTAAAAAAGGGTAGCAAGCGTGCGCTTCGACTACCCTTTGACTATAACATCAACTTAACCGTTTAACGCAGTTTTTAACTGCAAACTTGGCGTTTGAGTCTAAAATTTATTGGCAAGCTTAACGTTAAGAAACTTGCGCTCTATCTTGTACCGAAAATTTTATCCCCAGCATCACCTAGGCCCGGCAGTATGTAGCCTTTTTCATTCAATCTATCATCAATAGCAGCTGTGAATATATCAACATCAGGATGTGCATCAACCACGGCTTTAATACCTTCTGGTGCGGCAACAAGAAACAACCCCATTATTCGGCGACAACCTTTCTTCTTAAGTAAGTCAATAGTAGCAATTAGGGTTCCGCCTGTGGCTAGCATAGGATCTACTATCAACGCTGTACGTTCGTCGATATTCTTGACCACCTTATCAAAGTAGGCAACGGGCTGAAGCGTATCTTCGTCGCGATAAAGGCCAACCACGCTAATCTTTGCATTTGGGATTAACTCTAGTACACCTTCAAGCATGCCCAAGCCGGCGCGAAGAATAGGCACTACGGTTATCTTTTTGCCTTTTATTTGTCTTACTTCCACCTCGTCGCCAGACCAGCTTTTTATTGTCGCGCGTTCTGTAGGCAAAGTTCGCGTTGCTTCATAGGTCAGTAAATTTCCCACTTCAGAGGCAAGCTCGCGAAAATCTTTGCTACTAATTTTGGCATTTCGCATAAGTCCTAGTTTATGCGCAATAAGCGGATGGGTAATTTCGTGAACGGCCATGTAAGACTCCTTGTAATCGATTTCACTATATTTTAACCCAGCCGTACCTTAGTTAAAGCGATTAGTCGTAAAAATATGTTTATTCAATGCTTATATAGGACAGGTCAGGCAGATTTCACGAAAACCAGCTTGTTGCCCGAGCACTATTTTTGCCAATTATTCAGCTGTCTTTGACGTTATGTATGGTGTGTATGAGCGCTACTGACCTACCCTACTTGTAAAGTAGCGCCATCTGGCATAGTCACTTCAATTTTCATATTTCCGCCAACGGCCGCTAAATATGCAGCTGCGCGTTGAAGAGAAACATCTTGAATACGCTTCGATTCCAACTTGCTTACGCCAGAGGCGGTGACCGATAACGCCATTGCGACCACTTCTTGTTTAACTCTGTGCTGCTTTCTTATGTCACCAAGTGTAATTTCTTTCATTGTCTTTTACCGAAAATTTCGGGCATTAAAAAAGCCCAGATGGTGATACCTTCTGGGCTTTTGCAAAACGTTCTTACCTGCAGTGCCCAGAAGCCAATACTTGCCCCTGAACACCGACGGTCAGGTGCAATCAGTAATTAAAATTATAAAAATAACCAGTTGAAACGTTTCGCATAATAATTCTCTTTTTACAATGTACTTGTACAAGCGGCGTTCAGCCGAGATTAGGTGTAATAGTGGGGCTAATGGTTTTTCTTTGAAAGCAGTAGCCGCCTCGTGTCACTTATCCTTAACCATACCATGTAGATAAGCAATAGCAACGACTTTCCAAACAGGAAAGTCTGGAAGACAAACTTAAAACCGCCATTTTAGAAACCAGGCGAGCTTAGGCAGTTAACTTTAGAACCAACCTTTATTTGTTTAAGCGAAGCGAGAAAGCGTGGTACAAGATCGCTTCCTTCTTCAGGAGACCAGTTTGCAAAGCCCTTATCGTCTGTCACTTCGTAAGGTCCCTGTTTAACTTCCATGAAAACTACTGGGCTGTGGCACACCGTTGCATGCCAAGTGTTAGGGGGAATTTCAATTCCGCTCGTTTCACCATTTGCCGCTAACGTAACTTTTTCTGTAACTACGCCTTCATCGTTGAAGAATAGAATATCTAGCTCGCCTTCCACAATCATGAAAAACTCCCATTTGTGAAGCTGCACGTGTCGATGGGGCCGAACGTAGGAGTCTGGCATCATAGCAATAAAAAGACGCTGAACCATATCAGTATAAGATTTGTGAGCGTTAAAATTAGCCCGTCGGCGAGGACTCTCTGCCGCCGTCTGTTTTAGCTCTTTAAACAGTGCTTTATCAAAATACTGAATATTGTCCAACGTCGTTTCCTGATGAATGCTTTGATGTTGCATTAAAGACTATCGCTCTTTTACCGAATGGCGCAAGCTTTAGCAACCGAGCATTGCCTGACAACCTTCTTTTTCAGTGAAGACTTGCGACCTCTACCCATCCTCCTCGAATGTATTTCATTTTTTTATCTTGGTGACAGAACACAGGGATCTTCCAGCCGTCCTCACTTCGTTTTTCTAACCGATTGTCAGGCCAGGTGTACGCCGCTTGAGAGGAGAGCTTTACCCATTGCTTATTAGCTTTAGCTGGCGCACGACCAAGTGCCTTCCATCCTTTACTGTGAGTATTCGCCTCTACACCATGTGGACTGAATCTAAACATAGGTGACTGATGTTCATCCAATACCACCATATGATGGTCCCCTTCATAACTGACCCGAATGGCCCGTTCAGCGCCTGGGATCACCATAGCACTTAAGTCAGCGATAGGCGACGACGCATTGTCTACGGTTACTAACGTGCGCTTTGCCGGGGGCGCCAAAGACTTAAAGTAACCCGAAATATCGCTACGCTTACCGTTTAAAGCAATCGCTACATTCCACGTCTCTACATGCTCATCCGCTTTTTCAAGTCGTTTGTCATACCAGCCATAGTAATTGTTCTTACTTACCTGCGACCATTTGGACTCTACCTTGTTATCTGTGACCCATTCTGGCAATGGTCTAGGGCCCGCAGTTTGTACCTTGTACCACATTGGGTGATCCCAATTCGCATAAACTCCACTTGGGGTTATACGGATAAAGGGCTCACCGTTGTCCCCAAGCACTTCAAGCTTTCCTTTGCCGGTGAACTGTACAAGAATTTCATTGCCCAAAGGTGAGCTTTGAATTTGAGAAATCACACTGACGTTTTGCGCGTTGGCCTTGTCTATGACAGGCAGCCACTCACCCGCAACAGCTGAAGCCCCGTGAGCTAATGCATTTGCAGATGTTAATAAACCCGCACATAACACAGTGCTTAGTAAGATTACTCGTTTAATCATGGCTATATTCTCCTACTGGCACATCGCCGAAAGTTCGCCTGTTACCGTAATGGCTTTTGATGCAGAGGGAACTAACTCGCCTTTTTCATTGCGCGCATTAACAAATAACATGTAATCACCCGGTGGAACCACCGCTTGCTGACTTGGCATTTTCACCACCACTTTTCTGTTGTTTTGGCGCAAAATGGAAAGTTCCACGCTTCGCTGATCGCCATCTATCAAGTGAGTGATGTTTGTGCGTCTGATTAACACTACCGACTCTATTTTGGCATTCATCGCTGCGGTAGCGGCATCAGTATTTTTCAAGCCCACAGAAAAACGTTCTCCCACCGCGACGGTTTTATTTCTTTTACCTATTGCTGGACGGTTACCAAACATATAGGAAGGCTTATAGATTTCAAACGACGGATCCCGCCCATCGTTAGGTGAGAAACCTGGCAAGGTTATGCTATAAGCATAAGCGGTATTAATTGGTGCATGCCCTCCAATTAGCACGCTGCCATCGGGTAATAACGCTGCGGAGTTGTGGTAAGTACGCGGTCTGTTCTGCTCGGCAACCTGCCTAAAGGTTTCGGTTTCGGGGTCAAATATTTCTGCTTTTAAAATAGGCTTTCCCGAACCTGGCAGAACCACTTCATCTCTATCGGCACCGGATACGACTAATACTTCGCCAGTAGGCAATAGTACCCCTGTTCCGTACCAGCGCCCCTGATTGAGACTTCCTGTTGAACGAGAGTCATATAGCATCTTCTCGCCTTCAATAGTTACCGAGTCGATTCGCGCCAAGTTTGTTCCAAGATATAAGCCCGGGCTTGTTGCCGCAACACCGGTTAATACGCCACCAGCGGTAAGGAATTCGGCTTTATTGTAGGTACCGTTTTCATCTGGTGTTAGTGGCAACATCATAGAAAACGTTGAGCCTCTAAATCCTGCACCAAGCAGGGCTTGTACATCAGCTAAGCGATACGGGTCATCGATTATAGGCGCTAACGCATCGAAGGGATTGGCAATAAACTCTTCCGTTAGACCGGTTAGTAAACCACTTAACGACTCATCCGCTTGTGTGTTAGTAACATTTAGGAAGCTTGCCAAGTCAGAAATACCCGCTTCGCTCAAGTGAAGTGGTAAGCCAGCAAAACCAAGATCAGCCCATGTTTTAGATTGCGGATCATACGCCGCGACGATATTCCATAACGCCTGATCGTAGCTTTGGCCAAACGGGTTGAATGCCTGCCCGCCACCGTTGTAAAACACATGGCCGTTAGGTAGCAGATGTAATCTTGGATAGAGAGGCAGCGAACGCTCGGCCAGTGGACCGTTATCGCTCCATTCTCCACACGATGTGTCGTAGGTTTCGGTAACTGTAACATTACGTCCTGAGGTTTCAGGGCGGGTCAAATAAACAGGTTTAACTAATTTAGTTACGCCACTTGCTACTAGGACGTTTCCATTTGCTAACGACAATGCACTGGGATACCAACGCCCAAAGTTCATATCCCCTGTTTTACGCCAACTGTTATCGTCAGGGTTGAAGATGCGGCTATTTTTTAGCCCTTCTAGCTCAGACAACCCGAAATTGATAGGCTCGCCTAGTAGGCTCGTATTCACACCGGGCTCATGGTAATAATCGGTTCCACCAACAGCCATAAGCTCGCCGTTCGGCAAACCAACTAAATCGGCACAGAAAAGTGCGCCATCGTTATTTGTTCTATCGTCATCAGTGTTTAAATCAAGGGGCAGCGATGTGCCTAAAAAGCCTGTGATATCACCAATAATGGTTTCAGAGTCATTGCCATCGGGATTGGCACCTGCATCTACCGGAGACGGGGCTATCCAACTTGCATTGTCGTTTTTCATCGTCAGCACGCGGGTTTGGTCATTAATAATCGCAGAACCGATTTCCAGCAGCGCGTTATACTCTACGTTTTCTGTGCCTTCTAACGCGTTAAAATAAAGGATACGGCCATCGTTCAATAGGGCCAAACTGCCTGCCGCTGGCTTGCATTTCAGCACACCGTCTTCGTTTTCTTCACATTTGCCGTTAACCGGATAATTGTTAAGGGGGTTAGTTATGTTGGTATTGTTTTGATCTGGAAACTCGCCAGACACTAACGGTTCCTCAAAAGGGTTAGTAAAAATACCCTGCTGCTTACAAACAGCGATATTTGAACATTCCGGGGTGACGATGGGAACCTTACCCTTGTTTCTATCGGCAAAGGCAAAATGAGAGGTGATACTTAATGTAAGTAAAGTGAGTGTAGGTAAAACCAGTGGACGTTTTTGCATTGTGGCATCCTATTCTTGTTAAGTTAACATGCTGCTTTATCTCTGAAGTCACACCAGAAATGTAAACAGCATGTTAACCAAACGATTCACTAGGATGCTTGGATGCAGTTTTCTTGAATTTATTTTCTATCTCTTGTTATTACCGCGCATCCTGCGGCTTTGCTCTTGACGCTTCTCTTCTCGCTTTTCTTTCCTATCTTTCTTATCTGGCGTCAACGAGCCCGTTTTGAATTTTACTTTACGCTTGGCTTTCGCTTCAGCTTTTTTCGCCGCTTCAAGTGCCATTTCTTCTTTTTCAACTTCCAGCATTTCCGGTGTCTCTAGCGTTATTCGCCCCAACTTACCCGACTGCAGTTCTTTAAGCAGGATTTCACATATTTTATGGAGATTTACGCGACCACCCGCTTGAATAGCCCCGCGCGTTTTGGCGGCGGCTTCTAAAAACTCAATTTCAGTATCCGGCAGCTCGTCCAGCTTATAGCGCTCCTTCATTACTTCTGGATACGCTTTAATAAGGTAATCTGCCGCAAAAAAGCCGACATCGTCGTATTCCATGGCGGTGTTTTTAACGGCACCTGATGAAGCTAACCGATAAATGGAATGTGGGTTTTCGAGCTTAGGCCACAGTACTCCCGGCGTATCAAACAAAATAATACCGCTGCCTAAGTTTATGCGCTGCTGGCTTTTTGTAACGGCAGGCTCGTTGCCGGTTTTAGCAATAATTCTGTCGGCTAGAATATTTATTAGCGTCGATTTACCCACGTTCGGTATACCCGTGATCATAGCTTTAATTGCTTTAGGCTGACCTTCTTTATACGAACAAATACTTTTTACCAGCTGCATAATTTGCTTGCTGTTGCCCGGATTGTCGCTAGAGGTCGTAATCGTCTTCACGCCGCGCTCTTTCTCTAGACTCTCCTGCCAGCGCGCCGTAATTTCTGGGTCTGCCAGGTCGTACTTATTTAGAATCTTAATACAGGGCTTGTCGCCCCGTATTTTTGCAATTTCAGGGTTTTCACTGGAATACGGAATACGTGCGTCAAGAACCTCAATAAGAATGTCTACTTGATTAAGCGACTCTTTAATTTCTTTCAGGGCTTTGTGCATGTGCCCTGGGAACCATTGTAATGCCATGGTTGTTTCCTATCGTAATCGAGTTAAGGGGCGTGCTTAACGAGTTAATTCATAAGCGCAGATATTCACAGCGCTGGCTAAGTTTAACGAGTCAATGTTACCGCTTCCCGCAATGGTATACGCGGTCGCGTTAAGCTGTGATAGTGCATCAACAGGCACGCCACGGGCTTCGTTGCCAAACAGATAACACTGGTAATCACCAAAGGTGTTAGAGGTGATATTGTCACCAT
Organism: Alteromonas sp. BL110; assembly: GCF_003443615.1. Lineage (NCBI taxonomy): Bacteria > Pseudomonadati > Pseudomonadota > Gammaproteobacteria > Alteromonadales > Alteromonadaceae > Alteromonas > Alteromonas sp. BL110. The sequence goes on along the minus strand of NZ_CP031967.1, from coordinate 3,115,815 downwards.
TCATATCCAAGAAAGCGAAACGTTCGAACCGCTCGCCTAGGCTTTCAAGCGCTACGTTTAATTCCATGTTCACATGGAATATAGCCCCCATACTTGAGCGCACAACTTTCGAGTTATACGGGTCCACACTGTTTGGGCTTAGTAAAAGCGTAAAATCTCCAAACCACGCTAGCGTTCTTAGTATGGTGCCTAAGTTGCCGGGGTCTTGAACTTCATACAAATAGATGTATTTTTCGGCACTGGATTTGTTTGTAAAAATGTTGGTTTGTGACCGCTGTGAACCTAACGAGGGGTTAGGAAGTGGAACGCGAGCAATAATACCTTGAGGTGACTTAGTATCGCTTAGTTGCTGCATTTGTTGCGACGATACCTTTTCTATCTTCACACCTTCAACCTTCATACCAGCTTTAGGTGCAGGAAGTCTTTCTTTTACCCAAGTCTCATACTCAGCCGTTACATAGAGGGTGATATCACCTAAAGTACTGCTGTTATGCTGAGCAACATTGATTAACTCTAAAACTAAGTGTTCCCCTTCCACCAAATAGAATCCGAACTGCGTTCTAAATTTCTTTTGATGAAGCTTTTTCACGTCACTTAGTTTCATTTGCACTGCCCTTTTTATAACTTTCGGCGCAAGTGTAAGGTATGAACTTCAAAACGCAAAGCGGCAAGACTTAATAGTGAAAGAAATAATGAGGTAAAAAGGCTTTAATGGAAAATACAGCCTGAAGGGTGAGTAAAAAAGACGTTTCAAACAAATTAAAAACGCCAACTTATTTACCGAAGTATCGCGGCAAATGGTGTAAGCAATAAAACTAAAAATTGTGTAACTCTGAATTTCAATGTTGTCGTGTAAACTCTAAGCATTGCAACCATAGACATGAAGTATATTAATATTTTGGGAATCCCAAAACATGTACACCTCTTTCTTCCAAAGCCAACCAAAAAAGTCTGCACAACTTAAGTCGACAGAACGGCTGAATAACCTCGAACAATTCCTACATTACGCGAAGAACGTGCTCCCTTCTATTGCTTTAACGAAGAAAAACGCTTGGCCAATACAACATGATCATTGTTTTATGCGGGTGATTTTAGACAATGTTGTCGGCTGTGCGTGGTATGAGGTCATTCCGTCACCAGCCTATAAAAACCTGACCGACGAGCAAGCCAGCGCAGCATTAAATCTGGCGAGACAGATAGCCACTGAGAGTGTATCGCTTCACGCACTCAACCAACGCTCGAAACAATGGCGCAATAAGCAGCTAAAGTTGGAGTTTTAGTATGACAAAACGAACAACCATTAATGACGCAAATTTAATTCAGGTCGGACAAGACCTAGAGCGAATAGTGAAAGATAAACGAGCGCTGTGGAGGGCTAATAACGCGAAAGCGCGACGCAGGCAACGTCGGTACAAAAAGAAGCTTATTGCAGAACTTCCTCGGATTATCACCGATATTCATAGCACATATCCTGAAGATGAAGCGTAAAGCACTTTCATAAAAGATATCAATTACCTACAATCACTGCTAGAAAGTTGCGCTTAGCAAAGCGTGGCGTACATTAATACTTATCCAGAAAGTGACAGGACATACCATGGCGTTTAGTTTAGCTATTAATAACGATATTGCAGTAATCACCTTTGACGACGGAAAAGTTAACGCCGTAGGCTTTGAGCTTATTCAGCAGTTCAACGATGCCTTAGATGAAGCAGAGAAAAACGCAAAAGCGGTTGTATTACACGGCGGTGAAGGCAAGTTTTGCGGCGGCTTTGATTTGTCTGTAATGAAAGCCGACGACAAAACTAAACAGCACGAGCTGGTGTCACAGGGGGCAGATTTAATTGTTCGCCTTTATAGCTTTCCACTACCTGTAATAATTGCGGCAGAAGGTCACAGTATTGCAATGGGCGCAATTATGCTTATGGCTGCCGACTTGCGTATCGGTAAAGATGCAGACACTAAATACGGTCTTAATGAAACCGCCATTGGTATGGTGCTACCGCCATTCGGTATGGAGCTAGCCAAAGCTAGACTTGCCAGCACCAGTCTAACCGAAGCCTTACTTTTTTCGCGTATCTACCAAGGCAGTGAAGCAGTAAAAGCAGGCTTTTTAGATGCTGCGGTGCCTCAAGAGCAGGTACTAGCCACGGCTATGGGTTATGCAGAAAAATTGAAGATGTTACCTAGGAAGTCTTTTGCTGAATCTAAAATACAATTGCGTAAAGAAACGATAGAGAAGATGAAAGCCTAGGTCTTATATTGTAAAAACGCGTTGAAACTGGTTGTTTCAACGCGTTGTTTAAAACCATTACCTTACAGGTCCAGAACGGCGTTCAATTTCTTCTTTGAGTGTACTCCTTAGCCCCAATTCGAAACTCAATTCAGCAAGCACAAAGAGCGGGCCTATCGCCAAACCCATAATATCGTCCACAAACGCTGGTTTTTTCCCCTCGAAATGATGACCAATGAATTGCAGCACCCATCCACCGATAAAAATGCCTAACGAGACAACAAGCCACATACTTACACTAAGCTGCGCGATGGGTTGAGCGAAATAAACCATAGCCCCAGTAATGAGTGTCATCACAACGCCCAGCTTTATGTCTAATTTAATATAAAATGCGTTGCCTATAACCCAGACGAACAAGGCGGGGCTAACAACCATAGCCCCAAGAATGGGCGCATCGACAAAAAATGCAGGCTTGCTGAGCAGGCAAAACACCGAAAAAACAATAAGCGGTATGCCAATAAAATGGGTGTATATGTTTTTCTGATCCCTGTGATACTTAGCGTACTCACTTAAGTGTTGTTCTAAATTTTTCATACTGCGTCAACGTTTTATTTGTATTGTAGGGTCAGTTTACTCTTTGCTATTACATACAAACTGTCGCTTTGACGACAAACCGATCAAAATCGACTTGTTATCTACGATTTTTCAACTGAATAATATTGCTGAACTTAGTCGTGAAAAGCGACTCCTACCGTTATTGATGAATAATAAGCGGGGTTTTCGTGAATAAAAGGAAGTACCTTTTAACTTTAGCTGTGCCTGCAGTTCTCTTCCTAACGGCTTGCAGTTCAGTTTCTTCATTGTATACGACTGACGAACAAAAACAGAATAATGAGGGGAACAATCTTGCGTTTTCAGCTAGCCATTGGCAGGTTAAAAGCATTACTCAAGGAGGTATTATCGATTTTAGCCACGTTACGCTTAATATGGACCAAAGTGGTGATATTAACAGAATAAGTGGAAGCACTGGCTGTAACCAGTATACAGGGGCGCTCGACGTTGCAAATGACGGTAAAGCATTTAGTGAAGACAGCCAAGCTCAACCCTTCTCTGTTGATAAAATTGTACTTACCAGAAAGATGTGTGCCCCAGCGCTTATGAAGCAGGAGCAAAGCTTTGTAGATGCTCTGACTTCATCGAAAAGTTATGCAATATTGGATAACACATGGCTAGTCCTGTATGACAGTAACAACGACGAAACCGTAAAAGCGATAATTTCATCCCCCTCCCAAGGGTCTAACATTGGGAATGCAGATAAACGCGCAACTGGAGTTAACAAAAAGTCAAAAGACGCCGCTAAAAAGCAAGATGTTGTCGACAGTTCTATTCAGACAACTAGTAGAACCTATGAGTGTGAGACGCCGAATGCCAGTACCACAGAATTGCGCGTAAATACCCTTGGCCCAGATACAAAAACAATCACTATCAACAATGCGCATCACATTGTGCAGCTATCACGTTCTGCATCGGGTGCAAAATACACTAATAACAAAGGTGTGGTGTATTGGAATAAAGGTGGCGTTGCCACCGTTTCTATAAACTCTGGCTATTACCACTGTACGATTAACCATTAGGATGCAAGCTGGTGTATTAGCGCGTGAAATAGGCATCGCGACTTATTTAGAAACAATCGCTACTTTTTATAAAATACTTCGGCACTTTAGATAAAGTGCCGAAGCCGCAATACGCTTGCTATGCTTGTTACGTGCTTTGTTCTTGTTACCAATTATTGAGCAGTCCTTAATAAAAAGCACTTCTTCATTTAAACCAATTCTTTGTGTACCTATTCTACTTAGTTACTTAACGACTATCTTTGTATTTGTGTGACTACTTCCTTTCCTAATTAGGAGCTTTTTAAAGGCTTTTTGAGGCACTACTTTAGCCACCACTACTCTCTATCGAATAGTTTCAACTAAACACTTTTTTCATGCTTCATGCTGTTCAAAATAAAAGCTTTCACGTGGAGTTAGTACTTTATTCATATATTTAATCTTCCGCCTTTAATCACTATAAATCATACACTTAAGCTATAAACACACGCGATTAACATCATTATCACTTGCCATTGAATATGCTTCGGCGTTGAAACAATAGTTAGAACACTATACAATTTATTTTTATTGAACAGCCAATTAAAATAAAAACGCTATTTTGAAGCATCGAAATCGACCTTTACGAAGCCCTCAGAAATGCTGAGCAGGTGCGGGGGAAGGTGAAGAAAGCTACAAGGGTGTTTATTAAGCGAAGAGCAGATAGTTCGAACGTTTCGAACGCTCAGCGAGAAAAATAGTTTCAACACTATTCATCGTATTGAAACCAAAGATATGTATTAGGTTGTACGTATTTATTTTTTCACGCAAAGAAGGCGCTAATTGGCGAGCGTTGTCAGCACTATTAAAGTAGGAGTTTATGCATGTCATTACCAACTTATCAGAATTTCATTCACGGCGAGCCGATGGCGAACAAAAGCAAAGAGACCTTTGCAGTAACCAACCCCGCAACTGGTGAGGTAATTTACCACGTAGAAGTGGCTGATGAGTTTATTCAGCAAGAAGCAATTAAAAGCGCTAAAGAAGGGTTTGCGGTGTGGTCAGCAATGATGCCAATTGAAAGAACCCGCATTCTTAACAAGGCGGTTGCAATGCTTCGTGAACGTAATGATGAACTCGCTAAATTAGAAGTACTTGATACCGGTAAGCCTATTCAAGAGGCTGATTGTGTAGATATTGAAACTGGCGCTGACGTCATTGAGTACTATGCGGGCCTTGCTCCTACTCAACTGGGTACCCAGCAACCTGTTGGCGGCGATTTCTTCTACACACGTAAAGAAGCGCTAGGTATCTGTGCCGGTATTGGCGCGTGGAACTACCCTATCCAAATCGCCTGCTGGAAATCAGGCCCCGCACTTGCCGCAGGTAATGCATTTATATTTAAACCGTCAGAAGAGACCCCAATGGGCGCGCTTAAACTGGCTGAAATTTTCACTGAAGCTGGCGTACCCGCTGGCGTATTTAATGTGGTTCAAGGCGCAGCGAAAGTTGGTCAGTGGCTTACAAATAGCCCAGACATTGAAAAAGTATCGTTCACTGGTGAAGTGGGTACAGGTAAAAAAGTCATGCAAAGCGCTGCTGCGTCGAACTTAAAAGACGTGACGATGGAGCTTGGTGGGAAGTCACCGCTTGTAGTATTCGAAGATGCCGACGTTAGCCAAGCTATCAGCGCCGCTATGCTTGGTAATTTCTACACCCAAGGTGAAATCTGCACTAACTGCACCCGTGTTTACGTCCAGCGCTCTGTATATCAAGCCTTTATTGATGAGCTTAAAACCCGTACCGAAAACAACATTGTTATGGGCGATCCGCTTGACCCTAATGTAAACCTAGGCGCACTTATTTCTAAAAAGCACCAAGAGCTAGTACTTAGCTATATTGCTAAAGGAAAAGAAGAAGGCGCTACGCTGTTAACCGGTGGTAATGCTGCCTCTCCAGCATCCGCACCTAACGGTTATTTTGTCGAACCAACAATTTTCACCGACTGCACTGACGATATGACTATCGTTAAAGAAGAGATCTTCGGACCAGTAATGAGCGTGTTAGTTTTCGATGATGAAGACGAAGTGATTACGCGAGCAAACGACACCGAGCTAGGTTTGGCTGCGGGTGTATTTAGTAAAGATATCCAGCGCGCCCACCGCGTTATTCATCAGCTACAAGCCGGTATTTGCTGGATAAATGCATATGGAAACTCTCCAGCTGAAATGCCTGTAGGCGGTTATAAGCAGTCAGGTATTGGACGTGAAAACGGCGTTGAAACGCTTAATAGCTACACGCAAACCAAGTCGGTTTATGTGGGTATGAGCCAAATTGAAAGCCCGTTTTAAGCCGCTGTAGGAGTACATATGCAGACATTTGATTACATTATTGTTGGAGCAGGTTCTGCTGGCTGTGTGCTAGCGAACCGCTTATCAGAGAACCCAAAGCACAAGGTGTTGCTATTGGAAACCGGTGGCTCAGATAAAAGCATTTTCATCAAGATGCCAACAGCGCTGTCTATTCCTATGAATACCGACAAGTATGCGTGGCAATTCAACACTGAAAAAGAGCCATATTTAAACAACCGTGAAATGCACTGTCCACGCGGTAAAGTGTTAGGCGGCTCGTCGTCTATTAATGGAATGGTGTATGTACGTGGTCACGCCAAAGACTTTGATGAATGGGGAGCACACGGCGCAGAAGGTTGGAATTACCAAGCCTGCCTACCTTATTTCCAAAAAGCAGAAACCTGGTACAAGGGTAACGACGCTTATCGTGGTGGTAATGGTGAACTTGGCGTTAACAACGGCAATGAAATGAAGAACCCGCTTTATACCGCCTTTATTAAAGCCGGTGAACAGGCGGGCTACGACATCACTAGCGATTATAACGGTAGGCAACAAGAAGGCTTTGGGCCTATGCATATGACCGTGAAAGACGGTGTACGCAGTTCTGCAAGCCGTGAATATCTTGACCCGGTAAAATCGCGTAAGAATTTAACTATAGTGACTGGCGCGCTGGTTACTAAAGTCGTGCTGGAAGATAAAGTCGCAAAAGGCGTTGAATATGTAGTGAACGGTAAAACCGAAACTGCCGCCGCATCTAACGAAGTGATTTTAAGTGCCGGCTCTATTGGCTCGCCACATATCCTGCAACTTTCTGGAATTGGCGACAAAGATATTCTTGAAAAAGCAGGTGTCGATGTTAAGCACCACCTACCGGGTGTGGGCCAAAACCTGCAAGATCATCTGGAATTTTATTTCCAGTACAAGTGCAAGCAGCCCATTACGCTAAACCGCAAGCTCGGCTTAATTTCAAAAGGCTTGATCGGCGCTCGCTGGTTGTTAAACCGTTCTGGGTTAGGCGCAACGAATCACTTTGAGTCTTGCGCCTTCATTCGCTCGAAAGCAGACGTGGAGTGGCCTGACATTCAGTACCACTTCTTGCCTGCCGCTATTCGATACGACGGAAAGTCCGCGTTTGATGGCGATGGCTTTCAAGTGCACGTAGGTCACAACAAACCTAAAAGTAGAGGTAGCGTAACCCTTCAGTCAGCTAATCCGACGGTTCCGCCAAAAATCTTGTTTAACTACTTGCAACACGAAGATGATATTGAAGGATTTCGAGCTTGCGTAAGACTAACAAGAGAAATCATCGCACAGTCAGCATTCGACGACTTCAGAGACGGCGAAATTCAGCCTGGCGAGCATATTCAAACAGACGAAGAAATCGATGCCTTTGTGCGCGAAGCTGTTGAGAGTGCTTACCACCCGTCGTGTTCGTGCAAAATGGGCGAGGATGACATGGCAGTAGTAGATTCTCAAACCAAAGTACATGGCATTGAAGGACTGCGTGTGGTGGATTCATCTATCTTCCCTACCATTCCAAATGGAAACCTTAATGCACCTACCATAATGGTAGCTGAAAAAGCGGCAGACAAAATTTTGGGTAAGCCTGCTTTACCACCACAAAATGTGGCGGTAGACATCCACCCTAATTGGCAAACCGAGCAACGCTAAACGTTAAAACGATTTCGCACCAGTGTGCTTGTTTATTAAAAGAGCGTACCTTCCACAGTGCCTACATTTAGCCGATTAGAGCGGCTTCAGGATGTAGATGGGTGGGCTTTTATATAACGAAAAAAGGAAAAAACATGTTTCATTTTTATCAATATTGGGAGGGTGATAATGACAGTATGGCTTAGTGCAGGCATCATTTTCACTCTGCTTTCGGTGGCCTATATTTTGTTTAAATGGGGCAACATGAAAGTGGTCGGCGTAACGCCAGTTAGAACCTTTACCTTTATTGCCATTCTTTTTACCTCGGGTTTGGACGTGGGCCTAATTATGTTCCCGCTCACTGAATTTGCTGGTTATGCTGACATAAGCGCAAGTCCTGAATATGCATTCACCAATCCACTCGCCATTGAGTTTGGTTTTTGGGGTTTCTTAATTTGGGGATTCTACTTTCTTACTTGTTTTTATTTCTGCGTAATAGAACCCAAAGTTAAATTTTTCGAACTTCCTATTGTTAAGTTTGTAAACAACGTTGTAATTATAGGAACCTGTGCATTCACGGCTTTCTTACTGCTGTCTAACCTTCCATGGTACCTTCCGGCGGTGGGCGACGGAGAATCAATCGTTCCGACGTTCTATCTGATTGTATTTGCTGCTATTGCATTTGCTGTGTACTCAAGTACTAGCATTAAATACGTGCGTATTTTAAGTCTCACCACAACGTGGGTATTTATAGCGCTTATTATCGGCATGTGGGCGGCGGCATTTATGTTTGGTGAAAGTAAGATAGCTGCTTATTTTACGAACCTCGGCCTTATTGGAGGCTATTTTGCGAATATTGATAACTTTGTACTACCCATAAATGAGTATCACGAATTTTACCTATTCTGGTGGTTCAGCTGGAGCATTATGATAGGTCAGTTTACCTCTCGTTTCGTAGGCGGCCTTAAAACCTATCAAGTTATGTTAGCTATGATGGTTATCCCATCTATCCCTATCGCCGCATGGTTTTCGGTACTGTACCACTATCACAGCGCCGGTATTCCTACAGAAGGAATAACCAATATGGCCATGGTATTCGTAGGTGTAGTTTTCGTGATTAATTCACTTGATTCGCTGATTAGACTCTACACCGACAACCTAAATATGACTGTGGAGCGTATAGGAAAAGGTAACTACATTGCACTTAACATAGTTGCGCTTTCTCTACTTACGCTATTGTTCAAACTAGACTTCTTACAAATACAGTGGGTGGGAGCGCTAGTTATTGCCATTTTCTTTAGCTGCTTTGCTTTCATTCTAAGTCAGAAGTTTAAATCGGTAACGGCTATCAAAACCTCGCCGAAAGAAAACAAGATCGACTTTACTAAGATAGAAAATCTCAACTAAATAAATCATTTACTTCTTACCTTCTTAACATTGGCTCACTTTGAGCCAATGGGGGTAAGTATTGCCCGAAACCGGCGTGAAAGCGCATTAAATAGAAAACGGGCTAAATAAAACAACGATAAAAAACAGGTGTTTAACAATGAAAAAATTGAATTCTTTTTTTGCATCAACTCACGTATTCACAGTGGCTTTCGTTACAGCATTGTATTCTTCAGCCACGTTCGCGGACTGGAGCGCCAATGTTTCTGCGGTATCCGATTATACCTTTAATGGTTTAAGCCAAACACAAAACGACCCAGCTCTTCAGGGTGGTATTGATAAAGCTTTTGATAACGGGACCTACGTTGGTACCTGGGCGTCTAACGTTGACTTTGGTGGCGATACCAACCTTGAATGGGACGCCTACGTTGGCCGTTACCAAATGCTCACCGAAGCGGTCAGCATTGACTACGGGATTGCCTACTATTCCTATCACGGTGGTGACGACTCAAGCGATGGAAACTATCCGGAAATTTATACTAAATTCGGTTATGCCAGCGACTACGGTAATACCGAACTTAACCTGTGGTACACGTGGGACTACTTTGGCACGGGCTCAAGACACACTGTTGCTATGATTGCTCACACCTTTGAACTTGCACCAAACCACAACCTTCGTGCTAGCTTTGACGTATCTAACTCTTTAGACAGCGATACTTGGGTATGGCGGGATGAAAACACGTCTTTCTATCACTACCGTTTGGCCTATCAGACAAGCTACAAAGGATTAGACTTTGAAATTGCTGCTGAAAACACAAACCTTGATATAGATACCGCCGACGAGCGTATTGTATTTGGTGTATCAAAGACCTTTAGCTTCTAAATTTCGATCTCTGGCATAGTTTTTACGAAAAAACATGTACTAATTTGAATGCATGCGAGCACCACATTCCCGGTGCTCGCAGTTTCAGCTGCTTTTAGTTAGTCGAGTTCAGCTACTACACGATTAAAATGTCCATGCAATAAAGCGGCTTAGTTTGCTTCCCTGCCCCATATCAACCACCTTACACTGGCTTGCACCGTAATAATTGATACTAGTTTTAATAGGTTTTAGGTGAGCACTCTTGGAGACTAAACAGGTGAACCACTCTACGTTGTTTTTTACCGATACGCTTTCTTGCACCATGCGCTGAATAAAAGCCAGTTCGCCGCCTTCGCACCACAATTCATTCGCTTGACCTGCAAAATTTAAGTTCGCATCCTGCCTTTGGTAAGAGGCGCTTTTGCCTTGCAGCTTGGATGTACGATCCCCTAAACCTTGAACTTGATTATCGGTAAACTTTCCACCACTTCGCTTCTGCTTATTGCGAGTTAAATTGGATGTTTTTCTTCGTGTGCCAGACAGGGCATCTCGGGCAGACTTATGAAACGGCGGGTTGCACATAGCAAAGGTGAACCGTTCGCTCTCTTCAATGACACCTTTAAAAATGTGCGCACTATTGGTTTGTTTACGTACTTGGAGTTTATCGGCTAACACACTGTTTTTGCTCGCAATGACATTAGCGTTTTTTACAGCAGCTTCATCAACATCGCTACCCACAAACGACCAGCCGTAGGACGTAACACCGATAATAGGATAGATAGCATTTGCGCCAACGCCTATATCAAGCCCATGAATGTTTTGATCTTTCCCGTTTTGTCTCTGTCCATCCTGCGCACTGCTACCTGTTGATTTTAATAAGTCAGCAATACCGTGTATATAATCGGCCCTACCAGGTACAGGGGGGCATAAGTAGCCATCAGGAATATCCCAGTAGTCAAGCCGATAATAGTGACGAAGCAAAGCTGCATTAAGTACCTTTACAGCTTGTGAATTAGTGAAATCTATACTGGTATTGCCACTTTTAGCTTTTACGAGAAAAGGCTTAAGCGCAGGGTATGACTGACACAGCGCATCCATTGGATAGCCGTTCTTATGTAGATTTTTGGGATGCATGAAGCGCTACTATTTGTGTGAAACTAAAAAATGAGATTGCACGTTTTCATCGAGCAACTGGGCGCCACTACCACGGGCTGCCACTTTATCGTCAGTATTGTAAAGCCTACAGCGCTCTAATGACAAACACCCACAGCCAATACAGCCTTCTAGTGACGTCTTCAAACTAGTCAGCGCCGCAATTTTTGCTTCAATATGCTGATTAAATACCGTGCTCAGTTTAGCCCAATCGGCTTGGGTAGGTGTTCTGTTGTCGGGAAGTGTAGACAACAAGTTCTTTATTTGAGCAAGGGAGTAACCCATGTTTTGCGCAATCAAAATAAAGGAAACTCTGCGAATGACAGAACGAGGAAATGCTCTATTACCACCACTAGTGCGCACAGAAGGAATAAGCCCTTCGTTAGCATAGTAGCGAATTAATGACACTGCGTTACCTGTACGCTTTGCGATAAAGCCAATACTTACCAAGGGTTCCGGGGCCATAGCGCCTCTCTTCTCATAATTTTTTATAGTGTATAAAAACGCTTGATCTAAAGTTAGCTTTAGATATTAAGCTGTTTTTCGTTGATTATCTACACAAGGAAAAGCACATGACAGTTGCATACTTAGAGCACACGAATATTACCGTTCAAGACCCAGATCAGTTAGCTAACTTGCTTTGCACGCTTTTTGGTTGGAAAGTAAGGTGGAGCGGCGGCGCTAAAAATGACGGCTATACCGTACACGTAGGAAACGATAAAGACTACCTTGCCCTTTACAGGCCCAAAACTATTAATGATATAGAGAGCGATTATAAAACCTTGGCCAACATTAACCATATTGGCATTGTTGTGCCAAATTTAGACGAAGCCGAACAGCGGGTTCTTGCGTTAAATTTCAATACCTACAGCCACGGTGATTATGAACCAGGTAGACGCTTTTATTTTATGGCACAGCAAAACATAGAAATTGAAGTCGTTTCATATGTGTAATGCCATCGAGTGTTACACCTAGCTGAACTTTCAATTTTAGTGTTAGATTAACGTTACCCCACTCGTGCGCGTTTTTCTTAGTTTTTTGTTTGCTAAGTTTGTTTACTAAAAATGTACGCGCACTGTGATCATTTAAATAATAATAGACAGGAAACATGGATGAGAAAGGTACTAGCGATAAGTTTAGGTTTAGTAATGTTATCCCTATCGGCAAGCGCATGGGCAAATAACATACTTAGTATGAAACAGCGCAGCGAGCTAATTGATAAGATCACCGTTGAACGCTTCAATTCTGTACTCCCTAAAATAATGGAGCGTGAAGGCATCGATATGTGGGTGTTAATGTCACGGGAATACAATGAAGACCCTGTTCTCAAAACTATGCTGCCTTCTACTTGGATTTCCGCACGACGCCATACCATGTTAGTCATTTATAACCCAGGCAATGGTCAACCACTGGAACGTTTAGCCGTTGCAAGATACGCAGTAGGCTCGCTATTTAAAAAAGCGTGGGACAAGGAAGCACAACCTGATCAGTGGCAAGCCCTAAAGCACATCATAGAAGCCCGAAATCCCTCGAAAATAGCCATTAATACGTCAAATGCATTTGCTCTTGCAGATGGCATGACTGCTACCGAACACGAAAAATTTATGGGTGTACTTTCTGAGGAACTAAAAAGCCGAGTAGTGAGTGGCGAAAGGCTGGCTATAGGCTGGTTAGAAACACGCAGCGAACTGGAAATGCAGTACTACCCAGCACTCACTCAAATTGGTCACTCGCTGATAGCGACAGCATTTTCAAATGAAGTCATTACACCTAACGTAACCACTACAGATGATGTTGTATGGTGGCTTCGGGATCAAACCCGAGCGTTAGGGCTCACCAATTGGTTTCATCCTACGGTTTCAATCCAACGACAAGACAATAAAGTGTTCGATCAGATCAGTGCTTTCAGCAAACGTCCTGGGGAAAACATCATTCGACCTGGCGACTTGATACACGTGGATTTTGGTATTACCTACTTACGACTTAACACGGATCAACAGCAGCATGCTTACGTGTTAAAGCCTGAAGAAAAAGACGCACCTGCGTCACTTAAAAAAGCACTAAAATCCGGAAATCAGTTACAGGACATACTGACCGGTAATTTTAAAGTAGGCAGAACGGGTAACACTATATTGAGTATGTCGCGACAGCAGGCTATTGAACAAGGTATTACTCCCGCTATTTACACCCACCCGCTTGGTTTTCATGGGCATGCAGCTGGCCCAACGATAGGAATGTGGGATGCGCAGCAAGGAGTACCGGTTCAAGGAGACTACCCGATGTTTGCACAAACGGCCTATTCCATAGAACTAAATGCAGCAAGCTTTATTGAAGAGTGGAACAAAGAAATCAGAGTTATGCTGGAAGAAGATGCATTTTTTGACGGTAAGTCAGTAACCTATTTAGATGGTAGGCAAACTGAGTTTCATTTGATTCATTCCGGTAAAAAGCAATAGATATGCATGAAGCTTTGTGCCTTTTCCAAAAGGAAGAGATATCAATTGGCGAGAATAGCCAGTATAAAAAAGAGATTTAGAAGTAAAATTCGTAAAGTGTCAGGCCTTTCGCCTTTTCAAGCGAAAGGCCATGAAACTGTACAAAATATTAGCAGTAGGTTGCTATCCTAAAACGTGGTCTTATTCAGCTGCAGTGCGAACTACTACGTTTTCTGTGCTGTATTCAAGGACAAAGTCAGACATTTCTTTGTGGTTACAGATAATGTTTTCACCTTCCAGACCAAACTTCGCTAGTGCTGCATCTTTACCTACAGAAAGTGCTTCTAGACATGCTTGTGAAGCAACATCTTTATTCTTTGCAACAAGTGCTACTGTTTTTGCATTTTCAGTTGCCTTGTTGTTTTTGTACATGTAAGCGAAAGTGCGAAGTGACTCACCGTTACAACGTACAGATGCGCTAAATTCTTCAGCGTTAAAACCCTTAGAACGAACAAGACGCAAAGCAGGACCAAAACCTTCTTTAGCTGCAGTTAAACACGCTTGTGTTTCAATGTTGTCGTTAATTGGCTTTAGTACTACATCTTTTGCGAAAGATTGAGTAGCAGCAACAGTTAATGTTAAAGCAATAGCGAAAGTAGACAGTTTCATTTTTGAATTCCTATTTTGTAACTAAATTAGATATCACCTAAGTGATGTGTACATTATGACCAAAACTTTCAAAAAATAAAGCATTTTTCGTAATTTAATTACAGAAAATGGGATTTAAACATACATATCACGACAAAACTGAAAGTAATTTACATAAAGTAACAACATTTATATAAAAATTTACATATAAGTCTTTTTAGTTACAGGTTGCCGATTACGGGCGCACAAAAAAGCGCGCATGAAATTACTTTCAGCGCGCCTTATTCAAGAAATTCTAATGGGGTAATAGCCGTTGCCAGCGTAACTTTAGAAGTCTTGGCCTATAAAATGAGATCGTGCATCCAATTAAGCGATGGCAACTGCTGTTCTGGTTGGTAAAAGAGCCTATTTAGCCTACCCAGTAAATTAACTGAACGACTGGGATCATGCGCTTTCACCCTGTGCTCACTTTCGGTAAGCATGAATTCCCAAGGCTGAAGATTAAGGTCGTCTACGTCTTTTTGCGTGACACCAAGTGACTTCAGTGTTGATAAAATGCGTTCCGTCTTACTTTCGACAATAGGAATAATCTCATTGCCATAAAGGTCATCGAGCGGTTTGTTGATAGCTTCCAATGTGTGATTTATCGCTGCCCATACCTCATCATGATCGAATGTCCAACCCCGCGGAGCATAGTAACCTTCTATTTCCCATTCAAACTCAGCATTACTCACTGCAATAGAGCTCTCTGCTTCTGGAGAATAGGCTAAATCCGGCTTAGCGCCGATATTGTATGCATCGACGCTCATGGCGATACAAATAATCAAATCACCGCAGTGTTGCTTATTTGTGTAAAGCGCTTCAAATGCCGCCCGCTTAACGCCCATCCAGCCATGTACCTTTGATGGCTGCTCTACGAAGTGCCTTACATCATCCGGTAAGTCTTCACCATAGGCATCAATAAGCAATGGAAGCGGGTTTTGATCTGGGGCTTCATCGGGCATCCACACTTCGTATTCTTGTCGGTTATCAGCTTTCCCGCGACTTTTTATTCCATAGGACAAATTCACAGGACGGCAAATACTTCTATCTTCATCTACTTTATGAAAATACTCAGAGCGCATGCGTTTTATAAATGGTGCATCTAATCCTGCTAATGCTGCTGTTGGATAGCGATAGCCTATTTCACTATGTTCGACCATGTGCAACGTTGGAATAGCTTGTGTTAGCTTATTTTTAAGCCCTGATAACGCGTTTACCTTTGGTAGAACAATACTTCTTTCTGGTTCTATAGTAAGTCTGCTTCCATCTTCAGTGACGAATTTCGGGGTTTTGTGAAATTCATAACCTGAGAACCCTAATACATTCACTGCGGCGTTTCTATATTGAGAAAGCTCGTTAAAAAGCGCAGTATGATTGCGAATATGTTTAAATAACGGTCTTGATACGGTCATATTTACTTCCCTTTCAGCTACTTCCGTTCTAATTCAGCGTTTATTAACCTAATTTTGGTCTAAAAAGCGAAGCCATATATGTGCGCCCATATCATCGTATTTTTTTACAAGATTACGGTAGCGCTCGCGCATCGCCACATCTACAAATGGTGACGGCAATAAAGGATCAAACACCAAGTGGTACAACGCTCTGTCTCCTATCACATAAGATTCTTTGGTGGCTTCTTCAAGGGGTAAAGTAGGTATTCGGGCAAGAGATTCCTCTATTTCACTGCATCCTACTTCATAAAGCGTTTCTAAGTCTAAGTGGCTCCATAGTTTCATAGCTTTGGCTTGCGTTTGATTATCAAAATCGTTGGCGCTAAATACGAGCGCTTTACCCGATAGACCAAGAGTGTGAAGTTTGTCTCGCACTTCACTTGCACCACCTGAAAAATTGTTCGGCCTAACATACATATTACTTGCAAGTTTCATCATACCCACAAGCTTAAGAGCACGTTCAGTAGTCCTCAGCTGCTTTTTATCACTTTTAGGAAGTAAACTGGTTTGAGCAACAACCCAATCGTTCTGCCAAGGTACAAGCTCATTTTCATCCTCTCGCCACTGATGTATTTCCTTAGCAAACCTAATGCCCTTGTCAGCAAGTTTATAATCCCCTCTCTCAACCAAGGTGATGAGCCGTGCAGACTGCAAGCGGGTTAGCGTTACTCGAATGTTGTTTTCAGAAATACCAAACAGTTCTCCCACACGAACGGCTGCACTAGCATTCATTTTAATATTTTCACGGGAGCCCAAAAGCTTTAGCAGTAGCTTTCTTGCAACGGGCTTTTTCTCTTTTTCTAATTGCAAACTCTATTTACTTCTTTGTCTCAGATAATGGCTAAGCAATGACTAAGCAATGACTTCTGTTTCAACTTACTTGATTGCTTACATGGTATAAGTTCAGCTGTGTGTGCATCCATCATTATATAAACGCAGGCCAGGCACAAACATTACATAAATTATCAATTTTAAACTATTACTGTAATATTCTAATATAATGATTTAATGTAAAGCTCTGGAACAACGATATGCTTTACATATCCATTGAGTGGAAATGCCATGACTTCATCTAATCGATTTGTTACGCACCTTGTAGAAAACCAACCTACCATTCTTGCCCCCTATAATTTGTGGCGTGATGATGCGTTGCTACGTGTGTTTGTAAACCAGCATTTGCCGCCATCCCACCAGCATGAAGAAGGTTTGTTGGACAACTATGGTCAACTTGCAGGTCATGCACTTATGAACCATGGAGAACTCGCTAACAAAAATAAGCCCATTCTTCAGACCTTTGATCGCTATGGCCGTCGTACAGACAATGTAGAGTTTCATCCTAGCTATCACGCACTTATGGAAAGTGCGATGCAGCACAATGTACATAACTATTCGTGGAAGCATGAAGGTATTGATGGTGCCCATACCATCCGGGCAGTACTAATGTATATGCACTATCAAGCTGAGTCTGGTACATCTTGCCCCCTGACTATGACACACGCAGCGATCCCCGCCATGCGGTATGGTAAAAACTTACCGCCTTACTACTTAGATAAAGTCATCAATGGTGTATACGACCCTCGTGCTTTACCTGCGAGTCAGAAACACGGGCTGACTATTGGTATGGGGATGACTGAAAAACAAGGAGGTTCAGATGTTAGGCGTAATACCACTTCAGCGTATAAACAAAGTGATGGCAGCTATAATATCATTGGGCACAAGTTCTTTTTCTCTGCCCCCATGTGTGATGCGCATCTTATACTTGCACAAGCTGAAGGCGGTTTAAGCTGCTTTTTGCTACCAAAGGTATTAGAAAACGGTGAACTGAATAACGTTCGAATTCAGCGTTTAAAAGACAAGTTAGGCGATTGGAGCAATGCCTCTTCTGAAGTTGAATTTCAGGACGCCACGGCATATTTAATCGGTGAAGAAGGTCGTGGCGTGCCGGTAATCATAGATATGGTTTCATTAACCCGATTAGACTGCATGATTGGTTCATCCGCTCTTATGCGGCAATCACTGGTTCACGCCTTACACCACGTAAGTCACCGCGATGCCTTTGGCAAAACGCTAATCAATCAGCCTTTAATGCAAAATGTATTGGCAGACTTAACGATAGAATGCGCAGCTGCTACCGCGCTTACTATGCGCGTTGCAAAAGCGGTAGATAGTGCACAGAATGATAGCCATGAAGCCGCGTTGGCAAGGCTGGCCACGGCAATTGGAAAATACTGGATTTGTAAGCGCACGCCTATGTTTGTAAACGAAGCGCAAGAGTGTTTAGGTGGCATTGGTTACGTGGAAGAAAATCCTATGCCCCGTTACTACCGCCAAGCCCCGCTTAACTCTATTTGGGAAGGAAGCGGAAATGTACAATGTTTAGATGTACTGCGCGCACTTGCCAAAGAGCCGAATGTTAAAGAGGCTTTGCTTAAAGAGCTTAAAACCCAAGCGGGTAAAAATAAGTACTACGACATTCACCTAAGTAAGTTGTTTGACGAGCTATCAAACACGCAGAATATGGAAACGCGCAGCCGCTATTTAACCGAGCAAATGGCGCTCGCGCTTCAGGCATGCTCTCTTCTTTCTACGCCGCACAATAACAACGACGCCTTTATCGACATTGCCCACACTTTTTGCGAATCTAGACTCGGCAACGCGAGTGGTTTTGCTTTAGGTACGTTACCCGACACTACGCCATTTGAGCGCATTATTGCGCTGGGGCAGGTTTGATATGATTGAGCAAGATAAAAACCTTTCGTTATTGCCGCCCCCATCCCTTACCACCCATTTCAACTAACCGAGACGCGGCTCGTCGAAATGAAAAAGCGAGATCATTGGCAGACGAAAATTGTGCCAGTGACACGCCAATTCGCCCTGTCGCCGACCATTCATAATATTTGCCCTCTTTGGTGCGGATCATGGTGGTCGCAAAAGAACTCGAGTTTCCTCCCTTATCATTGACAATCAATTCGCCATCACCGTCACTGCTTTCGACTTGCGCTTCAAAATCAACAAACAATTCGTCGAGCGGAACTTGTGCCGCTAGCACCAAGCGGGTACGAGATTCATAACACGCGTCAATGAGAGTCACGAACCGTCGCGCTTCGTTAAGGTGATTGGCGTCCAGTTGGGGGACGCGTTCCATGATGATGACCGGAAACCGCCGGCAGAGGGAGATATAATCGGCCGCCCCCAGCGGTTGGTAGCATAACTCGGAAAAGTGAAACCAGGCGCACCGGTCATTGAATCGGGCGACCTGGACGCTGCGACCAAAGAGGACGGAAATGCTCTCGCCCTCGTTTGTGGATGTAGTGCTACCAAATATGTCTTCCAACTGCCCCTGTATGTTGTTGTTAATATTATTATCGCCATGAATATCTTTATTTGACCAAAAATAGGATTGGCCATCCGCTCTACTTTCAAGTCGATAATCCTTCTGGGAATCTTCCATGGAAATAATATCGAACGTGCCTTTCAACATGTCTATAAATGGCAAGAAGAGAGAGCGGTTAATACCTCCCTCATACAGAGTATCGGGGGAACGATTCGAGGTGACCACCACCACGACATTCCAATACGATAAGTATAAGAAAAGTCGTTTCAAAATCATGGCATCGGCAACGTCTGTCACTTGAAATTCATCGAAACAGAGGAGTTGGGCTTCTTGTGCCAATTGTTGCGCAATTATGGGGATCGCATCATCCCGTGGGTGCTCTTGTTTGTAGACAAAGATTCGATGATGGACGTCTAGCATGAACTCATGAAAGTGAACGCGGCGTTTGGTTATTTTTGCGTGTTTGTGACTGTTATTTTTAAAGCAATAATCATCATCAGGAACATTAACCAAGGCGTAAAAAAGATCCATTAGGAAGCTCTTGCCGACCCCGACCGGCCCGTGAATGTAAATACCTCGAGGTGGTGGACCAAAAGACCACAAATGGAACTTCTTTCGAAGAAAAGACTGCGCGGATGCCAAAGAACGCACCAATAAATGCGGACCGTTGCTTGTAGTGCTGTCCACTGTCTGATGGTCAGTGCGCATGGGTACTGGAGGGAGCGAAGCAAGAGACTTGTATAGAGCATCGAGTTTTGCCGCCAGAGCTAATTGCGCGTTATCTTGTTGCACCTCCCCGGCATCCACCTTGCGTTCATACGCCGCTGTCACTGGGCCTGTAGGAATTGACTGCCGTGCGACGCGGTGTTGTACTGCCATACTCTTCATCACCGTCTTCATCATGAACCTGATGAGTTTATCAACATGGTGGATTGGTACGTTAGATTTCTGTATGGGTATCAATCGATATTTATAGTTGAGATTCAAGCTTCGGATTTTAACTTACAAAAATCAGACATAACTATTTGAATAAATGAAATAAAATAGTTTTTAAAATGGCTTATTTGATATCTAAACTAAACATGAAACCACTTAAACTGAACAACACTTACCTAAACCTATACAAACCAACCTAAAATGGGTTAACCGAGTACCCTTTTTGCGCCAGGCGAGCATGGGCTGTCATGGCTGATAGGTCCATTACCACTCCGTCTATCAAGGCGCTTTTTTCAACGCCATGAGCCGCAGCAGACTGCCCGCACACTATCACTTTAACGCCTTGCTCTATCAAAGCAGTAAGTAGAACTTCATTGCCGTTAGGTTGCCCCTTGCGCTGTTTGAAGAGTTCAGTCTTTAACATTTCTTCTGTGGCAGAACCGTGAACCACGAGCGCAAGCGAAAGATTTTCCGGCTTCACACCGTTAGCTACATGCATATTGATAAAACGAGCCAGCGACTCAAACTTACGGTTAACCTCACCAGGGCTTGCAGCTTTAGCTACGTCAAATGCAACCTCGAATGTCTGATTTTCAGTAAAACTAACGTCTTCAACTGGCGCATGTTTTCCGAAAGAGCTAAACACTGGGCCATATTCAAATTCTGGTTTAGCTGAAGCTTGCCCCGTCATACACAATGCCACTACCAAACCAAGTGACGCGCTGCCGATTCCTTTTGTCATGATCATTTCCTTTTCCTCAACTATTTCTCGTGATTTAACGCGAAGGTAGCGCTGTTTTGTATACTTCAAACGTAATGTCGCTTACATCGCTGCCCGCATCTTGGATTTTGCTGTTCGTATAGTAAAGCGAACCGTTATAAATACTAAAGGTATCAGCCCAGTTCACCACATCGCCTTTTACAAGTGTGCGAAGGTCGAGGCTCGGTGTAAGATACTGTACCTCTTGCTTTTCTAAGTTAGCTAAATAGACGTTGCCCTCGTGATAAATCATGCCATCTGGCGCACCTGTTGTAGCGACTGTTCGCACTTTTTTAGCCAATACCTCGTTCGAGGCTTTCTTTATATCAGAGGTATTAATGGCATACAGTGAATAACCCGACAAAGCATGAAAATATAAAGTGTCGTTCAACGTATCTAACGCGATGCCGTCTGATTGAACGGTCATGTTGAAGGGCTTGCCTTCAATACTCAGAGACTCTACCTCAGCTTTTGTCGTTTCATGATTGTCTAAAATGCGATAGCTGGTATTGTCGTCAAGGTTATACACCACTAAGCCCGCATGGGCCGAATCCGTCATGTATATGCGGTTTGTGTCCTCGTCTACGCGTAGATCGTTAATGTAAGAATCAGAGTGATAGGCATCTTCACTAAGGATCAAGGTTCCTTCGATTTCGTTTGTGGCTAAATCAACGACAAACAAGCGCGGCGCATCCACTACCCCATTAAACTTAGGGTTGCGGGTGTCCAACACATACAGTTTATCTTTGTAGGCAACAACTGACTGCACGGCTAAAAAGCAATCTTTTCTTACCTCGCTTTGCGCTACGCACTCGTTCGTTTCATTATTAGGGTATGCAACAAACTCTCCGTTAGCGGCAACCTGAGCCACAGAAAAACTTACATCATCTCGCCAATTGGGCGCGTTCACGAATACTCGCCCATCGTTACTCACCGTCACGCCCGTAATTTGTGTGCCTTTAATGTCGCCGACCAATTCAACTTGAGAATCCTGTGCTTCGCGTGCTGCTGCGTTGATAGAAAAAACTGCCGCTATCGCAGTAACACTTAGTGTGCGTCTAATTTGCTTAATATGCATATCCTTTACCCTTTAAGTCATTTCTTTAAACATAGCCGCTCGCATACCATACACCATTAAGCGGGTGCTTTGGCGTGCGTATCAGAAAACGGTTAAGAAGCCTTAGATAACAAAGCATACGGTTTAAACACCTTGGTAGCGCACAATTCGACGACGAGTGACGACAATTCAGCGAATTACGCTCAGTGAGCAAAAGGTTGTTGCTTATTATCACCCCGTTAAGTGTTAATTCAGATCTAAAACAGGGTATTTTGTCGTTAAAGTAAGAAATAGTTAAATTTTTCTGCTGACGGAGCATCCTTTTAACAGCAGTAATTAAGAGAGGATTTATTATGCGAAGTAGCACTTCAACAGAATGTCAAAGGGGCTTTTGGCAACAGAAGTATGGTATTAAGTCAGCCTTATTGTCGTTGTTAAGTTTAGCGTTAGTTGTTGGGTGCGCCAGCAAACCTCAAGTCAGCGTAGATGACACGCAAAACTTTGCTGACATTAAAACTTTTTATATCCAAGCGCCGTTAAACCCTATCAATGAAACCCTCGCCAACCACTTGTCTTCAACCATTACCGAGCGTTTAATTACCAAAGGCTTAACGCCTACAAGTGAGAACGAGGCTGATGTTTCAGTAGGTTACCTTCCCTCCACTACCACCAAAGAAGATGGAACTACTTTGAACTTAGGGTTGGGAACAGGAACCTTTGGGCGCTCTGGGGGCATTTCTCTCGGCAGTATATTTAGCATACCTGTGGGTGACCAAACCTCTTTCCAACAAGGTCTTCAAATAGATATAGTAAAAGATGGGAAGTTTATTTATAGCGCATCGGGCAGCGTTGAACTCGAGTCTAAAGACAGTATTAGTATTCAAAACAAACTCGATGAGCTTGTGATAAAATTGCTTGAGCAGTTCCCACCTAATAAATAGTGTTTTTATTTATTTGGGAACAAAAGAATACAGCATAGTAAATCCCAACCCTGCCAATACCAGAAAAAACTTCTTCGATAAGAAACTTGGTATTTATATTGCCTATGAGGTGTATATAAAACAACACGTTCATGCGCATTTGACATGAATCGAGCTAAGTAGAGTCTAAAGTGGATACCACATACCGTTACTTGTCTTCGTCGCCTTCATTGTTCAACTATTTAGGCGACACCAACAATGCCCAAAGCGCCCTTCAAGATGTTGTAGAAAAATCCAAACAAGCCAACGCCCTTAGCGATGCATTGGTTAATTTCAAAAGCGAATTGCAGGGCAATCAAATTGACGCCTTCCTTGAAAAGATGGAAAACGGTGATGCTACACTCAATAGCACTACATTAACGAACTACCTCGAGTTTAATAGGCAAAAACTTGCCTCAGAATTAAACAATTTAGCGGCAAAATTTGGTATCACGGATAATAAAAACTTTACGATTAGCAAAGGCAAATTGGTAGTTGAAACTGATGACAATACAGTAGGACTAGACAGAGCTACATTACACCTTCAACAGTATCTAGAAAAAGACGCTAACCTTACTTCACTTATTGAGCAGACATCTCGACTTTCACAGTTCACTGAATGGAGTGAGGCCACCAACTTTGCATCCTCACTTAAAGTGGAAAATGCTGACGAACAGACCATTCAGTCGTTTTTAAAAGACGCGCGCTCGTCTGTTATGTCAGACAATACATTGATATTTAATAAAAGCGGGTTTGGCTTTTCTTCTGAAGGCAAAGCTAAAGCTCTTATCGAAGAGTTTCAGAAATAAGAGTGGATATAGGTGCTAATTCAGGGAAAGGTCACCTCATAAAAGCGATATTGCCTGAACTAGTATAAATTAGTTATCGCTACCAGCTTCTTTTAATACTCGTATTGCGAAGCGCAAAAAAAGCGCCTTAACGGCGCTTTTCGTTTGTTAAGCATGGTCTAAACTAGCTGTGATGACGCTGTTTTTTGCCACGCTTCTTTTTCATATTATCAAACTTTTCAAGCTGCTCATCGGTTAGAATATCCGCTACTTTCATGCGAATTTCGGCACGCTTAAGAAAATGTGCTTTTAGTATTTCAGCCTTTTGCTCCGCAATCGCATTTACCTTCTCTTGATAGTCAGCGTCGTCAGGGTTTAGGCCCGCTAGTGCATTCATTTTTCTGCGCTTACCTTCTTCACCCATTTCGGCTCTTTTAGCCTGACGCTCAGCTTTAAGCTCCTCTTTCAATACTTGAAACTGCGTCATTTGCTCGTCGGTTAGGTCAAGTACTCTTTCCATTTTATGCAAAGGAAAGAAATCTCCACCTCTGCGTTCATCTGAATTCTTACCACCTGCGTAAGCAGTGGTTGCGATACATGCACTTAATAAAACACCGGTAATTAATTTTTTCATCTTAATCTTCCTACTTGTTTTGCCATGTTTATGCATGACGTTAAAAAATAATGTTGTTTCATCAACGGAATTAAGTATGCGTGAATCAATCGATAAGTAGGGTTAAGCTAGTGTAAAGTTCGGTAAAGTTAAAAAAACAGTACGGTTATAAGGGGTAGTATTAGGTTATGGAAAATGAAAAACTAAATATTTTACTCGTCGACGACGACAAAGACCTGTGTGCCCTACTCCAAGAGTTTTTAGAAGGCGATGGCTTTAACGTAGATGCCATTCACAGTGGTGATGAAGCAATAAAAACACTACTAGATACCGACAAGTATGACACTGTAGTGCTAGATATTATGATGCCCGGTATGTCGGGTCTTGATGTATTAAAATCGGTTAGAGCCGAAAAGCAAACCCCAATCCTGATGCTAACAGGTCGTGGCGATGACATAGACCGAATTGTGGGCCTTGAGTTAGGTGCTGATGATTACCTACCTAAGCCTTGTAACCCAAGAGAGCTTGGCGCCCGAATTCGCGCTATCATCCGAAGAACCCAGTACTTAAAAACAACGCCTGCCGCTTCGCCAAGCGAACTACATGGTATCCATTTAGATATCGGGGCACGCCAAGCCACCGTAAATGGAAAATCCGTAGCGTTAACAGGAGCTGAGTTCAACGCACTTAGCTACCTGATGGAGCGTGTAGGGCAAACCATTTCCAAGCAGGAGATGACGCAAGAAGTATTGAAACGACCATTGGAAGCCTATGATAGAGCGATGGATGTTCACGTTAGCCGAATTCGTCAGAAGCTCTCAGCTGCCGGGGTTACTAACGTTATTCAATCTGTCCGCGGTGTTGGCTATCAAATGCTAACCGTACCTCAGCAACCAGAATAGAAGATATGGATCATGGTAAGCAACATTAAATGGTCGGGCATAAAAGCTAACTTACGGTTTAAGCGCTTGTTCTGGAGAATTTTTGTTGCTTTTTGGATAGCCAGCTTAGCGGTCATGGCGGCAACTGGCTACGTCTTAGTAAACGAATATACCTCAAGTAACTATACCAAACGTTTTTTTGACGATGCGACTAATCAGGCAGAAAGAATTGTATGGCGATACGAGCATGAAACGTTTACAAAAGGCAGGGCTAGAAACGAGATTAAAGAGTGGATTAAACGACGAAATGGTCGAGAAAATCAGCTGCTCCCCATGCTAATTTCTTCGGTAAATGGCGATGTAATTTATCACTACCGAATGAATAAGGTGCCTGAGGACCAACGGGTAACACGTGAAATCTATGGCCCTTCAAACACGCAATACATAGTTCAGTTCAGACAACCCCAAGCGCCGCGAATCTATAAGCAAGTACTAAGTCGCTTTCAGTCAGTGCAATTTATATTTATATTTTTAGCCTCAGCACTGGTAAGCGCTCTGCTTAGTTGGGGCATTGTAAAACCGATTAAGTATCTAGGCTCCTTTAGTCGAAAATACGCCAACGACCAAACTGCGTCACAGGTACCTTATCAGCTACTTTCTCGTGGCGACGAACTGAGCGATTTGGCTACTGATATTAATTTCATGGTTAGCAAAACCTCTGATGCTATAAACGCTCAGCAAAGGTTATTACATGACGTATCCCATGAGTTGCGCGCCCCTCTTGCTCGTCTTCAGGCGTCTGCTGCTATCATCGAACAGCATCAACCTGATAACAAACACGTGTTGCAAATACACAATGACTGCCACCGTATGGACCAGCTCATTCAGCAAATTTTAAATTTCTCAACACTAGAGCAATCTCACCAGATTGCTGAGCCTTGCGATGTGATTGCGTTATGTAATCGTGTTTTGGATGATATGGCTATTAACTATCCAGGCATTCCAACTTCACTAGACTTTAGCGTGTCTAGTAAAAACGATGCAATGATAAACGGTTTTCCCGAAGCGCTGCATCAGGCGTTAGACAACATTTTAGGTAATGCGTGTAAGTATTCTGACAAAGGGCAGCCGGTATCTGTAAATGTTGCTTCAAGTACTTATAACGTTGTCATCGTTATTGAAGACAATGGCGTGGGCGTAGATAACAATGAAATTGAAAAGTTAATGCAGCCGTTTTACCGGGCCGGAAATCAAATGCATACCGAGGGCTTTGGACTAGGTTTAACTATTGCGTTAAAAGCAGTAAAAAAGCATGGCGGAACACTTGAAATGCAGAGTCCAGAAGAAGGCGGACTTAGGGTAGAAATTACGTTACCTAAAAACCCGCCGGCTCAATTGTAAAGCTCCTTTTGGTAAAAAGTCGCTTGTACTTATCGATGCCAAAACCTATTAGCTCGTTATTTGTTTACTTAGTGCATAAAGCCAATGCCATAACCAAGTTCATCTAGTTTCTAAAAATAGAGGAAGTCGATACGAATTAGCGTTATGCTTGGCGGCATGAAGAAGTGCAGATTAACATAATGGCTACGCAGCAGCCGCTTTCCGTCCAGCAAAACCTTACCATTAGGTTATTGCGTGTATTAAGGTATAACAAAACTCGTATCGAACGGGCACTTACCCTTATGCCTGCAAGGCAACAGCCGCTTTTTCATGTGCTCCCATTCCTTGTACATATTAATCACGAAGCACTTCCTGGTTATATTGCCTCATTATCGTCGGGCGAGGCCGTTCCTTTTGGCATCAATAATTATTCCTTTAGGTCTGATATAGAAAAGGCGCTTTTACGGTGCTTCCCCACTGAGAATCATCTGTTCTCTGATATCAAACAAATTTGGCCGAGACAGCGGGCTATAGAGTCACTAGTTCTCATGGGTAGTGTGGGCACTATTGCGCAAACTGATGACTCAGACTTCGATTTTTGGGTATGTATTGAAGGTAATCGCTTTTCAGCTACAGAGCTTTCTTTACTTCAACAGAAGCTTACTGCAATTGAAAAGTGGGCGGAAAACACCTTTGGAATTGAAGTTCATTTCTTCTTATCTGAAATAGATAAAGTAAAGAAAAACGACTTCGGTGTGGCTGAGGGTGAAAGCGCAGGCTCTGCACAAGCGTTGTTTTTAAAAGCGGAATTTTACAGTACCAATATTGTAGTAGCAGGCAAGGCCCCCTTTTGGTGGCTTACCCCAGAAAAAACCAGTGAAAAACAATACCAAGCCATTTATGACAGCTTGGAAAAAGGCGGATCACCGGATTTAGACTGGTTTATGGATTTGGGTCACTTAGAAAAGCTAGATGCTAGTGAACTGTTCGGCGCTGCCATCTGGCAGTTGGGAAAAGCGATGGACTCCCCGTTCAAGTCGGTTTTGAAAATGGCAAAGCTTGAAGTTTACTTGGCCAATATTTCACATGGGCAGCCGTTGTGTAACCTGCTTAAAAAACATGTTCACCGTGGTGCTGAGGCGCCGGGGCCGTGTTGCAGATATTGACCCCTACGCATTGATGTTTAACGAGCTTATTACCCACTATAAAGCCAACGGACAGCCCGAGGACATTGAGATACTGCAGCAATGCTTGTATTTAAAATGTGCATGCCCATTGAGCCAGCCGCTTTTTGAGGGAGAAAAGCCAAATTTTAAACGCAGAATTTTAGGATCCTATGCGAGACAATGGGGCTGGAGCCGAAAGCAGATCCTTCATTTAGACAACCAACAGGATTGGACGTTTAGTGAGCGAGTGCAGCTTAGTCGCCGTGTCCATAGTTTTCTTTTGAAGTGCTATCGACGCATTTCTAAAGAACTTAGCGACCACCAGCAAGTCATGGACGAAAAGGACATGACGGTGTTGGGCAGGCGCTTAAGCACCTATTACGCGAAAAAAGAAGATAAAATCGAGTTCCTGCGTCGGGCATTTGACGAGAGCCTGTACTGCAATAAAATAACGATCGCCATGCGCCAGCTTAAAAACGGTGATGAGGTATGGTCTGCCTATGCCGGTGATTTGTTGAGTAAATCTGGCATTATTGATGAAGCCCAGAAAATATCCCAAGCGCCTAGTGCGATTGCGCTAATGGTATGGTTGGTATCCAGTAAAATTATCGATACTAGTAGTAAGGTTTATTTAGACTATAACTATGGCGAAGTAAGTGAATTAGACCTTAACGACCTTCTCAAGCATTTGTGCAAGTATTTCCCGCCCGTCAGGGTGTCGTCGCTACCCCGTAATGACCTACTTGCGCCCGAGCGTATAACCGCATGCTTTGCTATTGTGAATTTTCCCACTTTACGTCAAAAAGCCACGGTTGAAGATGTAGCAGTAATTTATAAAACGTCTTGGGGAGAAACGTTTTTAAAATTCGGCAATGATGTTCTGGATACCTTATGGTACGACCTTCAAGAAGTATCGCCTAAACCCGTGTGTTACGTAATGGTTCCAAGAGGAAATCAACAATCGCGTATCTTAGGCGAATTCTTAGAGTCAAACGATCTTAACTTTAACGTCCTTTATTAAAAGGTAACTACACGCCTTTTTTCAACACGTAGTCACCCCCGTGCCAACGCCTTAGCCTATTTGTCTTATGTTTCCAGTCACTTCCCTGCTTAAAAATACGAAAGCACTGAACATATTACTCATCCCTTACAAAACCGGTCTAAAAAACATACAAAAAACCTTGCACTTTAGAATTACAAGTGTAATCTAAATATATCGACTACAAGTGTAATCAATAAGGATAGGTTTCGTTCCTATGAGCAAGATGTCAGACAAACCCGAAATTTCGAACGCCGAATTTGAAGTACTAGACGTATTGTGGGACGACCACCCCGCTACATCAAGCGAAGTGGTTTCACGGTTAAACGATAAGAAAGACTGGCATGAAAAAACCGTAAAAACCCTATTGGGTCGCTTGGTAAAGAAGGACGTATTAGGCTTTGAAAAACAGCAGCGCCAGTATCTTTATTACCCACTGATTGCGCGCGAAGAATATACAAAAAAAGAAACGACAAGTTTTGTAAGTCGACTATTTAAAGGGAAAATCGCGCCTATGGTCGCGGGGTTTGCAAATCAAAACTCGCTGTCTAAGCAAGATGTTAACGAGCTTAAAGCGCTTATAAAAGAGTGGGAAGAAAATAATGATTGATTGGATTATTGCTCAACAAGGCATTTTGTCGCTCGCACTCATTTTATTGATTGTTTCTGAGCACTTTTTCACGTCTAAATTAGGGGCCTCATTAATGTATAAGCTATGGGCGTTGATACCAGGCTGCTTGATAGTTAATAACCTTCCGCTGTCGTTGGTTAGCATCCCATCAAATAGCTTTTCTCGCTATGTAGTCGGTGTTAAACCTACAGTGAGTACTGTTGCGTTCGAAAGTTGGTTTACTCTTTGGGCCATAGGCGTAAGCATTATCACTGCCTATGTTTTAGTACATCATATTACAACATGGGCATCTGTAGGGAAGCGACGTGCAATCCACACCAATGCCTACTATTCAAGCAAAGCAGCCACCCCTATGCTATTTGGATTCATCGCCCCCAAAGTGCTTATCCCCTTTTCGTTTAAAAGCACGTTTTCAAAGCAGCAACAGAAGCTTGTATTGGAACATGAAAATTTTCATCGCAAACATCGTGATCACCTGTGGAATACGCTAGCGCTAACTATTGCCATTCTATTTTGGTTTAACCCACTAGTTTGGCTTGCGCTTAAATCTTTCAGAATAAACCAAGAGCTGGCTTGTGATCATGCTGTACTAAAAAACAAGACAGAAAAGGAAAAACTCACCTATGCAAAAGCACTTGTGCAGTGTGCCGAGCATTGTTCACGCACTATAAATTTGTACCCAACCTTTGGAGAAAAGACGACTATGATGAAACGTTTAAATGCTATAAAACAACCTATGCGCAGCAATAAAGTACTGGCAGCGAGCGTACTTTCTGTTGCAGCTTTACTGACTATTAATACCGCATTGGCTAATGTGCCCCCACCACCGCCAAAAGCTGAAGCCAACATGGATAAATCGAAAGTTAATGAAGCTTCGCCTGTAAAACACGTTTCGCCCACCTACCCGAGCGAGGCAGCAAAAAACAATGTCGAGGGGTTTGTCGTACTGTCTTTCGATATCACTGAAACGGGTGCAACTGATAATGTAACAGTAGTGAAATCTCAGCCAGCGGGCGTATTTGATAAAAGCGCCAAAGTTGCGCTAAAGCAGTGGGAATATAAGCCTCGCATTAAGGGTGGGAAAGGCATTAGGCAACAGGGTTTACTGGTACAACTCGATTATAAACTAGGTAATTCAGTAGAAACACCTGAAGGGTGAATTACAGAATAAAAACGCGAATAGCGCGAAAAAATGACGCTAGTAAACACTTTCCCTAACGGGATATTTCATATGCCAGAATACTAAAAGGAGCGCACTGCTCCTTTTAGTGTTTTGTCTAATTGACTTAATTTTTCACTAATTCACACTTACTTATTTTTCACTACTTACGTGCTACCTGCATGCTACTTGCTACTTGCTACTTGCAAAACAACTAGCTCCCATGCAGCTTAGTTAAATGTAAAGCACCTTTACATTTCACCTAAAGAAAATACCGCTGTACTAAGGTAGAATGTAAGTAGTCACATACCTTAATACTTCTAAGTTATGGAAGGTTTTGATAATCGATAGCTAAGTGGCGTCGATTATTCGCAATCGCTTCACGCCATGTGGGTCTTTTACCGTCTTGGCGTAAAACAAGGAAATTTACTATGAAACGTTTCGCTTTAGCACCTGCTGTGCTTGCTCTTACCGTTTTTACAACAAACGCAAATGCTAATATAGAGCAGCTTAAAGGCCTTTTAGGCGACAAAAAAGCTGACACTACTGTAACTACTAGTAGCCTAACTGAAATGGCGACAAGTGCAGCGTCTGGTATCGACTTATCTAGTTTAGTGGGTACAGTCTCTGACAATCTCAATGTATCTGAAACGCAATCAGAAGGCGGTATTGCATCTATTATGAACTATGTTCAAGGTAACCTTTCTAGTGGTGACTACGCGCAGCTAGCAAGCAGTATTCCTGGCATTGATGGCCTACTTGAGAATGTGCCTTCGCTTAGCAGTGATACGGCCGCAAGTTCTAGCTCGTCACTATCAGGGTTGCTTAATAAAGCGTCTGAATATAGCTCTACACTTAAATCTGTAAATGATTTAAAGCAACAGTTTGAGGCGCTAGGCCTATCAACCGATATGATTGCCAGCTTTGCCACGCAAATCAGCTCATATTTAAATGTAAATGCTGATGAAGAAACACAAGCACTTTTTAAATCTGGCCTAGATAATTTGCTAGCGGCTCTGTAACCTATCGAAAGCGTACTGAGATATGCTGCCTAGCAGAAATTAGTACGCCTTAAGTCTTTTTTGCAAGGTCGTGTTTTTCTAATGCAACCTTGCTCATCTTTTCATACTCATTTACGCAGCCTAATCGCCTATGCAAAATGCAATATCCTGGTTTTCCGCGAAACCAAAGTGGTTTCGAGTTTCTACCTACCTTGTCCTTTTCTATCTTACTTATGCCCTTCTTTTGGGTGTAGTGACCCCTGCAGTGCTAGAGGCAAAGTTACCTAACCTCGTAAAAGAAAATACAGGTCGAAATGCCGCGGTTAAAGATATTGCAATAAACCCTTTTCTATTGAAGCTAGGCATTACAGATTTTGTCATCTATCCATCATCTAAACCTCTAACAACTAGTGATAGTGACGAGCCTGGCAAAAACAGCAGTGAAAGCGATACCAAGAATAAAG
This sequence comes from Alteromonas sp. BL110, assembly GCF_003443615.1. Lineage (NCBI taxonomy): Bacteria > Pseudomonadati > Pseudomonadota > Gammaproteobacteria > Alteromonadales > Alteromonadaceae > Alteromonas > Alteromonas sp. BL110. The sequence continues at coordinate 3,083,851 of NZ_CP031967.1, read as the reverse complement.
CTTCCAATAATCGCTTTTTTAGCGTCGATAATATTTCGCTAGACATCGGCTTTTGGAAAACACTGCTTACTCTCACTCCTGCGGTCGAGTCGTTAACCATCAATGCACCATATACAAAAGTGGCACGTTTAAATACCGATAACGACACACAAACATTCAACTTTTCTGACATCCTTACTCACATAGAGAAGCGCAGTACGCAGGAGAAAGATGAAGAGCAAGACGCAGCTGACGGGCAGATCCCTAGAATAATACTAGGTCAATTTATACTAAGTAACGGCCATGTTGTTTTAGAAGACGAAGTTACTGATACCTTTCTTGATTACCCTGATTTGGACGTTGCACTGCAAGACCTAGATACGCATGCTGTAATTAGTGTAAATGACAATAGCCAAGCCGCGTTTAATCAATACCAGTTTGATTTGCTTACCGCCGAAAAAGGCAAAATTTCCATCAAAGGTGAATTCCAACTATCTCCTTTTAAAGTTACTACAGACGTTGCGATAAGCGACGTTGCTCTGACACCGCTTTGGTCGCTATCAAAAGATTTGATAGAAGCGGTACTAGTAGAGGGCACGGTTAACTTAAGCCTTCAGGCTCAAGCTTTTGAAGAGGAAGAGGCGTTTCAGTTTTTACTGGAAGACGGTGAATTTATCGTCAATGATTTGGTATTTAATTCAGGTGCGTCATTAAGCGCGTCATCGGGCGGGCCAAATAGCGCCAGAATTTCAAAAGAGATCCTAGCCATTCCCTCTTTTGCCGTTCACAACATAAACGTAAACGGCGCAGAGCGGCAGGTAAATATTGCTGAAGTTGCGCTAGACGATGTCAGGGTGTCGGGCTTGTTTGATAAGACAGGGCTAAACTTACAACGCCTGTTTACACCTAAAGTTCTAACGTCTTCTACTACCCAAGTGAGCTCCAACACAAACACAAACACAAACACAGATATCCCCGCCTCTGAGCTTCAAATAGAGGACAAAAACACAGAGCAAGCAGGGGTTAATGAAATACCTGAGACTAACAAACACGCTCATAAAAAGACTGCTTCGCCCGCTTCAACTGGCGAGGAAATGCCAAAAGAAGCGCCAACTAACAACAGTTCACTGGAGACGGTAGATAAGTCCACGTGGCAGGTTGCGCTGCAAAAGTTCGCGTTTAATAACGGCACCGTTGATATGGTAGAGCGCAGTGTAAGTGATGGCACCTATTACAGAGTTAGTCACTTCGATATTGAAAGCGGGAAAATCACCACTGATTTCTCTAAACCCATTTCTTATTCCACAAGCCTGCAGGTTTCTGCCGATACCCAGACCTTTAGTAATACGTCAAAAGGTACACTGACAAGCAGCGGAAGCCTAGTTATTGCAGAGCAAACGGTGAAGGGCAAAGCTGCCGTCGAGCAACTAGTGCTTAATCAATTTCAGCAATATATTTCCCCCTACGCCAATGTCACACTTGAAAAAGGGCTATTTAATCTGAATGTTGAATTTGACGCTGCAATGGGTGATGAAGGTACTGAAACTCTAAACGTTAAGGCTAGTACTCAAGTTTCTGACTTAAGCGTTCTGGATGATGCCAAAAAGCCGTTGTTGCAATGGCAGTCTTTAATAGTGGACGATATTAATTTTGACCATGTCTTTAACCAGCTAAGCGTAGACAATATTCAGTTAAAATCGCCCTTCACTCGACTTATCATCGACGAAGCCAAGCAAACCAATGTGAGCAAGCTAGTTGTTGCTTCAAAAGAAGACAACAATGAAGAGCAGACCGCTAAGAATAATATCGCTGGCGAACCTGACAGCATGAATTCAACAAAATCGGCAGCATCTTCAACTAGTGAAAAGGTGACAGCAAACGCTGAAGGGCTTGCTATTGCAGTGAACGCTATATCAATTGAGAACGGTAAAGCCTATTTTGCTGACCACTCATTAACACCAAAATTCGCGTCGGCGATAGAAAGCCTAAACGGGAAAGTAACAGGCATCGACTCGCGTTCAGATACGCCAGCCAATGTGGATATCACTGGAAAAATAGATAACTACGCACCGGTAAAACTAGCGGGCACCATTCACCCGTTAAAAAGCGATTTAGACCTAGATTTAAACTTCTCGGTAAAAGGCGCTGAACTTACATCAGTTAACCCCTATTCTGGCACCTATATGGGCTACTACATTGACAAAGGTTTATTGTCATTAGCTGTACAATACAAACTCAATGGGAAAGCGCTAGAAGGTAAGAATCATGTGGTTATCGACCAGCTAACCCTAGGCAAAAAATCTAATTCTGACCAAGCGCTAAGTTTGCCACTTGGGCTAGCTATCGCGCTGCTAGAAGATAGCAATGGCGTTATAGATTTAGGTTTGGATGTATCAGGAGACGTAGACAGCCCAGATTTCAGCTTTGGTTCCATAATCCTTAATGCTATTGGCAATATCATTACCAAGGCGGTGACTGCGCCGTTTTCGCTACTAGCAAATCTAGTTGGCAGTGACGATGAGTTAGACAGTGTTGCGTTTACGTTTGGGGAACACAAGCTACAAGCTGAAGCTAAGAAAAAACTAAACACCCTAGCTGAAGCCTTAAAAAAACGTCCTGGGCTTAGAGTGAACATTGAGGGTACGGTTAATGCTGTATCAGATGCAAGTACACTGGCACAACGACAGTTAAATGCCACGCTTTTCGCAAAAAGCGGGCTTGTTGTACACACTACTACCTCCGGCAGTTCAAGTAGGATCGAGAATACTTCTGCCGATGCTGAAATTGAAAGTTTCGGCAACAAGGGTAATTCAACAGACGAGCCATTAACTGGTAGCCGCATCCCACTGGAAGGCCCATTATCCGATGCTCTTTTGTCACGCTATGTAGAGATATTTACGCCCGACCTTGACCAAGAATATAAGGAAATGGTGGCACAGTTATACCCTGATTTAGCAAGTGAAGGCGAAGGTCAAAATAGTAGTGATGACGGTAGCGATACGATTAACAAAGAAGATGTGCAAAGAGCACTGATGATTGCCCGTTACAACAAGCTTCGCAATAGCATCGACATACCTGAAAGTGCGTTAATTGAACTTGCCGACTTACGCAGTAAAGCGGTAAAAAGCTATTTGGCCAACGAAGGGGAAATTGAAGCAAACCGTTTATTTTTGCTTAATACCCAGCACGACTTACATACTGACTTAAGCGGCGTTGAGTTAACCTTGGAAGCGAACTAAAAAACAAAAAGGGTAGCCGATTTAACTGGGCTACCCTCTTCTATTGACATATTTTTGAAATTTTCGGCTAGCTAAACGCTTCGAGCAACACGCAAGAGCCCTTAAGATCTCTCCGTTACTTTTTCAAGTGTGGCGCACATGTTTCAGCAACTTTTGATGCGTCAAAAATCTCAATCCAGTAGCCATCAGGATCTTTGATAAATGCAATTCCCTTCATAGAGCCATCATTGAGGCCTTTTTGAAAAGGAACATTTAGGGATTCGAATCTGGCGCAGGCTGCTTCAGCATCAGGTACATGAAAACCAATGTGACCAAAACCCTTAGGTTCGGTATTGCCGTTGTGATAACTGACGGTCTCTGGCGTATCGCCCCAATTATGGGTTAGTTCAAGCATTGCTGGGCGACCAAAAGTCTGCTGGGTACGCTTTTCAACATCGTCGGAAATATCAGAAAAATCATCCCCGGCCGCCAAAAAGTAAAGGCTAAATTCCATTTCTTCAAAATCTAAACGCTTAATGAGGGTCATGCCCATCACACGTGTGTAAAAATCTAATGAGCGCTTAGGGTCAGCAATGCGCAGCATGGTCTGATTAAACACAAAACCTTTTGTCGCGTCGTCTTTGTCTTCATAAAGGCCATCGGCTTGTTCGAAGTGTCGGCTCATAATAGTCGTCCTTAGCGTTAAAGATTGTTAAAGGCAAAGTAGCTTCAATTTGCCTCAAAAGAGTCATAGAATTGAGGGGTGTTTTCTTTTAAACAACCGCATTTGGTCTATTGTCCTACGCGCTTTACCTCAAATGCGTTTTATACGACCGCAATCTTTTGAAGGCTTTTATTTTTTAGAAAGCTTACCCCAAACAGAACCTGCATCATCCTTCTTGGCGGGCGACGCTTTTGCATTTGTGTTTTTACGCGTCATTTTCGGCTTCTCCTCTTTCTGCCTACTATCACTCTTATTAAGTGCGCTTGGTTTAGTGCCAATAGCATTCGAGCTTTTCGATGACTTGTTCGAAGTTTGTCGCGTAGACTCTGGTCGATACTTTTTCACCATGCCTTGCAACAAATTACGTACTACTTGATCACCCGCAGGTTTGTAATTGCGGTGGTCTGGTTTTCTAAAAAGAGCAGAAAGCTCGCTCTTACTAATTCTAAAGCCAGCCAGTTGAAGTACTTCAATCATATCTTCATCTTTGTAACTCATTGCAATACGAATTTTGCGAAGTACTTCGTTATTACTTAATCGCTCTTTAGGCCCAAGTTCTTTGGGCGCTTGTCCTTCTTGTCGACCTCGATTCTTGATAATCAATCCATCAAGAAAAAGCGCAATAATCTTATCTCGACACGGCAAATAACCCGCTTCATCTTCTCGCTTCATTACGGCATGTAAATAGTCAATTTCCATATCGTAGTTAACCAATTTAAAAATGCTTATAGCTGCAGTGTCGTTTATAGCTAACGCATAACGAAGGCGACGTAGAACATCGTTGTGAATCATGTAAGTGGGCCTGAAAGGTGGAGTAGCCAATAAGCGGCATAAATTAAAAATGTAGAGCCAACGGCTCTTTCTTACATTTTACACCACTTAAGCATTTGCATCTATCACGGCTTACAAGCAAGCGACACCATTTTTCTCATGGTGAAACCAAATTAACTTTCATGGCGTAACGATACTGTATATCTCGTTACGCTCATTTCTCTGGAGTACCGAAATTGAGCTCATTGGTAAAAGGATACTTCCATGGCAACGTTAAATCTCAATGGGAAAGACGTCAGTCTCCCTGATGACCCACGAACTACACTTTTAGATTTTCTTCATCAACATTTATCACTTTTTGGTACTAAAAAAGGCTGCGACCACGGCCAGTGCGGTGCATGTACGGTTATCGCCGACGGCGAGCGCATCAATGCGTGCTTAGTCTTTGCATTTCAGCTAGAAGGCGCTGAAGTCACAACGATTGAGGGTATAAGTGAAGATGAAGCGCTTCATTCCTTACAACAGGCCTTTATCGAGCGTGACGCGTTTCAATGTGGCTACTGCACATCCGGTCAGATATGTTCAGGGGTATCTTTGCTTCGCGAGATGAGTAATGAAGACCCTAGCGCTGTTACCTACAGCCGTTCTCGTAATAGTACAGCAGCTCTTAAGGAAGACATCAGCGAACGCATGAGCGGTAATCTCTGTCGATGCGGCGCTTATCCGAATATTGTGGATGCAATCACAGATGTCATTGCTTTGGAGAAACAATAATGCAGCCATTTGACCTCCATCATTATAACGGCGAAACCCAGTTAGATAGCTTCCCTTTAAACAATACATCACGTTTTTTGGCAGGCGGCACCAACCTTATAGACTTAATGAAACTACAGGTAGAAACGCCTCAAACATTGGTGAGTCTAGCGAAATGGGAAAAAGCTAACGCTATCACCGAAGACGACAATCACTATTATATTGGCGCCATGGTGACCAATTCTGACTTAGCGAAATTTGCTCACACGCAGCCCTCACTGTCTTTACTTGCACAAGCTTTATTAAGCGGCGCAACGGTTCAACTAAGAAACCGGGCGACGACGGCCGGCAATTTATTACAGCGTACCCGTTGTTATTATTTTTACGATACAACGAAAGCATGCAACAAAAGAGAGCCTGGTACTGGCTGCAGTGCACTTAACAGTATGAATAGAATTCACGCTATTTTTGGTATCAGCGAGCATTGTATTGCCACCCACCCTTCCGACATGGCTGTGGCCATGATGGCCGTAAACGCTCAAGTGCACACCCAGCAACCTAATGGCAACACTCGCAAAATTGCGCTGAGAGATTTTTATTATGAACCGGGTGACACACCACACATAGAACATCAATTAGCTGAAGATGAACTTATTACCCATGTCAGCATAGAGAAGAAAGCTAATGGCACGCAGTACTACCACAAAGTACGAGACCGTTCTTCGTATGCATTTGCCCTTGTGTCTGTTGCTGCTGGTTTAAAAATTGATGACGGACGAGTTAAAGATCTTACACTCGCCTTTGGTGGTGTAGGCACTAAGCCTTGGTACCCGCAAAAGGCTATTCGTGTTCTTGAAGGCGCTGAGATAACACCTGAAGTTATATCGCAAGCGGCTGAAGCTGAATTATCTAGCGCAAGGACCTACGGCAGTAACGATTTCAAGCCAAAACTATTGCGCAGGACGTTAGAAAAAGTGCTTTTAGAGATAGCAGAACATCAGGAAAAGCACCCGCAGCATGAAGGAGCTTTATATGACAACGCATAACGCTAAAACGGTAGGAACGTCAGTTAGCCGGGTTGATGGCGCTGCAAAAGTGACAGGCCAAGCAAAGTATGCTGCAGAGCATATGAGCGAACGCGCTCCTTTAATAGGCTGGGTTGTATCAAGTGACACTGCCGTAGGTGAAATCACATCCCTTAATACAGAGCAAGCAGAACAGGCCGATGGCGTACACGCGGTGATCACACATATTAATGCGGGGCCCCTTAAGCCATTTAGCAAGCCTGCGGATGAAAGTAGGTTTACCCAAAGTCGCGCTGTGCTTAACGAGCCTCACATTCGTCATTTTGGTGCGCCCGTGGCATTAGTTATTGCTGACACTTTGGAGCAAGCACGCTTTGCTGCAAGTCTAGTCAGCTATACCATAAATGGTAAAACACCAGACTTACTCACAGAGTTTGATGATGCTACGCAAAAGCCAGAGTCGCTAGATGGTGGGTTTGAAGCAGATGCATCTAGCGGAAACAAACCACAGCAAAGCGATATTCGCGCAAGCATCCACACAACCTATACCACGCCAAGCCAAATCTCGGCCGCAATGGAGCCCCACGCCACGGTTGCCGACTTTAAAGATGGAAAGCTTGAGGTCTATTGTAGCGTGCAAATTATTGCAACGGCTGTAGAAGCGCTCGCTATTACTCTTGAAATGGATGTAGAAGACATTGTAGTGCAAAGTCCGTTTGTAGGTGGTGGCTTTGGCTCTAAACTAGGTCTTCACTACGATGCTACGCTTGCTTGTATAGGGGCTAGGCAATTAGAACGCGCAGTAAAGGTGGTGTTAAGTAGACGACAAGTCTTTTATAACACTCCCCACCGCGGGCACAGTACACAGCAGATAAACCTTGCATCTGGTGATGATCATGCACTGTTAAGCATACAGCACAAAAGCGCTATGCCCAAAGCCAAAGGCTATGAATTTGCCGAAGCAACGGGGGCTGGCGCACGGGTTACCTATAAATCACAGTTTATTGAAAGTACGCATAGAGTCAAAGACGTTGACCTGCCGCTTATCGACTCTACCCGCTCTCCCGGCGACGCCATTGGTTCGTTGGCTTTTGAGTCGGCTATTGATGAACTTGCGCATGAAGCAGGCATCGACCCGCTTACGTTTCGCATAAAAAACCTGCCAGTAGTGCACCCTATGAAAGGCACGCCCTTTACTACCCACAACTTGGGGGAGTGCCTTCGCCAAGGCGCGCAAAACTTCAAATGGCAGCACAAAGCACAGCCCACACCAGGGAAAAAAATTGGTCATGGGGTAGCCAGCGCCATGCGTATGAATGTGCTTGTTGAAAGCTCGGCGGAAGTGGAATTAAGTGCAAACGGTGAGGTAACGGTTCGTACTGATATGACAGATATTGGGACAGGAACCTACACCATTCTTACCCAAATTGCCGCAGACACCTTAAATACGTCGGTAGACAATGTCACGGTAAAACTTGGTGATAGCCGCTACCCCGCCTCATGCGGCTCAGGTGGCTCATTCGGAGCCGCTAGCTCTGGCTCGGCGGTTAAAAAGGCGTGTGAAGCGCTTATTGCGAATATTAAAAGCTCACTTCCCCCAGCTCTTAGCCAGGCAAAAGTATCCATATCAGATGGGAAAGTAAAGTTGGTGCCTTGCGCACAAAGTGACAATGATGGCGCAACTGAAGTGCACTTGCTTGACAAATTTATCTCTAACAACGACTTCCCTATGTCAGCAACCGGGAAAGTATCCGAAGACGACACCAGTGATGATGAGCAGTACTCCTGCGGTGCGCACTTCGTGGAAGTTGAGGTAGATGAATACACAGGTGAAGTTAGGCTGCTTCGTCAGTATGGCATGTTCAGTGCAGGGCAGATCTTAAATATGAAAACAGCTGCCTCGCAGATAAAAGGAGGGATGGTGTGGGGTGCAGGCTATGCGCTTACCGAAGGAATCCACCATCACACAGATACGGCAAGCTTCGTAAACCCAGACTTCGGTGAGTATCACGTTGCCGTAAATAGAGATATTAGCGAGGTAAGTTTAGATTTTTTGCAAGAGCCTGATTATGCCGCATCGCCAGTAGGCGCAAAAGGTATTGGTGAACTAGGCATTACTGGTGCCGGCGCCGCTATTGCTAACGCGATTTATGATGCATGCAAAGTGCGGGTACGAGACTTTCCCATTACTATGGATAAAATAATCGCAGGTAAAAAATAAACGTTAAAGAAGCGGCCTAATTAGGCCGCTCCAATACACATTATTTCAAATGACTATCAAAAAAATCTACCGTTCGGCGCCACGCTAATTCCGCGTCTTTGGGGCTGTAACGACTTGTCGAATCGTTGTGGAAACCATGCTGTGCTTTGGCATAAGTAAAGGCTTCGTACTCAGCGTCATTTTCCTCTAATACGGCTTTATAGCTCTCCCATGTGGCATTCACCCGCTTATCGTTTTCAGCAAAGTGAATCAATAAAGGGCCTTTCACTTCTTTAATTAACGGCGGGTTAGCTGGTGTCCCGTAAAAAGGAACCGCAGCGTCTAACTTGTCAGGTATGCTGGCCGCTAGAAAATTAGCAATATAGCCGCCAAAGCAAAAACCTACTACGCCAAGCTTACCTGTTGTCTTTTCATGATCTTTAAGCCACAGCGCTGCCGCTACCATGTCTTGCTCTATTTTGTCCTTATCAAGGCTCTTTTGCATAGCGCGGCCGTCGTCATCATTTCCCGGATAACCACCTAGCGGAAACAGCGCATCTGGAGCAAAAGCCACATAACCTTGCATAGCAAGTCTTCTAGCTACATCTTTTATATAAGGGTTTAAACCGCGATTTTCGTGTACCACTAAAACACAAGGCGCAACGCCAGATTCAGGTAAGCTAGTGGGCTGTACTAAATAACCACCGCCTTCACCGTGGCCTTTGGGCGATGAAAAGACTTCGTAAGTAGCTTTAATAGCTGGGTCGTTAAACGACACTTGCTCTGCTTTTGCATAGTCAGGAATAAGTGCGCCACCAATAGCGCTTACGGTGAGACCAGCAACCGAAAGTGAAGCAAGACGAGTTAAAAACGTTCGGCGGTCTATATCTCCGTGGGCGTATTCATCGTACCAATCAAATGCCTGTTGCGGTATTTGAAGAGCTTCGTCTACTGAGTTACTTAACTTTGTGCTTTCATCTGATTTCATACCGTTCAATCCTTTAAAATATAGAAAATTGCACTCACATGGTGCCCAAATTACATTCTGATAAACGCTGCAAACGAATGGGAAAACAAAGAAAACTTGTGTCGTTCTACCTTTTTAATGCTGGTGCCTTTGTATGTATCGCTGAGCGTTTTCTTTACCCATATACTTACCCAACGTACGCTTATCCACTTGCGCGAGATTGACAACAATTAAACCATCCAACGCATCATTAAATGCTGGATCAACGTTAAAACATACAAGTTTTCCGTTCAGTCCCAGATACTGTTTCAGTAAAATCGGAATTCCTGGGCCTTTCTCTAAACGGGACAGCACTTTAGAAAATAAACCTACGTCGCCTAAGGAAGACAGCATATCTGATTGCCAAAACGTATTATTAGAAGGTGCTAAAGGAGTGGTCGGCTGAACGAGCTTCGCCTTTTCATTGTCATAATGAGTGACCGTCATCACTGAAGCAATAAGTTGTCTAGCAACAGGGCTATAGTCGTTGCTAATACTCACCGGACCAAACAAATGAGTATATTTAGGATTCTTGGCAACGAAATGAGCAATACCTTTCCATAAAAGTAATAAAGGCTGCAGTTGGCGCTGGTACGCCGGCGCAACAACAGAACGTCCCACTTCAATACTGTCGTCCATGCTGTTCAAAAAAGCAGAATCATAATTGAACAAGCTGCGTGAATATAAGCCTTCAATACCACTTTGTTGAATTAGCTCTTTTGTAATGCCTAACCTATAGGCTCCCACAATATCGTGTTTTTGTTTTTGCCAAACGAAGAGTTGTAAATAGGACCGGTCGTACTCGTCTGTATCACTAGCATTTCCACTTCCTTCTCCGACTGCGCGAAAGCACAATTCCCTGACTCTGCCAATTTCCATAAGACTATTGGGAATCCGGTTTGAAGATACGCAATAAACTTCAAGATCACCTTGGGAGAGTAACAAATCATCATCGTTAAGTTCTTCAACTTCTTTGGCGAGCAATGCCTTATCTACGGCATCCATCACTGGGGTAGCATAATAATTACGGTTTTCATCACCATTTATTGAGGTGCTGTCACCGTTTCTTGAGGAGTTCAGTAAATAGGTATTAAGTCTTAGGTAATCAGCAATGCACTTATCATTGTCAAGCTTATTTAGCTCCTTCGCCTCAATAACATCTCCTAAAGAAACCGTTATTGTTTTCCCGCTTTTATTAATGAGCTCACGAGGAAGCAGCAGCGTTCTTAGTAACGGATGTACTCTACCAGCTTGGTAAAACAACCGGCTATTCACTCCATCAATAAACAAAGGCAATACTTGCGCTTGTGAACGTCGCACAAAACCGCCAATAGACTTACTCCAATCTTTGTCAGTAATTTGATTTTGCCCAGATTGCCAAGACGACACTTCGCCGGCGGGAAAGACAATGAGTACACCACCTTCGCTTAAATGGCGATGCGCTTCCTTTACTGCCCGTGTATTTGTTGAGCGAGAAGATTTAGTTTCAAAAACATCCACACCAATAAATAATCGAGCAAGCTGTGGAATTCTGGATAACATTTCATTGGCAAGCACTTTTACGTCTTGACGGACTTTGCCGATTAGCGCAGCAAGGATCACTCCCTCTAGACCACCTAATGGATGGTTGGCAACGACGACTAACGGCCCTTTTTTAGGAATATCACCGATGCTACCTCGCTCTATTTCATAACGCGTATTAAGCTGCACAAGAACTTCGTTAGCAAACTCAAACGAATCGTCTGAAAAAGCGTATTTTTCATAAATAGCATCAAGTTTAGATAACCCCGATACCTTCTCAATTACCTTTTCACCGAAGCCAAAAGGGGTTTTTCTAGGCAGCTTGAATGGGCTAACGGCACTCATTTAAGCCCCTTATTAAGTAGCTTGTAGGTGATCCCTTCTGGATTTTTCATGTCTTTAACAAGCAAAATCACGCCGCTTATCCACACTAAACATGCCATTACGAATAAGGTGCCGCTATCATTTCCAACTATGTTTCCGGCTGCATCAAATTCAGGCATAGCAATGCCTAATGGAGTAAATAAATGAAAGAAAATTGCACCCGACATAATACCAACAGTCATTGCGGCGCCTAAACCATGCAGCCGGCTAAATAAGAGAATAGATGCGATTAACTCTGCTATACCAACTAAATAGCCACCATATTCTTTGAACCAAGCTAGATTTGCCCAATCACCCAAGGTACTAAAAATATGAATTGTTTCTATCGAATTAGTAAATTTAAAAAACAATGATTGGACAAAAATAAAGGCGACAAAAACCGATAGAACAATCTCTAATGGTGGTTTTTTCATGTTTTATATCTCTTTCGTTATTTACTAAGAATTGGCCAATTCAAATCAGCTTGTGAAATGTGTAAAGCGCGATCAGCGTCCCAGTCATTTTTGACTTTTTTGTTGTAATTTAAATATAGCTTGCCATCAACAATTGCCCAGTATTCAGCATCGCCTGGCGCAAAATCATTCATAGCTGAAACAGCCCACGCGCAATACCCACCATATTGCGGAGCATAGCGTTCAGGATCTGCCCTAAACCTTTCAAGGTTAGTTTTAGAAGAAAAGTACCAATCAGCACCTTTGTATTCGGTAACCCAGTCACTCTTTCCTTTCACAGGAGCATCGCCTTTATCTAGAGAAAAATAGGCAACTGTATCGTACCCGCCCACCGCTTTACTGCTAAATAAACCTGTGTAAATTTCATCTTCTGCAAACGCATTAAAGCTAATTATTGCAATAAAAAGTAACGCTATTCTCTTCATATTTTGACCCTTAGTTTTTGCATTGGCACAGCGTTGTCGCTTACCAATTAATTTTGTTCTACTTCACAGAGCGAATTGTCTATAGCCACTTTGCCTATCACCGCCTTATTTGAGGCGCATTTGTGAACGGCGGCTTCGCTAAAAAGGCTTTCCTCTATCGACTCGTAATACATGTCTTGTAACTCTTTAGAAACAAAAATAGACGTTAAACTTACCGTTCTAGCGTCCTCTCTATTCATAAGAGGTGAGAGAAAAGGCGTCTGTTTATTATAAGACCGATGGAATTGCGGCCCTATTTCATGGCTAGGTAAGGTTTTAGATAAAAGGCGAAAAAGTGAATGGCGGTATTGATAAGCTTCTTCAAAATGAAGCGCTGCTGAAACTAGCGGTGGTTTGACTCTCTTTTCAGCAAGATTGTGTCCATCCCAAATCCAACTTTGAATTTCCTGACCTGTGAAATCTCTGTCAAAAATGGCTAGTGTGAAAGGCGCTGTTCGCTCAAGTTCATAGCGTCTCAATCGGAATAACACGTCGCTGTAGGAATTCGCGCTGGCTAAATGTTTTACCAACAAACCTCTGCTAATTAGCGGGCCCTGAGGAACTTCTCCTTGGTAATAGTTCAAAAGGCAAACAGCTAAACCGTGTTCGTTTACAGAAATCCACGTCCCCTGCCCTTCAGGGTCTATAGGCATAGTGCAATAAACGCCATCGAGCAGAAATGTCTGTGGTTTTAACGCGCTTTTTCGTGTTCGCTGCTCGTCTCTATTAAAGTAAATACGAGTGGTTCCATCTTCTGTCTTTTGCCAGCTTAACGTACACATGCTATTGCGACCGTCTAAAGCTTGCAGTACTAGGGGCCACACCAAAATTACTTACCGCTCTTATTCCCTGCATAGAAGCCGCTAGTTTGATCATGGCAAAATGGTGGGTGGCATGAAGTGCGACGAAGCTAAGCTCTCGACCTAACGTTGATGAGGCTTCATCAATAGCCTTTTTTGAAACTAATGTTTCTAGCTCAACTTGTATAACTGCCCCCAAACAAGCATCGCTAATATCACAAAGCCATTTATTCAACATTGCGATCTCTTTTTTAGCGACCTCTATATCTCTTTCTACTGCGTGCCCGCGCCGACGAATGTTGTAATCTACTTTGTCTTCAGCAGTGGCTAAAGAATGAAACAAATCCAACCAGTGCCTAAAGTGTTCACCTATTGAACTTTCCATGTGCGGGGTGCATACCGCAACATAGTCGATTTGAGAAATACTCTCTAAAAAATCTAAACCCTGGTTAAGTACTTCTTCACACCCTAAGATAATGGTAGATACTGACGACCGTTGACTCGCCTTTTCGTTTAAATGAATGGTTTTCATAATACCTCGCAAAGACTAATCAGTAGACGGATAGTGCTGTACTAGCTGCTTTTCTTCTTTCCAAGCTGAAAGCAACTGCTTAATTGACGGTGGGCTAATACCTCGCTTTTTTTGTTTATACCCAATTTGGTATAGCAAGCGATATTGGTACATTAACGTAGAAAAGATTTCGGTAAGCGAAGCATCACTATCCCAAATATGGGCTGCTTCACTGCTTGCGCCGTTAATTTCTAAAATATCAAAGTCGCCACCCGACATTAGTTGGCTAATGTCGTCGAACTTAATATCCAGACGCCCGTAATGAAAACCATCAAAATCTTTAAGTACTTCGTCAAACTTCTGTTCCATCTGGGGGGTTATAAACGCGTTACCGTTTTTAAAAATAGAACCGCGCGAGTGACTCCCAGCAAAGGCTAATTGAAATTCCTCGCCTTCTGGCACTACCCAGTTAAGCTTTTCTTTATGCCTTGGCAAATACAAATGCGCCAGTTTTCCCGCACGGGAATCTCGTTGGATAAGTACTTCCAAGGTATCTACACCGTTACCCACAACGCATGCAGCATATTTGAAGGTCATTGAAATTATCTTGCCCTTTTCTTCATCAGGTTGTCGCACATAAAACACCCCTGCCTCGGCTTGATAAATGGACTTGGCTTGCAGTAAAAAGCGGCTGTCCGTAGGAAAGCTTTCGATGTAATTAAACAAGTCCTTATTATTTTTAATCAGCTTAACGCCTGCCCCTCGACACCCCAAGTCTGGCTTCGCTACCAGCGGATATTGAAGACCTTGGGTTTCAAGTGTAGGTAAAAGTTTGGACAAAATATCTTCGCTGTTTCCTGTCGTCTTTTTAACCGTATAAAAAGGAAGGATATACTGTTTGGTAATCGGCCCCACTGCTTCGAAAATATCGTTTTTTGACTCGCCCACCATACCGCTTAGTTTAATTGCTGGGTTTGCAGAAAGTGGAAGAGCCCAGTCGAATCTCGCCAAACCTATGATCAAGCTTTGCAAAACGACAGGGGCGTAAGCTACCCACGCAGGAATAAATTCAAATGGCGAGATATCTCGTTTAGAAATAGGAAGTTGGGGCAACCCTGCATTAACGCGACCTTGCTCGATTACACAAATATTACTTAGTGGCACTATAAGCCTCTCTTTTAAAATAGCTTTGCAACGTTTTATTAACCAACCACATGATCACCGCTGCACTTAGAACAAACAAAAGCATGTTTTGCTGAACCACATCAATTGAACCTAATTTATGAAGTGTGCCAAAAATTATGCTAGTCCAAAGCACGCTAGCCAAAAGCACTGCTGCCGTAAAAATCCACACGGGAACGGCTATAAAACCACTTACAGAGTAGCCCACTGTTCTTAAGCCTGGTACAAAACGAATAATGAACAAATGAACGAAAGCGCCCTTCAGTAGGCGTTTTTGAATAGCACGAAACTTTTGTTTTTTTACCAGCCTGAAACGCATAGCCCTTACTTTCCTTGCCATTCTTCCTAACCAGTAAAGCCCTAAATCACCGGTGGCAATGCCTAGAAAAATAGCTAAAAGCGCTAAGTGCGTGGGCAACAAGTCGTTTGAAGACATAGCTGCTGCCGTGACGATAGCGACGTCCTCTAATAAATAAGACAGAATTACAATTCCAACCATCAACAGGGCTGTAGAGTGCGAACCATTTAAAAGCCCGTGTTGAATTGATGTAACAAACTCCATGCTGTTCTTCTTAAACTCTAGGTATACGTCTTAAAAGATAGCTGTAAGACAATAAAAATTTCTTAAACATCTAAGAAATAGACTAATTAACTAATTTTTCTGGCAAAAGACATAGGTTTAAAGTGGAAAATCAATTCAACCAAGATGCTGCGACCTGAAGTGGCGAAGGGTCGCTTTCTTGCGATACCCAAACCACAATAGCCTTTCGAGTTGTACTAGTTTGACTATTTTCTGGAAACGGTAAATGCCCTTGATAATACTGAGTATCGAAGCTCAACGTATCCTGTTCATAGTCGATAACAACAAAATCATGAACGAGTTTCCGCCCTGCGTTCTCACCTCGCTTTACCGATGTTTCTATGCCAAAACCAAGTAATGCCGCGTGAACCGTTAGCGAAGGGTTATCCCTGCTCGCGTTTGTTTTATTGAACGTCACGTTTATGTTGTCGTTTTCTACCGAAGCATGAAGTACGCCAGACAAAGGGGCGGTTTTGTTCGGTAACGGCTGCCCGCGAAACCAACCGTTCCAAGCACGGCCATTTAGGGCAAAACCGGGCGTGGCGATAGTGTTGGCTTTACCTACACGCTTGTAGTCTCGTTGCCTTTTACTAAAAGCACTGTCAGCGAAGGGATCTTTCCAACCCAAATAATCCCAATAGTCCACATGAAAGTTAATGGGAACTAACTCAGTCCATAACTTCTCGCTATCTACAAAGCCTGAAATCCATTTTTCAGCCGGTGGGCAGCTGCTGCAACCTTGGGATGTATAAAGTTCCAAGACGGTTGTTTGATTAGGCGTGCTGGTAAGTATGAAAGGCGCGCCTGCTGATTCATTGGATAATGAGTTTGTCGTTAGCAACGGTGCTAATTCAGACGCTGGAACATGCGCTAAACCTGCGGTTTTACTCTCATTAGAGTGCAGAGTAAGGGCAGCTTTAACTATGGGGTTCTTTGCAGCTTGGCTCGAAGCATTATCTACGTCTCTATTTATAGATGTTGAAACCATCGATTGTTCCGGCTGTGCATTAATACGCCAGTCGTAATCAATAAAGCGAAGCTTGTAATTGGAAGGTATTGGTTGCTCAATATATTGGTTGATGTATTGGGGTAAGTCTCGGGCTTTGCCCGACGCAACAAAGTCTTCTGTATAGAAGTCTAATATTTCTGACACATACGCTCGTTTGCGCTTACCATCTAAATAGAAGTGCTTTTTCTTGCTGAAAAATTCATAGGTAAGCTGTTCTAGCGTTTCATTTAATTGCTCTGGGTAAAATGGCGTTTTAGGTAGTCGTGGACAATCTTTCACCATACAGTTAAGCGCGAAGTGTGCCCTTGGTTCGTTTAACGGCCTTATCACGTCATTTTCATAGTCGTATAAATTAGTGACTTTCCCGCCAATCACCACATCTCGAAACTTAAAAAAAGCGGCGCGAGAGAAAAAGCTTGTAAAGCCATCTGGAATACCTTTTTCAACCACTCCATACATTGCCAATGCGTTGTAGCTATTGATGTGATAGCTCATTACTTCTTCTGGCGAAGTGAATAATTCAGGTGTTGCTGTTGGACTAGCAAAGCCAATAAAAGATACGACATTTTCTAGTGGCGCAATATCCTCAGACAAGGCCTTAAAATTAGTTCGCCCTTCTTCATCAACATAATTTGCTAATACATACTCCCAGTCTTGGGTCGCTTGTTTGTAAGCTTGCTTCAGCGTAACAAGCGCTTGGTTTTCAGCGTTAGCACTCATTGAATTTACTTCATTTGGCTTTTCGCTTGCACTTACACTCTGTACCAAAAACAACAAGAAAAGCGCTAAAACCCATGAAACAAACACTCGCGAAGCGTCACCGAAAGCGCTGTTAAACTTGAGCGAATTAGAATACTGCATGGCTTCTTCCTTATCCTATTTCTGAAGTTTGTTGATTTGAGGGAACGCTACTTGCTCTAGCGCCAAGTTCGTTATTAACCCCGTGAACTAACTCATGACTTAGCTCTTGGCTTAACTCTTGACTTGGCCCTTGATTTAACACCTTAGGTGACTCACTGATTGATTCGTTTGAGGCCCCAATGATGGGTTCGTGAACAGGCTCATCATTGGCAAGCAGTCGAATAGGGATCACGTTATCTTCTCGATAGCGCTCTCCTAATGGCTGGTATTGCTTTACCTGCCCGCGATGGTTGGTGTAAGAAAGTGGTTTCAATATATGCTCATCGCGCTCGGCGTTATGTTTACACATGGAAACAGGGCCGTCTGCTGTCATTACCATGAATGAACACGCATCAATTCTGTCCTGCTGCAGCGCACTGGCATCCATAAAGTTTTGAACGAAAAACGACAGTTTATGCACACGCCCGCGACTTTTAACTAAACTAATGCGCATTTCCAACAGCTTGGCCGATGTTGCTTTGGCGAGCTTCCAAATCCATAGTGGGCGAGCAAGCAGTGCTTTACTGTAATCCCATATAATCTTTGCGGTGCCATGCTGCCGGGTTGTTTGTATGTGCTTAAAGTCTTCAATAAATTGCGCAAACAATTGCGCGTTATCAACTACCGAATAGACTTGATTATCGGCAACTAAAGTGGGCATGTAGCTGTGGCAATCGCTATGCCCTATACGTACCTTTTCCCACGGCAAAGCTTTAGATATCGTTTTTTCAATGGCCGCTTTTACAGTAAGCGGGTCGACCACATCAGTTCGTGCCCCCCACTCGCCTCGACCGGTTTCAGCCTGAAGCTGAAACGAAGCAAAACTAACTGCACCTGCGTGTTGTACAAAAAAGTCCACCAGCATGGGCAGTTCTTTGAAGTTGTCGGTGTGCACTGTGGTGTTAAAAATAACCATAAGGCCCAGACCTTTGGCCCGCTCTATGTAATCTTCACGAATAGCATTTAACGACTGCTCATCATCATAACCTTTGCGCTCTTGTGTGGTGTCTACGTGGAATGCAACGTCGTTAAGCCCAGCTTCGGCTAACTCAGTGAGCAGGTCTCTTGTGGCAGCAATACCATTTGTAAAAAGCGCCGTATGTAAGCCAAGTTGATTTGCATAAGCAACAATATCGATAAGCTCGCTGCGTTTTCTTAACGTAGGGTCGCCCCCTGTAATTTGCACACTGGTTCCGAGCCCATAGTGTTTAAGCACGTTGTCTAAACGCTTAAATACTTCTTGAATGGGAATATCACGAACTGCTTGCGAATGCTCTGACAAATAGCATAAGGTGCAATCAAGATTACATTTTTGCGTGATTTCAACAGCAACACAGCCAATGGTGTGCGTTCGCCCCAAAAGTTGATTGGGAGTAAAATGTTCACCCATTCGCTTTCGTGTAGAAGCAAGTTGTTGATTTCTTGTAGTACCAGGGGAGCACGCCATTTTAATGTGCCTTTTTCAAACTACTCAGTATCAACAAAGACCT
Source organism: Alteromonas sp. BL110 (assembly GCF_003443615.1). NCBI lineage: Bacteria > Pseudomonadati > Pseudomonadota > Gammaproteobacteria > Alteromonadales > Alteromonadaceae > Alteromonas > Alteromonas sp. BL110. The sequence continues at coordinate 3,064,882 of NZ_CP031967.1, read as the reverse complement.
TTTACATTTGAAAATACTTTCAAGGCATGCCGTTTTTTTGCACTAGCCACATTGTTTTATTGTGTAACAAGTCATGCAGAAACTAGCGAAGCACAGTTAGAAGTAGCTACACAATTGAGTGCGTTCGAGGAAGTGAAAAGCCTTGTTTTTTCTGACCCTTACTCCAGCCTTCCGCAATATGAGGTATCGCGTAAACACTTTGACGTTAGCGGCGAAAACATACTGCTAAAACACGCTCAGAGAACCCTTTCATCAAATGCAAATTTTATCGAATTAGGTACCAAACATAAGCTACTTCAAGCCAACGGAATATGCTTTTCCGGTACTTGGAAGATAAATCAAAACAGCCCTTACACTGGGCTTTTTCAAGCGGGTACGGAGATACCTGTTATCGTTAGAGCATCCGTCAGTTTAAGCGGAACAAAGCAGCGGGATAAGCGAGCATTTGGGATAGCGATTAAGCTTTTTCCTTATGCCCATAGTGCACTTACTGAGAACATATTTCTTATGCACTCCCTTGGCGGTACGAAAACAAAGTATGTGGCAAACCTGCCTATGACTAACGAACCAGCGCTTGGTGAGCTGCCTCCCTTTAGCCAATTGCTTACCGCCTATCGATTGGAAAGCGATTTGGAGGAAGCCGATAAAGCGTTTAGCGGCAAAAAAGCTAATGCGCGGTTTAGACCAGTATCTCATCTGGCAGCAGTAAAGGTCGGTGATGCAAGCTCAAGAGTGGCGGGGCATACAGAAGAAAGTACGTTAGAACTGAGTATTTCAGCGCCAACAACTTCGAAAGGAATCGAATTAGAGCGCGAACTTGAAATGAAAACCGAAAAACAAGGCCCCCACTGGCTAAGAGCAGCATTAAACTCAGATACACCGCTGGTAAATAAAGACGACTTTCGAGATGAATTGTCGTTACGGCATTATCCCAATCAGACGCTGTCTTGGGTTTTGTCTGCCGCCAATTTTAACGATGCAGGAATAGATAAAGCTAAATGGCAAGAGATTGGCGAAGTTACGTTAACCGAATCAGTCCTTTCACTTACCTGCGATACTAAGCTTCACTTTAACCATCCTGCCATTAAATGACGCTAAGTATTTCCGTTTAAACGGGTAAACCCCGCGCTAGACGGTTTTTACTGCCTATCGAGATTACCGTATAGTATGCGATGTATTCATCGTTTTGTTTTAAGTGTTGTTTCATGCCCGCTTCTTTTCGCAAAAACAGTCGCAGTATTCACTTGTGGCTATCGCTAGTTATCTTTATTCCTGTGGTCATTGTTATCGCTAGCGGCTTGTTATTGCAGGTCAAAAAAGAATTCGACTGGATCCAGCCGCCTACGCAAAAAGGCCAAAACAGCGCGCCAACGCTTTCCTTTGGGGAAGTGCTTGATGCAGTAAAACAGATACCCCAAGCTAACTTAAACAATTGGGACGATATCGACCGTTTAGATGTTCGCCCCGGAAAAGGTATCATAAAGGTGCGTGGCAAGAACCACTGGGAAGTGCAGCTCAATGCACAAACCGGCGATGTGCTTCAGGTAGCCTATCGGCGCACAGACACTATTGAAGCCATTCACGACGGCAGCTGGTTTTTTGAAGGCGCCAAGCTTTGGCTGTTTTTACCGGCTGCCTTTTTGCTTTTTGTGCTGTGGGTAACTGGCCTTGTTATGTTGTACACCACCCTGAAAAGCAAATATCGAAAAAAGAAATACCGCCAGCCGCTAAATAACTCATAGTTGATAAGTAATGGCTAGCTGTACACTTTCCCCTTGAGCAAACGCGGCTTTATCATCAGCGCTAGTGTAATAGTGTTGATTAGTGAGGTTACTCCAGCTTGCTTGAAGTTGAACCCTCTCACTTAATTGCCAATCTGCGCCGATGTCTAGGGTAAAAACGTCGCTAAGGGCTCGTTCTCCGTCTGCAATGTCTGTCTTACTGGCTCGATAGCTTAGTACCGTGAAAAATCGCGTGTCTTGCCAATTAACACCTACATCTAGGCGCTGATTGTTTGCCGGTATATCTGCAATGTTATTACCCAAGTTGTCTTCACCGCTAATCCGCATGCCGCTGAGTCGAGCATCTAAGGTATTATCTTGTGATTGCCAGCTAACCTGATAGCTTACGCCTTCTATAGTTGCACTATCTAAATTAGCGTATTGAAGTACATCTTCAGCAACTGTAATGCGTTCAATATAGTTATCAATTTGCTGGTGAAACACTTCAATTGAGCCCTGAATGTGCTTTGCACTATAGGCCACGGTTAGCTGTTTATTAAGGGCCTGTTCGGTTTCAAGCTGTATACTACCCAGCACGGTACCTCGAGGAGTTTCCCCAGCAAAGAAACGCTCAGTTAACGATGGGTTTCGAAATGCACTAGAAACATACACGCTAGCCGCCCAATGTGATGAAAGCTGATAATTTGCGCCCAGATAGCCACTAAAATTCGTGATTGATTGCGACCTTCTAGGCTGGGCATTACTAGGCTGGGCATTACTAGGCTGGGCATCATTAGACTGGGTTGGGCTGGCACCTGAATCATCAGACTGTTGCTGCCAATCAATTCGAGCACCTAATGCCAGAGACAAGCTTCGCCACTGGCGTGAAGTATCTACAACGATTGCGGTATTAACTTCACTGGCATCAAGCGTACGCACTTCATACGCCAGGTCAGATTCAAATGAGCCTAATGAAAAGTCTGACAGCGCAGAGTCGGTCAATACGGTTTCTGATGGCGTTAACGTAAATTCCCTCTCATCGGACACCACGCCTTCCCGACCGGATAGCTGGAGCTGCCAGTTTAGTTCCCAGTCTTTTAACCGTATATCTGTATTAATGTTAAGGCCATAATCAAATGCCTTGTTTTCGCTGTCATTTATACGACTGTCTGGTCGCAACACCGAGGTATCTAAGCTTGATTTATGCCACCAGATATTCCCAGCAAATAGATTAGCTTCAAACGCTATTTTGCCAAGCCAATGGGTATTGTTTGGGTAGGTTGTTATTCGACTTTTTGGGTAGTCACTACTGGATTTACCAATGTCGTTGTTATCAGAATAAAGTGTCCAGGCTTCTTTTATGATGCTGTTTTCAGCTCTGTGCCTGAGAAACAGCCCTGTTTGTTCAAATTGATCGAACAGCGTATTTCCTTTCGCATCCTCACCGTTATTCGCGCTCCTGTATGAGATATTCCAATCTGTATCCCCCAACTTTTCGGTGCGGTTTACGCCGTTTTTACTGCCATCGGCAACACTGGTACCGGCATAACTCACGGCTTTCATCTGCTGATTACTGCTGTAACTTACTCTTAAATGGGGCTCTAGTAGCGATTCAAACTGTAAATTCACCGCGCCGCCAATAGCGCCCGAGCCTAGATAAGTGGAAGCTGCGCCCGGTATTACGGTGGCTGAAGAAATAAAGTCAGGCGGAATAAAGCCTATACTTGAGCCTGCACGCCTATCGCTGACAATAGGTACACCGTCCAGTAAGGTTTGAATTCGCCACCGCGAGAACCCTCGCACACTAATACTTTGTATCTGTCCGCCCTGCCCGTTTAATGATATTGACGGCGATTGAAGTAGCACATCATTAGCGTGCAAAGGCGAAACCAGGCTACTTTTATCAAACGCATATTGAGGGAATATGCGTGACAGCGCTTCATCATAATAGGGACGCGTAGCTGTTACCGTATAGCGTTCAACGCTTTCAAATGGTTCGCTTCGAGCAAAGCTCGCTGTCGATAAAAGTGATAACAAAAACACTGCAAAAACCCTTGTCGAGAATATAGGCGACGAACATATAAAAGGCGAAGCACTAGATGCAGGTAAACCTGATGAAATTTCGATAAACATTGAAGAACGTTGAACTGGCAAAAAAGAAAACAATAAAGGTCTCACTAGCCGATACGTACAAATGATAGAAGTACGTACCGCAAACTCTGGTTAAAAATGAAAAGAAAAACGCGGCAGTAATGCTACTGCCGCGTGCTAAACCCAACTAGACTAAAAATCAGGCTAGTCGGCCGTTATTTAGCGATTACAGGAAGACCTGTTGTCCAAGGACCACCGGCATCAACCACAGCTTTTTGCAGCTTAGGTACAGCAGTATCTTGTAAGGTACTGATACGCGTAACTACGCTATCTAAACTGTCTTGAGCATAGCCAAGCTGATCTTTGTGCTGCTGTGTAGGCCCATAAGATGAACCTAAAGCAGAACGCGCATAGCGCAGGCGGCTCATAATATTCGCCGGCTTGATGCCCATTCTATCGCGAGATTTAAGACCATAAAATGCTCTGTTTATTTCGTTTATTTCATCTTGAATTGAGGCAAATTGGGCTTCAAGTTTAGCCACATCATTTGGCGTGCGGTCGATAGCTGTGCGCAACAGAGCCATCGTATCTTTAAGCTGCGTCAGCACTGTTGTTGAAGAAAGTGCACGTTTTTGCGCTCCGCTTACCTTGTCTGAATAGGCAGCTATTTCTTCATAAGTAGCACCTTCAAGCGCACCTTGATAAATAGGCTTAAGTTCAAACGAAACAGGTTCAGAAAGTGGTGTTACCTTAGCATCGACGCGCTTGAACAAGGTAGCAGTATAGGTACCGGGTAGCGCCATCAAACCTTTACTTCTGCCATCTTTACCGGTGAGCGGGCTAGTTAACGCATGCTTCATATCCCAGGTGATGCGATGCAAGCCTTTTTTCGCTTTACCCTCAACGCGCTTAATAACGTCTCCGTCGCTGTCGCGTACCTCAACATAGACTGCAGGCGCCGCTTCTTGGTTTTCTGCTTCCACGACTTCCCAGCTTGGGTATTTAGGGTACTTCTTATCTTCTATTAACTTCTTCTCTGCTTCTTGGCGCTTTTCTTTTGCCGTAAGCAAACTGTCTTTAAGATAATAGGTGAAGGTTGCACCGTGCTCAGGGTTCTCAGCAACAAAGCGGTCGTCGCCGTCAGAGTCAGTGTGATTATCATCTAGCTGAAACCATTTAACTGGGCGGCTTGGCCCAAACAAAATGGCATCTTGCTGCATAGACTTCTTCGTTAACGTACGCAGCGGCGCGTAGTCATCAAGAATATAAATACCTCGACCAAAGGTACCTGCCACTAAGTCATTCTCTCGGCGCTGTATTTTAACATCGCGAGTTGAAATGGTCGGCATACCACCGTCTAACTCAACCCAATCTTTGCCGCCATCTACCGAGAAAAATACACCAAACTCTGTACCGATAAAGAGCAAGTCTTTGTTAATATGGTCTTGCACAATACGCCAAACTAGGTGCTTCTCAGGCAGGTCTTCAGCCAATGAAGTCCAGCTTTTACCTAAGTTAGTCGATTTAATAAGATAGGGTTTATAGTCGCCATATTTGTGATTATCAAGCGCCACATATACGGTATTTGGGTCGAACAAGTCAGCGCGAATATCATTCACATAAGAATTGGCAGGAATGCCTCTGATATCGTCTAATTCGATTTTTTTCCACGATTTGCCGCCGTTGGACGTTACTTGAATAATCCCGTCGTCAGTGCCTGCCCACAAAATGTTTTCATCCACTGGGCTTTCAGCAAAATTAGCAATGGTATGGAATTCGGTCATGGCATATAAATCCCAACCGGCTTCTACCGACCATGTACGCCCCATCAATGGCGAGTGCATACGATTACCGTTTTTCGTTAAATCGCCTGATACTGGCGTCCAGCTATCACCGCGATCATCGCTTCGCCACACCCGCTGCGAAGCAAAGTAAATACGCGCGGGGTCATGAGCTGAAACATTTATCGGTGCATCCCAGTTGTATCGTTCTGCTGGGTCGCCTGGAAGTGGCTGAGGCTTGATGTATACACCTTCACGGGTTTTCATATCAACGCGGGTCAAATTACCCTGTTGCCATTGAGAATACATTATATCAGGGTTGCCTGGCTCTACCGCTGGGCCATGTCCGTCACCACCTAATGTTAAGAACCAATCTTTGTTCTTTATTCCTTCCTCTCGCATAGTGCGTGAAGGGCCGCCTTGCGTAGAGTTGTCCTGCGCACCCGCGTAAATTTTGTAAAAAGGCTTTGAGTCATCTGGCGCAACTTTATAGAACTGGGTCAACGGCAAGTTAGCCATAAAGCGCCAGTTCGCCATTCGGTCGTGAGACATATAAATACCGCCATCAGACCCCATTAATACAAAATCTGGGTCGGTGGGATGAAAGGCCATAGCGTGGTCGTCCACGTGCTTGCGCTTGGTATTAATAGGTGTCCATGTTTTACCGCCGTCGTCTGATACTTTGCTGTAGTTACTGGCGATGTAAACACGGTCAAATTGATGCTGGTCTGCGAAAATTTCTTGATAATAGTGAGGACCAGTTCCGCCGCCTACTTCATCAGACATTTTAGTCCAGCTAGCGCCTTGGTCTGCTGAGCGATAAAAGCCACCACCGCGATTATCCGTTTCGATAGTGGCATAGATAACATCTGGGTTCATAGGCGATATAGCCATACCAATTTTACCCATATTCCCTTTCGGCAACCCTGTTTTAAGCTCAGTCCAGGTTTCGCCACCATCGTTAGAAGTATGAATACCTGCGCCTTCGTTTGTGCCTACATAAGCGCCAATGGAGCGTTGGCGCGCCCACGTAGCAGCATAAAGTTTATCTGGGTTGCGCGGGTCGATAAGTAAAGACGTTACGCCCGTCCATTTGTCAGCTGGCTTTAATACCTGCTTCCAGGTTTCACCGCCATCGGTGGTTTTATACAAACCGCGCTCGCCGCCACCACTCCAAAGTGGACCTTGGGCAGAAACCCATACGATATCGGGGTTAGTAGGATGGATAATAATGTCTGAAACGTGCTCTGACTTCGACAGCCCCATATTCTTCCAGGTTTGACCGCCATCTAACGACTTGTAAACGCCGTCACCGAAGCTGATGTGGCGACCGCCATTGTTTTCGCCAGTTCCCACCCAGATGATGTTTGAATTACTTGGCGCAATGGTCACATCACCAATGGAATAAACAGGTTGATCGTCGAAGATGGGTTCCCACGTTGTGCCCGCGTTAGTGGTTTTCCATACGCCGCCAGAGCCAACCGCGGTGTACCATGTAGACGGGTCGTTCTGGTCAATCGCAATATCAGCAATTCGGCCCGACATATAGGCAGGCCCAATGTTTCTAAGCTCTAAAGCTTTGAACGTTGAACTGCTAAAAATACCGTCTTTGTCGTCTTTGTCTGCGTAGGTGGGTGAACATGAAAGTGCAATTGACACCGCAACTGCCGCTTTAAGAAGCTTTCTCATTATTATTATCCAATGTGTGTTGGTAGAGCATAGCGCTCTGTTTAAATTGTAGTATTACCAGTTATAGCATTACTAACAAATGCTTAAAGTTACAATGAAACGCACGACCAACAGCACAATACTAAAGTTAAATACATGCAGCGCATGCCATACTTCAATTAACATCGGAATTAATAATAAATAAAACTAGCAACGTATGCAGATTGATATTGGAACTACTCTAGCGCTTGTGACTGGTATAATTAGAGCATCTGGTTCCTTACGAGTATAAAAATTACCAGTAGTAAGTAAAATAAAACATAACAAAATATACACAAGATGGGCGGTGTTAATATTCTTTTGCTGATACACTCAACACTTTAACTGCATTATCCTATAGGTAATGCTTGTTATATCTAGTTAGTAAATGGTAGTGACATCGTTTTAGTGAATTTTTTTTCAAGCTGCTTTGTTTTCTCAGTATTCATTTTGGCACTCTGTGTACCGATGGAGGTGCGCGGGTCTCTGCCAGTACCTGAGAAACAAGGTAGTTCAGTTCAAGTACTCCCTGTCAGCGTTGATAAACTGAAAGAACGTGCACTATCTTTCTATAAGGCGGGGAATTACAAGCAAGCCATTTCAACCTTTTCGAGCGTTGCTAAAGTATTAGAAAACCGAACTCACGAAAGCGACCTATCTGTCTTAGGCAGAACCTACATCTATATTGCTCAATCATATAAAAGACTCAAACTACGCGAAGAAACTGCCGCTTTTTACAGGAAAGCGTTAGCCACATATGAACGTATCGATAGTAAACGTAATATGGCACGCACCTTAAATACCTTGGCGGAAGCTGAGCGCTACCTAGGTAATTTAGATATCGCGCTGAATTTGGTCATGGAAAGCTTACGCATACACGGGACAATTGACGACCCGGATGGTAAAGCCAAAGCACATATGGGCGCGTCAATTATTTTGCGTTACATTGAAAATTACGAACTATCTCTTGAACATTTGAAGCTGGCTTATGCTTATTTCAAAGGTGAGAACAATGCTGTAGGAACAGCAAAAACAGCGAACGAAATAGCTCATCTCTATGTGCGTTTGGCTTCTTTCGAAGACGCCAGGTCGTTTTACGAGGTCGCCTTAGCATATCCAGCTGAACAGCTTCCCCCTGCTACTATCGCTACCGCTTTGCGAGAACTGGCTGGGATTGAGGTGATAGCAGCAAACTACAAAGAAGCACGTAACTACGCTACCCGTGCTATGGCTATTTACAACACGCAAAATACACCTGAAAAGAAAACAGCTGTATTACGAATTATTGGTGATACGTATAAAGGTGAAAATAATCTCACCCAAGCCATTGACAACTATCAGGCGAGCTTGAACATCGCTAACGAGCTTGGTAACAATTTATTTAAGGTGAAAGCGCTTTTGCCCTTAGGTGAAACATACTTTCAACAACAAGACTTAATCGAAAGTGCGCGAGCTTTCAAAAAGGCGCTAATCTTTTCTAAGGGTTTACAAAACAAGACTTATCACTTAGCTGCACTTAAAGGTCTACGTGAAGTGAGCTCTGCTTCTGGCCAATTTCAAGACGCCCTTGAATTTGCTGAAAAAGAACTGGCGCTAAGCGAACAGATACAGCTTGAAAACAGCGAAAAAGATCTGGAGAAAGCCAAAGCCAAATTGCTGTCGTTTAAATTAGAAAATGAGGTAGAAGCACTTAAAGAACAGACTCGTTTAGATGAACTAGAAATAGCGAGAAAAAATAATGAAATTGAAATTTCGCGAAAAGAACAACAGATAGCCAACCTTCAATTGTCGAAAGAGCGATACGCAAAGCTAATGTTATCGCTAGTGGTTATCGTATTAGTAAGCATCGCTTTAATTTTATATCGAAGCTACTCCGCGTCGCGACGTAAAAATGAAGAACTTCACTACCTTGCTACTCACGATTCACTCACCGATTGCTTTAACCGGCGCTATCTGTTTGATTCATTAAAAAACCTTTTCTCAGAATCACACGCTAAAAAATCTTCCTGCCTTGTGATGATAGATATTGATCACTTTAAAAAAATAAATGACGACTATGGTCACAATGCAGGAGATGACGCACTCAGAGGCGTCGCACGCGTACTGCGCCAAAACATATCAGACAACGATGTGCTAGCTCGCTTCGGCGGCGAAGAGTTCTGTATAGTCTTGCACAGTTCATCTTTAGAAGATGCTTTGAACTTGAGTGAAAAAGTACGTTCGCAAATTGAAGGTTACGCCTTTGACGAGATAAAGCTAACATGTAGTATTGGTGTTACTTCTCTTGAGCATGGCGCTTCATCCCCTACTGAACTAATAGAGCAGGCTGATAAAGCGCTTTTCTTTTCAAAGGCAAACGGTCGTAATCAAGTTAATGCTTATACCGCTACCTAGGTAGCTATTGTTTGTATTACTTAATTATCCAACCTACCGATTTACTATCCCTAAAAGTCAAAACGAGAAATAACTTCCGTTAAAACGTAACAATGTCATCGTTTTTTAAATGGCCCACAACTGGGCTTAATTCTGCATCTTCAAATGCCGCGTCAATAGCTTTAAATCTACCAGAGGTAACCTTGCGATAATTTGGGTGGGTGTAAATATAAGTTTGTTTTGATTGAAGGGCTTCTATTACGCGCTCTGCTAGCACGGAGGCAGCTATACCAGACTCTACCGCTTTAGTTGCCGCTTGGGCACCAGCTTTGAGCTTCTCTTTATCAATGCGCTTTTCAGCTGCCACAGCGTACTTTTCCTGTCTATTCCTGTACGACTCGTGAATGCGTGTCTTCACAAACGCTGGGCATAATACCGAGGTATGAATACCAAAGGGCTTCAATTCTGGTACCCAACTTTCTGTCATAGATACCACTGCCGCTTTTGAAGCGCAGTAAGCCCCCGCATACGGCATTCCCATCATTCCAGCCATGGATGCCACATTCAATATCCAGCCGCCTTCACCGTGTTCTTTGATGGCTGGTACGCATGCTTGCGCGCCATAAAGTACGCCCATTACGTTGACGTCCATAACCCAGCGCCAGGTTTCATGTTCTGAATCTTCTACTTTACCCGGCGTTCCACCCACACCAGCATTGTTGATCACCATGTGAACCTTACCGAATTTCTCTTTGGCATTGGCAACTATATCTTCCCACTGAGAGTAGTCGGTAACATCCAGAGCACAGGTCAACACATCAAAACCTTGTTCCCGTAATCCCTTGCTCGACTCAGTTAACGTCACGTTATCGATATCGCCCATAACAATATTCATGCCCTGCTGCGCCAACGCCTCTGCCAACGCTAGTCCTATGCCTCCAGCGGCCCCAGAAATGATGGCGGTTTTACCCGCGAACTCTTTAGACATCCTACTCTCCAATTATTGTTGTAGCGCTGTTGGCTTGCTGAGTAAAGCTTTTCAACAGGCACGAAAGAAAGATTCTTTCGTATAGTTAACTAACGCCTCGGACAGTCATTCAGCACTCGTAGAAACAAATAGATTAGGGGTAAACCAACGGGGAACATACTTTATTTGGCTAATTTGGAATGCTTCACGAAATTGATAGGGCACATAACGCCAGATAGTAACTATCGACAAAAGATATAAAGTGAATAAAAGCTTAAAATTGAAAGGTATGAGTTAAATCTGCAAAGAAAAAGGGCAGTGCGCTCACTGCCCTTCTCTAATTTTCGCTAAGCTATGCTGCCCTTTTTTATTTCGCAGGCATCACATAAACTTCTCGAACACAGGCCGACTCATTAGCGCTTAATGCAAACAATACTGACTTTGCTATATCTGCTGGCTGAAGCTTATCTTCCTTAGGCTCGTCAAAAAATGGCGTGTTCACCATACCGGGGCAGATGGTGGTGCAACGACCGCCCCACTCACGCATTTCCTCGGCAAGATTTTGGCCGAAACCATAGGCAAACCATTTACTTGCGCCATAGACAGAACCTTTTAGAGTCACTCTTCCGGCAACCGAGCTAGTAATGATAAAATGACCTTTCGTTTTTTTAAGAAAAGGTAGACTCGCCTTAGCGGTATAGAGTAAACCATTGACGTTAGCGCCTAACATCCCATGCCAGTCTTCTACGTCGCCTTTCTCGATACCAGCAGCTTTGGCGCCTCGCCCAGCGTTGGCAAATACGCCATCTAAACGTCCAAAATGTTCATATACTTGCTCAAATGCGCGGTTCACTTCATCGAAGTTACTCACATCAGCTTTGATAGCGCGAGCATTGTCTTCGCCTAACTCTTTAACTAATACGGTTAACTTATCTTCACTTCGCGCTAAAAGCGCAACTTTGTAACCTGTATCAACCAATTGCTTTGCCGTTTCTTTGCCAATTCCGCTAGAAGCGCCGGTAACTACGATAACTTTGTCGCAAGGTGTGGTGCCTGTCATATCATCTCCCATTTTTAACTCATTAAAATCAATCTGATTCTGCTTCTCTCACAGCTTGGCACTGTGAAGAGAAGCTGAAGTTTAGGAAGACACTATGCAATCATCTTACTAATTTGATCGACGAAGGCAGGGATATCATTAGGATTTCGGCTTGTAACTAACTTATCGTCGGTTACCACTTCCTTATCTACCCAATTGGCACCTGCGTTTTTTAAATCTGTTTGGATACTAGGGAACGAGGTAAGTGTTGCTCCTTTCGCTAAACCCGATTCCACTAACAGCCATGGGCCGTGGCAAATTGCACCTACAGCTTTAATGCTGTCTGTACTGTTTGCCTCCTTAATAAAGTTTACCGCGTCTTTATTAGCACGAAGTACATCTGGGTTTATTTGACCGCCGGGAAGTACAAGGGCGTCGTAGTTATTAAGGTTAGCGGATGATACCTGCAAATCAACGTCTACATCTTTGCCCCAATCGTCTTCATCCCAAGCTTTGATTGAGGTTTGATCTTCAATAGATAAAATATCAACGTGTGCGCCACGCTCGGTGAACATCTCTTTAGGTTGAACCAATTCACTTTGCTCAAAACCGTTAGTTGCTAAAATAGCAATTTTCTTACCCTGAAGATTTTGCGAGTTGCTCATATTTGTTACTCCTTTTGCACGTTCTATCGAATTCCCGAAGCCCTACTAACGTCGCAACGATTAAACAGCGCTACGGATATCGATTTAGTAACAAGTGAACTGCAAATTACAAACCACCCCGTCAAAAAACAGTAAGTTACTATTTTAAATGAAGTTATTCATTGAAGGTTAACTTAAGCCTTTTTACAGGCTTCATCAATTATTTGCACGCTCCATGAATGATTTACAAAGAAGATTAAGCCGTCTTCTTCATTTTGATGTATGAAAGAATATAAACGCGTACTTATCGAAAAAGATTCGAGGAACTATGAGCAAGGGACGATTCAGCCACGCAAAATCTGCATTCGAGCTTTCACTGAAAAGTTGGTGGAGCATAATAAAACGTATATTCACTAGCCTACAAAAAGATAATATTCCCCTTATCGCTGCAGGTGTTGCTTTCTACTGTTTACTGGCGATATTCCCCTTACTCGGTGCAACTATCGCCCTTTATGGGCTTATGGTTTCGCCGCAAGAATTACAAAACCATATGTCGTTACTTGTTAACGTAGTGCCAGCCGATAGCCGGTACATTATTGAAGAACAGCTTACCAATTTAACCGAAAAATCGAGCACAGCGCTGGGCTGGGGCTTTCTATTTACCCTTTTGCTCTCACTTTGGAGCAGTAGTAAAGGTGCTAATGCACTTATTAAAGCGTGCAATATTACCTACAGTGAATCTGAGGGACGAAGCTTTCTAAAAGGAATTTTGGCTCGTGTGACCTGCACCATATTCATGATCTTAACTGTTATAGTCGCCCTAGCCTGCATAACCATTTTACCAGAAGCGATAGTCTGGGTAACGGCAAAGGCTATTAGCGCTGAGCAAGCTACATGGATAACCTGGCCCATCATGCTTGGTTTGTTCAATTTAGCTTTATCAGCGTTGTACCGCTATGCACCACACCGCCGTGAAGCCCAATGGCGCTGGGTTACACCGGGCTCACTGTTTGCCACCATATTATGGCTAGTTGCATCCTACGGCTTTTCTTTTTACTTGAATGAGTTTGCAAGTTACAACAAAACCTATGGTTCGGTGGGCGGCATTATCATCTTACTTATGTGGCTATATATAAGTGCCTACATCATACTTATCGGTGCAGAGGTCAATTCGGCAATAGAGCTTCAAACAACAGCAGATAGTACCAAAGGCGAAGATAAGCCCATGGGCGAGCGAAACGCTTTTGTAGCTGATCATACCCCAGATGATGTGAAACGTTAGCGGTTACAAATTAAGCAACGCGCGGTAACATTGAATACTAATTTGCGAGCAAGTAAGTGAGCCGTGTAATAAGGACTTATTACAAAACTATACCTCTATTCAGTTATATTCATTTAGTGTTTTGTATATCTTTTCCCTTACCCAATGTTGGGTAAATCATAAAAGGAATTATACAATGCAAGAATTAAGTTTTACTGAAATAGAGAACGTTTCCGGCGGCTGTGAAGAGCACTGCTGGGGTGATTTTAGCTGGGGAGGTTTTTGGGCCTCAGTAGGAGCTGGCGCCATAGGTGGAGGAGCTGCTGGTTGGGGCGGCGCTGCCTTGGGCGGCTTATCTAGTGGTTTAGGTTACGCTGGTGGCAAAATAGGCGACAAAATGTCAGAACGCACTACTGAAACTGACGAATAAAAAACGGAGGCTTTTTGCCTCCATTTCAAGGAACTTCTTAATGAATATCTCAGTCCTGCAAATAGTTAAGTATATTGCTTATATGCTCTCAATTATTGTTTTAACCGTTTTTTCGCTTAACACTGCCACACATTATTTCAGTCTCAATGGACGTACAGAAATAGTCGTGACATCAATAGTTGTTTTCATTATTTCACTACTTTGTACTATCGTAGCGAAAAAGCTAAATGTCTTCCCCTCCCCTACAATTAAGCGCTAGCCTGAAAACAACTGCATCTGTATGTAACGTGTTTTTTGGCTAACGCTTTCTAAAGGTGGGTAGTTTTTCGCTGCTATTTTTCGCAGCTTTTTTCGCTAGTGCAGCTCATTTGAAGTTAACGTGTTTAAGTGTTCTGCTTCGCGAATGCCCAGAACAGTAAGCGGAAAACACACTTTCGCCATTTTTCTTCATCACCTCGCCATAATAATTGTTCATAATTCGCCCTAATTGGGGCATTTAATAATAAGCATCGTCACCTAAAGCGAGCTTATTCCATGCTATTTTCCAAAACACCCAAGCGCGACTACTTCAACCCGAGTAATACACATAAGCCCTTGTTTCGCGAGCGGCGACAATCGCTAAAGCCTCACAATCATAAATTGTACATACTTGTGTCATTTCTCTGTTTCTTGCTTGGTGTGGTGTTAAGCCCATTAAGTCGCGCAGAGTCTGGTGAACTCATGATGCAGAGCAAGGACGGAGAGTCGTCACCGGCCTTATTGCACTCAACTCATGTCGAGCTGCAAGTTAATGGCATGATTGCTCATGTCACCTACTCCCAAACGTTTACTAATGATAGCGATAAATGGAAACATGGTGTGTATACCTTTCCGCTAAATGAAAACGCGGCAATAAATAGTATGCAAATGCTCATTGGCGATAGGGTTATACGCGGAAAAATAAAGCCGAAAACAGAAGCTAAACAAGCATTTGATGCAGCCAAAAAAGCGGGAAAGAAAGCCAGCTTAACGCAACAACAACGTCCGAACTTGTTCACTCAACACCTGGCAAACATTGCCCCGAGTGAAAAAATAACGGTTAAGCTACAGTACATACAGCAAGTTAACTATGACAATGGGGAATTTAGTTTCCATCTACCTACAACCCTCACCCCACGCTACATACCGGGTATTACTATCAAAGATTTAAGCGATACTGTTCTTTCTACACACGCTTTCGCTAACAGCGATAAAACTGAAATTAAAAGTAATCAAGCCCCGCAAAGTGTAGGTAACGACAGCAGTCGTATAACTACCAGCAGTCGTATAACTACCAACAACACATTTGTTTCAGGCTGGGCACTACCCACAAATGAAGTCAGTGACGCCGATAAAATAACACCATTTATGGCTCCAGCACAGTCCGATAGCAATACGAATCAGCTTTCTTTCACTGCAACTATAAATTCAGGCATGCCGCTTGATTCCATCAATAGCGCAGGTTACAAACTTAACTGGCACTCTATTGAAAACGCAAGATATCAATACCGCGCTTGGCTTGGTGATAATCACATCACTATGAATAAAGATGTGTGGTTGCGGTGGCGTCCGTCGAAGGAATCTACTCCACAAGCAGCTTATTTCGCTGAAGATATAGATTCAGATCACTACGCGTTAGTTATGTTAACACCGCCTCAAGTTAATCCTGACGATCTTCAAGACTTTCCGCGCGACGTTACTTTTCTCATAGATACGTCGGGTTCGATGGGCGGACGTCCAATTGAGGATGCCAAAGCCGCGTTAAAGCTGGCCATTGAAAGACTAGACACAAAAGACAGGTTCAATATTGTGGCATTCAATACAAGCTACAAAAAACTATTTAGTCAGCCCGCGAATACTAAGCCGCATAACATAAAGACCGCGCTCTCTTTTATTTCTAATTTGCACGCCAACGGTGGTACTGAAATGGCGGGCGCCCTTTATGAAGCGCTAAACGTACAGCCACAAGAAAACAACATTAAACAGATTGTATTTATCACTGATGGCGCCGTGGGAAATGAAGCTGCACTCTTCTCAATGATTCAACAACAGCTAGGTAGCGCAAGGCTTTTTACGGTAGGAATTGGCAGCGCGCCTAACAGCTACTTTATGACCCGCGCTGCACAGTTCGGACGGGGTAGTTATGTGTTTATCGACAACCAGAATAACATTCAAAAAGAAATGCAGCGCTTGTTTAGCAAGCTTGAAAGCCCTGTGTTGAGCAATCTTTCTTTAACCCTACCTAAGGATATGCGACATAAAGACAACGTTGAAGTTTACCCAAAACGCCTGCCTGACTTGTACGCTGGCGAGCCACTGCTCATTAATTTAAAAGTACCCGACCTTACCCACGAAAAGCGCAAACATAGCAATAATTTAGATGACTATATCGCAGTCAATAGCCTTCAGCTTGAAGGTACATTAACCGACAAAGACGGTAATACCCATAAGTGGCAACGCAGTATACAAGCGCGTTATTTAACAGCAGAACGTAACAATAACGTAAGCGATACTTCAGCTAATGCTAAACCACCTCACTCAACACAAAGTAAAGGTATCGCCACCGCATGGGCGCGCAAAAAAATTGCGGCGCTTATGGATGAAAAAGCCCTTGGTAGAGATGAAAACGAGGTTAAAAACGACATTATTAACGTAGCCTTACCGCACAACCTGATTACGGCATATACCAGCTTTGTTGCTATTGAAGAGGTAGTATCAAGACCTGAATCGGTAAACGTTCAATCGCAAAATATAAAAAACCTAATGCCGCAGGGTACGCAAATGCGCGCCGTTAGCTATCCGAAAACCTCTGCTGGAATTAATTTTCACATGGCTATAGGTGCTCTTTCACTACTCTTGTTGATACTGCTCTACACAAGTGAAACTCAGCGTTTTCTTTTAAGGCAATACCGTATTTTTATAAAAGACCAAAGAGTAACGCATAATGGTTAGGCCCAAAGTACTTATAAGTGTATTGCTTATTGCAGCTGTAACCTTTGGGTTTGGCAAAGCTGCGTGGATAGCCTTAAAGGCGGAGTTAGCCCAAGTACTGATTCAAAAAGCGTGGACAGAAACCTTGCAAACGGGCGCTGGAGTTAAGCCTTGGCGATGGGCTGACACGTGGCCCGTAGGACGGTTAGTGCACCCCAAAAGCGATACCGACTTGTATATACTAGAAGGTGCCCAAGGAAATGCGTTGGCCTTTGGCCCAGGAAGACATACCAATGCAGGAGAGTTAGCCAGTGAAACCAGCGTGATTGGAGGCCATAAAGACACGCATTTCGCTTTTCTTGAGAAGGCAAATATCGGTGACGCACTACAACTTCAAACTTCTGATGAGATATGGCACCCCTATCGAATTTCTGCGAAGCGCATTGTTGATATAAAAAACCAAACGCTGAATGTTCAGCTCAATCAAAAAAGGCTGTATTTAGTCACTTGTTACCCATTTCATACCATCGCCCAAGACAATCATTTAAGGTTAGTTGTCGAGCTTAAGCCTTCATAGAATCGAAGCTATGGGGTCAGTGTCGTTACTCTGACCCCACTTTCTTGATAAGCGCGGCTTTCTCGCTTTCGCTTAAAAACGCTATTGCTAGGGCGTTTTCTTGCGCTTGCTTAATATGAGAAGGAGTCAGGCCTGCTTGCTTGGCCGCTACATTAAATTCGTGATCTAGCTCTATACCTTGAACGGCTGGATCGTCGGTATTTAGGCAGGCGAGTATGCCGTGTTCTAAAAAGGTTTTTAACGGGTGTTCCGGTAATGAAGTGACTGTATTTGTAAGTATGTTACTGGTTAAACAACTTTCTATGCCAATGCGCTTATCGCGCAAATAGTCCATAAGCTTAATATCATAAATGGCATTAACACCATGCCCTATTCGCGTAGCACCTAAGTCATTGATAGCTTGCCAAATACTCTGAGGGCCCGCCGCCTCACCCGCGTGCACTGTGATAGCTAACCCTTCTCGCTGCACCTGTTTAAAGTGCTCTACGAACAAGTCACCAGGGAAGCCTTTTTCATCGCCGGCTAAATCGATAGCAGTAATGTGCGTTTTGCACGCCAGTATTGCATCTAACTCTTGTTGACATGCTTTTGCGCCATAAGAGCGCGACAATATCCCTATCAGGTTAACCTTAACATCGTAATCTTTGGCTGCCCTTTTTACACCGTCTATAACCGCTTCAACCACACCTTGTGTAGGCAAACCGTGGCTTTCAGCCATAAAGTAAGGGCTAAAGCGCAGCTCTGCGTAATCAATGCCCTGCCTTGCCGCATCCTCAACGTTTTCAATAGCCACCCTTCTACAAGCATCAAGATTGCCTAAAACCTTAACGCCCCACGTTAGCTTATTTAAAAACGAGACCAAATCCGGCGCGATTTTCATTACTTGAACGTGCGGTCGCAACCCCTCTATCGAGTTACCGGGCAGATCAATATTAAACTGCTGCCCAAGCTCAAGAATGGTTTGCGGACGCACATTACCATCTAGGTGGCGGTGTAAATCTAGAAGCGGAAGTGTGTTATTAATCATGGGAATACGATTTGAATAAGAGCATTCTCAAGTATAACACCTACCGCATTAAACCTCGCTTTCTGCCCGAAAATAACTTTTTTATAGTGGGACAAAACTGTGCTTTTTTGTAAACAATCCCTTATTAAGGACTACGCCTTAATAAGGCTTGCACGAGTCATTACATCTCTTTTTTAAGGGTTTTCGCTACCGCTAATACCAGTTCTGCCGAAGGGCGAACTTTGTAGTCTGGGTTCACATAACTAAATAAAACCTTCCCTTTTTTATCTAGCATAAAAATAGCAGGCGCTGGCAAAACGCTTTTTCCACTTTCACCTTTGGTTAAATCAATACCATAGGTTTTGTACTTCAATTCTGT
The DNA here is from genome assembly GCF_003443615.1 of Alteromonas sp. BL110. Classification (NCBI taxonomy): domain Bacteria; kingdom Pseudomonadati; phylum Pseudomonadota; class Gammaproteobacteria; order Alteromonadales; family Alteromonadaceae; genus Alteromonas; species Alteromonas sp. BL110. The sequence goes on along the minus strand of NZ_CP031967.1, from coordinate 3,045,957 downwards.
CACGGTATCAACGTAGAAACCAACGCCGAATTCGCGAATGGTGTCCAACTTATCATCAGATAAAAGTGTAACCAAAAACTCAGTTTCAAGTTTTTGCTCTTGTAAACGCGCAGGCGATTCAGGCGAAATTGCCAATATCTGATACCCCATATTCACTAAGTCTTTTTCAATATCTTTTAGCTGGGCAAGCTGTTCGTTGCAGTATGGACACCACCCGCCACGATAAAAAAGTACAATACTGGGCTTTTGCATAGTCAGCGCTTGTAAGCTTACCGGTGTTCCGTCAGCCATTTTAAGCGTTGTTTTAGGCGCAACCTGGCCATTGAGTAATGGCGTCACCGAATTAGCATCTTCTGCAATGGCTCCGCGCTGTAAAGCATGTACATTTGATGTACCCGCAATACAGGCGAATACCATAGCTGCCATAGCGACGAGTCTTTTCATTAATCCTTCTCCAAATTTATATTCTTATTGTGGCTTGTTTACTGTTTTAGTTATTCGCGCTTCGCGCGATGCCCAAGAACATGACCGAGAAGGTTTGTTTAAAATTTCATTACGCATGAAAATAAACGCGTACTTACCTGCGATATAGGCCTCTTAGCTACAGCAGGCAACGCATTTTACTGGTAATATAGCGTCAAAATTTGCTGTAGCGTTTGTTCGCATGGCACACGAGGCTTTTCTCAAGCCTTAATAAAAACAAAGCAGGATCACCATGGCTCTTAAAGCGACCATTTTTAAAGCTGACATATCAATAACAGATATGGATCGTAACTACTACAACGATCACAACCTTACTATTGCCCGGCACCCATCAGAAAATGACGAGCGCATGATGCTGCGTATTATCGCCTTTATTGTTAATGCGCATGAGCGCTTACAGTTCACCAAAGGGCTGTCTGACGACGAAGTGCCTGATTTGTGGCAGAAGAGCTTTAGCGATGAAGTCGAGTTGTGGATTGAGTTAGGTCAACCGTCAGAACAGCGCATCAAAAAGGGCTGTAATCAAAGTCAACAGATGATGATTTATTCATACGCTGACAATAGCTTTGATGCCTGGTGGAAGAAAGAGCAAAACAAGTTACAGACAAGAAAGAACCTATCAATTTTTACTTTGCCAGAGCCGCTAGCTGCTACGTTGGCTAAAGCAGTTCATCGCTCTATGCAAATACAGGTTACCATTCAAGACGGGCAAGTCTGGTTAACTATAGAAGGTGCCGATATCACCGAAAGCGTTGAAGTAGCTATCGAGAAACACCTGTAATGAAAAAGCTCTCTGCAGTTCAGCTTAAACAACAGGCACTGGTTTTCAGTATAGCCGATAGCTTGGAAGCACAAGGATTTGAAGAACTTGAAGGTATGCAACAATGTTGGTTTGACGTTCAATATCATCAATTCCCTGGTTCTTTACTGCTGAGATTTCAATTCGAAAATGAAGAGACACTGTCACGGGCCGAGCCTGAATTAAAAAAATGGCAGCGACGATTAAGCGCAGCGCTACTTAAAAAAGGTGTAGTTTTGAAAGACATGCGTCGACATCTTGTGTTTACTACGCAAGGTCCAGAAGATTAACCCGCGTAGTACATCACAAAATAACATCTTGCGACGCACTTATTTTCTATAGATCGCACTTTTTTTGTTATAAACCTTTCATTTTTTCACATAAAGTCTACTTACACTTTACTAGATAAGTAGGCTAGACTGGGTTGGTCGAATATTCAGCTTGCCGAATAATACTATTATATGGCTAGTAACACTTAGCCATACGCTGCATGTTCGAACACCATGTTGACCGGTTATAAAAATAGCCACTATCCCAGCAAAAGGAGCTTCATAATGAAAACTAAAGCAATGGCGTTAGCACTACTACTGTCTTTAATGGGCTGTACAGAGTCTAACGACGAAACAAAAAACGAAGTAAGCAAAGAGATGGAAAAGGCGGGCGAGACTACTTCTGAAGCCTATGAAGACGCTAAAGAAGGCGCGGCAGATTCTTGGGATGAAACCAAAGATGCAACATCTGACGCATACGAAGACGGTAAAAAAATGGCTTCTGATGCCTATGAAGATGGCAAAGAGATGGCTTCTGATGCGTATGAAGACGGCAAAGATATGGCCTCTGACGCGTATGACGCAACTGCTGAAAAAGCAGGTGAGTTTAAAGATGCAGCGGCGAAGAAAGCACATGAAGCTTGCGTGAAAATGAAAGAGCAAATGGGCGGCGACGTTAGCGAATGCGACGATTAATTTAATTGCGCAATAAAAAATAGAGAGCGAGCCTTCGGGTTCGCTTTTTTGTTAGTGTTTAATTTAGCGTATAATAAAACTGGGTGTTCTAACTAAGGCTAATCACACCCTGCTAAGATCACAGAATCAGACGTTATCGTTAAGGGGGCAACTCTTAATAACGTATTAATGCCTAAGATGTTATTTCCTTTCGGAAGCACAGCGACCTCCACTGGCCCGACTTCACACGTGTTACCAATTCGAACAGAATTTAACTGATACTGCGATATCTTTACGATTTTTCCATTCGCCATTCTCGCTGCCGAGGTCCGGGTGGCAAGCAACTTTTGGTTGTGTGTTAAAGCATCGAAGGTGGCCTGATTTAGGGTTAGCAGACTTGAGCCCGTATCCAATAAAAATGAGGCATTCACATTCGATTCTAAGGTTGCTTCTAAATAAAGCGTGCCGCCTTTGCTTTGTGAAAGTGGAATACTTTGTTCTATCGCCGACACTGTCGATGTAAAAGCGATCAATAAAGTTGATAGCGCCAGTGACGACACCTTGAATTTTAACTTCACCGCAAGTGTACCAAGTACCGGTTCTAAATGAGTATTAGGTGACAGCAAGATAAAGACCAAAAGCTAAGTGATTGATTTAGCCAGCAGACTCTAAAACCACGCAGTTCCATAGCACCAGAACGGTGCAGCCACTCATTTCCCCTGCACTATGATTAACCATCTAATTTCTATCATGGCCCGTTATCACTAAACGCGCTCGCGCTCCTCTTGATTGCTAAAGTATCTTATAAACAGCTAGGTGATAGCATATGACTATCACCAATCGCCATTGTTTAGAACTTTTTTGGTCATACAATAGACTAAAGTAGCAATTCAATAAGAGGACACAACATGAAATTACGCTATGTATTGGGTTCATTAATTACCGCGGTTTCACTTGGCGTTTCTGCAAATGCAGCACAGGCAATGTCTGCATCAAGCGATGAAACTGTGGATGTGCAAGTTGTCGATTACTCTGGCAAGCCACCGTTCAAACGCAAAATCATAAGCTTATCGGTTAACGATGTTGCACAATTAGAATCGGTAGGGCAAGACGCCATTGAGTATGTAGAAGTGAAAGACGTCATTATGCGCGGTAAGCCACCATATCGCAGAGTGACGAAAATGATGCCAGTTTACGACGTCGCTCAACTTGAGGTACTCGAAGAACAAGCTGACACACAAAAACGCGGTACGCGCCCGCCATTTAAGCGTCACTAATAGTCCTATACAACTTCCCAACTACTTGTAACAAAGCGATTCACTTTTGCCTGGGTGAGTCGCTTTTTTATTGTGTATACATGACCTTCTATTTAACTCTGTACTACAGCATTTGTTTTTCCCTTTTATTTCTAAAAACGCGTCAGAAGCGATAAAGTAATAAAGAACAAAAAAAAGAGATAATAAATGCAGCCTCACGACCATTCACCACTTGATGATTTTATTGAATACCCTGAAGAGCAAATGCTAGCTCGTAGCGAAGAATTCTTGAAAACCATGCAGCGTCGCCACAGCGTTAGACACTTTAGCGACCGCCCCGTTGAAAAGGCGGTTATCGAAAACTGCATTTTGACCGCAGGCACCGCGCCTAGCGGGGCGAACCATCAACCTTGGCACTTTGCCGCAATACAATCGCCCGAAGTAAAACAACAAATACGCGAACAAGCTGAAGCCCATGAACAAGGCTTTTACAACGGTCGTGCTGGGCAACAATGGTTAAATGACCTTAAGCCTTTGGGTACTGATGCAAGTAAACCTTATTTAGAAACAGCACCTTGGCTTATTGCCGTATTCAGCCAGAAGTTTGGTGAAACGGAAACAGGAGAAAAAAGCCAAAACTATTATGTGCATGAATCCGTTGGTATCGCTGTGGGAATGCTCATTACCTCACTTCACAACGCAGGTTTAGCAACCTTGACCCATACGCCAAAACCTATGAACTTTCTAACCGATGTGTGCCAACGACCAGACAACGAGCGCGCTTACATGCTAATTATTGCAGGATACCCAGCAGATAATGCCACCATCCCCGCCCACGCCAAAAATAAGAAGTCGCTTAGCGAGATTGCGAGTTTTCTATAGAGCAAGCGCACACGTTTAGCGTGTGCGCACAAACTTATAAATGCACTCAAGCAGCACAGCTTTATCGAACAATGGATTTGCTGTGCCGTTCCCTCCTTTTTGTCTTATCCATATGAGCACAATTCATGTGGGCCTAATACTATTAACGGCATAGACATGAGAAATTCAGCACTTATAATGCGCCCTCGTTATTAAGGGTTGCTACCTTTTCACTGCGAATTTTGGTCACCCACATTTAACAGCCCCTCGGAGCTTGTACCCTCATGTCATCGCGTCACCCATTTTCACCGCAACTTCCTTTTCTGCTGTTAAGTCTATTAACTGGGTTAACCTCGTCATTTGTTACGCCACTAATGAGCTACTTTCTTATTGACGAGATAAATGTTGAGCCTATATACATCAGTATTTATATGGTTTCCGTGACGTTATCAGGCTTGGCGATCAGCCAATACTTAGGCCACTTGGCCGACAAAGGTTTTAACGCAAACCGCCTTTACGGTCTCACTATGGTTTGCGTAGGCATTGCCATGGTGGCGTTTATCTTCAGCAAGCAGTTCTGGCACGTGTTTCTTGCTGGCGTTTTGTTTATGTCGGTAGGTGCTGGGGCAGTGTCTCAGATGTTGACTGTTTCGGGGCTATGGGCAAAAAACCAAGACATCGATTTAGCCGCTTTTAACTCGAAAGTTCGCGCAGCTATATCTCTTGCTTGGGTGGTAGGCCCACCACTAGCATTTACTCTGGTTGCCAACTTTGGCTTCGCCGCGTCTTTTTCTGTGGCTATCGCTTGTGTGATTGTTGCGACGCTATTTGTCGTTCACGTAGTACCGCCACAAAAAGCCAATCAACAGTCACTTAACACGAGCCTTAAAGGCTCACTGTCGCTGCCTTTTTGGCTAGTTGGTTTGGCGATACTTGCTGGAATGGCTGGCAACGTTATGTATCTATCATCCATGCCCTTATACGTTATGAATGAGCTAGGATTAGCGGAAAACTTGCCTGGGCTAATGATGGGCGTGGTAGCCGCGCTTGAAATACCTACCATGCTGCTTGCAGCCAAATTAGCGCGACGCTTTCCCCCTGCTGGCATTATGGCGGTAGCATTTATTTTTGGCTGTTGCTTTTACGTTGGCGTGTATTTCTCTCAATCAAGTTGGGAGCTCTTAACACTTCAAATATTAAATGCCCTATTTTACGGATTATATGCAGGCATTGGATTGACCTTGCTGCAACAACAAGCGCCCGATTTAACCGGGTTTACATCAGCGTTTTATTCAAATGCAACCCGCGTGGGCATGATGTTAGGTACTATCGGTGCGGGTACAGTGGCCCAATTTTTTAGCTTCAGAGATGCCACTATCGGGTCACTCTGTATAGCCATATTCGGCCTAAGCGTGATGTTGGTATTCATGTTTGCAAAACGACGAGCTCTTCGCTAAGCGGCAGCCTCTTTGAGTTGGATTGCACGCAAAACCCAATCAAAATGAGGTACCGTTTAATACATAATGCTGTTTAAGTCGATACTAGGTTATTTGTCGGCTAAAAGTAAGCGGTTGGTATCACTTCGCCTGACACTGGCTACACCAATAGAGACGTCGCCCGTTATACGTTTGGCGTTTTATTGGAGTGGCACAGATTCTACAAGGCTGCTCTTCCCTATCGAACACCATAAACCGCGTGCCTTCAAAGTTAATGCCTTTTGCTTCAAGCACTTCGCGTAGTTCTGTGTACACGGTATAGCCACCGGTTTCATAACTGCGTTTGCATATTGCTAAGGTGTGATGTGATAAGCTGCGCAGCTGCTCATCATCTAACTGAGAAGGTTTGAGTGAAGGATGAACACCTGCTGCAAATAGTATTTCGCTGCGAAGGTAATTCCCTAACCCTGCCATAAAGCGCTGGTCTAGGTATAGACCACTCAGCGCCCTGTTATAAAAAGCTTTTGAACGTAGTCGTTCTAACACCAGCTCTTCTGTTACCACATCGTTTAACACATCAGGCCCTACTCGCTGCAAAAAAGGGTGCTCGTGAATAGTTTGTGTTGGCCAAATACTAATATCGGAGGCACTATACAAAATAGCACTGTGAGTTTCGGTATGAAGCCCAACCCTTAACTGACGTTTAGTATCAGGTAATTCATTGCGTTTGCAGGTATGCCACACGCCATAAAGTTGATTGTGTGAATACATAGAAAGGGCGTTGCTAAAATGCGTGATTAGCGCCTTCCCACGGGTTTCCATACGCAATACTTTTTCGCCTTCCAATTGTTTAACGTAGAGTTGAAGCTGCGCTAACCCAAACTCTACTTTTTCTAAATGAGCATCTTTTATTACCGCTTCGACTTTGTCCGCAGCGCGACGAATTTCAGGACCTTCAGGCATGTTGTCTCAAATACCTTTTATCTGGGTTACTTTTAGCTCATATCACCTTAAGCGTATTTCCCGCTTACTGTTAGCTGAATGATAATGAATACAAAAAGGGACTGTTGTTCTTTAATGTACTTTAAACCTTAGTTTGTACATCGAAGATCAACAGACCCTTTTTCTAATTTAACTAAAACTCAGATTGCCTTATTCGAACATTCTGCTGATTAGTCCTTGCTTGGCACGATCAGATACTTAGTGCCTGTCTTTTTCGCATTGTACAAAGCCACATTCTCTGGTTGTAGTGCTTCTTCCAGGCTTAACTCTTTGCTGTACGATGAAGCAAAGGTAGTGTTAATCTCCGTAGCTACCTTTTGATATAGCTCGCCCACACGTTTCTTATCAAGCTTTCCTAAGAAGCGCATTAACAACCAGCCACCTATACTCCACGTCATACCGTAAGCGCGGTTTAAAATTGTCGGCGAGAAATCTAAGCCGCCGTAGATATACACTTGTTTATTGCTGTCAGAGCCATAAGTGTTGAAGCCTTTTGCATTTTTACTGCCCGACGCTTCCATCATAGTAAGAATATCGCTAACTAGCTCACCGCCACCAATGGCGTCAAATGCTAGCGTAGCACCAGTGCTGTCGATGGCCTGGTAAAGTTCAGCTTTGAAATTCTCGCTGCTGGAATCAAGTACAATCTTCGCGCCAATACCTTTAAGTAGGTCTACCTGCTCTTGGCTACGAACGATATTGACCAGCTCTACGCCTTCCTCTAAACAAATTTTGTTTAGCATCTGCCCAAGATTAGAGGCCGCTGCAGTGTGAACCAAGGCTTTATGCCCTTCCATACGCATGGTTTCAACCATACCGAGTGCAGTAAGCGGGTTCACAAATGACGACGCAGCCTGTTGCGGCGTAGTGCTATCCATATGAGGTAAACATGCCTGTACGGGCACGCAAGCATACTCTGTATAAGCTGCGCCGGTTAGAATAGATACGGTTTTACCCATCAAAGCCTGCGCTTCAGGGCTGTCACCCGCTTTAACAACCGTTCCTGCGCCTTCATTCCCTATAGGTAAAGTTTGGTCAAGACGAGACTTGATACGGCTTAGCAAAGGCTTGTGTACCGGTGCAACCAATGCATTTTTATCCGCATCGAAGGTCGCTTTATCAAGACTTGCGGGGCCAAACATAGGCCACATATCTGAAGGATTTATCGGAGAGGCTTCCATGCGCACAATCACTTCATGTGCCTTCGGCTCTGGAACATTAACTTCTTTTAGCGATACCTGAAGCTCACCTTCTGACGTAATTAGCGTAAATAGTTGTTTAGATTTATTCATATTGACTCTTGTGCCCTAAAAATTAAAACGCTCTATGTACTGTTAAGCTAACACGCCACCACTATCAGCAATATTTATATTTCGAATAGATATGCGTTTCGACCACTTATACAGCAAAAAAATGGGGTCAGAGTACTTTTTTGTGAACGCTTTTAAGTAGTAACCCAATCGCTACACCAAACGATTCTCCAAATCGGTTTTCACACAAGCGGCACGCCTTTGAAAAATGGGGGCAGAGTACTTTTTTTGCGAAAACTTCCGCGTGCCACCCCGTCATCTGCATCAAGTAATACTGCTACTTTCCCATCACACAGTGCGACATGGCATTAATCGATAAAGTACTCTGACCCCATTACTTGGGTTACACTGTTATGCCTCTATCAACTTGCTATGATGAATTGAGAAATGAAGAAGTTTTATGCATACCTATTACTTGGGCTTACTGGAATAAGCAATGTGGCGTTTGGTAAAGCTGCACCTTTGGTCTCAATTCCTACCCACGACGCGTTTTTTAATTCAATAAAAGCGCACTGCGGAAAAGCGTTTCAAGGGAAAGTGAGTAAGGATAATGTTGGTAATACCTTCGGTGATGCAGAACTTGTTATGCAAGTACGAAAGTGCACAGACTCAGAAATTCAAATCCCTTTTCGTGTGGGCGATGACGCATCTCGCACCTGGATATTAACAAAAACTGGCGCTGGTCTTATGTTAAAACACGACCACAGAAATAAAGACGGCAGTTTCCACTCTTCAACCATGTACGGGGGGCACACTGTAGATGAAGGATATGCCCAAGTTCAATCATTCCCCGCAGACGCCTACTCAAAAGCATTGTTTATAGAGTCTGGGATTGCAGCATCTACTGATAACGTGTGGCAAATGATGATTTACCCCAACCGCTTTAGCTACCGACTAGTTCGCCCGGCGCGCGAAGTACAGGTAGATTTTGATCTCGAAAATTCCATAGCAACGCCAAGCGCCCCTTGGGGATATGAATAATGGGGTCAGAGTACATTTTCTAATTTAGGAGAGCCTACTACGCTATTCTTTTCATCTTTTCAGCTTGCCCGTTAGACCAGTTTTGGCAGGTACAGGGTTGTAGCCTTTACTCAATTCACTCATTTTAGTAGAGAGAATACAGAAAGGGATTTGGTGAAAATATGGCAAGGAAACCTCGTTTGGCTCCCGCAGGCTATCCTCAACACGTCATCCAAAGAGGTAACAATCGCTCAATATGCTTTAAGTGTGAGAACGACTACATCGCTTATATTAGCTGGCTTAAAAAGTTCTCTTCGAAATTTGATGTAGGCATACATGCTTGGGTATTGATGACCAATCACGTTCATTTACTTTGCACTCCTAATCTTGATAACCTTGGCGTAAGCAAGATGATGCAAGCGCTTGGTCGCATGTATGTGAGGTACTTTAACCACAAATATGAGCGCTCTGGAACGTTGTGGGAAGGTAGGTTTCATTCCAGCCTGGTCTCTAACGGCGAATATCTTCTCACGGTTCACAGATATATCGAGCTGAACCCTGTAAGAGCAAACATGGTCGAAAAACCGGTTGAATATAAATGGTCTAGCTACAGAATAAATGCGTTAGGGACACATTCGTCACTGCACAGTCCTCATCCTGTATACCTAAATTTAGGAGCTTCAGAACACCAGCGCCTTGTGGCTTACCGAGCTCTGTTCGATGATGAACTGCCTCAAACTGTCATTGATAAAATTCAAAGCGGTACTCGAAGAGGACTAGTGCTGGGAAGCGATTCATTTAAACAGCAAATTGAAAGCCTAACTGGACACCGCTTAAAGCGCGAAGCGTTGGGTAGACCACCGCAAACCAGTGAACAGTTAACCACTGCTCGCTCGGAAATAACTTAATGTACTCTGACCCCATTTTTTATATCGTAACTTGGAAGCTTATTAATGTACTCTGACCCCAATATTTTACAGCAGCTTTTTGGTTTCTCAGCGTTTCGCGTGGGGCAAAGAGAGGCGGTGGATTCTTTACTTAGTGGGCATTCAACGTTAGCTATCTTTCCTACTGGCTCGGGTAAATCGTTGTGTTACCAGTTCGTCGCTACGCAGCTGCCACATTTAACTCTAGTGATTTCTCCATTACTGGCGCTAATGAAAGATCAGCTTGAATTTTTGCATAGCAAAGGCATTGCGGCAGCTAGCATCGATTCCACATTAACGCCCGAGCAAAACAAGCGAGTGATGAATGACGTGCGTTCAGGGCGGTGTAAAATTTTAATGGTGTCGGTAGAACGCTTTAAGAACGAGCGCTTTAGGCAGTTCATTGAATCCGTTCAGGTCAGTATGTTGGTGGTTGATGAAGCTCACTGTATTTCTGAGTGGGGACATAACTTTCGCCCAGACTATCTTAAACTTCCCGCCTATCAAAAAGAGCTGAATATTCCATTAGTATTGCTACTTACAGCAACGGCCACTAAAAAAGTAAAAGAAGATATGTCGGCCCGTTTTGATATTAGGCCTAACAATATTATTCAAACTGGGTTTTATCGACCTAACTTAAATTTATATGTTCGTCCGGTTCTCGAATCTTACAAAAACCAAGCGTTAGTTGAAGAAATTCACAAACAACAAGGTGCTGGGATTGTTTACGTTACACTACAGCATAGCGCTGAGAAGGTTGCGCAAATTCTGCAGCAGCAAGGGATAGCCGCGAAAGCCTACCACGCGGGTCTAGATAGTGAAATAAGGCAAGCTATCCAACAAGACTTCATGAACAACAAGATTCAAGTCGTTGTAGCTACTATTGCCTTTGGTATGGGCATAGATAAATCGGATATTCGTTTTGTAATTCATTACGACCTGCCAAAATCTATTGAGAACTACAGCCAAGAAATTGGCCGGGGCGGACGGGATGGAGAAGCAGCAAACTGTACCGTACTCGCGAACCTAGATGGGCTTGTCACCATAGAAAACTTTGTTTACGGCGACACGCCAGATAAGAGCGCAATCGAGCGCGTAATCAACGACATTAAATCGCAAACTCCTGCTATACCAAATAAGGCCAAGCAAGATAGAGCTCAGCACGTTGCAGTTACCCAAACTAGCTCATCAGTTGACAATGAAAATGGCGTTTACCAATGGGAAACACAGATAAATAGCTTATCAAGTGCGAGTAACATTCGTCAGCTCCCACTTAAAACCCTATTGGTACAGCTTGAACTGGCTAACGTCATTCGTCCTTTATATGCCTATTTTGCAGAATACAAATTCCGCTTCATTTCAGATAAAGCCACTATATTAAGCCTATTTTCAGAAGAACGAGCGCGCTTTCTAGACGCCGTATTCACGCATTCAAATATGAAGAAAGTATGGGGCGTGGTCGATTTTGATAGTATTTTTCAGCACTACGGCGCAGAGCGTTCTAGAGTTGTAGCGGCCTTAGAATATTTGCACGAACACAATCATATAGAGCTTGCGTCGCGCTTAATTACCGATGTGTACCGTATTAACAACGAGTTACTGCAAAATGGCGAACTACCCAACCAACTAGCGCACTATTTTGCAGAAAACGAGCGTAAAGAGATCGAGCGCATCAGCGCACTTGTAAGCTTTTTCGAACAAGACACCTGTTTAAGTCATAACTTATCAGTGTATTTTGATGATACTCAAGCGCCGAAGGCGTGTGGACATTGCAGTGTATGTAAAGGCGATGTAGCAAAGCTTAGCTATTCATCACCCATACCAACACCCGATAGTGAGCAAGTATCAGAAGCTATAACAGCGCTAAGAGCGCATTTAAGCGGCAAGTTTGAAGGCCCCATTACACCTTCTATTTATTGCCGCTTTCTAACTGGCATGACCATGCCTTTGTTTAGTCGCTTGAAAATAAGACAAGTTGAAGGATTTGGCAGCTTGGAACACTGCCGATATGCCGACGTTTTAAAAGAAGTGAACGCTGTTTTATGCCAATGACCAACTGTACTGGCTATTGAAGGGTCGGTAACGGGCCTGTCTTTAATTAAATTCGTGCCCTGTTACTAAAAAGGGCACATTCCGCTTACTATCTGCCGGTAGCGTGAACCATGTTCATCACGCGTTTAGCGACTTTTTAACGCTAACGTCTGATTACGCCATATTATCAATCTGCTTTAAAATACTGCCGAAAGCACGGCTCCCAACATTTTGAATCTGTTTGTCAAAGTAAAGGCTACCTAAAAGAAAAATGGTAATGTGCCCTTTCGAGCGCCAAGTAACATGCGTTTTTTCACCTTCTTCTTTCAGCGTTATTTCACCTAACTGGTGGTCGTATGGCAAGGGCTTAGACTTTACCACTTTATAGCCCAGTTTATACGGCGGGTCGTAGGCTACTATCTCTTCGTGAAGATTCGAGCCTCCGGAAATAATCTCGCGAACAGCACCCAACCCATTTGTTTCAAGTTTACCTTTGACCAATAAATTTGACTGCTCAATAGCTTTGAATTGCTCGTAGTTAACATGGTCACTTAATATGGAAAAAACTTCTTCGATAGGTTTATTTATGGTTCGCGCTACATGAATCGAAAACACGCTTTAATCCTTTTTATACATTCTTATTAGCGATATTTTTCGATAATAGCTTAAACAAGACCAAACGTTTACTTAATAAAAGTTATCGTTCACGGGCAATCTTGTGAATATAGCAAAAACCTTAATTCTACTTTATAGTGGCAAAAGAAATAGTGTCGCAAACGGTATAGGAAGTATGGGCACCAATAAAAAGGGATCACTTGTTGTGGTCGGCACAGGCATTAGTGTTGCAGGGCAAATGACTATTGCCGCTAGAAGTCATATTGAGAATGCCGATATCGTCTTCATGGGTATTATGAACAAAATTGGCGAGCATGTGGTAACTACGCTTAACCCAAATAGTGTATCGCTAGACGACCTTTACGAAGAAGGTAAATCCCGCGCCCTTACCTATTCTCAAATGGCCGATAGAATTGTCGAGTCTGTAGTAGAAGGCCATAAAGTATGCGTTGCTTTTTATGGCCACCCCGGTGTTTTCGTCACTCCCTCTCATGAAGCTGTCCGCCGTGTGAAGGAGATGAACTTAGAGGCCAAAATGTTGCCCGGTGTCTCGGCAGAAGACTGTTTAATAGCCGATTTGGGCATCGATCCTTCACGCTATGGCTGCCAGTCATACGAAGCCACTCAGTTTCTGTTTCGCGATTACCGCATTGACCCGCATATGACACAAATAATCTGGCAAATTGGTTTAGCCGGAGAAGCCACATTAAGCGTGTTAGATGCAAACCATAGCCAATCTGGCTTGGCCATGTTGGCAGATATATTGGCAGAGCATTATCCAGCGGACCACGAACTTATTATTTATGAAGCGGCGACACTGCCACTTTGCGAACCCAAAATAGAAAAAGTTCTGCTTAGTGAACTCGAATTTGCAAAACCCACTTTAATCTCTACTCTCGTTGTTCCTTCCAAAGGGGTGCCAGCGTATAGGCAAGACCGATTGGCAAAGCTAGGGTTAACAGAAAAACAAGTTACGAATTATAGAAACCCAACTGTAAATTAAAAAGGATAATAAAAATGGCAAAATCTATTCAAGATTTCATGGTTGAACTAGACACTAACAGCAAGCTTATGGAGGCTTACAAAAGCGATCCTGTGGCAACGGCGAAAAAATACGGTTTATCTGCCGAAGATGTAAAAATTATTGCTGATCAAAATTGGGATGAGCTATCTAAGCGCTTTGATGATACCAGTAAAACGATTCGCGTTATTAGCTACTAACTACTAATAAACGAATAATGAAGCTCTATGTTTTGTATATTGTCAGTGTCATTGCATTAATGACACTGTCTGCGCGCGCTTTCGCTGTGCCGCAAGACAAGGCTTCCTCTGCCATACACCAGCTTGATGAGCTAAAAGCACGCATTCAAGAAAACGACCCAAACGTTCAAAATACGTTTAGGGAATTGCATACTTTTTTTGCAGCTCAACCCAATGATTTCGACCATGCACGCTTTTTAAACATTAAGTCGTATTTTTATGTTTTAAAACAAGACTATGCGTCGGCATATGAGGCATTACTAGAAGCCCGGAAGTATGCAAATTCATCAGAGAATACGTTGGCCCTTGCAGAGTCGTATCGCCTAGAGGGTTTAATTCTAGATTTGTCAGGCGAGCACGCTAGTGCACTAGAAGCCATGCACCAAGCGCTAGATTTTTACAATGAAGTTGAAAGTGACCGTGTTCTTTTGGTGTATAGCGCCATGGGCAACGTTTACATGTCGCTAAAAAATTATGAGATAATGCTGACATTTGCGCATCAGTATTTGGCTGCCGCGCAACGTTTTAATAATAAAGAGGGTGAAGGAACCGCCTATTTTTTCCAAGGGTATGCACAACGTGCGCTAGGCGAATATCAAAATGCGAAAGTAAGCCTATTATTAGCTGAAAACTTGCTTCGCGAAGCTAACTATCCTTTTATAGGCATTGTACACAGCGCAATGGTAGAGCTTCACATTGCACAAGGGAATTTGAGCGAAGCATTAAAAAAACTGAATCAAGCAGCAGAGGCCGACCGCCAGGTTGGGTTTCGCTATAACGAAGGCTCTCACCTTCTTCATCTTGTAGACATCTACAAGCAACAGGGTGAAATTGAACTTGCTATTAGCGAACTTGAAGCTGGGCTCGAGAAAGATGTCATTAAAAATGACAAAGTATTGGTCACCGACCTTTTAAACCAGCTTATCTCGCTTCACGAGAAAAACGGAAACCTGGAAGCCGCACTTAACTATTCAAAGCAACATAAACAAGCATTTAAGAAAAGCTTTAATGAGCAGCAGTCGAGACTGATGGCGCTGCACCGCGTGCGATTGGCCGTGTCTGAAAAAGAAGAAACAATAAAGCTTCTGGAAAAAGACAATCAGTTAAAAGAACAACGAAACCTGATCCAACAGAAAAAAAACACTCAGCAACTTTATTTTATTGGCTTTGTAATCCTTTCTTTAGGATTGGTAGTTGGGCTATGGCTTAGAACCCGACTTCAGCGAATAGCCCTCAATACTCTGACGCAGGACTTACGTAAAGCGACCAAGGCTAAGTCAGATTTTCTGGCCCGTATGAGCCATGAAATTCGCACACCGCTAAACGCAATTATTGGCCTTACCAAGCTTTCTCAGCGCGCCGCAGAAGACAAAGAGCAGCAAACAAACCTAATTCAAATTGAGGGCGCATCGCAAACGCTGCTAAGTATAATCAACGACATTCTCGACTTTTCTAAAATTGAGGCTGGCAAGCTGGATATCGAGTCGACGCAATTCAATTTGGATGCATTGGTAAACCAAACTATTAGACTGCATCTAACCCGCGCACAAGAAAAGCATATAGAACTTATACAACATATTTCTCGAGACGTGCCGCTAAACTTAATTGGCGACCCATTGCGCATACAACAGGTGCTCAACAACCTATTAAGTAATGCGCTTAAATTCACTGAAGATGGGCTTATCTCTGTTAGCGTTAGGTGCGCACAAGCTGCAGACGATATTCAGCTTGAGTTTGAAGTGAAAGATTCAGGCGTTGGCTTGAGTAGCGCTCATCAAGCCCAGCTGTTCCAACCGTTTAATCAAGGTGACGAATCCATTTCGAGACGCTACGGTGGCACAGGTTTAGGACTAGCAATTTGTAAACAGCTCACTGCTTTAATGGGCGGCGAAATTTGGGTAGAGAGCCAGTTAGGAAAAGGCTCTATTTTCCACTTTACCGTAAAGGTACAGCAAGACGCGTCTCAACAAATTATTTCTCCATCTAAGCAGCTTTCAGCATTAAAAGTGCTTATAGCCGACGATATTGAAGCTTCGCGAGACGCAATTTCTGAAGCCCTTTCAATGGCCAACATTCACGCTGATATCGCCTCTGGCGGAAAAGATGCGATTGTTAAAATGCGTGCAGCTTTAGGCACATCATCACCCTACGACGTACTTATTTTAGATTGGAATATGCCTGATATAGATGGCCTTGAAGTAGCGGCGATAATGAGTCAAGAATTTTCAGTTAAGCAGCCAAAAGTGATCATGCTTTATGCGTTTGAATCGCCACGTATGCGAGAACAAGCGAACCAACTTGGCATACGTAACTTTATTAAGAAACCATTTAGCACAAGTGAGCTGGTAGATAAGCTGCAAGAGCTATGTCTTAACGTAAAAACTAAAGCCTTGCCTAAAGACAAGCCAACAGTGCCTAACTTGAAAGGCACACGTATTCTTTTCGCAGAAGACAATGCACTAAACCAAAAAGTAACTATTGGTCTTTTAGCTGAAACTAGAGCCTCGATTGAAGTTGCCAATAATGGTTTAGAAGCAATAAGCATACTACGTAAAGATAGCTCATTCGACGTGGTATTGATGGATATCCAAATGCCGGTAATGGATGGATTAACGGCAGCCAAACACATTAGAGAAGAGCTAAAGTTAACCTTACCTATTATCGCTACAACCGCTCACGCCATGCAGCAAGACATTGATAAAAGCCTAGCGGCTGGCATGGATGGTCATATTAATAAACCTGTCGACCCTAATCGCTTTTTTGACGTACTTGTTGAGGTATTGGATAAAAGGCAGTCTTCGGCCACCTCAGCGGTAAATAACGACAAGCTTGTAGCGACTGATTCACTTACGTTAATAGACAAATCAAAAGCCGTAGAAACCT
The DNA here is from genome assembly GCF_003443615.1 of Alteromonas sp. BL110. Classification (NCBI taxonomy): domain Bacteria; kingdom Pseudomonadati; phylum Pseudomonadota; class Gammaproteobacteria; order Alteromonadales; family Alteromonadaceae; genus Alteromonas; species Alteromonas sp. BL110. Next base: position 3,029,191 of record NZ_CP031967.1, on the reverse strand, counting down.
TGCTTGGTGATGAAACGCTTTATAACGACCTGCTTAACGATTTCGTGGCTTTAGAAGGTGAGCTCAGTGCGCTCAAACAAGCTGTTGATACCCATGACTACCCTTCCATCGCAAGAATAGCGCACATCTTCACAACAGCGCTTCGTTATATTGGCGCCTTTCCACTTGCTGAATTAGCAAGCACAGTAGAGCTAACCATAAAGCGCAGCGAGCACAAAACAACCGACAACTTTAATGAGAAGCTAGAAGCCCTTCGCGAAGCTTTGTTGGAATTAAATCAAAAAGTTAAGGGGATGATGGGTGAATAGCGAAGCCTAGGAAAAGGTCTAGGCTTCATTTGTAAAAACAAGCACAGGAGCGCTAATACTAGCCTTCACTAGACTCTTGCGACGCATACTCATTTTTCATAAGCCATGCATATGCTGTAGTAAACGCTGTTTCTTGGAACTGCTTTAAACCAGTTTCAGAGAACGGAACTGCTAGCGGGTTTCTGCGAAGCGACTCTTTGATATCTGTAGGGCTAAATACAACAACCTCTAACCCATCAATTAGTTCGATAGCTGCCTCTAGTTTGAAGCCAATTGCGCTTCCCGCAAATTTACCTTTGCTTTGACGCTGGCGAATGATCACAGCATCAATTTTATAATCTTCGACAAGCTTAGCGAAAGTGCTTTGAAAGCTTTTTAGCCCCTTGGCACTGGTATCGGCAAGGGTTAAGCGGCGCGTACGGCAGTCGGGCAAATGAAACAAACCGTCAGCTAGCGACACCAAACTAATAATTGCTTCATTACCTTTTAAATCTATACCACAGACTTTCATATTTTTTCCTAATTACGTTTGCCTGTTATTATAACCCGTTTCTCGGCTGTTATTCACTTGCGAGTACTTTTCTTTACTTACCACGCTAATACGCGCAGCAACATTAGTTTAGCACTGACTTAATTGTCTCTTTAGACAGGGGCTTTACAAAATGTTCGTCGAACCCAGCAGATTTAGAATCCTCTACGTATTTGTCTGATCCCCACCCGCTTTGAGAGTAAAACTTAACGTTTTCTGCTTCGGGCAAAGCCTTAAGCATTTTAACTAATTCATATCCGTCTATATCCGGCATGCCGATATCAAGAAATGCATAGTCAGGCTTAAACGCGCTAAATGCGTCAACCGCGTCTTTTGGCGAAGTAATTCCCAAAGCAGTAATACCCATCGACTCAGCTAGTAAGCAATAAGCGTCGATAAGGTCGGCATTGTCATCTACGAACATGACTTTACTTTTGCTCTGAACCACCGGCTCGACTTCTGTATTTTCTGTTTGGTCGTAAGCAGTTTTGGAAATAGGTAGCCTCACTTCAAAGGTACTGCCCTGATCGACGCCTTCACTCATCACAGACACTTCACCGTGATGTAATTCCACAAGCTTACTCACTAAGGTTAAACCTATACCAAGCCCGCCCTTGGTATGTGTAGAATGAGCTTCAATTTGAGTGAACATATTGAACACATCTTTTAGCCTATCTTCAGGAATGCCCATTCCGTTGTCTTTAACAGAGACAACAATCATCACACCTTCTTTTCTGATATCTACAACGATTTTCCCAGATTCTTTTGTATACTTGGTCGCGTTATGAATAATGTTTGAAAAAATCTGGCTTAAGCGTGCTTTATCTCCATAAACGGTTACATCTTCTTCTAGACAATTTACCGTAATATCGTGCTTTTTCGCTTTTACTTGCTGTTCAACAATTTCAAGAGAATCAGAAAGCACGTCCTGAATGCTTAGTCTCTCGAATTCAAGCTTTACCTTGCCGCGGGTTATACGAGATACGTCCATTAAATCATTAATAAGTTTGGACATGTATTCGGCTTGACGATTGATAATAGCCGTTACTCTTTTACGCGTTTTATCATCATCAACCGACTCTAGAATACTTGCACCAGACATGATTGGACCTAAGGGGTTTCGCAACTCATGAGCCAATGTAGCAAGAAATTCATTTCTGTAATTATCCTGCTTTTCAAGCTCTTGAATACTTATGTGCATACGCTCTTGCACATCAAGGGCGTATACCAAGAACATTCGGTTTAATCGATTGGCTGTATCGACATCGGCTTTATCAAACGCTGTTGAACGCCCTTTAATGGTTCGAGTATGGATAGTAAACGCCGAACGAGGTTTAAGGCGCTCAGATTTTGGCGCATCTTCTGATTTTTCATTTTCTGCGCCAATCCACTTTTGCACTCGGTGGGTTTCTTTTCTAAACCAAGCGGTGAAGTACTGCTTTTTCTCAAATAGCGGAATGATCATAATACCGGCAATACCATACTCACGCGCTTCGGGGTAATCTTCATATAAAGCATCATTAGTGTAAGGAAAATCGCCTTCGCCACTCGCTTTAGAAAAAATATCTTTAATGAGTTCTATCGGTAAGGTAGCGCCTAAGGTAATGGTTTCATACTGTGAGTGGTAAACAAACCCAGAGCTATTAAGCGCATCTAAAAAAGCTCTTTCTCCGCTTTTCACTACACGACTGATAGGGTTTGCCGGCCCTATCTTGTCAAGCATGGCATCCACAGCCTCGTCGGTAACATACTTTTTGTGTTTGGCAATTTCTTCTTCTTTTGCCAACAGGTGCCAACTGAACAGTTGACTTAAATTCTCGCACTGCAGCCTTACATTTTGGGGTATATAACAGGTTTCGCGATGATGACAGGAAATGAGCCCGTATAACTCTCCATCTGTCACCAAGGAAATAGAAAACGATGCGCGTAGCCCTTGGTTTCTAATGTACTGAAGATGAATGGGCGAGAACGTGCGCAATAGCGAGCGAGTGAGGTCTAACCGCTCTCTTCCCGACTCCTTGGCAGATGGAATTAACTTTGCAGGGGGAAGCTCTGTATCAGGTACTAGCCGTACCCAGTTTGTTTTGTACAGCTCCCTGGCTTGTTTTGGTATGTCTGAAGCGGGAAAGTACAAGTCTTGGTAAGATTCCATATCCTCAGCTTTAGCTTCCGCGATAACCTTACCTGAGTAGTCATCGTTGAACTTGTAAAGCACCACTCTATCCATGTTAGTGAGATATTTAATGGTCGACACCATCTCTTGTGCCATCTCGCGTAGCGATGTCATTTCTTTAAATCGCGGAGCGATAGACATTGAATAAAGCTTTATGAATTGTTCTGCACTATAAGTGTCTCTAAATTCTGTAGCAGGCTCTAGCTCCACGACATAATGATGACCTGAATCATAAACAACCGCTAAATAATCTCGGGCCTCACCTTCTACTAAAAGCGACGAATTTAAAATCAGTTTAATGGGCAGCCGTATTTTGCTCTTCGACACTCTATCGAAGGTTTCTTCAAGAAACGCGCGCTCGTTAGTATCAGAGGAAAGAATATCTAAAAAGTTTTTCCCAATGATCCCCTCAGCAAATATCGTTTCGCAGTTTTCACTGACAATTGAGATATTTAGATCGTCGTAGCTAAACGCAATAAGAAAACCATAACTTTGTACACTTTCGGGAATATGTATGGGTTCGTCTTCACAACGTTCAAAGTTAAAGTTTTGAGGAGATTGAATCATAGAGGTCCTAAATTTTGTATCCGTGTTCCATACTTAAGCTTGAATCAAAAATTATCGCATAGACAAGCCTATTAATAATGCGCTTGCGTTTTAACGGCTTAATTTAATTAAGCGCCCGCCTTCCTTATCTTCAAGCACATAGATATTGCCCATGCTGTCTTGTTCAACTTCACGCACTCGCTTGCCCCACTCGTAACGCTCTGCTTCTTCAACTTTCCATTTGCCTTCGTCGTCTTTATTAAAGGAAACACGAACCAAAGCTTTTGAAGACAAGCCACCAATGAAGCCATTACCTTTCCAATCACTGAACTTGTCGCCTTTATAAATGATAAAACCCGCAGGGCTAATAGCAGGTACCCAGGCTAGTTCGGGCGATTTAAAAATAGGTATATCTTCATGATTAGGAATTTTTACGCCTGAATAATGGTCGCCCTGCGACACGGTGGGATAACCGTAGTTGCGACCTTTCTCAATAAGGTTAAGTTCGTCGCCATGGCGCGGCCCCATTTCGTGAACCCATAAATTGCCGTGTTCATCAAAGTCGATGCCAAGCGGGTTGCGGTGCCCTAACGTCCAAATTTGCTCGGTTACACTACCCTGCCCGTAAAAAGGGTTGTCTTCTGGCACACTTCCGTCTTCGTTCAAGCGTAAAATTTTGCCCAAATTCATTGCCATGTTTTGAGCTGGCGTAAATTTTTGGCGCTCGCCAGAGGTAATAAACAAATAGCCATCAGGCGAAAAAACCATACGATGTGAATAATGGCCGTTACCCGTCATCTTGGGCGACTGACGCCAAATAAGCGTTCTATCAGATAGCTTCGCGCCACTATCAGTAACGCTCAGCGTAGCTCGCTCTATTACCGCACCGCTAAACGCATCGTCTTTTTCATCTCTTTCAATATAGGAAATGTAAATAGTGTTATTAGACGCAAAATCTGGGTGAATAATGACATCACCTAAACCGCCCTGCCCGCGCGCTGTAACACTTGGTACATTGCTTACCGCAAAACGCTTTTGCTGATTTTTATCAAGCAACCAAAGCGTGCCTGCTTTTTCGGTTACCAAACTGTGCCCGTCTGGCAAGAAAGTCATCGCCCACGGGCTGTCAAAAGTAGCTTGTACACTACCGTTAACAGTGGCGCCATTACTGCCTTTCATTTCAATCTGTTTAGATGAGTTTGTCTGGGCAAAGCTACAAAATGAGGTAGCAATAAGCATAACCAATAATGCGGCTTTTCGGCTCATGCGGCTTTTGTGCATATTTGTTGTTTGCATCTGCGTTCTAACCTTTTTAACGGTTTGCGTATTGCTGGTTACACGTTGAGGCGTTAATTACACGTCAACGGGCGGCGCAAATAATTTCAGTTAGCATTAGTTACGTAGGTTTAATTAAAGAGGTTTATATTATTGCTTACGTTTTGTTTTTCACATTTCTAAGTTATGAGGTTTCCATAAACTTTCTTTAATGAAGCCGAGCTTTACTTAAGCCCCGCCTATGTTACTTTCGATGTAGTTTTAGCAACGAAGATAAGGAGGTGATCATATGTCTAGAGTTAAGGTATTTGAACAGGCAGCTATGAGTGAGGGTCGTTCTAGCTAACCCCTTTTACGCAATTGCTCTGTAAGGCTGCCTAGTCAGCCCAGCTCGGAAAGCCGCATCACGTTGCTGATTGCGGCTTTTTTCTTTTTAGCTGGCTATTTTTTGACAAGCAAGAGCGACTATGACAGCGTAGGATAAACAAACTATAAAAAACTCGCGCCTGATAGCGAGAAAGGGAATTTCAAATGGTTCAAAAGCTTGCCTGTGTTTTTATCGGCGCCGTATTTACCCTCAACCTAAGCCTTAGCTTTCACGTAAACGCCAAAGTGCGTGGCGAAGCCGAAGTTAAATCAATAAAGTCAGAAATTTTGAATGAGTCGCGAGAACTGCTTGTTCACTTACCCAATAACTATTCCCGCTATAAAGACACCACTTACCCAGTTTTATATTTGCTAGATGGTCAACGTAATTTTGCGCATACCGTAGGCACGCTAGATCTGCTAAATCAGTCTGGAATGGCACAGGAAATGATTGTTATCGGTATTACCAACACCGAGCGCACGCGAGACTTCACACCTACCTATGATGAAAGCTACAACCAATGGGGAATATCTGGTGGTGCCGACAACTTTTTAGACTTTCTAGAAAAAGAACTAAAGCCTTACGTAGGGGAAAACTATCGCACCAATAACTACGCGATTGTTTCTGGGCATTCATTAAGCGCCCTTTTTACCTTATACGCACTGCAAGAGCGGCCTGAACTGTTTCAAGCTTACTTCGCATTTAGCCCAAGTTTGTGGTGGCACGAAGAAGTGGTATTTCCAGAGGCAAAAGCGTTCTTTGCGTCAGATAGCGACCTTAACAAATACCTTTATATCAATATGGGTAACGAAGGTGGAAACATGCTAAGCGCATACGAACGTTACGCTGAACTACTAAATAGCAGCGAACGAAAAGGGTTTACCTTTGATACCGAGCTAGACACATCTGAAAGCCACAATACGACTGCACTTGCAGGTATGAGCTTGGCGCTTCAAAAGCAGCTTAACTCGTTGCGCCCAACAGGTGCAATTATACAAGAAGGCATTCCTGCGGTAGAGCAATACTATAAAGACCTTTCTGCAAAATACGCTTTTGAAGCAAAGCCAGAATATAAAGCCGTAAACCACGCGGGTTATGCGGCGCTAAACAACCAAGACTTTGACTCTGCCATTGCAATTTTTAAGAAAAATATAGCTCGTTTCCCTAACAAGTCTGATGCCTACGACAGCCTAGCGGACGGTTATGAAGCAAATGGCGATTTAGCCATGGCGCTCGAAATGCGAGAGAAAGCGCTGGCAATGAGCTTTGAAGAAAATGTTGAAAATGGCTCTTATAAAACGCGGCTAGCTAACTTGCAAAAGAAGATTGCGGAAGGTACAGGCGACTAGCTAGTGAGCGCCTGATTTAGCATATTGCTAGCATTGACCGAATAATAGTAGGAACGTACTCTGGTACGTTCACTCGTAATGGAATACACATAATGACATCAATCAAGCTCTTTTCCTCTTTAACACTTTCGTTTTGTTTAGCTTCGTTATTGGGTTGTACAGAGCCTGAAACCCTGTTCCCCCCTCCCTCTGCTGCCGCAGAATCAAAAGAAGCCAACCTTTTGAAAACTGGGCTTGCTGAACGCATTCGAATTGAAGGGCAAGAGGTTGATTACCAATCTTTAGAACAAAGACAAGCGCATTATGATGTACCTGGTGTGTCTGTCGCGTTTATGAGAAATGGGCAAATAGCTTGGACCGTGCAAAGCGGCGTTAAAGATTTAACCACTGAATTGGCTGTTGATGAAAACACGGTATTCCAAGCAGGCAGTATTTCTAAACCCGCATTTGCCGCAATATTAATGAAATATCGCGAAGATAATCCGCTAGATTTAGATGCAGATATTAATACCTTACTCACCAGCTGGCAGTTACCTGAACATGAGTGGACTGAGCAAGACGTTGTTTCATTACGCAGATTATTAAGCCACACGGCGGGCACCACAGTGCACGGCTTCCCCGGTTATGCAGCGGGCGAACCAGTACCTAACTTGCAGCAAGTGCTAGAAGGTACATTTCCCACCAATACGGATGCCGTTGTTGTTGATATTCAACCTGGCACGCAAATGCGTTATTCCGGTGGCGGCACAACGCTTGCTCAGCTTACCTTGCAAGACATAGCTAACGAGCCCCTGCCAACTATGTCACAACGGCTTTTGTTTAAACCTTTAGGCATGACGCGTTCTGGCTTCGAACAACCCATATCGACCAACTTGTCAAACAATATGGCTACGCCGTATGACGGCGACGGTGCGCCAATTAAAGGTGGCCCGCATACCTACGCCACATTAGCAGCGGCTGGCATGTGGAGTACGCCATCAGACATGTTGAAGATGGCAAACGGCGTTCGTAGCGCGTATTTAGGGCAGAAAACCGACTGGATATCGCAAAACACCGCGAAAGAAATGTTAACCAACAATACGCCAAGCATTGAGCCACCTATTGTAGGCATCGGCTTTTTTATCAACATGGGCGACGATGGAGAAATTCTGGGCTTTGGCCACGGCGGCGCAGATGCTGGGTTTATGTCGCAGCTATACCTTGAACTAGATACCGGCAACGGCTACGCCATTATGACTAATGGCAATAATGGAACACAGTTAATAAGAGAGCTAGAAATACGCTTAAAAGAAGCATTAAACGTAGGTTACTCGGAAGCTGAAGTTAAGAAGTTAGTACCCATAAGCCAAAAGGAGCTAAGTAAATACATTGGAACCTATGTGGTAACTACCCCCGTAAATGTTAATGTGGTGCTAGAAAAAACAGCCAATGGTTTTGTGCTCAACGCCTTACCTTATGTTGAGAATGAAGAATATTTTCATGAGGGTGGCGGACGATTTTTTGCAAAGAATGGGAGTAGTGTTCGTTTTGAAGTGGATGATGAAAAAGGGCTGGTTAAGACGGTTATAATGGATGGGAATATTCGGGGGGTTAGGAAGGAGTAGTTGATAAGGTTATAAACGTTAACTTGAGCTATACCGTTTTGTGCTAGTTGCGCCGTTGACATATTCGAAGCCAGACGGCAGCTAGGTGCGTGAAGCAGACGCCCAAGAATAGAATTCTCCGTTAAACAGATACAGCAAAGTTGTTTTAATTGTCACCATGTTGTCTTGTAGTCCTATTTAGAAATTTAACCGATGAGTTAATTCAGTAACTATAGGCGGCAAGACTTGTGAACTTATGCAGTTGAGCTAAAAGAATAGTTCAAGTAGCTCCTTTCGCCCGCTGGGGAAACACATGGCGCCACTTCGTTATTTTGCCTGACATACTGGCGTCTTTTACCTTAAAGTCAAGCTATCCGAGGAACTACGAACTACAGAGATGGTTCACTATGATGGATGACAATCGGAACGAATTCGAGACCGAAGCCCCCCCCTCAACCGGAAATACACGCCGTGTAGAGGCCTCGAGCGTGTTTGTGCTGGGCGTGGTCAACGAAATTGGGGCGGACCATCCGTATTATTTCGTCAAGAATAATGTCCTGCGACTTAAAGGCTACAAATTTCCCTATACCGAAAGTGAAATTAGCCGGGATTTGGATACCGGCAACGGCCACAGCAATGTAAACGTGCCACTTGAAGAGTTATCTCCCCGTGTGTATGCGGCCATTCTGTTTTATGACTATAAAGATTTCGATAGACGCCTTAGCGTCCAGTATCGCTCATCTTACTTAGGTAACGTCAACGGCTCCAGTAATAACCTAGCCTTCATAACGGAAGAGACCATTTTTGATTATCAAGCTTCCTTTGACATCACCGAAAACTTCGACGCGCTTGTATCGGTTAATAACTTAACCGATGAAGCCAATCGCTCATATTATGGTGATCGTTCGAAAACGGGCAATATACAGTATTTTGGCCGTAACTATTTCGTAGGTATCGATTACTCATTCTAAGACACTGCGAAACACTTCGTTCGACCCACTGGGGTTAGCTTCGGCTACCCTTTTTTAATTGATTACAAGAAAAATTGTGTCTTACCGACAACGCGCTTAGCACAACAAACCTTTGCTCCTGAGCTCTTTAAATAAGCGTCATTATGAGCAGCTATAATATCGCCAGCGCAGAGTACTACTGCTCTATCACATTGAGAATTTTCGCTTTTAACTCTTTGCTGTAAGTACGGCTGGCTTTGAGCACCTTACCATTCACCAACTGAACGTTAAACTCTGAATTACGCAGGCTCTCAAGGTGTTGAATGTGGCGCAAATTAACAATGGTAGACTTATGAATTTGCAGAAACTCATCAGGTAACGTGTCGTGCAGCAAGTTTTTAAGCCGGGCCCGCATAACATAAGTTTCACTGCGGGTATGCACACACATATAATCCCCTGCCGCATCGACCCAAAATATATCAACGAAAGGCACTAAAGCGGTGGGGGAGCGGCCATCCTGAATGACTAGCTTTTCCTTATCGACGTAGTAACCTGTCGAATGCAACGAGTCCTGCTCACTCCACGTTGCATGCGGTGCAGATGACTTCGTCATAGACTCCTGTGTAGCAAGCATGGTTGCTTTAGACGTCTGCAGTCCGATATTTTCCTGTACTCGGGCAATGGCCTCGCTCAGACGAGCCATTTTTATTGGCTTAAGCAAGTAATCCACGGCCCGCACCTCAAACGCTCGAATAGCATACTGATGATAGGCGGTGACAAAAATGATCGCAGGATAAGTTTCTGGTTGCAGCGCTTTTAACAAATCAAAACCAGATTCCCCGGGCATTTCAATATCCAGAAAAACCAAATCAGGCATGCAGCGGTTGATAACTATCAGTGCCTCATTAACGCTGGTAGCCTCATCAACAATGTCTATAAACGGAAATTGCTCAAGTCGTATGCGTAACCCTTCTAAAGCGCTGAATTCATCATCCACCAACAAGGCCTTAATTCGCTTCATGGCTTGCTCCCACGGTCACTGGGATCCATATTTTCACCCATGCCCCCCCCTCAGCATTATTGCCGGTCTCAAGCGAGGCGTGACCTTGGTAAATCAGTTTCAGACGTTGCTCGCAATTGCTCAGTCCAATACCGGAGTCTCTCTGAGAGCTGGCAACAACGTCCTCGGACGGGAAGCCTTTGCCATTATCTCTGACTGTTACCAACAATCCTTTATTATGCGTCACGAAATCCACATTAATTGTAATAGGTTGCTCTGGGATCATGCCGTGTTTCAGAACGTTCTCTACCAAGGGTTGTACAATTAGCGAGGGGATCAGGACATTGTGGCAGTCAGGACTAGCCTGAATATTTATCTGCAGACGGGATTGAAAACGCCCTTTCTCAATATCCAGATAATTATTTAGGATCTCAATTTCCTCTGCGACCCGGATAGTCGACAGCGGATCGGTATATAAACTGTAGCGCAAAAAGTCGCAAAGCTGTTCAAGCATTGATATGGCATGGCTCTTCTCATTTTTCAGAATTAATGTGCAGGTCGCATTAATGCTGTTGAACATAAAGTGTGGATTCAACTGATACCGCAGCATTTTCAATTGCGCTTCATTCGCCAAATGCAAGGCTTTGTCGGCTCGTTCGCGCTCTTCTACACTGGTTAGGTAATTTTTAATGCCGTAGTAACCGCCAGTCCAGGTTGCCAGCATGGTTAGTGACGCAGATGTCCAGGTTCCAAAATCGAACCAGGTCATCGGTACCCACCAAGAGCCGTATAGCGCTTGTAGCGTATACCATTTAAATTGCGTCCAAACTAAGGCGGCCACCAATATCAGCATCACATGTTTAACCACCACATATTGCTGCGATGTTGATGCCTGGCGATAAAGCCAGCGTAACGCTAATGTAATGGTAATACCACACAAGGTGTCCAGCACCAGGTGGGGCAAATGAATGCGCCATGGTTCGTTACTGGACAATTTGATCATAATTTCAGTAAGCAGGGCATAAACGGCCCAGCCGCTCAACTGACAAAGCCAAAAAAGTCTTATTCGGGAAGGTAATTTTTGCACAAATATATCAATGCTATTATCGATAACGTTGTTTTTCAAAACGGCGGGCCCTTAGTCTGCCCGCGTTTACAGAGACGATTTAATGTGGAATATATTCAATAAAATCGTAATACGCCCACGCGGCCTGGTTATAATACTGGCCTGGAAAATAAAACGCTTCTGCGCTGTTGTCACCATGCCAATGGTTGATCATAATTTTGGTGTTATCCACTGGCCACGCATAAGCCGGAATTTCATCCTCGGCAATATAGCCATCACCATTATCTTTATACACCACCCGCAAAGTTTGCTCATTGTCTGAAGCATCATAGACATACCAACGAATTTGCGTAGCCGACCAGTCAAACCCGATAGTCAGTAGTTCATTCTGAATATTTAGCCCGAACTGCCCTAGCGGCACATCCTGCTCCCAGCTTTGATACTGACCACCTTCGGGCTGATAAATGACATTAGTATGTACCACATTGCCGAGGCTAGGGAGAAATTCAATATCAATTTCCTGCCATGCCCGTCCGGGTTCATCCCACCACGAAGTATAAGTGAAAAGCGATGACACGGTGCCAGCGGTATTGCCGGTTTTTAATGAGCCTTGGAGTTTACCGTAACTGTAATACTCGCTCGACTGTAATTCGGAACAGGTCCCATCGGAAACCGATAGTGTAATGCCATGGGAACTGGGTGAAATAGCGCCTTCGTTGAAAGTACAACCGAACGGGGTTCCATTAGCACCATTTCGTGCTTGCCATACTGAAGTGTTGTAGCCCCAGCTAAAATCATCTCTAAAATAATCAGCAGCAAATGCCCCCGCACTACTTGTTATAGTGGCCGCGATACACAGCATTGGAAGGGTTTTCATAATACCTCCTGTTTTGAGTAGGTGCAGACAGCCACTAAAAATTAAGTGAGTGACAGTCCGCAAGTGAGTGGAGTAAAACAACAAAATGCCGACCAGTATGTCGAAGTAGCTATCCGCCTATTCACAAGCAATATTTAACCTTTGATAACAGGCAAGAAATCACCTCTAAACCGAAATCCTACACACTGGCTGCATTTTGTTAACAAACTACATACAAAAAACCTTAGCTGGAACGGAATTTCGCTAACCCGAGTGGTAAATACAATGACGCGTGCAAAGCCGCTTTTTATTGAACAAAGAAGCTAGCGTCGATTGCTTAAATTAATCATCATACGACTTCAGCAAAAAGTAGAGGTAGGTAGAGAACCTACCTACTGCTATCAGTTTACTGACAAGACATTACCCTATAGTTTGTCGCCGGATTTTTCGCCAAGGCTATTTCAGCCACAGCCAGGCTGAGTTCACCTTTACCGATGATGCGTAGCGCTGAGTCCGTTGCGTTATCTGAGCTCTCAGTATCCAGACAGTCGGCAGCAACACTAATCCCCACCCATTGTCCCGCTAGCAACACTGATTCGTCTTTATCTATCGCTACGGTGTTCTGACATGTGCTGTCTGAACATTGCACCTGCAATGTAATCGGTGACGAAGACTGCCAGTCATCAAGACGAATTTTCATATTCAGGTAACGCCCTGCAAAAACATCTTCTGCCTGATAAGCCTCAGAGTAGGTCAATATCGCGCTTCCTAATGCCGCTTTCTTCCAACTAAACTTGCGGCCATCTTCCTGATAAGCAAGGTTCACCGATTGCATAGTCAGCGAGCTGCCATCAGGACTAACGCCAGAAGAAGATGCCATCAACGCGATCTTATTTTTGCTATCAGATAATGCCCATTTCACACCATCACTGAGATTGCGAACAAACAATGGCTTCATATCCTGAGTGTTTTTCTCGTCAGCCACTGTGACTGCTTCGCTGACTTTCTCAACTTGTGTATGGTCCTGATATGTGAGCCCATAACCATAAGGGAAGAGCGGGTCATAATTTATGTCGTTTCTATTAAGTAAATATTGATCATCAAATTTTGGCCACGAAAAGCTCAACCTTCCGGTAAAGTCGTAGTTTATTCCGCCTTCAGGTTTACTTAAAATAACATCCGTGACACCCTGCCCTTCAGAACCTGGTAACCACGCAGCGACAAACGCATCAGACTTATTCAATATTGGATTTATCCAAAGAGGTCGCCCACTTAAAAATACAGTAACAACCGGCACCCCCTCCGATTTGAGCTTTTCCAGTACTTTCAGGCTTTTATTATTGTTATCCTCAAACCTTAAGGTTTTTATGTCGCCAAACCATTCGGCATATGGCTGCTCGCCGAGTACAACAACCGCAGCATCCGGTTTTTGTTTGAACATGCCGCTCTCACTGTATTGCACCGTACCACCTGCAGATTCAACACAGTGTTTTATGGCCGCATAAACAGACGTTGCATTGGGAAAATCCGCGTTAGTATTGTCTGTGCCCTGCCAAGACACACTCCATCCGCCGGCCTGCATAGCAATATTATCAGCGCCCTCTCCGGCCACCAAAATATGACTATCCGCCGCTAGCGGCAGCGTATTGCCATTGTTCTTGAGCAGCACCAGTGATTTTCTTACCGCTTCCCGTGCTAAGGTTTTGTGCTCAGTCGCATTAAGCCATTGTGGATGCTCTGCACCTAGTCGCTGTGTAGGTTTGCCTCGTGACAACACACCCCAGCGTATTTTTGCTCTTAAAAACCGCCTAACTGCGTCATCAATTCTGGAAATAGGAATAATACCGTCTTGAACCTGTTTCACCGTATTATGAAAGAAAGCCTCGTAATGCTCTGGCACCATCAGTACATCTACTCCGGCGTTTATGGCGGCAGCGCATTGCTCCAAATCGCAGCCATCGACAAACTTATGGGCATTCCAGTCACTGACAATAAAACCATCGAAGCCCATCTTGCCTTTAAGCACCTCGGTCAGCAGATATTTGTCACCATGCACCCGCTTACCATTCCAGCTGTTAAACGATGCCATAACCGACTGCACTCCGGCTTGCAATGCGGACACATAGCCCGCGGCGTGGATATCTCTTAGCGTTTTCTCATCTAATCGGGTATCGCCTCGGTCAATGCCGCCCTGCGTACCCCCGTCGCCGATAAAATGCTTGGCGGTAGCGATACGGTGGAAGCCCTTGAGAAAATCCTCTTCTGGATGTCCCTGAATCCCCATTACCATTCTGTCTGCGTAGTCAGCGACGATTTCAGGATCTTCTGAATAACTTTCGTAGGTGCGTCCCCAACGGTCATCTCTGACGACCGCCACTGTTGGCGCAAAACTCCACTCAATGCCAGTTGCTGCTACTTCTTTGGCAGTGGCAATGCCAATTTTTTCGATAAGATCCGGATCCCGGGCGGCGCCAAGCCCGATATTATGAGGGAACAATGTGGCACCAAAAACATTACTGTGGCCGTGCATGGCATCGGTTCCCCAGATTGTTGGAATGGTGCTGCCATCCAGCGTCGCGTCAACTGACGCTGAATACATCTCATCGGCATATTTCAGCCAGGTTTGCGCATCCGCTTGCTTGATCCCATATGGCGCAGAATTGCCGCCGTTAAGATAAGAGCCAAAGCCATATTTACGCATTTCGTCAACCGTCAAATAGCCAATCTCTGGCTGAATCATCTGCGCGACCTTTTGCTTCAGCGTCATCCCAGATAGCAACTTTTCTACCTGGCGTTCAACTTTTTCATCATCGAGGTTAGGTTTAGCTTCGACTGACCAATCTACACCTGTTGGTTGTGCAGAGGATAAATGGCAATAGCAAAGCAGAAAAAACAGTGAGCATGTACGCTGCACTGTTGTTTTGAAGTTGTTCATTTCAACATTCTCAATTAGGAATTTAATTACAACAAATTTGTGCGGAATAATGCTACAGGCCTGTTGGGCTAAAGGCCTGTAGTCAGCATCGAAAGTAGACTACCTCGTTAGAAGCTAATCCCAGCTCTGACACCATAGTAGCGTGGCATTCCAAAGCTTCCCTTCCCAATACCTTTACTCGTGTTATTCCAATACTGAACCACTTCATCGGTAGCATTATTGACAAAGACTTCAGCAAACCATTTTTGATTGAGCGGTTCGTATTTGACCGAAGCATTCAACAAAGCGAAGCTGTCTCGAGTGTCATTCATGTAGCTAGTGGTTTCGTCTGGCACCACAAAGTCCATGTCATCCAAGTGCTTGTCCAAATTCCAGATTGTGGAATAAGACTTATCCTTCCAGCTCACATTAAACCAACCATGTAAATACCCGTAACTCCCAAGATTTACGGTGTGGGTATAACTGACATTGGCCGTAAACTTTGGCGTCATAGCCATATTGTTACCCTTCAGATTAGTGGTCAGCGTCTCATTGGTTGGATCGATGGATTCATCATAGGATATGTTAAACAAATATTCAGGATCGTAGTCCCATTTTGTAATCCAATCCTCAGTAACCTTGGCATCTGTCCAAGTGGCATATCCAGTAATTCGTCCACCAGCATAAGGCTTCCAGTCAAACTCAAGTTCAATTCCCTTAATCGTGGAACCCGGGACATTCTGAGTGTAGTACGCTATTACTGGCTGATTTTGAAAATCAAGAACCGGTTGTCCATTGTCATCTAAAATGGGACTCCCCTCTTCATCTTCTACCGCAGATAAGCGCTCTACATTTCCAATAGAGCCCACAGAAGCATATTGCATATCGGTGTAGTCGGTGTAAAAGAACACGGCTTGTAAATTCAAAGAATTATTCAGTAGGCTCGACTTTGCTCCAACTTCCCAAGTCAGTACTTCCTCGGGGTCAAACGTCGTTTCAAACCGCGTAATGTCGCCCGTACGGTCGTTCACCACTTCGTATACGTCACCAATACCACCAGCCTTGAAACCCGATGCGATATAGCTGTAAATCATAGTGTCCGGGGAAACATCGTAATCTAGCCCAACACGAAAATCATGGTGGCTCCAGCTGCCTTTGTTATCGTTAGCAAAGAAGCTTGAATAGATAGACGGGTCCTCAAAGTAGTCAGTAGGCAAATCATTTAGGATGGTGCGTCCAAACCAACCAGGAGCGCATCCATCGGCATTAGAGCAGCGATAGGTGCGGCCTCCTACGTCTTCTTTAGTTTCATCGCTAAAGCGATATCCCAGCGTGAGATGTAAATCGCGGCTCAAGTTATAGGTAGTTTGACCGAAGATCGCCATAGCGTCGGTAGAACGATCCGGTTGATCCCAAAACGCTTTGTCGTCCATAGGATTATCATAATATCCTAAGGTTGTGGTTTTTTCGTGAAAATAATTCACCCCAACAATCCAGATAAAATCGCCCATTTCATCCGACTGCAGTTGCAACTCAGTGGAATAGGACGTAGCACCTGTGCCATCAAGAAAATAAGTGGCTCCATCCCAGGGATCCAGACCAATTTCAGAATCCTGTCGGGATGAACGCTCCATGTCTTCATAGCCCAATAGCCAAACCATCGTCAACTCATCGGTAAGATTATAGTTAAAGGTGTTGCGCAGATAGGTAATATCCAGATTAAGCTCACCAGGCACGTTCACCACTGCCTGATAAGTATTGTCACTTGGCAGTAAATTGTTGCAATCACCACCATATTCAACAGGTCTGCCTCGTAATTTATCGCAGTTAACCAAATCAACATTACCACCGCTTCGATTCACATAGTGTTGAAACACGGTATGGTTCGAAAAATCACCGTCAAGTGGTGCCCACAGCGTACTGATACGAAATGAATATTCATCTGCATTGTTATAAAAATTATCTTTACTTGCTGGCGTTAGTGCTCGTACCTTCTGTGCTTCAGGATCGGTTCCCGCTGCGTCAATCCACCAATTTTCCCGTTGCGTAACGGTACTGCCAATACCTTGATAAGAGTCATCTGAAATTACCGGTGCCGACAGCACCTCATCACTCAACCAGCGTGTATCGTACTGGTTAGGATCGTAATAACCTTCCAGATATGAATCCCGCTTCAATCCCTTGGCAGCAAAGCGAACAGCAAAGTCATCGCTGACCGTAATATTTAAAAAACCGTCCAATACTCTGCTCTGATAGTTACCCGCCTCCACATTTACAGCACCATTAGTACCGCCAAATGAAGGCTTGGCAGAAATCACATTTATACTGCCCACCGTGGAATTACGTCCGAATAAGGTTCCCTGAGGGCCGCGCAACGCTTCAACACGGTCTACGTCATACATCAGGGCCAGCGCGCCTTGCATGCGCGGCGAGTATACGCCATCAAGGTGAACGCCCACCGCTGGATCACCGAGCTCGGTAATGTTTGTGGAACGCACACCACGCATTGAAATCACTGGCGCAGACTGATCGGTGGCGGTTGAGATATCCAGGCCCGGTACCAGATTGGCAATGTCTTTAACATTATTCACGCCATTTTGTTTTAATTGCGCCTCACTTAACGCCGAAATAGCCACTGGCGTATCCATAAGCAAGGTTTTACGCTTGGTAGCAGTGACGGAAATAATCTCCAGACCGAGTTCATTCTCTTGGGTATTTGACTGGATGGAAACTTCTTTTTGCTCTGTTTGAGCTTCCTGCCCGTGGGCAGAAAAAGCCAGGCCAACTAACATGGCCAACGTAATTTTATTGTAATTTTGCATCTATGGTGTCCCAACTTCATATGGCTATTAATTGCAAAGTACTCAACCCGAGCCCTTTACTATCTGTTAACAATTTACATACAAAATCGCGATGCGCGAATGAGTTTTCGCCAACCCGAGTGGTATATACTATGACACGTGCAAGGTCGTTTTTTACTGTACCAATGAGCCGAAAAAAGCAGTCTAAAGCGGCAAAAAATGAAGTGTGATTACATCGAACGCGCCAGGTTGTCTTGTTGCCAGTATTTCTTCTTAATCACACCAGCATTGGCGAATGGGTTTATCATTCTATCCAGATGTCAAATGTCACTAAGACTAGGGAAACTGCGAATAAGTCCTGCAATTTAGTCCTTGAGCCAGCCTTTGCATTCGCCGTCTAATTTTGAACGCAAAATTCTCAATTTTGGCCAATTTACTGCCGTTTTAGGCCGGATTTCGACCTAATTCCGGGCTATTCTCGGATTTTAGACAGATCTTGGCTGTCTTCGTAGCATTTGGTCTACTTTAAACAGGTTCGCCAAGGTGAATAGCATGGCTAACTGCGAGTCATTTTTCATCAGCCCTTTATAGCGTGCGTTGATAAAACCAAATTGGCATTTGATGATGCGAAACGGGTGCTTAACTTTTGCTCGGATGCTGGCTTTTAAATATTCGATGTTGATGGCCGTTTTGTTTTTGCGGGGATGCTTTTTCAGTGCCCGAACTTTTCCGAGACTCTCAGCAATCAGCCATTCCACATCCTTTTCTTTAAGTTCTTCACGCTTCTCTGCGCCTTGATATCCAGCATCGCCAGAGATGAATTCCTCATAGCCATGCAACAGGTTCTTCATCTGATTCAGGTCATGTTCGTTGGCGGCGGTGGTCACCAATGTATGGGTCAGGCCACTCTTGGCATCCACACCAATATGGGCTTTCATGCCGAAGTGCCATTCATTACCTTTCTTGGTCTGATGCATATCCGGGTCACGTTCATTCTTTTTATTTTTAGTGGAGCTAAACGTTGGCCAGAAAATGGCGATAAGTTTAAGCCCGTACCTGAAGGCTTTCGCTTAGCAAATAACCGGAAAGTACTTCCTCCTAAATAAAACTGTATGAAAACAAAAAAGCGAACCAGAAGTGGTTCGCTTTTTTATTTTTACTGACCTCTAAATCCAACTATCGGTTGCAAACTTTATTCGAGTTGCAAACTTAATTCCGATAGTTGCATTCTTTATTCGCAACCTACACTAACCTACTCCTCAACATAACTCTCGATGCTAGGGCATGAACAGATAAGGTTACGGTCGCCGTAAACGTCATCAATACGGTTAACCGTTGGCCAGAACTTGTTTCTGTGTACTTCTGGTGCTGGATACGCCGCTAGCATGCGGTCGTAGCTGCGGTTCCAGTCGCTGTCACAGATGTCTGCTAGTGTGTGCGGTGCGTTGTGTAGCGGGTTGTCAGTGGCATCCCACTCGCCGCTTTCTACTTTCGCAATTTCTTGGCGAATGCTCACCATCGCATTAATGAAACGGTCTAGTTCGTACTTCGCTTCCGACTCGGTTGGCTCAATCATAAGCGTACCTGCTACTGGGAAGCTCATGGTTGGCGCGTGGAAACCGTAGTCGTTTAAGCGCTTCGCAATATCTAGCT
Organism: Alteromonas sp. BL110; assembly: GCF_003443615.1. Taxonomy (NCBI): domain Bacteria; kingdom Pseudomonadati; phylum Pseudomonadota; class Gammaproteobacteria; order Alteromonadales; family Alteromonadaceae; genus Alteromonas; species Alteromonas sp. BL110. The sequence goes on along the minus strand of NZ_CP031967.1, from coordinate 3,009,821 downwards.
CGGTTACACCGCTTGCTTCTTTAAGTGGGCGAAGGTCAATAATACATTCGTGCGCTACGCGGTCGTTGTTGCCTTTGTAAAGCACTGGGAAGTGCCCTTCTAGCTTCTTAGCTACGTAGTTAGCATTTAGAATTGCCACTTCGGTTGCACGGCGTAGGCCAGCGCTACCCATCATTTTGATGTACATGTAGCTAATAGGCAGAATAGATGCACTGCCCCATGGCGCTGCCGATACCGCACCACAGTCTTTGCCTGCGGTTTCTACGTTAACAACCGTGTGGTTTGGTAGGAATGGTGCAAGGTGCGATTTAACACCAATTGGTCCCATACCTGGGCCACCGCCACCGTGTGGAATACAGAAGGTTTTGTGTAGGTTAAGGTGCGATACGTCTGAGCCAATAAAGCCAGGTGACGTAATGCCCACCTGCGCGTTCATGTTGGCGCCGTCCATGTAAACCTGACCGCCGTGCTGGTGAACAATATCACAAATCTCGCGCACGGTTTCTTCGTATACACCGTGGGTAGACGGGTATGTGATCATGGCGCACGATAAGTTCTCGCCCACTTCTTCTGCTTTTTTGCGAAGGTCGTCAAGGTCTACGTTACCGTTAGCGTCACACGCGACTACTACCACTTTTAGGCTAACCATTTGCGCAGAAGCTGGGTTAGTACCGTGAGCAGAGCTTGGAATAAGGCACACGTTTCTGTGACCTTCGCCACGGCTTTCATGATAGCGCTGAATAGCTAATAGACCTGCGTATTCACCTTGTGCACCTGAGTTAGGCTGCATTGAAAGCGCGTCGTAGCCTGTTACGTTAATTAGCCACTCAGCTAGCTCGGCAATCATTTCTTGATAGCCCGCTGCTTGGTCTAGTGGTGCAAACGGGTGAAGCTGACCGAATTCAGCCCATGTTACAGGGATCATTTCAGCCGTTGCGTTTAGCTTCATGGTGCACGAACCCAATGAAATCATTGAGTGGTTAAGCGCCAAATCTTTGTTTTCAAGGCTCTTGATGTAACGCAGCATCTCTGTTTCAGAGTGATACTTGTTAAACACTTCGTGTGTAAGAATGTCGCTAGTACGTACTAAACCTTCAGGAATAGATTTTACGTCTTGCGTGGTTACTTCTGCATCCAGACCGTCCACGGTTAAGCCGTGCTCTTCGCCAAGCAGTACGTCGAATAGCGCAACAATGTCTTCACGTGTGGTAGTTTCGTCAAGCGACACACCTACCGCACCTTCAAGGTCTGCGCGCAGGTTCATGCCTTTTGCGTAGGCGCTTGCTAGTACGTCTTCTTTGTTGTTTACCATTACGGTTAGCGTGTCGAAGTACGTGCTGTGCTTAAGGGTTACACCTTTATCTGCACCTTTCTGGCTAATACCAGTGGCAAGAATGTCGGCGAAGCGGTGAATGCGTTCAGCAATAGTTTTAAGGCCTTGTGGGCCGTGGTACACCGCATAGAAGCTTGCCATGTTGGCTAGCAGTACCTGCGCTGTACAAATGTTCGAGTTCGCTTTTTCGCGGCGAATGTGCTGTTCACGGGTTTGTAGCGCCATGCGAAGTGCTGGGCGACCACGGCTGTCTTTACTTACACCGATAATACGGCCAGGCAGTGAACGCTTGTAGCTGTCGCGTGTTGCAAAGAATGCCGCGTGTGGGCCACCGTAGCCCATTGGTACACCAAAGCGCTGCGCACTACCAAGTGCAACGTCTGCACCTAGCTCGCCTGGCGACTTAAGCATTACCAAGCTCATTAGGTCAGCGGCTACTGCCACAATCCCTTTTTTCGCCTGTACCGCAGCAATGATGTCGCTTATGTCTTTTACTTCGCCTGTAGAAGTTGGGTATTGAAGTAGCGCTCCAAAAATATCGTGCTCTGCTGCTTCTTCTGCCGCACCTTTGATGATTTCAAAACCAAACATTTCGGCGCGAGTTTCTACCACGTCAACCGTTTGCGGGTGAACGTCGTTTGCAACAAAAAACGCATTCGCTTTTTTGTTTTTAGATACGCGCTTAGCAAGGCCCATGGCTTCTGCTGCGGCTGTACCTTCGTCAAGTAATGACGCCGATGCTAGCTCTAGGCCAGTTAGGTCAATGGTCACTTGTTGGAAGTTAAGAATGGCTTCCAAACGACCTTGGGCAATTTCTGGCTGGTAAGGCGTGTACGCGGTGTACCAACCTGGATTTTCTAGCACGTTGCGAAGAATAACGTTTGGTACGTGTGTGTCGTAGTAACCCATACCAATGAATGAACGGTTAATTTTGTTCTTTTCTGCAACGGCTTTAAGTTCACTTAATGCTTCAACTTCTGTCGCTCCTTCACCACATTTTAGTGGCTCTGGTAGCGCAATACCTGCCGGTACAGTTTGCTCGATTAAATCGTCTAGTGAGCTTGCACCAATGGCAGACAGCATTTCTTCAATTTCGCCTTTACCCGGGCCAATGTGACGGCGGATAAATGTATCTTTTTGCTCTAATTGAGCCAATGTAGGGGAAGTATTCGACATAACGTTGTTAAGCACTCGTAATGGTTGCCGCAAGGGCGCGTTAAATCTTTAAGTTAAAAAGGGGCTGAATTATCTTCATGCCCCTTTTCAAATTATGTTTTTTTTAAAACTGCGTAACGAATTACTCTTCGTCTATGCTGTTTTCGTAGCCTTCAGCGTCTAGTAGACCTTCTACTTCAGCCGCGTCGTCAGCTTTAATTTTGAATAGCCAACCGTCGCCATATGGGTCAGAGTTAACGAGTTCTGGTGAATCTTCTAGGTCTTCGTTTACTTCAACCACCTCACCTGAAATTGGCGCGTAAACGTCAGACGCTGCTTTTACCGATTCAGCAACACATACGTCGTCACCAGTGCTTACTGCGTCGCCAACATCTGGCAATTCAACGAAAACCATGTCGCCAAGTAAGCCTTGTGCGTGCTCAGAAATACCTACAGCGAAAACACCGTTACCTTCAGGGCGAACCCACTCGTGCGTAGCGGCATAGCGTAAATCAGTTGGGATGTTGCTCATAATCGTTCCTGTTAATCTTTGTAAACTTAAGAAGTAATTTTATAAAACACTTTTTCCATTGCGAACAAAGGAGGGCTTAACCACTTTTACTGTAACCCACTTTTTGCGCATTTCCACTTCTACTGTTTCACCAACATCACTTGGTACTCGTGCCATCGCAATTGAGTGACCTAGTGTTGGAGAGAACGTACCTGAAGTGATAACGCCTTCGCCGCTTTCTGTTTTTACTTTAAGACCGTGACGCAGCACGCCTTTTTCAGTCATCACCAAGCCTACTAGCTTGTCGGTACCCGCTTCGCGCTGCGCTTCTAATGCTTTACGCCCTACGAAGTCACGTTCTGCCGGTTCCCATGTAATTGTCCAGCCCATATTCGCAGCTAGTGGCGATACTGTTTCGTCCATATCTTGGCCGTACAGGTTCATGCCCGCTTCTAAACGAAGGGTGTCGCGTGCACCTAGGCCGCACGGCTTAACGCCCGCATCTAGTAGTGCTTGCCAGAAATTTTCCGCTTGCTCAGCTGGCACCATAATTTCATAGCCTGCTTCACCGGTATAACCTGTGGTAGCAATGAACAAGTCTTCTGCTTGTACACCAAAGAATGGCTTCATGCCCGCTACTGCTTCTTTTTGCGCTGCGCTGAACAAAGTGGCTGCTTTTTCTTTTGCGTTAGGGCCTTGTACGGCAATCATGGCAAATTCAGGGCGCTCGGTGATGGTTACGTCAAAGCCTTCTGCTTTACTCATTAACCAGTTCATGTCTTTTTCGCGCGTTGCTGAGTTAACTACTAAACGGTAGTTAGTTTCGTCGAAGTGATAAACGATAAGGTCGTCTACAACACCGCCTTCTTCGTTAAGCATGCCGCTGTATAGGGCTTTGCCTTTGTCTTTTAGTTTTGCCACGTCGTTGGCTAAAAGGTACTGAAGATACGCTTTGGCTTGCGCGCCTTTTACGTCAACAATGGTCATGTGAGACACATCAAACATACCGGCGTCTTGACGCACGGCGTGATGCTCTTCAATTTGTGAACCATAGTTAATTGGCATATCCCAGCCGAAGAAATCGACCATTTTCGCACCGGCTTCTAGGTGCTTTGCGTGTAGGGCGGTGGTACTAGACATTCCACTTACTCTTTTTAATTTGAAAGGTAGAAAACGAAATTGAGTATAGTGAGGGAACGTTTATGCAACAAATTGGAAATTTTTATCAATACATTTAAAAAGCAAATGTATTTCTGGAAAAACATGAGAAAAGCAAATATGTAAGCGTTTACCGCTCTTTTAGATAGCTCAACGAAGATCGCGACCTCGACTATCGAACCTGAAAAAACTTAATATCAGATGGTATTTAGAATGAGGGCTTACAATTTAATAGCTACCTTTTTTAAAACGTTGTTTGAGCGCTTGCTGAGCAATTGTTGAGGCCGTTGTAAGAAATATTTAAATACTGATTAGTAGCCTGTTGTAAGTTGTTCGATAACAAGTGTGTTAAACGCATACCTCGCCATTTTGCCAAACATTTGCAAGTGCGTTGTCTTCGCTTAGCTCTACGAAGTTTGCCTTTTGATCTACCGCAATACTGCCTACCCTTTCATTAATTCCCATAAACGTAGAGGGTGTTGCACTTGCCATATAGCTCGCATCTTCTAGCGAAATTCCGATGTCGTTAACGCAGTTAATAACCGCGCCGTGCATGTCTAAGCAGCTTCCTGCAAGAGTGCCGTCTGGCGTAGTAAGCTTGTTTCCTACGCGGGTAATATGCGTATCGAAAAATTCGATAACGTCTTCGTCAGCCCCTACGTGGGCCATGGCATCGGTAACCAGCATTAATTGCGATGGCCCTTTGGTTTTATAGGCAAGTTCTACGGCTTTAGGGTGCAAATGCTGATGATCGACAATAATGCCGCAGGCGTTGTTGCTTAAAAGCGCTGCGCCTACCATGCCAGGTTCACGAGAGGTAAACGGCGACATAGCGTTGTATAAATGAGTAAACCCAGTCGCGCCCGCTTCAATCGCCCTTTCAACCACTTCAAACGATGCATTAGAGTGCCCTAGCGCTACAATAACGCCTTGATTTACCAAGTCGCGAATAACATCACTCGAGGTATTTTCAGGGGCTACGGTAATCATAACCTTGCCGAGATTTTTTCGGGTATAAGTGGCAAGCTCTCTGTCGGTGAGCGGGCGAATGTATTTCGAAAGGTGTACACCTTTTTTCTCAACGCTTAAGTGCGGCCCTTCAAAATGAATACCTTCAACGCTTGGGTGGCCGCTTTCTATCGCTTCACTTACCGCATTGGCAGCGCTTTCGATAGTTGCTATGTCGTCGGTAATAAGCGTGGGGAATAATGTGGTGGTGCCAAACTTACGATGGGCTTTAGCCATTGTGCTTATGCTTTTAAACGTTGGTGCGTGATTAAACATTACGCCACCGCCACCGTTCACTTGTGTATCTATATACCCAGGAATAAGCCTGTTAGACACGCGTTCAGAAATTTTTTCGCGCTGTTTTTTTGAATTAGAAAGTGCTTCGATGTGAGTAATTACGCCCTCTTTGATCGTGAGTACTTGGTCTTTTTCCCACTTACCATTTATCAAAACGTTTTCGGCTAAAATTGTTTTCATCATTGGGCTTTCACTTTCCTAATTACGTGCGGTTGTAGCAGAGTTTTTTGCTGCTTCTAACGTTGTTTAAATCGTCGCATTTTTCGTCGCTCGTCTCATTTCTTACATCGAAATTTGCCAAGTGACCTTATGGCTTACTTGCCGTTATTGGTCATCATGTATTGCCTTAGCATACTTGATAGCGCCCTGCTCTGGCGATAGTTCACATGCTTTTAGGCGCGTACGGGTATTCTCAGAAAAATAAGGTACATACACATTGCTTAACCCACCAATTAAAGCAAGTTTATACGTATTATCACCTAGAAGCCGCTGTGCCATAGTTTCTAAGTATTCTGCCCCTTCTTTAAAGATACGAACCGCTTGGTTATTACCTTCACGTAAAAGCGGTAGCATACAGGGTGCTAAACGCGCGTAGTGATGAGTACTAAACCCAGCACATTTAGCCACAATCTCATCGGCATTTGAGGTACCAAGCTCTGCATATACTTTTTTGGCGAGGCCATCAGGGCTTCGAATATTGTCTATACATAGTAAGGTGTGCTGAATAGCTTTTAAACCCAGCCAAGCGCCACTGGCAAAGTCGCCGACAGGAAAACCGTGCCCACCTAAGTCTGTAAACTTATCCTTATTGAATACGGTGCCAGCCGAGCCCGTACCCACAATAATTACTGCTCCGGGCTTGCCGTTGTGAGCGCCTACGCAGGCAGCATGTAAATCACTTAGTATATAAAGCGAGTGAAAGGGGTGCGCCCAGGTTTCAAAGCGCGTTTTCGCGGATGTAATATTAGCGCCAGCAAGACCGGCTGCTACTACGCATTGTGACACTGTGATAGGTGTTATGGAGGCATCACTGCTTTGTGAAGCTAAAAAGACGTTGGCAGATTCAATAGCCTTTTCTACTCCATCCAATATAGAGGTTTTAGCAAGTTCTGCGTTTCGCATTATATTAGCGGGGCCGCTAATGCCCTCACCTAGCTGCGTGCCGTTCTTATCTTGTAGTATGACTCTGCACTTAGTACCGCCGCCATCTATACCGATAAAATACAGATCAGAGTTCATTACGTGTTCTCGTAGTTAACATCATTCATTACATACCTAGCCAGCACATCGTTTTGCGCAGGTAACTCACTTTAAATGCTCAACACTTCTTAAATCGACACGCTGATTTAAATTTTTTAAAAGCGCCGTTAGAGCGTAACTGTTTGCTGCTATTAGTTAATTATCGTATCGATATTTACTTGCTAAAGCCTATCACAATTGCGCTTAGCTTAACCTAGTTTGCTACGTTTGTTAGCTTGAATTCGTGAATTCATAAACGTGAGTACGCTTACTCTACATTGACGTGCGGTACTTAATAGGGCGTATTCACGCTCGCTTTTATACAGCTAACAACGTAAATCTTATCTAAGTTGAGAATATGGGCTTTCAGTGCCATACATTTACAAATACAATAACAAAGGGCACTTACATTAATAAACCTGATAGATATGAAACAGCTTTCTCTAGATACCTTACGCACCTTTGTTAGTGTTATTGAGCTTGGTGGCTATGCAAAGGCCGGCGACTTTTTGGGTCGCTCTCAACCTGCTATTAGTTTGCAAATCAAAAAGCTTGAATCGCAGCTAGACAGAAAGCTGTTCACCAAAGTAGGTCAACGCCATGTACCTAGCGCCGATGGAAACTGGCTTTACCCAAAAGCGAAAGAGCTTCTAGAGCTTAACGACAATATCTTTAGAAGCCTTACTCCTGCGCCACTAAGCGGCAGATTACGTTTAGGTATTCCAAATGAATTTGCCTCTACTCTATTACCGGGCTTAATTGGTGAGTTTTCAAAGCGCTATCCAGATGTATCGTTAGAGGTTACATCGGCGTTAAGTCGCGATCTGCTTCACCCGTCTCAGCGAGATCACTTCGATTTAATATTGGCACTGGTGAACCCAGATGAACAAACCGAGGGAGAAGTAGTAATAGAGGATGATGTGGTTTGGGTAGGTGATACCTCTCACCCTTTGGTAGGAAACAATATACCACTGGTGCTAGCGCCAGATGGCTGTATGTATAGAAGCCGGGTGATTGAACAGCTAAAGCAGCAAACCTTCGCTTGGAAAATTAGTTACACCAACGCCGATTTAGGCGGTTTAGTTGCCGCCATTCAACAAGGGCTTGGTGTTACAGCATTAGCAAAATCAAGCTTACCGGCAAATTTAGCAGTACTAAACCACCCGCACCTGCCCAAGCTAGGAAAGGTCAACATCTGCCTGTTTAATCAAGACACCCAGCACCCAGTTATCAGCAAAACCCTCGCAGAATTTTTCAAAGTGCGCCTAACGCAATAAAAAAGGGGTCAGAGTAAAAAAGGGGTCAGAGTACTTTTTCTGCCCCACCGCTTCTATTCTAGTTAACGCTAGCCATCATTTGTGATGGTGTCGATAAGCTCAGCAAGCACAGTCTCTGCTTTACTAGTTTCAACTTGGCAGGTACCCGCATTCATGTGGCCGCCGCCACCATACTTCAAACACAGTTCACCCACATTGGTGTTAGAGCTACGATTTGTAATGGACTTACCAATTGCAAACACCACGTTCTGCTTTTTAAGCCCCCACATTTTGTGGATAGAAATGTTGCAGTCTGGGTACATGGCATAAATAACGAAGCGGTTCGTGGCGTAAATAGTCTCTTCTTCGGTTAAATCGAGTACCACAAGGTTATCGTGTACGGTAGAGCACTTAGCAATTTGCGCCTTCGCCATTTCATTGTGCTCGTGGTACAAACTCACGCGCTCGGCCACGTCTTCCATTTGCAGTATTTCTTCAATGCTGTGGTCTTTACACGCATCAATCAGCTTCATCATTAGCTGATAGTTCGAGATTTTAAAGTCTCTGAAACGACCAAGCCCAGTACGCGCGTCCATAATGAAATTCATAAGCACCCAGTCGGTAGGCTCTAAAATTTCTTCTTTTGAAAACTGCGCTGAGTCGCCTTTATCTACCGCGTCCATCATATCTACTGAGATATTAGGAAATTTCTCGGCTCCACCGTAATAATCATACACTACTCGAGCGGCTGACGGTGCTTCTGGGTCGATAATATGATTCTCGATATCGCTAGCGTTTCGTACGGTTTCACTAAGGTGGTGATCAAAGGCTAAATGGCAGCCTTCTACGTAAGGCAAGTTAGTTGTAATGTCGTTTTCAGCGATGTCTATTTTGCCGTCCTGCATGTCTTTAGGGTGCACAAACAAAATATCATCAATCATGTCTAAGTCTTTCAGTAATACTGCGCATACTAGCCCGTCAAAATCACTTCGGGTAACTAATCTAAACTTTCGTTCTGACATCACGTGTTTCCTTTATTAACGATTATCAGGTAAGTGTAACAGCTAGTAAAAATTTTGAGAGATTACCTATATAGATTTTGATTACAAAGTCGTAAAACGCGACAAAAGTATAACTAAAGACCTGATTACTCGAACGTTTACTTACTTCACTATTCCCAACGGCAATTAGAAGATGAGCGACTGACCTTGTGTGGCTAGTATGAAATTAAAGCCTAATTTATTAGCCTGCTCTAGCTCTTTTGATATGACAGAACGTGGGTTTTCTCCTGCTTTTAAACTGTACTTGATGTGGCTTATCACAATATTTATGTCTGGAATCTGGCTTTTATCTTCAACTAGTTTGTAAAAGCGAGTAAGTTCTTGCATTAACCACTTAGGCGTAAGGTGTCCGAACAGTAGATTGTCAGGGCAACTGTTATCAAAAGACACTTCAATAACCATACCTCTTAGCGTTTTGCTTCGCATTTGCTGTGCGAGGTAGCGCCATATTACGCCCAGCTTTCCTTCTTTCTCGACATCGTCGGTGCCAGTATCACCAAAATAAACAAACATATCGTCGCCACTTTCAATAACAAAAGCCGTCGATTCTAAAGGGTGGCTTAAACTAAAGGGCGTTACCGTTAAATTGGTGCCTTCGATGCTAGTAGAATGTTTCGGTGCCAAATCGACAACATCGTATTTGTTTAGCTTTGGCTCTAAGCCTCGATTCGTAAAGTTTGCCCATGCCTGCCAATTAAAGTAGGTCGCCCCCATGGTGTCGTTTACTGACTTTAAGGCATATATGGGTTTATTGTTATCATCTGGTGAAGCCACGAGTAACCCTGCTACATGGTCAAGGTGACCATGGCTAATCAAGTATGCAGCAACGTGATTATGCAGTATATTGCCGTTAGCTCGCAGGTTATCGTCGGGCTTGCTTTTTAAATTGTCAAAAGCCCCTTCTTCCAGCGCAACATCAATGCCATTAACAATGCTTCCTGCGTCTAGGGCAACATAGCGTTCCTCTTCTAAACTTCTCAGTAAAAATGCGCTCAAATTGCCGTCTTTAATACCGCCTGTATCGCCTAATGTAACAAGTTGAAATGCAGGCGCAACGCTTCTTTTGCTTGCTTCAATGGCAGTGTCGTATTCCTTTTCACTGTCTTTCACTGATACAGTGCTGCAAGCGCTTAGCGCTGAGAAAATCAAAAAGCCAAATATATATTTCAAAATTTCTTTATCCCCAAAAAAAATATCTATTTCTTAGGCCTTTGAAAGCTGAGCAAAAAAAGGAAAAATTACAGAACATCAAGCCCACATCACCATAATAGCGGCAACGCCAATTAAGAGCAGCCCAATAATTTCGCGTTTTGTAACTGCATTTTTTAGCCAGTAATGTGAGAGTACCAAGGTAAGCAACACCTCTAACTGCCCAAGTGTTTTTACCAGCGCAACATGCTGTAGTGCCATGGCCGTGAACCAACAAATTGAGCCCAAACAACTTACCGTGCTAATCGCTAGCACCTGCTTTCTAGCGCTTATTAATTGCTTAAATACAAATGGTTTAGTTAGCGTAATATAACCACTTAAAGCTGCCGCCTGAACGCAAAGTACCCATAAAAGAACCCAAGCTGCTGCAAGGGTGTGTTGTATATTAAGTATATGGCTAGCTTCACGCACTAATAAAGACGTGAGAGCAAAACAGGTGCCACAGGCAAGACCAAGCAACATAGTTTTTAAACTAATGCCTTGAAGCCTATTCCCACTGCTTAATACAAATACAGCAACACCGCCTATGACTATGCCAGCCCACCCAAGGGGTGTTAAGTAACTGCCAAAAAAGAGCATGCCTACCACTCCCGCCACTAAAGCTTCACTTTTTGCCAAGCCTGCTCCAATAGCGAAGTTTTTTTGCTTAAACAAAATCACCATAAGTGAGGTGGCCGCTATTTGAAGTAGGGAAGCGCACAAGATCACTGCGATAAATGAGCCCGTAAATTGCGGCAGCTTGCTGGTACTACTGCTATAGAGAATAAGCAAATAAACAAGGGCTATGGGCGGAGCCAAGATAAAGCGTGATAGCGTAACACCTGAGGTGTTAACTGAACTACTTAGTTTGCTTTGCAGCGCATTGCGCACGGTTTGCATGATTACCGCGCCCAATGTGAATAAGACCCAACTCATTAGCGTCGCACTACCTTGAAATTCGTATTTTAACCTACCGTTTTAGCGTGTTTTAGTATCGTTAGTTTCGCTACCAGACAACGCCTGTAGACGCTTTGCTTTGAAGTCACTTTCGCGCTTCCAATAAGGCCATACATCACCTTGGGCATAATGAGTAAGCATGGTTCCAATAAGAGATAGGTCTTGTTTTACGCCACCTAATGTCCAGCTTTGAAGATAGTCATCGTCTGCTTTGTGGTAGCGTTTAGCGATAAAGCTTGGGTCGGTATCGCCTAAGCTCATAAACAAAATAGAGGGAACGCCCTGTTTGGCAAGTGCGAAATGATCAGAGCGGAAGAACAGGCCATTTTGAGGGCGCGGGTCCATCTTAACGGTTCGCCCCTGTAACGCTGCTGCCGTCGCTAAATCATCTTCAATAGATAGATAGCCTTCGCCATACTGCAAGATATAATCCACATCATCGTTTACATTCATGCCGTCGATATTTAAAAATGCTACCATGCTCTTGGTGGGTACAGGTGGGTTATTGGCAAAATAGTCAGCTCCCAACAAACCGGTTTCCTCTGCGGTAAACGCACTGAACATTATAGTTCGAGAGAATGCTTTTTCCGTTTTTGTAAGCGCGTCGGCAAGGGTTAATACACCCGCTGTGCCTGACGCATTATCTACCGCACCATTGTAGATGGTGGTTTTGCCGTTCTTCTCCACTTTACCAAGGTGGTCCCAATGCGCGTGCAGCATTACCCACTCTTCTGGCTTTGAGGTGCCTTCTATAATACCGGCAACATTCTGCGATTCAGCATGCTCGATAGCATTGGTGAATTTTAGTGAAGCTTTGGTGTTTAAAGAGATAGGCGTGAAGCCGGGCTTGGATGCTTTTCTTTTAAGCTCGCCGTAATCTGAGCCGGCTTTTTCAAAAATCTCCCTGGCAGCATTAAGATGAAGCCAACCCATCACGCCTACTTGTGACGCATTATTGTTGCCATCAACTAAGCTGAACTTGGTATTAGAATTTGAGTTTTCAACAACGCCCCAGCCGTAGCCAGCAGGCATGGTTTCATGAACAATGAAAACAGCTTCTGCGCCTTGCCTAGCGGCTTCTTCGTATTTGTATGTCCAACGACCGTAATAGGTCATGGCATTGCCTTGAAAAAGGTTTGGATCTTTAGAAGCAAAACCTGGGTCGTTTACCAGCATTACGACCGTTTTTCCTTTAACATCAAGGCCGGCGTAATCATCCCAGTTGTACTCGGGCGCGTTTACACCGTATCCCACAAAGATCAGCTCACTATCAGTTAGTGAGTATTCATTTACTATACGTTGTGTTCGAGCAGTAAATTCGCTTCCCGCTTCAAAAGAAAGGTCGCCAATACTTAATGAACTCATGTCACTAGGCGTAATTTTCGCGAGAGGAACCGCTTGAGTATAGCTTTCACCAAAAGCTGGTTTCAGCCCTAACTTTTTATACTTTGCCACCAAGTATTCTACGGTTTTCTTCTCGCCTTCTGATAACGGCCCTCGCCCTTCAAACTCATCACTAGCCAGGGTTTTAACATGCTCGCGATAAACGCCTAAATTAATAGGAACGTTACCAAGCTTCATCTTCTCACTTGTTAGCGTTGCCAAAGATGCTTCACCAGCGTTTTTGATAGTAGTTTCTGCATTCGCTAAGCTAATAGAAAGAGCAGTGGTAAATAGAGAGGCGTAAGCGAAAGACAAGACTCGAAAAGGTTTGAAAAGAGAAATAGTCATAAACCGTTGGTACAAATAAAAAAGGATACCGAAGAGTATCCTTTACCGCTAACTATCTCAACGCCAAGAATGGGGTCAGAGTACATTACTTAGCTTTGCTCAGCGTAAAATCGAAATAATGTACTCTGACCCCATTATTGAAGCTGTGAAATGTACTCTGCCCCCATTATTTTTTGGGTTTAAAGGCCCATGGCGTGGCTGACGAAAGCGTTTTTGATGGTTGTGAGTTTGTCTGTGGCTGAAAGCCCTATGCCGCGAACTAGCTTTTTGAGCGGGTCGTTGCCGTCAAATAAGAATTTGAAGCCGTCCATTGCAGCTATCATTTTTGTGGCTTCTGTTTTACGGCTTCGCTCGTAGCTTCTAAGGTGCTTGTATAAACCGATATCTTTACCAGCAGCGCTTAGACTGATTAGTGACTCGGCCAGCGCGAGGGCGTCTTGCATTCCGAGGTTTGCTCCCTGCCCGGCTAGCGGGTGAATGGTATGCGCAGCATCGCCCACTAACACCACCCCATCTTTGGCCCATTGCCTTGCATAGCGCATGGTTAATGGAAACGCGGCGCGCTCGGTTTCAAGCGAAATAGTGCCTAGAACGCTATTACTTGCGGCGGTTAACGCATGGCAAAAAGCGTTATCATCCAACGCCATCAGCGCGCTTGCTTGCTCTGGCGTTTGCGACCAGACAATCGAGCAGACATTTGGTTCAGCCATTGGAAGAAGCGCTAGCGGGCCTGTGGGCGTAAACGCTTGTCGCGCCACATTGTTGTGCGACTCGTCGGTTTTGATATTAGCTACAATAGCTGTGTGCTCATAATCTTTAAAGGTAATGGGCAAGCCAGCTTGCTTCCTTACAAAAGAGTTAGCGCCGTCTGCGCCAACAAGCAATCTGCAGCTTAGCACGTCGTCGTTGTCTAGCATCAGCATGGTTTGATTCGGGCCAGCTAATACTCTATCAATACTCGCAGTAATCAACTCTACATTAGGCTGCGCTTCCACAGCTTTAGACAGTGCATTAACTAAAGCTTGATTCTCTACAATCACACCAAGTGTATCGCTACCCATCTCGTCACATGAAAAATGTATATCACCAAAGCTGTCTTTGTCCCACACATGCATTGCAGTGTACGGGTTGGCGCGGTCTTGTTGTAAATGGGGCCACACATCAAACTGTTGCAGCGCTTTAATATTAGCCTGATTGATTGCGCTAACACGCGCCGTCGGCTTATCTGCAAGTGCCTGATAGCAAGATGACTTGTCGATAATCGCTACATTTAGTTCACTGTTCTTGAGCGCAGCGGCTAGGGTTAACCCTACAATTCCGCCACCCACTATTGCTATATCAACATGCTGCATTGTTATCTCTATTTCCGTGTGGTGTTACGCCATAACCCGTGGTGTGCTTTACAAAGGTTTTCTTCACTTGCGGCATCATGCTTAATGCAAGTAAGGAAACATTTCTGCCTATAACGGTAGGAAAATACTGGTTGGAGAAAGTTCGCACTAAGGTATCGGTAAGTGCAATCGTGTTGTCGCGATCTTTTTTACGTTCGTTCGCATAGCGTTGAACGATAGCAAAAGCGCCAGCGTCAAAGTCAGCGCCACCTTCCGCTTGCTTTTTTTGAGCGTTTTCTTGCGTAACCCCTCGCGACATAGAAAGCTCAGATACAGCACTTTTTAGTACAGACTCTCTTTTCAATACGGACTCTCTTTTTAGTACAGATACTAAGGCACTCAAATCGCGTAAGCCCAAATTGAACCCCTGCCCCGCTATAGGATGTAGCGCCTGCGCAGAATTCCCCACCACTACCGTTCGGTGGCTGGTGACTTGCTGCGCTTTAGTAAGCGCCAATGGATAGCTAGCCGTATTACTCACTCTTAGTATTTTGCCCTGACGATAACCGAAAGCTTGTTGAAGCGCGTTAATAAACGATGCTTTATCCATTTCCATAAGTGTTTTAGCGGCTTGTGTTTCTAACGTCCATACCACTGAAAAACCATTGCCATTTGCTTTTACGCCGTTAATCTCACTATCAAAGGGTAAAAAAGCAAGGGGGCCAGAATCGGTAAAGCGTTCGTACGCTTTGTTTTCATGAGGCATTTGCGTATGCACGTTAAATACGATGGCGGTTTGGTGATAATCACTGACTGTTTTGGTAATACCCACACGCTCGGCTAAACCTGAACGACCACCATCTGCAAGTATCAGCAACTTAGTGGTTAGTACATCTCCACTATCTAGCAAAACGTCTACATGGTCGCGGTGCTGTTCAACGCCGGTCACTTTTGCAGGCGCTATGTGCTGATACGCTGTACTTGCATTTGCAGCTAGGCGGGTGAGTGCACTTAAACTTACTACCTGGCCAAACGCGTCGATGTGATAATCTAGGCTATGCAGGTTTAAAAGGCCAAGGTGTCCCTTATCGCTAACTTCTATCTGCTTTATTTTGGGAGGTAGTTCGCCGTTGTGCTGTTTTGCTAAATCATCGAGGCTTAAACCAACATCGGCTAATTCGTTAACCGTACGCCTTGCTAACGCAATAACTCGTGTATCGGTAAACGGGTTAAAATCGTTGAGGGTGGGGTTAGTTTCTTTTGGATCTGCAGCGTCAATCAGTGCGACACTTAATCCGCTATTTTTACCTTCAGCTTTTTCAAAAGAAATGTTCTCTGAAAGTGCTTTAGCAAGCACGGTCCCTACAATCCCACCACCGATAATAACTACATCAACCGCTGCTGATTCCACTATATTTGTCTTCCCGTCGCTTTAGCTCTAGCGCTTTTTTGTTGTTCTAATTTTTCGCCATTAGTGATTCGATTTCATCAATCTCTTTAGGCACTTCAGAGGTCAGAATTTCTACGCCCGACGCTGTAATAACCGCATCGTCCTCAATACGCACACCTATACTCTTGTACTTTTCAGGCGCTTCACTGTCTTGACTGATATAGATACCGGGCTCTACCGTTATAACCATTCCAGGCTTCAATGGGCGGTCCTCGCCGTCAATCTTATAGTTACCGACATCGTGCACATCAAGTCCTAGGAAGTGACCTAACCCATGCATATAAAACTGGCGCCAGCTTTCGTTCTCAAGATTCTCTGCCACACTACCTTCTAAAACACCAAGGTCAACTAAACCTTGGGTAATAATTTCCACGCTGTGAAGCATTGCTTCAGAAAGCGTTACGCCGGGCGCTAACATATCCAGTACGCTTTTTTGCGCTTTTAATACAACGCTGTAAATTTCGCGCTGAGCGTGACTGAACTTACCATTTGCAGGAAACGTTCGGGTAATGTCTGCAGCATAGCCTTGATATTCAGCACCGGCATCGATCAAGATCAAATCACCGTCATTTACCTGTGCATTGTTTTGTGTGTAATGCAAAATACAAGCATTATCACCGCTTCCTACAATAGTGCTGTAGGCCGGAGAACGGGCCCCCGCCATGGCAAACTCGTGGTGAATTTCGGCTTCTAGTTGATACTCGTAACATCCAGGCGCAGCAAATTTCATAGCCCGTTTATGAGCTCGGGCACTTATGTCACCCGCCGCTTTCATCATTGCCACTTCACAGGCAGACTTAAACAGTCGCATTTCATGCAGTTGGGGGCGTAAATCGTGTACCGCGCTAGGCGCTAATGATTCTTTTGGCGCTTCACGCAAAGTATTAAGGGCTTCAGTAAATAGTCGGTCGTGACGTTCGTTATGACCTAAAGCAAAATACACATTATCTTGACCTTGAATGGACGCCAACAAGGCCTCTTCTAATTCATGCGTATTAAACGCTTCATCTAGGCTAAATCGGGAAAGCGCAGCTTCAGCACCGACTCGCTTACCGTGCCAAATTTCAGCGCTTTTGTCTTTTTCCTGAACCACCATAGCCCGATAACTCTCGCCGTAACGAGGATGATTAGACAATATTAACCATGCATCAGGCTCTTCAAACCCCGTTAAATACCAAAAGTCGCTGTCTTGCCTAAAGATATACTCGGTGTCTCGGCTTCGCGTTACTAACCCCGCGGCAGGCACTATACACACACTGTTTGGTTGACACTGTGCCAGCAGCCTGTCTTGTCTGGCAATAAACTCTTGAGCGCTAATCATAAACAAGGAAACCCTAAATAAATCAATGCAAAGTAAACTGCGTAAAAAGTCGCTATATTTTACTTTTCTCTAATTATTAGTGTACGGATGGCGTGTCTTGTTGATCATCAAGAAGTGATTGACCAAGTTCACTGAAGCATAAAATAGCTGAGATTTTCACGTACTCTTCCACTTCAAAGAGCGCTTTTTCAGATTCTTCATCAGCATCCATCGGTTCTTCCATACGAGAAATATCAGAGAAATCTTCAAGGGCTTCTTTGACATCGTCAGAACACTGCACTAAATCTTGCTGGTGTAAACCAAAACCAAGCATAAAGCCCTGCACCCAGTTAATAAGCGCAGCACCCCGGTCGTTAATAGGCGCGTGGTCTTCTGGAAGCAATAAGCTAAGCGCAAATTCAGGCTCTAACAACTGCTGACAGGTTTGATTGAAAAGCGTATTGAGGAGATGTTGAATTTGATCGCTAAACGCATCACCTTGATTGATGGTTTCACTTAGGGCTTCCAACCACTTTTGATCGGTCAGTGACATGCCACCACAAAGCATTCCGGTCAGAATGCCGTGCACTTCTGCCGCATCTACAATGATACTTTGCTGTGACAATTTATTAGTTACGCTATCGTAATCGAGCTGTTTTTCCACGATTCGTTCTCTTTATTTAAGATGAGTTGAGATTTCACAGCCCTTTTCGATTTGGCCGTTACTCCGTGATGGCGTTAATACTAGCAAAAATCAATATACAAAGCCTACTTTTGACAATTTAGCGTGCGGTGTTCAAACAGCGCTTTAATAGCAAAGTTTATACTTTGTACAATACACGCAAACATTGTTTACTCACTGTTCAAACAACCGCGAATTGGCGTTAATTTAACGAAATGAACACCTCTATCCCTAGCAACGAACGCATAATTAAACTAAGATCTACGTCACTGGATAAGGAATTCCTCTCGCAGCAGTATTTAAAAGACTTGTAAGTTAGTAACTAAATTAGCTGTTTGGTTATTATTGAGCTTATCTTATATGCGTGTATAATTGCTGACCAATTGGTCAAGAAAATAGTATTTTTTTACCGCTGTTATATTCACCACGCAAAATAGTTATAAAGCGCTTTATGTGATCCTCTTCACTGGATCTTGCGTTTGTTATACCCTGTTGCGTTAATACAACAACAATGTTTCCTGGGATGTTTGCTAGTTCATTCATGTCCCTGGCCGATGCTTTAAACCTAGGAAGTTGAAACAGCTGCTATTGTGCAAGCTCGACACGTATCGAGAAGCCTACGGCAATTGTGATACTTCCGCCCTGAACTTTTCGGTTCACGGGCGAAACATGAACAGCGGCATTCTGGGAAGCGCCCTCTTTCGACGGAAGAAGAAATGGCAATAATAAATTTTGGCTCTATAAATATTGACCACGTTTATCAGGTAGACCACTTTGTACAACCTGGGGAAACGTTGGCCTCAACCCATTACCAAACTTTACTAGGTGGTAAGGGTGCAAACCAGTCGATTGCTTTAGCGCAAGCAGGTGCAGACGTACGACACGTCGGCAGCATTCACGAAAACGACGCCTCTTTCAAACAAGCCCTTATTAAAAAAGGGGTAGATTGTCGTGGTGTTAAGTGTTCAGAAGTCCCTTCTGGTCACGCTATCATTCAAGTTACGCCTAGCGGCGAAAATGCCATTGTGCTTTTTGGTGGTGCTAACCAAACCATTACAGCCAAAACGGTAATGCAAGCGTTAGACGATACTCGCCCCTCAGATTGGGTACTAACCCAGAACGAAACCAGCAGCATTGAAGAAGTACTTCGCCAAGCAAAAGAAAAGCAGCTAAAGGTCGCCTTTAACCCAGCCCCTATGAGCGAGTCGGTTAAGCAGCTACCACTGGAATGCGTTGATTTACTTATTGTCAACGAAACAGAAGCGGCAGCCATAACTGGCAAGGAAGAATTTGAAGATATTGTGACAGTGTTTAAAGAACAATGGTCACACTGCGAAGTTATCATTACACTGGGTAAAGCAGGCGTAATGATGCTGCGTAAAGACGAAGTAATAGAAGTAAACGCTTTTTCTGTAGATGCAGTTGATACAACTGCAGCAGGCGATACCTTTATCGGTTATTTTTTATCTGCCTACAGTAACCACACCGACGCTAAACAGGCGTTGCGTCGTGGCTGTGCCGCTTCAGCGATTGCAGTAACTCGTGAAGGCGCAGCACAAAGTATTCCAACACAAAAAGAAGTGGATCGTTTCTTAGCGAAACACGCCAACTAGCAAGACGCACTGAGAAAATTTGATGGCACATAAGATCATATTAGATACGGATCCGGGGATTGATGATGCAATGGCGATTTTTTTCGCTTTCCAATCTCCAGACATTGAAGTACTTGGTTTAACCACAGTTTACGGAAACGTTCCGGTAACAATGGCTGCGCAAAATGCGCTAACCCTTTGTGAAATGGCAGGTAAGGACATTCCTGTAACCAAAGGTGTAGGCATGCCGTGGGTAGGTCCTGAGTCAACGTACGCACACTTTGTACACGGCGAGCACGGCTTTGGTCATATTAAGCCTGAAGCGCCTAAAACCGAGTTAGACCCTCGCAGCTCTGCGCAGTTTATCGTTGATATGGCGCGTAAATATCCAGGTGAAATCACGTTAGTGGCGATTGGTCCATTAGGTAACTTAGCCCTAGCTCTTCGTCTTGAACCCGAACTACCTAAGCTAGTTAAAGGTGTTAGCATAATGGGTGGCGCGGCGTTTGTACCTGGCAACGTTACGCCTGTAGCAGAAGCAAATATTTGGAATGACGCCCACGCGGCAGAAATCGTATTTGCGGCAGATTGGGAACTGACCATGTTTGGTCTAGACGTGACTAATTTCACGCCATTCTCGCCAGCGTTTGTTGACAAGCTCGAAGAGAAAAACAATACGCTTGGTGGCTTTGTAAAAGAAAGTGCTCAGTTCTACATGGACTTTTACTCACAAAACCGTGAAGACCGTGTATGTTTCTTTCACGATGCATTCCCGATTGCTCACCTTCGCCACCCAGAGTTATTTGAACTGACTGAAGGTCACGTTCGCGTTGGTACTGGCACGCTAGACAGAGGCCAAACGGTGGTTGCACCAACTGGTACAACACCTAGCCCACTTTGGAACGAAGCTAATACCATTAAAGTGGCAACTAAAGTTGACCATCAAAAACTGGAACAACTATTCGTAGACACCTACGCTCTGTGATATGTTTAAGGGATTGTGAATATACAGTCCCTTTTTTATTTCTGCGTTAGGTTTTTATAAATGGAAGCAGCTGCACTCCCTAAAAATGAAGATGAACGTCTTGCCGAACTACTCAGTTACGATGTTCTTGACACTGAAGCGGAGCAGCTTTTCGACGACCTCACAACGTTAGCTTCTCAAATATGCGAAACCCCCATTGCACTTATTAGTCTTATTGACCCTGACAGGCAGTGGTTTAAGTCTCGCGTTGGACTAGATGCAGAAGAAACTTCCCGGGAAATAGCCTTTTGCTCGCACGCTATTTTGCAAGAAGAAGTGTTTGAAATCCCTAACGCAACGTTAGACCCGCGATTCCATGACAACCCTTTAGTAACTGGTTCGCCAGACATACGCTTTTATGCAGGCGCGCCGCTCATTACTCCATCGGGCCACGCTATTGGTACGCTTTGCGCCATCGACCGTATGCCTAAAACGTTAACTGAAGCGCAAAAAACGTCATTGCAGACATTAAGCAAATCAGTGGTCGCACATTTAGAGCTAAAGCGGAAAAATCGAGAACTTGAACGTACTAGTCAATTTAAGTCCGACTTCCTGTCCTACGTCAGCCATGAAATCAGAACGCCGCTTAACGCGATAAACACGTTCAGCCGGCTTCTTGAAGGCGAAGCTCAAAAATTAGCTTTACCGTCATCTTTTACCACCCCACTTTCACATGTAAGCCAAAGCGGCGAAAGGCTTCTAGAAATCGTAAATTCGGTATTAGATATCAAGCAAATAGAAGCCGGTAAAATGCGCGTAATGGCACGAGCGGTGAATACAAGTGACTTCTTTACACATCTTTTTTCGTTAACTAAGATTCGCGCAGAAGACAGCGGTATTGTATTTTCCACCAGCATTGATAAATCGGTCCCCGACTCGTTATTTTTTGACGACACTAAATTTGGCCAGGTTGCACTTAATTTGCTCTCTAACGCGATTAAATTCACCAACAAAGGGAAGTCTGTAAGAGCGCTAGTAAAATACAAGGGTGGAAAGGTTGTATTCAACGTCATAGATGAAGGCATTGGCATTAGCGAAGATGATCAAAAGCGACTCTTTGAGCCTTTCGAACGGATGGGTAACGCCCAAGAGATAAGTGGAACTGGCTTAGGCTTAAATATATCTAGGCGTCTTATCGAGCTTATGGATGGGACGATTAAAGTTAGCAGTAAATTAAATCACGGTACCCGCATAAGCGTAACCTTGCCCGCCGATGCGCTAAGTGCGAACCAATTCGTTGAGGCACAACCACAAAGCTTTGTAGCACAAGTTAACACTGATAAATCTGCAAACGTGTTGGTGGTTGAAGACCACTATATAAACCAAGTGGTTATTCAGACTTTGTTTGAAAAATTAGGTGTATCGCTTTCTGTGGTAAGTACTGGCGAAGAAGGCGTTGAATATGCTAAGTCTAACCCTGTCGACTTAGTACTAATGGACCTTAACTTACCCGGCATTCAAGGCGATGAAGCGACGACGCAAATAAAAGCTCACAAGCCAAGTTTACCTGTTGTAGCATTAACGGCTGACGTAATAACTGAGTCAGAGTATTTGCGAGAGCGGGGTCTTGACGACGTGCTAACCAAACCTATAGACAATAGTGAGTTGGTTCGCGTGCTCAATCACTATTTAGGGCAGAAGAACCACTAACAGCTCTTCACGCCATGCAAGGTTGCTCAATATGCAAGTAAGCGTTTCACAGGAAAAACAGAAAGCTAGAGCCCAACTTCGTAAAGAGCTTCGCGAAGCGCGCCGAAGTTTACCTGACGAACAGCATGAAGAGGCTGCGCAGTGCATCGCGGCTCAGCTAAACACCCTACCTTTTGTCAAAAGCGCCAATACCGTAGCGGGGTACTTGGTTAACGATGGCGAGGTAAACTTAAAATACTACATTGAATCAACCTGGCAGCTCTCGCACAAAAAGTTCGCATTGCCTGTGCTACACCCTGTATGCAAAGGGCACCTGCTATTTTTAGATTACACCCCTCACTCTCAGCTAATTAACAACAAATACAATATTGAAGAGCCTGTATTGTCTTGCGAAAACGTTATTCCCGTTACGCAATTTGACGTTATTCTTATGCCGCTAGTGGGGTTTGATACAAGCGGCAACCGCTTAGGTATGGGTGGGGGCTATTACGACCGCACCTTAAGCTTTACGCAACGCAAGTTGAATACTCAATCGGCCTTAAACCAACATAATCCAAAATTAGTGGGTATCGCTCACGATGTTCAAGAAGTTGATGCCCTTCCAATTGCGCCATGGGATGTGCCGCTTGATGCTATTGTGACCCCTTCTCGCACGCTTATATTCACTAAACCGTAATTTCACTATATCAAAATGCGCATATGAACTTATGGGTTCATGTGTACTTATAAGTTACACTTGTAAGCAAAATAAGTTGGAGAGTTACCATGGATCAGAACGCAAAGAAGCAAGCCGTAGCCCAAGCAGCCATCGACTATGTTGAAGCTGACAGTATTGTCGGTGTGGGTACAGGCTCGACTGTTAATTTTTTCATTGAAGAGCTAGGAAAGATCAAGCACAAAATTGAGGGCGCTGTTTCAAGTTCAGAGGCATCTACCGAGCGTTTGAAAGCCTTAGGCATTGAAGTGTTCGAGTTAAACGAAGTCAGCAACCTTTCAGTTTATATCGATGGAGCCGATGAGGTCACCGAGCATAAACATATGATTAAAGGTGGAGGCGCAGCACTTACCCGCGAGAAAATTGTAGCCGGTGCCGCGACCACGTTTGTTTGTATTGTAGATGAAAGTAAACGTGTACCTGTTTTAGGTAGCTTCCCACTCCCTGTAGAAGTTATTCCTATGGCTCGCTCTTTTGTCGCTCGCGAACTGGTAAAACTAGGGGGCGACCCCGAGTACAGACAAGGCGTTGTGACAGATAACGGCAACGTTATTTTAGATGTTCACAACCTTGAAATACTAAACCCTCGTGAATTAGAACAAAATATAAATAATATTCCGGGCGTAGTGACTAACGGTATTTTTGCGTTACGTGGCGCAGATATTGTGTTAAGTGCAACCGATAGTGGTGTTGAAACTTTTAAGTGATAGTCTTTTGAGTGACAGTCTTTTAAAGGAAAATTAAGCACGGCGAGTATCGAACCAAAACGAGCTGTTATTTAAGTGTGCGCTGGTACTGCATCGCAAGAAGCGTTATTACTCGCCGGTTTATTTAGTTAGCACATGCGTTATAGACGGTTAAACCGTCTGTATCGCAGCTTTTTGTTGAAAAGCTAAGCGAAATACTGCTTTCAACTTAGCGTGTTTTCTGTTAATTTCCGTTTAGACGTCTAGATGTCTTCAACTTGAAACATTTAACGTTCAGCAGTTACGTTGCTTAAGGCTAAAAACCTTTTACCGTAGCAATTAGCGTGTGTTAAAAAGCTAAATAGCAGGCGCTAATATAAAGGCTCTATTGGCAATAATGCGGAGTTACCGCAGTAAAGTAGCGCGTTATTTAATGTTTACTATTTGACGCATGCTACCCAAACGTACATTAGAGTTTATATTTGGCACTGTCAGCAAACCCAATTACATCAGCGAGAGATAGCGAGTTCATGAGCAAAGTTTCATTAGAGAAGGATAAAATCCGAATTTTGTTGTTGGAAGGTGTTCACCAAAGTGCTTTGGAAACACTACAAAGCAATGGGTACAGCAACATTGAATTTCTCAAAACCTCTCTTCCCGAAGATGAGTTAATTGAGAAAATTAAAGACGCCCATTTTGTTGGTATTCGCTCACGCACTCAAATTACCGAGAAAGTGGTTGATGCTGCACAAAAACTTGTTGCCATTGGTTGTTTCTGCATAGGCACCAACCAGGTTAATCTTGAAGCCACACAGCGTCGTGGCATCCCCGTTTTCAACGCGCCATTTTCTAACACCCGCTCGGTTGCCGAACTTGTTCTTGGGCAAATTATTCTTTTGCTTCGCCAAGTGCCAAGCAAGAACGCCAAAGCACACCGCGGTGAATGGGAAAAAACCGCAGTAGGCTCTTATGAAGCTCGCGGTAAAACTCTAGGTATTATTGGCTATGGCCACATAGGTACACAGCTTAGTATTCTTGCTGAACACCTTGGTATGCGCGTTCAATTTTTCGATATCGAAGACAAGCTAGTGCTGGGTAACTCAACTCAGGTAAAATCGCTTGAAAAGCTGCTTAATACCTCTGATGTGGTATCACTACACGTTCCTGAAACGCCGCAAACCCAATATATGATTGGCGAAAAAGAATTGTCGCAAATGAAAAAAGGCAGCATTCTTATTAACGCATCGCGCGGTACAGTAGTTGATATTGACGCACTGGCTAAGGCACTGGAAAATGGCCATCTCAACGGCGCTGCCATTGACGTATTCCCAGTAGAACCTAAGTCTAACACTGAAGAGTTCGAATCTCCGCTTCGTGCGTTTGACAACGTTATTCTTACTCCTCACGTAGGCGGAAGCACACAAGAAGCGCAAGAAAATATTGGTATTGAAGTAGCGGGTAAGCTAGCAAAATACAGTGATAACGGCTCTACATTGTCGGCAGTTAACTTCCCTGAGGTATCACTGCCTGAGCACACTGGTCGTTCGCGTTTGCTTCATGTACATAAAAACCAGCCAGGTATTCTTACGCAAATCAACAAAGCCTTTGCGGAAAAAGACATCAATATTGAAGCTCAGTATCTACAAACCAATTCAGAAATTGGTTATGTAGTAGTAGATGTTAAAGAAGATCGCGGCTATGAAGCATTAGCCGAACTTCAACAAATTGATGGTACGATCAAAACCCGTATTCTTCACTAAAAAGCGTTTTTTTCGACAAGCTTTTTTTGAAGAAAAACGGAATAAAAAAACGCTGCAACATTGCAGCGTTTTTTTGTATCAGTCTTTCTGTTATATGCTGTATTGGCCTGGTTCTAGTGCCACCTCGGCGATAGCCTAAAAAAGGTTCAGCAACATATAACATTGCGCGCCTAAACCCATGTTAAAAGGCTTAGGCACTCAGCAAAGCTTAGAAGAAGTTGTAAACTAAGCTTACAGCTGTTTCTGTATCAAGTTTTTCTACGTCTTCATCAACGTTTGTGTTGTGATCCAATTTAAACGAAAGACGCATAGAAAGGTTTCCGCTGATCGTAGCAGTAAGAGCAGATTCAGCACGTGACTTCGTGTTGTCAGAACCCACTTCAGTACTCACGGTTTGCGTGAATTTAGCAGTATCAGAAATTTTCCAAGAATACGCTGTTGATGCACGAACAATCATGCTATCTAGATTTTCATCTTCTTGGGTTTCAATGAACGAGTAACCAGGACCGATTGAGTATTCAAGGGTGTGGCGATCATTCTCTAGCACTTTTTGGTTCCAACCCGCAGCAACCGTTGATTGATAGTTAAAGTTGCTAAAGCGGTCGTCTTCATAAGATGCGAAAACAAATAGACGGTTATCAGGGTTTTCTAGCTTATAGTTACCCTGAGCTGAGCCGAAGAACTTTTGAGCTGATGTATACTCAACGTCTTCGCCATTGTCATCTTCTGTGGTTTCTTTTTTATATAGACCTTCAAGGGCGTAGTCATTGCTCCACTTTTCCAGCTCTTGATGCGCAGTAATACCCGCACTTATTGAAGTCGTTTCAGTGTTACCTGATGTAGATATGAAGCCAAGCTCCCCTTCCATTGTAAAAGGTTTTACTTCTTTATCTTGAGCGAATACGGCAGGAGAAAGAGAAATTGCAACTAGAGATGCAAGCACTTGCTTTTTCATTGAACAATCCTATTGATTATCGGTCCATTCGTTGTACGCGACACCTTAAGTACTACAAGGCGGTACAACACGAGTTTTAAAAGAGGTCTGCTAAATAGCGTCACAAATAAGCCAACGCTACAAGCAACGGTGCGCAGTGTACATTTTCAACGCTCTCAGTCAATCCACCCGCGGTAAAAAGCCCGTATTAAGCCTTAAATTTACACTAATTGACTAAAAAAACTGATAGACCAATGCTACAGATGTCTCTGTGCTTAATGCCGCGACATCTTCAGGCGTGTCGGTTTCATGACTTAATATAAACGACAGTTTCATCGCTAATGAGCCAAATACATTTGCTGAAAGTGAGGTTTCGGAGCGGGACTTAGTATTTTCTTCACCCGCCTCTGTGCTCACGAATTGACGCAGTTTCGCACCTGAGCTCCAGTGGTATTTGTACTCGGCAGATGCGCGTACTATTACCCCATCATTAACAATAGTATCGCTGTCTTCCTCTGCTTCGATAAAGGTATAACCTGGCCCTACACTATAACGAAACTCACTGTCTTCATTTCGCCATACACGCTGTGACCAACCCGCGGCTAATGAAGCTCGGTGCTCATAGCCTGTAAATTTATCATCTTCATAATCGCCATACATAAAAAGGCGGCGCCCGGGCGTAAGAAGTTTATAGTCGAATTGCGCGCTGGTAAAAAAACGCTGTGCGCTAATGTCGCGTTCTGTGGTAGGCGTACCGCTTTCTTTGTAAAGCAGCTCTGCAAAATAGAGACTACTCCAGTTTTCGGTTTCATGGTCGGCATTTACCGCCGCTTTAACACTTGCAGCAGATGTATTGCCAGTATTGATAAGAACACCTAGCTCTCCATCTAGTGTAAAACGAGGTATTTCGTCATCAGCATCGGGAGTAAAATCGGCGTGATAAAGGGTCTCAATAAGATCTCTTGCATGCGCTGAGAAACACATACAAATGCAAAGAGCACCTACAACTAGATGTGGCCGGAAGATTTTTGTAAACATAATCTGTTTTTACGTTGAGCTTTTTAGTTATTAGATTACGTCTAAATGAGACGCTTATAATACCAATCCTCTGGAAGAGCTTTACTGTGTTTTACAGTATATCAGTGCTGTAACAGAATTGAGACACTGTGAGCTCAGTGAATAAGCGAGACAATTTTTGCTGTTTCTTGCTCAGCATATTCAATTGAATTACTTATCACTTCCATGTCGAGACTTACTGTATTGGCTATCTCAGGCGTAAAAAGTTCAATGTCAGCATAACTTTCTTTATCAAGTTGACTAAGCGTTATACGACTAGCAAGCGCAAGGACACAAATATCAACATCAGAAGAGTACTTTGCTTCGTCGTTCATAAATGATATCGGATAGTACAAACCAATAGGCAAGTGCCATTTTTCCAATATGATACCGCTACAATGTGCAAACGTAAAACCGAAATGGGCCAACTGTTCAATATGTGGCAACTCGCTTTTTTGAGCATGACGGTAATCGTCATAACGCTTAGGTTCTTTTTTAGCGATAATGAGCTCACTGAGATTTTGGAGAATTCCCATTACAAAAAAACGTTCAGCGCCACGAAGGTTCAGTCGCATCGCTAGACTCTTCGCCACCATGCCGCAGTAGACAGAGGCATTCCAGTGCTTGTCCAAGTCAATTAATATAGTATCGAAGTGCTTAAAAGCAGTGGTTGCCGTTTCAGCAATGACTAAATTATAGAGCGCTTCGCCACCGATCACGTTAATAGCCTTTGTCAAAGACGCGATTTGAGAGGGAAAACGAAAAAGTGAACTGTTGGCTAGCCGCAGAACCTTTGCAGTTAGAGAAGGATCAGCGCTAACTAATATAGCAATGTCTTCGATACTAGAACGAGGATCATCTAGCGTTGAGCGCAAGCGAACGCATATATCGGGTAACGTAAACGATTTCGCAGCATACGAAACATACTTATCTAACGGCATCAAAAAATTCTCTAACTCTTTTTAACTTCTTTCAGGCGGCTCATCGAAAAGAGAAAACTGTTCTGTTGCCCCCTCACCTTTGAGTTCTTGCGCTTTGCGTAACTTTGCCATCACTGCTTTTTTACGTCTTACACATGCACTGATTATTTTTCGTTTTGTTGCATCATCAACTTTAAGCCAATAGAGTCGCTCATCTCGACTTCTATAGCAGCCTTTGCAAAACCCTCTTGGACCAGACTCGCAAACACCTACACATGGACTTGGAATTTCGAAAAATTCAAGCTGCTGGGACTGCGCTTTAGGGTCCTTCATTTCAGG
Organism: Alteromonas sp. BL110; assembly: GCF_003443615.1. NCBI lineage: Bacteria > Pseudomonadati > Pseudomonadota > Gammaproteobacteria > Alteromonadales > Alteromonadaceae > Alteromonas > Alteromonas sp. BL110. Next base: position 2,981,488 of record NZ_CP031967.1, on the reverse strand, counting down.
CTCGCCACCTTTAATTAATAAGCGTAAAGCGCTAAAATACTCAGCGCTTCTTTAAATTAAAACGTATACCCGCAAATCTAGCCACTAGACATTAGCAGTAATCTAATACACAAAGTGCACAAATGCGCGAACTAGCCGTGTCTAGTCAATTCACGTTGCCAGTCTTAGCATAGCATGAATATCAATCGACAAGCGTATATTGAATGGTAGACACCACCCTTACTTTCTTTATGTGTGGATGATGGCTGTCACGACTAGAAATACTGAACTGCCCTTGGTTAGCACGTTTAATTTTGCCCAGCGTACTTTTTGAGTCTTTGGCAAACTTTTCCGCCACCTCTCGTGCGTTAAGCGTAGCCTCTTCTATCATTCCGGGCTTAACTTCATTTAAACGAGTAAACACATAATCAGGTTGGGCGCGGTAACTTTGCTCAGATAAAACAATGCCGGTTTTAATAAGTTCTCCAATTTGCTGCATAAGGTCTCGCACCTTTTCAACCTCATTGGAAAAGACGGTTACTGTTTGGATAGCGCTGTAGCGAAATGGCGCTTTTTCACTACTTCCATATTGCTGTGCTAATTTGTCGTTTATTTCGGGCTTTCCAATAGTAATGCTCTCAGCGGGAATACCTTTCTCTTTTAAAAAGCGAGACACTTGAAGGCTATTTTTCTCGATATGATCATATAGCTGAGGTAGGTCGTTGCCTGCATCGACAAACTGGATAGGCCAAATGACTTGGTCAGCGATATATTCGCGCTCGGATAGCCCTTTCACCGTAACCACCCTATCCCACGTTTGCATATCATTCATTGATGAAGATACCTGAACGCCGAGCAAAGACACCGCTACCACCATGCCCAGCGCCATTACTATTGCCGCACCTATTTTCATTTGAAACTCCGTTCTGTCTACTGTGCTTTTCAATTAATCCTAAGGATATAAGCAAATATAAACTTTTCAGTTTTACAAAACGAGATGAATACTGACCAATGGTGGCAAAAAAGAGGCCACTCAAATGAGTGGCCTAAAGAGCCCCTTAAGAGGGCAACGCTTGGGTAGACGGGAGAGTTAACCTTTACGCTGTATGAGGTAATAAAATACCGGGGTTAAGATAAGTCCAAATACGGTAACACCTATCATGCCTGAGAATACCGCCACGCCCATGGCTTGACGCATTTCTGCACCCGCTCCAGTAGAGATAACCATAGGTAATACCCCCATGATAAAGGCAATTGATGTCATTAAAATTGGACGTAAACGTAAGCGGCTTGCCTCTTTAATTGCCGAAAGCGCATCCATGCCGCTGTCCTGCAGCTCTTTAGCAAACTCGACAATAAGAATGGCGTTCTTTGTAGCAAGACCGACCAATACAATTAGACCAATTTGGGTAAAGATATTGTTGTCACCACCGTAAATCTGAACACCAATAAGGGCGCTCAATAAGGTCATAGGAACAATCAATATAATTGCCAGTGGTAAACGAAGGCTTTCATACTGTGCAGCTAGCACTAAGAACACGAGAAGCACAACCAGTGGGAATACAAAAGCTGATGCATTACCGGCTAATATTTGCTGATAGGTTAACTCTGTCCACTCGTAGGTCATTCCTAGCGGCAAGGTTTCAGCCAAAATCTCTTCGATGGCCGCTTTCGCTTGGTCTGACGAATAGCCAGGCGCTGGAGCACCATTGATTTCGGCGGTAACGTAGCCATTGTAATGCATCACTCGGTCTGGACCGGCGCTATGCTGAACGTCTAGGAATGAACCTAGCGGTATCATTTCACCTTGGCTATTTCTGATTTTAAACTGAGTTATGTCGCCTATCTCTTGACGATATTGGGCATCAGCCTGCACGTTCACTTGGTAAGTACGACCAAACAAGTTGAAGTCATTTACATAAAGCGAACCTAAGTAAGCTTGCATCGTGGTAAATAACGTATCGATGTTTACCCCTTGGCTCACTGCTTTTTCACGATCTACGTCTACATCAAGTTGTGGCACGGCTACAGTAAAGCTTGTGAATGAACCTGTTAGCGCTGGGTGCGCCCACGCTTTACCTATCACTTCCTGGGTTACACGCTCTAGCTCTTCAAAACCTAAGTTTCCTCTATCTTCCACTTGCAAGCGGAAGCCACCGATAGTGCCTAGCCCCATAACCGGAGGTGGCGGGAAAATAGCGACATAAGCCCCTTTGATAGAACCAAACTGCTGATTGAGTTTTGCTGCAATAGCACCTGCAGATAATTCTGGTGACTGTCTTTCACTAAAAGGCTTAAGCGGCGTAAATAAAATTCCAGAACTTGGGCTATTAGTAAAACCGTTAATATTTAAGCCCGGAAACGCGACGGCATCTGACACGCCAGGGTGTTCCATCGCAATGCGAGACATTTCACGGATCACCTCTTCCGTTCTGTCTAAACTCGCCGCATTAGGAAGTTGCGCGAAAGCAACCAAATATTGCTTATCTTGACCTGGAACATAACCCGTAGGTGTAGTGGCAAACTGGTTATAAGTAAGCGCAATAAGGCCTGCATATAACACAAGTACAATGCCGCTTTTACGGATTAACCCGCCTACTGCGCCCGTGTACTGCTTTGACCCGCGCTCAAAAACACGGTTGAAAGGCGCAAAAACAAAGCGACCAAATACTTTATCCATACCGCGCGTAAGCCAATCGTTTGCTTTACCGTGAGGCTTCAATAGTAGAGCAGATAAAGCAGGGCTCAGTGTTAACGAGTTAATTGCAGATATTACCGTTGAAATAGTGATAGTAAGTGCAAACTGTTTATAGAACTGCCCTGTTAAGCCGCTCATGAAAGCCGTTGGAATAAATACGGCAGCCAGAACCAGCGTGGTAGCAATAATCGGCCCAGTTACTTCTTTCATTGCTTGGACAGTAGCGTCAAATGGAGACTTACCTTCGGCAATATTTCGCTCTACGTTTTCCACTACAACGATGGCATCGTCTACAACAATACCAATCGCTAACACTAGGCCAAATAAAGACAGCGCATTAAGAGAAAAGCCCATTAACTGCATAAAGGCGAATGTTCCTACCAGCGAAATAGGTACAGCAACTAATGGAATAATGGATGCACGCCAAGTTTGAAGAAACAGTACAACTACAAGAACAACAAGCAATACGGCTTCTAAGAGCGTGTTTACTACGGCCTCAATCGAGCCTCTTACAAACACAGTAGGGTCGTAAACAATGTCGTACTCTAGGCCATCGGGAAACACCTTTGAAAGCTCTGCCATGCGCGAACGCACGTTGTCAGATATTTCTATGGCGTTTGAGCCTGGCGCTTGGAATATTGGAATTGCCGCTGCTGGGTTATTGTTAAGCAGCGATCTTAAGGCATAATTGTTCGCCCCAAGCTCAACGCGAGCCACATCTTTAAGACGCGTAATCTCGCCGTTCTCACCCGTCTTAACAATGATATTTTCAAATTCGGCTTCGTCTTTTAAACGACCGCGCACATTGATAAGCAGCTGAAATTCACTGGTGCCTGTCGGCTGCGCACCAAGACTTCCTGCCGCAGCTTGCTGGTTCTGTTCCGCAATAGCCGCTGCGACATCACCAGGGTTTAATTGAAGTGCTGCAAGCTTGTTAGGGTCTAGCCATACTCGCATGCTAAACTCGCCTGCACCGAATAGACGTACTTGCCCTACCCCATTTATTCGGGCTAGTTCGTCTTTAACAAACTGGTCAGCATAGTTTGAAAGATACAGCATGTCATAACGATTATCGGGCGACGTTAAATGCACCACCATGGTTAAATCTGGTGATGATTTTTCGGTAACCACGCCTAAGCGCTGCACTTCTTGAGGCAAGCGTGGTGTTGCGCGATTCACACGGTTTTGTACCAGCGTTGTCGCTTCGTCTGGATCGGTACCGATAGCGAATGTAATCGTTAAGGTCATGCGGCCGTCACTGGTAGCTTGAGAAGACATATACAGCATATCTTCGACACCGTTAATTTCTTGCTCTAACGGCGTGGCTACGGTTTCGGCGATAACTTCAGGGTTTGCGCCAGGGTAGTTCGCGGTTACCACCACAGTAGGCGGCACCACTTCAGGGTATTCAGTAATGGGCAGTTGCCAAACGGCGATGGCACCACCAATAAAAATAAGTAGGGAAAGCACGCCCGCAAAAATCGGGCGGCTAATGAAAAACTGCGAGATATTCATTACTTAAGACCTGCCGTTGCTGTACCTGAGGTAAATGAACCACCAGATAAAACATCTTCATACTGCGCCATGTTTTGGCTTACTTGCGTAGCGTTATCAACACGTGACTGCCAGTTGGATAAGTTTGCAAGCGCATCTTCATCACCCATGGGGACTTTATTTGCGGCAACTTGTGCACCAGGGCGCACACGCTGTAGGCCATCAACCACAATAGTGTCGTTAGCATTTAGGCCACTTGTGATAATGCGCATGCTGCCCACTTTGTCACCCAGCTTCACTGCACGGTATTCCACTTTGTTTTCGTCGTTGACCACTAACACAAATTTATTATTAAGGTCTGTTCCAATGGCTTTTTCTTTAATTAGAATGCCTTGTTCTTCGGTATCACCTGCCAATTTTAGATGCGCAAACAAGCCAGGGATTAAACGCCCTTCATCATTGTTAAAAACTGCGCGAACTCGCAATGTACCTGTATTGCCGTTAACCTGATTGTCGATAAAATCGATTTGACCCCAATGGTTGTACTCAGACTCGTTAGCAAGACGCATCGCTACCGGCTGGTCGCTTACCGCCGTCGACGCACTTTTATCGCTGTTAACATAATTTAGGTAAGTCTGCTCATCTATATCGAAATATGCGTACAAACGGTCAGTCGACACTATACGGGTTAGCTCTGTTTGTCCCGCTGTAACAAAGTTACCTTCGGTAATATTGGCTCGCGATACACGCCCAGATATAGGCGCTTCAACACGAGCAAAGCCACGATTTAAGCGTGCAACTTCAAGTGCAGCTTGAGTTTGGTTTAAACTTGCTAACGCTTGATTCTTTTCTGCCAAACGGGCATCAAGTACTTCTTCAGACACCGCTTGGGTTTTGCGCAATTTGAAGGCGCGGTTGTAGTTTTGTTCGGCCAGTTTCACGCGGCTTTTCGCTTCTTCAAGCTGAGCGGTTAGGCGATTCACTTCTGCTTTAAATGAACGGTTATCGATTAAAAATAAGGTTTGCCCTTGCTCAACGTACTCACCTTCATCAAACGCGACAAAATCGATATAGCCTGACACGCGAGGTCGAAGTGCAACAATGTGAGGCGATTCTAAACGGCCTGTGAAATTATCCCACTCGGTTAAACGCTGAGTCACCACGGTAGCCACATCAACAGGGACACCTGCATTTGCGTTTGCGCTCATTGATTGACTTGGATCCTGCTCGTCACCACCGCATGCAGCGACTAACGCGGTTAGGCTGACTATTGCCAATAAACGGGTAAAAGTATTCATTGCAAGATTCTCTAAAAAGTTAAACTAAAGTTTGATGCCGCGCATTATGCATATGCCAAAAGAATAAAAATAATTATATTTTTATATGCAACACATCACATGATGTTATATATTTAAATTCAAGCATAGAGAAGAAAGACAGCGGAGAAAACGATGCGTCCACACGACTTAAATTTATTGATGATTTTCGATGCCATCATGACTGAAGGTGCTATTACCCGAGCGGCTGACAGGTTATCAATGACGCAACCGGCGGTCTCTAATGCGCTATCTCGGATGCGCACCGCCTGGAACGACGAGTTGTTTGTTAAAGATGGGCGTGGTATTCAACCTACCTCTTTCGCTAAAAACCTTTGGGGCCAAATACAAGGCCCTCTAGGCGAGCTTGAAGTTGCCGTTAACCCCACCGATTTTAACCCTGCTACAGCAAAGCGTACTTTTCGCATTGCAGCCACTGACAGCATTGTATCTATGGTGTGGGCGCCCCTGCGCAAAGTTATTGAGAACGAAGCACCTGGCATCAATATCCATGCGATTCCCAATTACGACATGGAAACGGATAAAATACTTAAAGATGCAGAAGCTGAGCTGACTTTCTCTAAATACCAAGAGCCTGGCTCTGTGATTCGTGCAGAGCACGTTCTTGACCCAAGCTGGGTTGTAGTTATGCGGCCCGATCACCCATTAGCAAAATCACAGCTAAGTTTAGAAGACTTTATCGAAGCTGATCACTTATTAGTGTCAGTGACTGGCGATGTTACTGGCCCAACCGATCAGGCGCTAGCAAATTTGGGGCTTAAGCGACGTGTAGCTATGTCGGTCAATCAGTTTCACAACGCCGCACCTTTACTTAAGGAAAGTAACCTAATTTGCGTAGCCCCATCATTAGTGATGGAAAAGGAAATCTTCTCTGGAGAGTTAGCGGTATTTGAAACACCTGTGGAGATAGTAAGCACTCCATTGTCAGTGATGTGGCATAAGCGCCAAGACCAAGACGCAGGCTTGCAGTGGCTTCGGAGCTTAGTGGTTAAATTTATACGTGAGCGTGTTCAGCGCCACGAAATGCTGCTTTCTCAATGCTGCCGTAAAGCGTATTGCGCTGACACTGTGAAGCGTTTTTTGGAAGAGCGCAATATGGGTTGCGACGAATTTACGCCCGCGCATTTACAAACACCAAGTAACGATGAAGAAGCAAAAGTTATAGTTGGAAAAGAGACAGCCTAAGCGTTTATTAGTCAACCTCTAAAAAGCAGCCTAGGGAGGCTAACCAGTCAAGTGCATCATTTTCAGAATCACTGAAATAGCATGATAAATTGGCCGCTGAATAGACGCGCTCGAACTGACTTTTAACCAAAGCGGGTATATCTGCATTGCTCGTAACAAAAGCACACGCTTGCATACCGTATTGCTTTCTAAGACGCACAGATTCAATTAAAGCTTGCTCGGCATCTGGAGTTAAAATTCCCACACCTTGCACAAAGATCAAAAAGCCCCACGGCTGTCCACCTAAAGGTATAGCGAGTTTTTTGACATCTTCGTGATAGTGTTGAAAAAGCGCTTTTGTTACGACCCCCTTTCCGTCTAGGCGAATAATGTTACCTTTTAGTTCAACGGTATATTCGCCAAACTTCGACTGTACTTTAATTGGGTCTTTAATATTTCCTGACATCTACCACCGCTTAGTATTTTCTGACGCCTAACATGTATGTTCGGATTGAGCTTTGAAATCACATTTGAAATAAAAGTGTAGTACAAAAAAACCCGCTTAAAAGCGGGTTTTGAAAGTAATTTAAAAAGAAGCTATTTTACTTCTTTTTCTTCGCTTTAGGGTTCGGTAGGTCAGTAATGCTTCCTTCGAAAATTTCAGACGCAAGACCAATAGACTCATTAAGCGTTGGGTGAGCGTGGATAGTTAATGCTACATCTTCAGCATCAGCACCCATTTCAATAGCTAGACCGATTTCGCCAAGCATTTCGCCCGCGTTTGTACCAACCATTGCGCCACCGATAACACGGCCTGTTTCTTTTTCGAAGATCATCTTGGTCATACCATTAGTTGCATCAGATGCAATGGCACGGCCTGAAGCTGCCCACGGGAACGTTGCTGTTTCGTAGCTTACGCCCTGCTCTTTCGCTTCTTTTTCAGTTAGACCAACCCAAGCAACTTCTGGCTCAGTGTACGCTACTGAAGGAATAGCACGTGGGTCGAAGTAGTGCTTCTGTCCAGCAATTACTTCTGCAGCAACGTGACCTTCGTGAACCGCTTTGTGCGCAAGCATAGGCTGACCTACAAGGTCACCAATTGCGAATATGTGGTCTACGTTAGTACGCATTTGCTTATCAACATTGATAAAGCCACGGTCGTCAACGTTTACGCCAGCTGCATCTGCGCCAACTAGCTTGCCGTTTGGCTTACGACCAACAGCAACAAGTACTTTGTCGTAGCGTACTGGCTCTGCAGGCGCTTTCTTGCCTTCAAACGTTACATATAAGCCATCATCTTTAGCTTCAACCGCAGTAACTTTGGTTTCAAGCATGATGTTAAACTTGTCTTTGTAGTCTTTCATGAATACTTTCATGATGTCTTTGTCAGCTGCAGGAATTAGCTGATCTAAGAATTCAACCACATCGATTTTTGAGCCAAGTGCTTCGTATACTGTACCCATTTCTAAACCGATGATACCACCGCCTAGTACTAGCATTTTCTCTGGAATGTCTTTCATTTCCAGCGCGCCAGTTGAGTCGATTACGCGGTCATCTTCTGGGATGAACGGTAGGCTTACAGGCTCAGAACCCGCAGCGATAATCGCTTTCTCGAAAGTAATAGTAGTAACGTCGTCACCATTTTTTACTTCTAGGGTGTTTGCGCCAGTGAACTTGCCGTAGCCTTGTACATGCTTGGTTTTACGCATTTTAGACATTCCGCCAAGACCGTTTGTTAGTTGGCTAACAACACTGTCTTTATATTCGCGGATTTTGTCTAAATCGATGGTAGGCTCGCCAAACGTAACACCATGGCTTGCAAGGTGCTTCGCTTCTTTCATCACTTTTGCAACGTGAAGAAGGGCTTTTGAAGGGATACAACCAACGTTAAGACAAACACCACCAAGCGTGTCGCGTGAGTCTACGATAACTGTTTCAATACCTAAGTCAGCCGCACGGAATGCTGCTGAATAACCGCCAGGGCCGCCGCCCAGTACCACCAATTGCGTTTTAATTTCGCTCATTGTGAACCTCAATCCTGTTCTTGTAGGGTCATGCTATTACTTTTGTGTAATAGCATAACCTAAATGCCACCAAATGGGCTTATAAAATCGTCGAAAATGTTACTGATATTGTAAACTTTTTCGACCTTTTACTTAAAGTATGATTCTGCGTAAGTCAGTTAGGTTTGCAGCAACCTCAGTAGAGAATCTTGCACCTACCGCACCATCGATTACTCGGTGGTCGTAAGACAAGCTTAGCGGCACCATTAAGCGCGGCTCGAACTCTTTACCATTCCACTTAGGCTTCATCTCAGACTTAGATACACCTAATATGGCGACTTCTGGTGCATTTACAATAGGCGTAAACGCCGTACCGCCAATTCCACCTAGGCTAGATATAG